>CAWEPX010000001.1:0-7389 GCA_963811025.1 uncultured delta proteobacterium
ACGGCGCGTTTTTTCCTGCCCGGTTTCATCGTGCGGATTACTATAGTCTAAGGACGGGTGGCAAGAAACCCCGTGGGCTTTTCGATGCTCCCCTGTCTTACGGATGAAGGGAGGTACCTCGAGCCCGGGCGGCCACCTCTCCCCGGCCCCGTCTCGACCGTTTATCGAAGCTCCTGTGTGTGGTCCCGGACCACAACCTTATCCTGCCGGACGATGATCGTGTATCTTCCGTCCCTGGTCTCGTAACTCCCGGGGGGCGCGACCGACTTCTTCCCATTCGAGTTGATCAGGACCACCTGCTTCCCCATGATCACGGCCCGGGCCCCGCTCATGAGGATATACTCGGTTTGTGCGAAAGACATAGGGGCGAGGAAAAACAGGGAGAGGCATATCACCCACGTGGCAAGCGGCTTCGTGAATCTCATAACGCCTCCTTACGGCTTATTGGGGGTCAAGGTCAGCGTGAGAACCGTCTCCCCCCCCTGGTTGTCGGAGATCCGGATGACGATATCCGCAGGCCTGCCAATATCCTCGTCGGAAACCTTCCAGGTCAATGTCGGGCCGCTGAGAGACATCCCCTTTGTCCCCTTGACCAGTGTGTACGTCAACGGATCGCCGTCTGGGTCTTCCGCGACGATGGTGTGCGTCAGCACGCGGGGAAGGAGGAATCGTCGTCGGCGCCTTGCTTTTCACGACGGGCGGGGCGTTGACGATCTCATAGAGGGGAGAATATTTCCATGCCCCTGCCGAAAACCCGTCGTTGGGGGTCACAGCGACGTGAACCGTCGATCCCTTCCTGACCCCCTTCAGGTTCAACGAATCCCCTTCCCCGGGAACCAGTACGTTGTCCACATACCACTGGTATTGGAACGTCAAGGGATCTTCGTCCGGGTCCCGTGCCTCTACGACGGCCCGTACCGTGCTCCCGGCGGTGGGGGCTTGAGGCTCTATCGTCGCTTTTTCAACTGCCGGCAGGGCATTGACCGCGCTGACCTCGGGAGTTTCGAGAACCATCTCGTTCCCCCCCGAGCGAATTCTCACGATCGCCTTTATCCTGTCCCCCCGCTGGAACAGCGAAGGGTCCAAAAGGTTTCCGTCCGCCCGCTCCATACCGTTCACTTCCCATGTGACGTTCCTGATTTCCGCGCCCTGGCCGGTTGCTGTCCTGACGGAAACTGACGGCGACGCGATCCGGCTGGGGGACGAAGGTACGACGATAACCGCCACATCCCTGCCCGTCCCCACGGCGTGTTCGATCCGGGACGGCGCGTCGCCGCCTCCTGCCGGACCGGAGGGAGGCTCGTCTCCCCGAAGGGAACGCCCCTGCGGAGAGGGCGTGCCCTCCTTTTTCCCGCAGCCGCCTGCAGGGATGGAAAGACAGAGGGCAAGGAGGATTACCAGCGCCTCCTTGCCTCCCCGACGGTTCGAAACACCGGCAACCATCAGAACGTATCCTTCCACGACTTGATTTCCTTGTAGTGCAATGGGGAATCGATATGGATCTCGGTAATGGACCCGGTCGAAAACCCGACGAATATTGACGACTGTCCTGACGGGTAGATCGACAGGGAGGGACTCGAGGGAATGCCTCCCTCGGCTCCGGCGTAAACGTGATAGGGGACTTTCGTGCCGGACGTCTCCCCGAGTTGGGAGAGCGCGTCCAGTCCCGGTATTGCATTCTGCGTCCGGAGGCCGTACACGCGTGCGATCCCGCCGCCGCTGCAGGGATTCGAGGCGTCGGGAGTGAACGTTGTGAAGAAGACGTTGTTGTAGAAGATCACCGGGTCGGAGAGCACCTTCTCGGCCTGGTGCGTATAGGTGTCGGTGGAATTCGCCGAGGAAGGAATGCCGGCCAGGTTGATGAGCCATCCGTACTGCGTCGGGCCCGCCGTCCCGGTTCCCAGATTGCCCGTCAGGTCCGCCAGGCTGCTTTCCACCAGGGGAGAGCTCGGCCAGAACGAATCCGTGTCGATGACCGCGTAGAATTTTCCCGTTCCGCCGTCCGACACCGGGCTTTCCTGGTTCCCGGTTCCGAAGAACAGGTAGCGACTGCTCTCGGTGATGCTGGCAGGTTCTACCCGGTGGTAGGCAGGCTGCCCGGCGGAGGCCTGGAATATCTTCTTGTGGACCCAGTCCGAGAACCCGTTGCTCCGAAGACCCGTCGCCCGGAGATCGAATTTGTAGACCGAGCCGTCGAGGTCGACCGCGTACGCGAACCTGATGTACCCGCTCGCATCGAGCACCACCGATGGGGATGCGGCGATGATGTCGTCGATCCCGGTCGTGAAGGTCTTGAGGGCCGTTCCCGTTGCGAGGTCCAGCACTACCAGGGATGCCCCGACCGTCCCGGTGTCCGATACTCCGCCGCCGAAGATCGCCACCCAGCGGTCCCTCGCTCCCGGCCAGGAGTCCTCCTGCATCCGCACCTTTCCGATGAACGGCTCGGACCAGGTCTCTCCTACGTTGGTGTCATCCGTGTACTCCCAGAGCACCCCGGGGAAATTCGAGTAATTGTTGTTCGTGGGAGGATCGGTTACGTCCAGAGCGATGTAGCTGTTTCCTCCCTTTCGCAGCCCCGCGATCAGGATCGTGTGCCACTCGGAGGACTGCTTGGTTCCGTCGTTGTTCGCGTCAATCCAGATGTCGGCGACCCGGGGCGAAGAATCATTGTAGTATCCGTGGGAGCTCAGATCCGCCGGGACGAAGTCCTGGATGTTCTCCAGGAGGGAATACGGTACGAACCCGAAGAGCTCTTCCCCCGTTCCGTCGTCGTACAGCCCGGTCGACGAATTGTACGTTCCGCTCAGGAAGGCATGGATCATCCCGTCGTTGGTCCCCACGTAAAGGACCCGCCTGCGGTCCTGATTGGCGTCGACGAAGCTTTCGGTCGTCCCTGTCCCCACTGCCGTCGAATATCCCTCGTCGAGGTAGAACCGGGAAGGGGGACCGACGACGACCGGCTTGGAGTGGAAGATATCGCCGAGCTTGGCGTTGTTGTCGTGCCCGACGCCCCGGACGTAATTCACCACGGCGTCCCTGTCCGCGGCGGTGGGTACATCGACCATTGCCGGGGTGATGGCGGAGTTCGTGAAGTCGATCCGTGACCACGATGTGCCGTCCGTGTACCCCGCGAAGATCCTCCGGTTCGCCGGGGCGGTCCCCTGGAGGACGGTGGCGGCGTCCCAGTGGGACGTATAGGTGTTGTCGCTGTTTATCGTCAGCGCCTCGAGGTGGCCTTCCCAGAATGTCGCCGGCGGAGCGGCCGGGGTGAACGTGGCCTTGTAGAGGTAGTTCCGGTCGGTCATCCGGACCGAGGCGACCGTCGGAGCGGTGAAGGAGTAGGTCCCCGCGGAGATCTGGTGGAAGATGTTCTGAAGGGAGAGCGCCAGCTCGGTGGCGTCGGTGGCGAAGAATGCCCTGCCGGCGCCTCGCGAGGTATCGTCCGCCGCCGTGCCGACGGCGTTGAACTCGCTGGAGGTCGCCTGATCGTTCGTCTGTTCCGACGCCCTGCGCAGGACGTCGCGCAGGACCCTCACGTGCGGGACGTCGTCGCTGATCCCGACGCCGACCGTGAAGAGCTTGACGCTCGGGTTGTAGGTCAGCAGGTCCCAGGCCTCCTTGATGACCGCGTTGCGGCGGGCCACCTGGCCCGTGTTGCCCGAATAGCCGTTGGAGTAGAACGTGCCGGAAGTTCCCGAACCGCTGTAATAATCCGGGCTTCCCCGTTCCCTGTGGCGCCGTCGATCCCCCCCATCGTGTCCTCGCCGTCCGTGATCAGGACGCCGAAGTTCGGCCGGCAGACCTGGCTGGAGTTATACGCCTGGCTGAAGAAGGTCTGCGCGTAACTCAAGGCCTGGGCCGTGGGCGTGCCGCCCAAAGCGTGGATACCGTTTGACGGAGCCCCAGATGTTCTGGTAGGAAGGCGAAAACGGCGGGGAGTTCGGCGCGCTGAAAGTCACCTGGTTGCGGATGTTCACTGCACCGACGACCCGGTGCTGTTCGTTGTGAAGGTCATCAGCCCGAGGCGCGCCTTTAAGCTCCCTCGTCGGCCTGGGCGAGATTGGTAAGGAAATCCGTGCTGATCGCCTCGGTGTGGTTGATGGATACGGGCGGCTGTATGCGCTTGACCCGGAGATGGAGATCGTCGCGTTATTGGAATAGCTGTTCCGTAAGCTGTAGGCCGGGGAGAAGTTGAAATAATCCTTCCCCGGGAGACCGACTTGCTGCGGTAGGTGATCGTCTCCGACGCGCCCCCGCTCCCGATCTGGACCGTGCCGTTCGTAGCCGGAAATGGCTCCAGTTCGATCCGTCGACCCGGATACCGCGGTAGGGGTTGTTCCGCGTCCGGATCCGCTGGGAGGTCCGGCAGTTGTAGTTGGTGCTGGAGGATGGAATGCTCAAGTCCGAATTGAGCAGGGTGTAGACGACCTTCCAGAGGACGTCCATCCGGGAATCCGAGGGATTGTCGCCGTCGAGGTCCCCGACCGAGGATGACCCGGCGAGGGTATCCATGGACCCCGTCGTGTCGAGCATGAGAAGCACGTTCGGATTGGCCGATGTCGTAAACAGCTCCGTGTCGTCGGCCAGGGCGACCGGCGGCAGTGCGATCAGGCACGACAGCAAAAGGGCCAGCAGCGCAGCATGTTTTCCGCCCTCATTGTCGCTATCCTTCTTCTTCCCCTTTCCTCGAACTAATACATCGTCCCAGGGCAACGGTCCGAAGAGGATGACCGCTTGTACGGTTTTCCTGGCGACGAACTGGGGAGGTGCGTTCCCGTGCTGTCCACGCCGAAATCGGCGAACCTGAAGTTCCAACCGTATCCGGGACGAAGCGTCATCGATCCCGTCAGCCCCGATGTAGCCCCGTAATAAGCCTGGTTCGACAAAGTCCCGGGCAGGGCCGCCACCAGCACGTTAGGCACCCGATCGATGGCCACGTAGGCACCGGCTTCCGCGGCATTGAGCGTAACCGTTCCCACCTTCGACTGCAGGGTGAGGTCGATCTCGGTGGTGGAGGTGTTGATGGCGTAAATCCCGATCGCCGTCAGGATCAGGAGAAGCATCAGGCTGATGACCAGTGCGCTGCCTCGTTCGTTTTTCATGCTCCTCCCCTCACCTATCCGGGATTTCTCAGGTCGATCACTATCCCGTTCTCGATGACTCTGCGCCGGTAGCTGTCGGCGGCCCCGGCCGCCTGTTCGCCAGCGCCGGCCGCGCACCTGCCACCCTTTTTCCTTCATGTTGGTCGGGGCCGAAAGGAACAGCCGTATCTGCTTGACCAGCGGCATCTGGGTGGCATCCGGTGAATCAATCTACTCCGTGCTGTCTATGGCGGAATCGCCGTTCATATTGACTCCGTACTGGATCTGCATGTCCTCGATGTCGTCCGCAAGAGGCTGAGCGACGGGGGTCGTCTTGTCGATCATCTTGTCGAGCATCAGCGTCGGATGGTCCGGATCCGTGGTGTCGATGAAGTACCGGACGAAGCGGGCCTTCGATGCTACGTGCGCGTCCCGCGTACCCGGGGACGGGAAACCGTGCGTGGGCTGTCAGGCTGTTGTACAGATTCGTCGATCCGCCGACGTCGAGTTCAGGGTCGTCGCGGAAGGCGTCCCCGTGACCTCGAACATGTCGGCGCTCTGGTTGTTTCGAATGAGGACGAGGTCGCCTCTCGCGAATCCTGCTGTGCTGGTGACGTCCAGGTTGTCCGCATAGACACCCATCCCCAGGGGAGCATCGGTCGGAGGGAGGCTGGCGTCCATGTCGTACAGGTAGAGGATGTAGACCTGGCCGGCTCCCGTCGTCCGGTTCAGCGGGCGAATGTTCCGGATTGTGTTGTCGCCTGTGGGAAGGAGCCGGGGAGATATTCACCGCCGCCGGAATCCCGTATCCTGCCAGGCGGATGTCCCGTCCCATGACATCCAGGACCGCCCGCAGGTTCTGCTGTGCCTCCGCCACGTGGTTCTGCACCGTGAACGACGGTACGCCTGAACTGGAACGTGGCGAACGCCGCGGTCATCGCGATGCCGAAGAGGTCAGGATCATCGCCGGTCATGACCTCGATGAAGGGCAAAATCCCCCGGGAAGTACGGCCCCTCGCATCCCTCGTGCTTTTTCCGGCCACCTTCGCCTTTCCCATGTCAGACCCCTATGTCGGATCGCTGCGTCTGCAGCATGACGCTGTGCCAGTTCTGCCGCTCGTCCTGCCAGCAGGTCCACACCGTGATGGTTCGCAATGTCGTGCTCACGTTGTTGACAAACCACGCCCGGTAGTAATTGACTCCCCGAATCGTCACGACATCCCCCTCGCTTCCGGGGAATCCCCCGTACACGGGGGTCATGGTCGCCGTGTTGTATCCTCCTGCCGAAGTGGATGCGATGGTCGCCCACGACGTGTGGCGGAATTTCTCCAGCTGGTCCTGGGCGAGCTGCATCGCAACCGTCGATTTCGCCGCCAGGGAGTTTCCCTTGATGGCCGTCGTCTGCAGGAGAGCGAGGGCCAGAAGGCCCACGGCGAGTATCGTGAGCGCGACCATCACCTCGATGAGGGAAAACCCGTTCTCTTTTCCTCTGTTCTTCCTGTCAGATCGTTCCAACGGAGAGCCTCGCTTTTCCCGTCCAGCAGTAGAGCTGGACCGTCGCAGTTTCCCCCGCGTCGCTCGAGAGATGGATGTTCGTGGTGTCGAGGGGAGTTATCACAGGCCCTGCCGCCCATCGATACACGTCTCCGCCAGGGCTGAAGAGCAGGTAGAACGTGCCGCCGGACGGCGTCGCGCCCACCCCTCCGCGCAACCACGCGATATCGTCGATCGTGCAGCCCCCGGGAGCGGAAAGGACCGCTCGGTCTGCTGTCCAGACGGTGGACCCCGATCCGGCGTTTCCGCGTTCCAGAAGTACCGTTTCCGCGTCCAGGTCGAACGCCATCCGGTATTGCCTCCTCATGGAAGTGGCCCGCGACCTTGCTTCCTGCATCTCCGAAAACACCTCTCGCTGAAAACCGACGAAGTTGTTATGCCGGTTCCAGCTTTGAAGATTGGAAAATGCCATGATCGCCCCGATGCCAATGATGGCTACCACGATCATGATTTCCACCAGTGTGAATCCCTTTTCGGATCGCATCGGTTTCCTCCTGTCCTCTCTTGAAGCAATGCTCGTGCCACCGCGGCGCTCACTTGTAACCTGCCGTAAACATTGAAGTGGCATCTCCCGGGGGGCGGGAGAAGGGCAAAATTAATTAATGGATATGAAATATTTTAATGTGGCCGGCGGCTCAGGACCGGGGCAGAAAACCACGGATCTCTTCGAACAGGCGGGAAACGGCGTAGCCGGCGTTCTCCCGGATGTACAGGTCCGTTACCGAGCCCGTAAGGAGTGTCTCTTCGGGATTGA
>CAWEPX010000002.1:0-11206 GCA_963811025.1 uncultured delta proteobacterium
CTTCCGGGTCTTTCGTCCCTCAATCATTGTGCCGATTACTATAAGCGAGGGGCACCAGGCAGGCAAGGAGGCCCTCTGGAAGACGCCAAGGATCTGGGCGGCACGGTTATTCCTTCGGGGATTCCTCCCGGATGGTCAGGGACATCGGGTAGGAGGCCTCCCCACCGTGCCCATCGGTTACCGACACGGTCACCGACGCCTTTCCGATGAATCTGTCCGCCACTGTCCAGCTGAGCGCCCCCGTACCCGGATCGATCGTCATCCCCGGAGGGGCTTCAATCAGAGCGTAGGTCAACGGATCGTTGTCCCCGTCGGTCGCTCTTACCTTGCAGGTATAGACGCCGTCTGCCAAGCGGGCGTCGAACACCCCATCAATCGAGGGAGGATAATTTTTCACTTCCCGCCGGATGACCAGAAATTTTCCCCGGACTTCCCCGTCGAAGGGAGTGATCCGGACCGAAACGACGTCGTTTCGATGCAGGGCTCCCTCCATCCTGCTCTCGGTTCCCGCGGGTTGTCCGTTCTTCTCCCACCGGTACTCGAACATCAGGTCATCTCCGTCGGGGTCGTTTCCCGCCACTTCGACACCGATCGAATCGCCGGGGCGGATCACATCGGGGACGATCCGAACCGAGCGGATCTCCGGAGGGGTGTTCACCAGCGTCACGGTATTGGAAGTGACCTCCCGCTCCCCGACCTTCACCCGGGCCCGCACGGAAGTCCCTTTCCGGAACCCCTCGGTCGAGAACGAATCCGCACGCTGGCCGGGCACCGGGTTCTCGTTCACCTTCCATTCGATCTCCCCGTCCCCAAGGGAAAACCCGGTGGCGGAGAGATGAAGACGGGTCCCCGCACCGGCGATCTCCGGAAGAATGCGGACCGCCAGGACGGAGTCGGAATGGGTCGACGCGGCTGCACCATCCCGTACCGCTTTTTCCGTCTCCCCTCCAGCGATCCGGGGAGCCTGCGGGTAGCTTTCCTGCTTTCCCCCGCAGGAAGAAAATAATAGCAGCGTAACCGCGAAGACTGCCGCCGGAACGATGCGGGTCAATACTGGTAAAGTACCGATATCTTCACCCTCTCGGTCGAGGACGGATTCACCTGGTTCGCGGAGAGTTCCTCGATCGTGTATAGGTAAGGGACGTTCATCACCGTCACTTCGCCGGAACCGGTATTCACCACCCCCGTCTTGAGCAACCCCGTGTCCGCCTCCGAGTTTCCGTTCACCGTGTCGACGATCTTCGAGTGGATTCGGTAGTTGCCCAGATCGAACCGCAGGTCGTAGGTGGTGTTGTCCAAGGGATTGATCATCGAACTGCGGTCGATCCCCACCGCCCAGTTATCCGTCGGGTTCGTCAGCTTGGTCCCAAGGTCTCCCCCAAGGAAGACGTTTGTAAGCCCGATCGTGTCGATCCCCCGGTCAGCTACCACCTGGAGGGTGGCCTCCACTCCTCCCCGCCCCGCCTCGAGCGCCGTGTTGTACCGTTTCTGCTGCCCCGAGATGTACCCTCCCTTGCCGAGAATAAAGAGCAGTCCTGCGGTAGTGATCAGGGCAACCACCGAGAGGAGGAGCACGAAGATGAGCGCGACTCCCCTGTCGTTTTCCAAGTGCTTCACATCAGCCTCCCAGGTCCTGCGGCGTCACGGAAAGGGTGTACACCTTCCACCGGTAGTTCCGCCCCTTTCCCAGAAAGGCGGCGTCGGTCAGGTCCACTGACACATCCCCCAAGGAAATGCTGGTTACGGAGTGAATGTATTTCGGATCCTGCTCCCCCTCGTGTGCGAGAAGGGAAATCCGGATCTGTTTCACCTGATCCCGGATCTCCGCAGCGGTGAGGCCGGCCAGATCGTTTTCGTATCCCGACAGGGGGTCCACCGCTCCGTCCCCGTCGGTGTCGAGATCGAATTGCACCTGCATGCTCGCCACGCAGTCGATCAGCGGAAGCGCCATGTCCAGAGAGCCGTCGGAATGCTTAACGACCGATTTCACCAGGACACCGGTGTTCGGAGCGCAGCGCAGCGGAACGTTCGCCGTGGAAACGGTGTAGTCGGCCCTGTTGAAGGGCATCCGGAGAGGGTTGCCCGACGGACCGTCAATCCCGTAGATTACCCGGGTATCCGCGGCGCTCGCCGGTTGGTACGCGGCAGAGTTGCCGAAGGTTGTCGACCACCCTGCCGGGACCACGAGCGACCGCCAGTTCGCCCCGGTGCTGCCCGGCGACATCACGATCACGCGGTCGGAATTGCCCAGGTTTTCCGAGTTCGGCGGGACCGTGGTCCAGGACCGTTTCACGTCCCCCACCTGGAGCGTCGTCCACTTCTTGCATGCGTCGTTCGTACCCACGTTGACGGCCTTGATCACCAGGTAGTCCGAGCCGTTCAGCCCCCCCCCGTTCACGCTGACGATCCCGCGGGGGGCAACGTTGGAGTCGCTCAGGATGCCGGAAGCCGCATCGTTGTAGGCCGGGATATTGTTCCAGGGAAGCCCGTAGCCTGCATGCTCGACATCCTTCCGGAGCAGCTCGCCCCCGATGAGCGAATCCATTCCGGTCTGCGCGATCCGGCTTTGCACCTTGAACTGCCGCATCGACCCGAGGAAAAAGACGGACACCGCGCTCATGACCAGCCCCAGGATGGCCAGGGAGATCATCACCTCGATCAGTGTAAACCCCCGTTGCCGGCACCTCATCGGTTCCTCACAATCGTTGTCGCCTGGTGGTTGTATGCCCGCCCCTTTCGGGTCCAGCCCACGTTGACTACTACCTGCAGATTGTCGGCGTTCAGATGGGTCATGGTCCAGGTAGGCGCGTAGTTCAATATCAGCCCCCGGATCTGCCTCGAGACGACCACGCCATTCAGGCTTGGTTGAGGGGACCCTTCCGGCATCGCGAACAGCGTTGCGTAGGGGGTCTGTCTCACCGTTGACATCTCCATCTCCGTCACACTCACCCCCTCGTCGCGGATCGTGTTGTTGATGTTGTGGTCCATTACGAGCAGACTCGCTTCGGTCAGCCCCAGAAACACGATAAAAACGATAGCCAGGGCGATGACCGTTTCGAGGAGGGTCAGCCCTCGCTCACTTTTCCTGGCAGATCCCGCCATTGTATCTCCCTATCCGAAGCCTGGTCGCTTGAATCGTGATGCAGTCGTAGTCGGGGGACAAGGTTGAATCGAGACGGATTGTCCCGGTCACCGTTGCCAGCCCCTCCCGGTCGAAGGCGAACTGTGACACCACGGGGTTCAACGTCGGAACGATATCGTAACTGGTCGTCGTGCTCGCAACCCGGGTGTCCGCCGCCTGCTCGAATACCCCGTTACCATCGGGTGCCGTGTTCGTATCCTCGAAGGTGCGGTACTGCCTCACCGCAAGGTCTACGAAGGTCATCCGCTTCTTCTGCAACGCCCTCGCCCGGGCGTCGGAGAGGTCGGCGTAGAACCGCTTGACCTCCTCCTCCACCTTGTACTTTGCGAGCCATCCCTGGAAGGAAAACCCGAGGACGACAAGAAGGACGCCGAGGATCGCCACGACGGTCATCACCTCGATAAGCGTCGTCCCGCGGATGTCCCGGACGGTTCTCATCTCCTATTCTCCTTCCTGCACCCGGGATAGGCGATCACCCTACCGCTCCCGGATGTGAAGCAGACGCTTCACCGGCGGAGGCGGAGACAGGATCGACAACCCCTGCGCCAAAGGCGGGACCCCCTCCAGGGAGTAGCTCCTGCGCCCCCCCCGACTCTGCCCGCCGGAGAATGCGGTGCTTAAGTCAAGCTGCTCCACGCTCGCCGTGGACACCTGCATCAACGCTTTGCCCTTCAGAGCAATGGCCGGAGCGCCGCCCGTGTTGTACCGGACAGCCCACAAGAAAGTGCGGCCTCCGATGGCACAGTCCTCACCATACGGACGGTATGACGTGAAGAGGACCACCCCGGAGGTCGTGGCCAGCGGATCCGTGATGACCCGCTCCGCCTGATAACTCAGGGACCCCGTGCCGTCGTAATCGGCAGGCGAGGACGTGTCCAGATTGATGAACCATCCGCCGGACGGCTCGGTGGTGGGAGGGGTGTCCGCATTCGTGAGGGCCCCCTCGGAAATGGTGTTCGTGCAATCCGGAGTTATCGTATTTATACCGTTGAAGCAGGTGTCCTTCACGCCGTAAAGTCGTCTTCCGACCGTCGGGTCGTCCAATGCCGAGGGTGACGCGAAGAAGTACCTCCCGGTCCCGAAGAACAGCCAGTTTGTATGCAGGGTGTTATTCTGCAGCCTCACGACGGAGGAAGTGACAGGGCCGATGTCGTCGATCACCTTGCTGGCCACCCAGTCGTTCGGGTTCGTGGACCCCTTCGTCTGGAGCCGCAACACCCCTCCCCGGTTCCAGGTCCCGGAATTTTCCTTGACATATCCGACGTATACCGCGTCGTCTTGGTAGTCGAGGTTGAAGTCTGCCGTGGTGTTGAGGATCGATCCGGAGAACGCGTTGGAGATGGTGGCGCCGCTGAATTGGTTGATCGTCGCGAGGCGCCCCCCGGTTTTCAGGTCGACGACGAACAATTTCAGCGTCTGGTCGGATCTTCCCAGAAACTGCCGGTCCGAGATCGGCCCCGTCGGCCCCGACCCGAAGACGACGTACCATTTCCCGTTCAACGTTCGGTCCGGGTTGCCTGCCGCATTATTGGCGTTCATTCGGACAATGGCAGGGCCTGTGGTAGTGAATCCGAGAGCGGGATCCGAGAACTCCCAGAGGACAGAGGGCTCCTCCGGGTTGGTTACATCGATCGCGAAGTACGAAGAGTAGCCGACCCCGGCATTGTTCGCCGGGATGTTCACCGCATCGGGCCGGATGCTGGTGGCTGAAGCACACCCCCCCCCGAGCCGCATCCCGCCGATCAGGACCGTCCGCCAGCTCGACGCTGTCCGCACGGCGTCGTCTGCCCCATAGATGCTCGCATCGAACACCTGGGGGGCCAGGTCGACGTAATAGAGATGGCAGTAGTTATTGTCGGTCAGGGCGCGAAGGTACGGCAGCGCGTTCTTGGGAATGAAGCCCCACCGCTCGCTCCCCAGGTCGCCTGTCGTGGAATCGAGATTCCTCAGCCGCGCTTTGTCCCATGTCCCGGGACTGCTCCAGCCGCTGTCCCCGGGAAACTCCAGCTTCCCCAGCTTGAAGGCATGCAACATCCCGTCGTTCGCTCCGGCGAAAACCATGCCCCGATTCTTATAGGTGTTTGTTTTCGTGAATGCGTCGTAGGTCAGGTCTTTATAGGTCTTCTGGTAGGTGTTGAGCGGTATGGACGAGACGATCTTCGGGGTCGAGTTGATGATGTCTCCCAGTTTCCAGACCGTGTTGTCGGTCGACGTGTTGGTCGGGTACGGGACCGTCCGCTGCCGGAAGTTGCCGAGGTCGTCGGTTCCCCGGACATAGTTGATGATATTTTGGGCTTCATCGGTCGCGATGGTGTCCCCGAGGAAGGGCGCAAGATCCGTGGCTCGGCTGTCGGTAAATGCATTTCCGGCGACAATCAAGGGGTTGCGATAGTTCGCGCTCTCGGTGACGGTGTAGATCTTCCGGGAAGCGGGACTTTCGGCATGCAGGAAGTTTCCGGCCTCCCAGAGGGACTTTGCCTGCTCGAAGGGGATCACGGTCGGCGTTCCCGTCGCGTTCCCGGTCGTGGAGTCGTTGGAGTACCGGTTCGCTTTCGTGGTCCCGCTGTCCGTGTCGAAGAAGAAGCTTAACGTATTGTCGGCCACCAGGTTCAACACGTGCGGTATCCCGACGGTGAGGTCGTATTCCCGCTGGGACTCCTCCCGAATCGACGAGTTGCCGAAGAAGGGATCGATGTAATACCAGAAGTTCTGGAGGGTTCCGGGCCACTCGATGACCTCGTCGAAAAATCGTCTTCGGGGGTAGAACACCGCCTGTACGAGGTTCGCACCGCTCCCCTGGCCGGAAGCCAGGACCGACGCCGCGGTCCCCGACGTGGCCCTGCGGAGGAGATTCTCGAAAATGCTCCGCAAGGCATTCGTGATCGCCTGACCGTCTTCGGCCTCAACATACGCCGTCGAGAGACTGTATTCCCCAGGGTCGGGCTGCCCGTTTCCGTTGCCGTCATCGAAGGAGCCGTTGATGGCGGCGTATTTCAGCAGGTTGGAAGTGTCCTGGCCGAAGGCCCGGATGACGTAGATGTCCAGGTTCTGCCGGTTCGCGAGATCGTCCGCGCCGAACGTGGGGGAGCTCCGGAGATCCTTCGTGTGGGCGAACAACGCTACGTCTTCGAGCCCCGCCGTGGCGCCCGCTAAGTGCACGACGGAATCGTCGTCGCGGAGAAACCGAACCCCGGCGCTGCAAAGCAGGCACTCCCCTGGCAATTGAGAGGCGTCCCGTCGGCGAAGTTAAGGATGTCGTAGCCGCTGTAACTGGCCGGAAGGTTCCCGTCATTGCACGGCTCGCCGTCCGAGATGATAATGACGCTCCCCTTGACGCAGCGGGAGGGACCGCCGTGGAAGGAGTAGGGGTCCTTGCTGGGGTTGTAGTCGCCGTTGTGATATCGGGGGCCGTTCGTGGAATCGCTCGCACTGATTCGTGCGTAGCTGCCGACGATGGACCAGAGCGCTTCGCCCAGCGGAGCTCCCACCGTGATCCCGTTGAAATTCGAAGGGGTGTCGATCCGGTTCCGATACGCGGAGATCGGTAGGTTGCTCCCGTCGACCTGCGGATCCAGAGACGCCCCCTGGGCGTCGGAACTGTTGTAGAACGCAAGCCCCAGCGACGCTTTCGGCGTCATCTCCTGGATGATCCCGGAAGTCATTCCCAACGGAGTTGTTCGTGATCTGATAAAATGGGGTTGTACCCGTGCCGAGCACGAACTCGCCTCGCAACGTTCCGGAGCAGTTCGTCGATTTGGGGAAATGCACGATCTGATCCGTCGCGTTCACGGGCGTGTAAATCTGGGTGTCGGAAAATTTCTTCCACTCTGATACGCCGTCGCCGCACAACTGGGTCCCGTCCCCCGTCCCTCCCGTGAGAACCTTCCGCAGGACGTCGACCCGCCGGGTCGTCAGCCAATTGAGGAAGTTCCCGTGCCAGTCGTTGTTCCCCCTCCCGGTGGGACTCAGTGCCGTCCCCCCCACAGCACCCGCCTTCGTGAAGCCCTTGTTATTCCCGGTCTGCCCCGTGTACCAATAGTCCGAGTCGAAAATACCGTAATATCTGGTTGCAGGGTCGAACCCTCCGCACGCGTTCGTCTGGTCGTCGCAGGGGTTGGCAGGATCGTCGCCGTAGGCGAATTGCAGCATGCTCACCGAGTTGCTGACCAGGAGCGTCACGCTGGGGAGGACGCTCTGGCGCACGTACGGAGGATACTGGCAGTAGTTCTCCATGGTGGCGGATGCGCTTCGGGGAAGAGAAAGAAGAAGCCCCAGAAATAGCAACAGAAGAAATGACAATACCTTCCCTTTCATGAAGAGCCTTGCCTTCCTTTGCTTTCGCTCCGCCGGCATCGTCTCCCCTTTCATCGCTTGGAACCCTTCGACCTTTCGATTACTCATGTTTCGGCCATTTCCTTGCGTCTCTTTACAGTCGATCTTTTCAAAAAGCCTTCCCCATAATTTTAAGCAAGACCCATACCAACTGGAAAGCGGATGTAACATCCCGATAATCAACGAAGTAGCCCACTTCAATAGAGCAAGAACCAGCAAAAAAGGTTAATGAAGATTAAAATAATTAATCCTCCGGACTGGTCTTCGCATGGACGTTTTTCCAATACCGGACCGATTTCATCCGTCGAGGGGCGGGAACCTGGTATACCTTCAAATGCCCGTTGTTCGATCGGACGGAAAGGTGTGCGATCCCCCCAACCCCGGTAGAAACTACCAGGCGTGAGGGTTTCACGCCGACCCCGGCATTCCGGACTCGCATCGCCGTGTTCCTATCGGTTGTCATTCCCGGATCGGAACCGGCCGGATCGGAAAGCGCCGGGTTGCCCAGGTTCCTCCCGGGTGTGATCCCGAACCCGTAGACCCTGCTGATACCTTGCTCTCCGGAACCTTCTCGCCCTGGCATGTATGACGTCAGAAACAGGTTGGAGAAGAAGACCCGGGGGCCGGAAAGGCTCTGTTCCCCCTTCGTTGGAAGAATCGCGTACCATCCCTTGGAGGTTGTCCCTTCCAGTGGGGGGAACACGGCTTCCGGGTCGTGGATCCTTTCGAAAAACCGGGTCGCATCCGCCAGGTCCCGTTCCGTGGTCCCACGGGCCTGTCCGCTGCCTTCCCCCCCATATTCCGACCCGTCAAGCAGCGCGAAGATTCCGCCTGTCCCGCCGTCCGACAGATTTTCGAGATTTCCCGTGCCGAAATAGATCCACAGCCCGGGGTACGCCCCTTCGCCCGGGACGATCGCACATTTTCCGTGAATCTCCTTTGCGATCTCTCCCCGCGTGACCGAAAAGAACGGCCTCCCCCCGAGGTCAAAGTGGCCCGTATCGCTTACCACGGCACGCCAGAGGTTCCCCGAGAGGTCCCCGGCGTACGCCCTTTCGATATACCCTTCCGGATCGAGCGCGATCGCCGGGGAGGCGGAGACCTCCCCCATCCCGGGGTAGGAAAGCAACTGCAGAATCCTGCCGGTTGACGCTTCCATGACCAGGATCCCCTTCTCCGCCCCGACGAGGATCACCCAGCGATCGATGGTTGCCCCGGGAGCATCGGCCCGGCCGGACGGCACACGGATCTTTCCAATCACCGGGGTGGAACGGCCCCGCCCAAGAATCGGCACTTGCCGCTTCGTGATCTTCCACAGCAACTCCGGGGTTCCGCCGGAACCCTGATCGGTGATGTCGAATGCGAAATATCCGCCATCTTCGCTTCCCGCTCCGGCCACCAGGATGGTGCGCCAACCGGTATCCGGGGAATCGCCGTTCCTCCCCGCAGTGTCGTTCCTCCAAATATCGGCGACGGCCAACCCTCCCCCTTCGGAACCCGCGGGCGCTTTCACCACGTTGGTGGGATCGCCCGAGGTCCACGATCCGGTATCGATAACCCGCAGCGTCCTGGTACCCATTCCTTCAAACAGGATCCGTTTTCTTCGCTCATGCCGTTGTACGAAGGCGCTGCGGGCTGAAGTATCCCGGAAATCGTAATAGAAGGGAGACGGAGGCCCCACCGGGATGGCGGAGGACCAATACGGAGCAGCGTCCCAGCCGACAGGTTCCGTCCCCGACTGCACGGGGCCGAACGCGGCTTCCGCCTCCGCCGTCTTTCGAATCCCCGCTTCGTTCGGGGGACTGCCGATCAGCCCGGACCCGGAACAATGCCTGCGCCCAGCCCATGTCGTACCCCGGAACAGGAACCATCCCCGAATGGGACACCATCACATCGTACCTTGCCCCGTTCGGAAGACGAATCCCGCGTTCCCTCGCCAGGAACGGGAATCGGTCGATCCCGTAGAACAGCCCTGCTTCCGCGGCATTCATCGCTGCCTGTTCATGCTCGGCGACGGAAACCGACTCGATTCCCAGAGGTGGAAAGGACGACGGCATAAAGCCCCGCTGCCGTCAGGATCACCAGGATCATCATGGTGACCACGAGGGCGCTTCCCGTCCGGTTTCCCCTTCTCATCATAAGACGCTTCCCCGGTTCCGGAGTCCGACGACGGCCTCCATCCTCCATGGCCGGGATTCCCCGGCAAGCCGGCTGCGGGAGACGAGCCGGATCCTGACGCCGACCGCCAGCAAATGGGAATTAGGATCGGATCCGAACCGCGCGATCTCCTGTTCCGAGCCATCGGGTATCATCAGCCGGACCTGCAGGTCGAAAACCCCATCCGCGACCGTTCGAACACGCACGTTTCCGTCACGGTCGAGCTCCCGGCGGACGAGAGCGGGAAAACCATGATTGCCGGGAACGGCGACGGCATATCCGGCCAGCAGGATCCTTGCGACGAATGTCCCTTGCGCATACGGCTTAGAGAGTTCTCCCCGGAAGATGCCCCCCCCTCCATGCAACAGGGTGGTTTCCCCGTCGACCCGCGTCACCTGGAAGATCTCCGCGTCGGTCCCGTCGGAGATCATCCCGATCATCCCGGGGCCCCACTGGATTCCCGCACCCACCGTCAGGGCCGAGGAAGCCGTTTCCATTCCCCGGGTAAGCCGAACCGGAGGTGACAGGGTATGGGCAACCACCAGGGAATCCGGGCCGTCGGACTCGCCGTCGGTCATCCCCAGGCCGGATACCAGGAAAACCCGGGATCCGTCGGCCCACCCGGCCGGAAGGCGCACGAACGGCCGGAAGGGCAATCCGTTCCCCGCATTCTTCAACTCCTTCTCCAGGACATCGATCCCGTGTCGAAGGTTGTTCCGCATCTCCGTCCGGTCGCTTTGCACGGCGAACGATCGTCTGCTGAAAGATCAGGGCGGCGAACACCACCGTCATCACCGTGGCGAAGATCGCCAGGGTCACGATCATCTCGACCAGGGTGAACCCTGCAGATCTCGGGTGACGGAAATCGCCGGACTCGACCTTCACGACAAATCCCCCTGTTGCGTCGCGAGATGAACCGCATGCCATTTCCCTTGTTCGTCCCTCCAGCAGGACCATACGGAAATGGTCTTGAGGGTCTGCGTCGTCCGGGAAACCGCCCAGACCCGGTAGATCCGGATCCCGTTCCTCGAAAGAACCGAGGAGACCCTCGACTCACCCGGAATCGCGGAATAGTCGGGACGCCCCTCCTCCGTGATCCCGGGGGAAGAGTCGATCCGGTCGAAGGAAACCCCCCGAAAGATCTCCACCTGGTCCTGCGCATACCGGGCCGCGAGGGTGGAAACTCCTGCAAACGCGTTCCCCTGAACCGCCGTGATCTGGAGAAGGGCAATCCCCATCAGGCCGACGGACAAGATCGTCAGCGCGATGACCATTTCCAAAAGCGTCAGACCGGACCTGTGAGACAAGTAACCCTCCTGAACGGCATGTATGGCAAGTTTCGTACCCACAGGCGATGTGAGATAAACCCTTGAATATTCTACGTATTGTTTTTTAAATCTTCCTGATGCGGGTAAAATAAATTAAGGGGGATGAAATGTTTTTATCTGCCGGGACCCGTCCCGGTCTACCGGTCTCCCTGGATCTCCGACAAGATTCCGGATAGAGCCTTCCCCGCGCTTTCCCGAATATGGACAGTGGCCAAGGACCGTGTCAGTCGCGTTTCCTCCGGGTTGA
>CAWEPX010000003.1:0-212845 GCA_963811025.1 uncultured delta proteobacterium
GGGGAAATCGAAATCGGGGGGTGTTTCGTGGGCATTCTGCAAGGCAGGAAAGGGGTGATCCTGGGCGTCGCCAACGAGAAATCGATCGCATGGGGCGTGGCCAGGGCCTGTCACCGCGAGGGGGCCGAGCTCGGGTTCAACTATCTCGGCGAGTCGCTGAAGAAACGGGTTCATCCCCTGGCCGGGTCGATCCGGTCGAGCTTCGTCGAACCGCTCGACGTCGGCGACGACGCCCAGCTCGATGATTTCTTCGCCAAGGTCGAGGCCCGTTGGGGGCGGCTCGACTTCCTCGTGCACTCCATCGCCTTTGCCAACAGGGAATCGATGAAAGGCAATTTCCGGGATACCTCGCGCGCCGATTTCCATCTCGCGCTGGATATTTCCGCCTACTCCTTCATTGCCTGCGCCCGCCGGGCGGCCCGGTTGATGCGACCGGGGGGGGGCATGGTGACGATGAGCTACCTCGGGGCGATGCGCGCCGTGCCGAATTACAACGTGATGGGTGTGGCGAAAGCCGCCCTCGAAGCGGCGACCCGTTACCTGGCCCACGATCTCGGGCGGGAAGAGATCCGCGTCAACGCCGTCTCGGCCGGGCCGATCCGTACACTGGCCGCCTCCGGCGTGGGCGATATCCGCAAACTGATGGAGAAGAGCGCCCGTGGCGCCTCGCTCCGGCGGAACGTGACGCAGGACGAGGTGGGGAACGCCGCCGTGTATCTCCTTTCGGACTTGGCTTCCGGCGTGACCGGCGAGGTGCACTACGTCGACGCGGGGTTCAACATCGGCGCCGGCGACCCGGGTGCCGAGCCGGCTCCATCGGGTTCTTCCTCCCCCTCGTCCTGAAGCGTTTGACGGGACAGCACGCAGATATCCCCGTGCGGAAACACACGCGGGGATGAAGGGATCCTTTCGGGAGCTTCCCTGTCCAGGAGGAACGCAATGAATCTCTACCGGATGTTGCTCGAACGTGCCGCGGAAAACCGGCCGCTGCGCGTCGGCTTGATCGGCGCAGGCAAGTTCGGCTCGATGTACCTGGCCCAGGCAAAACACACGCCGGGCATTCATATTGTCGGCGTTGCCGATCTGTCGCCGGATCGTGCCCGGAGCTCGCTCGCCCGGACGGGCTGGCCGATAGACCGGTATGCTGCGGCGTCCTTCCCGGCAGCGGTGCGGGGCGGCACGACGTTCATAACCGAAGATGCGCAGGCTCTGCTCGCAGCGCCCGGGATCGACATCGTCATCGAGGCCACCGGCAACCCGGCTGCCGGCATCCGGCACGCACTCGGCGCTTTTGCGCATCGCAAGCATGTGGTGATGGTGAATGTCGAGGCCGATGCGCTGGCCGGCCCGCTGCTGTCGAGAAAAGCGGCAGAGGCCGGTGCCGTATACTCGCTTGCCTACGGTGATCAGCCGGCGCTGATCTGCGAAATGGTCGACTGGTGCCGTGCGGCCGGTTTCGAAGTCGTTGCCGCGGGCAAGGGCACGAAGTATCTTCCGGTATACCATACGTCGACGCCGGATACGGTCTGGCCGTATTACGGATTTTCGCCGGAAACGGTTGCCGCCGGCGACTTCAACGCGCAGATGTTCAATTCCTTTCTCGACGGTACGAAGAGCGCGATCGAGATGGCCGCGGTCGCGAATGCCACCGGGCTCACTCCGGACCCGGACGGTCTGCATTTTCCGCCATGCGGCGTCGATGATCTGCCGCGGCTGCTGTGTCCGCGGGAGGATGGCGGACAGCTGCATCACGCCGGCCAGGTGGAAGTGATCTCGAGCCTGGAACGGGACGGCAGGCCGGTGTTCCGCGACCTGCGCTGGGGCGTCTATGTCACGTTCCGCGCGGGGAGCCCACAGGGGGAAGAATACGTCCGTCGTTGTTTCCGTGAATACGGCTTCGGCACCGACCCGTCGGGCCGCTACTCTGCACTGTACAAGCCCTCCCATGCGATCGGCCTCGAACTCGGCATCAGCGTCGCCTCGGTCGGCCTGCGTAATGAAGCCACCGGCGCCGCTGTCGCCTGGCGCGGCGATGTCGTCGCGACCGCGAAACGCAAGCTCGTTGCCGGAGAAACGCTTGACGGCGAAGGAGGATACACGGTCTACGGCAAGCTGCTGCCGGCCGAGGTGTCGGTGCGTATGGGCGGGCTGCCGCTCGGTCTTGCCCACGGCATCAAACTCAAACGCGAGGTCGCCGCGCATGTGCGGCTGAGTTGGGATGATGTCGAATACAATGCGGCCGATCCCGCGGTCGTCTTCCGCAAGGAAATGGAACGCACGGTCGGCCGCCGCTCCGTCAATATCCCCGTTGCCACGGAAGGGTGTTCCTCGCAAACTCCTCCTGACCGCGAACGAGATGGAAGATGAACGATCCCAGGCAGAAGCGGCCGAAAACGAGTGCGGCGAGCGCCCCCAGCATCAATGCCTCCAGGATGGAAGCGGCGAGGGTCCAGCCGAAAAGGAGCGATCCTCCGATCGCCAGGGCGAAGGAAAGGGTTTGTGGATGGGATGCACTGAAGAGCTTGAGGACATGGTCACCTCATACTTTCCGGTGCTGATCCTTTACCACTGGGAATTTGGAGGGGGCCGATTATTGCGGCCCCCTTGCTGTTCTGGTTCTGACCAGCTCCCCGAGCTTATACCACCTGGTTACTTTTTCAGCTTCGTGAACTTCGCTCCCTTCAAGGAGATGTCCGCCATCAGGCCCTTGGTGTCGAAAACGAATCCGACAACCGGATTCCGTGCCGTGGTGGTGTCGATGTCGCCCCCGGCCCCTACATTGACCATCGCGACGTTCGCGTCGACCCCGGCCTCCCACCCCTCGCTCCCCTGGAACTGCTTCAGCGCCTCCTCGGTCATGAAGGCGATGATGATGTCCTGGGATTGTCCGCCGAACGTGAGCCCGAAGGACCCGGCCACGAGGTTGTAGTACCCTTTCGTTTTGCCCGCGACCCGCAGCGCCCCTTCTCCGTATTGCCCGCCGACGAAGAATCCTGCCTTGACGACGTTCGGCATCACCAGAAGGCCCTTCGCCTCCTTTGCGAACTCCTTCGCCCCTTTCACCTGCTTGTAGAACCGCTCCAGGCAGACGTCGACGCTCGTGTCGATCTCCCGGGGCGACTTGGCAAACGACGCCCCAGTGGGGATCGTCGCAAGCAGGATAGCCCCCAGGATTGCGCACAGGGCGTATTGCAATCTCCCGACCCGAACCGTACCGGTCCGTTCTCTCATCCGCTTGACCTCCTCTATCTGTGTTTTCCCCGGCAGGTGGAAGCAGGACTCCTCTCCCGGCAGGATACCGCCTTCCTGGGCTGTCCTACGCTTCAACCCGCATCCGGGCCTTCTCACGCTACTTGCTACTTGCGTGCCTACTGCGTTCCCCGCCCCGATGATCCCGATCCGCATCCTGCCTCAGCCGTGTATCAGGATTCTCTCCCGGATGTGGAATTCTTTCCTTGGATGCAGGAACCGGCCCCGGAGAATCAGAATTATCTTTCTCTCGCGCCCACCGGGAGGGGAACGTCCGCAGAGACGAAATCCATTCGTGTGCACTCGTATGGTGAGGCAACCCCGCGGGAGGGGAGGACGGTTGACAAAACGAATGCCTTCCATCTTCATCGGACACGGCAACCCGATGAACGCGGTGATGGAATTATTAACGCCTCGGGCCTGCCGTGCTATTCTCCTTGCATATCAATGACTGGGTCTCAAACCCTTCTTCGCGGGAACGATACGGTCGGGAAGGCCCGCAGTGTCCGGCAGCCGCCTATGGATAATCTTTCGCCCGACGGCCAATGGCAATAGTCATGCATCCGGAAATGTCGTAGCAACAAGGGGAGGGACGCCGAAATGGATCTGACGCGCAGGACCGTTCTGTTGCTGGTCATGGTGATCTTTGGATTCTCCCTCATCGAATGGGCCCATGCGGACATGGCTGCCCCGGAAAAAGATGCTGCGGGTTTCGACATGAAGCAGGTGGATCGGGGGCGCTATCTGTCGATGGTCTCCGGGTGCAACGACTGCCACACGCCGGGATACCTGCTTTCGGAGGGAAAGGTTGCGGAAAATCTGTGGCTTACGGGTGACCGGTTCGGATGGCGCGGGCCGTGGGGAACGACGTACGCGGCCAACTTACGACTTTTCGGCAATTCGATGACGGAGGCTACATGGGTGGCGACCGCGCGAGCCCTCAAGACCAGGCCGCCGATGCCGTGGTTCAATCTGAACAAGATGCATGCGGAGGATTTGAAGGCCATCTATCAATTCATCCGATACCTTGGTCCGGGCGGGGAGGCCGCTCCGGCGTACGTGCCGCCGGATCAGGAACCAAAAACCCCTTATGCGTTATTCCCCTCCCCTCCCAAAGGGGAACGTAAATAGGGCAAGAAACATATCGGAAATGTAGCGAACGGTCGGAGGGGGCATTGAAGAGCCGGTGTCCCCTCATCCGTTGTAAATAAAGGCCTTGCGGGATTTTCGCGTGACGCGTCAGCGTTGCTTGATGAACGTCCCCGCGGCGTACTCCTCGAAGGCGATCCGGAGCTCCTCCCGGGTGTTCATGACGATGGGTCCGTACCATGCGACCCGCTCGCCGATCGGGTTCCCCGACGCAAGGGGGAACCGCACCGGGGTTTCCTCGGTGGAGACGGTCACCTCGCTCATGTAGGTGATCGTCTCGATTCCCCGGTGCGGATACCAGGGAAAACCGGGAAGATACTTCGACGGGTCGTCCGAACGGAAGTCGTCGAGGAGAAGGAAGGGATCGAACTGGGGGACCTCCTGGTAGCCGAAGGCCCTCTTGAGGTGGACCCCGGCCCCTTCCCTCGTCGGATTGGCCCGCCATACTTTCCGGATCGTCCTTGCCACCGACATGGCCACACCTCCTCCTGGACCGCTTGCGGTGGTCCGCCGCTCGGTGACTTGCCCATTTGATCGGTCCCCCCGATCATAGTGCGGAAATCTTCGGTATGCACCTGTCGGATTCACGAGGTTCCTGCCGCTTGTCGGGCAGGGCAAGGTCAGGGTCTTACCGAAAATTGTCCTGGACCGGAAAAATATATCCCGAAAGAAACTCCTGTGAATCCCGAGAACCTAACAAGGGGAAAAAATATTTTGGCCAATCCGTATAGGCTGACTGGAGGGGGTATGTCTATTTCGATCAGCTGCAAAGAGCTGGAGATGGATTGTAATTTTGTGACCGAGGGGGAAACGGGACAGGAGGCCATGGAAGCGCTTATGCGGCACGTGCATACGGAACATACCGACGACTGGTTCGAAATCGAGGAGATCTCCCAGGCTGCCTATACGATCATTCGAAAGAAAGCCGCTTGATCCGGGTGACGGACTCCGAAGGGATCGTCGCGCGTCAAAACGGGAAAGGACCCGGATAAAAAAAGGAGGAACCACCAATGGTAACCGTCATGGCATTTCACAAAGTTGAGGATTCCAGTCGTTGGTTGAACGCCTGGAAACCCGGGCCGGGAGGCCGGCACGAGGATTTCCGGCGACACGGAGCACCCCGTGTCCGCGTATTCCAGTCTCCCGATGACCCGAATGTGACCGGATTGATCATTGATGTGGAGGATTTCAAGGCTTTCAAGAGCTTCCTGGACTCGCCCGAAGGGAGCAAGGCAAAAGCGGCCGACGGAGTGAAGTCGGAAACGATGACGATCTTGAGCGAGGTGAGCCAGTCTTAGCGAAACGATACTCGTTGAAGCGGGGACGGCGGGAGGTCACGATGGGCACAAGCGTTATTCTGTTCGGTTGGAATAGGGCGATTCCCGGTCGGGAGAAGGTAAGCGCGGAGCATTTCGGCGAATTCGTGAAGTACATGGGTGGGTTGCAGCAGAAAGGTGCGATTCAGGCGTTCGACATCGTATTTCTCGACTCGCACGGCGGCGATTTGAACGGGTTCTTCCTGATTCGGGGGGAGTCCGCCAAGCTCGACACGCTGGTTTCGACGACGGAGTGGATTACCCATGTGACTCGGGCCGTGCTTCATCTCGAGGGATCAGGCGTCGTTCGCGGCGTGACCGGTGACGAGGTCATGAAGAGGATGGCGATCTGGACGAATGCCATTCCCTCATGAGCGACGATTCGGGAAACGGATCTGGTTCGCCTCTTTTTAGTGCCAACGGGACGCGGGGAATTTCTCCGGACGCTGCACGGACGGCAAACCCCTTGCAAACAGCGGCGGGGTATTCCGGTTGGAGAGGAAACCGGGTAGAAGATCAACCGCATCAAAGAGGAAGAAGGGGCGGCCCCTCCCCGGGAATGGGAAGGAGCAGGGGAGAGATGGTGAGATTCCCGCCGAACCATCGGGATGCAACCGGCCAGATGCCGCGATAATTCCATGCCGTGCAACACGATAGGAGGTAACGGATCCGGAATAGGTTGCGGCAAACGCACGGAGGAATGACACGATGGCCACACCGAGCATTGAGGGTACTTACAGGCTGGTCCGCCGGGAGCTTCCCGACGGGAACGTACAACGTTCCCCGGACGTGAAGGGCATGATCACCTTTACGAAGGAATACCGGAATTTTAGCGTCGTGTGGAAAGACGAGAGGGGCAGGTATTACTCGGAGTGCTACGTTGCCCGCTACACGTTGACGGACAAGGAGTACACGGAGACTTCCGAGTACCTGATCGTCGACGACCAGATCGGAGGCAAGGGGATCAGATACGACCTGTCGACCGCCACCGCCAAGTCCCCGGTGTCCGTCGAGGGACGTCGAATCCGGTTTGCTCTACCGCAGCCCTTCGAGAGGGCACTCTTCATCACCGTGGAATTTGATGGGGGCAAACTCACGGCAACGGGAAAAGACCTGTTCATTGATTCCTGGGAGAAGGTATCCGTGGCATCCGCGGGAAAACGCTCCAAGGCGGCGTAACCCACGTGTGGGTGAGAGGGAGATCGTTAGCCGGACAGGAGACGGCGACCCGTCGCCTGTCCGTCGTTGAAGGGCGGCAGCTTGCCTTAAAAAGGGAGGGGAGTTACCTAACGACCGGCCGAAGCTGACGACGGCACCGCGAAATATACGAGGCCCCGCAGCTTGAAAAGGAGCAGGCAATGGCGAACATCATGACAATCGTGCCGGAACGGGTGCGGGGAATCCGCAAGCTTTTCTTTCGATTTGTTCGCGGCCAATATGGCGGTGTTGTCCCGGGTGTGTTTCAGGTTCTTGCGGTCGATCTCCGGGTCGCCCGAGCGGCGGGTGCCCTGTATAACCACCTTCACCTTCGCAAGACGTCGTCTCTCAGCCGACTGCAGCGCGAGATGCTGGCAACGGTGGTCAATGGCAAGGTGGGTGGGGCTCCTTGACTGGGGCTCCATACGGCGGCAGTTCGCCGCCTTACGGGCGATGAGCATCTCAGCCAGGAATTTGCGACAACATGGCCCGAGTACAAGCTGGATGCCGGCACTCGAGCATTGCTGGGTTATGCCACCAAGCTGACCGAGACGCCAGGCCTCGTGAACCAGGACGACATCGTGCCACTACGGGAAGCCGGCTGGAACGAGCGGGCGATCTGGGAGATTACGGCTCTGATCTCCTTCTTCAACTTTAGCGGCCGCCTCGAGGCAGCCTCGGGTCTGCCGCCTGATCAGATTCCCGAGAGCGCCAGGTTTGCTGAAGGGCAGGACCCGTTGCGAGCTGCGTGACAAGCGGTTGGAGCCGCCGGCGGCGAAGAGTTCCCGGTGCCATTCGCGATCGAGCCGCGGTGGATCGATCGCCGGCGTTATACGCCCCGGATCCTTCATCCAAGGATGTCATTCTCCCGCTATTCCGCAGTCGCGTGCGGGGGTGCGGCCACCGTCATGCCATGACGCCGGAAGACCTCCATCATCTTCGCGCGGTCGGGCGGTCCGCCGGCAGCGGCACCGATCACCCCGGCGGCTTCGCGGAAGTACGCGGGGCCCATTACCGCAGGGGATATGACGGCGAGCTGTTTCACGTCCTCGCTGCCGAGATTGTCGAAGCGGTGTACCGCGCCCCGGGGGATGCACAGTGCCTGCCCGGGACCGACCTCGATGGGTGTGCCGTCAACCGTCCAGGTGAGGACGCCCTCGATCCCGTAGAGGATCTCCTCGTAGGCATCGTTCCTGTGGGCCGGCGCGGCCAGCTTCTGACCGACAGGGACGAGAACCTCAAACACGGACACGCTGCCGTTGGAATCATCACCCGTGAGCAGGAAATGGATCCCCAGCGGACCAATCTTGATGGTCTCTTCCGAAGGGTTGACCCTGTTCGTACGCGGTTGCATCACTGCCCCCCCTCTTTGAGTAAAATTACCCTCCTTACCGTCAGGACTCACATGACAAATCCTGTTGTCCTTACATAGGATGAGGGGGAGGTCCCGGCGTTCCCTCTCAGGATGAAATGGCAATCATGCCGGAGCAAACGGTTCGATCCCGTGCGTATTCCGGTGAATGCCGGGTCTTCTTTCCTCCAAGAATATTCTCTTCCTTTCTGTAGACAATTCTTTCCCTCACTGTCTTCTCGGCGGGGGAAATCCGGCAAATAGCTGATTTTCCAATCTTTCCTGTTCTTCTGATCGCGGCATGGTTGATGCAATCGATTCCGTACTGCGAAACCCGGAAATGAGGGAGGATTTGGGAGGATGGTTGGGCTGGATGCCCCCGGGGGGATTTTTCCTCTTCTTCATGCCCCTACAAAGGACCCCAGGAAATGAAAGTGAATATTGAATGGCCCCACCGGATCCCCATGGAAACCATCATGCTGCACAGGCGCAAGCTGATCATACTCTTCCTGCTGGCCGGATTGCCTTTCTTCGCCCTCCCAGGTTGTTCAAGCCAGCCATCGGGCAATCTGCCTATGGGTACTCTCGATCAGATGCCCGCCGAGGTGCAGGAATCGCCTACCGTGGTTCGGCAAGCCTATCAATTCGCCGTCGCCAATCCGGATGTGATGCGGCGCATTCCCTGCTACTGCGGCTGTGGACCCATCGGACACACGTCGAACTATTCCTGCTACGTTTCCCGCGTGGACGATCAGGGCCAAGTCACCTTCGATACCCACGCACTGGGCTGTTCCATTTGCGTGGACATCACGCAGGACACGATGCGCCTTCTCCAGCAAGGGAAGAGCGTTGACGAGATCAGGGCGTATGTGGATACGACCTACTCCAAATACGGCAAGTCCAACATGCCTGGTTCGCCATGAAGATTCGCCGGATCGGTTTGCTTCTCCTGACCGCGTCCGGGCTGGCAGTGGTTTTCACACCGCTTCCGGCTGCTTCCCCTGCGCCTCAGGCGCGGACCTTTCGGGTCGAAGCGGGACAATTTGCGTATTCCCCATCGACAATCGACGTCAACCCCGGCGACAGAGTCACGATCCAGCTCGTCAGCACGGACGTAGTGCACGGACTGTACGTAGACGGATACGGCGCCGCCGTCGAGGCCGATCCGGGCCAGACCGCGACCCTGACCTTTGTCGCCGACAAGGCGGGCTCGTTCCGCTTTCGATGCAACGTATCCTGCGGGGCGATGCACCCGTTCATGATCGGGAAGTTGAACGTGGGCACGAACAATCGACTGCTTCGTTCGATGGGGCTTGCAGGGCTCGCCGTGGCGGGAATTTTTCTCCTTCCTTCTTTCCTTCCACAAGGGAAGTCGAACCGGGAAAGATTCGGCGCGTAGCAAGATGAACCGTATCGAACTGACTCGCAATCCCCTGATAAAGGGCGCGCTGAAAAATCGTTATCCGCAACTGGCATTGTTCATTGTGATGCTCGTCGGATATCTTTTCGCGATCCTCGCCGGACTCGTCAGCACGCCGGTGGGAAACCAGAACTTCAGCATCGTCTTCGTATGGATCGCGTGGTGGGCCATCCTGATTCTTGTCGCGGTTCCTTTCTTTGGCCGCGGCTGGTGCGCGGTCTGCCCGATCCCGCTTCCGGGCGAATGGCTTCAGCGCGGCGCGACATTGGACCCACCGCGCAGAAAACCCGGATGGGCAACCTTCGCTGGCCGAAATTCCTGCGTAACATCTGGCTGCAGAACATTTCGTTTCTCCTGCTCGCTCTTTTCAGCACCCTTGTTCTGACCTCACCGAAACTCACCTCCGTTATTCTCGCCGCCATGCTTTTCGCCGCGATGGGACTCAGCATGGTGTTCGAGCGCCGCTCCTTCTGCCGTTATCTGTGCCCGGTCGGCGGGTTTGTCGGCATCTATTCGCAGACCGCTCCCATCGAACTGCGGGTCAAGGACAAACGGGTTTGCGCGACCTGCGAGGGGAAACCCTGCTATAACGGCTCGGCCTCGGGGTACGGTTGTCCGTGGGACGTGTTTCCCCCGGGCTTGTCCAAGAACACGGAGTGCGGCTTGTGCCTGGAATGTCTCCGCACGTGCCCGCACGACAACATCGCCGTCAACCTGCGTCCCTTCTCGGCGGATCTTGCCAGACCCTCCGCAAGGCTGGATGAGGCGTTCAAGGCCTTCATCATGTTGGGGTCCGCCATGATCTACGCGGGCATCCTGCTGGGACCATGGGGCGCGGTCAAGGATGCGGCATACCACGTAGGCACAGGCACCTGGTATCTCTACGCGGGGGCGTTTCTGGCCGTCATTTTCGTCATTCTGCCCGTTCCCTTTGCGTTTTGTGCGTTCGGTTCCGGGAATCGCCATACCTTCAAAAAGCGTTTCTCGACTCTATCCACCGCCCTCATTCCCCTCGGCTTCGAGCTTCTGGGCGGCATTCAGTTTGTCGTTCGTGCTGAGCAATGGCGCCTACGTTCTCGCTTCGGTATCCGATCCGCTCGGACTCGGCTGGAATGTGTTCGGAACCGCCAACATCGCCTGGTTCCCCGTGCTCACATCCCTGCTCGCGCCCGCGCAGACACTGGCGCTCGTCGGCGGGTTGATCTGGTCCGCCCACACGGCACGGAATGCCGCGGGCGAAGTGCACGTTTCCCCCATCCCGGCGATTCTGTATTGTCTTGCCGCGACGCTCGTCATGCTCTGGTTGCTGCTATGAAACGCCGGGAACTCGTCTCACGCCTGTTGATCGCAGTAGCCGTCGTCTTCGCGGTTGGAACGCCGCTCTATTTCTGGTTGCGGACGCCGCTCATCCACGCAAAATCGCGGAGAACGGCGGCTGGAGTCCGGATGTCCTTTTGGCAAGACCAGGCGAGCCGCTTCACCTGCGCCTGACTTCCGACGATGTGGTGCACAGCTTCGCGGTCGGCAAGACGGACATGCAAAGCGTGGACGTCCTGCCCGGCAAGGTGACGGACGTGACGCTGACGTTCGAAAAACCGGGAACGTATACCTTCTATTGCACCCGCTGGTGCGGACTCAACCACTGGCGCATGCGCGGCACGATCGAAATCGGCGACCCGGCATCGACCGTAGCTGCAGGCGCCGCGCCCACAGCCGGCAAGGTCGACGTGCCTCTTTATGTGACTCTAGGCCTCGATATCGACTCCCCGCATGAATCGCCCTTGGTCCCGGGTGTTCGACCGTCGGCCGCCGACGGCGAGGAACTGGCGGCGGATTCGTCGGTCTCGAAATTCATCGACCCCGATTTTTATCGGACGCATTCCCCTTACCAGGCATGGCGGGAGTTGCGGAACACGTTCTTCTTATTCCGGTCTGAGCGATCAGCAGATCTGGAATCTCGTCGCGTTCATCTGGCGATCCAACACCACGGCCGAAGAGCTTGCAAGCGGCCGGAAACGCTTTGCTCAAAACTGCGCGGCGTGCCACGGAGAAAACGGCACGGGTAAGGGCATCTTTGCCGACCAATTGGCTGCGGCCGGGCAGGCTTCAATGAAGACGATGGCAGGCGCGAAAAACATGAGGAGGCAGACTCCGGCGAACTTCGCCGATGCGAAACGAATGCTCGGTGCCAGCCCCGCCTTGCTGCAAGGGAAGATTCTGCGCGGCGGGATGGGCACGGGCATGCCTTCCTGGGGCCCGATCTTTACGCAGGACCAAAGCTGGGATCTGGTCGCCTTTCTCTATTCCTTTCCGTTTCTATACCAGGAGTAAGAAGGTCCGATTCCGCAGGGGAGAGCGGACCATCTGTTGTTCGTTTGAGACTCCGAAAGAAATCTTGCACTCTAAGATTGGGATGGGCCGATCACCGGGGACTGGCCACGGCAGGGCGATCTCGTAAAGGAGGTGAAGATTATGCTGGAGTTCAATTCGATCCTGGTGTTTTCCGAGAATCCCAGAAAACTCGCGGATTTTTACGGGAAGGTTTTCCAGAAAGATCCCGGCTGGTCGGAAGGCGGTTATTACGGTTTCATGGTCGGCAAGGGATACATCACGTTTGGCCCGCATGACAAAGTCCGGGGCAAGAACGCGAATCCCGAAAGGACAATGTTCAATTTTGAGACCAGGGACGTAAAGGGAGAATTCGAAAGAATCAAGAAACTCGGCGCCGTGGTGGTCGCGGAGCCTTACAGTCCGGCGGAAGTCCAGGAAATGATGATCGCCACCTTCGCCGATCCGGACAACAATTATTTCCAGCTCATGACGCCCTGGGAGAAAAAATGAAGGGTCCTCAAGCTCCACGGTGATGTCGCCCCCGGGGAGAGCGACGGCAGGCCTGCTGGTTCTCATGACCGCGCTGTTGTGGCAGCGTCCCCTCGCCGCGGCCCCGGTCCCGGTGCGTTTCCCCGAGGGATCCCTCCATGGGTTTCTCGTGCTGAGCACCCCCAAAGGAGTCCTCCTTGCTTCGGGCGATCTTCTCCTGGTCGGCAGGGACGGAGAAGTTGAGAGTCATCTGAAGTTCCACTTCAAGGATGGATCGATGTTCGACGAGACGGTGGTGTTCACCCAAAGGGACGTTTTTACCATGCAGAGCTACCACTTGGTGCTGCGTGGGCCGGTATTTCCCGAGGACACCGAGATCTCGTTGGAGAGGGCTTCCGGGAAGTACCATGTGAAAACCAGAAGCCATAAGGACGGACAGGAGAAGATGCTCGGCGGCACGATCGACCTACCCCTCGACGCCTACAACGGTATGGTCTCCATCGTCCTTAAGAACCTCTCCGGCGGAGCCCGCGAGACCATACACATGGTAGTCTTCACGCCCGCACCGAAGCTCATCAAGTTTGAAGTGGTGCCGGCGGGCGAGGTCGGAATATTGGTCGGCGGATCCGCAAAAAGTGCAACCCACTATGTGCTCAAGCCTGTGCTCGGAATCTGGTTGAAGTTCTTCGCCTCGCTGCTTGGGCGAATGCCCCCGGACAATCATGTCTGGATAGTTACCACCGATGTGCCGGCATTCGTGAAGTTCGAAGGTCAGCTCTATATGAACGGACCGGTCTGGCGGATCGAACTGACGAGCCCCCGATGGCCCGACATTGGTGGTTTTGTCCCGGGGCGCTTGTGGAAATCATGGAAATCACATCCGTGCCGTGATCCCGGTCCTTTCGCTCCATACCTGAAGGCATTGCAACGATTCGGAAAGACGCACGGGCCGCATACTCCAACCTTTGGGAAGAGCAGATATTCTTCCGGAAAGGAATCCCTTCGCCTCCCGGCGGGATCTGAACCGATAAAAAAAGGTTCTCGCGCGGACGAGAGGGGTACTCATGTCGACGATCGAATTCGCAGGGCTCAAAGGATCCAGGGTTTCCATCGAGGCGGCTGCCGTCCATGCGTTGAGGCAGAGAATCGGAGGATCTGTTCTGTACCCCGGCGACGGGGGCTACGAGGAGGCGCGCACGATCTGGAACGCGATGATCGATCGGCGGCCTGCTCTGGTCGTGCGCTGCTCCTCTGCCGGCGATGTCGCCAAATCGGTCACCTTCGCGCGTGAGCAGGGGCTGCTTCTCTCGGTTCGCGGTGCCGGCCACAATATCGCCGGCAATGCGGTGTGCGAGGCGGGTCTGATGATCGACTTGTCGCTCATGCGGGAGGTCGGGGTCGAGCCCGAGACCCGGATGGTGCGGGTCGGCCCGGGAGCCACGCTCGGCGACCTCGATGCCGCGACGGCCGCCGAGGGACTCGCTGTGCCGGTCGGAGTGAACTCGACTACCGGCATCGCAGGGCTGACGCTCGGCGGTGGATTCGGCTGGCTGAGCCGCTCGCTCGGCATGACCATCGACTGCCTGCGCTCCGCCGAGGTGGTGACAGCGACGGGCGAGATCGTGGCGGCCAGCGACGACGAGAACCCGGATCTCTTCTGGGGCCTGCGCGGCGGCGGCGGAAACTTCGGGATCGTCACCCGCTTCACCTTCGAGGCGCAGCCGGTCGGGCCTGATCTGCTCTCGGGCCTCATCGTCCACCCGGTCGACCAGGCGCGGCAGGTGCTCGAGTTCTATCGCGGGTTCGCGGCAGGAGCACCGGACGAGCTGACGACCTGGGTCGTGATGCGCAAGGCGCCGCCACTCCCCTTCCTGCCGGAGGCGGTCCACGGCCGGGAGGTGGTGGTGCTCGCCCTCGTCTACGCTGGAGATCCGGCGGCGGGCGAGCGCGCGATCGCCCCTCTCCGGCAGTTCGGTTCGCCGCATGGAGCCCACCTCGGCGTGCAGCCGTTCGCAGCCTGGCAGCAGGCCTTCGATCCGCTGCTGACGCCCGGCGCACGCAACTATTGGAAATCGCATAATTTCGCCTCGCTCGTTGACGGCCACCTCGAGGTCATGATCGAGGCGCTCTCGAGTCTCCCGAGCGACCAGACGGAGATCTTCATCGCGCAGCTCGGCGGCGCGCAGGGGCGGATTGCCGCCGACGCTACGGCCTATCCCCACCGCGACGCGCGCTTCGTGATGAACGTGCACACCCGCTGGGATGCCGCCGCGGACGATGCGCGCTGCATCGCCTGGGCACGCCGGATCTTCGCCGCCGCCGCTCCCTTCGCGACCGGGGGCGTCTACAGCAACTTCATGCCCGACGACGAGGGCGATCGCGTCGACGGCGCTTACGGCGTCAACTACGATCGCCTCGTAGAGCTCAAGAGCAAGTGGGATCCGGAGAACCTCTTCCGGATGAACCAGAACATCCGACCGATAGCGTAGTTGGCGGGACTGGTATCCGCATCTTCACGTGCTGACGGCCAATCGGACGCGGTTCGACAAGCGGGCAGCGCAGGCCGAAAACTGCCTCAACGCCTTCCTGAAAATCCTCGCTTCATCGCCGCGTCAGGGGCCTGTCAATTGTAGCCGGCCTCGCCGTGCTGGGAGAGATCAAGCCCCATGATTTCCTGCTCGTCCGTCACTCGAAGCCCCATCGTTTTTTCGAGGAACTTGAGGATCCCGTAGGTCGCCACGAAGGAGTAGACGAGAATCACCCCGGCGGCAAGCGCCTGAACGGCGAGTTGCCTCGGATTGCCGTAGAAGAGGCCGTTCGATCCTCCCGCGTTGACGGCGACCGTAGCGAAAAGCCCCGTTGCGAGCATGCCCAGCATACCCCCGACGCCGTGGATGCCGACGACGTCCAGCGAATCGTCATAGCGGAACCTGGTCTTGAGCATCACGGCGATGTAGCACACGATCCCGGCGACCAGACCGATCGCGAGGGCCGCGGGCGGCGTAACGAACCCGGAAGCCGGAGTGATCGTCCCGAGTCCGGCGATGCACCCGGATGCGGCCCCCAGCACGGTGGGCTTCCCCCGGTGGTACCACTCCGTAAGCATCCACGATACGGTTGCCCCGGCGGCCGACATGTGGGTAGACACGAAAGCGCTCGAGGAGAGGCCGTTCGCCGCGAGGGCGCTCCCGGCGTTGAATCCGAACCAGCCGAACCACAGGATGGACGCGCCCAGTACCGTCATCGGGAGGTCATGCGGCGCCAGGTTTTCGGACTCGTACCCCTTCCGTTTCCCGGTCATGAACGCCGCGGCAAGCGCGCTTACCCCCGCGGTGAGGTGGACGACCGTCCCCCCCGCGAAATCGAGAGCGCCGAGATTCCGCAGCCAGCCGCCGATCCCCCACATCCAGTGCGCCACGGGGTTGTAGACGAGAAGCGCCCAGAGGAGCGTGAAGACGAGATAGGTGGAGAACTTGAATCGCTCGGCGAAGGCGCCAGAGATAAGCGCCGGCGTGATCACCGCGAACATCATCTGGTAGATCATAAACGTCTGGTGAGGTACCGTCGCCGCGTACCCCTTGAACGGCAGGGTGCCGACTCCGCTCAAACCGAACCAGGAGAGGTCGCCGATGATACCGCCCAGGTCTGGGCCGAAGGCGAAGCTGTACCCGACGAGCATCCACTCGATGCTGATCACGGCGATGAGGATGAACGACTGCATGATGGTGCCGAGGATGTTCTTCCTTCGGACCATTCCTCCGTAGAACATCGCAAGTCCCGGTGTCATGAGCATCACGAGAGCTGCCGAAACGAGAAGCCACGCCGTGTCGCCGTTGTTCATGGACTGGTATCCTCCTGAGGACAGGTGATGGGGATGGAGGATTTCCTGCAAGAACCATGCAGATTGGAATAACGATTGCTTTATACAGCATTAGCGGTTTCAATGGCCAGCTGGTAGCTACAGTTATGTCCACAAAAGATCATTTCGGAATGTTTTCACCTATAATTGTCGATGGGGCCCGGCTCCAGGCGAGGGGAATCTCCGGCCTTTAAGGTGGGATACGATCACAAGGATGGTCATATTGACCTGCCCCCCTCGAATCGGTCCAAGGTATGTCAATGCATTCCTGAACGACTCTATGTGCGGGGAAGGTGGGGTGGGGAGAGACCGCACACGGACCGCAAACCCCGTGAAAACAACGGCCGTTTGCGGAGTGGAAGCGGGGTTCTTCGGATGAGTGGTGGACGCAGGATTTCCCTTGCAGTATTGTGACTTTCCTCACTGACGCGCCCTTGGCTAAAACTGAATAGAGCACTGGATTACGAATGACTTAAGGAAGGGGACACCGTTTATCGCGGTGGTCCCTTTTTCGTGGTGTTTGTTCGGGGAATTGGTTTGCCTGGCGAATCCGTTGTGCTTCCTGCTTACGCCAATATTTGCCTGTCTACGCTACAAAAACCATGCAATCGGTCGCCGTTGCCTTGATATGGTGGGGCTCAATCCCGCGCGGATCGCCTTCCCATGGTAATTGATGTCAGTCAATGACTCCCCTGGGGTTTCAGTGGACGATGGACGAAAATCAGGGGAGAGGTGTACACATGAGCAAGGTCACGCTGATCACCGGGGCGACGTCCGGGATGGGGAAGGCAACGGCTCTCTTGCTGGCGGGCAAGGGATACGACGTTTACGCGGGGGCGCGGAAAGCGGCGGATGGGGAGTCGTTGGTCGCGGAGGCGAAGACTCGGGGGACCTCCATCAAGGCCGTGCAGGTGGACGTTACGGACGATGGTTCCGTCCGTGCCGCCGTTTCGCGCGTTGCGAAGGAGTCCGGAAAGCTGGACAACCTCGTCAACAACGCGGGGTTCGGGTTCCTGGGGACGGTGGAGGAGGCGACGGATGCGGAGATCCTGCGCCAGTTCGACGTCAATGTCTTCGGCGTGGGTCGGATGTGCCGGGCGGCACTCCCCCTGATGCGGGCTCAGCGGTCGGGTGTGATCGTCAACATCTCCTCGTGGCTCGGGAGGATGGGGTTTCCGCTGTTGACGTACTACAACGCGAGCAAGTATGCAGTCGAGGCGATCACCGATTCCCTGCGATACGAAGCGGGCCCCCTCGGGATCCGGGTCCACTCCGTGATGCCGGGCCTCTTCGGAACCCGCTTTGTGTCGAAGGGGTTGGTGGCGAATCCCGCGACCGTCTCCCCGGCGTCGCCGTACGCTGGTCTGGCCGCGAAGCTCATCCCCGTCGTGGCGAAGAAGATCAACGAGGGGCCGGACCCCGTGGCAGTCGCGGAGGCGGTCTTCCGCGTGATCGAAAATGCCGGTTCCCCGATCCGTACCCCGGTGGGTGCCGAGGCGGAGACGTTCATCCCGATGGTGAAACAGCTATCGGACGAAGCCTTCGAGGCGAAGGTGAAGGAGATCTTCGGGCTGTAGGGCCGCACTGAAACGCTTGACGCGGGGAGGGAAATCACCCCGAAGTCTCCGTCGGATTTTTGGGGGGAGAGCAGAACGGACCGCAAACCCCGTGCAAACAAGCGCTGCTTTCGGGGTGAAATTGGGGGTTGCCGGAGACGCTGTTGACGCCGGAAACCCCTTGCCGTATGATGACTTTCCCCTTCGGACGCGCCCTTAGCTCAGCTGGATAGAGCACTTGACTACGAATCAAGTGGCCAGAGGTTCGAATCCTCTAGGGCGCGCCATTTTTCAATAACTTGCATACGCACCGCTTGGCATCACCCGCCCAGCCAGAGCGAAAAGATCAACGCGATCCGGCTTCCCCGTCCCCAACCTGGCCGGCCTTTTCCAACACCTCCCGAACCTTGCGCAACAGCTCATCCGGCGCGAACGGTTTCTGTATGAACGAAAGGCCTTCCTCCAGCGCCCCCTGGGGGTTGATCGCCTCATCCGTATAGCCGGACATGTACAACACTTTCAGGCCAGGTTTCGCGGCCTTCACCCGGGTCGCAAGTTCGCGTCCTCCATCCCGGGCATCACCACGTCCGTGATGAGAAGGTCGATCGACTCCTTGTGTTCCTCGAAGAGACGAAGTCCCTCGCTGCCATCGCTGCCAAGAAATACCTGATACCCCTTCTCGACAAGCACCCGCGCGACGATCTTCCGCACGATGTCCTCGTCCTCCGCCAGGAGCACCGTCTCTCGGCCGTACAAGTCTACATCGGGAACGTCGGGGAGTTTCTTGGCTTCCCCTTCCACTCGCGGAAGGTAGATCCTGATGGTCGTTCCCACCCCGACCTTGCTGTCGAGTCTAACGTGCCCACCGCTCTGGTTGATGATCCCGTGCACCGTCGAAAGCCCCAGCCCCGTCCCCTTACCCTTCTCCTTGGTGGTGAAGAACGGCTCGAACAGGTGCGCCTTCACATCCGCGCTCATCCCCGTGCCGGTGTCGCTCACCGACAGACAGACGTGCGGCACGTCGACGGCGGACGGGTGGTCCCGGAGGGATTCCTCCCCCGGTTCAACGTTGGCTGTTTCGATGGTGAGAACTCCCCCATCCGGCATCGCGTCCCGAGCGTTCACTACCAGGTTGGCGATCACCTGCTCGACCTGCCCCGGGTCGGCCTTCACCCTCTCCAAGTCCGTCCCGAGTATGGTCCGGAATTCCACATCCTCGCCGATCACCCGGCGAAGCATATTCTCCATGAGGGAGACCACCTTGTTCAGGTCGAGGACCTGCGGCTGCAGCAACTGCTTCCTGCTGAACGCCAGCAGCTGCTGGGTAAGTGACCTCGCCCGATCCCCGGCCCGCTTGATCTCCTCCACTTCCTCGTATTGCGGAGATCTCTCGCCGAGCTGGTCCAACAGGAGCTCGCTGTACCCGGTGATCACGGTCAGCAGGTTGTTGAAGTCGTGCGCGATCCCCCCGGCCAACCGCCTCCATCTTCTGGGACTGACGGAGTTGCTCCTCCATCTTTCTCCGGGCGGTGATATCCGTGAATACAATGAGTCTCTCTGCACTGTGCCGTTCTCCATCCAGTATCTGGGATTGGTTTTCCACGATGAAATACTCGTCGCCATCCCTTGACCGGAGGATTGCATTGTCCCCAGGATCACCCTCGAGAGATTCATCTTCCCCGGATGGGCAGTAGACATCTTCCAGGGGTTTCCCGAGCGCCTCATCCAGTTTCCACCCGACGAGTCGTTCCCCCTCCGGGTTCAAATTCGTAATTCGCCGGTTGGAGTCGACCGCGATGATGCCCTCCCCGATGGTTCGAAAGGTGGCCTCGAATTTATTCTTCTCTCTTAGAAGATCGTTGAAAACTTTGTTGAGCATGCGGATTGGGTAGTACATGAAAATGACGTAAGCCAATCCCCCAATCAACCCTCCCAGTAAGGCCATTAACGAAGTTCCGAGGACGATTTTCCGGATCGATCTTCGTCCCAGTACCGAGGCGATGCGGCGGCCGGAGTCGAAAATCGGAATCGTAGCGGTGATGGAGGGGGAGGCCGCCTGTTCCATTGAATGGACTATGACTTTTCCCTTGCGATCGAGGAGGATCCGTTCATCGAGAGTTCCATCGAACGTGGGCTGTACAACGATATCCGCCAGCCGCGCGAATTCGTACTCCCACATCTCCGGATTCGCAACCACGATATTTTCGATATCCCTGGCGATATGTGCCGTTTCCAGCCTCAGGGATTGTCGTGCCGCGCCGATGGAAAAATAGTAATAGGAAGAAGGGATGGAAACCGCCAAGACAAGGGCGATCGTTGCCCCCAGGAGAGTCAGGACCCTTGAAACGTCGTGGACCGAAGCCTCCGTACCGGATCGTGAGAAGGCCGTCATCCCATCCTCGGCCGGCTTCTATTGAGTGGAAAAAAACCGTTTTCCAATAGTATCTGTTGCGCCTCCCGGGAAAAGACAAAGTCGACAAACTCCTTGGTTCGCCCGGTGTAGCTCTCCTTGTGATACACAAGGTAGAGGGTAATTCTGTAAGGATATTTTCCGCTGGAGATGGATTCCATCGTCGGTGCGACACCGTCGACGGCAAGCATTTTGATCTTTCGCTTCTCGGAGATAACGACGGCGTAGGTTGTCACTCCGAAGGCTCCTGGGGTCCGCTCGATATATCTTGCCGCATCCCGATCCGTGGTGCCGATGAACACCCCAGGGACATTGTAGGAGGCTTCGACCGCGGCCTTCATGCCCGACTCGATATGCTTGAGAAAATCCGTATAGGAATCTGAATGGGGACGAAGAGCCAGGCGGATCGGGCTCCCATCCGGCCAAGTTGTCCGCCTGGCGTTGTAGATCTCCTCGATTTCGGAAAGCCGGAACCCCTCCGCGGGGTTGGACGACCGCGTACCGAAAACGACCGCCGTCCCTGCATACGGCTCCTCGACGAGTCCCGGGGCTTTCTCCACGTCTTTCAGGGGACGCGCGGAAAATCCCACGTCGAGCTTTCCATCCTTGGTCGCACGGATTCCCCCCGTGCTTCCCATGCTAGGAAACAGGTGTATCCTGGTTCCGGGGTGCTTCTTCTCGAATTCCGCTGCGAGGGACGTCATTCCGCCTATGCTGGTACCTGTTCCAGAGCACCGGAGGACCTCCCCGGCGATCGCGGATCCATGAAGAACCGCTATGACGCCGATCGCCGCAATGCGGTACCGGATAACGGAGTCCCGCATGACCACCCTCCAATGACTCGGCAGAATGTCCATCGATTGGTTGACCGGATAATCCACCCACAATTGCATCATATTCCAATGGTCCGATAGATGTGAAGTCCGGTTGCAGGCCCTGCCGAGCGGGTCTTTCACCACGCGCCCAGGCTGGTGTTCCGCGATGTGGGGACGCTGTACACGCACTTCATCGAGGATGGTCCTTGCCATCGCCCGGAAGCCGTGACCGGTCAGTCTCTCCTTGTCGAATCCCATGCGGCGCCGCAGCCGGCAGTTTTTTACCGTCTGTATACGCGGGGTGGGACGGAGTACAATCCGAAATTCCCGCGTACCTCGAATGTCGAGTGGGGTGGACCGGGGGTGACGCGCCCTATCGTTCCGGGTTTGCGCGCAGGAGCGGTATCGCCCCCCGGGCGGTCACGGACCCCAGGATGATCAGGCCGCCCAAAAGGGACATCCGTCCCGGGACTTCCGCGAGGAACAGGAACGCCCACAGCGGGTTCAGGACCGGTTCGACCATGGGGATCAGCAACGACTCGACGGCGGAAACGTGCCGGATCGCGATGGCGTACAGGATGTAGGGAAGGCCCAGCTGAACCACTCCCAGAAGGGCGAGCCCGATCCAATCCGATGTCCCCGGGAACGAACCGAACATGAAGGGGAGGCCGGCTAGGCCTGCGAGCACGTTCCCGAGGAATACCGATTCCATGGGAGATCCGGATTTCTGCCTGCGCAGGAAGAGGGCGAGCCACCCGTAGCTGAGGCCGCTTCCCAGGGCGACGATGTTCCCCCAGAATCCCGCGGTCGTCAGGTGGCCGAGGAAAAAGAGCGCCATGCCGGCGAGGGCGAAAAGGATCGTCGCCCAGTCGAGGCGCGACGCCCGCTCCCCCAGGAACCATGCCCCGAAGAGGGCGGCGTGGATCGGGGCGGTGTACTGCAGCAGGATGACGTTGGCGGCGGTGGTCATCTTGTTGGCCACGACGAACGACAGGACGGTGCACGCATACGCGACGGCTCCGCCCACCTGATAGAGGGACCACGTGAAGGACATCTGGCGGAAAACGACGCGGATCAGGACGGCCGCGATGGCGCTGCGCATGCCGGCGATGGCCATCGGGTGCCAATGCACCAGCTTGATGAGGGTTCCCCCCAGGCTCCACAGGAACGCTGCGAGGAGGAGCAGGCCCAGGGCGCGGGTGCGGTCCCGGTTCGGTTTGCCGGTCGTCAGGGGCGTAAATCCTTGCATATCCTCCGCTCCGTGACCGGCGTCTTTCCGGCCTCGGTACGCTCTCCGTTCCTCGATTATATGAAGAATCCCCGGATTTCGCGGAAGGCGAAACGGAAATTGTTCGTTTGTCGTCTCAACAAAATGGTGGAGGACTGCGAAAGGCGCTTGCCGTGTCCCGGGAAGTCAGTGAGGTGAGGCATGAAAAGCGATAGAGGGAACAAGATCGGTTCCCGGTGGTTTCTGCTGGTTCTTTCCCTTCTCTGCCTCATGGTACCGGGTCGCGCCGCGCACTCCCATGGCGAAGGGAAACATGGATCTCCTGATGAGACGATCCAAAGAGAAAAGGGGAAGGTGCCCCTGGTGAAAGGGCTGTATCCCCTCGACACCTTCATCACGGCGAATAGCGACATGGCCAGGGCGTATTTCAACCAGGGATTGGTGCTGACCTACGGGTTCGATCACGCGGACGCGGAAGCATCGTTTCTGGAAGCCGCCGCGCTCGATCCCGAGTGCGCCATGTGCTATTGGGGGGCGGCGTTCGTGCTGGGGCCGAACATCAACGCTCCCATGGACAACGACGCCGTTCCGAAGGCCTATGAATTCTCCCGCAAGGCTCTGTCGTTGATGGACAAGGCATCCGACCGGGAACGGGCGCTTATCCGTGCTTTGGCAAAACGGTACGGACAAGAGCCGGTCAAGGACCGCTCTTCCCTCGATCAGGGATTTGCCGAGGCGATGCGGGATGTGTACCGCCGCTACCCGAAGGATCCGGACATCGACGTCCTGTATGCGGAGGCGCTGATGGACCTCCACCCGTGGAACTATTGGACGGTTGACGGCAAGCCGCAAGCATGGACTCCCGAAATCGAGGCGATTTTGGTAAAGGTGATAGCGGATCATCCCCGACATCCTCACGCGCATCACCTCTATATCCACTTGCTGGAGAACTCCCCGTTCCCGGAGAAGACGATCCGCAGCGCAGACATGATCAAGGACCTGGTCCCGGCGTCAGGCCACCTGGTGCACATGGCGGGCCATGCCTATTACGCGGCCGGTTTCTACCATGACTGCAGCGAAATCAACGAGAGGGCTCTCGAGGTGGACAAGCTGCTCACCTCTTCCTTTCATACACAGGGATTCTACCAACTGGCCTACGTACCCCATGTCCTTCACTTCCTCCTGGCGAGTTACACCATGGAAGGACGCTCGGAAGATGCTCTTCGTGCGGCGCGCAAGCTGGCCGGCGGCGTGGACCCGTCCAGGATGCGGCAAGGAGGTACGGGTTTCCTGCAGCATTACTACGTGGCCCCCTATACCACCCTCGTCCGGTTCAGGCTGTGGGAGGATATTCTAAGCGAGGTGTCACCGGAGGAGGACCTGCTGTATCCCACGGCCATGTGGCGCTATGCCCGGGGCATGGCGTTCACGCACAAGGAGAGAATCGAAGAGGCAAAAGGCGAGCTATCCAGGCTAAGGACCATCGCAGGAAAGCCGGAATTGGAAACCGTGACGATCTGGGACCTGAACAAGGCCTCGAGTCTTGTGGACATCGCGGTCGAAGTGCTGGCCGGGGAGCTTTCAGCCTCGCAGGGGGAATACGATGCGGCAATTGCGCACCTAAAGCGGGGAATCGCCCTGGAGGAGGCCTTGACGTATGACGAACCGCCTCCCTGGTACTTTCCGGTCCGCCAATCCTTCGGGGCGGTGCTCCTCGCGGCAGGACGTCCCGCGCAAGCGGAATCGGTGTACCGGACGGACCTGGGAAAGAACTCCGAAAATCCGTGGTCCCTGTATGGGCTCGCGGAGAGCCTCAGGGCACAGGGCAAGGCCGACCTGGCGGCGGATGCCGAACAGCGATTCCATCGCGCCTGGGCCCGTGCGGACCGGAAACTGCCCTGACCTTATAACTGCAGGTTACGGTTCTTCCTTCCAGGGCATGAAGATCTTCTGGAACTTCTTCTCGTAGAAGGCTTTCAGTTCGGGAAAGCGATCCGTGTTGGGCGTGAACAGGTTTCCCCCCAGCGCGAATACCCCGAAGACGATGAGAAAGGCGAACGTGGCAAAGCTCGTCCAGAACGGTTTCGATTTTCCTTCCATCGCCCAGCGAGGCATCCTGGCGCCGAACACGCCGAGAGAGAGGAGCGTCCCGTGAATCAGGTGGAAAGCGGCGCCCACCCCGTAGGCCAGGAGATAGGGGTAGAAGAACCAGGGCCAGTACGTGATGCTGAAATTGACGAACGAGAAATCGGCCGGTAATCCCTCCAGCAGGCCGGGCACCCGGGTGCCGGAAATATGGCCCGGGATGATCAAAAGGATGATGTACCCGCACCACCGGTGCAGCCGCATCCGCAGGGGCAGGGCGAAGCGCTGGGTCTTCGGGTCGAAATATTTTTTCGTCCTTCGCCAGATGCGTAAAATTCCCGCCCAGGCGTGTACCGTTGCCGCCAGGAGGACCACGATGATCTCGACGGGGGGAAACTGGTAATACCACCGTATCGTGTTCTGAAAGGAGTCGTAGGTCGTCTGTCCCGCGCTTGCGAGAATGGTGTTCGAAAGGTGAAGAACGAGAAACGTGGCGAACAGAAGGCCCGAACCCGCCTGGATGCGCAGCAGCGTCAGATCCGGAATCGCTGTTCTTGACCGGGGACCGGACATCTTTCCCTTATAACCTCCGCCGGACAAAAAGAGAAGCAAGGAACCGCTCCGCGCACCGGGGATCCTGCCGGTCCGCTACGGATACAGCTGTGTTGCCGCCCACCCATCGGGCGTACGGCCATACCGGAGACGGTCGTGGAGGCGGTTTTCGCGGCCCGTCCAGAACTCGAAGACGCAAGGGATGACGCGGTAGCCCCCCCAGTGGGGCGGGCGGGGGACGGGGTTTCCCTCGTGGCGCATCTCGATACCCCGCACCCTTGCGGTAAGCGTCTCCGTGGAGGGTAGGGGGCGGCTCTGCTCCGAAGCCCACGCGCCGAGCTGGGCGCCCCTCGGTCGTTTCGCGAAGTAGGCGTCCGACTCTTCCGGGGATGTTTTTTCCGCGACTCCCTCGATCCGAACCTGTCGGTTCAGGGGTTCCCACCAGAAGAGAAGGGCCACCCGGGGGCAAGCCGCGATTTCTCCCCCCTTGGCGCTTTCGTAGTTCGTATGGAAGACGAATCCCCGCCGGTCGAAGGAGCTCAGGAGCACCATCCGCGCCGCGGGGGTACCGCCGGTACGTGCGGTCGAAAGGCACATCGCGTTCGGAATCCCGAGGGAGGAGCGAACCGCCTCTTCATACCAGTCGCGGAACCTGTCGAACGGATCCCGGTTTTCTTCTTCGTGTTCCATGCCCTTCCCGTTCCTCCTTCCCGGGTTCCGGGAACGCCTGCCCCATATGTGTTCCATCCGGGGCGAACCGGCGCATTCTGCTACCGCCGGGCGAATGCCGCTTCCGCTTTTTCCCTGCCGAAGTCGATGAGTTCGCGTGCGCGGTACATTTCGTACGCGCTGCAGACGTCTCGCGGGATTTCGATCACCACGTCGGGCGCGTAGGTCGACAACTGGAACCTGGCGATCATGTTCTGCATGATGTCCATCGAACGGAACATGATATCCATCAACCCCATGTCTTCTTCCCTGACATGCCTGTGGTGGGTGAGATCGGCGATGAACGCGGCGATCCGTTGGCGAAGGCTTCCTCCCTCGTCGTCGTCCCGAATCTCCTCCCAGTCGGGGGACTGCAGTTCACCCGCCGGCTCTGCGCTTGCGTTCACGGCGACCGTCAGATCCGTATGAACGTGGAGGGTCGGTGCGACCGGGACGGGATTGACGAGGCCGCCGTCCACGAGTTGCCGACCATTCAGGGTGTGGGGGGTAAAGATCATGGGAATCGCAATCGAGGCACGGATCGCGTCGAAAAGGGGACCCCGGGAAAGCCAGACCTCCTTGCCGCTCTGGATATCCGTGGCGACCGCCGTAAAGGGAACGGGAAGGTCTTCGATGTTGCGATCCCCGATCAGCTCCTTGAGCGCGCCGATCACCCGTTCGCCCTTGAACAGCCCCGTGCTTCCGAAGGAAAGATCCAGAAGACGGATCACGTCCAGACGCTCCAGGCGGGTGACCCACCGGGTATAGTCCGAAAGCTTCCCCGCCGCAAAGACGCCGCCGATCAAGGCACCCATGGAGGAACCGGCAAGGGAGCCGATCTGGTAGCCGTTTTTGACGAGGTAGTCGATAACCCCGATGTGGGCAAGCCCTCTGGCACCACCACTGCCCAGCACGAGCGAGACGGTGAGTTTGGGGTGCGCCATCCTTTATTGTCTCCTGGCAACGGCGACGGGAGAAATCTCCTCCCGAAAACCGGATGTCGTCGCAGGACGCCCGGGTTTGCGCTCGCGGTGCTTTCGTTGGGCAAATGATATCGCATTCCGGGCATGTTCTGTGGGGGAATGGCTTCTCCCGTACCGGGAACCCCGAAGGTTCGTCCGCGGTTTTGTGCTTTTCGCTTGTTGGGATTATGATTGACGGGAATTGCGGACAAACGGATCAAGACGGCTTGGGGTTCCGATCGGGAACACCTTTCGTTGGAAAGAACCGTCAACGCTTACGGAGGGGAGGAGATCATGAAAAAGCTGGCTGTTCTGCTGTTTGTCGTTGCTCTGGTCCCGGCGGCATTCGCATCGGATCTCTCCAAGGCAAGGGAGGAAGGGAAAGCCAACTTTTACGCCAATATCACTGCGGTGGAACCGATCATGGAGGCGTTTACCGCCGCCAGGGGAGTAAAGGGCGTCTACACGCGAATCTCCACCTCCAAGTATCTCGCCACCGTGCTCACCGAGTATTGCCGCGGGCAAGCTGGAAGCCGACGTGCTCCAGGGGCCATTGCCGATCCTTCAGACCCTGAAGGAGAAGGGGGTGCTCGCCGCGTACCGGTCCCCCTCTGCCGCCGGGTACCCCGACTGGGCGCGGAAAGACGATACCATCATGCAGTTCGGCATCGAGTATGTCGCACCGATTTACAACAAGGATCTGGTCAAGCCCGGGGACGTTCCCAAGAGTTACCAGGATCTGACCGACCCGAAATGGCACGACAAGATCGTCATGCCGGATCCGTCCTCACACGCCACCACCATCAGCTGGCTTGTGGGTTTGAAGGAAGCGAAAATTTTCGCAACCGACGAGGAGTGGATGAATTTCGTCAAGGGGCTGGCGGCGAACAAGCCGATGTTCGTCAAGTCCTTCGGCCCCACTCCGGCTCCCGTGGAAAGCGGCGAGAAGCTTCTGGCCATTTCCATGCCCAAATACATCATCACCCATGCGCCGGCCCCGCTGGACTGGGCCAGGGTCGGCACCCTTCTTGGCACGCCACGCGGCGTGGCGATTGCCGCCAAAGCGCCTCATCCCGACGCCGCCCGGGTATTCATGGATTACTGGTTGTCGAAGGACGCCATGAAGCTCCTTGCGGACAAGGTGGGCGAGTATGTGCTGGCTCCCGGCGTTTTTCCTCCCATCGACGGCATCAGCGAGGCCAAGGTTCTTCCGATTCGCGAACTGTCGGATGAGGAGATCCGCTCCTGGGGGGAGAAGTTCAAAACGATTTTTTTCGCCAAGTAAGCCGAATACCCGCGTCCGGATCGCAAAGGAATCACTGTGCTCCCGGGGCCGGTCAAGCACGGTCCCGGGAGTTTTCGGGTTGAGGGAAGCATGGAGATACGGATCAAAGGGCTGACCCGGGATTTCCATTCGGAGGGCAAGCGGATCCGGGCCCTGGACCACGTCGACCTCGCCATTCCCGCCAACCAGATATTTACCCTTCTTGGCCCGAGCGGTTGCGGCAAGACCACGCTTTTGCGGTGCATAGTGGGGTTGGAGTCGCCCGATTCGGGCGAGATCGTCATCGGGGACGAGATCGTATTTTCCAAGGAGAGGTCGATCTTCGTGCCGCCGGAAAAGCGGGGACTGGGGATGGTTTTTCAGACCTACGCGATCTGGCCGCACATGAACGTTTTTGACAACGTGGCCTATCCCCTGAAAACCCGAAACACGCCAATGGAGGAAATACGGACCCGGGTAGCCAAGACTCTTGCCTTCGTGCAGCTTACCGGGTTCGAGAACCGCCCGTCGACAAAGCTCAGCGGCGGGCAGCAGCAACGAGTGGCCCTGGCACGGGCGTTGGTCGCCGAGCCCAAGGTCATTCTCTTTGACGAACCCTTGAGCAACCTCGATGCCAAGCTCAGGGAAGAGACCCGAAAGGAACTGCGCAGGTTTCTCACCGAGCTGAAAATCACCGCGGTGTACGTGACCCACGACCGGGTCGAGGCGCTGGCCCTCTCGGACCGGATAGCGGTCATGCGTGCCGGCAGGATCGTCGAGGTTGGCGACCCCAAGAAAATCTATTTCCGCTCCGACAGCCGGTTCGTGGCCGATTTCATCGGTCGGGCCAACCTGATCAAGGGAAGGGTTGTGATGCTCGAGGGCTCGCACGCCGTCATCGACACGGAAATCGGAACGATCGTCGGTCTGAACAGCCAGAAGATCGGGCCCGGCCAGGAGGCGATGTTGTGCGTGCGCCCCGAGTTCATCAAGCTGGCGGCAACCGACGCGGCGGGAGGGAGAAACATCTTTCGGGGGAAGGTGGAAACGCTCCTCTTCACCGGTGAGGCCTATGAGGGCGAGATCCGGATAGGCAACACGCCGGTCACCACCACGATTTCCCCCACCGTCAATGTCGTGGAAGGAGGCGAACTGTATCTCTCCTTCGACCCCGACCACTGTTTCCTGCTGCCGGCCTAGTCGCTGCCATGGGGAAACGACTGCCGCTTACACCAACCCTGATTGTCATTGTCGGCCTTCTGACGATCAGCCCCGTCCTGATGCTCCTGGTCGGGAGCTTTTCGGAAGGGTTCGGCGCCTTCGGGAACTTCACGGTCGACAAGTACGTCGAGGCCTACACCGACCCGGAGCTCACCGTCGTCCTCTGGAATACGTTGATCTTTACCTTGGGGTCGGCCTCCGTTGCCACGTTGCTCGCGCTCTTTCTGTCCTACACGAACACCCGGACCAACATTCCCTTCAAATTCTTCTTCGGGATCATCTCCATTGTTCCGATGATGATCCCGCACATCCTTTTTGCGGTCAGCTGGGTTCTCCTCCTGAACCCCAGCAACGGGATCCTCAACCGGCTGCTGATGGATTTCCTTGGCCTGAAAACCGCGCTCTTCAACATCTATTCGCTGCCGGGAATGATCCTTGTCGAGGGGCTTCTGGACCTGCCCATCGCCTATCTGATCATCGCGCCCGCCATGAGCGCTTTTGACGTTTCGCTGGAGGAGTCCTCCAAGGTGTGCGGGGCTTCCCCTCTGCGCACGCTCACCCGGGTGACGCTTCCTGTGCTGCGACCCGCCATATTGGCCTCGGTGATCCTTGTCATCGTCCGGTGCATCGCGTCTTTTGCCGTGCCCTCGGTCATCGGCATGCCGGGAAGGATTTACGTGCTGGCCACCCACATCTACCGGATCATCTCCACGGGGTTCGCGGCCGACTACGGCAAGGCTGCCGCAGTGGGCATGAGCGCTCTTGCCGCATCGATCCTTCTGATCTACCTGTACCGCTATCTGACCTCGGAGAGCGGGAAATACGTCACCATATCGAGCCGGGGGTTCAAGCCCGCCCTGATCGATCTGAAGCTCTCCCGGTATCCGTTGATGGGCGTCATCGGCCTGCTGTCGTTCGTGCTCATCGTGCTGCCGGTTATGGTGCTCTTCTACACGTCCATGCTTCCCTACGTCATGGTACCGACGGCAAAAGCATTTTCGCAGATGAGCTGGAAGAACTGGACGGAGGTGCTCCGGGACCCGATATCGTTGCTGGCGCTGAGAAACAGCATCACGCTCGGCGTGGTGGGGGCCACCCTGGGGGTGATCCTCTCGATTCTTGTCTCCTACGTCATCGTCAAGGTGCGCACGACGGCGTCCGGCATCCTGGAGTCGCTGAGTTTTCTGTCGTTCTCCTTTCCCGGCATCGTCATCGGGGTGGGGTTCATGTGGGTTTTCGTCCGAACGCCTCTTTACGCCACGATATGGGCGCTGTTGATCGGGTACATAGCCACCTATCTGCCTTACGGGATCCGGCCGCTTTCCAGCGCTTTCGTCCAGATTCACAGCCACCTGGAGGAATCCTCCCGGGTCTGCGGGGCAGGCGCCTTCGCCACGTTGCGGCGCATCGTGATCCCTCTCCTGATACCCGGGATCCTGTCGGGCTGGATCCTCATGGCGACCATGTTCGTGCGGGAACTGACCCTTTCGGTGGTTCTTTCCCGACCGGGGTCGGAGGTGCTGGCCGTACAGATACTGCGATTTGCCGAAGACGGCTTGTGGGGCAGGTTATCCGCTCTGGGCATCATCATGATTTTCGTCTCTTCGCTTCTCGTTACCGCGGCTTCGATTCTCGGGAGAAAACTGACGAACAGGGAAGCTCTGGAGATATAAAGAGTAAGCTTGCACGGCAACGCCCGGACGGCCGGGATGATCAGCGGCGGAACCGGGCGAGGATCGTTGAAAGGTCGAATTTTTTCCCCGGGGTCGGCGACCGCGATGTTGCCCCCATGCGCGGCATGATGGGAACGTTGGGGACGTGCGAAATCTCCATCGATGGAGGTTTTCGTTCGACCCTGAGGAAAAACAGATCCGAACGCTTCGCGATCATCTCCACGGTGTCGGAAAGGAAATTCGTCGTATCGTAACCCTGCACCGTGGTGATCCCCGTTCCCCACCGGGGGAAGATCGAGAACGAAAAATACCCCTTGGGCGTCTCCACCACCTCGATCCTCTCGACCTGCTCGAACCGGAGAAACGAACCGTGGAGATTCTTCGGGAGCATCATTCCGGAAAACATGATTTTCCGCTCCGCCATGTCGAACGTGCACTCCACTTCCTGGAAGTCGATGACCTCCGGTTTCTCCGTGATTCTCGCGATCTCGTCGACCAGCTTCTGGACCTCGCGGATCTTTTCCCGGATGATCTTGCTGCTTCCTCCCTGGTCGTAAATATCCGCGTATATCATCACCGTCGAGGCATCCCGAAGCTCGAGAAGGACTTCCGACACCGCGGACACGGACCGGTAATAGGTGAATCCCCCGCCGTCCTGTCCGGTGCGGACGATCGGGGCGTTTATCCGGTGATGAATCTTCAGGATCTGGCGATAGGGGATTGCCCGTTCGGTCTTCGAAAGAAGACGGGGGCGTACCGTGACTTCTCCCCAGGTCCGGTCGAAATACACTTCCTTCACCGGGGGAATGACCCGTCCGAAGAAGAAATCGAGAGGGGATGCGTTGATCGTAAAGGTCGATGTTGTCTTCGTGATCCGCACTTTCGTGCCCCCGTCCCGGAGCGGGTCCGTTCCCCGCTTTCCCTCGACATTCGATGCCACGGATCCGGGTTCTTTTTGGCCCCTCCTCCATCATGGGGGAGGGGCCCCGGTTCCCGCAACAGGCAAGGGGGAAAGTCGGAAAGTTTGGTCCCCGAAAGAGGGTATTTATTGCTATCGTATTCGGGTTCCCTATCCGCCGAAGGAGTTCGGGTCTTACGAAGAAATTGTCATGGAACCGCAGGGTCCCAGGCGTCGATTCGGTACTCGAGGCAGAAGGCTGCCCGTCGGGGAAGTCGAATCCGAGTTCTCCCTTTCGGAAGGATCCCCCCCGAAAAAGGGGTCGACCAGGGGGAAACTGTTCCTCATCGGCGCCTCCATACCTCTTCTGGTCGCCGTCGTGTATCTGGGAGTCCTCTACTCGCAGGGCGGGAAGCTCTTCCACCGCGAAGTGTATCCCCCTCTTCTGTTCCGGCAGTTGGTGGAAGGGAAGACCATGGAACAGGTGCTGGAATTTCTCGGTCCGCCGATGAGTCTGGGGATGGACGGGAACGTCAACCAGTGGATCTACGAACCGGGACCCTTCGATTTCTCCCTGTACCCCTACCTTCCGTGGGAGACCCCGATCATGAACGGGAAGATTGTCCGGGATCCGGTGGGGAAAAAGGTTCCCCGAAGAATTCTCGTTCGGTTCGATAACAAAAAGGGTATTTCTCCGGGGGGGAAAGAGGGGCCCCGGTCGCCGGACGGGTTCCCGTCCCTCGCGGCGAAAATAACGATCGAATACTGAAGGTTACTGCCTGCCTTACCCTCTTTCCCCGTAAGGTTCTTTCGGCGTGTTCGCATTTCTCTTGCGGTCCCCGGGAACCGGGCCCCCCTCCAAGGGTTCTAATAGGGAAGAATCCCAATCCCGCTGTCCATGGGAAGGACCCCCCCTATGACCATGTTTCCCTTCGATGCCGAAAGGAAACGGTTTTCCGGCATCTTCGTCATCTTTCTTGTCCTCTTTCCATCCCTGTTCCTCCTGCCGCTGCCCGGGACTGCCGCCCAGACGCCGGAGAAGACGATCACAATGCCTGACTCCGGCCGTGCCGAGGAAGGCAGGGAGGTGACGCTGCCCGCTTCGGAGGAGGATATCGACAAGGAGATCGCCCGCCTGCAGACCCGGTTGCAGGAGATCCGGTCGCGAGCGAGTTCTTCTACGGGCGAAGGAATCCCCAGGGAAGGAAACGGCCTGGGAGCCGCTTTACCGGAGGAGGTCGCCGAGTGGCAGCGGCTTACCTTCGAGACCGTCTATCTCCTCGAGAATCATCTGAACTCCCTGCAGGACCTGAAGGAAATCCGGAAAGCGAACAGGGAACGTACTACAGAGCGGAACGAATGGAAGGGATTCACGGAGAAGCCCCCTTATCCCGTTTCCTTCCTCGAAGACCTGTACGCCACCATCAGGGACAAGCAGTTCGAGAAGCAGATGGCGGAGGTCAAGCGGAAGATCACCGAAGGCGGGTTGCGGGAATCCCTGAGGAATCTGGAGAAAGCCGGAAAGGATCTCCGGGACGCGGAGGAGCACATCGTCTCCGGACCGGAAGGGGAGCCGAAGGTGCGCGCGATGTGGCTTCGCGACCTCGCCAAAAGGCGGTACGAGATGGCGGAGGTGGGCGCCCTTTCCCTGGAAACGCAACGGCTTGTGCTCGACGAGGACCTGGACGGAAAGCGGGACTATCTCCCGTTTCTCGAACGCCAATACCGGCTCGCCGAGGCCGCGTCTCCCCTTTCCCGTGCGGACCTGGAACAGAAGCTTCAGGAGTTAAAGGTTCCGGCGAAATCCCTGAACGACCGGTTGACCCGCGCACTGGCGGAAGAGGAGGAGGCGCGCCAGGCCCTGGAAAAGGACCGGGATGCGCTGTCCCGAACCCAGGCGAGCGTACCCCCCGGGCGGGAGCCAGCGAAGGAACAGAGGAAAACGCTCGATCACCTCAAATCCCTCCTGGAGGCGGAAAAAGCCTTCCTCGACACGGCCCGACTGAAAGTGGATATAACCAGGGGGATGCTCCACCAGTTGACCGTCGAACAAAAGATCTGGGAAAACCGGTACCGGCTGGGCGAAAAAAGCGATCCGCAGGAGATCCGCAAACTGTCCGAAGAGAACCGGCAGATGCTGGAACATATCCGCCTCTGGAAAAACAGCCTGGAGGACGGCCTGGGCAAGCTGGCCTCCATGGTCAGCGGGCAACGGGAGAAACTTTCGTCCGGGGGGCTGTCGAACGGGGAAGAGCAGGTGACACGAACGTTCGTCACCGCGTATGCGGACCGGGAGGTCCTGTACCGGCAGGCCCTGAAAGCGTTGAACCGCACGGAAAGGGTGGGGGAGCGATGGGCGAGCGATCTCGGCGCACTGGAAGAACGGTTGTCGAATCGACTCGGGATCATGGACCGGCTGAAGACCCTGTCTGCCTACCTCCGGCAGGCCTGGGATACCGAGCTGTATGTCGCGGAAGAATCGGCTATCGTGGAAGGCAGGAAAATCTCTCGTCCGATCAGCGTCACCACGGGGAAGATCGCCAAGGCGCTGTTCATTCTCGTTCTGGGGCTCTGGGCGGCGCGGCGGCTGAAGAGGCCGGTGGAGCGGTTCGCGGTCAGGCGTTTCGGAAGGGACGAAAGCGCGGCGAAGCAGGTCGGCAGAAAGTGGTCCTTTTTCACCTTCGTCGCCCTGTTCTCCATCGCCCTCGCGTCGGTGAACATCCCGCTGGCCGTATTCGCTTTCTTCGGCGGCACTCTGGCGATCGCGGCCGGGTTCGGCGCGCAGCATCTCATCGGGAATCTCTTAAGCTCCGTGATCCTTCTGTTCGACCGCACCGTTCAGGTCGGCGATGTCGTGGAGATCGACGGGCACCGGGGGCGGGTAACCGCGATCGGCATGCGGAGTTCGTCGATCCTGCGCTTCGACGGCGTGGAGATGCTGGTGCCGAACAGCCAGTTCCTGGAACAGCGAGTGACGAACTGGACTCACTCCAGCAAGCAGGTGCGGTATGAAATCGCCCTGGGCGTTGCGTACCACTCTCCGACGCAAAAGGTATCCGATCTGATCCTGCAGGTGGTGAAAGAGGACCCCCACACGCTGACGAACCCGGCCCCCTACGTGTTCTTCGAGGAGTTCGGCGATAGCGCCCTGATGTTCCGGGTCTATCTGTGGCTTATACTGGAGACCGACGAGGAGAACCGCGTTGTATTAAGCAATATACGGCACCGCATCAAGGAGGCGCTCGATGAGGAAGAGATCGTCATCGCCCTGCCGCAGCGGGACGTTCACCTGGAGGCGATGCATCCCATTCCTGTCCAGGTCGTCGACCCGGAAATTTCCCGGGTACCCGAACACCTCACCGGCTCGTTGCGCGAACGGAAATGACGGGCGCGTATCATCCGGCGGGTGTCTCCGGGAAGGTTCCCCCGGCTCCCCGCATCCGTCCCGGTCAATTGAACTCGATATATTTATTAAGGTTGAAAATGTTGTATTTCTGCGCGAGAAACGGCACCAGAAAAAACAGTGCCAGCATGACGCCGTTCAGTATGAGGGTGGTGGAGGATTGGAACATGATCACCCTTCCCAGGTGGGAGAACAGGAAGGTCATGGGGGTCATGCCAAGCAGCGTTGCGAGCAGAAATGTCCTTGTCCGGATGTTGGTAAGCCCGGAGCAGTAACTGATCAGATCGAAGGAAAAAAAGGGGATGAGACGGGTGAGGAAGATGAGAAGGCCCAGGTGGGTTTCCTTGCAGTGCTCGGAGAACACCGGGATTTTCCCGAAGATTTTTTTCAGGAAGGCGACGCCGAGAAATCTCGCGATGGTAAAGCAGGCCAGCGATCCCAGCATTCCCCCGATGATGCTGTAGAGACCGCCGTAAAACGTGCCGAACAGCATCCCTGCCGCAATGGCCAGGGGGACGTTCGGAATCTGGCTGATGACGACCGAAACCGCCAGCAGGGCGATATAGACCAGGGGGGCGAACCGGCCGAATTGCAGAAGGAAGACCTCGATCCGTGGGGGCGTGAAGTTGTCGAAAACGTTCTCTTTCCAGAGGAAGTACAGGGCTGCGCTTGCCAATAGGATCAGAATGCCGACAGTCATGCGTTTCATCTTGTTGTCCCCCGGATTCTGCCCCCGCGGGAAGACGAACTCTCACACGATGCGGAACCTCCCGAGACGCGGTATGGCCCTTTGATTTAATAAGCGGGATATCGGTTTCCGGAAATACCGGGGATTACACGATTTGGCAGGAATGCAGGATCACCGTCCTCGACCGGTGGGGTCATCCGCGAAAGGGCGACGGAATCGTGCGGACGGGCGGGAAAAACGGATTATCAGATCTTTCGGGCTTTAGGCGTGGGTCACGGCCGCCAGGAGCATAAAAAACCCGGCCACGATGATGGCTGCCATAAGGATTACGCTGGAGAAGTATTTCTTGCGGGTTGTCATGGATTTCCTCCCGAGACGTTTCGGCACATTTCTTGAGAACAAATACACTGTACGCGAAAAAGGAGCGGCCGTCAATGATTATTTTTAAAAATAGTGTTTTATTCAGTATGTTATGGCTTTTTAAAACAGAAAGGCCCTCATGCCAGCGGTCCCTGGTGTCGCACATCCTTCCCCTTTACCATGAAGATCACATCTTCGCAGATGTTGGTGGCGTGGTCCGCGATCCGTTCGAGGTGGCGTGACACCAGGATGAGGTCCATCGAGCGTGCGATGGTGGTGGCGTCCGCCATCATGAAGGTCAAAAGCTCCCGAAAGACCTGGTCTTTCAGCTGATCGACGGCGTCGTCCCTTTCGATGATGCTGTAGGCGGATTCGACGTCGCCCTTGACGAACGCGTCGAGCGCGCCTTTTAGCATCTCCTCGGCGATCTCCGCCATCCTCGGGATGTCGATCAACGGTTTGACAGGGGGGACCGACAGCAGATCCTCTGCCTGCTCCACGATATTGATCGCCTGGTCGCCGATCCGCTCCAGGTCGGTGTTGATCTTCATGGCCGCCGTGATGAACCGCAGGTCAGTTGCGGTTGGCTGGCGCAGGGCGATCATTCCGAGGACGATCTCGTCGATGTCCATGTGCATCTGGTTGACCTGCTTTTCCATCTCCTGTACTTCCGAAAACCTCTCCCGCTTCCGCTCCACGAGCGCCCGGACGGCGTCGTGGGTCATCTTTTCGACAAGCCCACCCATCCGCAGGACCATCTCTTTCAGGTGGTTCAGCTCCTCGGAATAGTGTTTCTTCATCTCCTGTTTCGCCTCCTTGATTATCCGAATCTGCCGGTGATGTACTCCTCGGTTCGTTTGTCGGAAGGATTCGTGAAGATTTTCGCGCTCTTGTCCATCTCTACCAGGACCCCCATGAGGAAAAAGGCGACGGAGTCGGAGATCCGGGCCGCCTGCTGCATGTTGTGCGTGACGACCACGATGGTGTACCGGTCTCCCAGGTCCTCGATCAGTTCCTCGATCTTGGCGGTGGAGACCGGGTCCAGGGCGGAGCACGGCTCATCCATCAGAAGAACCTCCGGCTCGACGGCCAGGGCCCGTGCGATGCAGAGGCGCTGCTGCTGCCCTCCCGACAGGGACGCCCCTGCCCGGTCGAGATGGTCCTTCAGTTCGTTCCAGATCGCCGCCATCCGCAACGATTTCTCCACCACGTCGGCGATTTCGCCGCGGGATTTTCCTCTTCCGTTGAGCCGCAAGCCCACGGCCACGTTGTCGTACACGGACATCCGCGGGAAGGGATTCGGCTGCTGGAAGACCATCCCGACCTTTCTGCGAAGGAGAACCGGGTCGATCTTCTCCGTGAGGATGTTCCTGCCGTCGAACAGGATCTCCCCGGTCATGCGGAAGCCGGGCGTCAGGTCGTGCATCCTGTTCAGGCACCGGATGAAGGTGCTCTTGCCGCACCCCGAGGGACCCATTACCGAGGTGACGGAGTTCCGCCGGATGTCCATGGTGATATCCGAAAGCACCTGGTTCTGGCCGAACCAGGCGGAAAGATTTCTCACCTCGATCGCATTGTCCATCGTCATCGTCTCCCGTTAATTTCTTTCGCGCGTCAGAACCCTCGCCCCGATGCTTAAGACGAGAACCATCAGGATGAGAACGACTGCTCCCGCCCATGCCTTGTCGTGCCAGTCATCATACGGAGAAATCGCGTAGGAGAACACCTGCAGCGGCACCGCCGCGATCGGCTGGTCCAGGCCCGTCTGCCAGAACTGGTTCCCCAGCGCCGTGAACAGGAGGGGAGCCGTCTCCCCGAGGATCCGCGCCATCGCCAGCAGAATCCCCGTGATGATACCGGCCGATGCCGTGCGAACGGTGATGAAGAGCGTAGTCTTCCATCGTTCGATCCCCAGCGCCAGTGCCGCCTCACGGACCGACACCGGGACGGTTTTGAGCATCTCCTCGGTGGTGCGGACCACGATCGGGATGAAGATCATGGCAAGCGCGGAGGCTCCGGCCCAGGCCGAAAACCGCTTCATCGGGAGGACCCACAGGACGTACCCGAAGATCCCCATGATGATGGAGGGGACGCCGGCCAGCAGATCGACCGCGAAACGAACAAGGGAGGCAAGCACCCCTTTCCCGTACTCCGCGAGGTAGATGCCGGACAGGACCGCCAGGGGGATCCCCCCGGCCATCGCCAGCCCGGCGAGCGTAAGCGTTCCCGTGATACCGTTCGCTATCCCGCCCCCCGGCTCTCCAACGGGCCGCGGGAGATCGGTCAGAAGGGACCATCTCAGCTCCTTTGCCCCCTTCCAGAGCAGGTCGAAGAAGATCAGAAAGAGGGGGAGGATGACGAGGAACACGCTCAGGAGAAAGAGCGTTTTCATGATCCTGTCGGTGGCACGGCGGCGGAAGGCGATCGATTTCATCGTGCCGCCCCTTTCCGTGTCTCCGGAACCATCCTTCTCAGGATACCTTTCGCCACGAGGTGGACGACGATCGTCAGGAGGAAGAGAACGAGACCGATTTCGACCAGGGCCGAGAGATAGAGTTCGCCGGTCGCCTCCGTGAATTCGTTGGCGATCACCGCGGCCATCGAGTACCCCGGCTGGAAGAGGGACAAGACGATGTCCGGCCGGTTGCCGATCACCATGGTGACCGCCATCGTCTCCCCCAGGGCCCTTCCCAGGCCAAGGATCGTCGCACCGAAGATCCCCGGGATGCAGTGTTGCCCGATGACGATCCGGATCATCTCCCAACGGGTCCCGCCCAGGGAGAGAACGGCCTCCTTCTGGACCTTCGGGACGGTGGCCAGGACCTCCCGGCTGACCGACAGGATGAAGGGGACGATCATGATCGAGAGGAGGACCCCCGCCGCGAGCATGCTCGGGCCGTAGACCGGCCCCTGGAACAGGGGGATCCACCCCAGGACGCGCGAGACCGGCTTCATGAAATAGTCCCGGAGGACCGGAAGGAGAACGAAGATCCCCCACAGGCCGTAGATGACGCTCGGGATGGCCGCCAGGAGCTCGGCCAGGAAGGAGACCGGGGTTTTGAGCCAATTCGGCGCGAATTCGTTGATGAAGATCGCCGCCCCCACCCCGAGGGGCAGGGCGATGAGGATCGCGAGGAACGAGGAGACAACGGTCCCGTACAGGAACGGCAGCGCTCCGAATTCCTCGAGCACCGGATCCCAGGTCGTGTTCGTGACGAAGGAGGCGCCGATTTTCCGGATCGCAGGAAGCGACTCCCGCACCAGGAGCGCGAACAGGAGGAGGGTCAGGGCGAGCACGCACAGCGCGAAGAAAGCGGTCGTCTTCTCGAACAACAAGTCCCTTATGTTTTCACGCGGCTTCATTTTTTCCGGCCGGTCGGCTGGCCTTGTAACCCTCTTGTTGGTGAAAAACGGGAAGGGGGGCATGCCCCCCTTCCCGTTTCCCGCGGATGTCCTGCGGAAGAACGCTTAGTAGAGACTCTTGCCCTTGTACTGGATCTGTTTCAACGTGGCATCCACTTTCTCGACGACCGCCTTGGGAATCGGCGCGTAGAGAAGGGGAGCGTTCATTTTCTGCCCGTCGTGCATGGCCCATTTCAGGAACGAAACGAGCGCCTTTCCCTTTGCCGCGTCCCTCTGGTCCTTGTAGACGAGAAGCCAGGTGAACCCGCAGATCGGATAGGAACCCTTGCCCGGGGCATCCACCAGGGCGACCCGGTAGTCGGAGGGCATCGTTTTCGCCGCGCCGGCGGCTGCTTCCGAAGTCGACTCGAGCGAGGGGAGGATGGTTGCGCCCTCCCGGTTCCGCACGGCCGCCACCGTCATCTTGTTCTGCGTCGCGTAGGCAAGCTCGACGTAGCCGATGGCGCCGGGGGTCTGCTTGACCACGCCGGCTACCCCTTCGTTCCCCTTGCCGCCCAGGCCGACCGGCCACCTTACCGATTTTCCCCGGCCAACCTTCTTCTTCCACCCGGGGTTGACGGTTGCGAGGTAATTGGTGAAGATGTCGGTCGTCCCCGACCCGTCCGAGCGGTGGGTCACCACGATGTCCTCACCGGGCAGTTTCACGCCAGGATTCTGCGACGCGATTTGCGGATCGTTCCACCGGGTGATTTTCCCGAGGTAGATGTTTGCCAGCGCGTCCGGGGTGAGCTTCAGGCCGCTTTTCACCCCATCCAGGTTGTACACGACCGTCACCGCGCCGATCGCCGTGGGGATGTGGAAGATCGGGCCGGGAAGCCTGGCCATGTCCTCGTCCTTCATCGGGGCGTCGGTTGCGCCGAAGTCGACGGTTCCCGCCGTGATCTGGCGGATGCCGCCGCCCGAGCCGATCGATTGGTAATTGAAGTTCACGCCGGGGTGGGCGTTGGAATATTCATAGAACCACTTCGAGTACAGGGGGTAGGGAAACGTCGCCCCCGCGCCGGTCACGGTGAGCGAATCCACGGCCCCCGCCGGGCTTGCTCCACCGATCCAGAAAGCGATGCCTAATAACGCGATACCGATCGCCATGACGCTTTTTCATCGTGCATCTCCTCCATATGGGATTCATTTTCGGCATGGAGGAATCATACGAACTCTATATCAAGGGGGGATGAGGGGGATATGAAGTTTGCGTTAAGATTGCGGTCATGGCATAAATAGACATCTGACGACGTTCGGGGGCCCGGGCAGGGGATTGTCCCGGCCAGACGATTTCCATCGAAACCCTTGCATTACATGGGTTTTATTGCCGCGATGCGCGGATTTTTCCATCAGACAACGAAGGGAAAGGAGGGAGCCATGCCAAAGAAGATTCTCACCGGGTTTCTTTGTGCGCTGTTGACCCTGTCGTTCGGATTCGGGGACGCCCACGCCGACGACAAGAACCTCATCATCGCGACGGCCACCACGGGGGGGACTTACTATCCGGTAGGCGTGGCCATCGGCACCGTGATCAGCATCAAGCTTGCCAAGGCCAACAAGATCACGGCGACGGCCATCAACTCCGCCGGGTCGGGCGAAAACGTCCAGATGCTGAAAAACAAGGAAGCGGACTTGGCCATCCTCCAGGCGCTCTTCGGCCAGAACGCCTACAACGGTCTGGGCCCGTACGAAGGGAAACCGGTGAAGGATTTCCGCGCCGTGACGATGCTCTGGGAGAACGTGGAGCATTTCGCGCTCTTGGGCAAGTACGTCAACACGGGCACGATGGTGGACCTGAAGGGCCTGCACCAGAAGTTCTCCATCGGCAAGCGGGGAAGCGGCACCGAAGGATCGGGCCGAACGATCCTGGCGACGCTGGGGATCGACCCGGAGAAGGATTTGATACCGGAGTACCTGGGCTACTCCCCGTCTGCCTCGGCCATGATGGACGGCAGGATCGTCGGTGCGAACCTCCCGGCCGGTCCCCCCGTGGCCGCCGTCACCCAGCTCTACGCACAGGTGGGGGCGAAGAACGTCAGGGTTCTCGATTTCAGCGATGAAGAGCTCGAAACATTGCACAAGGCCTACCCCATCTGGACAAGGTATGTGGTAAAGGCGGGCACCTATCCGGGGCAGGAGAAGGATATCCGAACGGTCGCGCAACCCAATTTCCTGGCCTGCAGGCCCGATCTTCCCGAGGAGACCGTCTACCTGATCACGAAGACGATCTTCGAGAATCTCCCGTTCCTGCACAATATCCACAAGGCGACCATGGCCATGACCTTGGAGCGCGCAACGCTCGGACTGCCGGTTCCGCTCCATCCCGGCGCCATCAAGTACTACAAGGAAAAAGGGATCATCAAGTAACCCGGTCTTCCCGTTGCACGGCCGGGGGGTGACGCCCCCGGCCGTTTCCCGGAATCCTTGCAAAGGCAACCGCCTTGACGGAGAGACAGACGGACACCATCCCCCAGGAAGCCCGCACGGACGTGAGCGGTGAAGTCCTGGCGGTGAAGCGGATTCTCGGGGAAAAGAGCGAGAAACTCCTCTACGGCGTCGGGATCCTCTGTTCCCTTTTCCATCTCTGGGTCAATACCATCGGCATCATGCCCGAGATCCAGCGCAATGCCGTCCACTACGGCTTCATGCTGTTCATGGGTTTCCTGCTCTACCCGCTTCTCAAGCGACATCCCGGAAAGACCCTGAAAATCGACTACGGGCTGGCCTTCCTGTCCGTGGCGGTGGCCCTTTACCTCGTGCTTTTCGAGGACGCTCTCCATGCCCGGAACGAGGTGCCCACCATGGTGGACCTGGTTGCCGCCGCGGTGGCCATCGTCCTGATGCTCGAGGTCACCCGGCGGACAACCGGGTTGCTGATACCGGTTCTGGCAACGGTCTTTCTGGCCTACGCGCTGGGGCTCGGGAATTTCTTGGGCGGACTGTGGAATTTTCCCGGCGTCAGGGTGTCCCGGATACTCTACCGCATGTATTTCGCGCCGGACGGCATCTTCGGGACGATCGCCACCATCTCCTCGACATTCGTGTTTCTGTTTGTTCTGTTCGCGGCATTCCTTCTCAAATCCGGCGCCGGGGAATTCATCATCAACCTGGCGATGGCCGCCATGGGGCGGTCCGTCGGGGGGCCGGCCAAGATCGCGGTGTTCGGGAGCGGGCTCATGGGCTCGATCTCGGGCAGCGCCGTGGCCAACACCGTGGGGACCGGGTCCATCACGATCCCCATGATGAAGAGATGCGGGTTTTCCCCGAAGTTCGCCGCGGGAGTGGAGGCGGCCGCCTCGACCGGCGGCCAGCTCATGCCTCCCATCATGGGCGCGGGTGCCTTCATCATGAGCGAGTGGACCCAGATCCCGTACCTGACGATCGTGGGCGTCGCGTTCATCCCGGCGATCATGTATTTCCTGTGCGTCGCGTTTTTCATCCATTTCCGGGCCAAGAAGATAGGCCTTCAACCGTTGCGGGAGGAGGAGATCCCCAAAGTCGGGCAGGTTCTTATGGAGGGTTGGAACTTCTTCCTCCCCATCGGCGTCCTGATGGGGTTTCTGATCTACGGGTTCACCCCCACGTATGCCGCCAGCGTGGGCATCGCCTCGATCGTGGCGTCGAGCTGGCTCAACCGCAAGACCCGGATGGGATTCCGGGACATTCTGGATGCCCTCGCGGCGGGAGCGCAGAACATGGTCTCCACCGGGGTCATCCTGCTCTGTTCCGGCATCGTCATCGGGGTGGTCCTGCTCGTGGGGATGGGGATCAAGTTCTCGATCCTCATCTCGGCCATCTCGGGGGGGAACCTGCTCGTCACCATCGTACTGATCGCGCTTGCCTCCCTCATCCTGGGGATGGGGCTTCCCGTGACCGCGTCCTATATCGTCCTGGCGGTCCTTGCCGCCCCGGCCATGACCATGCTCGGCGCAAGCCTTTTGTCCGCCCACATGCTCATCTTCTGGTATTCGCAGGATGCCAACGTCACCCCGCCCGTTTGCCTGGCGGCTTACACCGCGGCGGGGATCGCGGGCAGTCGTCCGCTGGAGACCGGGCTGGAATCGTGGAAACTGGCGAAGGGACTCTACATCATCCCACTCCTTTTCTGCTACACTCCGATTCTTTTCGAGGGGTCGGCCTGGCAAGCGATCGAGACGGCCGTGGCCGGCCTGCTTGGCCTATACTGTTTTGCCGCGTTTTTCGAGGGGTTCCATCTGGGGTCCCTCACGTGGCCCCAGAGGGTGGGATTCGCCGGGATCGCGGCCTGCCTGCTCTGGCCCAACATGGGGATGCACGCCGTCGGCCTGGCCGGCTTTCTTCTGTTCGTGGTTCTGGAAAAAGCCCTTCTCAGGAGGCGGGAATCCGGATGATGAACCGGGTTCCCGTTCCCATCCTGCTCTCCACCCGGATCGTTCCTCCGTGGGATTCGATGATGTGCTTGGCGATGGCTAAGCCCAGGCCGGTGCCGCCGACTTCGCGGGATCTTCCCTTGTCGACGCGGTAGAACCGCTCGAAGATGCGGGGGAGATGCTCTTTGGGGATCCCCGGCCCGTCGTCCTCCACGGATAGCACGATCGCCCCGTTCTCGACCCGTCCCGTCAACCGGATCTGCCCATCCGCCACCCCGTGCCGGATGGCGTTGTCCACGATATTGGAGATCGCGAGCGTCAGGTTCTTGAGGTCCGCCTTGAAATTGGCTTCTTCCGCCTGGACGGTCAGGGTCTTGCCCAGCCGGTCCACCGATGGCTGGTGAAGGGATGCGACCCGGTCGAGAAAGGCGGGAATCGGAATCTCCTCTCTGGCGAGTGGATCCTGGACGAATTCCGCCCGTGACAGCGTAAGGAGGTCGTTGACAAGATCCTCCATCCGGAGAACGTTGGCGAGGACGATTGCCAGGAAGGAGGGGTCGAAAGGCGCCCCTTCGCTCGCCGCATCCTGCAGGGCTTCCAGGTATCCGCGGATGTTCGTGAGCGGGGTCCGAAGCTCGTGGGAGGCGTTCGAGACGAAGTCGCTCTTTACCCGGGCGAGCCGTTTCTCCTCCGTGACGTCCCTGAGGGTAAACAGGATGTCCGATTCCTTTCCCGAAGGGTACCGGAGGATCGTTGCCGAGACGCGGGTGGCGATCTCACCGCCGGGCGACGGGACGGTGATCTCCTCCGGGGGGATCGACCTGCCGTCTTTCCAGCCGTCGATGAACCGGAGAAGATCCGGCTGGCGGATGACCTCCGCGTACGGCTGTCCTTCCGGCGGAACGATAGCGATCCCCAATATCCTGGCGGCCTCCCGGTTCATCATGCGCACCGTCCGCCCCCTCGCGATGACGATCACCCCCTCCAACAGGTTCTCCAGAAGGGTGGCGAGCCGGACCTTCTGCGCGTCCAGCTGGGAAATGGTCCGTTCCAGCTGAGCGGCCGTCTGATTGAGGGCTTCCGCCACGTCTTCGAGCTCGTCGCCTGTCCGCAGCCGCAGACGTCTCGACCGGTCCCCGGCGGAATATTCCAGAGCGGCTTTCCGGATCTCTTCCAGGGGGCCGCTGACGGCACGGGCGCGGATGGCCGTGCCCAGGAGCATCAGGAGGAACGCCGCGAACCCGGTGCCCCAGGTGATGAACCGCACGCGACTCAGCCGCCGGTTCAGGATATCGCCGGAAAAAGATGTTCTGGCGACTCCCACGATCTGTCCCCCCGACAGGATGGGGACCGCGCAGTACCACTGTTCCTCCTTCAGGGAAATGCTTCGACGGTGGGAAAAACCGGCCCGACCGGAAAGCGCTTCCTGGACCTCGGGGCGACTTGCATGGTTTTCCAGGTCAACCAGGCGGGTCGGCTCGATCTGGGAATCCGCCGCCACCTCGCCGTCGGGCAGGATGACCGTCAGGCGGGTCTCCAGCTCCTTCCCCAGCCGTTCCCCTTCCCGGGCGATCGTCCCGCGGTCCGGCTCGCCTGCGGCGAGAAGCGGGCGGAACGACTCCGCGGCGAGGAGGGCCTGGGCCTTGAGGCTTGCGTCCGCTTCCTCGATAACGTACTTCTTGAACTGGAGGTACCCCGCCATGCCGGCGAAGGCCAGGGCGGTCCCCGTGATCACGAAATAGGTGAGGAAGAACTTGGCGGCGATGGAAATCCGTCTGGGCAAGCGTCAGGTCTCCCGAAGCTTGTATCCCGAATCCTTGACCGTCTCGATCGCTTTGGCAAGAAGCGGGATCTTCCGGCGCAGTTTCGCGATATGGACGTCCACGGTCCGGTCGAGGACGTGGGTCCCCTCTCCCCAGGCGCGATCGAGGATCATTTCCCGCGACAGGACTTTCCCTTCCGAAGCCATCAGGACCTTGAGGATCCGGAACTCCTTCGATGTGAGGATAACGTTCCTGTCGCGGTACCGGACTTCGTGCCGTGCCACATCGAGCTGCAATTCCCCTTTATGGTAGATTCCTTCATCCGTCGGAACCGTCCGGGGAAAGCTGCGGCGGAAGATCGCCTTGACCCGGGCGACCACTTCGCGCGGGCTGAACGGTTTGGGGACATAGTCGTCGGCGCCAAGCTCAAGCCCCACGATCCGGTCCGTCTCGTCCCCCTTTGCCGTGAGCATGATGACCGGCGTCCGGGCGATATCCCGGTCGGCGCGGATTTCCCGGAGCACCTCCAGCCCGTCCCTCGCCGGCAGGAGGATGTCCAGCAGGATCAGCGCCGGTTTTTCCGAACGGGCCCGGGAAAGCCCTTCTTCCCCGTCGACGGCAAACGAAAGGGCGAACCCCTCTTTGCGCAGGTAGTGGGCGAGGAGGTCCCGGATCTCCTTTTCGTCCTCGACGATGAGGATCGACCTGCTCAAACGGTGCCTCCCCCGGCGCGCGGTTTTCCCCGGGTACCCGATTCTGTGCCGGCAGGGGGGATGATGTTCCTGCCGGTCCGGGGGGGAACGACCGCCTTCCTTGGTCAGACCTTCCTTCCCCCGGCGCGGAACAGCGCTGCGATGGTCTTCCCGTCCTTGATCTCGCCGCTCATGGCCATCCGCCGGGCCTGCTCGAACGGAATGCGTATCGATCCGATCTCCTCGTACTGCTCGGGGTCCGCCTCTTTTTGGGTAAGTCCCGTTGCCAGAAAGAGGTGGATCGCCTCGTCGAAGACGCCCGGAGAGGAGTGGAGTTTCCCGAGGGATTCGATGGTGTTCGCCCGGAGGCCCGTCTCCTCGGCAAGCTCACGGCGCCCGCACACCTCGGGATCCTCACCGGGGGCAAGTCGCCCTGCGGGCACTTCCAACAGGCGGGAGCCGACCGCCGGGCGCAACTGCCGGATCAGGGTGACCGTACCGTCTTCGTGCAGGGGCAACACGCCTACGCCACCGGGGTGTCTAACGACCTGGTAGAGGTGCCATCCCTTTTCGCCGAACTTCACCTCCATCTGCTCCACGTCCACCACGAGTCCCCGGAAAAGGGTCGTACGGTTTCTGGTTTCCATGCCGCGCCCGCGCTCCTCGTCAAAAAGGATTTCTGCCGCTCCTCCGGAAGCATAGCAGAACTTCCACAATACGCGAGCGGAGCGGCGGGGTGCGGCGGATGCGCGGCGACGCCGTTCAGGATGCCTTGCGCACCATGTTCCCGAGCTGGTTCAGGATCCCCTTGAGAAGTTCCTCGCGCTCTTTGAGCCCCTCACGCATTGTCCGATTGTCCGTTCGTGCGATCTCCATCAGGAGGGCCTTGCGGTCCGCATCGAGCATTCCCCGGAGCAATTCCACTTCGGATTCCGTCAGCATGAGTTCCATGGGGCACCTCCTGTCCGTGGGGCCGGTAAGTTCCGTTGCCGCGTTCCTCCCATGGTATTTGCCTTGACTTTCATTATATCCCAATTCGCGATATCCCAATCTGCCGGATTCCTCCCTCCTCCTATCGGGTTTTTCGGTAATTAATTCGCTCCCGTAGGAATTTTTTTCCCTATCGATAGCTCATTATCGTCTCCAGTTAGTTCTTTCCTTACGCGGGAACAAAGAACAACATGCTGGAAAATAAAAGAAAAATGAATTTTCGCCTGTTGGCATCCTGTTTGCTTTGACGGAAAGGGCAGCGGGAGAGAAATCGAACGCCAGTTAGGAGGTGCGGTGATGACAACCGGGCATACCGAATGCCGCAGAAACGGGCACGATTACCACTGGAGCTGGTACTGCGGCGACAGGGTTTGCGACGTTTGCATCAAGCACGAGACTCGGATCCATTGCACCTGTGGCTGGCCCGAAAGCGTGAGCAGGAAGGAGTCGGGATCGGTCCCGGCAGAAACGCTTTTGTTGCAAGAGACGAAATGAGGGAGTGGAGGGGAGAGCAGAGCCCGCCGCGGGTCACCAGCTTCCTCCGCCTCCTCCCCCGCTACCCCCTCCGGAGCTTCCCCCCCCGCCCGAGGCTCCGCCCCCGCTGCTTCGGGGCGCCGCGTACATTGCGCTTCCCATGGTGGAGAGCGCACTGCCGAGCGACCGGTGGAACGACACGGGGTGAAACGTGCCGGCGTCACCCGTTGCGGAGTACCATCGCGGGGCTTCCTGGAAGATCCCCTCGAAGGCTTTGGCCCAACGGTCCGAGACGTCAAGAGCGATCGCGTAAGGGAGATATTTCTCGAACAGGTTCTGATCGGCCATTCTCTCCAGCCTGTCTTTTTCCGCCCGGAGGAGGAACTCCTCGAATCCTTTGACTTTCTTGAGCGCCAGTGCCCCTTTCCGGGTCTTGACAGGCATGACGGGGGCAAAGAGAAAAACCGCCAGGCCGGAGAGGACAAAAGCGGCCACGATTTTTCCCGGGCTGCCTCCCGTGATCTTGTTGGTGATCACCCCGATCAAAACGCCCAGGAGCCCTCCTCCGATCCCGATCCCGCGGTACAGGCCCTTGACGCTGCCGGGAAGGAACCGAAAGTAGCCCAGTAATTGGAGACGACGGAATACGGCGTCTTTGAGCTCATCGAGGTTCTTGTAAAAGGAGTATTTCAGGTCGGATACAAGGACCTCCCGGGAATGCCCGGAGAAGAGTTTGGCCATCAGCTTTTTTTCAAACAGGGGCAGATCGTCGTCCGCTTCCTTGACCTTTTCGAGCACGTAATCGGTCCGGTCGAACAGGAACCCGGCGGTCTTGAGTTCCCGGATCGTGACGAATCCCCGGACGGCGAGGTTGACGATGGAGGCGGTGATGTCTTTCGGGTCGAGCCGCTCGTCGGAAAGGGCGCCGACCTCGGCGGGGGGAAGGGGCCGTCCGTCCTCCTCCGGGGGCGTGTACATGACGGGGATGCCGCCCCCGACGTCGGGGTCCTTTCCCCTCCTGTACCAGTGGACGAGCATGAGGGCGAGCGTGACGAAGGGAAGCAGGAGCACCCCGTTTTCGGAGAGATTCAGGGTTGAAAAGGTTCTCTGCAGGAAAGAAGGAGGCCGCACGATTCCCTTGTCCCATCCCAGGGCGATGGTAAGTCCCTCCCGGGGGAAGAGGGCGCCACCGGTCCGGAATTCCCCCCCCTTGCCCGAGGGGAGGAAAGTGCAGGAGGAATTTCTTGAGCCGCGCAGACCCGTATAGCAGCTCCCCCGGAAAGCGATGTCTCTCCTGCCACTTTCGACGGTCACCGTGGAGGAAGCGCTTCGGATGGTGGTGTCCCAGTCGTTCCCCGTTACGTTCCAGTAGAGTTCGTCGTGGGTGTCGAGGAACAGGATGGCGTTTTGAACGGTGTAGGTGATGACGTACACCTGCCGGCCGTCGACGAACGCATCTTTCCTGCCGATACGGATCCGGACCGCGTCCCCGGCGCGAGTGACCTTGTACGGCCTCTTTTTCCGGAACTGGTTCGCAACGGAAACGACCCGGATCGGCGCCGTGGTCTTCTTCCCGAATTCGTCGGTATACCGGAAGGGGATATCGCGGTAGATCCCGTGGCGGCGGCGCGTGAAGACGGTCTCGATCGTTTCCGTCACGGAAATGGAGGAATCCGGGTGGACGACGATGTCCGCGTGGAACGACTCGATGGTGAAATATTCCGCCCGTGCGGGGGACCCTCCCATGCCGAACAGGAGAAAAAGGGACAGGGAGCACAGGAAAAGCCGTGCGCGGACGCCGGGGGGTCGCAGCGCCTCAGGGGAAGGAGACATCGACCCGGTCCCTCTCTTCCCGGGAGGACAGCTCGAAGAACTTCCCGCGTTCGAACCGGAACCCGGATGCGACGAGGTTCGAGGGAAAGACCTCGATCATGGTGTTGTAGTCCCGGACGACCGCGTTGTAATACCTGCGGGCGTATTCGATTCCGTTTTCGATCTCCACGAGCTGCCTCTGCAGCTCGAGAAAACCGGTGTCGGCTTTCAGGTCGGGGTACCCTTCCGCAATGGCGAACAGGGTTTTCAGGCTGTCCGAGAAGGTGTTTTCCGCTTTCGCCTTGTCTTCCGGACCCTCGGCGTTTATCGCTTCGGCCCGGGCTTCCGTGACGCCGATCAGCGTGGTCTTTTCGTGGCCCGCGTATCCCTTGACGACCTCGACCAGGTTGGGAACGAGGTCGTGCCGTTTCCTGAGCATGACGTCGATGTCCGACCAGGAGCTACGAACCGTGTTCCGTAGCCGGATTAGCCGGTTGTACAGGAAGGCGGTTGCTGCAAGCATGGCAGCCGGAACCGCTGCAACCACTAGGGAGATCATCGTTTCCGATCCGGCGCCACGTATTCCGAAGCGCCTTCCCGTTCTTGGTGTCCCCGCTTCCGGGGCAGGCCGAAGGGCCATTATACATGCATAGGAGGATACGGAATATCCGGAAGGCCGGCGGGAACGCCGATCCGAAGCTCCGGGGAATTGCGGGATGGAGGCTTCGCCTCTCCGGGATACAATAGGCTGCCATGTGCGACGTCGTCGGAATCGGGCTGAACGCGATCGACTACCTCTGCACCATTCCGCGCTTTCCCGTCCCGGGGGAAAAGCTCCGGATGACCGGGTTCTCGAGACAGGGCGGGGGGCAGGTGGCCACTGCCCTCGTGGCGCTGTCGCGGTGGGGTTTGCAGACGATGTACGTGGGGAACGTGGGGGGGGACGAACACGGGATCCTCTCCCTGTCCCTACTCAGGGAAGAGGGGATCGATGTCGCCCTCGCGCGTACCTTTCCGGGGGCCGCGTCGCAGTTCGCCGTCATCCTCGTCCAGGAAGATTCCGGCGAGCGCACGATCCTGTGGGAGAGAGACGCCCGGATCCGGATCCGCCCCGAGGACATCCCCCGTGACGAGATCCGGCGGTCTCGTGCCGTGCTTCTGGACGGCCATGACGTTCCGGCATCCGTCGAAGCGGCCCGGGTGGCCAGGGAGGCGCGCGTGCCGGTCGTACTCGACGCAGAAAAGGTCCAGGAGGGGACGGGGGACCTGCTGTTTGCGTGCGATCACATCGTGGCGGCGTCCTCCTTCGTCGCGCAACTTCTCCCGGGCGCGGAGCCCGGTGCAGCGATTCGCGAGATCCACCACCGCTTCTCGCCGCGTACCGCGACCGTGACCCTGGGGCCGGAAGGTGCCTTGGGGTTCGACGGCAGACAGACCTGCCGCGCGCGGGGAATCGAGGTGGGTGCGGTCGACACCACGGGGGCGGGAGACGTCTTCCACGCAGGGTTCCTGTTCGCCCTTCTCGCAGGGAGGACGTTCCCCGAAATGCTCGCTTTCGGTAACGCCGCCGCAGCGCTCTCCTGCCGGGAAGTGGGAGGTCGTGCGGGCATCCCCTCCCTCGACGAGATCGAAGGGGTTCTTTCCTTTCCGTAGTGACGCGGAACGGGGGAAGCGGTTTTAAGCGCTATTTAAGGGGGCGGACCCGGGTAGTCCGACAGAGGGTCGCCCGCTCTTTTGCCAACGGTGTGGGGGCGTAGGAAACTCTCTGGAGAGCCGGTACGACTACTTGTTATGGCGATAGAGGATGAGACCGTGGGTAGGGTCGTACGGAGAGACGCCCACGGTCACGGCGTCACCCCTAACAACCCGGATCTTATACCGTTTCAGGGTTCCGCTCAGTTTCGCCGAGAGAGTTATTCCGTTTTCCAGAGTGATGACGTAGTTCCCCCCTCCCTTCGTGTCGGTGACCGTCCCTTCCAGTTTCGCCAGGTCTGCTTTGGCCAAGAGATGAACTCCTTCCTCTGTCCACCGGGATGGAAATCAGTGTATCACTTTTTTCGGCGGCGGGGGTATGCCTCTCCCCGGCAATCTTCCCTCTGGCGCCCTAGGAAAGGGGTTTCCCGTCCAGGCCGATCTCCGGCACAAGGACGACCCGGTTTCTTCCCGTCCTCTTTGCTTCGTAGAGGGCATCATCGGCCTTGCTAAGGAGATCAATCGTGGAGTCTCCGTCCATGGGATAGGTTGCCACTCCCCCGCTTATCGTTACCTTCAGGGCGGATTGCCGGCCGGGGATCCGGAATTCCGTGGACTCGACGATCTTCCTCAGGTTTTCCGAGAAGGCCAACGCCTGCTCCTTGCCCGCGGACATCATCATGACAACGAATTCCTCTCCCCCGAACCGGGCCGCAATGTCGGAACTGCGGACGGACTGGCGCAGGATCTGCCCCAGTTTTATCAGGATGAGGTCTCCCGCCGAGTGCCCGTGCGTGTCGTTGATGTTTTTGAAATGGTCGATGTCCAACAGGAAGAGCGACAGGGGTTGGGCGTAATTCTTGGCGCGGCGGATCTCCACCTCGAACCGCTGCGAGAAGTGGCCCCGGGTGAAAAGCTTGGTCAGGGGATCGACCGCCGCGCTGTATTCCACCGACTCGATTTCTGTCGTGTGCTTGTAGGCGTTTCCCAGCAGCTCCGCGATCATCGATGCAAAGGGGATCTCGTCCCGGCTCTGGACGATGCTTGATGCCACGACAAGAATACCCACGACATTTCCGTTCACCGCCACCGGGACCACGCAATCCGGGGATATGCCGTGCTTTTCGAGGGAGTGGATTCCCGTAGGCCATTTTGTTCTCGACGTCAGGTATTCCTCCCGTGTGGTTATGGTCTTGTTCTGGAGGCACATCGCCAGGATCCCTTCGTCGGCGGCGAGACGGACCTTTCCTTTCCAGTCCAGCGGGAAGCCGACTCCCTCCAACAGGGTGAATTGGTCCCCGCTGCCCGCCGGCGCGAAGTATCCCACCTGGGAAGCGTGGAAAAATTCCCTCGCGAACCGGACGCCTATCGCGGGGACCGCGTCGGGCGACAACCTTCCGCTCAGCCGTTTCACGATCATCGGGATTTTTGTGGCGATATCACGTTTCCGGGAGAGTTCCTGCTGTACCTTGGTCGCCTCCTGGGAGAGCTCCTGGTTGGCTCTCCTGAGTTGATCCGTTTCCGCGGCAGTCGTTGCGTCGTCCGATCTCCGCACCCCCCAGGCGAGCAGGAACCCCAGGAGGACCCCCCCCAGGGGGGCCAGGATAAGCAGGGAATATAATGTATCTTTTTCCATCTACGTCAGAATCCTTCCGTTTTCCGGCGCGACGACGTCCCCTTTTCGCCCGGAGAGCAGGCAGGGACGGAACCTGATCCGAGTGATAATACCAGCATTTCCCTCCCGGGAAAACCAACTTGTCGGGGGGATTGCAGGGGGAACCGCAGTTCCCGGCGGTACGGCGCAAGGATCGGGTCCGATGGAAAAGCGGGAATACGGTTATGCCGGGGGAAGGCAGTGCGGGTAAAATAGGTACAGTCTGGCGGTGCGGCGGATCGGGGGGGAAGGGATGGCGGTTTTCCCGGACATCGACAAGCTCGCCGAACGGGCGGAGAGACTTACCGCAAGGCTTTCGCAGTGCGACATCTGCCCCCGGCTTTGCCGCGTGGACCGGAAAGCGGGGGAGTGGGGCGTCTGCCGGGGCGGGGGAAACGCAGCGGTTTCGTCTTTCGGTCCTCATTTCGGCGAGGAGGCCCCCCTGGTGGGGTTCCACGGCTCGGGGACCGTCTTCTTCTCCGGCTGCAATCTCCGGTGCGTCTTCTGCCAGAACTACGAGATCAGCCATCTGGGCGAGGGAAGCGAGGTGTCCGCCGAAAGACTTGCCGGTATTTTCCTTTCGATCCAGAGAATGGGATGCCACAACCTGAACCTGGTCACTCCCACCCATGTCACGCCCCAGATCATTACGGCCCTTTGCCTGGCCGTGCCGCGCGGGCTGTCGATCCCGTTAGTGTACAACTGCGGCGGGTACGAGAGCGTCGAGACGCTGCGGGAGCTGGAGGGGGTGGTCGACATGTATATGCCCGACGTCAAATTTCTCGGAGCGGAATCGTCTGACCGGTACGGCCACGCCCGGGACTACCCCGAGGTGGTGCGCGCCGCGTTGCGGGAAATGGACCGGCAGGTGGGCCCTCTCGTTCTTGACCGCCGGGGGAACGCCCGGCGGGGACTGCTCGTCCGCCACCTCGTCATGCCCGGGGAAGCTTCGACCACCCGCCAGGTGATCGACTTCCTCGCGGACGAAATCGGGAAGGAGACCTACCTGAACCTGATGAACCAGTATCGTCCGTGCGGACGTGCGCTCGAGTTTCCGGAAATCGGCCGGCGCACCGCGCACGCCGAGTGGGAGGAAGCCCGGGACTATGCACGGGAAAAGGGGATGTCCCGCCTGGACGAACGGTAGGTCTGGACGGAACTTCCGGGAGACCCCCCGGGATGCCTGTCAAGTGTTGCCGCACCTTGACACCGGCTGCACATGGTTGATACAGTGGGGATTGGCACTCTGCCTTGGCGAGTGCTAATTCTTTCCCCGGGAAGGAAAAAGTGACGGCGGTGCTGGACGACCGCGGGGCCCGGGTGCTTCGTCTTGTCGTCGAGGATTATATCGAAACGGCGGAGCCCGTCGGCTCTCGCACCATATCCAAGAAGATGAGCCCGGCCCTCTCGCCTGCCACGATCCGGAACATCATGGCGGATCTGGAGGAGATGGGGTACCTGTGCCAGCCCCACACGTCCGCGGGTCGCATCCCCACCGGCGCGGGTTTCCGATACTACGTCAACTTCCTGCTGGCAAGGCGGCAGCTTGCCCGGTCCGAGCGGGATCTCCTCCGGAAGGTGGCGGATGAGGGGGGCACCGGCGCGGACGAAGTGGTGCGGCATGCGAGCCGTCTTCTTTCGACCCTTTCCCGGCATGCCTGCCTGGTCGTCGTCTCCCGTACCTCGCACCAGGCGCTCCGGTCCCTGACCCTGCTCCGGGCATCGACCGACCGGATCCTGCTGGTGGCCGTGCTCCAGGGCGGCTGGGTCCAGCACCGCCTTATCGAGGGCGAGCCCGGCATCACGACATACGATCTGGAAAAGATAAATGCCTACCTGAACGACATGGCGGTGGGTCTCACTCTTCCCCAGCTTCGTGTGAAAATATTGAACGAGATGCGGCAGGAGAAGGGGTACTACGACAGCCTTATGCGCAAGGCCCTGCTGCTTGGTTCCAGGGCGCTCGTGGAATCCCTTCCCGGGGAAGTCTACATCGAGGGCAGAGCCAACATCCTCGAACAGCCGGAGTTTGTCGAGGACGTTCAGAAGCTCAAGCGGATCCTCCATGCGTTCGAGGAGAAGAGCGTCATCCTGCGGCTTCTCGACGCCGCCCTGGAGAGCGACGCGATCCAGGTCTCCATCGGCGCCGAGAACACGGTGGAGGGGCTGCCCGACATCTCGGTGGTTTCTTCCGGCTATCACCAGGGGGAAACCGCGATGGGAAGCATCGGGCTCATCGGTCCTGTCCGCATGGATTATTCGCGGGTCATCCCCCTTGTCGAGTATACGGCCCGTGTCCTGAGCTCTATCCTGGAGCAACGGTAACGCGCCCGATCTTCCGCAATCGGACAGGCGAGAAAGAATAGGACACCCGGAGGAGAGAGAATAATTATGACGGATAAGGAAAAGGGTCCCGTGCAGAAAAATGGAGGGCAAGCCGGAGATCTCCTCCCGGGACAGGAGGAGTCGGAAGGTCGGGAGGAGTTCGCCGGACAGGAGGAGGATGAACTTGCCCGGGTGAAGAGCCAGCTGGCCTACCTGGCGGCGGAGTTCGACAACTATCGCAAGCGCATCGCCAGGGAGCAGGAGTCGCTCGTTGCTTTTGGAAACGAGCGGATTCTCCTTGCGATTTTGCCCTTTCTGGACAATCTGGAGCGTGCGGTCTCCCAGTCCCAGACCATCGAGAACGCGGAATCCCTCCTGTCCGGTGTGCAGATGACGTACGAACAGATCCTTGGCGAACTGAGGAAATTCGGCCTGGTGCAGATATCCTCCGTCGGGGAGCCGTTTGACCCGAACCTGCACGAGGCGATCGCCCGGGTCGCGTGGAAGGGAAAATCCGAGGGGACGGTGCTTGCAGAGAGCCGCAAGGGGTATCTGTTAAACGGCCGGCTTCTCCGCCCGGCGCAGGTCAGCGTTGCACAGGGGGCGCCGGAGGCCGGAGGCACTGGGCAGGAGAGCGTTGATGGCGAGGCGTGATTACTACGAAGTGCTCGGGGTGCAGCGGGGCTGCACGCTCGAGGACCTGAAGAAGGCCTACCGGAAGCTCGCTCTGGAATTCCATCCCGACCGGAATCCGGGCGACAAGGAGGCCGAGGAACGTTTCAAGGAGGCCAACGAGGCCTACTCCGTCCTTTCTGACCCGCAAAGGAGGGAGCAGTATGACCTGTACGGCCACGCTGCGCCGGCCGGCCAGGGGTTCGAGGGGGCCGGCGGGTTCGGCTTCGGGGGCGTGGAGGACATACTCAACGAATTTTTCGGGTTTGGTTCCGTTTTCGGGGGATTCCGCGATCGGCAGCGCAGGGGAGCGGATCTCCGGTACAACCTCACCGTATCATTCGACGAGGCGGTTTTCGGGGCGGAGAAGGAGATCGTCGTCCCCCGGACGGGGACCTGCCGGGAATGCGATGGGGGGGGAGCGAAGAAGGGGACCCGCCCCGAGAGGTGCGGCGCGTGCAACGGCCGGGGACAGGTGACCGTCCAGCAGGGGTTTTTCTCGCTCTCCCGCACGTGCGGACGATGCCGCGGCACGGGCGAGGTGATCAAGGAGCGTTGCCCCGCCTGCGCAGGGAACGGGACCGTCCAGGAAAAGAGGTCGCTCAAGGTCAAGATCCCTCCGGGGGTGGACAACGAGACCCGGCTGAAACTCCGGGGGGAGGGGGAGGCCGGGCGGGGCGGCGGCCCCGTGGGGGACCTCTACGTCGTGGTCTCCGTGCGGGACCATCCGTTCTTCATCAGGAACGGGCATGACCTGATCTGCGAGGTGCCGATCACCATCTCGCAGGCGGCCCTCGGCTGCGAGGTCGAGGTGCCCACGCTTGTGGGGAAAAAGAAGCTCTCCATCCCCCCCGGGACGCCTTCCGCCAGGGAATTCATCCTTCGGGGCGAGGGGGTCACGGTCATCAATTCCCATCGCAGGGGGAACCTCGTGGTGCGTGTCGTGATCGAAGTGCCCAAGAAGCTCACGAAACGGCAAAAGGAGCTGCTGACCGAGTTCCAGCAGATTGCCGAGGAAACGCCGGGTCCCGCTTCGCGGAGCTTTTTCGAGAAGGTCAAGGAGATCTTCGGTTGAGAGGTGATCGTTCCGGGGCGCAGAGGGCAAAACGGATCGTTTTCCTCGTTGCGGTTCTTATCGCCGTGACGGCGCACGGGGAGGAGCCGAAGCCTCTCCTTGGAGTTTTTTCGGAAACCGTGCCGGTCGAGCGCTTTGACGGAACGACCGGAGCGGTGGAAGAGGGCGGAAAGGGAAGCGTTCCTCTCCTTCCCCTGTGGCGTGCCGAGACGGAGTTTCAGTCCGGGAACACCACCAGGGCCCTCTCCCTGTTTCTCGATCTCGCGTATGCCTTTTCCGACGACGAGCGAAAGGGATTCGTCTGGATGAGGATCGCCGAGCTTCTGGAGGCGAAAGGAGAGCTCAAGGAGGCAATCGACGCTGCGGACAGGGCGATTCTTCTGACCAGGACCCGCTTCCTCGCTCTTTCCTCGATGGATCTGAAGTACCGGATCTACCAGCGCCTGGGTAGGGGGGCGGAGGCACGCGAAATCGCGGCGTACCTCCTGGCCCAGGGATATATCAACGAGGAAGCGTCGGATCTTCTCGCGGAGATGGCCCGCGCGGACGGCCAGGCGGGCAGGATTTCCCTCGCGTTGTCCGAGTACCGGCAGGCGATCGCCGCAGCCGCGTCCGACCCGGTAAACGTGTTAAGCCTCCGGAGGGAGCGAGAGGCCCTGATCAACGGGCTGACGGGGATTCTTGCTCTATGGAAGGCCGCCGAGTCGGAGGAGGAATCCGAAGTGGGAAACCTCCTGTATCTTCGGCTCGCGCAGGTCGCCGTCCGGAAAGGATTCACCGGCATGGGTGCCTTTGCCCTGGAGAAGGCTTCCCGCGGGGGAGGGGCGTCGGGGGAGCTGGCGGCCCGGGAACTGGCCTGGCTGGAAAGGATCCTCTATTACCGTCCCAAGATCGTGGGGCTCGTTCCCTTGAGCGGTAAGTACGCGGACATCGGGTTTTCCGTGCTCGCCGGGGCAGAGGTCGCGCTTCGCCAGTCACGCGGCCAGGAAGCGGAAGTTTTCGCGTCGGTACTTATCTGGACGGACACCGAGGGGCAGCCCGAGAGGGCCCGGGCGCAGTTTCAGGATGCCGCCCGCGACCGGTCCGTTATCGGTTTCATCGGCCCGCTGACGGGCGAGGAGGGGCAATCCGTAAGCGTCGCTTTCAACTCGGAATCCCCCCCGTCCCTCTACCTGGGACAGAAGAGAATCACGGAGAAGCCGTTTCTCTACCAATTCGGGCTTAGCCCACGGCAAGAGGCGCTGGCGGTGCTTTCCCACCTGGCGAGAGCCGGCAAGGACGACCTGATTCTTTTCTACCCGGATAACGGCTACGGGCGCGGATTCGCGGACGCGGTCTACTCTGCCGCCGGGGAGTTGCGCATCCGTGTGGACCGCAGGGTTTCCTACCGCCCGGACTCGAGCGATTTTACGGAGGCGATCCGGCAGGCGGTTCGGAAGCGCCGTCCTCTCCTCCAGGTCCTCCGAGAGGAAAAAAGGAGAGGAGTTGCCTCTGCGCCAGGATGCGATCATCATCGCGGACAGGTGGGAAAGAGTGTTTCTCCTTGCTTCCCAGCTCCGGTTCTACAACGTGTACCTTCCCTTGGCCGGGTTTTCGGGTTGGAACGACGAAAGACTTCTGCAAAAGGCCGGGGAGGCCGTGGAAGGGTCCGTGTTCTCCGTGGGTTACGCCGCAGTTATTCCGGGGTTCCTGGGAGAAAAGTTCCGCAAGGAATATCGGGAAGCGACAGAGCGCGCGCCCTCCCGCTTCGCGGCCATGGGATACGACGCCGCCCGTCTGCTGGCGGATTCGTTCCACCTCGATGCCGAACGGGAATCCCGACCGGCGGGGGAACGGACGCGGGAGAAGATCCCCCTCCTGGGAACGTTCCGGGGTGTGACCGGGACGTTCCAGTTCGGACCCGGCGGGGAGATGCGCCGAAATGTCTCCCTCCTGGGCGTCGAGCTCGGGCACTTCGTGCCGATCACGGAGCCGTAAGGCGTTCTCTCATGGGGCACCGGTGGGAAGAGGAGGTGAGGAAGGTGTTCGCGGTAGGCGGACCAATGGCCCGTGCGCTTGCCGGGTTCGAGCCCAGGCCCGGGCAGTTGCGGCTTGCCTCCGCATGGGCGGAATCCCTCGCCCGCGGAGAGATCCTGGTGGCGGAGTCGGGGACGGGCAGCGGGAAAACGCTCGCCTATCTGGTCGCTTCCGTACTGTCGGGCCGAAAGACGATCGTCTCCACGGGGACGAAGACGCTTCAGCAGCAGATCGTCGAAAACGATATCCCCCTCGTCCGGGAGGCGTTGCGAGCCCCCTTTTCCTGCGTCGTGGTGAAAGGGCGGGGGAATTATCTCTGTCGCCGCCGGTGGAAGCTTTTTGTCGCCGAGCCGCTTTTCGAGTTCTCCCGGGAGGCGGGGTATTACGAGGGAATGTGCCGTTTTGCCGGGACGACGCAGACCGGCGACATCTCCGAATGTCCGGGGATCCCCGATGACTTCCATGCCTGGTCGGAGGTCAACGCCCGAAGCGAGACCTGCGACGCCTCGTCCTGCCAGGAAACCGATCGGTGTTTCCTGACGGAAATCCGCCGCCGCGCTCACGCGGCGGACCTGGTGGTGGTGAACCACCACCTCTACTTTGCCGACCTGGCGGTCCGGAGGAAGAGCGAGGGGTCTCCCGACCCGGCAGGGAAAGGGGGCTGGGTCAGGGGAGGGGAAGTCCTCCCCGCAGCCGACGCCGTGATCTTCGACGAGGCCCATGGCATCGAGGAGACCGCCTCCTCCTTCTTCGGGGTTTCCGTTTCGCTCGCGCGGGCACAGGAACTGTTCCGGGATCTCAAACGCGCCGCTGCGAGGGAAGAGAAGGCCTGGCGGCTCATTCCTTCCGCAGCGGAAGAGTTCCGGAGGGCGGCGGATGCGCTGTACCGGTCGGTGGGGAGCGGTGACGGAAGATTTTTTCTCCCCCGGCCGGGAACGGACAGGACCTTCGACCGGCTCTCCTCGGAACTTCTCCGGACGGGGGAGGAACTGTCCCGGGCCGTATCCGCCACTCCGGTATCCCTGTCCCTGGGCGGTAACGACGCGGGAGAGGCGGAGTCCCTCCTGCGCCGGGTCGACTCTTTCGTGGAGGACTTCGCGTCCCTCCACCGTGCGGAGCCGGCGACCGCAGTCGTGTGGGGCGAGCGGAGGGGGAACGCCGTGGCGCTCCAGCGGACCCCCGTCGAGGTCGCGACCCTTCTCGCCGACGGATTGTGGAGCGGGGGATTTCCGGTCCTCCTGACGTCCGCGACCCTCTCGGTTTCCGGGACTCTTTCCTATTTCCGGGAACGGGTGGGGCTTGCCGGGGTTGATGCAAGGGAAATGATCGTGGATAATGAATTCGACTTTGCAGGAAAAGCGCTGGTTTACGTACCTGCCGGTCTTCCCGAACCCGGCGACGACGCGTTCCCGACATCTGCGGCAGGGGAAATCGCGAAAATCCTGGGGTTATCCGGCGGCGGCGCGCTCATTCTCTGCACGAGTTACCGGACGCTCGGCGCGATGGTGGCGATATTGAGAGATGTTCTCCCGCACCCGCTGCTTGTCCAGGGGGATGCTCCGCGGATGCATCTGCTCAGGGCATTCCGGGAGGATGCCGACGCCGTCCTGATCGGTACCGGAACATTCTGGGAGGGGATCGACGTCCCCGGGGAATCCCTGCGGTGCGTGGTGATCGACAAGCTTCCCTTCGCCCCGCCGACCGATCCGGTCGTGACGGCCCGTATCCAGGCGGTCCGGGACAGAGGGGGAGATCCTTTTACCGAGTACCAGGTCCCCGAGGCGGTACTTGCTCTTCGTCAGGGGATCGGGCGTCTGTTGCGGAGGAGCGACGATTTCGGAGTGATTGCCCTGCTCGACCACAGGGTGATCACGAGGGGGTACGGGTCGGTTTTTCGGGAGAACCTGCCCGCAATGCCGTGGACCCGCGATCGGTCCGCGGTGTCCGATTTTTTCCTCCGCTTCGGGATGGGCAGGGGAGAGGGCGGGGAGGAGAGGGTGCGATGATACGAAAGGCGGTGTTTCCGGCGGCGGGTTTCGGGACGCGGTTCCTTCCGGCGACGAAGGCGTCTCCCAAGGAAATGCTTCCTCTTGTGGACAAGCCGCTCATCCAGCACGGCGTGGAGGAGGCCCGTGCCGCCGGTGTGCGGGACATGATCATCGTGAACGGGCGGGGGAAATACGCGATCGAGGACCACTTCGATGTGGCCTACGAGCTGGAGGCCCTCCTCCAAAGGAAGGGGGACAGCGCCCAGCTCGCGGCGGTGCGGGAGATCACCGAAATGGCCGATTTCTTCTACGTGAGGCAGAACATGCCCCTGGGTTTAGGCCATGCGGTTCTTCGCGCCAAGGACCTCGTCGGGGAAGAGCCGTTCGCCGTCATCCTCTCCGACGACGTGATCGACTCGAAGGTCCCCGTGCTGCGCCAGATGATCGACATCTACGAGCGGCACAGCGCCGACTCGGTCCTTGCGATTCAGCGTGTTCCCCGGGACCAGGTCTCCCGGTACGGCATCATAAAGGGGAAACGGATTGCCGAGAGAGTCTTCGAGGTGCAGGACATGGTCGAGAAGCCGAAACCCGCCAAGGCCCCGTCGGATCTGGCGATTATCGGCCGGTACATCCTTTCCCCCGACGTCTTTCCTGCCCTGGAGGCGACCCGGCCCGGTGCGGGAGGAGAGATTCAGCTGACTGACGCGATTCGCTCGCTTCTCACCAGGGAACGGGTGCTCGCATACGAGTTCGAGGGGGTCCGGTACGATGCGGGAAACAAGCTCGGGTTCCTCATGGCCAATATCGCGTTTGCGTTGAAGGATCCGGAGCTGGGACCGGGGCTCCGCGCTTTTCTGAACAAGGAGAGAAAGCGATGAGCAAAACGTCCGGAAGGAAAAAATGGGAGAGGGAGGAGGATGCCGTTCTCCAGGAGAGAGTGGGAAGAGTGACGTTCCTCGACCCGTTCGGCGACCCGGCATTCCTTCCTCCCGCGGACGTCAACGAGAACGCCGGTGAGCTGGTCATCCGGGTGGAATTGCCCGGTGTTCGGGAGAATGAGGTTGCCGTCTTCGTGCAGGGGGAGAATATCGAGGTGGTCGGGGAAAAGAAGCGGGACTCGTGCGGATCCGATATTTCGTTCCTCTGCCTCGAACGGACCTTCGGCAATTTCCGGCGGACCTTCGAGACGACAGGCTGCCTCAACATGGGGCTTGTAAAGGCGGTGTTAAAAGACGGCGTTCTGGTGCTCTGCATCCCCAAGTGCGAAGAACAGCGGGGGAAGAGGCGGCGCATCATGGTGGCAACGGAAGAGGAATAGCATCTTTTTTCGAGATTGCGGGGGAAGATCAGGCATGGCAGACGAACCGATCCGGAAGAATGGTCCGCAGGAAGGGGAAAACGGCGCGCAGGAGGCCGAGGTCCCCGCGGCGAAGGAAGAGGGAGTGATCAAGGAAGCCAAGGAGACCGCCCCGGAGATCCCGGGCGTTCTTCCTCTTCTCCCGGTGCGGGATATCGTCATATTCCCGTACATGACACTGCCCCTGTTCGTCGGGCGAGAGGCATCGATATCGGCGGTGGACGAGGCGCTGGGCCGCGACCGGTATATTTTCCTGGCGACGCAGAAGGATCCGTCTCTGGAGGAACCGAAACCCGAAGACCTGTATCGGACGGGGACCGTGGCCATGATCATGCGGATGCTCAAGCTCCCCGACGGTCGCCTCAAGATTCTGATCCAGGGCGTGGTCAAGGGCCGGATCGTGGAGTTCATCGATGCGAAACCCACGGTGCGCGTTCGTATCGAGCGGATGGTCGAGGGGACTGTCCGGGAAGAATCCCTCGAAGTGGAGGCGCTCATGCGCGCCAGCCGGGAAAAGATCGAGAAGATCCTTTCCCTGAAGAACATGCCGGTCGAGATCCTGATGGTCACGGAGAACATCGATAATCCGGGTATCCTGGCCGATCTCGTCGCGAGCAACCTGCGGCTGAAACTCGAGGAGGCCCAGGGGGTTCTCGAGGAGGAGGACCCCGTTGCCCGCCTGAAGCTGGTCAACAACCTCCTCTCCCGCGAGCTTCAGCTCGCGGAGATGCAGGCGAAGATCCAGAACCAGGCCAAGGAGGAGATGTCCAAGAGCCAGCGGGAGTATTTTCTGCGGGAGCAGATGAAGGCCATCAAGACGGAGCTCGGCGACATCGACAGCAAGTCGGAAGAGATGGAGGAACTCCGGCGGAAGCTCAAGAAGGCCGGGATGCCCGAAGAGGTGGAAAAGGAGGCGGAGAAACAGCTGCGCCGCCTGGAGGGGATGCATCCGGACTCCGCGGAGTCCTCGGTGGTCCGGACGTACCTTGACTGGATGGTCGAGCTCCCCTGGAAGAAGGAGACGAAGGACAACATCAACCTCGCCAAGGCCAAGGCGATCCTCGACGAGGATCACCACGACCTCGACAAGGTCAAGGAGCGGATCCTCGAGTACCTCGCCGTCCGGAAGCTCAAGGACAAGGCGAAAGGGCCGATCCTGTGCTTTGCCGGTCCCCCCGGGGTGGGGAAGACCTCGCTGGGGAAATCGATCGCCCGTGCGATGGGGCGCAAGTTCGTACGGATGTCCCTGGGAGGAATCCGCGACGAGGCCGAGATCCGCGGGCACCGGCGGACGTACGTCGGGGCGCTCCCGGGCCGCATCATCCAGGGGATGAAGCAGGCGGGCACGAGGAACCCGATCTTCATGCTGGACGAGATCGACAAGGTCGGGGCCGACTTCCGGGGGGACCCCTCCGCGGCACTCCTGGAGGTTCTCGACCCCGAGCAGAACTTTTCCTTCAGCGACAACTACCTGAACGTCCCGTTCGACCTGTCGAAGGTGATGTTCATCACGACGGCGAACATCATCGATCCCATACCGCCTGCACTCAAGGACCGGATGGAGGTGATCCGGATATCGGGCTACACCGAGATCGACAAGCTTGCGATCGCCAAAAAGTTCCTCTTCCCCCGGCAGCGGGAGGAAAACGGGATCACGGAGAAGCAGATAAAGGTTACGGACAAGGGGATTCTGGCGATCATTCACGAGTACACGCGGGAGGCCGGACTGCGAAATTTCGAGCGGGAGATCTCCACCATCTGCCGGAAGGTGGCGCGCAGGATCGCCGAGGGGGAGAAGGGGCCGTTCACGGTTACACACAGGAATCTCTCGAAGTTTCTCGGGATCCCGAAGTTTCTCCCCGAGACGGAAGGGGAGCGGGACGAGGTGGGCGTTGCAACGGGCCTGGCGTGGACCCCCACCGGCGGAGACATCCTGTTCATCGAGGTGTCCCTCGTCAAGGGAAAGGGGGCGGTCACCATCACCGGGTCCCTCGGGGACGTGATGAAGGAAAGCGCGCAGGCAGCCATCACCTATACGCGGTCCCGCGCCGCCCGCCTCGGGCTGCCGAAGGACTTCCATGCCAATTACGACATACACATCCACGTTCCGGCGGGGGCGATCCCGAAGGACGGGCCGTCCGCCGGGATCACGATCGCCACTGCGCTCATTTCCTCGCTGACGGGAATCCCCGTCCGGCGCGACGTGGCGATGACGGGAGAGATCACCCTGCGGGGGCGGGTGCTGCCGATCGGCGGGTTGAAGGAAAAGGCCCTTGCGGCCCTGCGGGCCGGGATCACCGAAGTCATCGTCCCCGGTCAGAACCGGAAGGACCTCGAGGAAATCCCGCGCAGCGAGGCGAGACGGTTCCGGTTCACCCTGGTGGACAACATGGACGATGTCGTATCCAAGGCGTTGAAGAAAAATCCGTTCCGCGCCGAGACGCGGGGAAAGCGTGGCGGAGCGGCACGGGGGGTCCGGAAGAAAAAGTGAACGATACCGACCCGAATCCGGCAGTTCCGCGCAACGCCTGGATATTCGGGGTCACCGATATTGCAGGACGCCGTTTCGGCGGCGCCCTGCGACTCCTGCTGCCAGGCGGGAGGAACTGACGCACACGATGGAATGGTTTCTTCTTCCCCTCCTCTTCCTCGCGTCGGCATTTTTCTCGGCCACGGAGACGGCCCTCTTTGCGCTCCGCCGCGTCGATCTGCTGAAATGGAAGGCGGAAGGGAACCGGATGGCGGGCATCATCGGGAAGATGCTCGAGTCCCCGAGCCGTCTGATCTCGACCCTCTTCATCGGCAACGAATTCGCCAACGTCTCCATCTCCTCGGTTCTTGCGGCCCTTCTGATCCCGGTCGTTCCGGCGCACGGGGAGATCGTCGCGCTCGCCGCTGGCACCCTCGGGATCCTGATCCTGGGGGATATCACTCCCAAGTGCATCGTGTGGCCGAGGGCCAAATCCTTCTCCCTTATCGCCGCCCGTCCATTCCTCCTGTTTTCCCGCATCGTGGCGCCGTTGCGCTACCTCATGGAGAAGATGGCTGACGGGATCCTCCTCGTGCTGGGGGGGGGGAAGGTCGTGAGCAGGAAGTGGGGGCTTACCGAGCGGGAGTTCCGGTTTCTTGTGGATGTGGGAGGCGAGAACGGGACGCTCGATCCGGGAGAACGGGAACTCATTCACAATATTTTCGAGATGACCGACCAGAGGGCGGGGGAGATCATGACCCCGCTTGCCGACGTGTTCATGGTGCCCGTCGATATCCCTCGCGAGCAGCTTCTGGCTCAGTCCCGGAAGTACGGCTGCTCGCGGATTCCCGTCTACCGGGGGGATCGGAAGGAGGTCATCGGCATTCTCTACCTCAAGGACCTGCTTCGGCCGGTGCCGGAGGGAGGGGATGCTTCGCTCACCGGACTCCTCAGGCCCCCCTTTGTCGTTCCGACCTCGAAGAAACTGCCTCTGCTGCTGCGCGAGTTCCAGCGCATGAAGGTGCATCTCGCGCTGGTCGTTGACGAGTTCGGGAATATCGTCGGGATCGTGACATTGGAGGATGTGCTCGAGGAGCTCTTCGGGGAGATCCGGGAGGAGCATGACCGCGAGGAGAAGGAACTGATTCCCCGGCCGGACGGCTCCTGGCGCGTGCTCGGGAAGATGCCGATTCACCGGTTCAACGACGCCTTCGCGGCAGGGCTTCCCGACCAGGAATGGGATACGGTGGCGGGATTGCTTCTCCACGAGTTCGGCAGGCTCCCGGGGAAGGGCGACTCGATTCTTCTCGGATCCTTCCGGTTCACGGTGGAGAGGGTGCGCGGGATCCGGATCGTCGAGGTCGGAGTACGCGACATCCGGGAGGAAACGGAATAGCCGGCATGGCGCTTATCCTCGCCATATCGTTCTGCCTCCTGATGCAGGCGCTGTACAACGCCGCCGAAATTATCCTCGTATCCGCCGACCGGTACAAGCTGGCGGATCGCTCGCGCAGCGGGGGCCGCGGTGCGAAGACCGCCCTTAAGCTCCTCGAGCACCCGGACCGCGCGCTCGCCACCACGCTGACGGGGACAAACATCTTCGTCGTCCTGAGCACCGTCCTCACCACGTCCCATCTTCTTCCGCGTTACGGGGATAAGGCGGCGTGGATCGCCGTCGGGGTGATCACTCCCTTGGTGATTCTCCTGGGGGGTGTCGTGCCCAAGAGCTTCGCCCAGCCGCGTGCGGACCGCCTGGCAAGCCCGGCCGCCCGGTTCATCTGGTTCTCGGAGAAATTGCTCTACCCGCTCGTCTCGCTCACGGCCTTCGTCGCGCGCGTTCTGTCCCGTCCGTTCGGCGGGGTTCCCCCGCTTCACGGGATGGTCACGCGGGAAGAGCTCCGCCTCATTTTGCTTATGAGCCGATCCGGGTCGGACGTGGAGGCGCACGAGAGGACGATGGTGCGGCGGGTATTCCATTTCGGGGAAAAGCAGGTCGGAGACATCTTTCGCCCCCTTGTCCAGGTCGTGGCCCTTCCCGAAGAGGCGACGTGCCGCGATGCAGCCGTTCTCGCCTCCATGAGCGGTTATTCCCGATACCCCGTCTACCGGGACCGGATCGATCACGTCGTCGGGTTCCTCCACGTGATCGACACCGTGGGCGAGCCGCCGGAAAAATCGATCCGGCCTCTCATGCGGAAGGCCCTCTATGTGCCCGAGCTGATGCCGATCGACGAGCTGATGCGCGAATTCCGGGAGGCGGGGACATCGTTCGCCATCGTGGTCGACGAGTACGGGGGGGTGACCGGGATCGTCACCGCCGAGGACATCGTGGAGGAGGTCGTCGGGGAGATCGAGGACGAATACGATCGGGGAATGGAATATTATAAAAAAACCCCCTCGGGCGAATTCCTCGTCCCCGGGAGGATGGAAGTGACCAGATTCGAGGAGGAAATGGGTATTGCTCTTCCGGGCGGGGACTATTCGACACTGGGAGGGATGCTCACTTCCCTTGCGGAGCGGATCCCTGCGGAGGGGGAATCCTTTTCCGTTCCCGGTGCCGAGTTCACCGTGACGGCCGCGTCCGAGCGCGCGGTGAAGGAGGTGCGCGTGCGGTTTACGAGCCGGCCGGCCGGCGGCATGCCCCCGGAAGAGGACGAGGAAGGGCTCGGAATGGAGCCCTGGGAGGGGTCGGATTGACAGCGGAGATGCTGAAGCGGTTGCTGCGGCAGGTGGCCGAAGGGAAGGCGTCCGTCGACTCCGCCTTCCGGAAGATACGGACTTTACCGTTCGAGTCTCTCGGGATGGCCAGTGTCGACCATCACCGGTCGATCCGTCAGGGAGTGCCGGAAGTGATCCTCGGGGAGGGGAAGACCGCCGCGCAGATCATCCGGATCGCGCGCGCCATGCGGAAGTCCGGCGCCGACGTCCTGATCACGAGACTCGACAAAGGGAAGCTGACGGCGATCCGGAAACAGTTTCGCCGGGCCGATGTCTATCGGGAGGCCCGGTGCGCGGTCATCCGGTCCGCCCGGAACGTGGCGAACGGGAAGGGGAACATCCTCGTCGTCACCGCGGGTACTTCGGACATCCCGGTCGCGGAGGAGGCTGCGGTGACGGCGGAGTTCCTCGGGAACCGGGTGGAAAGGCTTTATGATGTCGGGGTGGCGGGCATCCATCGCCTGCTGATGCAGAAAAAGGCGCTGCTTTCCGCGAGAGTGATCGTCGTGGTGGCCGGTATGGAGGGTGCGCTCGCATCCGTGGTCGGAGGGTTAACCGACAAGCCTGTCATCGCCGTCCCGACGAGCGTCGGCTACGGTGCGAGCTTCGGCGGAGTGGCCGCCCTCCTGGGAATGCTCAATTCCTGCGCGCCCACGGTGGCGGTGGTCAACATCGACAACGGTTTCGGCGCGGGAGTCATTTCTTCGGTGATCAACCGGCTCTAGCCCGCACGATCGCGGTTATTGCAACGCCGCTCCCGGCGGCTCTTGCGGCGCAACGAATCGCATGACTTCACTCCACCACAGGGAATCCACGGCGTCGGGCCAATTATTGTGGCTTGCGCCCGGCAATAACCACAGTTTTTTCCTGCCGGTGAGCAGATCGTACAACCGCCGGCCGTGCCGGGGCGGAATGACCTCGTCATTTTCCGCTATCGCAACCGCCACGGGACCCCGGTAATGATTCAGGTTCCGGACATTGTCATATTGATCCCTGGTCAGCCATTTTGCCGGGAGATACCAGTACACGCTTTGCGCCAGGAGGGGCAACGAATCCCAGGGCGTAATCAATACGACACCGGCGACCGGGACCTCTCCCGAACCCGCGACCGCGGACGCCACACCGCACCCCAGCGATTCGCCAAGCAGATACAGCGGTTCGCCGAACTGTTCGAGCGCGGCACGGGCCGCCTCCACGGCTGCAGATACGAGTGAGGATTCCCGCATTTCGCCTGCGCGCGCGCCGTACCCCGGGTACTCGAAGAGGATCAGCGGATATCCAAGGTGGGCCATATCCTTCGCATAGAAGAAGCGGTCCAACGCCGTGCCGGCATTCCCGTGGCAAAGCAGGATCACTCCCCTCCGTGTATCCGATCGATCCGCAGGTACGAAACCGTGGTAGCCGGATCCGGTTTCCGGCCAAAGGCGGAAGTTGAGCGTTCTCGCCCGGTTCTTCGCCTCGGTCAACGGATAGACATCGGGGAAATAAAGGATTTTTTCCTGATACAGGTAGACGATCAGGAGGAATGCGAAATACCCCAGGGCAGCGACGACCAGGAGCGTCCCGAGTCGGCCGGGCAGCATGGCGGCACGCATCATCGTTCCCGCGTCGTGACTCTCACGACTTCGCGGGAAGCGGGAATATCCGCCGGTTTTCGGAGGGCATCACCGCAGGAACCCTTTCAGGATCCGAAAGATGTCGGCCGGCGGCGAGCTGTTATGTCCCGGCAATCGATAGATCGTAAAGGTGGAAGCGAAAAGAAGCGTGACAATCAGGATACCCGCGACCGCCACCGCATACCGTTCGGTGAACACACGGAACAGGACATGCGTGATTCCGGCCGCCAGGAGATACAGAAAGCCGCCGAGAATCACGACGTGCGCCCACAGGATCCCGAGCATGAAAAACCCTTCCCCCGTGAATTTTGGCAACGCCACGACCAGTCCGAGGACCGCGAGGTAGATGATGCAGAAGGTGGGGATCAGCCCCCCGACAACCACCATGAAGTAAGGGACGGGCACGGTGAGCAGAAACGTGATGAACAGGACCCATTTCGGCCAGCGGGCGGAATGACGACCGTATGGATTCGCGCGTTTGGCCTTTCTCCCGGTGTCCCTGATGACGGTTTTCCCCTGCGGTCAGCTGTCCGGTGAAATGTCCTGTGCGCTTCGCCAGGCGACCATGATGCCTTCACATTCCTGTTCCTTGCTTACGTCGGCGCACAGGACGATGCCCAGACCGCACACCGCATTCGAATGCTCCCTGCACGCATCCAGCAGCCTGCGCGTGTCCTCTTGCGCAACCGGTTCCCCGTTGAGAAGCGATCTGACCACGGGTATCGACGCCAGGACAACGGGAGTCGGCCGTTCCTGCGAAAAAATATCGAGTATGCGCAGATTGGCCTCGGGGCTTGCGTGGGATGCCCCGGTAGCGAGCTGGTAGCCCACCATAAGGGCGGCGTTGTCCGAAATCGAGCAACCCATCCGGGCGACCTCTTCGTACTCACGGTCGGCATCAAAGTAGAAGTTGTCATCAATGGCCTTGATGAACTCGATCTCGCTCAACTGGGGTTGCATCTCCATTTGCAGCACCTCCTGGAATTCATACAACCATGTAGATCACGTAGATCAAAAACCCGTTCCAGAGACAGAAACCCGCAAGCGACAGCAGAAATAGCACGCCCGGACGGTTTCCCTCTTGCGAACCCCCAGGCAAACCCTCTTGCACTATACATGGTGCTCGAAACCAAAAGAACAATCCCGAAAAATTTCGCCCAGGATACCTGTCGGAGGATAATTGCGCCCAGAATCACATCGGACACGTAAAAGAACAATTCCCGGATATATACCCCGAACTTGAATGCTCTGCTTTTTCCCGCGAACTCTTCGTATTTTTCCTTTGTGCCGAAAAGGATCGACCTTACTCCTATCGTTCCCACAATGATGAAGTAAGCCGCCAACACAAACCTGATGACGGATTCGGGTTCCATGAGAAATTTTCGGAGTGCCTCCATAGTCTCCTTCTTTATCGAGAGAGTATCCGGCAGGTGCGGGGTCCTTTCCCCGTTCATTCCTCCAAGGCGATCTTCCGGGTCCGATACACGTTATAGTCGGGCACGAGACGGTCATAATGACCATTCATCAACGGGGAGGAAATCATGAAATCGGCGGAGGCACGATTGCAGGCGATGGGGATGTTCCATACGACTGCCATGCGCAGGAGCGCCTTGACATCCGGGTCATGCGGCTGCGGTTCGAGCGGATCCCAGAAAAAGATGAGAAAGTCGACCTCGCTGTCGGCGATCTTGGCGCCGATTTGCTGATCCCCGCCCAACGGTCCGCTCTGGAGTTTGGTGATCGTAACGCCAAGTTCCCGTTCCAGGATCTCGCCGGTGGTGCCTGTCGCATATATTCTGTGGTGCGCCAGGAGGACCCGGTTGTATTTTACCCATTCGATCAGATCGATCTTCTTGTTGTCGTGCGCCACGAGTGCGATCTTTTTATCCTGTTCCATGGCGATCTTTTTCTGCGTCATGAACAATCGTCTCCTTTTCTTCCAATGGCGGAACAGCCTGGTGTCTTATTTTATCAAGGGGATCCCGATTTCATCCCACGAGAAGCGGCATGATCGCCCATGCTCCGGGCATCATGTCATAGACGTTCCCCGATACGGGATCCCGGTTTGCGAAATACTCCCGGATCGGGAGCCTGCGAAGCCGGAGAACAAAAGCAGGCTCGGCCTACGCCACCGACACGCGCAGGGTGGCGACTCCGGGAATTTCCGCCGCCACCTTGTCCCCGGAGACGATGCGGCTGACGCCGGCCGGGGTCCCGGTGAGGATGACGTCGCCGGGCTCGAGAGTGAAGTTGCTCGACATGTGACTGATGATGGCGGGGATGCGGTGGATCATCATCGAGGTGTTCCCGTCCTGCCGTACCTCGCCGTTCACCGTCAGGCGGATCCGCAGGTTCTGCGGGTCTGACACACGGGAGGCCTCCACGAAGTCGGAGAGCGGACACGCGGTGTCGAATCCCTTGGCGATCTCCCAAGGCAATCCCTTCTTCTTCAACGCCCCCTGGACATCGCGCAGAGTGAGATCGATTCCTACGCCGTATCCGGCGATATATTCCAACGACTGGTCCACAGGAATGTCCTTCCCCTTCCTGCCGATCAGGAGCGCCAGTTCCGCCTCGTGGTGGCAATCGTGCGAATACGGAGGAATGACGATCTGTTCTCCTTCGCCTATGATCGAAGAGGCCGGCTTGATGAAGATCACCGGCGCTTCAGGGGTCGGGTTCCCCAGTTCCTCGATGTGGTCGGCATAGTTGCGGCCGATGCAAAGGATCTTGCCGATGGGGAAATGTTGACCTCTCGCAAGATGTGCTGTTCTCATGGGTTCGGCTCCTGTTCATGATCCAACCTGATGATGACCGATCGAACGCTTCGGTTCAACTGCGGGGCCTCAAGCCTGATCAGTTGGCAACGTCCGCTTCAACCGGTGGTTAGACACCGGAACCCTTTAGTATCTTTGCGATTGCCGCATCGGGGGTTTCTGCCTGGGCGGAACCCACGAATTCATACCCACGCTTCGTCAGATTCCTGATACGCCATTCATTTCCTTTGAACGCCGGAATAAGACCAAGGGCAAAATGTCCGGCAAAAACCATGAGAACCGCACCAGTCGAAAGCGACTTCAGTGCGGCATCCTGTATCATTGCCAGGACGATATAGGCAAGAACCCATAATCCCGCCAACGTCCAAAGTTTCTTGGCAAGCATCCAAAAAACTATAAAGAAAGCAGCTGGCCAGGAAAACCCAACCTTAACGGCTTCTGCCCCCAATGATGGATGTTTATAAACTTTATAGACTTTCAACTCCCTCTCCCATGCGTTTTACCCCTTATGGCTATGTATCTGATGTATCGGCCAGGCCGCGGGGCTTCGACAGGGCGAGTGGGCAGCCGTCCGCTTCGGCCGGCAGTCAGGCCGCGAACCGGAGCACAGCGATGAAATGACACGCGGTGCCCGCGATAACGAACAGGTGCCAGACGAAGTGGCTATAACGGAGCCGCTTGGCCGCATAAAACACCACGCCCACCGTATATGCGATACCACCTGCCGATAGCCAGAACAGGCCCCACGATGGCATACGGAGCCACAACGGTTTTGCCGCGATGAGGACGAGCCAGCCCATGGCGAGATACAGGCCCGTCGATATTTTCGGATGCCGTACCCCTCCTGCCGCCGTAAGCATGACACCGGCAAGGGCCAAACCCCACACAAGCCCGAACAGCGTCCAGCCCCAAGTGCCGCGGAGCACACCGAGGGTAAACGGCGTATATGTGCCGGCGATCATGAGGAAGATCGCTGCCCGGTCAAGAACCTGAAATACGCGCTTGGCACGATTATTCGGCAAGGCGTGGTAGAGCGTGGAGGTGAGGTACAGCAGCACCATTGTGCCCGCAAAGACGCTCGCGCCTGCAATTCGCGCCGTGCCGTCATGCTGGACTGCCGAATGAACAAGAACGGGGGCGGCAGCTACCGCTGCCAGCAAGCCGACACCATGGCTGATGCTGTTTGCGATCTCCTCCCCGATGGACTGCGTACGTTCCCGCATGGCGTGTGCTTTCCTCATGTCTTTCATTCTACGCGCTCTGACGGGTAAGCACAGTTGCGGCGGACCGTGTGGCAATTTCTGTCGGCTGCAGCGTTTTGTCAGGTTGCCTCCGTCCGCGCCGGAGGGCGTACTACCCGCTGATCCACCGTGTTGCTTCGGCGAACTCGCGGTTGGGGAAACACGCGAACATCCCCTGGAATCGCGAGTCCGAAGACCTTGACGGCCGCCCGGATCCACTCGACGTCCGAGACAAGCGCCACTTTCTCCCACCCGGCAAGGTGCTTCAGGCCCAACTTCATGTCATCCCACACAGCGGCGGCTTCGAATCCCGTGAAGTCTTCGCCGAGGTGGTAGAGAAACCGGACCTTGCCTTGGCGGGAGAACAGCGCCTCCACCGCCGGAATAATTACGGACTCATAGTCGTTCGCGGTTACCTTCCCCTTTGCGGTGAAGCCGAGGACGTTGTCCGGCAGATCAGGGATCTTCTCGACCATCTCGGGACCTCCTTCTTCTGGATCGAAGTTCATCGGCCTTCGCAAGGCCACCGAACGCCCGGGCTGAGCGCGGGTCCAACGACTCCATGCATGCAAGATCTTGTTCCGGGGGGCCGGAGAAAAAAGATGCCGGAAACCAGTACATTCGTATCCAGAACAATCTTCACTTGCCGGCCCGCACCTTCTTGATGGCCGCTGGGATATCGGCTCTTTTCAGTCCGGCTGTCTCGCCTGGCATTTTGCCTTCGTAACCAGTGTGTCGAATTCCTTCATGGACGGAGGAGAGATGATCTTCAGAATGACCACATCGCCTTCCCCAACTACAACAAACTGGGCGCCGGGCTTGAGTCCCAAACGGAGACGCACGTCTTCGGGAATTACCACCTGGCCTTTGGAGGAGAGCCGGGTTGTCGCCAATTCCGCCATATGGGATTCCTCCTCGTGATCTTACTGGTAAGAGTATACGAGGAATGTCGTTCGATGACAAGTCCGCCAACCACGAGCTCCCAAATAGTCGGTCTAACGACCAAGTTCACCGGCGGCGTCGTATTAAGTTTGCAATAAATGTTGTTCCAATAATTACTCCCAACAAGATAACCCAGAGCCACCATGGCAGGATATTAAAGTTGTTTCCCATAGTTACCATGATGATCGTAATTGGTAATATACCAATCCCAGTGGTCAAGCGGCTGGGTCCAACCAGGAAAACAATTAAAATTCCTGCCCCGTAATTAATAAGGTTAAATGAAATTAAGGGAATTAGGCGACTCAGCAAAAGAGACATTAACCCAGACGCTGAACCCATTGATCTATTTTTATCAATTGAGAAGTGCTCACTTTTTTTTCAACAAAAGGTCGTCCATAATGTCTTGTTAGCGCAAAACTGGCAAATGCGCCAAGCATTGCCCCAACCCAAGTGATAACTACACCCCAGAATGGTCCATAAACCATTCCATTGGCAAAAGTCAGAAACTCTGCAGGGAAAGGGACGAAAGAATGTACGACCATTAAACCAATCGAGCTTGCTGGCCCCCACGGGCCAAGGTCGCGGATAAAATTGCTTATTGTTGTTTTATTGAATTTGAGTGAAGGGTGGACGAGTTCAATTAGGGGACATATATCGATGAAATAGAAGCAAAGTATTACTAGCCCGAGAAAAGTAAGTAATAGATAAAGCGGCCAGTGATTTTTTTTAATTTCATTAATCGGCAAGAACTGTACACTCCGAGAAAAAGTTCTTGGCAAGGAGTTTTCATGACGCCATATCTTTTTTATATTTTTTGCATCGAACGCTCAGGCTAAGCTGCGGGGCCTCAGGTATTTCGGCAGGGCAGCCGTCAGCTTCAGCCTGTTGTTAGGCATTTTCATCAAAACCTAACTATTATTTTCTTTTCAACTCTGGGTGAACACATTTTATCCAATTATAGTTTCCTTTATTTTCCAAGACACCACAATCTTTTGCATTTTTACAATCTATTTCAGAAAGAATACGCTTATCCTCTTTTCTTGTTCCTCTTAGAAGAATAATGAATTTTATAGGTATAAATAATAGTAGCGGCACCTTTTAACAAACTACATCCGAAAATTTTGCTGTTTTTTTCTGTAGTCATATCGTTCTCTCCTGTCGAAATATGCCTAACGCTCAGGTTGAGCAGCCTGGTATCGGCGAGAATAAAGTCAGGTCTGCTCCAACCGGTAGTTAGATTGTTTGGCGCAAGAGGAGGTGATTCAAAATAAAGGAGATCACTTTTTCCCCTTCCTGATTGATTCCTGCATATCGCATTCTTACTATTCCCCTATCAGGCTTGGATGATGAAGGCTTTATCTCCAGAACTTCCGTTTCCGTCCGGAGAGTATCTCCCGGATAAACTGGTGCCAACCACCGAACTTCATCGATTCCAGGAGAGCCAATGCTACAGGCGGAAATAACTCCCTTTTGGATAAACATTCGGAAGCATAGAGACAAGGCGTGAAACCCACTTGCTATTCGCCCCTTATATGGAGACTTCAACGCCGCAGTTACATCCAAATGAAATGACTGAGGATCATATTGCATGGCGAAACGGATAATCTCACTTTCTGTTATCGTGATGCCTTCCGTTAAAAATATTTCTCCCACCTTGAAGTCGTCTAAGAAGCGGTCTTTCGCCATCTCTTCCCCCTTTCTGAAGAAAATAAAATATTTATAATCAATCTAACGCCCCGGTTAAGCGGCCAAGCTTGAACAAGCAAGGGGCTTGGTCCGCTTCAACCGGTGGTTAGCCACTGAGCTATGAATTTCAAGAAGTTTCTTCTTCGGCCAACTTGACGGCGATTTACCCTGCTCATTCGTCCCCGATTATCTTCCGGGTACGATACACATCATAATCGGGTACAAGACGATTATAAGGGCTATCCATCAAGGGTGAGGAGATCATGAAATCGGCGGAGGAGCGATTACAGGCAATGGGAATGTTCCAAACGACTGCCATGCGCAAGAGCGCCTTGACATCTGGATCGTGAGGCATTGGTTCAAGCGGATCCCAGAAAAAAATAAGAAAATCGATCTCGCTGTCAGCTATCTTGGCGCCGATTTGCTGATCACCGCCCAATGGTCCACTCTGGAGTTTAGTGATTTTGACGCCAAGTTCTTGTTCCAAGATCTCGCCGGTTGTCCCTGTCGCATATATTCTGTGGTGAGCCAAGAGCACTCGATTGTATTTTACCCATTCAATCAGATCGCTCTTCTTGTTGTCGTGCGCGACAAGACCGATCCTCTTATCATGTTCCATGGCGATTTTTTTGTGAGTCATACAAATTCCTCCGCTTCCTCAGATAATATATTTTAATGTGGCTAACAAGAATTAGGTTGCCTAAAAATATTATGTAAAGGTCTTGAAATTAGGAGCCTTTCTTTCGGGGGATATGTGGCGGGGCGAGTGGGAAATTTTATTTGGATCCCAATTGTTGTTATCGGGTAGGGGGTGAGAAGAGGAAGGGGATAGGTTGCGGGAATAGTCGGATAAACCGGCAGGAGAAAGGTCGCTTGGGTTATCGCGGAAAGTCCGCCGGGCTGCGGACGCACCTTCCTCCCCGGTTGAGGACGTGGGTGTAGACCATCGTAGTGCTGACGTCCTTGTGCCCGAGAAGTTCCTGGATCGTCCGGATATCATACCCGTCCTCCAGGAGGTGGGTAGCGAAAGAATGCCGGAAGGTGTGGCAGGTGACGGGCTTCGGGATCCGGGACCGCTCGCCCGCATATTTGACGGCCCGCTGGATGACGGTGTCATGGACGTGGTGTCGGAAGAGGCGACCGGTGGACGGTTCCCGAAACTGGCGTTTTGCGGGAAATACCCATTGCCACCCCCATCGGCGGTTCGCGGCGTGGTACTTCCTCTCGAGCGCTTCCGGAAGTGTAACGTAACCGCCCCCTCCTTTCAAATCCCTTTCATGCTGCTCCTTCCCCTCCTCGAGCCGATGGTGCAGGCGGGTCTCCAGCGGCTCCAGCAAGAATGGTCACTCGATCCCGGTTTCCCCTTCCTTCCCGTACGACGACCTGACGATAGCCGAAGTCGATGTCCTTTACCCGGAGACGGAGGCATTCGAGCAGCCGCAGGCCGGCGCCGTACATGAGCATCGCGGCAAGCCATTTCTCCCCGTGCAGCAGTCCCAGGAAATATCCATCGCGTCGTCCCTTCGCGTATCATGAAAAAAGGCCTGTTCCCTGCAAGAGGAGAGCAACGCCCGTGCCTGTCGGTCGGGGGACAACCCCGGCGGGAAGTGGTATCGTGCCGGGAGCGGGGCATAAGCGGGTCCGACGGGGGCGGCGTGAAGAGGATCCTTTATTTCGACTGTTTCTCGGGGATCGCGGGGGACATGACGTGCGCCGCTCTCCTGTCCCTCACGGGGGCGGAGAGGGAGCTTCGCAAGGCGCTGCGCGGTCTCCCCGTCCGCGGGTATTCTCTCTCCGTCGAACGCGCGACCTCCTCGGGGATGGCGGGAACGCGAGTGAACGTCAAGCTCTCCGCCCGGAATCCCTCCTCGAGACATCTGCCCGAAATCGTATCCCTCCTCCGGCGGGCGAATCTCCCGGCCGGGGCCGGGGAGCGTGCCGTGCTGTGCTTCGAGCGTCTTGCCGAGGCGGAGGCGAAGGTGCACGGGACAACGAAGGACGAGGTCCATTTCCACGAGGTGGGGGCGACGGACGCGATCGTCGACATTGTCTCCGCCTGCTTCCTCTTCGAGCTTCTCGGCGCTCCGGACGTCTTCTGTTCCGCCCTCCCCGGCGGCAACGGGGAGGCGTGGTCGTCGCACGGGAAGATCCCCGTTCCCGGCCCGGCGGCCCTCGCGCTTCTGACCGGGGCCCCCTGGCGATTCGGCGAGGGGGACGGGGAACTGGTGACTCCCACGGGCGCGGCGCTCCTTCGGGCGTTTCATGCCTCCTTCGAGCGGCCTCCCGGGATGGTTGTCCGGGGCGTCGGGATCGGTGTGGGGCACAGGGAGATCCCCGGGAGGGCGAACATCCTCCGGGTGGTGGATGGCGAGACGGTACCCGGTGCGCTGGGGCATGACCGTGTGCTCGAGGTGGAAGCGAACATCGACGACATGAGCCCCCAGCGCTTCGAGGTCTTGATGGAGCGTGTCTTTGCCGCGGGGGCGCTGGACGTCGCCGTCCTCCCGGCGACGATGAAGAAGAACCGTCCCGGCTGGGTGCTCAGGATCCTGTGCTCGGAGGAGAGGCTCGAGATCGTCTCCTCGGCCGTCTTTTCCCTTTCGACCGCCATCGGCCTCCGGTACCATGCCTGCGACCGGCTGAAGCTCGCCCGGAGGATGGGGACCGTCAAGACGCGCTTCGGAAACGTCCGGGTGAAAGAGGCGGAGCTTCCGGACGGCTCCGTGCGCCCCGTCCCCGAGTACGACGACGTGCGCAGGATCGTCCGGGCAGGGAAGGCATCCTTCGAGGAGGTGGCCTGGGAGGTGGCCAGGAAGTGGCGAAAGTAAAGGTCGAGTACGCCTGCACCGCGTGCGGGTTCACTTCCCCGAAGTGGCTGGGCAAGTGTCCCGACTGCGGCCAGTGGGGTTCCGTCGTCGAGGAGGTGGCGGCTCCCGGAAGCGAAGTACCGCGTCGCCTCGGAGGGGTTTCCCGCGTCGAAGCCGGTTCCCCTGGCCGACGTGTCGGAGAGCGCTTCGGAGCGCACCCGGTGCGGGATCGGGGAATTCGACCGTGTCATGGGGGGCGGCGTGGTTCCCTCCTCGGCAACGCTGATCGGCGGGGACCCCGGGATCGGCAAGTCGACCGTTCTCCTGCAGGTGGCAAGCGGACTTGCCCGGGAGGGCAGGACGGTGCTGTACGTCTCCGGGGAGGAATCGGAGGCGCAGGTGAAGCTGCGCGCTTCCCGGCTCGGCGTGGCACCGGAGGGGATCTACCTGATGTCCGAGACGTCGGTCGAGCGGGTGATCGCGGCGACGTCCGAGATTTCCCCCTTCGCTCTTGTCGTCGACTCCATCCAGACGATGTTCACCTCCGACCTCCCCGGTGCGCCGGGCGCCGTCGGGCAGGTGCGCGAGTGCGCGGGAAGGCTCGTCTTCTTCGGGAAGAAGGCGGGCGTGTCGGTCTTCCTCGTGGGACATGTCACCAAGGAAGGAACGATCGCCGGGCCGCGGGTGCTGGAGCACCTGGTGGACACCGTCCTTTACTTCGAGGGGGAAAAAGGGCACCCGTTCAGGATTTTGAAGGCTGTAAAGAACCGGTTCGGCTCCACGAACGAGATCGGCGTGTTCGAGATGCGTTCCACGGGGTTGTCCGAGGTGGCCGACCCTTCGGGGCTGTTCATTTCGGAGCGGTCCGGGGAGACGTCGGGAACGATCGTGTTTCCCGCGGTGGAAGGAACGCGTCCGCTTCTCGTCGAGGTCCAGGCGCTGACCAGCCAGTCGTTCCTCGCGATGCCGCGACGGACCACGCTGGGAGCGGACACCAACCGCGTCGTCCTGCTGTGCGCGATTCTCGAGAAAAAGGCGGGACTGTCCCTGTACAACCAGGACATCTTCGTGAACGTGGCGGGGGGGATCCGGCTGGAGGAGACGGCGGCGGACCTTCCGCTGTTGTGTGCCGTGGCCGGCAGCTACCGGGACCAGGTCATTCCGTCCGGCACGGCGGCCTTCGGCGAGGTGGGGCTGGGGGGAGAAGTGCGGGCGGTCCCCATGGCGGAAAGCCGGCTGAACGAGGCGGCGAAGATGGGGTTCACGCGGGTGCTCCTGCCGGCGTCGAACGCCGAGCGGCTCTCCGCGAAGTTCCCGTTGACGCTGGTGCCGGTCCACCACGTGCGGGAGGCTCTTGGCCTGGTGGGGAAGAAAACGTCATAGGGGCACCGGGGGGGGAAATGCCGCGCGGTTCAGGACCCCCGGAAGCCGCGCGCCAGCAGGTAGAGCTCGGACGATTCCTTCCGGGTTGCGGTGGGGCGGACCCTGCGGACCTGGCCGAACGACATCCGCAATTCCCTCACCACGTCACCGGACTCGGCCCCCTCGAAGATCTTGGCCAGAAACGTCCCCCCCTCGCGAAGCGTTTCCCTCGCGAAGAAGAGGACGGAGCGGACCAGGTCGGCCGAACGTGCCTGGTCGGTGAACGATATTCCCGTCGTGTTCGGCGCCGCGTCCGAGACGATAGCGTCCGCCTTCCTCCCCAGGAAGGCGACGACCTCCGCGGGAAGCGAAGGATCCGTAATATCACGGGGAAAGAAGCGGAAGTTTTCTCCGCGGAGCGGGTCCATCGGAAGGATGTCGACGGCGGCCACCTTTCCCTTCTTCCCCACGAGCCGCACAAGAACCTGGCTCCAGCCGCCCGGCGCAGCCCCGGCATCGACCACGTGGTCACCCGCCGCAACGACCTTCTCCGCCGCGGCGAACTCCAGAAGTTTGTATGCCGCCCGCGAGCGGTACCCCTCTTTTTTTGCCTTCGCGTGAAAGGCGTCCTTCCTCTTGTACACCCCTTCATGCTATCCGATCGGTGCCGCGGTTGACAGTGGGAACCCCGCCACGATAGAGTCTTTTTGCCCATGAATGGAAGAGATACGGACATCGTCGGCGTCTTCCGGTACCTGAAGGGCGATCTGCGGAAGGTCGAGAAGGCGCTTGTCACCCAGCTCAAATCCCCCGTTCCCCTGATACCCGTCGTCGGCAGGCACATCACCCTTTCGGGAGGGAAGCGGTTCCGCCCCGCGGTTCTCCTGCTCGTCGCGGAGGCGTGCGGCTACACCGGCCCGCGCAGGATCGTCATGTCCGTCGTGACGGAGTACATGCACAACGCGACCCTCTTGCACGACGACGTGGTGGACGGCGGGATTGTGCGCCGCGGCAAGCCGGCGGCGAACATCGTCTACGGGAATTCCGTGAGCATCCTCGTGGGGGATTTCCTCTTCGCGCGCGCATCGCAGCTGATGACCGAGGACGGCGATCTGGATGTCCTTGGCATCTACGCCCGAACGCTTGTCTCCCTCTCCGAAGGGGAGGTGCTCCAGCTCATGAAGTCCGCCGACCGGAGGATATCGGAGAACGATTACCTGCGGGTCGTCTTCCACAAGACGGCGTCGCTCATCGCCGCCGCGAGCGAGACGGGAGCCGTCCTGGCGGGCGCCAGCAAGCCGTTGCGCAAGCGGATGTTCGAGTACGGCAAGTCGGTCGGGATCGCGTTCCAGCTCATGGACGACATCCTCGATTACGTGGGCACCGAGAAGGACCTCGGAAAGCGGCCTCTCCAGGACCTGAGCGAGGGAAAGATCACCCTTCCGCTCATCCATGCGCTTCGGGAGGCGCGAAACGGCGACCGCCGGAAAGCCTGGGAGATCCTGGAACGCAGAAAATTCACCGACCGGGAGGTCTCCTTCCTGGCGAAAATGGTCGCGAGGAACGGGGGGCTGGAATACACCAATCGCCGGGCGAGATATTTCGTGAACCGGGGGAAGAGACACCTCGCCTCCCTGCCTGCCTCTCCCGCCCGGGACAGCCTGTTGACACTTTCCGACTATATCGTTTCCCGCACCCGCTGATTTCTTACGTTTTTCCTGCTGTTTCTCCATTAAAGTTTCAAATTTGTCTTCCGATACACCTTCAGTAATGAGGAAAGGGGTTTGCGAAAGCACCCCTGTAACCCACATACGCAAGCAACCGGGAGGTAATGAATGATGAGAAACAGGCAGGCGGAAAGAGGATTCACCCTCATCGAGGTGGTGGTCGTCGTGGCCGTGATCGCCATTCTGGCGGCGATCCTGACGCCGTTCATCACGAAGTACATCGACGACTCGAAGGTGGCAAAGGCCAGGAACGAGACGCAGGTGATCGGCGCCGCGGTTGTGAACGCGATGAAGGACCTGGGCCGGTGGCCGGACCGTAGGACCGCTACGGCCGATTATTTCGGTCTTTACACCGGGGCGACGGCGCCCAATGCCGCCTTCTTCGGCACGGCGACCGGCTGGGCCGCCGCCGGCGGGAACCGATGGAACCTGCTCGATACCCACCTGGTCACGAATTCGCACGGATACCCGGCTACGGGAGAAACGCGGTGGAACGGCCCGTATGGCACGACCTTTCCGCAGGATCCGTGGGGCAGGGCCTACGTCATGAACTCCCAGGAATTCACCTCGACAGCCGTCCCGGCTCCCCCGGTGTGGGTCCTCTCCGCGGGAAAGAACGGTGTCGTGGAAACGAACATCGCCGCTGCCGTCACCACGCCGGGCGGGGACGACATAGCGTTCCGCATCCAGTAGGGAAGGGACGGAAGAAAGGACAGGAAAGCCGAAGGTACGCTCCGGCTTTTCTTCTGATCGGGAGCGGAAGAGGAAAACATGAAGACGGTGGAAGTGCAAAAAGCCGCAAAGACGCGGACGAAGCGGATGCTGTTGGGGGAACGCCTGATCGAGGCGGGACTCGTAACGAAAGACCAGCTCGAGCTTGGGCTCCGGGAACAGAAGCGCACGGGAGAACGGATCGGGGAGATCCTCATCAACCTGGGGTTCGTCACCCAGGAGCTGGTCTCGTCGGTCCTTGCCTCCGAGGCCGGCGTCACCTTCGTGCAGCTCGACAACTCGTTGATCGACCCCGCGGCGGTCAAGTGCGTAAGCGAGGCGATGGCACGCCGGTACAAGATCATTCCGATCAGCCTGGATCCGCCGCGCCTGACGGTCGCGATGGCGAACGTCTTCGACGTGTTGGCGATCGACGAGGTCCAGCGCGCGACCGGGCACTCCGTGGAAGTGGTATCCGCGACGGAGTCCGGCATCCTCCAGGCGATCGATCACTATTACACGGGCGGGGGCACCCTCGAGGAGATCATCCAGAAATCGGTCCGGCAGGTCGAGGCCGGCCGGGTCACCGAGGCAGACCTCGCGTCCGGGGCTCCCATCGTGCGGCTCGTGGACCAGCTGTTCCTGACCGGGGTGCAGGAGGGTGCGACGGACATCCATATCGAGCCCGAAGAGAAGATCCTTCGGATCCGGTTCCGCATCGACGGACAGCTGCGGCAGGGGCCGTCCCTGCCGAAGTCCCTCCAGCCCGCCGTCACGGCCCGGGTCAAGATCCTCGCGGGCTTGAACATCGCGGAATCCCGGCAGCCCCAGGACGGCAAGATCCGGTTTCTTCAAGGGAAGAGGAAGGTGGACCTCCGGGTTTCCACGCTCCCCACGGTGCAGGGGGAGAACGTGGTCCTGCGTCTCCTGGACCGGTCGTGGCTCGTGATGGGGCTTGACACGCTGGGGTTCGACGAGCGCACTCTCGACCGGTTCCGACATGCGATCGGAAGCCGCAACGGAATCCTTCTGGTCTGCGGCCCGACGGGGTCGGGGAAAACGACGACCCTCTATCCGCCCTCTCCTACATCAACACGCTCGACCGGAGTATCGTCACGCTCGAGGACCCGGTGGAGTACGAACTCTCGATCATCCGGCAATGCCAGATCAACGTGAAGGCGGGGGTGACCTTCGCCTCGGGATTGCGGGCCGTCCTCCGGCACGACCCCGACGTTATCCTCGTCGGGGAGATGCGGGACGCGGAGACCGTCGAGCTGGCGATCCGCTCGGCCTTGACGGGACACCTTGTCTTCTCCACCCTCCACACCAATGACGCGGTGGGGGCGATCCCCCGGCTGATCAACATGGGGCAGGAGCCGTTCCTCGTCGCTTCGTCGGTCCGGGCGATCATCGGCCAGGCGCTGTTGCGGACGAATTGCCCCAAGTGTCGGGTTCCCTACACCCCCCCGGAAGAGATACTCGAGCGCGCCGGCATCCCTCCCGGGTCGGATCCTGGGACCTTCGTGTGGGGGAGGGGTGCGACCATTGCAGCAAGTCGGGCTATCGCGGCCGGGCGGGGGTTTCGAGATCATGGAGGTGACCCCCGGGATCACCCGCCTGGTAATGCGGCGGGCGAACGCGCAGGAACTGCTGGAGACGGCCCGGTCGGAGGGGATGTCCACGACGGGGGAGGACGCCGTGAGCAAGGCGCGGGAAGGGATCACCACGCTGGAAGAAGCGGTTCGGACGACCTCAGGGGAGTAACGACATTGCCTCGGTACGAGTACAGCGCGATCGACGACTACGGGAAGAAGGTACGGGGACGTCCTGGCCCCCGACGAGAACGGCATCCGGGACATTCTCGCTTCCATGGGGCTTCACCTTCTCCAGGTGGTCGAGCGGTCTGTGGCCGCGAAGTTTTTTCCTTCCGGGGGAAGATCCGTGGAGCGACGTCATCCAGTTCACCTATCAGCTGAAAACGCTGGGCGCGGGATCTCCATTGTCGTGGCGCTGGGCGACCTGGCGGAGCAGGCAGAACACCCGGTGCTGAAGGAGGTAATCCAGGACGTCCGGCGAAATGTTTAGGCGGGGGCGGGGCTATCCGATTCCCTTGGCCTCCATTCCGAGGCGTTCCCAGAAAGCTACGTAAGCATCGTCCGGGCGGGAGACGACGGGAAATCTGGAAGGGGTCCTGGCCGACCTGGCCGAGTTTTTAACCTGGCAGGAAGAATTGGCGGGGACGATACGGCAGGCCACCTATTATCCTTTGACCGTCGTGTCCGCGGTCATGGGGCTGGTCTTCATCCTGTTCACCTTCGTGTTCCCGCGGTTCATCAAGATCTTCCAGGCGGCACAGGTGGAACTGCATCTCCCCACACGCATCGTGATCGCGATCAGCACGTTCTTTCGGGACTACGGCATGTACCTGCTCGCCTTCTTCGTCCTGGTTTATGTCGCCCTTCGCCTCTACCGGCGCACGGCGGCGGGAGCTTGCGGGTGGACGCGTGGAAACTCCGGTTTCCACTGGTGGGCCAGTTGATCCGGTCCATCGAGATCAGCCGCTTCAGCCATTTCCTGGGTCTGCTCTTCCGGGTGGTGTGGAGACTACATTCGCTGTGGGTGGTGGAGAGGGTCATCGGGAATCGTGTGATCGCTTCCGTCGTGCGCACCGCGAGGGAGGAGCTGACCGCTGGAGGGAGCCTTTCGGTGGTGCTCGGGAAATCCGGGGAGTTTCCTCCGATGGTCGTGCGGATGCTGTCGGCCGGCGAATCGTCCGGCAGGCTCGACGATACGCTGGAGAACGTGTCGAAGCATTACGACCGCGAGGTCCCCAAGACGATCAAGAAGACCTTCGCGATCCTGGAGCCGGCCATCGTCGTTTTCCTCGCCACGGTGGTGCTGGGAGCCGCGCTCTCCTTCTTCCGGCGCTCTACAAGATGGTCGGGGTGATGGAGGAAGCTCGTGAGAGGGCGGCGCGGATTCACCCTCCTGGAGGTGATTGTCGTGATCGCGGTGATCTCGATTCTGGCCTCGATCGCCGTCCCGTACGCGGCGTAGATCCTGTACCAGACTCGCGAGGGGGGTGCCCGGAAGGAGATGGAGGAACTCTACGGGGCCATCCTGGGGAACCCCTCCGTTCCCACCTCCGGGTTTGTGGGCGATATGGGGAGGCTGCCGACGAACCTGGTGCAACTGAACGTTCAGGGCGGGCAGCCCGCAGGGATAAACGGTTTGCTGGGGGTGAAGATCGAATGGTTCGGCCCACATCAAGACCGGCTTCGACGCAGGTGGGTACCTCAATGACCCGTGGGGAACCCCGTACGCATACGGAAAACCGGGAGCGGGGCAGATCCGGAGTGCGGGCAAGGACAGGGCGATGGGAATGGTGGACGACATCATTTACCCGCCCAACCCGGCGAGCATCGGTGGATCTCTCCTTGTCAACCTCTCCGTATGGCACACGGACAATACCGTGAGCCAGTACATCCTGAACCCGTCGAATCCCGGAATCGCCGCCACGGTGACATTGAACTACTCCAACGGCGGGGTGCAGGTGGAGCCGTAGTGGGAACGCCGGTGGTCCCCCCTACACCTTCGGCATCCCGGTCGGGTTCCACGCGGGGTTCCACGCGGTGACCGCGGTGTGCACGATCCCTCCGAACCCGCCGGTGTCCGGACAGGCGGTCGTGTACGTGCCGGGAAACGGGCAGCAGGCGCAATTGTACCTGTACTTGCGATAGGGACAAAGAATGGACGCAAAGGGAAAATGCTGGCTGTCGAGATCTCCCCGAAGGTGGTCGGGGCGATGGAATACGTACCGGGGACCGGCCCGCCGAAGTCACCCTGGCGGCCTCGGCGGACTGGCCGGGGGCGAGCCGGTTGTGCTGGGCGGTTCCTACGGGAGTTTATGTCAAGCTGGGGGTTGACCGCCAGGAGAGCGGTAGTAAGCTACTTTGGGCCGCTGATCGAGCACCGGATCTACGTCCTCCCTCCCACGACCGGCGATACCCGGGATGCCCTGCTTCGGGGAAAGGTCGCGGAGGAGATCTCACTGGTTTCCGAGTTGAAGGTGACGGGGAGATCATCGGGAAACAGGTCGAAGGTGGATAGATTGCCAAGAGGTTCTCGCTGTCGATATCCCCGAGTTCGAGATACGGCGGCTGGTGTTTCTGCTGATTGAAGCGGAATCATGCCCGTGCGCGCTACCTCGGTCCCTCTGGCGCTTTCCGTGATGCATCCCGAGGACCAGGCGGACAACGTCGTTGGATTCTCCAGCCGACCCGTCCGGGCAGTCATCGGGGTGTCGGGAGGAGGAAAATCCGGTTCGCTCGGGATTTCCCTGCGGATTTCCCGCCGACCGGGAGTCCCGCTCCCGCAGTCCCCGAGTACCATCTCATGGATCTTCCGGCGGAGGACCCCGCGAGGCTGCTGGACTCTCCGAGGAGGAGACGACGGCGGAACGGGTCACTACCGAGTTGACCCGGACGGTCCTGTATTACCGCCAGCTCAGCCGCGGAGGATCCATCTCGCAGATTTACTGGAGCGGAGTGATGCTGTCGGGGCGATGAAGAGGCTTGTTTCCGAGCGGCTGCGCTTGGAGATCGCCCCGCATCCTGCGGTTTCCGCCGTGAAGGATCCGGGGGTGTTCGATGCCGACCCGGCGGGTTTTTCCGTTCCGATCGGGCTGGCCCTTCTGGGAGAGGAGGCGGACCGGGTAAATCTTCTTCCCGCGGAATATCTCGGCCGAAGGGAGCGCTGGAAGACCCTCGTCGCCGTGGGGGTGATCGCCGCCATCTTCCTGGCAGCGAACCCTTTCTCTACCTTGGGCTGCATAACGCGGAAACCCGGTACCGGCAAGTGCTGGCTTCCCTGTCCGTGGGACGAACCTGAACCTGTCCGCCCAGGAGGAGTTCCTGCGCTGGCGGATCTTCGCCGGGTGGCCCGGGAGGCGTCGGCGGGGGAACAGGCCGCGAACGCCTTTTACCCGGTGGAAAGGATTTTTCGCGCGGCTCGGCGCGCCGGTGCCCGAGACGATGACGTTTTCGAGTCTGGGAGTTACCGTGAAGACGGCGGCTTCCGCGCGGAGCTCGAAGGGAAAGTGCACGGAGAGACGCTGACCGTGGTCCAGGACCAGTTGAACATGTTCCTCGCATCCGTGCGCAAGGGAGGGGGCTGTCGGAGGTGGCGTATGTCCCGGTTGACATCCGGCCGCGGAAGGAAGCGGACCGGGAGATGGGGTACGAGCAGGAGTTCCTCGTGTTGTTCCGGTTGAGCGAGGGAGAGGAACGGAGATGATCCGGGAAAAAATAGCGAAGCTCAAGGAAATCCACCTGCTCGTTCTGGCTCTCCTTGCGCTGTCCGCGGCTTCCTACCTCCTTGTCTTCTCTTCGTAGATTGCGGAAGCGCGTCGGTTCAGGCGGAGGTCGTCGAGGCGAACGCGGACATGGATGCCGCCCTGTCGGCGTGGGAGGAGATGTCGCGCACTTCCCGCAGCGACATCGACGTCCTGGAAAAAAGAGTTGCGCAGTGGCGGAGCAAGGTCCCCGAATCCCCCGAAACGGAAAGCCTGCTGCAGGAACTGGGAAGGCATGCCGCCCGTCATCGCTTGCGAAGGTTCCGACTCTCCGTTCCCGTGGAGGGGGCCGCCTCTACGACGGGCGTTGTTGTGGGCCCCTCGCTCGGGCCCGAGAAGCCCGGGGAAGGGGAGAATGGCGGCCCCGGAGAGATCCGGCTTCATCTGGCCTTTTGCTCGACCTATCGGGACATGGCCGAGTTCTTCGACGGCGTTCCGAAAATGAGAAGGCTTTTGTCGGTCAACACGCTGAAGATCCGCGAGAAGGACGGGGAGATGGAGACGGACGTGGAGTTGTCCGCGTTCTACCGGAGAACAGCGGGGCTATGAACCGGTTGCGCGATATCATGCGGGACAGGAGGGTGGCGGGAGCGCTGGCCGTTGTCGCCCTTCTCCTCGTCGGGTACCGGCTCCTTCCGCTTCGCGGAAAGGAGGCACCCGTCGAGCGACCTGCCACCGGGTCGGTCCGGGAGGGTCCGGAAGGAATCCCTTCCGGCGGGTCGGAGCCTGCTCCGGTGATGCAGGAGTCACAAAATTCTGTCGGCCGCATAGACCGTCCGGAACCGGGGGCCGCGTGGTCATGGCAGAGAAACCCCTTTCTCCCCGTCGGGAGCACGCCTTCCGCGGCCGTCGATCCGGGCCTCTCCGCGGGACCTTCCGATACAGGGGAAGGAAGGGGAATGCTGGCCGATCTCCGGGGAACGGTAGTGGTGGGATCGACCGGGATGGCGATTTTCGGCAGCCGTCTGGTTCCCGTCGGCGGGAAGGTAGCGGACTGGACTGTGGACCAGGTGGATCCGTACCGTGTCGTGATGCACAAGGGAAGCGAAACGCGCGTGGTGGAAATGTATAAGCCCGCGATTTCAGGAACGGCAGGCAGAGGAGGAAAACGGTGAACGTAAAATTCGTGTTGCGTTACAGGATATCCCGCGCGATGGGTGCGGTCGCCTGCGCAGGCCTCCTTCTGTCGGCGTGGGGCTGTGCAACGCCCCGGACGGTTCGGAAGGACCCCCCGCCTGCGGTGACCGTCGCCCGCGGGCCGGTTTCTGCTTCGGAAGGGGATGTGACGGAAAACAGGCAGCGTGCCGTCTCTCCTCTCCCGGACGCTCCCGTCCGGGCGTGGGAAGGGACGAAGCAGTCGCCCGCGGAGTTCCGGAAGCCCGCCCGCCGCTACACCATGGTTCTTGCCGAAGCGGAGGCCCGGGAGGTCTTCCTTTCCCTCGCGAAGGAGAACGACTTCAACCTCGTGCTATCCCCGGATGTTTCCGGCACGGTCACGATGGACATCAAGGGGGCCAGCGCTCCCGAGATCATGACGGAAATCTGCGACCTGCTCGGTTGCCGCCTCGTATTTCTCGGGAAGACCGTCCGGGTGCTCCCGGCGCACCGGGTCACCCGCATCTTCTCCCTGGACTACCTGCTGACGGCGAGGACGGGTTCCGGCTCGCTCACCGCCTCCACCTCCACCTCGGGTTCGTCCTCGTCCTCCACCTCCGGGTCGGTGAGCGGTTCTTCCTCCTCGGGGGGGAAAGCCAGAGTATTAACACGGTGAGCACGGAGGAGAAATTCGACTTCTGGTCCGGGATCGTCGAAGAGGTGCAATCGATGCTTTCCGCGAACGGCGGCAAGGTCGTTCTCAACCGGGCGACGGGAACGCTTGCGGTCACCGACTTCCCTGGGCACGTGCAACAGGTCGGGGAGTACCTTGCCACCCTCGAATCGCGATCGAGAATCGGGGTGATGATCGAGACCCGCATCCTCGAGGTCGACCTGGACGACACCACGCAGTACGGGATCGACTGGACCGCGTTCCCCGATCTTTCGTCGCTCTCCCTCTCCGGGTCCCTTGCGGGAGGCGCCGCGGTCAGTCAGACGCTCCAGAGCGGGACCAATGCCTTCCAGATCGGCGTCACCGGCTCGAAATTCGACGCCTTCCTGGACGCCCTCTCCACGCAGGGGCAGGTGAACGTCCTCTCGGCGCCGAAAGTCTCCACGCTCAACAACCAGAAGGCGATCATCCGGATCGGACGGCAGGACGTCTTTTTCCGGGCCACCGTCACTCCCGCGTCGGATACGACAGCGGCGTTCGTCACCTACTCCCCGGAAAGCATCACGGAGGGGATCATCATGAGCGTCACTCCGCAGATCGGGCAGGACGGCAGAATCCTGCTCGCCATTCATCCGTCGATCACGGATAAGGTCGGGGAGGCGATCTCTCCCGACGGGAACACGGCGCCGATCGTGGATGTACGGGAAACGAACACGGTGGTTTCGGTCGGAGACGGGGATACGGTATTCATCGGGGGACTGATGCAGGAACGGACGCAGGAGAAGATCATGTCCGTCCCTCTCCTGGGAGACATCCCCTTCCTCGGTTCGGTGTTCCGGCACACCGATCAGCAGAAGAAGAAGACGGAGCTCGTCATCCTGATCACGCCGCGGATTCTGCGGGGAGAGAAACCGGTGGAGACCGCAGCAAAGGAGGAGGACAGGGTGCGCAGGTCGGAGCGGGGGTTCCACGTCGGCGGAAGGCCATGGGTCTACGGCACGGAAGGGGAGCGCAAGGGGCTCGCCCCCTGGGATTGACATGTACGAACGATACTTCCATCTGACGGAGCGTCCGTTCTCCCTGACCCCCGACCCGGACTTCCTCTTTCTGTCCGCGAGTCACCAGCAGGCGCTAGAGCACCTGCTGTTCGGCCTGGAGACGGGGGAGGGGTTCATCGTGATGACCGGCGACATCGGTGTGGGGAAGACCACCGTGTGCCGGACCCTCCTGGGCAGACTCTCCGAAAGATTCACCACGGCGCTGGTGCTGAATCCGATGCTGACGGAGAAGGAGTTGATTCGCGGGATTCTGGGCGATTTCGGTGTCGGGTCGGGAAACGGCACGAAGAAGGACTGCCTGGATACCCTGAACCGGTTCCTCCTTGCCGAGGCGGAGAGCGGCAGGCGTCCCGTCCTGATCGTCGACGAGGCGCAGAACCTGTCGCCCGGACTGCTGGAGCAGGTCCGACTCCTGTCCAACCTGGAAACGGAGAAACGCAAGCTTCTCCAGATCGTTCTCATCGGGCAGAAGGAGCTCAAGGAAAAGCTCGTCCTTCCCTCTCTGCGCCAGCTGAACCAGAGGGTGACCGTGCGGGCGGAGATCCTGGCGCTGACCCCCGGGGAAACATCACGATATATTCAACATCGCCTTGCCGTGGCGGGAGGAGAGGGCCGCCCCTTCCTTTCCGTCGGGGCGGAGCGTGCGATCTTCCGTCATTCGAAGGGTGTGCCGAGGCGGATCAACATGCTCTGTGACCGGGCGTTCCTGTCCTCCTACCTGCGGAGTGGGACCGGGATCGAGCGCAAAGACGTTCATCTGGCGGTAGAGTCCCTTTCGGACAACCCCGTAAGGACCAGGCGGCTCCTGCGGTGGATCTCCTGGGTGACCCAACCGCTCGCCCTGCTTGCCGCCGTGCTGATGGACCGGTGGATCGCATGAGCCTTCTCCAGGATGCCCTTCGAAAAGCGCAGAACGAAGGCGGAGAAGGACATCCGCCGGACCTCCCCTCGCACGCATCCAAGGGTCCGGGTTTCCCACCGGTCCGCAAGCGGCGCGTGGTCACCCGCGCGACCCTGGTCGTGGTGCTGCTGATGGTGGGAGGCGCTGTCTTCTTCGCCGTTCACTCCCGCTATGGTGGTGCGTCAGGCGGGCAGACACCTTCTGCCGATCCGCCCATCGCGGTACCATCGCCATCACCCTCCTCCATCCCCGCGCCTGCCGTTTCCCCTGTGCCGGGAGGTCCGGACGGCGAGACGAAGAATGCCGGCGCCGCTGCGTTCATCGTTCGGACGACCCCGCCCGATTCCGGGTTGGCGCCCGTCCGCAGGGATGCCGGAGGAAAAGGGGCCGCGGCTTCCGGGAGGAGATTCTCACCCAAAGAAAAATCCCGTGGGACACCTGCGTCCGGCGCAGCCGTTTCCCGGGAAGTCCCCCCTTCCGTTCCGTCCCGGGATCCGGTCCTCCCTGGCGCGGAACCGGAGTGGCTCTCGAAATACAACGGGGCGGTCCAGGCCCAGCGGCAGGGCAATTGGGAGATCTCGGCCCGCCTGTTCCAGGAAGCGATCTCGTCGAACCCTGACCTGATCGAGGGATGGAACGGCCTGGGGATTACTCTGGTGGAGCTGGGGGAATACGCCGAAGCGGAAAACGCGTTCCGGAAGGCCCTCACCCTGGATCCCGAGTATCCGGCGGCCCTGGTGAATGCCGGGCTTCTTCGCATGCGCGAGGGGCGGATCAAGGAAGCCGCCGGGATGTTCGAACGCGCAGTCGTCATCGAACCGCGATGGTCGGCGGCCAGGGTGAACCTGGCGATCGCACAGGCGAGACAGGGCCGGGACAGGGACGCGGAAACGACCCTGCTGGCTGCGAGGCGGATCATCCCGGACGACCCGGACGTTCTCTATCATCTGGGCATGGCGCTCGAGCGAAAAGGAGACAGATTTGCGGCGGGGAAGATCTATTCCGAATTCCTGACCGCTTCGGCGGGCCGCTACCCGGACCGGGAGCGGTTGGTCGCCGATCGTCTCCGCGACTGGGACCGATAGCGTTTTCGCGATACCCCGGCCTTCCGGTCTGCCTGCTTGACTACCGCGAACCGGCGCGACACAATACCTGGTAGATCGTTCGTGATAAATCGAATTTCCCGTCGGGCGCCCGATACGGGTATCGGGAAGATGGTGAGAGTCCATCGCTGCCCCGCAACTGTAACCGGCGACGAAATCCGCACCAATGCCACTGGGGGATATCCTCCGGGAAGGCGCGGAGAGTAGGTTCGTAACCGGGAGCCAGGAGACCGGCCCGACAGGGAGTTTTCCCGGATTACCTTTCGCGGGAGAAGGGTCGGGACGGCGGGTCGGCACCAACCATCCCCCAACCTTTCCTCTCCGGAAGCGTTGGGGGTTCTTTTTTGAGGCGTCTGCCGGATAGCGTGGGACGTGCGGCGGGCCGGGCCGGGGTCCATTGGCTCCTCCCCGTCGCCCTTCTTCTCTTCCTGTTCGCCTGTCTGCCCCGGGCGCAGGCTTCGTTTCCTCTTGTGATGAAGGACGACCGCGGGGTTTCCGTCCGGCTGGACGCAGTCCCCCGCCGGGTGGTGTCTCTTGCGCCGAACCTCACCGAGATCGTTTTTCTCCTCGGGCGGGAGGACCTGCTCGTCGGCGTGACGAGATTTTGCAACTATCCGGCCCGGGCGGCCGCCCTCCCCCGGGTAGGCGGGATCGTGGATCCCGATGTTGAGAGGATCGTCGCGACGGACCCGGACCTGGTCCTTTGCACGACGGACGGAAATCCGAAGGAGAGAGTGGCGGTCCTCGAGGCGATGGGGATCCCCTGTTTCGCGGTGGGGCCCCAGAACCTGGCCGCGGTCTTTCGCACCATCGAGAAGGTCGGGGTGCTCCTGGGCGTTCCCGGGAAGGGGCGCGGGGAAGCGGATGCCCTCCGGGCCCGGGCGCAGCGTGTCTCCCGGGAGAAGCGCACCCCTTCCCCCCGCGTCCTGTTCGTCGTGTCCACCTCCCCGATCATCGCCGCGGGGAACGGGACCTTCCTGGACGAGCTCGTGCGCATTCCGGGGGGGATAAACGCGGCCGGCAGGTTTGCGGGACGGTACCCCCGCCTCTCCGTGGAGGATCTTATCGCCGCGGGTCCCGACATCATTCTCGTGGCCGGGATGACGGGAGTGGAAGGGTTTTCCCCCGACGTGTCCCGCTGGACGGAAGTCCCCGCCTTTCGCAACGGCGATGTCGTAACGCTCGACGGGGACCTGGTCACCCGACCGGGTCCCCGGATGGTGGCCGCATTGGAAGGCGTGGCCAAGGTGTTCTCCGCGTGGCGGAAGCGGCAGTCTGCTTCCCCGACCGGGGAAAGGCGGTAGACGCGGTGAGAAACAGGGCGATCGTGTTCCCGCTCCTGGCTTTCTCCTTCGCGGGCGCGCTGGTCCTCTCCCTGTCCGTGGGGCCCTTTCCGGTAACGGTCGGACAGATCTTCCGCATCCTTTCGGGAGGGGGCGCCGACGGCGGTGCCGGGGAGACGGCCATGCGGGTCGTCCTCACGCTCAGGCTCCCGAGGGCGCTTCTGGGGGCACTGGTGGGAGGCGCCCTTTCCTCCTCCGGGGTGGCGTTCCAGGCGCTCCTGCGCAATCCGCTGGCCGACCCCTATATCCTCGGCGTCTCGGGCGGCGCCGCGGTGGGGGCGATGACCGCCAGGCTCCTGCTGCCGGGCGACTCCTTTCTGCCGCTCCCGCTGTGCGCTTTCCTGGGGGCGGCGCTTGCGGCATCGGTCGTGTTCGTTCTGGCCCGCCGCCGGAGCGGTGTTTCCCGGGAGCGGCTGATCCTGATGGGGGTGATCGTAGGCGCATTCCTGAACGCCCTGATCATGATGATGGTCGCGCTCGCTCCCCCGGGGAGGATCCCGGGAGCCGTCTACTGGCTCATGGGGGATTTGAGCCTCGGCACACTGGGGAGGGTCGGGCTGCTAGCCCCTTACGTGGCGGCGGGCGTGGTGCTGCTGTTTCTCCTCTCCCGGGGGATGGACCTGCTGCTCCTGGGCGACGAGGCGGCTTTTCAAAGCGGACTGCCGGTGGAGAGGGTGAAGACGGTGGTCTACCTCACCGCATCCCTTCTTGCCGGCTCGGTGGTCGCGGTCTCGGGCCTCATTGGGTTCGTGGGGCTCATCGTGCCGCACGGGGCGAGGTCGATCGTCGGCTCCGGCCACCGCCGCCTGTTGCCGGCCGCTTTCCTTCTCGGGGGGACGTTCCTCATCCTGGCGGACGTGCTGGCACGGACCGCGGGCCCTTCGGGGGAACTCCCGGTGGGGGCGATCACCGCCCTTTCCGGGGCGCCGTTCTTCCTCTACCTTCTGCGCCGCAATGGAGGAAAGCCGTGAGAAACGACCTCCTGGCGGCAAAAGGACTTGCCTTCCGTTACGGAGAACGGGAAGTGCTGGCGGGCGTCGACCTCCTCGTCGGGGAGGGAGAGGTTGCCGTGCTTTTGGGCCCGAACGGCGCCGGAAAGAGCACGATCCTCAAGATTTTCTCGGGCCTGATCCGTCCCCATGCCGGGGAGGCGACCGTCCTGGGTCGTTCCCCGTCTTCGTACGGCAGGAGGGAGATGGCCAGGATCCTCTCGGTCGTGGGGCAGGACCCCCCCCTCGATTTTCCGATGTCGGTGGAGGAATACGTGATGCTCGCCCGGTTTCCCCACCACGGGTTCTTCGGCCAGCCGGCGGCGGCGGACTGTCGGGAGGTCGACCGGGCGCTGGCGATGACCTCCCTTTCCGATCTGCGGTCGCGGGGTCTGGGCGAACTGTCCGCGGGGGAGCGGCAGCGGTCGGCCGTCGCGAGGGCGATCGCCCAGGGGGCGAAGGTGATGCTCCTGGACGAGCCGACGGCGTTCCTCGACATCTATCACCGGGTCATGTTCTTCGAGATCGTCACGCGCCTGTCGAAATCATGCGGCGTCACCGCCCTTATCGCTTCGCACGACCTGTCGCTCTGCGCGGAATACGGGGAGCGGATCATTCTGCTGGCGAAGGGAACGGTCCGCGCCGCCGGGCGGCCAAGCGAGGTCCTCACGCCGGGGAATATCCGGGAGGCGTTCGGGGTGGATGCCGTGTGCGACAGGAACCCGGCGACGGGCGCGGTCCGCGTGACCCCGGTGAGGAAGGGAACGGGGAGGGGGGAGGGAGAAAGCGCCCTGAAGGGTTTAGGGCCCGCGGGGTAATAATCATCGCCTTCCATACGGGGAAGGGAAGGAGGAAGCAGTGAACCACGCGTATTGGGGGAAGGCGGCCGTGGTGTTTTTCGCCGCTGTCGCCGCGGCGGTCCCGGGCATCCTGCGGGCGGAGGATGCGACCCGGCTGGAGCCGATCGAGGTCACCGCTACGAGGGTGGAACAGAAGGTGTCCGAGCAGGCGTCCGCCGTGAGCGTCGTGACCCGGGAGGAGATCGAGGAAAAGAATCCCCTCGTGGCGGGGGACGTTCTCCAGGGGATTCCCGGGGTGGACGTGCAGCGAAGCGGAAGCGCGGGAAATCTGGAGAACATCAAGATCCGGGGCAGTCTCGGGACGCAAACGCTCGTCCTCATCGACGGGTTCGCGGTGAACAGCCCTACCCTGGGGCAGTTCGACATATCTTCCCTTCCCGTGGACGGTTTCGAGCGCATCGAGATCGTCCGGGGAGCCCAGAGCGCCCTGTACGGGTCCAACGCGATGGGGGGGGTGGTGAACTTCATCCCGCGAAAGGGGGAGATGGGAAGGCAATACGGGGTGGGAGCCTCGGGGGGCAGCTACGATACCTCGACCTGGAAGGGATTCGCCCAGGGAGCCGATGAAAAGGGGAACCTCTACCTGGGTGCGAATGGCTTCGAGAGCGACGGGATCGTCGAGAACGACGACACGTCCCTTGTGTCCGTACTGGGGTCGGGGGAAGTCGAAACCGGCGGGTGGGGGAGGCTCCATGCCCTTTTGCTCACCACGGACCAGAGGAAGGAAGTCCCCGTCGATTTCGGGACTCCCCGTGACCAGAACCATGAGCTGACACGGCGCGGGTTCCTTGCCGGTGCGCGATGGGAAATCTTCGCGTCGGAGAAGACCGCCGTCACCGCCTCCGGGAGCGTCTTCCACGAGTCCTACCACGAGAAGGACCCCGCCGACCCCGGAGAGGCCTTCCCCTTCGTATTCGACGACACGACGAAGACCCGGAAGATGACCTTCGACCTGCAGGGGCGGTATTCCGCCGGGGGCCGCTCCACGACGTTCCTGGGCGTCGAGTACCTGGAGGACAGGGGGTCGGATACCCTTCAGTCCAACTTCGGCGATACGAGTCAGGTCGCCTCGACGCTGAACCGTTCGCTCTATTTCCAGGAAGAGCTGCGGGTACGGGAGGGAACGGGGGTAAGCCTCGGGATGCGTCTGGACAAAAATTCCGAGGCGGGCACGGAGTGGAACCCGAAAGTCGCGATCTACCAGGAGATCCCGAGGACGGGAGCGAGGGTACGCGCAGCCGTCGGCCGGGGATTTCGCGTCCCCACCCTTTTGGAGCAGTCCGACCCGTTCATCGGCAACCCCGGTCTGTCCCCCGAGGTGTCGGTCTCCTGGGAGGCGGGGGTGGACGCATCGCTCCTCGACGGGAGGAGCACGATCTCCGCCACCTGGTTCTACCAGGATTTCCGGGATCTGATCCAGTTCGATGAATCGGTTGCCGGCCCCGCCGGCTTCGGGCAGCTGCGCAATGTAGGAAGCGCGTTCTCGCGGGGCGTGGAAGCGAAGGTGGAGGCGGAAATAACGAAGGCGGTGTCGGCCTTTCTGGTCTACACCTACTCGGACACGTGGGACGCCACCGGCGGGCGGCGGATCCTCGGGGTGCCGACGCAACGCGGAACCCTCTCCGTCCTGCTCAACCCGACGCCGCGATGGATGGGGCAGATGGACTGGCATGTGGAGAGCGACCAGCTCGACGCCCCTCCGAACGGGGGCGACATCCGTCGCCCCGGGTACGCGCGAGTGGATCTGTTCGCCCGCTACCGGTGGGACGTCGCCCTTGGATACGTTCGGGAGGTATTCCTGACAGGACGCGTGCAGAACCTTTTCTCGAAGGATTACGAGGAGCGCAAAGGGTTTCCGTCCCCCGGGTTCAACTTCCTTCTGGGGGCCGAAGTGCGGATCTAAAAGGAGGACGGGGACGGGGGGGTAGACGGCATGTCCGCAACGAAGGCGAAAACGGCAGGAAAGGAGGCGCCGCGAATCGGCAGGGCGCTTATCTGGTCCGCATCCGCCCATCTCCTGGCGGTTTCCTGCCTGTTCCTGTTGGGGGCCGGTTCCGCGGCCGGCCCCCGGCAGGTGACTGTGGACGTCTTTCTGGTCGAGGCCCCCGGCAGGACCCGTGCAGCGGCAAACCGACCGGTTCCCCTTCCCCCGGCCGGGGAATCGCGCCGGTCAGCGGTTTCTCCCCGGGAGAAAGAGATTTCATCCGCCGCTCCCTCTCCCCCCCCCCGGGGCCGGAAACGGTCGAGGAGGAGGTCATGCGACCCGGGAAGGAGGACGCCCCCGTCGGGGCGTTGGTCCCGGGAACTCCGCCCGGTTCCGGGGACGTGTCGGAATTGCCCGCCCCCGGTGAGGAGGCGACGGACGCCGGACAGGCATTTCATGCGCTGCCGACGGGTTTCCCCGATCCGGGCCGGACGGGGGGAGGCTTTCGTGCCGGAGCGGGGACGGCCCTTCTCCGCGAACGGATCCAGGCCCGGATCGTCTATCCCGAGGAGGCGGTGCGGCGGGGGGAGCAGGGGGAGGTGCTCCTGCGCATTCGCATCGGCACGGGGGGGATCCCGAAGGAGATCCGCATCACCCGGAGCAGCGGGGCCCTGCGGCTCGACGAGGCCGCGCGCAGGGGGGTGGTGCGTGCCGCACCGCTTCCGTCGGATCCCGGCTGGGTGGAGGTTCCGGTCCGGTTTCGCCTCCGGTAGCCGGAGTCCGACGCCCCTCTTTCTCCCCCTTCCTTTACTCTCCCGGCGGGGAAAATATAATCTATAATGATTTCGTGGTCGTTCGGGAAAGGAGAGGGATGGACCCCAGCATTCTGGAGAAGTGCAGGGAAGAGCTGCAGCGCCAGACGGATGAGCTGCTGGTCGGGGCGGGGAAAACCGTCTCCGACATGACCTCGGTCACGGAGGAGAACTTTCCTGACCCCACCGATCGGGCCCTCCTGGAATCGAACCGTAACTTCACCCTCCGCCTCCGCGACAGGGAACGCAAGCTCCTTGCCAAGATCAAGGAGGCCATGAAGCGGATCGATGACGGCACGTTCGGTATTTGCGAAGGGTGCGGCGGGGAGATCGGCGAGAAGCGGCTTGTCGCGAGGCCGGTTACCGCGTTGTGCATCGATTGCAAGACGGTCGCCGAGGAGGAGGAAGGCAGATAAGAGGGCCTTGGCCGCAGGCCCCCGGCGACAGGTACGTCCGCCCCTTTACGTTTCTTCCACGCCAATACCGGAGGAATCATGACGGAACTTCGGAAAGACCCCATTGTGGGCCGATGGGTCATCATCTCTACGGAACGGGGGCGCCGTCCCCAGGATTATCTCCAGGAGAAGGCGATCCGTAAGGAGGGGTTCTGTCCCCTGTGCCCGGGGAGCGAGCGTATGACCCCTCCGGAGATCCTGGTCTACCCGAATCCCCACCCGACAGGCAACGAAGGGTGGACGCTCCGCGTGGTTCCCAACAAGTTTCCCGCACTTCGGATCGAAGGAGACCTCGGGAAGGCGGGGGAGGGGATCTACGACAGGATGAACGGCATCGGGGCCCACGAGGTCGTGATCGAGACGGAGAGGCACGAGCTCGATCTGTTCGACCTGCCCGAGGAGAGGGTGGCTGACGTTCTCCGGGCCTACCGGGAGCGGATCGTCGACCTGATGAACGACGAGCGCTTCAAGTCCGTTCTCATCTTCAAGAACCACGGACTGGCCGCCGGCGCCTCCCTCGCCCACAGCCATTCCCAGGTGATCGCTCTCCCCATCGTGCCGAAACGGGTGATGGAGGAGATGACCGGCTGCCGGGACTACTTCCGGTTTCGCGACCGGTGTCTCTTCTGCGACATCATCGCCCAGGAGATGGACCAGAAGGTCCGCATCGTCGAGGAGAGCGGGGAGTTTCTCGCCTATTGCCCGTACGCCCCCCGGTTCCCTTTCGAGACGTGGATCATCCCCAAGCGTCACCAGTGCGCGTACGAGATGATCGAAGAAAACCAGATCCGGGCGCTCGGTGCCATGTTCCGGCGGACGCTCCGCAAGCTCAAGGTGGCCCTGGATGACCCCCCCTTCAATTACATCATCCACAGCGCGCCCTTCCGGTCCGGAGGCACCGACTTCTACCACTGGCATATCGAAATCATGCCGAAGCTGACGAAAGTCGCCGGATTCGAATGGGGGTCCGGGTTCTACATCAACCCGACTCCTCCCGAGGAGTCGGCCAAGTTCCTCCGCGATCTGCCGGCGTAGGGGAGAAGCAGACGTCGCCATGAGGGTCCTCATCGCATCTTCCGAGATCGTCCCGTTCGCCAAGACGGGGGGACTGGCCGACGTCACCGGGTCCCTGCCGAAGGCGCTGCGGAAGATCGGCGTGGAAGCCGACATCATTCTGCCGCTTTACCGGACGGTGGACCGGGATCGCTTCCCTCTGGCGCATTCCGGGCCTCCCGTGCGGGTCCCCATGGGGCACAGGGAGGAGATCGGCAACGTCATGGAGACGGATGCGGGCGACGGGGTCAGGGCGTTCCTGGTGCGCAACGACCGGTATTTCGACCGGGAGTTCCACTACGGCACGAGGGAAGGCGACTACGTCGATAACTGTGAGCGGTTCGCCTTCTTCTGCCGGGCGATCATGGAATGGATCAGCCGGTCGGGACGCTCCTACGGTATCCTTCACTGCAACGACTGGCAGACGGCCCTGGTTCCCGCCTACGTCAAGACGCTCTACTCCCACGTGGCGGCGTTCCGATCCACCGGAACCGTTTTCACCGTCCACAACCTCGGATACCAGGGGCTGTTCTGGAACCACGACCTCCCGATCACGGGGCTTGGCTGGGAGCTTTTCACACCCAAGGGCGTGGAGTTCTACGGCAAGTTCAACGTGCTGAAGGCGGGGCTCGTCTTCTCCGACATCCTCACCACGGTAAGCGATACCTACAGCCGGGAGATCCAGACGGCGGAATATGGCCACGGGCTCGAGGGCGTACTCTACGAGCGTCGGGCCGACCTGTTCGGGATCCTGAACGGCGTCGACTACGAGGACTGGAACCCGGAGACGGACCCGCTGATCGCCGCCCGGTACTCCCGCATGGACCTGTCGGGGAAGAAGGTCTGCCGCGACGACCTTCTCGCCGAATTCGGGTGGACCGGGCCCGTGGACGAGCCCGTCATCGGAGTCATCGGGCGCCTGACCGCGCAGAAGGGATTCGACCTGATCGAACAGATCGGGGACTGGCTGGCAAGGCAGCCCGTCCGGGTCGTCATCCTCGGAACGGGTGAGAGGAGATACGAGGAGGCGCTCGCCGAAATCGGACGTCTCCACCCGGGAAGAATATCTCTCCGGTTCTCGTTCGACAACCGGCTGGCGCACAAGATCGAGGCCGGGTCCGATATCTACCTCATGCCGTCGAAGTACGAACCGTGCGGTCTGAACCAGATCTACAGCCTCAAGTACGGCACGGTTCCCGTGGTCCGGAACACGGGGGGACTTGCCGATACCGTGGTGGATGCCGATGAGGACCCTGCCCGGGGTACGGGGTTCATATTCAACGGCTTCGACCCGGCGGAGCTCAATGACGCCCTCTCGAGAACCCTGGCCGCTTACGCGGACAGGCCGCGGTGGGAGGCGATCATGAAACGTGGGATGGCGAAGGATTTCTCCTGGGATGCGTCCGCCAGGGGATATGTGTCCGCCTATGAGAAGGCGCTCAGGAAAAAGGGCGTGCGGGGTTGACCGGTCCCATGGACAAACCGATCGACAAGTTCACCCTCCTCTCCCGGGTCGTCGAGATCTCCAACTCGAACATCCAGATAGAGAACCGCCTCAAGTACATTTGCGACCTTCTTGCCCGGGATTCCGAAGCGGAGTGCGTCTGCATCTACCGGCGCGAACCGCGGGGGGAGTACCTCGTCCCGTGGGTTTCGTCCTGTCTGGAGATCGAGGAATGCAGCCATTTCGATTTCCGGATCAAACCGGGGGAGGGGGTGGCCGGGAAGGCGGCACAGAAACGGGCCCCGGTATTCTTCCCCGACGTGCAGGTTTCCCCTCCCTCCCTGGCGATCGCCCGGGAAATCCGGGATTTCCGGTCGATCCTGTCCGTTCCCGTCATGGATGACGTCTACCTGTACGGGACGATGAACTTCTCGAACCGCTCCCCGCTCACTTTTCCCGAGGAAACGGTCCGGTTGTTGTCCGCCGTGGCGATGGAGGTGGGGGGGGCGATACGGAACAGCAGGCTGTATTTCGACGCCCGAAAGCGGGTGTCCGAGCTCATCACGCTCAACGAGATCGGGCGGGCGATCACCTCCACGTTTCAGGTACGGGAGATTCTGGGGTACGTGGCGAAGACCACCTCACGGCTCCTGCAGTCCGATGGATGCACAATCCGCCTGACGGGGGAGAACCGGTCCGTTCTCAAGGTCATGGTGGACGAAGGCTACGAACGGCCGGGGTTCAAGCGGGAGTTGCGCGCCCACGGGAAGCTCCTTGCGCGCCAGATATTCCGGGAGAAAAGACCCCTTCTCATGAGTGGGCCGGAGGATTCCCCGATGTTCCTCGCGCTTTCCCGCAATGGGGTCACCTCCTTCCTCGGGCTTCCGATCATCTCCAAGGGGAGATCGCTGGGCGTCATCAACTACTACTCCTGCTCGCCGCAGGTCGTCTTCGACATGGAAGTGATGCACCTGATGCAGACGGTGTGCAGTCAGCTCGCCAACATGATCGAGAACTCGGGAATGTTCCGGGAGGCCCAGCAGCTGGCCCAGGAGAACCAGGCCCGGGCCCTGCGGTTCGCGATGCTGTACAACGTGGCGAGGGCGCTCATGTCCACCGTGAGGACGGAACGGCTGCTCCCGATCATGCTGTACGCTCTCACTTCCCCCACGGGGTTCAACTTCAGCAGGGCGATCCTCTTCCTTCTCTCCGAAGACGGCCACACGCTCATGGCCCGGATGGGGATGGGACCGAGGAACGCGAAAGAGGCCCGCCGGGCCCCGCGGTCCTACCGCATTCCGCCGGAAGAGGGCGCGACGGAGGCGGGGATGAAAAAGATCGGGAAGATGCTCTGGAGCGAGGTCGAAGATCTTTCGATCCCCATGGACAACCACGGGTGCCTCGTGGGGAAGGCGGTTCGGGAGAAGCACGCCATACGGGCGGACTCCGGTTGTGAGGCGTCCCCTTCGGGCTCGCCGGCGGGAATTTGCCGCAACCACCCGCCCTCCTTCGCGACGGTCCCTCTTGTCGTCCAGGGCAAGGCGTGGGGGTGCATCTACGTGGACAACAGGTTCCGGGAGCGGGATATCACGGAGGAGGACATCCAGATCCTGACGATGTTCGCCTCCGAGGCATGCCTCGCCATGGAGAACGCATCCCTTTACGAGAGCCTCGAGGACGCGCTGGGGAAGGTCCGGAAGGCCCAGGATCTCCTGGTGCAGAGCGAGAAGCTTGCGGCGCTGGGAGAGATGGCCGCACGGATCGCCCACGAAATCAAGAACCCCCTCACCGTGATCGGGGGATTCGCGGCCCGCCTGGCACGCGAGGTCGACAGCGGCGACCGGAACACTCCCCAGATGGCGAGGTACGCCGAGATCATCCTCAAGGAGGTGAAACGGCTGGAGCGGACCGTCCAGCAGGCGCTCTCTTTCTCGCGGGAGGAGGTGTCCGACTTCCAGCAAATCAACATCAATACCGAAATCCGGGACGTCCTGAGGATGTTCCGGGACCAACTCGAGGAGAGCGGAATCACGAGAAAAGTGGACCTCGCGAAGAACATCCCCGAGATCGCCGTCGACCCGGACCAGATCCGGCAGGTGCTCTGGAATCTCGTCGCCAACGCCATCCAGGCGATGGGAAAGGGGGGGACGCTTACGCTCGTCACCCGGCCGGCCAGGGAAGAAGAGGGGGACGGAGTGGTCTTCCTTATCCGCGACACCGGCGGCGGGATCTCTCACGATGTGGTGCACAACATCTTCAACCCGTTCTTCACCACCAAGCCGAAGGGAACGGGTCTCGGGCTTCCCATCGTCCACGCCATCGTCGACAAGCACGGAGGAACGATCCAGCTGGACAACCGAGAGGGCGAAGGCGTGACGTTTTCGATCTTCCTTCCGCGCGTGCCGAAGGAGACGGGGGCGGGGATACGGGTCCTGGAGCAGATGCGGAAAGGCGACAGAAATGGAACCCTCGTTACGGACCATTCAGGATAAGGTGTCGGCAGGGGTGAGGCTGTCCGAGGAGGACGCCCTTGCCCTGTTCCTCAGCCGGGACATCCATGCGGTGGGGGAGATGGCGGACCTCGCCAACCGACGCGTAAACGGCGACCGGGTGTACTTCATCGTCAACCGGCACATCAACCCCACCAACATCTGCGTAAACCGGTGCAAGTTCTGCGCATTCAGCAAGAGCGGGGAGGAACCCCTCGCCTACACCATGACGCTGGACGAGATCCTGTCCCGGGCGGAGGAGGCGCGCGTCCAGAACGCCACGGAACTGCACGTCGTCGGCGGGCTCCACCCGGACCTTCCGTTCGATTTCTATCTCCGGATGCTCCGGGCCCTCCGGGAGCGGTTCCCGGAGATGCACATCCAGGCGTTCACCGCCGTGGAGATCGACTACTTCTCCCAGATTACGGGGCTTTCCCTGGAAGAGGTCATCCGCCAGCTGAAGGATGCCGGTCTGGGGAGCCTGCCGGGAGGAGGAGCGGAGATCTTCGACCCGGAGATACGGAACCGGATCTGCCCGGAGAAGATCACGGGAGACCGGTGGCTCGAAATCATGGAGGAGGTCCACAACGCCGGGCTGCGAAGCAACGCGACGATGCTCTACGGGCACGTGGAGACGCCCGCCTCCCGCGTCGACCATATGCGTCGGCTCCGGGATCTGCAGGACCGCACCGGCGGGTTCCAGTCCTTTATCCCCCTGGCATTCCATCCGAAGAACACGGAGATTGCGAAAGGATACACGTCGGGGCTCACGGATCTCCTTGCACTTGCCGTGGGACGGATCTACCTCGACAACTTCCGGCACGTGAAGTCGTTCTGGATCATGGTGGGGCCCAAGGTCGCCCAGGTCTCCCTCCACTTCGGCGTGAACGACATCGACGGGACGGTGGTGGAGGAGAGAATCACGCATGCCGCCGGAGCCCGGACGGGACAGGAGATGACGGTGGCCGAACTGGTCACCCTGATCCGTCAGGCGGGCAGGATTCCCGTCGAGCGGGACACCCTGTACAACGTGGTTCGCGAATGGCCGGAGCGTCCGGCGTGACGTCATTGGCTCTCTGGCGGAACGCACTCGAGCGGGCGGCGGAGGGGCGGGCGACCGTCGGGGATGCGGCGCTTCTTCTCCGGGAGGCCCCGCTGTTCGACCTGGGGCGGGCCGCAGACAGCGTCCGCCGGCGCCTGCACCCGGACGGCGTCGTCACCTACATCGTCGACCGGAACATCAATTACACGAATGTTTGCACCTGCCAATGCTCGTTCTGCGCCTTCTTCCGGGAGAAGGGAGATCCCGGCGCGTACGTCCTGTCGGACGCCGAACTTTCACGGAAGATCGAGGAGACCCTCGAGGCGGGGGGGACGCAGGTTCTCCTTCAGGGGGGGCTGCACCCCGAGTGGGATCTTGCGGACGCGGTCCGGCTGACCCGGGCGGTGAAGAGACACCCCGTCCGCCTGCACGGTTTTTCTCCGCCGGAAATATGGCATTTCGCGAATCGGTCCGGCGTGACGATCTCCGAGGCGATATCCCGGCTGAAGGAGGCAGGCCTGGACTCCATCCCGGGGGGGGGAGCGGAGATTCTCGACGATGCCGTGCGCGCGCGTATCAGCCCCAGGAAGGTCACCTGGGAGCAGTGGGCCGCGGTGATGCGAGAGGCGCACCGGCAGGGGCTGCCCACCTCCGCCACCATGATGTTCGGAAGTGTCGAATCCCCGGAGCACGTCGCCTCCCATCTGGTCCGCGTCCGGGAAATTCAGGAAGATACGAACGGCTTCACCTCGTTCATCCCCTGGACATTCCAGGCCGGGAACACCCTTCTGTCCCGCGATCCCCGGTTCGGGGAGACCCTGCCTTCGGGATTCGGCCATGCGGTCGGCTACCTCCGCGTGCTGGCCGTCTCGCGGCTCATTCTTCAGAACGTCCGCACGGTCCAGGTATCGTGGGTGACGATGGGGGCGAAGGTCGCCCAGCTGGGGCTGTTTTTCGGCGGGAACGACTACGGGAGCACGATGATGGAGGAGAACGTGGTGGCATCCGCGGGGGTGGCTTTCCGGATGTCCGAGGAGGAGATCGTCGCGACGATCCGGGACGCCGGATTTCGACCGATGAAACGGGAGGCGCACCGATGCTCGATCTGAAATTCGTGCGGGAAAACATGGACTTCGTCAGGGATGCGCTCAAGCGCCGCGGTACCGCGGTCACCCTCTCCGGTTTCGTGGAACTCGATCGGGCGCGCAGGGATATCCTGGTTTCCGTGGAGAGGCTCCGGGCGGAGAGAAACGCGGCCTCCGAGGAGATCGGGCGCCTGCGCCGGGACAAAAAGGATGCCTCCCCCCTGATGGAGCGTATGAGGCAAGTTTCCGCAAAGATCAAGGAGGAGGAGGCGGGTCTGCCGGACATCGAACGGCGGATGGACGAGATGCTTCTCTCCATCCCCAATATTCCGGATCCGTCGGTCCCGGAAGGGAAGGGAGAGGAGGACAACCCGACCATCCGCACCTGGGGGGACCGCCCCGCATTCCCCTTTCCGGTGCGGGACCATGTCGACATCGGGACGGGAATCGACATTCTCGATTTCGACCGTGCCGCCAAGATCGCGGGCGCCAGGTTCTGTCTGATGAAGGGCGCGGGGGCCTTGCTGGAGCGGTCGCTCATCAACTTCATGCTTGACGTCCATACGCGCGAGCACGGATACACGGAGGTTCTCCCGCCCTTTCTGGCGAACTCCGCCTCCTTCCTGGGGACCGGGCAGCTTCCCAAGTTCGAGGAGGACCTGTTCCATGTGACCGGGACCGATTACTACCTCGTCCCGACCGCGGAGGTGCCGGTCACCAACATCGTGCGGGACGAGATCCTTTCCGCCGATTCGCTTCCTCTCAAGATGACGGCCTACACTCCCTGCTTCCGGGCCGAGGCGGGATCGCACGGGAAGGACGTTCGCGGGATGATCCGCCAGCACCAGTTCAACAAGGTGGAGCTGGTCAAGATCTGCCGCCCCGAGGAGTCCTGGGCCGAGCTTGAATCCCTGACCGCCGACGCGGAGGAGATACTGCAGCGGCTTTGCCTCCCCCACCGCGTGGTGACTCTGTGCACCGGGGAGCTGGGTTTCTCTGCCGCAAAGACCTACGACATCGAGGTGTGGCTTCCCTCGCAGGCGCGGTACCGGGAGATCTCCTCCTGCAGCAACTTCACCGACTTCCAGGCTCGCCGGGCGAAGATCCGGATCCGCGACGGCGCCACGGGGAAGACGCGGCTCGCCCACACGCTGAACGGTTCCGGTCTGGCCGTGGGCCGCACGGTGGTCGCCATCCTCGAGAACTTTCAGCAGGAGGACGGCTCTGTCCTCATCCCCGAGGTTCTTCGTCCCTACATGGGGGGGATGGAGCGGATCGGCCCGGCATGATCCCGACAGCATTCCTTCCTGCGCCCGCGATGCCACGGAGCGCTCCGGCGAAAGCGCCGTAGCCTCCGCTGTCTCGCAGGAGGCTGCTCCCTGGTACCCTTGCAACGGGACGCGACTTTGGCTTTGCAGCCTCGGAGGGGGGCTCCGTTCGTGGCTCGCCGTGCGATACACCCGCACGGCTGCGCTTTACCTCACTGCGCCCCCCTCCTGCGGCTGCCGCGCCCCTGTACCGGGTCCTTTTTCCATCCCCAAGGACCCCCAAGAATGCTCTTGGCGGGTAGACTTCATGGTCCCCCGGGCGTCCGCTTCCCTGCTGCGGGAGCTCTGGCAAGCCTGCCCTCGCAACGGGGGCACTCGATCCGGCTTTCTCGATTTTGGAAGGGCCGGTTCCCTGTCCTTGGGAGGTGATACAATTCGTCCAAATCCGGTTGTGTTCAGGAATGAGAACGCCGTCACGAAAGGGGGAACGCCGATGCATCGATTCTGGAAGCCGGAGGATATCCCGCCCCGGGAACTCGCCCCCGGGGTCATCGCGAAGATCGCATCCGGGGAGAAAGTGATGCTTTCCCTGGTCACCCTCGCGCCGAACGCGGTCGTCCCCGAGCATGCCCACCCGCACGAGCAGATGGGGATGATGGTGTCGGGGACGCTGGAACTGACCGTAGCCGGGGAGACGCGCACCCTCTCCGGGAACGGGATCTTCCTCGTCCCGGGGGGCGTTTCCCACAAGGCGGTTGCGGGACCGCAAGGGGCGATGACCCTCGAGGCCTTCTCGCCCCCGCGGGAGGAATTCCGCTAGAAGGAAGCCGGTCCCCGGTTACGGAGATGCGACGGCCAGTTTCCGCGCCACCTTCCTCTTCGTTTTCCGGGTCGCCTTCGCTTTTGCCTCCTCGGCGACCCACCGGTTGATGGCGTTGAGGTACGCCTTGACGGCCGCCTCGATGATGTCCGTGGAACTCGCCGCCCCGGCGAAGATCGTCCCGTTGTCCCGGATCCGGACCGTCGCCTCCCCGATGGCGTCCTTGCCCGACGTGACGGCGGAAAGGCCGAAATTGATCAGCTGGAACTTCTTCCCGACGATGCGCTCGATGCACTTGTAGGCGGCCTCGATCGGGCCGTTCCCCGTGGAGGCCTCCTCGAGCACCTCGTCGTGGCGTTTCAGTCTCAGGGCGGCCATCGGCGTGGCCTGCGTGCTCGAGAGGATCTGAACGTGCTCCAGACGGTACGTCTCGGGCACCTTGAACAGCTCCTCCTGCACAAGAACCTCCAGATCCTCGATCATCACCTCCTTCTTCTTGTCCGCCAGCGAGAGGAACTTCTGGTAGAGGGAGTCAAGCTGGCTATCGGTGAGCTTGTGCCCCAGGTTCGCGATGTGGTGCTTGAGCGCCGCCCGCCCGGAACGCGCCGTGAGAGTGAAGGAGTGGGCCGATCCGCCGACGTCCTCCGGCCGGATGATCTCGTACGTGGAGCGGTCCTTGATGATCCCGTCCTGGTGGATGCCCGACGAGTGCGCAAAGGCGTTCGATCCCACGATCGCCTTGTTCCTCTGGATGGAGAGCCCCATGAGGGCCGAGACCATCTTGCTCGTCTTCATGATCTCCTTCGTGTTGATTCCCGTGCGGAGGTTCCTGAAGATCTCCTTCCGGGTGTGGATCGCCAGGACCACTTCTTCGAGGGCGGCGTTTCCCGCCCGCTCCCCGATCCCGTTCATGGTCACCTCGGCCTGCCTTGCCCCCGCGAGAATTCCGGCCAGCGTATTGGCGGTCGCCATCCCCAGGTCGTTGTGGCAGTGCATGGAGAGAACGACCTTGTCCAGTGCGGGGACCCTCTCCTTCAGCCGCCGGATGCGGTCCGCCATCTCCTGGGGAGTCGCGTACCCCACCGTGTCGGGTACGTTGATCGTTTTCGCTCCCGCCTTCACTACCGCCTCGACGGTCCGGCACAGGAAGTCGAAGTCCGTACGTGCGGCGTCCTCGGTGGAGAATTCCACGTCGGGGCAGAGCGACGAGGCGTACTTGACCGTGTCCACGCACCACTGGAGGATCTTCTTCCGGTCCGAGCGGAACTTCTTCTGGATGTGGATGTCCGACGTGCCGAGGAAGGTATGGATCCGCGACCGTTTCGCGCCCTTGACGGCCTCCCACAACGTGTCGATGTCCTTCTTGATCGCCCGCGCGAGCCCCGTGACGATCGGCCCCTTGACCTCCCGGGCGACCGCCTGGACGGACTCGAAATCTCCCGGCGAGGAGGCGGGGAAACCCGCCTCGATGATATCCACCCCGAGCGCCGCGAGCTGCCGGGCGATCTTCACCTTTTGTTCCTTCGCCAGCTTCGCGCCCGGGACCTGTTCGCCGTCCCGCAGTGTCGTGTCGAAAATGAATACTTTTCCTGACATCTCTTCCTCCCTTTCTTCAGGACGGTAGTCCCGAAATGAAAAAAGGCCGCCGGACTGTTGGTCCCCGGCGGCCGAAGCGAAAAACGCCGCGGGAACCTTTGCCAGTCCCCACGGCCATGTTGAGCGTGCGCCTATGTCGTCATGCGCTCACGCGGTCGCGGGCCGGCACCCCCGTAGGCCCAGTAGGGCGAGACCGCAAAGTCGAAGATTCTGCCGCGTGTGCGTTTCCGGAATCATGATTTTCTAAGGGTAAGGGGGTACCGATTGTCTTGTCAAGTCTGTTTTTTTCCTGGGGAGGAACCTCTCCGGGGCGGCGATTCCCCCGGAGACGAGGATGCGCACCGCCTGTTCGATCGGCATGTTCAGGCGCGTCACGTCCTCATCGGGAATAAAGAGTACGTCTCCGAAGTAGATGTGGTTGGTGGGGACGAAAACGGCGGCCAGCAGCTTTCCATCCCTCTCGACCGTGCCCGTCAGAAACCCGATCGCCTGGCTCCCCTCCCGGGGATAGTCCACGAGCACGACATCCTTGAACGAGCGGGTGTTGTTGGGCGAGAAGGCGTCCGTCAGCTGTTTTACCGTGGAGTAGATCGTCCGGTACCAGGGAATCCGGTTGATGAACCGGTCCAGGGCGGCCAGTATCCGTTCCCCCGCGACGTTTCTCGCGAAGAACCCGATGACGAGAATGATCGCCAGCCCCGTGAGGATTCCCGTCCCCGGGATATGGCCGATGCCCGGGAAGATCTTCCCCACGACTCCGGAGACGAGGGGCGAAAACAGGTTGTCGACCTTCTGGAAGAACCAGACGAGAAGGGCGACGGACACCACCAGCGGCACGATGACGAAGAGGCCGGCGAGGAAAGTGTTCTTCAGGTTCTTCTTCACCGTTGTATTCTATCGTAAATACCCGGGGAGGTAACGCCAAATGGACCACGCGGTTATCATGGCGGGAGGTTCCGGCAAACGGTTCTGGCCCGAGAGCCGGATGCACCGGTCGAAGCAGTTCCTGGACCTGACGGGGAACGGTCCGATGATCGTCGAAACCGTCCGCCGCCTCCTCCCCCTGGTGCCCCGGGAGAACGTCTGGGTGGTGGCGGGGGAAAAGGACGCTCCCCACCTCAAGGCCCGCGCCCTCGGCGTCCCGCCCGGGAACATCCTCCTGGAACCGGAAGGCAGGAACACCGCTCCCGCCATGGCGTTGGCCGCCGCGCGCATCGCGCGCCGGGATGCGGATGCGGTGATTGCCGCGACCCCGGCCGACCACGCCGTGGGAAATCCCTCCGCGTTCCGTTCGGTGCTGAAGAAGGGATTGCGTCTCGCCCGGCGGACGGGCCGTTTCGTGACGCTGGGGATTTCCCCCGACCATCCGGCGACCGGCTACGGATATATCGAGCGGGGGACGCCGTTTCCGGGGAGGGAAGGCGCGTTCGTCGTGCGGAGGTTCACGGAGAAGCCCGATCTGCGCACCGCCCGGAGGTTCCTGCGCTCGCGGCGGTTCTACTGGAACAGCGGCGTGTTCCTCTTCCGCGCGGCGACCTACCGCGACCGGGTCGCCCGCTTCCTCCCCGACGTCCACCGGGAAATGGAGGAGGCGCTCCGCGGCGCCGGCGGGAGGGATTTCCGGAATCGCCTGCGCCGCGCCTATGCCCGCATGCCGTCGATCTCCGTGGACTACGGGATTCTGGAGAAGGAGGACGGGATCCTCGTCATCCCGTCGGAGTTCGGGTGGAGCGACATCGGCACCTGGCGCTCCCTCCACGAGTTCCTGGGGGGAGAGGGGGAAAACGTCACCGCGGGAAAGGTGATTCTCGCGGACTGCCGCGGCTCCCTTGTTCGATCGGACCGCGGGGTGGTCGCGGTCATCGGGATGGAGGACGTAATGGTCATCCGGGACGGGGACGCGGTCCTCGTCTGTCCCCGGCATCGGTCGGAGGAGGTCAAGGAGATCGCGGAGGAGGTAAAGAGGAGGTTCCCCTCGCTGGCGTGACTCCGTTACCGCAGGGTGTTGCCGAAGGCCGTGAAGACTTCCGTTATTTCGAGTTCCAGCGTTCCCTTGGGCGTTTGCACCGTGACCTCCTCTCCCGGCCTCCGGTTGAGAAGGGCTTTCCCCACCGGCGAGGCGATCGAGACGAAGTTCTTCTTCCCGTCGGCGATTTCCGGGATCACGAGGGTGTACCCGATCTCCTGTCCCGTCCCGGCGTTCTCGACGGTCACCCTGCTCCCGAGACCCGATCGGTCCCTCGGAATGGCCGAAACATCGATACGGGAGAGGTCGGCGAGCCGCTTCTGGATCTGACCGAGTCTTGCGTTCAGGGTGGACTGCATTTCCTTGGCCGCTTCGTACTCGCTGTTCTCCGAAAGGTCCCCGTGGGCGAGAGCCGCCTGGATCTCCTTCGGAAGGACCACCCGGAGTTCGTGTTCGATCCGTTTTGCCTCTTCCGTCAGCCGCTTCATCGACTCGCGGAGAAAATCCATGGCATCCTCCATTATCGGGACATGAGCGTTCCTCCGGAATGACCGGGGAACGTCTGCGGCGTGTCAATCCTCAAAGGAGGCGGAAGAATTCCTTTGGCGCATCGCAGACGGGACATACGTCGGGCGGTTCCGCCCCCTCGTGGATATACCCGCAGATAACGCATTCCCACCGTGTCATATCAGGAATGATTCTACCAGAGAGGAGCCCGGCGGGAGGAAAATGATTGCGGGTTCCCTGACGGGAGAGGCGGCTTAAGGAGACCGCAGGAGGTTGCCCGCAGGCGGGAGCACGGCGTTGCCCACGATGTCCGGGAGCACATACCCCGCATCCGGAATGACAAGAGCGGGAGGCAATGCTCCCAGCAGTTTTTCCGCCTCTCGTACACCCTCGTCGAGGGTGGCGGCGGGGATCAGCCCCATCTTCTCCACTTCCTTCGGTTGCAGGGTCGAGACGAGGATCACCCGGCATGATTTTGCCTTGGTAAGCGTCGCGTGCGCCGTCTGCCCGTAGATCTGATAGTTCGCGCGGAGCTCGGCCTCCATCTCCGCGGGGTTCTCGAAGCGGAACCAGGGGAAGAAGGACGAGCTTCCCAGACCGTCCCGGCACTCGGCCAGGAGAATGATGACTCCCCCCTCCTCGGTGGTCAGGAACGCATTGTCCAGCGCCTTGTGCGACTGGATGAAGTTGATGTCTTTCGGGAACCCCCCCGCAGAGGCGATCACGAGGGGATATCGTTTCGGCACGGAGACACGGTAGACCTTCGCATACCTTGCGCATGCTTCCTCGTGGGCTTTCTGCCAGTGGCCGGCGACGGCGTCGAAGATCTCTCTCTGCGGGGTGAGCAAGGTGTTGAAGAGAAACGTCGGGGCCGCCATGGAGACAGCCTCGACGATATCCTCGTGCACGGGATTTCCCGCGAGCACCCCGGGACGGGCGAGCGGGTGCTTTCCGGGCGCGTCCGTCCGGAAGATGCGGAAATGCGTGGCAGACGCGGTTTCCCGCGCTGCACACCCCGGAACGAGGGCTTTCCTTCCGCCTCCGAACCCCGCGAAATAGTGGAAGGTGATGGTCCCCGTGAGGACGATCCGGTCGTGTTCCATCAGGGGGCGGCTGATTCGGACGGGTGTCCCGCGGGAGGTGACGCCGAGCCGGATCGTCTCGCCGTCGGGATCCGACTGCACCACGCGGATGCCGGAGGAGATCTCCGGCCCCACGACGGCGTGGAGTTCCGCGTCCGACAGGGCACGGTGGGTCCCCCGTGCGATGAAGACGCTTACCCGCTTCCTCGGGATCCCCGCAGCATCGGTTTCCCCGAGCAGAGGCGTGAGAAACCTCTCCGTGGCGGAGTAGCGCGTAATATCCGATACAAGAACGGCCACCGAGTCCGCCGCGCGAACGAGCATCCGGAGGGGGAGAGACCCGACGGGACGCGCTATCCTCTGCCGCATCAGGGTGTCCCCGGAGGGAGGGAGGACAGGTGGCCGGGCGGCCAGCAGATAGACGCTCTGGAAAATCTTGCCCGGGAGGCTCACCTGTGTTTCTCCGTACTTCAGTACGATCGCCCGTTTCTTCATCGTTCCTTTCCTGCCTGCGGGGTCTTGCCGGGGGGGTGCTCGTGGATGTGGACGACCTCGGGGTGCTCGTGCTCGTGGGCGTGCCAGTAATCCTCGTGGGCGTGCCGATGCAGGTGGACGAGGTTGGCGGCAAGCAGCAGGGACCTGTCCGTGAGAATCTCCTCGGGGGTACCGGACGCGAGAATCCGTCTGTCCTCACCGAACACGAGGACCCTCTGGGCGATTTCCGAGACGACGTGCAGGTCATGCGTGGCCGTCACGACCGTTTTCCCCGACTCCTCCGCCTCGATGATCGTGTTCACGAGCGCCCGGCTGCTCCGGGGATCGAGTCCCGCGGTGGGCTCGTCCAGCAGGAGAACCTGCGGGTCCATTACCAGCACCGAGGCGATCGCCACCTTTTTCTTTTCGCCTCCCGAGAGCTCGTAGGGAGCCCGGTCCGCCAGGGCGCTGATCCCGAACCTTTCGATCGCCCGTTGAACCTTTGACCGGACCTCCTCGGGAGGGTCGTTCATCTGCAGGGGGCCGAAGGCGATCTCATCCTCGACGGTGGGGTTGAACAGCTGCGCTTCGGGGTTCTGGAAAAGGATGCCGACCTCCTTCCGGAAGAACATCCCGAACACGTCGTGGGAGAGCAGGCGGTCGTTGATCTCCCGGCCGAAGGCCCGGTAGAAGCCTCGCTGGGGAAAGATCAGGCCCGCCAGGAGCTTGAGCAGCGTCGACTTGCCGCACCCGTTGGCGCCGAGAACCGCGACGCGCTCCCCGGGGGAAACGGACAGGGAAAGGCCGGAGAGTGCCGGGACTCCCCCACGGTAGGCATAATGGATGTCTTTCGTCTCCAGGAGAGGGGCGAGCGGAGGGCTGCGGTGCGTCGTCACCGGCATATCAGGCGATGTGTGCACCGGTACAGAATACCACGACCGCGATGAGCAGCCCCCACTCCGCGGCGCCGAACCACGGGCCGGGGGGGAACTTCGCCTCTCCCGTGAACCCGCGGGCGGCCATCGCCATGCTTACTTCTTCCATCAAGGAAAGACTCCTTTCCCAGGAGCGGGCGATCCGGGAACCGGCCCACGCCTGTTGTGCGGCCGTCGGCGTGCGGCACACGGTGCGGCTCTTCTTCCCGAGGTGGACCTCCTCGGAATGGCGGAGCAGCGCGTGGGTGTAGCGGAGGGTCATGCCGATCACCTGGAGAAAAACCGCGGGAAGGCGCAGGAACCGGAGCGCCCGGAGAAGGTCGGTCCATCGCGTGGAAAGAGTAAGCCAAAGGACCGCCGCGACCGAGGAAAGGGCGCGGAGAAGAAACGTGGCGGCAGTGAGAAGCCCCTCCCGGGTGATTCCGATCACCGCGGGGAGGAAGAACGGCCCGTAGCGCCAATCCCGCCCCCGGTCGACAAGCGGGACGATGACCGTTCCGTCGAAAAACACGTTGAGCGTGGCGGGAGCCGCCATGAGGAGGGTGAACGCGACCGCGACGAGGAATCCCGCCCCCAGGAACTCCGCCGGGCGGATACGGGAAAGCGTGATGGCCGCCAGGGGGAGTGCGGCGTGGGCGAGCAGCGCGGGGATCGACCGGGAGAGGCTCACGCTGACCAGGAATATGAGCGTCGCCAGGAGTCTTGCCCTCGGGTCCACCCGTTGCAGGATGCCCGCCCGACGTGCCGTCTCCTCCCGGAACATCGAGCGGGTGAAGAACAGGGACAGATCCCGGAGGGTCTTCTCGACGTGGGTCCTCCCCGGGACAGCTAGACCCCGCGACGCGGCCATCTCCAGAAATCGCTTTTCCCTGGTGGTTTCGTCCATCGCCCCCTCACGACCGCCTGTCGGCGGGAGGCCGTCCCCGTCGCGTCAGCCAGCGGGCGAGCAGGTAGGCGCCTCCTCCCGAGGCGACGATCCCGAGGAAGGCGGAGAGAAGGTAGAAAACGCCCTGCGTCGGGAGGGGGGCGGTCTTCCGGCCGGGGAGGGCATAGTCGGGCATCGGGGCCTTCCACGTATCCGCCGTGTTCTCCATCCCGGAAGGTGCGTAGCCGATCATCTTCCGGACCTCGTGGATCCCCCATTCGCCCCACGCACCCCCCGCCTTCATGATCTGCGGGAGATAAAGCCCGATGGGGGTCAGAAACGCCATCAGGCCCAGGGCAACCAGGAGTTTCCGGTATTCTCTCATCGCGCGGGTCCACTTTCCTGTGAGCCGAGAATCCAGGCGGATTTCGACCGGTGCAGGTACAGGATCACGATCCCCGTGACCAGGGCCTCGACCGCACCGATGAAGGTCATGTGCTGGATCATCATGACGGGAATGGCCACGGAGAGGGGATAGGGAGAGTAGAGGGCCCGCCCGTCCGGGGCCGTGTGCAGCAGGGGCTGAATCCCGAACATGACCGCCGTGGTGAATGCCGCCGCATTGATCCCGATGTATCCTGCCGCCCCGGCAGCCAGGGCTTTTCCCCTCTCGGAGGAGACCATGCGGGAGAGAAGACGGTACGTGTAATACCCCGTGAACGGCATCACGAAGGCGATGTTCAGGCAGTTCGCGCCGATCGCCGTCACCCCCCCGTCGCCGAAGAGAAGCGCCTGGATGGCGAGAGCGATGCTGATGGAGAGCATTGCTCCCCAGGGGCCCACGGCGATCGCGATCAGGACGCCCCCCACCGCGTGCCCCGTGCTTCCACCCGGAAGGGGCACGTTGAACATCATCAGGAGGAAGGAGAAGGCTGCGGAGATGGCGAGGAGGGGAGCCCGCCGCGTGTCGAGGCTTTCCCGGACCTTCCGGGCCGCAATCCCCCAGAGAGGGACGCAGGCCGCGTATGCCGCGACGTACGTCGGGGGGCCCAGATACCCGTCGGGGATGTGCATCGGTTCCGCTGTCTCCTGTCGAGTTTCCTTGTCCACACCGGGGAATCCGGTGGATTTGTCGTCTGTTACTGTCCCAGTTTTTCGGGTAAAGGGAAATTCCCGGCCGCAATACGGGCAGATGACGGTGTCGCCGGGCTTCCAGGCCCGCACTTCCTTCTGGGAGGCGCACGCCGGCAACAGGAGAAGGAGGGTGAGCAGGACGGTGAGAATTCGGAGCTTCATGGAGGTCTCCTTGCAGGGAGATTCCGGATGTCCGCGCAACTCTTGCGGGGTCGGCATAATCTCCATACTATAATGACCCGGCGCGCGACGCAAAGCGGCCGGGGAGGATGTCCGATGGAAAACCGGGAATGGCTGGAATTCGCCGAGGACGTGGCACGGGGAGCGGGGAAGATCCTCCGGAAGAGCTACGGGAAGCGGCAGTCCATCCATTACAAAGGGGAGATCAACCTCGTGACGGACGTGGACCGGCAGTCCGAGGCCTACATCTTCGAGCGGATCCGGTCCGCCTTTCCGGACCACGGGATCCTTTCCGAGGAGAGTTCGGAGCACGTGTCCCCCTCGCCGTACCGATGGGTCATCGACCCCCTCGATGGCACGACCAATTATGCCCACAATTACCCGTGCTTCTGTGTTTCCGTCGCGCTGGAACGGGACGGCAGGCTTCTTGCGGGTGCCGTGTTCGATCCGCTCCTGTCCGAATCGTTCACCGCTTCACCGGGGAACGGAGCCTTCCGAAACGGGGAGCGGATTGCGGTGTCCGGGGTGGACGACCTGCGCCGGTCCCTTCTTGCCACCGGGTTTGCCTACGACGTGAAGCAGGCGACCGACAACAATCTCGATTTGTTCCGGGAGTTCGTATTTACCGGGCAGGCGATCCGGCGCGACGGGTCGGCTGCCCTCGACATGTGTTACCTCGCCTGCGGGAGGTTCGACGGGTTCTGGGAGCTGAAGCTCTCGCCCTGGGACACGGCCGCCGGGCTTCTCATCCTCAGGGAGGCGGGAGGGGTGGTGACGCGTCTTGACGGTTCCCCGTACGATATCCACCAGCCCGACATCCTTGCCTCGAACGGCCACATCCATCAGCAGATGATGGCGGTGCTTCGCCGGGTTTTGGAGAAGGACGACCCATGAGCAACGGGGGGGCGCCTCCCGGCGGGAACGTCCCGCGGAAGCGGCCCCCCTCGGATGGAATTCCCCGGAACGGGACCTACTTCTTCACGCCCTCCAGCAGTTTCACCGAGAACTTGTCGTGCTGAAACGGGTGGACATCCGGGAATTTCGCAAAGAGCCACCCCTTGAACACCTGCTTTCCCTTCTCCTGGATCTCGATGTTGCAGGCCGGATTCGACAAATCGTTGGAGGCGGATGTAATCTGGTCGGCCGTCATCGAGAAGTGAGGGAGGAAGTCGCCGGTCTTTACGACCAGGTCGGTATCCGGGATCGGGAACTCGGAGTTCAGGGGGATGGTGAACTCTTTCCGGGTCTTCGATTCCTTGAACTCCACCTCGATCTTCACGGCCTTCCACGCCGTCTTGACTTCCTCGGGGACGACAACCGTCTTTTCCGGCCCTCCCCCCATCGGTCCGTGCGGGGCTCCCGGCTGCCCAGGGACTCCTTCCTGCATCGGCGAGGGAACCGGTGTTTGCTCTTTCTTCTGGCAGGAGGCTCCCGCGAAGGCAATCATCAGGAGCGCTGCGAACATCAGGGATATTCTCTTCATGGTTCCTCGTACCTCCTCGTTTATCGTGCCCCTCCAGGGGACAGATGTTGGTTTTTTCAAGGACTTGGCGCCTCGGGGCGGCGGCTCCGGTTCGAATCCCCGCCATTGATGGTGGGGGACACTCCTGAGACGATCAACGATAACAGCCAGGAATGTCCCCCATGTGGCGGAGAGGGAGGGATTCGAACCCTCGAGGCGGGGATTAGCCACCTACGCGATTTCCAGTCGCGTTCCTTCGGCCAGCTCGGACACCTCTCCGTACAACCCCGGTTCTCTTCGGCGGCACCGGCAACTACCGGGAATCGGCGGCGGCTCCGGTTCGAATCCCCGGATCTCCGGCAATCGAAAAACATGGCGGAGAGGGAGGGATTCGAACCCTCGGTACGGTTTAACCCGTACAACCGCTTAGCAGGCGGTTGCCTTCAGCCGACTCGGCCACCTCTCCAAACCATCGGGGACGTTCCCGGTTCCCATTCGAGATGTGGAAGAGGAGTGTCCCCGCTCATCCTGGCGGAGGGAGTAGGATTCGAACCTACGGAAGCTCGCGCTTCAGCGGTTTTCAAGACCGCTGCCTTAAGCCACTCGGCCATCCCTCCGTAACCTTACTCTTATAGCAAGCCCGTCCCGCGAGCGCCACCAAAAACGGGCGAAAATTGGAAAACCCCCGGGGGTATGGTACAAGGAGGAAAACCGGCTGTGGAAACCCCGTACGGAAAGGATCTACCCCCATGAAGTTCGTCGATCTGCAGAGCCAGTTCGCGGCCTACGAGCCCGAGATCCGCAGGGAGATCGAGGACGTCCTGCGGGGCGCGCAGTTCATCATGGGCCCCAAGGGGAGCGAACTGGAGGGGAAGCTCGCGGCCCACGTGGGGGCGACGCACGCGATCGGTTGCTCCTCCGGGACCGACGCTTTGCTCCTGACCCTCATGGCTTACGGGGTCGGGGCGGGGGACGAGATCGTGACTACCCCCTTTAGTTTTATCGCCACGGCCGAGGTGGTCTCCCTCGTCGGCGCCACGCCGGTTTTCATCGACATCGATCCGAAGACGTACAACATCGATACGGCCAGGATCGAGGACGCGCTCACGAAAAATACCCGCGGGATCATCGCGGTCAGCCTGTACGGGCAGTGCCCGGAAATGGAGACGATCCTTTCGGTCGGCGGGGAATACGGAAAGTTCGTCATCGAGGACGGCGCCCAGTCGTTCGGGGCGGAGCGGAACGGCCGCCGCTCGTGCGGCTGGCCGCACGTGGGGACGACCTCCTTCTTTCCCTCCAAGCCGCTCGGCTGCTACGGAGACGGCGGGATGGTGTTCACGTCCGACGACAAGGTGGCCGACCGCGTCCGGGGATTGCGAAACCACGGACAATGGGAGCGTTACCAGCACCGGGCCATCGGGATCAACGGCCGGCTCGACGACCTGCAGGCGGCGATCCTGCTCGGAAAGTTCCCTCGCTTTCCCGACGAGGTGAGCGTCCGCAATTACATGGGGCAGCGCTATTCCGACCGGCTGGGGGATCTCGTCGGCGTTCCCGTCACGAGCCCCGGGAATACCCACGTCTTCGCGCAATACACCATCCGCACGCCGAGGAGGGACGACCTCGCAGCCCACCTGCGCGAAAACGGGATTCCCACGGCGGTGCATTACCCGATCCCGCTCCATTTGCAGGAGGCGTTCCGGGGACTGGGATACGGCAAGGGGGATTTCCCGGAAAGCGAGGCGGCGGCGCGCGAGGTGATTTCGCTTCCCATGTCCGCCTTTCTCTCCGAGGCGGATCAGGACGAGGTGATCCGGCAGGTAAGAAGGTTTTTCGGGAAATAGCATGGGCGGGGAAACTCCTCCAACCGTACTACCGACAACCTCGAGGAATGTCCCCGGCTAAGTCCAGACGCTACCCCGGCGAATCTCCATCTGATATTCTTCAAGTCGTGCATTCCTTTCCCTGGAGCAGAACCGGCGCGCTCCTCGTCAGGGCGGTCAACTGGCTGGGCGACGCGGTACTGACGACGCCCGCCCTCGGGGCGCTGCGTCTGGCATGCCCGCAGGCACGGATCACGGTCGCCGCCAAGCCTCGCGTCGCCGAACTCCTGCGGCACCACCCGGACATCGACGCGATCGAGGTATACGACAAGGACGGACGACACGCCGGGGCTTTCGGCATGCTCCGGAAGGCGAGGGAGCTGCGAAGGGGAGAATACGACGCCGCCCTCCTGCTTCAGAACGCCGTTGACGCCGCGCTCCTCGCTTTTCTGGCCGGCATACCGGAACGGATGGGGTATGCGACGGACGGGAGACGTCTCCTGCTCTCCCGGCCCGTCCCGGTGACGGACGAGGTTCTTTCCCTGCATCATGCGGAATATTACCTGCGGCTCCTCGCGGAGCTCGGCGTGCCCCCCGCTCCTTCCCCGCGGATGTCCCTGCGGGTGACGGAGGAGGAGATGGCGGCGATGCGGTCGCGGCTCGCCGCGCTGGGCGTACCGGAGGGGAAACGGATCCTCGGGATCAATCCGGGAGCGACCTTCGGTTCGGCGAAGCGCTGGTTCCCGGACCGGTTCGCGGAGGTTGCCGAGGCGCTGTCGGAGGAATGGGACGTTGCCGTTGTCCTGATGGGGTCGGTCCCCGAGGCCCCCCTGTCGATGGAGATCGAGACGGCGATGAGGCGCAAGCCCGTGAACCTGGCCGGACGAACCACCGTACGGGAACTGATGTCCCTGCTTGCCTCCTGCGCGTTCCTGGTGACGAACGACTCCGGGCCTATGCACATCGGAGCGGCGCTGGGCGTGCCGGTCGCCGCGATCTTCGGCCCCACGGACTGGAAAAAGACCGCGCCGTGGACCCAAAAGGCGCGGGTCGTCCAGGTGGACGTCGACTGCTCCCCCTGCCACTTGAGGGAGTGCAACCGGGGGCACGAGTGCATGCTGGGAGTCACCGCGGAGATGGTCGTGACCGCCGCGCGCGAACTCCTGGCGGAGGCCCGGTGACATGGACCCGTCGGGGCCGCGGGCGATCCTCGTGGTGAAACTCTCCGCCCTGGGGGACGTGGCGCACGCTCTTCCCGTCGTCGGTTATCTCGGGAAGGCAGCCCCCGGCGCGCAGGTCGACTGGGTGGTGGACCGCCGGTTCGCGGGGCTTCTCGAGGGGAATCCGGGCCTGCGCCGCGTGATCCCCCTGGACCTCGGTGCGTGGAAAAAGGAGTGGGCGGCGGGGAGCTCCCGCCGCGAGGCGGCGAATGCCGTCCGGCTTCTGCGGGAAGGCGGGTATGATGCCGCGTTCGACATCCAGGGAAATATCAAGAGCGGGGTGGTGACCCGGTTGTCGGGAGCAGGGCTTCGTTTCGGGTTCGACAGGAGCGGGGTGCGCGAATCCCCGAACCTGCTCTTTACGAACCGGCACGTGCGTTCTCGACCGGAAGATGTGCACGTGACGCAGAAGATCCTTCGCGTGGTGAACGCTCCCTTCGGGGGGGAGATCCCCTCGTGGTGGACCGTCCCGGGCATCGTCACCTCCGAAGCTGCCGACAATGAGGCGGCGCGGCTTCTCGGGGAACTGTTGCCGGATAGGAATCCCCGGCTGGCCATCCACGCAGGGACAACCTGGAACACCAAGAAGATGGATCCCGATTTCTGGGCGGGAGTCGCCCGTCTCCTTCGGGAGCGGTTTCCCCGGGTCGGCGTATTCCTTTCCTGGGGGACGGAGGGGGAAAGGGAGGAGGCGGAGGTGATCCGTCGGTTGGCGGGGGGGGCGACCCGCGTGCTTCCCCGCCTGGCATTGCGGCAGCTGGCGGCACTTTACAAGGTCTGCGGATACATGCTCGGCCCCGACACCGGTCCCCTCCACATCGCGGCGGCGGCGGGAGCGCGGACGGTGTCCATCTTCCGCGGGAGCGACGGGAAGTATGCGGCACCTCGGGGGCCCGGACACCGGTTCCTCCAGGCTCCGCTTCCCTGCACGGCATGCCAGATCAAGGGGGACAAGGTGTGCGAGCGGGACGCCGAATGCCGGAAGAGCATCCCGCCGGAGGCCGCCGCAGGGGCGATGGTCGGGCTCATGGAAGGTGTTACGTGAAAGGGGTGAGCGCGATCCTCATCACGCGGAACGAGGAGCGCAACGTGGCCGATTGCCTCGCCTCCCTGGTCTTTGCGGACGAAATCATCGTCGTCGATTCGGGGAGCACGGACGGGACGCAGGAGATCTGCCGGAGGGACCCGCGCGTGCGGTGGCACACCGAGGAGTGGAAAGGGTTCGGCCCCCAGAAAAACAGCGCCCTCGAGAAGGCGGCGGGACCCTGGATCTTCAGCATCGACGCCGACGAACGCGTGTCGGACGAACTGGCCCGGGAAGTCACCGGGCTCGATCTGCCTTCTCTTTCCGTCGACGGTTTTCGCATTCCGAGGAAGAGCTATTTCGGGGACACCTGGGTGCGGCACGGGGGATGGTATCCGGACTATGTGATCCGTCTATGGCGCAAGGACAGGGGGAGATTCAACGACCGGACGGTGCACGAATCCGTTCGCCTCCCCGGCCCCGTGGGGACGCTTCGGGGGGACCTCGTTCACTTCACCTACCGGGACACAGCGGACTTCCTGGAGCGGATGAGCCGATACGCGGCTCTCGGCGCGGAGGAACTGCGGAGGGAAGGGGTCCGCGGGACGCTCACCGACCTCTGGCTCCGTCCGCCGTTCACATTCGTTAAAATGTACGTTCTCAAGCGGGGGTTCCTGGACGGCGCGCTGGGTTTTCGCCTCGCGTTGCTCTACGCCCGGTACACCTACGCCAAATACGCGAAACTGAGGGCGCTTCATGGGGGGTAGTCTCCGGGGGCGGGATGTCCGATCGATCGTGGTGTTCAAGCAGCGCCACATCGGGGACGTCCTTCTGTCCACGCCGGTCTTTCGCGCCCTGCGGGTATCGTTTCCGGGCGCGAGCACGGCGGCGGTGGTGAACGAAGGGACGGAGGCGATGCTGTCCGGGAATCCGGACATCGACCGGATCGTGGTTTTCCGCCGATCCCGGAGGGACGCGGGAGGGATGGTACGCGGGAAGGAGGAACTGTCCTTCCTTCGGGCGATCCGTGCCTGCCGCCCCGATCTGGCCGTCCAGCTTACGGAAGGGGACCGGGGGGCGATCCTGTCCTTCCTGTCAGGCGCACGATTTCGTCTGGGAGTGGCTCCCGCGCAAGCCGGGGGATGTTCGGCAAGGAGCGTCTGTTTACCCATCTGTGCCCGCCGCCGGACCGGTATCGGCACGCGGTGCTCCGGGACCTGGAGATTCTGGCGGAAGCGGGGATCCCCCCGGCCGATCCCTCCCTGCGGTTTTTCTTCTCCCCCGGGGACCGGGAAAGTCTCGAGCGGAAACTGCACCGGGCGGGAGTTTCCGGGGGTATGCCGTACGCGATCATCCATCCTACCTCCCGCTGGAAGTTCAAATGCTGGACGGACGAGGGGATGGCCGGGATCATTGCCCATCTGTCCCGGAAAGGGATCGTCCCGGTGGTGACTTCGGGGCCCGATCCTGCCGAGGTCGCCCAGGCGGACCGTATCGCAGCCCTATCGGGGGCTGATTGCGCCTCGCTCGCCGGCTTCCTGACTCTCAAGGAGCTGGGGGCGGCGATCGCATCGGCCCGTCTCTTCGTCGGAGTGGACTCCGCGCCGATGCACCTCGCGGCGGCGGTGGGGACACCGGCGGTCGCCCTCTTCGGTCCGACGGGGGCCTACAACTGGGCCCCGTGGGAGGGGATCGACTGGGGATACACGGCGGACAGGCCGGCGGGGACGCGGCAGGTGGGACGCCACATCGTCGTGCAGAAGGAAGGGGATCTCCTGCGGCGGGGGAAGGACGAAGGCAGGCGCAACCCCGGCATGGAGGAGATCACGTTGGCGGAGGTGGCGGAGGCGGTCGACCGCGTTCTTCTCACGGGGGCGGGGCGGTAGCGTGTGGTCGATCGTCCACACCGAGTGGTCGGACGGGTTCGGCGGCCAGGAGCACCGGATCCTGCTGGAGTGCGGGGAGATGGTGCGAAGGGGGCACCGAGGCCCACATCGCCTGCCGCCCGGAGGCGGCCCTTTTTTCGAAAGCGAAGGAGGCCGGGATCCCGGTGCATACCGGTGCCGATCCGCTCTTCCGCCGACCCCGCCGCGATCCGAGGTCTGTTCTCCCTCTTTCGTAGGGAGAGGGTGCAAGTCGTCAACACGCACAGCGGCAAGGATTCGTGGGTGGGTTCGATGGCCGCGAAGATCGCCGGGGTTCCGCTGCTGATCCGGACACGCCACATCTCGGTTCCGATCCGCAGGCACGCATTCAACATGGTCTACCGGTGGCCGGACGGGTACGTCACCACCGGGGAGATGATCCGCGATCATTTCCTTGCGGAGGGAATCCCGGCCGACCGGGTGGTCTCCATACCCACCGGTGTCGACCCGAAGAGGTTTTCGCCGACGGTCGACGGAAGTCGAATCCGGCAGGAGTTCGGCATCGCGCGGGATACTTTCCTCGTCTCGATGGTCGGGGTGTTGCGAAGCTGGAAGCGGCACGACCTCTTCCTTACGGCGGTCGGCCATCTCAAGGAACGGGGACTGTCGGTGCGCGCTCTCGTGGCGGGGGAGGGACCGCAGCGGGAGAATATTTCCACGGCGATCCGGGAACGGGACCTCACGGATTCGGTTACGATGACCGGGTACCGGGAGGATGTGCCGGAGATCCTCGCCGCGTCGAACGTGCTGGTGCTCCCCTCGGACCGGTTCGAGGGGGTCCCCCAGGTGATCCTCCAGGCCCTGGCGATGGAGCGGCCGGTGGTCGCCTCCCCCGTAGGAGGGATCCCGGAGGTGGTGCACCCGGGGGAAACCGGGCTTCTTTGCCCGACCGGGGATGCGGCCGCCTGTGCGGAAGCCCTGGCGCGCCTTGCCGGGGACCCGGCTCTGCGGGAGCGGCTGGGGAAGGCAGGACGGGATCTTGTCCTCTCCGGCTATACGACTGCCGCCATGTGCGATCGGACGGAGGCGTTCTACGCTGTCCTGGCGTCCGGTAAGGGAATTGCCGCATGATGGATTGGAGTCCCGGGTCATCGGGTTTGCGGGGACCGTTGCGAAGATCGGCCGACAGGGGGTGGCTTTAGATGTGCACGGTAGGTTGCCTGATGTTCGGAATCCGGAATCTGCACCCGGAGGAGGTGGCAGGCCGCGATGTGATCGAAGTCGGGGCGTACGAGGTGCTGGGCTCCCTGCGCCCTATCGTGGAATCCTGGGGGCCAAGGGCGTATCTCGGGGTCGATATCGTGTCCGGAAACGGGGTGGACGAGATCTGCGATGCCGAGGATCTGCTGGAACGGTACGGACCCGAGAGGTTCGATATCGTAATCTCCACGGAGATGATCGAGCACACGCGGAACTGGAAAAAGGTCGTCTCCAACCTGAAGCACCTGTGCCGGCCGGGGGGGATACTTCTTGTCACGACACGCTCCCGGGGTTTTCACTACCATGCCTATCCCTACGACTACTGGCGCTACGAACCGGAAGACATCCGGGAAATCTTCGCCGACTTTTCGGTCGAACGGATCGAGACGGATCCTCGCGATCCGGGCGTCTTCGTGAAAGGCGTGCGGCCCGCCCATTTTGTCGAGAAGAACCTGTCCGGATATCCGCTCTACAGTGTTGTGACGGGGAAGAGGGTGATCGAGATCGAGGAAAAGGATTTTCGCTCGTACCATTTCCGGAAGATCCGGTACAAGAGGTGGAAGAAAGAGACCAAGAAGAAGGTGAAGGCGACGATGCGGTCATGGGTCTCTTCGGCGTAGAGGAGTCCGGAAAAGCGGTTCCGAAGGCAGGTTTGCAGGGCAATGTTCCTGCAGGCGGCATCGGCGGCAGGAAGTCCTGCTTCGCCCCTCGGCACCTCCGTTGAGGACGAATTGGTGACCATATCGCACCACGGCATACGATGTCGTCGGGTGAAGGGATGAGGGACGGGGAGGCGAAATGGGAGTAGTCATTTCCTGTTTCTCACGGATCGGAGGGATAGGAATCGCCAATGTGCTGTTCCACACGGCACGGGCTGCCTTCCGCGCGAGCATGCTCGACGCGGTGATCTGCTACGGGAACCGGCAGGAAGAAATACCCTCCCGGTTGATTCGCCCGGTGCGGTTTCAGCCGGCGAAGGTGTTCTCGTTTCTCAAGGCCCGCTATTACTACACCTTGAAGCGGATGACGCTGGACAAGCGCGCGGCATCCTATTTGCGCACCCGGGGATGCGACATATTTCACGGATGGACGACGGAGTGCATCCGGTCGCTGATGGAGGCGAAACGACTCGGCGCGAAAACGATCGTGGAGCGGCCTGCGCCCCATCCCGACCGCCACGAGACGACTCCTGACGGAGGAGCATGAGCGATGGGGCATCCCGCCCTCCCGGGAAGAGGAAATCCGCTGGCTGAGAAAGATCGATCAGAGCTGCCGGGACGAGGTGGTGCCCCGGAGGAATTCGAGTCTGGCGGACCGTGTCGTCGTCCAGTCCGAGTTCGGGGTGCAGTCCTTCCTGGAAGAAGGGTTCCCGAGGGAAAGGCTCGTGCTTCTTCCCAGGGCCGCGGAAATCGGGGATTTCCCCCGGTCATCGGCGGAGAAACCCGGGTTTCGTGTTCTCTTCGTGGGGATGGTGTGCCTTCGCAAGGGTTTCCTCGACCTCGCCGCGCGCATGGGCCGATCTCATCTTGCCGGGTGCGGAGCTTTGGGTTGTGGGACAGGTCGATGACGAGGTTGTTCCGTTGCTGAAACCGTACAGGGATGATCCATCCATACGATTCTTCGGGCACGTCACGGAGGGGGTGGCCCGGTGGTTTACAGAATCCACCGTGTTTATTCTTCCGAGCATCGTCGAGGGAAGCGCCAAAACGACCTATGAGGCGATGGCGGCCGGGTTGCCCGTGATCACAACGGTGAATGCCGGTTCCACCGTTCGGGATGGAGTCGACGGGTATATCGTCCCGATCCGGAGCCCGGAGGCCATCCGGGAGAGGCTCCTCTTCCTTTATGAAAACCGGGAGGCTGCAAGGGATATGGGAATGGCCGCAAGAAGACGAATCGCCTCCTTTTCATGGGAAACGTACGAAGGACGGATCGTTTCGTTATACCGGGAGCTTTTGGGGGCAGACCATGCGGCATAGCCTTCCTTAGGTTTTCCGATACCAAACAAGACTTCCCCGCAAGGGAGGGAGTGTTCCATGTCGCTTCGGTCTACGTTGCAAAGGCTGATCGGGATATCCGAGACCATCGTGCAACGCCCTAGGCTGTTAAACCAGTTACCGCACGTTCACCGTGCGTTTTCCTTCCCGACAGTGGGAACCAGATGGCGCAGATCCCCATGCACCGCCCATGGACACATCCGGGACAACGCCCGATCCTTCCAATCCGCTGATGGCGTTTTTCGATTCCCGCAAGGAAGAAGGGAAATCTGGAAGTGGGATCACTATTTTGATGTATATCATCGCCATTTCGGCAAGTTCGTCGGAAGGGACGTGAATGTCCTTGAAATCGGTGTGTACAGCGGTGGCAGCCTTGAAATGTGGAAGGCGTACTTTGGCCCCCGATGCCGAATCTACGGTGTGGATATCGAAGAATCGTGCAAATGTTATGAAGACGATGCAACGGAAATCGTCATAGGAGATCAAGCAGATCGCGATTTCTGGAAAACGTTCAGGGAACGCGTTCCGGTCGTTGACATCCTGGTAGATGACGGTGGGCACCAGAAGGAGCAGCAGATCGTGACACTCGAGGAAATGCTTCCTCATCTTCAACCGGGGGGGGTGTATGTCTGTGAGGATGTTCACGGGGAACATAACGGGTTTTCCGGGTACATGCAAGGTCTGGTCAGCAATCTGAACGTGTACAAAGCAAGCGGGGAGAAACGGATCGTTCATGCCACGGGGTTCCAGTCCTCGATTCACTCGGTCCATTTCTATCCCTACGTGACGGTCATCGAGAAAGCGGATCGACCGGTAAAACAGTTTCTTTCCCTGAAGCACGGGACGCAATGGCAGCCGTTTCTCTAGATCGCAGGACGGACATCGAGTCGTTCTGCATGCGTTGACTGTTTTTCCCGAAAGGTGGAGGAATGGAGAGGATAGAACTCGATGCCGAGGGAAGAGGAACTTCGGGTCCTGCCCGGATTCTCTATCTCATCGTGACCATGCCCGTCGGGGGGGCGGAGGAGCACCTGCTTTCCCTTGTGCGGATTCTGGACCAGAACCGCTTCGATCCCACGGTCTGCTCCATCGGGGGGAGTGGTCCCATCGGAAGGGAAATCGAGACGGGGGGCACCAGGGTCGTGGAGTTGGGAAAACTGAAAGAAGGGGGATACGACGGGAAGATCGTTGCCCTCCTGCATGCCCACCTGTACCACGCCAACATGTACGGCCAGCTCGCGGTCTTCAGGGAAGGGGTACCGGCCCTCTGTTCGATCCACAATACCTACGTGCGCCCCAAGCCCCACCACCGTTTCGTCAACTGGTGTCTCGCACGGGTGACCCCGAGAACCATCGCGGGAACCAAGGCGATCCGGGAGAAAATCCTCGAGCTCTGCAGGAACCGGGACATCGCCAAGTCCAAGGGGGAATCCGCCCTCGGACGCGTCAGCGAATTTTCCTGGGAGACCTACGATCAACGTCTGGTTTCCCTTTACCGGGAACTTATGGGCGGGAGCCGGCGGGGTGAACATACTTCTCCTTCTTCCCCGCCGCGAGCTTCCGAGCACCCGGCTCAGGCTCCGGGAGCCGTCACGTTTCTGGGAGAGGGAGGGTCATTCATGCCGGTTCGTCTCAATCCCTTCCGGTCCCGTGGATCGATGGGCCGTCCTGCGCCAGGCGGCCGAAAGCGACGTGGTGATACTCCAGAAGAAAACGTCCCTGAATCGCTGGGACTTGGCCCAGTTGTCCCGGGCGAACCCGAGAATCGTTTTCGACTACGACGATGCCGTAATGTTCCACGAACTCGAGCACGGGGAGACCTTGAGCGGAAAGCATTTCGGGAAATTCCTTCGAACCGTTCGGGCCGCTCGGCACGTCGTGGCGGGCAACGCCTTCCTTGCCCGTTTTGCCTCGGATTCCGGTTGCGACGTGACGGTTCTTCCAACGCCTGTCGATCCAGCGAGGTACCGGCTCCGTGCTCCCTCCGATATGCGTCGGGATGGTCCTGTCGTCGGGTGGCTCGGTGTTTCGCAGAACCAGAGATTCCTTGAGATATTGCGCGGGGTATTCCCGGTCCTGCGGGGGAAGTTCCCCGGCATGCGGCTGAAAATCGTATCCGAAAAGTTTCCCGTGGATTTCGGGGTTCCTACGGAGAGAAAACCGTGGAGCTTGGCCGATGAACCGGCCGACATCGCCTCCTTCGACGTCGGGATCATGCCTCTTCCCGATACCCTATGGGCATGGGGAAAATGCGGCTCCCGGCTGATCCAGTACCTTGCTTCGGGTGTTCCGGTCGTGGCGTCTCCCATCGGCCTGAACCTGGATATCGTACGGGAAGGCTGGAACGGGTATTTCGCCGCAACGCATGACGAGTGGCTCCGGAAACTCACGGCGATCCTTTCTTCGCCCGAGATCGCAGCGCAAATGGGATACGGGGGCGGGAGGACATCTCGGCCCGTTATGCGCTCCGGCCATACGCGGCGGCATATCTGGAAGTGCTCGGGAAGGCTCCACACCGAATGGCGGGGCACATGGTTGACCGCGGAACGCGCCCCGGGGCGTCAGGGGCCATCCGGATCCTCCACGTCATCGTCGACCTCCCGGTCGGCGGTGCAGAGGAGCACCTTCTCTCCCTCGTGCGAAATCTGGGCCGGGATCGCTTCGAATCCACGGTCTGCTGCATCGGGCGAAGCGCCCTATCGGGAAGGAGATCGAGGCGGAGGGGATCCGGATCGTGGAACTGGGAAAATTGCGGAAAGGGAGATACGACGGGAAGATCGTTGCCCTCCTGCAGGGAATACTGCGGAGCGGGCGGATCTCCCTGATGCATACACATCTGTATCACGCCAACATGTACGGCCGACTCGCCGCCTTCCGGGAAGGAGTACCAACGGTCTGTTCGATTCACAACACCTACATCCGTCCCAAGCGACATCGCCGGCTCATCAATTGGTGGCTCGCAAGGCGAACGCCCGTGATCATTGCGGGGTCCGAGGCCATCAAATCAGACATCCTGCGGTACGATGGCGTCCCTCCCGGGATCGTACGCGTGATCCCCTACGGCGTGGCTGTCGAGAAGTTCGATATCCCCGCGACCCGGGATGAAGCACGGAAGAAACTCGGTTTACCCGCAAACCGGTTCTACGTGGGTACGGTGGGCCGTCTCGAGGAGCAGAAGGGACAGCGCCACCTGGTCAACGCGATTGCAAGGCTTCGCCGGGAGGGCATGGAGGTCTCCCTCATTCTGATTGGCAGCGGACGGGAAGAGGAACATCTGCGCGACAGGTTCTCCGGGAAGGCATAAAGGACGACGTCCTGTTTCTTGGAACGCGTCGAGATCTGCCGGACCTCTATCGCGCAATGGATGTTTTTGCCCTTCCTTCACTCTGGGAGGGGCTTCCTCTTGCCCTCCTCTCGGCGATGGCGTCGGGGCTGCCCGTGGTCGTGACGCCTGTCGGGGGAATTCCTGAGGTCGTAAGGGATGGGGAAAACGGATTTCTCGTTCCTCCTGAAGACCCCGTAGCCTTGGCAGCGGCTCTCCGGAGGGTCCGGGAGAACGCGGAACTTGCTTCTGCCTGCGGGAGGTCTGCAGCCGAGACGGTCCGGACGGAGTATTCCCATCGACGGAATGCGGAAAGGATCATGGAGGTCTACGAAGAGATCCTCGCGGGAAAACGTCCCGCAGGATCGTAAGGAGGGACGATGGCCGGTAATCCGCAATCCGACGTGTTCCTTTTGGGGGGAAACGGTTTCATCGGCACGGCTCTGTCCGACCGTCTCCGCGGCGAGGGGCGGCTGGTTACGGTCCTGGACCCGATGCCTCCGCGGGACCCGTCGCATCGCGAATATTGGATACCCGGGAAACTGGAGGACATCCAGCTCTGCGACAAGGTCCTGCGGCCGGGAATGACGGTCGTCCACCTGGCCTGCAGTTCCCTGCCGGAGCCTTCCAACCGGGACCCTCACGGGGACCTTTCCTCCAACCTTCTGCCGACGGTGCTGTGGCTCGGGGCATGTGCGGAAGCCGGTGTGTCGAAGGTCATCTTCATGTCTTCGGGGGGGACTGTCTACGGGATTCCCCGAACAACTCCAATCCGGGAAGATCACCCCACTGACCCGATCTGCTCCTACGGTATCGGGAAACTTGCCGTGGAGAAGTATCTCGCTCTCTATGGCCATTTGCGCGGTCTTCCGTCGTTTGTGCTCCGTGCCTCGAATGTTTACGGGGAGGGTAAAGACCCGTTCGGGAAGCAGGGGGCAATCAACGTGTTCCTGGGGAAGGTTGCGCGAAAGGAGACGATATCCATGTGGGGAGACGGGAAGATCGTTCGTGATTACCTCTACATCTCCGATCTCGTCGACCTGATCGTGCGATGTCTGGACGAGGGATCCCGGGACGGGTCCCATATTCACAACGCTGGCTCCGGCAAGGGCCATTCCCTTAGGGAAATCCTTGGGGAAATCAAGGATGTTACAGGAGAGGAGCCACGGGTTGCCTGGGCGGAGGGACGGAAGGACGATGTCCCAACGAACGTTCTCGACATCACGAGGGCCTGTTCCCGATTCGGCTGGAGCCCCCGGGTGACGCTTCGCGACGGGATCCGTAAGACATGGGAGTGGATCCGAGGGTCCGGGTACGCCCGGTGACATAATGGAAAATCCCGGGTCAGGGATGAAGATCGCTCTCGTCCGGTACCGCTACTCCTCCCACGGGGGCGCGGAGCGGTATCTCGACATGCTGGCGGCCGGTTTGCAGGCATCGGGGGCACAGGTCCGGGTCCTCTCCTCCTCCTGGGAGGGAGAGAACGTCACGCGATTGCCGTGGGAGAAGCTCTCCGTGCCTCGTCGTCCTGTCCCTTTGCGCCTGTGGCTGTTCGCCCGGGCGGTACGGTCGTGGGCGAGGGCGCACCCGGACTGGCTTCTCTTCTCCCTCGAACGGATCCCGGGAGTGCAGGTCTACCGGGCGGGGGACGGCTGCCACGCGGAGTGGCTGATCCGGAAGAGAGCGCTTCGCCCGTTGTCCTGGAGGCTGGATTCCCTCCGTCCGCTCAACCGGTCCTATCTTCGCCTGGAACGGGAGATGTTCCGCTCCCCGGCCCTGCAAGCCGTGATCGCGAACTCGGAACGGGGGAAGGAAGAGATCTCCCGACACTACGGAGTGCCCCGCGGGAAGATCACCGTCGTATACAACGGGGTGGAACTCTCCCGGTTTCCGGAGAAGCGGAAGGAGGAGGCCCGGCGAATCCTGCGGTGCCGCTACGGTCTCTCGGAGGAGGGCCCCGTTTTCCTGTACGTAGGGTCCGGTTTCGCCCGCAAGGGAGTGGGAACCCTGGTTCGGGCGGCGGCCCGTCTCGCGGGGAAGGGGCGTTCGTTCCGGGTGATCGTCGGAGGGAAGGGGAATCCCGGTCCGTACCGGGGGATGGCGGGGGAGGCGCGGGACCGGGTGATCTTTCCCGGCCCGATCCGGGAACCGGAGGATCATTTCCTGGGGGCGGACGCCTTTGTCTTCCCCACGGTGTACGAGCCCTTCAGCAACGCCTGCCTGGAGGCGATGGCCGCCGGGATTCCGGTCATCACAACCCGGGTGAACGGCGTTTCCGAGATTCTCCGGGACGGGGAATCCGGCTTCCTCCTGGAGGACCCGATGGACGACTCGGCGTTGGCCGACGGGATGGACGCGCTTTTTTCCGGGGAAACCCGGAGCCGGATGGGACGCGAGGCGCGGCGGACGGCGGAGAAGCTTCCGGCCGAACGGAACGCCCGGGAGACGTTGCAGGTGCTCGCCCGCGCCTGGAAGGGACGGACCGGGGAAGCGTCCTAGGGATCCCGCGGTTTCTCCGCCTATACCAGCAAAACCAGAAGTTCCTCCGCCGCCTCCCGGAGCATCTCCTCGTATTTCGCCAGATTCGGCACCTCGCTGCCGTCGAGGAACCCCACTGCCCGTCCCTGCTGCTTCGCTGTGCCCCCGGAGGCGAGCACACGGTTGGCGCTCCCGCGGAGTCCCCTCCCCTCGTCCGTCAGCAGGTACCGGATCTTCGAGCCGGCCCGCAGCGTCACCCCCCGTCCGCACAGCTCGCGGGTAACCGCGGCGGCGACCGTGTCGGTGACGTACTGCTCCGGCGCCCTGGACAGGCGCCTCGCGACCGCCAGCGCCTCCGGCGGGACGCGCCCTTCCCGCAGTTCCGCCGCTGCGGATTCCACGATCTCCCGCAGGCGAGGCAGCATGGTGCGCAGCGCGTCCAGGTTCCCGGCCTCGGCCATCTCCGCAAGCAACGCCTGCTGGAGGGACGCGACGAAGGGGGGCGTATCGGAGCGGCGCATCGCGATCCCGCGCGCCTTGATCCCGCCGCCCGCGAACGCCCCGACGAACCGGTTCGGGACGGCGACCGACGGGTTTCGCTTCGAGGGAAGGAAGGCGAGCCACCGGTAGATCCCTTCCAGGGCGATCGGCATCCCCGTTTCGGCGGTGATGGCCTCCGCCAGCCGCCGGTAGTCTGCCTCCTTGGCGCCGGCGCGCACGACCCACACGGCGTCGGTCAGGCCGTGCAGGAAGAAAAACCCCTCGCGCTCGGCGACCTCCTTGGCGCAGAGGAGCTTCTCCCGCCCCCAGGCGGTGACCGCCTCGTGCGCCTCGATCCGGCCGAACCGGGCGTTCCTGTACCCGAGGAACCCGAAGCAGACGACGAGGATCCACTTGAGCGCCGCCTGCCGCTTCCGGAAGAGGTCGCGCTCCTCGTCGGTGGCGGCCGTCCTCTGGCGTTCCTTGAGAAGCCGCCGTTTTTCGAGGACGGGGGCCAGCACCCCCGGGATGAGACCCCTGCGGCGGGCGCACGTGTGGAAGCCGATCTCGGGGACGGGGAGGCCCGGGCGGCAGCAGCGGCAGTTGACCGTCTCCGGGGAGATGTTGTACCGGTCCATGAGCGACGGGTACATCGAGGCGAAGTCGAGCTCGCCCGTGTTTTCATGCAGGCCGGGCCGGGGCAGATAGGTGAGTCCCCCCTTGTCGGCCGTGACGAGCCCGGCGCCGGTCTTGAACTCTTCCGGCTCCCGCTTCTTGTAGGGTACGAGGATTCCCTGCGAAAGCGCCGCCGCGACCTGCATCGCCGAGATGGCGGTCCCCGGCGACGAGCGGGCCATGCGCTGCAGCGGGATGCCGGAGAGGCGGCAGAGCTCGATCAGGCCCGGGAGGCCGGTCTCCCCGAAGAGGAACGAGTTGCGGGCGTCCACGTGCCACCGGCCGGAGAGGGTGTGCGGCGCGGCGCGGAAGATCACCCGCCCGTACGAGAAGTAGGACCGCTCGCGGGCGCGCCGGATGCCGTCTCTTTCCGGATCCTGCCCTTCCTGCGCGGGGCGTGCCCCTTTCCCGGTCGCCCTCCCCGGCGGTCGGGGGGCGCGACCGAGGGGGAGCGGCATGCGGAGCCGGGAGGCGAGGGCGAGCATCCGCGGCAGGAGGTAGTCGTCTCCGTACTCCGTGACGAGCAGGTCGGGGTCCGCGCGGGCCAGGAGCCGAAGGAACTCCCGGAGGAAATCCGTTCCGTTCTCCCAGCAGAGGACGTGGGTGGTGCCGTCGGCCGAGAAAACGAGCGGCTGTGCCCTTCCGTGCGCGGGGTGTCCCGTTCCTTCCGCCCGGAGGAAGGCGCGGGAGAGCGACGGGAGGGGAGAGACGACGTCCCACGGCGAATCGAGGGCGCGGGCGGAGAGAATCCTTCCGTCTTCCGCGCATTCCACCTCGGCGAAGGAAAACGGGAAGAGTCCGGTGGCGTACGCGAACTGCTCCTCCGGGGCGATGTCGGCGTTGGCGAGCGCCTCCGCCCCGAACGCGCTTTCCGCCTTCCGGACGGTCGCCCGAAGGAGGAAAGGCGCCGGGACGGCGAACGTCCACGCCGGGACCGTCCTGCCGGAGAAGAACTCGATCCCTTCGCCTTTCCGGACGTCGCATCTCCAGCGCCCGGCGGCGGCCCGGACCGCGGTCTCCCGCACGCTCCGGCCCGTCACGGCGAAGGAGGGGCGGAACGGGGCGAACAGGGTCACGGTGTCGCCGGCGGCCGTCCGGAACCAGACCTCCATCCCGTCCCGCGCGGCGAGGAGGTCGAGCACCCACCCGGTCAGGGAAAGGGCAGAGGAGTTCTTCAAACGTTTCATGTACGCCTTCCGTTGCGTTGAGCGCCCGTTGGTGGAGTGCCGGTAACCGGGCCCCTGGCTCGCGCGGGCTTCCCATCGGCTACGCTCGCCGCACCAGCAACCTCGTTCCACAGGCCGCCTCGTGGAACCCTCCCGTTGCCTCAGGTCACCGGCTGCCGGCGCAGCGGCCGCAGGAGGAGGGCCGGAGTGAGGTAAAGCGCAGCCGTGCAGGTTGACCGCACGGCGAGCCACGAACGAAGGCCCCCTCCGAGGCTGCGGAGCCGTCCCCGGATCCCCGGACAAGGGGCACGGGCACCCGCGGGGGAGCGGACACGCCGGGCGCAGCCTTCCGGGCTCACGGGAGGTTCCCCGAGGAGCCGGCGACCCGTCGCTCGAGCTCCTCCACGCGGCGCAAAAGCTCCCGTACCGCCCGACGCTCCTCGACGAGGATGCTCATCAGGATCGCCTCGAACGGGACGGCGCGTCCCGAGCAGGTGCAGGCGGCGGTGTGGTACCTTGCCGCGGCGAACAGTTCGTCGAAGAGTTCGCGGTCCTCGCGTCGCAGCGCGCGCCGGAACGCTTTCCACGACTCCTCTTCGCGGTACAGCTCCTGGGTGAAGGGGAGCACCGTGCGGCCCATATTATGCTTTACCTTTCAGGGGGACACCCTTGCGATACCGTAAATGAAACGCAAGAGTGTCCCCCGCCAGACGCCCTCTGCCCTTCCCCTTCCCGGCGCAGGAGGAGGCACGGGTCGGCGATCCGGACGAGGTGGCGGAAGAAGCCGGCCCGGTCGCCCCCCCTGGGAGCACTTTCCTTTCCCCGCGGCATGTTCCCCGAAGCGGCGGGGACCGCTGCGAAGGGGAAAGCATCCGAAGCAGGGGGGTCCGAGCCGACCAGCACTACCCGCGTGCCGCCCGCCGCGAGCCGGCGCAGGGACGAAAGACAGTTCCGGAATACCCGGCACGCCTCCGCGTAGGGAACGTCGGCGTCCGCGAACGTCTCCGGAAGCCCGAAGACGACCGCGAGCCCCGCCCCGGAGCGGTCGAGGGCGGCCTCAAGCCGCCGCGACAGGAGCGCCTCCATCTGGTGGCACGTGAAGGCGCGGGAGACGAGGATGCGGGAGAGCGCGGCCCTGCCGCTTCCGCCCAGTGCCCTCTCCGCCTTGCCGATCTCGTACGGGTCGAACCGGTTTCCGCCGTCCACCGCCACCACGGGCTCCCCGGCCACGAGGGGGCGGGCCAGCGCGCGCAGCGCCAGCCGGTGGGCGCCCGTCCCGAAAAAGCCGGCGAGCTTGCCCGGCGCGGGGCGCAGGCAAAGGGCGGAGGCGCGCTCGATGTCCGTGGCGGCGGGGGAGACGACCGGCGTATGGGGCGCGCGACCGGGCAAGGCGGACTCCTTCGTTCCTACAGTTTCCGGAAAATGCCGACGACTTTCCCCGCGATCCGGAAGGACGGGAAGCCGTCCGGCACGTCGAGGGGGGCATAGGCGGGGTTGGCGGGCTCGAGGCGGACTCCTCCGTTGCGACGGCGGATCCGTTTGACCGTGGCCTCCCCGTCGACGACGGCGACCACGATCTCCCCGTCCTCGGCGGTCTCCTGCGCCCGTACGAGGACGTAGTCCCCCTCGCAGATGTGCGCCCCTTCCATGCTGTCCCCTTTCACGCGGAGGGAGAAGATCTCCCCCTCGCCGGCCAGCGAAGGATCCAGGAGGAGTTCCTCCTCGGCGAGTTCAATCGCCTCCCGGGGGCTTCCGGCGGGCACCCGTCCCAGCACCGGGACGCGCAAGGGGGAAGGAAGCGCCGCCTCCCCGAGAAACTCGATCCGGCGGGGGGATTTCCGGTGGCGGCGGAGGTACCCCTTTTTTTCAAGCAAATCCATGTAATAAAAGGCGTTTTTCTCCGCGATCCCGAAACGGTCCGCCACTTCCCTCGCGGTGGGGGCGAAGGAGCGGGAGAGGACGAACTCCCGCAGGAACGTGAGAACCCTGCGCTGTCTGGCGGTCAGCGGCCTGCCCATATGGGTATGCTGACATACCCATATGGGCAGGTCAAGGGGGTGTGGGAAAGGGGGTTGCTACTCTCCCCGGAAAGCGGGCGGCCGCTTCTCGAGAAACGCCCGCACTCCCTCGCGAAAGTCCCCGGTCCGGGCGGACGCGGCAACCCGCTGGCGCTCGTCCTCGAGCTGCGCTTCCAGCGGCTGGCACAGTGCCCGGTTGTACAGCTCCTTCGCCCTCGCGAAGGCGAGAGTGGGGCCGGAGGCGATGCGCTCCGCCAGTTCCGCCGTCCCTGCTTCGAACGAGTCGTCGGGAAGGACCCGCTGGACGAGCCCCCACGCGGCCGCTTCTTCCGCGGTGAGCGTCCTGCCGGTCAAGGTGAGTTCCATCGCCCGCTGGGTCCCGACGGCCCGGGCGAGGAAAAAGGTGGCCCCGCCGTCCGGGGAGAGCCCGATGTTCTGGTAGGCGAGGGTGAAGCGGGCCGACTTCGCGGCGACCACGAGATCGCCGGCCAGCGCCATGGAGAACCCCGCCCCTGCCGCGACGCCGTTGACCGCCGAAAGGACGGGCTTGGGGACTCTCCTGAGGGACGCGATGAAGGCGTGCAGCCGGACCATGAGCTCCAGGAAGTTCGCGTCGGCTTCCCCCCGGAAGGTTTCCATCATCCCCACGTCGCCGCCTCCCGAGAAGGCCTTTCCGGACCCGGTGAACACGATGCAGCGGACGCCCGGGTCGTTGCCCAGGGATGAAACGGCGCCTTGCAGCTCCTTCCCCATTTCGAAATCGTACGCGTTCATCCGGTCGGGCCGGTGCATCCGGATCGTGGCAACGCCACCGTGCTTCTCGACGATTACCGTGCTCATGGGTACCCCCTTTTCGCGGAAAATGCCACGGGCTCCTACGATAGCCTTGTACTACGGTCTGCCCCGATTGGGATATAATTCTGCCATGCCCGTTTCCCGGATGTCCTGCCCCGCCTGCGGGGCGGATCTTGTCTACGATTCCCATGAGGCGATAAAGGACTCGGACGGAAAGGAAGTGTGCCCTTACCGGGGCCGGGGGTACCCGAATCTGCAGGCGGGCCACGACCGGATCTATTTCGGAAAGTGGAGGAAGATGAACGCCACGCCGGTCGATATCCGGCGGGCCTACCATCAGCTCGAGCGACACTTGAAGGCGATCGGCGAGGTTCTCGAATCGAAGGATCGGCCCGCGGCGCGGCGCGATCTTGCCAAGGCGATCGAGGCGCTTGCGGCGGGGGATCCCGATGCGGAGTCTTCGGACGCCCTACGGTTCCTGGACCACGCCCTTTCCTACGCACACACCGCGATCGACGACCTCCTGCACGGGGAGGGCCTGCCCCCCCACGACCCCATGGAATTTGCGAAATGGTACGACGCGGTGGAAGTGCCGTTCAAGGAAGAGTGGTAAGCGGCACCGGAACCGGGGGAGGAAACCGATGATAACGCTCGAACGATACCCAAGGGAAATCACCCTCCGCGACGGAGCGCGGCTCACCCTCCGCCCGATGGTGCGGGAGGACGTGGACCGGCTCTGGGATTTTCTCCGCCGGATCCCCCCGGAGGACAGGATGTACTTCCGGGAGGACGTAACCCGGAAGGAAGTGGTCGAACGGTGGGCGGAACATCTCGAATACGATTCGGTGCTTCCCGTTCTTGCCCTCGAGGAGGGACGGGTGGTGGGGGATGCGACCCTTCACCGGAACCGGAACGGCTGGAAGCAGCGCGTCGGGACGGTCCGGATCCAGATCGCGCCGGATTTCCGTCACCGGGGCCTCGGGACGGCGATGCTCCGGGAGATACGGCACCTGGGGGAGAAGGGGGCCCTGCACTATCTCCTGGCGGAGGTGATCGAGGAGCAACAGGCCGCCATACGGGCCTTCGAAAAGATGGGGTTCGAGCGCGCGGTCTTCTTACGGAACTTCGTGAACGATCAGGAGGGGAGATTCCACAACCTCGTCGTGTTGCTCTACTCCATGGGGGATTCCGGACGGGGAACGCTTTCTTTTCCTCCGTGATGTTTTTCCTGAAGTTTCGCGACCGGTTGGCCGATACCGTCATCAAAGGATGGTAGGGAGTCAGTCAACCCTAACCGGATCGGGGGCCGCAGGGACAACGGCCCCCTATTTTTTTTAAGAGGCCGCGGGCCTCTTTCGTTTTTTTGATGGTTTGACGGGGGAAACCCGGCCGAATATCATTAGGCTTTGTCGATTGGGGAGGGTGGCGCTAACCGATATGGGCATGGCATCCTTTTTTCAGCGCGCCAAGCGGTTCCTCCTGGGAGCGCCCCGCGACCTGTTCGACCCGAAACTCTTCCACCGGATCTCCCTGATCGCCTTCTTCGCGTGGGTCGGCCTCGGGGCGGACGGGATATCCTCCTCCGCCTACGGCCCGGAGGAGGCGTTCCTCGCACTCGGGCGACACACCTCCCTGGCGATTTTCATCGCGATCGCCACGGTCATCACCGTCTTCATCATCTCGGGGAGCTACGCCCGGATCATCGAGAAATTCCCCATGGGAGGGGGAGGATATATCCTCGCCGCCAAGCTGCTCGGGGAGAGGGCGGGGGTCGTCTCCGGCTCGGCGCTGGTCATCGATTACGTCCTGACCGTGACCATCTCCGTGGCGGCAGGAGTCGACGCGGTATTCAGCTTCCTCCCGCTTGGCTGGCAGACCTACAAGTTCTCGTCCATTGCCTTCGTCATCATCCTGCTCATCGTGCTCAACCTGAGGGGGATCAAGGAGTCGGTAACAATCCTCACCCCCATTTTCCTGGCGTTCATCTTCTGTCACGTCCCGCTCGTTCTCTATGCGGTCCTGAAACACCTGCCCGAACTTCCCACCGTAACGGCTACCGTGTCGGGGGATATGTCCGATGCCGTGGCGGAATTGGGGTTGTTCGGGGTGGGCGTGCTTCTCCTGCGGGCCTATTCGATGGGGGCCGGAACGTACACGGGGATCGAGGCGGTCTGTAACGCCATGGGGACGCTTCGGGAACCCCGCGTAAAAACAGGGAAGAAGGCTCTCCTGTACATGGCCCTCTCGCTCTCGTTCGTCGCCGGCGGGATCATTCTGGGGTACATGCTAAACGGGGTGGAACACATCCCCGGGAAAACGCTCAACGCCTCGCTGATCGAAGGGATCGCAGGCAACATCTGGGAGGGCCGGACCAGAAGCATCATCGTGGCGTTCGTTCTGGTGACGGAGGCGACCCTCCTGTTCGTCGCCGCCCAGACGGGCTTCCTCGGGGGTCCACAGGTCCTCTCGAGCATGGCGGTCGATTCCTACATGCCCCACCGGTTCGCGCACCTGTCCGACCGGCTGGTGACCAAGTACGGGATATATTTCATGGGGATGATGGCCATCGTGATGTTGTACATCACCGGCGGCTCCGTGAAGTACCTCGTCATCATGTACTCGATCAACGTGTTCCTCACCTTTACCGTCGACCAGTTCGGGATGTGCGTCCACTGGCTGAGAGAACGCAGAACGGCGACGGATTGGAAATTCGGGCTCGGAATGAACGGAATCGGGGTTCTCCTGACCGCATCGATCCTGACCGCGACGGTAATGATCAAGTTCCCGGAAGGCGGATGGTTGACCCTGTTGATCACCGGGACCTTCATCGCGCTTTCTTTCCTGATCCGGAGACATTACCGGAACGTGGAAGGGCACATGCAGAGGCTGGACGAACTTCTGACGGGACTCCCCTCACTGACGGTGCCTTCCGAACAGGAGCCGGTTCTCCGGAAGGACGGTCCGACCGCCGCCATCATGGTGTCGGGCTACAACGGGATGGGCATGCACGTCTTTTTCTCCGTGGTCCGGTCGTTCCCGGGAATGTTCCGGAACTTCGTCTTTCTCTCCGCCGGTGTGATCGACTCCCGCACGTTCAAGGGGGTCGAGGAGATCGAAAATCTCGGAGAGGATCTGAAACGCCAGCTCGGGCAATACGTGGAGTTCGCCAAGGGGCACGGCTACTACGCCGAATTGCGTTATGAAGTCGGAACGGACGTCATAACGGTGGTCGACCGGCTGGCGCCGAAAATCGCAAATGATTTTCCCAACATCACGTTCTTCGCCGGCCAGCTTGTCTTCGAGGAGGAGACCTTCATCACGAGGGTGCTACACAACCAGACGGCGTTTCTCGCGCAGAGAAAACTCGTCTTCCACGGGCTGCCGATGATCATCATGCCCGTCCGGGTGCTGTAGGGGGAAGCCGGTTGGATTCCCCCGGGAAATGGGGTAGAAGGAGAGTCGGGACCGCATGAAGGGCCGGGAGGTCGTCTACGATATGGGGGGAAGGACAAAAGGTACGCTCCTCCTCGTGCTGGTTCTGTCCCTGTCGCTGTGCCCCGTCCCCCCGGTGAACGGGGAAGGGCTCTCCGGCTCCCCGGCCGGTCCTCACTCCCATTTCATGAAATCCTCGAGCTGCCCGCGGTGCCACGTCTATCGCGGGTCCAAGCGGGAGAAGGGCCTGTTTCTCCCGGACACGGACACATTCTGCCTGGATTGCCACTCGCTCGAGGGACTGGGAATAACCCATCCGATCGCCATCCGGCCCGGGGACGGGCGCCGCCGATTGAGGGTGCCGACAGACCTGCCGCTGGACAACGAGGGGAAGATGTTCTGCCTCACCTGCCACAATGCCCATGGGCCGTTCCTTTCTTCGATCCGGGCGTTCGCTTCCCAGAAGGCGGCGAACCCGGGCGCACCGGCAGGCTCGAAACCCGCCTACCGGACCTACTTCGTGAGGCGGTCCGATCCCGTTCGGGGGTTCTCACCGTTGTGCGAGGAGTGCCACGGGAAACGATGAGGCGAAATCCCCATTTCAAATACCGGCGACGGACCAAGCTGGTCAACCCGAAGTTCCAGGGAGGGGCCGCGATTCTCATCATCGCCGTCGTCCTCGCCGCCGGGGCGCTGGTCGCGGTTTTGCTGTTCCGTGACCTCCGGCAGGCCCTTGGGAACGCCTCTGCCAGCGGCCATTTCGGGTTCCCGGCCCCCTACCGGATCGTAAGTGACATCCTGGTCCGGCAGCTTCTTGTCCTGTTCGCCCTTGTCTTCGCGGGAGGGTCTCTCGCGTTCCTGTGGTACGTGCGCAGGATACGGCTGGGGATATCCCGACTGACAGAGGTTTTCGAGGCTGCGGGGAAGGGGGACCTCTCTTCCCCGTCGAATGTACGGAGTTTCAAGGAACTCGTCGATTTCGGGACGGAAATCGATGCGGTCCGATCCTACACCCTTGACCTGATCGAGGAAATCCGGGGAGAGGCGAAAGCGATTCGGACGTCCGACCTGTCGCAGGTGGAGTTTGAAAAGCGATGGGATGCGCTCAAGGAGAAGATCGGGAGGATCGTACCGTGAGCCCGTGGAGAGGGGGCAGGGGGGATCCTGCCGCGGGCCATTCGTTCTGGGGACGGTTCCTTCTTTTCTGGCTCGCCTCTTCCGGCGTGGGAACGCTCCTCCTGTTCCTTTTCCATTACCTGTACCTCACCCCCCCCTTCCCGGACGGGTATGCTGCGGTGTATTATGCCCTTCGCCACCTTGCGGATACCATGCTCCCCGTTGTCGCTCTCTCCCTCCTGGCCTACGTTCTCTTCCTGAGCGGAGCCGCGGCCTGGCTCTGCATCAACCTGCTCCACAAGGTCGCCGGGCCGATTTTCGGACTGGAAAAGGTTCTTGGGACCTTTCTCAACGGGGCGCCGATCAGGCCGTTCTTCATGCGCCACGGCGACCAGGTGCCGGACCTCATCTCCGCGTTCAACGGGTTCGTGAGTCGGTTGCGGGAGGACCGGCGCAAGTGGTTGGGGGTGATGGAGAGCGCGGATCGCCTCGGCCTGCAGGACCGGGAGACATGCCGCGCCGGGATGGAGAAGGCCCTGGCCGAACTGGAAACTCTGCTCTCCCCATACCGTTGACCTTGCCCCCCGGGCGGTTTTTTGCCAATATACGGGAAACGGGAAAATGAATGTGCGGGATACTCTCGAGGGAGGTCGACGTATGAAAGCGATCCGGAAGGCGGGCTGGTTTTTCCTGTTGGCTTTGATGATGGCGTGCTGGATGGGAGTGCTCGGGTCGATCCGGGGGGAGGCACTGGCAGGCGTCATTGCGTCCCACGGGACCGATGGCGTGTCGGTCCGGGGAGCGGACATCGGCAAGCTCCAGGCCTTCCTGGAACAGAAGATCGTCCTCCAGAAACTCACGGACTACGGAGTGTCCGCGGATGAGGCGATTGCCAAGATCCGTTCCATGAGCGACGCGGATCTGCACCGCCTTGCCTCCCTGTCCGACAGGGCAGCCGAAGGGGCGGACAGCGCCCTGGGTTTTCTGATCGGCGTGGCGGTCCTGATCATCCTCATCGTCGTGATCGTCAAGCTGATGAACAAGGAGATCGTCATACGCTGAAAGTGATGCGAAGAGGGGTGATGGGCGCCGCCCTGCTCGCGGGCGGCGCCTTTTTCATTTTGGGGGGATGCGCGCAGGACGTCGGGATCCGGGGGGGGAACCCTGCCATCCCGGAGGCGGAGGCAGGTATACGGCACGCCGCAGCCGCAACCGTCATCCCGCATGTTCCCTTTCTGCCCCAGGAGGAGGACACCTGCGGCCCCTCCTCGCTTGCGATGCTCCTGCGCTTTTACGGGATGGATGTCAGCACCGGGGAGATCATGCGGGAGACGAGGACCGCGGGGCTCCGCGGGACGCTCATCACCGACCTGGCGGCGGCTGCCCGGCGTCGCGGATTCGAGGCGGAGGTCGTGGATCTCGACCTGGAGCGGTTGCGGGAAAGGATAGCGGAGGGCATCCCCGTGATCCTGCTCGTGGACCTTGGGGCATGGGTCTACAGCCGCCCGCACTACCTGCTCGCATTCGGCGTGACTCCCGAAGGGGTGGTTGCCCACTCGGGAAGGGAGGAGGGAAAGGTGATCCCTTATTCCTCCCTCGAGACACAGTGGGCGAAGATGGGGCGGTTGGCGATCATCGTGCGAAGGAGGGTGTCGAAGTGACCGGCAGGAGAGGGAGACACCGCCGCTTTCGGCGGGAGATTCTGGCGCTTGCGATCCCCGGCCTTCTTCTGGCGGCGGTTTTCGCGATGACGGGGTGCGGGAGGATGCCTCACGTCATCGTGCTGGAGGATCCCTTGACGGCGGGTGAGCACCTCGAGCTTGGCGTGCTGTACGAGCGCCAGGGGAAGTTCGATCTGGCGATCCGGGAATACGAGCGGGCCCTCCGGAAGGACAAGGAGTGTTTCCAGGCCCGGGTGAACCTGGGAAACGTCTGGTTGGCGAAGAAAGAGTACGGGAAGGCGAGGGGGGAGTACGGGGAAGCGCTTGCCATGCGGCCCGGCGACCCCGAGGCGACCAACAACCTCGCCTGGGCGGCGATCTTTTCCGGCGAGCGCCGGGAGGAGGCGGCGGAGCGGATGGAGGCGGTCCTCTCCCGGAAAGCGAACCGAACCGTGACGCTGCTCGACACGCTCGGGGTGCTCCGGATGCGCATGGGCCAGCCGGGCCGCGCGGACGAGGCCTTCGCGGAAGCGGAACGGCTTTGCCTCGAGGCGGGCGGGTCCGGGTGTCCGGACGAGGTTCTGCGGGAGGTCCGGGATCACCGGGCGGAAGCTTGCGGGGGCTGCTTACCCTCCGCGGCGCCCCCTTTGGTAAAATAGGCACATGTATCCTCCAATCCACCCGGATCTTCGTTTCCACAATTACGCGTCGTATCTGCGGAGGCGACTCGGCGGGGCCGCGGTGCGAATCAGCGTCGATGGGGGATTCACCTGCCCGAACCGGGACGGAACCCGGGGCGAGGGCGGCTGTTTCTACTGCAACAGCGACTCCTTCACCAACGGGATCAAGTTTCCGGGTCTTCCTGTCGAAGAGCAGGTCCGGCGGACGATCCTTTCCCCGGGAAGGCACCGGAATGCCCGGCACATCCTCGTTTATTTCCAGCGGTTCAGCAACAGCTATGCTCCCCCGGACGAACTGGACCGGATATACCGGGCCGCCTTTTGCCATCCCGACGTGGTAGGAATCGTCGTGGGTACCCGACCCGACTGCCTCGGCCCGGAGGTGCTCGACGTGCTGGAGGGGATCGGCCGAACCGGGTATGTCTTCGTCGAGATCGGGCTTCAGTCGAAATCCGACGCCGTTCTCGCGGGGATCAACCGCGGGCACACCGTCGACGATTTTGTGACTGCCGTTGCGGCGGTCCGGGAACGGAAGATCGACACCGGTGTCCACCTGATCTACGGGCTCCCCGGAGAGACGCGGGAGAATTTCGTGGAAACGGCTGGCTTCCTCTCTGATCTCGACGTGCAGGGGGTGAAGCTGCATCACTTCCACGTTGTGGCAGGGAGCGCCCTTGCGGAAGAGTGGAGGAAAGGAACGGTGAGGGTGCCGGAATACGGGGAATACGTATCGGTATGCGCGGATTTCCTCGAACGGCTCTCTGCGGAAGTCGCCGTGCTCCGGCTGATCGGATCGGCGCCCGCCGGGACGCTGATCGCCCCCCTGTGGGAGAAAGGCGGCAGGGAGATGGCGCAGGATGTGGCGGCCGAACTGCAAAGAAGAGGTACCTGGCAGGGAGCGCTCCGATAGAGAGAAGCGGAAAAGGAGAGGATATGGGTGACGCGGAGAGGGAGTACCTTCCTCACTCGTCCCGGTGCTTCATTTGCGGGGACGAGAACGGGTGCGGTGTGCGTACCCGTTTCTTTGTCGAAGGGGATGCCGTGCGGACGCGGGTGACCCTGCCCCGCCATGTCAACGGGTACAAGGACGTCGCTCATGGAGGCGTCATCGCGGCTCTCCTGGACGAGTCGATGGGGTGGGCGGCCACGGTGTTCGGGAGCCGGCATCCGATGTATCTCACGGGCGAACTGACCGTGAAGTACCTTTTCCCCGTTCCGGTCGGGGAGGAGATCGAAATCGTGAGCCGACTCGAGGAGGATTCGGGGCGTATCGCCTACAGCACCGGGGAACTCGTTTGCGGAGGAAAGGTCAGCGTGAGGGCGAAGGGAAAGTTCCTCCCGATGAGCAAGGAAGCGACCGGGCGCATCCTGTCCTACCTGAAGTTCGACCTGTGCAGGAAGTACCGGACGCTGTTCGACTACGCGAAAGAGTAACGGGTGGAAAAGGGGTATCGGGGCATCACCGCCCCGCCGACCCGGTCCGGCGGGGAGTTTATTTGACGCGAATCCGGACCGTATAGGTAACGGGATCGGGCGAGAGGCCCGGCGGGATGTCAAGCTTCCCGGGGATCCCCTCCGGGGGGATCGATCCCAGTTTCCCCAGTTCTTCGAGGAATACGTCGGCAAACACCGCCGGGATGAGGACCCGGACGACATTGGAGACGACCACCGGCTTCTCCATGCGGCTTGTCGCGAAACGCACCCTGTCCCGGCGGACCGCTCCCCCCAGGCGCAGGGCAACGGCGGCGATACGGTCCTCAACGCCGGGCCGGGCATCCCGATCGACTTCGATCGTCACTTCTCTACCGAAGGGCGCTTGCCGTAAGAGGCCCGGCGGTGCGGCGAAAACGTGCAACCCCTCGGTTTCCCCGGGCGGGGATTCCCGGAGGAAGGCCGGTTCGGTCGTCCCGCTTTCGGTACTCACCCGTGCGAGGCCCGCCGGAAGTTCCGACCTTGCAAACATGCCCGGTCTTTCGGGCATCGGTTCGGGAACTGCTTCCCGTTCCTTCCCGGTCGCTCCGCTCCCGGTACGCACCTGTTCTGCGGGGGCCGACGGAAGTTCCGGTCTTGCATGGACGGTCGGTTTTTCGGGTATCGGCGTTACGACAGCCTTCCGTCCCTCTTCAGGGGTCGGTTCGGCCTTGGCCCCACGGGTTGTGTCAGCGTCCGGGCGCTTCGCAACCGTTTCGGTTCTCGCCACCCGTACCCCGCTCTCGGCGGATGCGGGAGGAGACGGGACAGGCGTTGTCGTCGGCATCTCTTTCTGGATTCCGTAGACAAGGAGAAAGACCAGCACCACGGCAGCGGCTTCGAGCGGGATCTTGATGTGCGCGGGCAGGAACACCTTCTTCCACAAGGGTACCGCCGTCTTCTCCGCGATGCGCAGTTTGACCCCCTTGAGGAGTTCCGGAGGGGCCGCCTCGGCGGGGAGGCTTCGCAGGAGGGAGAGCGTCTCCCGGAGTGCTCTCTCCTCCTCGGCGCACCGGGAGCATTGCCGGATGTGGCCGGCGATCCCCTCCTGCTCCCTGTCCGAAAGGTCCCCGTCCAGGTAAGAGGAAAGCATATCCTGTGTCCTGGTGCACTCCATCCTTGCCATCCTTTACACGACCGGCGCCAGCATCTTCCGCAGCGCCATCCTCGCTCTGTGAAGCCTTGATTTCACCGTCCCCAGGGGAATGCCGACCGCCTCGGAAAGTTCCTCGTAGCTTAACCCCTCGACATCCGACAGCAGTACGAGCATCCGGGAATCTTCGTCGAGATTCGCAATCGCCGCTTCCAGGATCTTCCTGGTCTCCCGGGATTCCACCATGCGGTCGGGGCGATCCTCCTCCCTGCCGGGAGGCTGGAAGGGTGAATCGCCGTCCCCTTGCGGTTCAATCGACATAACCTCCCTTGCGGCCCGGGTCGCACGCTGGCGAATGCGGTTCAGGGACCGGTTGGCCGCGATGCGGAGCAGCCACGTGGAGAGCGACGCCTCCCCGCGAAACCCCGCCAGGTTCCGGTAGGCCGAGAGGAACACCTCCTGCGCGACGTCCAAGGCATCCTCCCGATCCGACAACATCCGGAGGCAGAAGGCGTAAACCCGGTCCTGGTGGGTCCTGACGATGGCGTCAAACGCCCCCGGTTTCCCCTCCCGGAATGCCTCCACCAAGAGGTCCACGGGTCTGTTTTCCGCCTCGCTCTTATTATTTTTCAAGCGGTTAGGCGGAGGAGCGTCAGAATCCACGGCGATCCCTTACCCTCCATATTGACAGTCGGTAGTCGGCTTCGGTTCCGGTGCCATGCGTCCCCGGGGGAGAAACTTCCCTCGCCCGTTCTGTCCATTGTACTGCAGCAATGGTTGCGGTTGGGGAAGGTTTCTTGTATTTTAATAGTGAACCTACGGAACTTTGTACGCGTTTGCAATATCTCAACAAACAAGGGGGTCTGGGGTTGGGAATCTCGTCGGGTCTGCTCTCGGCTCTAACCGTGGTTGCCATTGTGGTTGCCGGCATATTGGCGTGGTACGTCTGGAAACTCGTAAAAACCATTGAAAAAGTTGCGGAGCACGTCGATGCGTCTTTCCGGCTTTTCGAGAAGGCGGCAGAGGAGATCCGGGTAACCAATGCCTTAATCCAGGAGATCGCATCCCATGCCCGGAAGGGTGCGGCCAACATCGAGCACGTGACGGAAGGCGTGCGGAAAATGCGGAAGACGCTGGACGCGGCAACGGGAGTTCTCGATTTCGCCGTCCTCCCGGTTCTGGGGACCATGGCCGGTGTGCTGGCGGGTTCGAAGGCCGGCATGTCGCATGTCGTGAAACGAATATTCCGAAAGGAGGGTCGTCATGGCGAATGAAAATTGTAATGCGGAGGAGGGGTGTTCATGGCGTTCCTTGCCGGCGGCCTGATCGGCGCGGGGCTGGCCCTTCTTTATGCTCCTGTATCCGGCACGGAGGCACGGGTCAAGATCAACGAGGTCGTCGATGGACATGAAGAAGAAGACCGAAGGGTGGGGCATCGACGTCAAGCAGAAGGTCGATTCCTTCATGGAGGAGGAGAAGGCGGTCATCAAGGCCGCCTACGACGCGGGCAGAGACGCGATGGAGAAGGAAAAAGCGAAGTACACGAAGGCCGACTAGCCCGTCGATCCTCTGTTTTCCTCGCAGGGAGAAAACAAGGCGGCGTTTCATTCCGCATCGGGAATCCGGGGTAGGGGGGGAATTGCTCCCCCTCTCCCGCTCCGGGGCTCGGTTGCCCGCGACGGGCTCTACCGTCGAGACAATCCTTTGAGCAGAGCCGTGACCGCGAAAAACGCAGAGGCGAAAAGCACCACCGTCGCCCCCGTTGCGGTATCCAGGTAGTACGAGGCGGCTATCCCCAGGAGGCCGGAAACCATGGCGATGGCGATGGCTGCCCAGAAGGCGGAGGCGATTCCGCGGGCCACGTTCCGGGCGGCGGCTGCCGGAACGACGAGAAGGGCCGTGACGAGAAGGATTCCCACCGCCCGGATGGCGGTCGTGACCACGAGGGCGACGACGAGGGCGAAGGAGATTTCCAGTCCGCGGACGGGGACGCCCATCGACTTGGCGAACCCCTCGTGGACACCGATGAGCATGATCTTGTTGAAGGCGACGAACAGGTAGGCGCCGACAACCCCAAGAAGCATTCCCATCCAGAGGAGTTCCGTCTCGGAAACCGCAAGAAGGTCGCCGTAGAGGTAGGCCTGCAGGTTGCGCGTGAGCCCCTTTTGCGCGCTGATGATGGCGATCCCGAGGGCGATGACCGTAGAGAAGAAGACCCCGATAACGGTGTCCGGGGAAAGCTCCGTGCGTCCCCTGACCAGGGTGATCGCCCATGCCACGAACAGGCCGAAGGCCACCATCGTGAGGAGAGGGTGGACACCGAGAAGCACGCCGATAGCCACGCCGGTGAAGGCGGAGTGCCCGATGGCGTCGGAGAAGAACGCCATCCGGAAGTGGACGAGAGGGACGCCTACAGCCGCCGCTGCGGGAGCGACGAAAAGCATCGCCAGGATCGCACGCTTCATGAAGAGCGGCTCCGCGAAGCCGAACGGCATGAGGTGCCCCATCGCGGAGAAAAGGAGATCGAGCAGCGAATGTGCCATCAATCCCTCGTTTCCTCTTCCTGCCCGGACTCCGGCGGCCCATGGAGGTGGCCGCGGCCATCGGCGTGGCCGTGACTTACCAGATGTGCGCCGCTGCCGTACATCGCCTCGAGGTTCTCCGGCGTAAGCATCTCCGTCGTAGCCCCTTGGCAGATGATCCTCCGGTTCAGACAGATGACGCGGTCGGCGTGGCGGCTGACCACGGAGAGGTCGTGGCTCACAAGGAGCAGGCTGAACCGGGACTCGCTGTGGATCTTGCTGAGGAAATCGCAAAACAGCATTTCGCCCGAGAGGTCCACCCCGGACACCGGCTCGTCAAGCAGCAGGATGTCGGGGTCGTCCCGAAGGGCAAGGGCGAGCAGGATCCTCTGGAGCTCTCCCCCCGAGAGTTTTCCCAGGGGGCGGGAGATGAGCCGGGCCGCGTCCACCCGGGCCAGGATCTCTTCGGCCGACCTCCTCGACCGCGCGGAGTGTCCGAAGACGACGGGATATCGCTGGGAGGAAAGCGCGAAAAAATCGATCACTCTCATCGGGGCGTTCCGGTCGAAGTCGAGCCGCTGCGGTACGTATCCGATCCGGGGGGCGCCCTCCCCGTGCTCCGCAGCGCGGCAGAACCGGATTTCCCCCTGGTAGGGGACGAGTCCCAGGATGGCCTGAAGCAGGGTTGTCTTCCCCGCCCCGTTCGGGCCGACGAGGGCGGTGACTTCCCCGCACCGGATGTCGGCCTCGATTCCGGACAGGATCTCCGTTTCGCCCGCGTGGACGGAAAGATCCCGGATTTCGAGCGTGTGGCGATGCGCCGGGGGTGTCATCGGTCTCCCAACGCCTCCGCGAGCGTCCGCAGATTCCGCCGCATGATGTCCTCATATGTCGATGGCGTCGTGGAACCCGTCGACACCGGGTCGAGCGTGAGGACGGGGACACCGGCCTCCCCGGCGACCATTGCGGCGAGCCTCCCGGGGTACTGGGGCTCCGCGAAGACGGCGGCCGCTTTCTTTTCCCGGATCGTCCGGATGAGGTCCCGGATTTCGCCGGCGGAGGGCTCCTGGCCCGGCGTTTCCTCGATCCACCCCACGACGGTAAGCCCGAGGTCCCTCGCCAGGTAGTCGAAGACGTTGTGGAAGGTCACGATGTTCCGGCTCCGGAAATGGGCTGCCGCCTTGTCGAATTCCCCGGCGAGGATTTCGAGCCTGCCCACGTACGCGTCGGCGTTCCGGCGGAAGACCGGTTCGTTCTCCGGGGATGCGGCCGAGAGGGCCTTCTCGATCGCACGGACCTGCAGGATGGCGTTCCGGGGGCTGACCCAGGTGTGCGGGTTGATCTCCCCGCGGTCATTCCCCACAAGGAGAGGAGTCACGGAAGAAGCGGTTTCCACGATCCGGATGCCGGGGTTCGCCCGCCGTATGGGAGTGCCGAGAAAATCCTCCATTCCGTAGCCGTTCGCGATAAACAGGTCCGCTTCGGAGATCTTCCTCATGTCTCCCGGAGAAAGCGAATAGTCGTGGGGGCATCCCAGGGTGGCGGGGAGCATCATCCTTACCGTGACGCCCGGTGCGTCGCCGACGACGTTCCGTGTGAAGATATCCATCGGAAGAAACGAGGTGAGGACACGAAGATCGGCCCCCTGCGCCGCCTGTGGAAAGGGGGATAAGATCAGCACGGCGGCAAGCAGGATGACGCGGCCGATCATCGTTCCTTCTCCCTTCGGCTGCATTGCGGGCAGATGCCGAAAAATTCCAGGGAATGGTCTTTCACGTCGTATCCGAGAGTGCCGCGGATGTCCGCCTCGAGACGGGAGAGGTCGCACCGAAGGGATTCGAACGATTCGATCCTGCCGCACCCCTTGCAGACGACGCGATGGCGATGTCCTCCGTCGTTGGCCGCCTCGTAGCGGCGGCTCCGTTCGTGCAGCGCGACGCTCCGGACCATGCCGAGAGAAACAAGCAGGGAAAGGTTCCGGTAGACGGTGGACGCGTCGGGCTTGGGCGCCGGAAATCTGTCCAGGATCTCCTTCGACGACAGAGGGATCGGGCTTTCCGTCAGGATGCGCAGAATCTCCCCTCTGCCGCGAGTGGCAGGGTGTCCCAACTTTCGAAGCTCTTCTGCGGGCGGTCCCACGGGTTTCCTCCAGCAATGCAAGTGTATTGCAGTTGCAAATATTTTGCAACCGGGGGAGGTTGTCGAATCCTTGGATTTTCGGAATACATCTAAAGTCAGAGACAGGAACCCAACAACGAAACCGTTTCCGAGAACGTGTAGGCGCGAAACGAAGGAGAGACAGCAATGCGCAGTGCAGGGGTCGTAACCAGATCAGGGGTCGGAATCGTCCTGCTTTCCCTCGGGATTCTGTTGTTCGGTACGGGTACGGCGGGCGCCGGCCCGCGGATCCTCAATGTTGATTTCGGTGATGACAACGGATACTGGGTGGATCTCATCGTCCGGGAGGTACGCGTCACCCCGATCGTCGCGCACGTGGGCGACACCATCCGGGTTGATATGGTCCTGGAAAACCATGGGGACCCGATCAACAGGACCATACCGATCGATATCCTGGCAAACGGCAAGGAGGTGTCGGGCAAGCTGTTCACGTTCGGTTGGTCTAATGAACCGGGAAAGATTTACCGGGAAACGTTTCAGTGGAACACCAGCGGGGTGACGCCGGGGAAATACCGGATCCGGGGGGACGCGTTCGTATGGGGTGACGATGACCCGTTCGACAATTCCCTCGACGTGAAGGAGTCGTTGGTCCTGCTTCCGGTCGGTGCGGCGTTCCCGGCGGGAAAAGAGGACGGGGGAACGGCCGTCGCAGTGAATTGAGGGGAGAAAGGAGGACGTCCCCGGACGGAATCTTTCCTCCCCTTCCCGCATCGAACGGGAAACGACGGGAAAGGAGGAAGACCCGTGAGGAAGCTACTCCCGGTTGCGCTGGCGGGAACAGTGCTGCTGTTCGCCATGTATCATATCCGGGCGAGCGAACCGCTTGCCTCTTTCGCATCATCCTCGAGCCAGATCTATATACACGGGACTCCCGTATGTGTGACACAGCAGGGGAAGGAGATTGTGGCGCAGGTCGGAGAGTGTGGTGTTCTCCGGCTTCCTCCGTATGCCGAATCCCTGGAGAGACTTCCGTTCCATGGCCGTCCGGGGATGCAGCTTCCGCCTGGGCACCCCCCGATCGACCGGGAGATGTTCCCCGGGGAAAACCGGCGCGTGCTGATCTGACCCTAAAAACAGGGACGTTCCTAAGAACTCCTATCCACTATTCGTGAGTTCCTAGGAACGTCCCTGATACCACGTACAAGACGGGAGGGCCTTCCGGCCCCCCCGTCGATCTTTCCGGGTAACGGTATTTGCTAGAACAGGTAGGTGAACCGAAGGGTGGTGCGGTTGCCTTCGGTACGGTTCTCGGTCGACGTCTCCCACTGGGTCTTCAGGCCCGCGGAGAATTTATCGCTGAAGAAGTAGTGCAGCGCCGGGCCGACCGCGAAGACCTGCTCCTCCGAATTCGAAATATCCCCGAAACTTCCCTCGTCCTCGGTCAGCTGCTTCAGATAGTACCCGGCCACCGCGCCCCGGAACCCCTTGAAAAACTCGTATTCGAAGGAATAGTTGAAATGGAAGACCTGTCCGGGGGTGACTTCGGTGGAGAAGCCGTTGAACGGCGAAGGGGAAACGTCGTCGTTCTTGGTGCTGAACGTATAGTGGATCCGCCAGGAAGTGGAAAACTTCGGGGTCAGAAACCAGGTGAACGCGTAGTACGGCTCGATCACCCAGAGGTTGCTCCCCGGGTTCAGGGCGTAATTCTTGTCGTACTGCCCCGTGGGCATGGTGAAGTCCAGTTCGAGCCGCTGCACGATCGGGCGCCCGAGCAGCTTCGTGTCGAGCCACTGGAGGAACGGCCCCGCCGTCAGATCGCCCAGCACGCCCGGATTGGTGGGAAGTCCGCCCCCGTTGATGGAGACCACGGGGAGAAGAAGGTCCACCCCGATGTGGGCGCCCAGCAGCTTCTGCTTGTACACGTGTACGAGCTGGTTCATGGAAAGAACGCTGCTCACGCGCGGAAGGCCCGGAATGTCGTCGCCATTGCTGTCCTTGAACTCGTCGGACTGGTACACCTGGACGTACTCGGTGAAGAAGGTGCCCACGCCGGGAACGCCGCCGTCCAGGATGTCGGTCAGGCCGAGGTTGAGCGGCGGCTGGTTGAAGGCCTGGGCGGGGCTGCCGCAAAGCCCCGTCAGAACAAAGGCCATCAGGAGAAACACCGATCCCCGTTTCATCATCCCCCCTCCTTGTATATCGTTATGCCGTTGTTCCGGCTTCCCAATACATATCCGCGGAGAATCTCGCCCGTCAACCTTTTCTTTGTTCGATTGCGCATTTTCCCCTGATACAATGGGACGCCACGAAAGGAGGGACCTTGGTTTTCTACACGGACCTGAGTGACGTGTATGATGCGCTCTTTCCGGTCTCCGACGCCCAGCGTTCCCTCTTCGACCGGCTCCTCGCGTCGGGCCGTGTCCGCCGCGTCGCGGACGCCGGATGCGGCTCGGGGGCGCAGCTTCTCCCTTTCGCCGTCGCGGGGGCGGAGTGCCTGGGATTCGATCCCGATCCGGCCCTGGTCGCCCGGGCGGAGGCGAAGCTTGCCCCGTTTCCCGGGGCGCGCGTGGAGACCGGCGGGTTTGCGGACGTCGCCCGCATCGTCTCTCCGCCGGCCGACCTCATCCTTTGCCTGGGCAATTCGCTGGTCCACGTCCCGCAGGAGGAGGCGTCACGCTTTCTCCGGGACGCCGCCGGGGCGATCACGGGGGGAGGGGAGATTCTGCTCCAGATCCTCAACTACGAGCGTCTGCTTCTCGGGAAGGTCACGACGCTTCCCCTCATGCAGGCGGAGGAGGGAGCGATCGAATTCCGCCGGGGCTACGTGTGGGAGGGGGACCGGCAGGTGCGGTTCCAGACGGTGCTCCGGATTTCCGAGGGGGGCCAGCCCCGGATCGTGAGGAACGACATTCCCCTGTACCCGATCTATCCCGATGAGCTGTGGGATATGCTGGATAGGGCCGGGTTCTCCGGGATCCGGTTTTTCGGGGATTTCGCCGGATCGGATTTCTCGCCGGAATCGGACGCCCTCGTGTGCCGGGCGGGGAAACGGTAACGTGGATTTTTCCCGGGTGATTGCGGCGCGGCGGAGCCTGCGGGCATTCTCGGACAGGCCCGTGGAGCCGGAGAAGATCGAGCGGATGATCGAAGCGGCCCGCTGGTCCCCTTCCTGCGCGAACCGGCAGCCGTGGCGGTTCGTGATCGTGGACAGGGAATCGCCGGCGAGAGCATCCCTGGAAGAAGCGCTCGATCCGGGGAACGCCTGGGCGAAGCGGGCGCCGGTCCTGATCGTGACGGGGGCGCGCAAGGCCGATGGAGCCGTCGTGGAGAGCCGGGAATATTTCCTGCACGACACGGGACTGGCCACGATGAGCCTTGTCTACCGGGCGGTGGACCAGGGGCTCCTTGCCCACCCGATGGCGGGGTGGAAGGAGCAACCCGTGAAAGCCGCGCTTCGCCTGCCGGACGAGTTCCGTCCCATCGCCGTAATCGCCGTGGGGTATGCGGGGAAGCTCGGGGACGTGGACGAGGAGACACGGAGGAAGGACGAGAAGCCCCGCACCCGGAAGGAAACGGGCAAGATCGCCTTCCGGGGCCGCTTCGGCGATCCGCTCGCCGCTTCCCTTCCGTCCGCCCCCGCAAAGGTGTTCGAAACCGACATCCCCTTGCGGTTCGGGGACATCGACGCGATGGGGCACGTCAACAACGCGGTGACGATGACGCTCTTCGAGCTGGGAAGGGCGAAGTTCTTCGCCGATGTGATGGGAGTGAGGAGGATCGAGGACTTCGAGTTCATTCTGGCGGAGGCGACCGTGCGGTACCGACTCCCGATCCTGCTTCAGGACCACGTGCGGGTTCGCATGCATATAACCGATGTCACGCGAAGTTCCTTCCGGTTCCGGGCCGAGCTGTTCGATCCCCGCGACGGACGGGTCTACACGGAAGCGGAGACGGTCCAGGTGATGTACGACTACGGGAAAGGCCGCGTCAAGCCTGTCCCTCCCGAATTTCTGGAAAAGGTGCGCGACTATATTGGCGGGTGAAGACGCCACCGGACGGAGCAGATAGACAGGATTGCCGACAGTCGGCGTCCGGACGGTGTTTGTCTGCGGGGCGGAAAGAGCTGCGCAGGAAAAGTCTTCGGTTGAAAACCGAACTGCCGATTCATTATAATGACCGCCGATCAGCACCAGGGCATGGTACCTGGCCCTTGGGCTTTTTTTTCCAACGCATTCCCAATTCCATGTTTTTTCGGGAGGTCGCTTATGCCGAGAGCCGCGAAACGGTATGTTTATTTTTTTGGGGACGGAAAGGCCGACGGAACGGGAAAGATGAGGGACCTGCTGGGCGGAAAGGGGGCGGGCCTGGCGAATATGGTGAACCTGAAGATCCCCGTTCCCGCCGGATTCACCATCACCACGGAGGCATGCAATACGTACTTCGGGAACGGGAAAAAATATCCACCCGGCATGTGGGACCAGGTTCTATCCAACCTGAAGAAGGTGGAGAAGGCGATGGGGACGAAGTTCGGGGATGCGAAAGATCCTCTCCTCCTTTCCGTCCGTTCGGGATCGAAATTCTCCATGCCCGGGATGATGGACACGGTGCTGAACCTCGGACTCAATGACACGACGCTTAAGGCTCTCGTCGCGAAGACGGGCAATGAGCGTTTCGCTCTGGACACCTACCGGAGACTGATCTCCATGTTCGGAAGCACCGTCATGGGGATCGACCGGCAGCTTTTCGAAAAGGTTCTGGAAGCGAAGAAGGCGGGCAGGAAGGTCCGTCTTGACACGGATCTGACCGTGGAGGATTTACGGGACCTCGTCGGGAAGTTCAAGAAAGTCTTCGAGAAGGAAACCGGGAAAAGTTTCCCGAAGGACCCTCTCCAGCAGCTCAGGCTGGCCATCAATGCCGTGTTCGACTCCTGGTTCGCCGACAGGGCGGTCACCTACAGAAAACTCAACAATATTTCCCATGATCTCGGAACGGCGTGCAACGTCCAGGCCATGGTCTTCGGGAATATGGGCGAGAACTCGGGCACCGGCGTCGGTTTTACCCGGGACCCCTCCACCGGCCAGAAGAAATTCTTCGCCGAATACCTCACCAATGCGCAGGGGGAGGACGTCGTGGCGGGGATCAGGACACCACTTCACATCGATGAACTGAAAAGAAAAATTCCCGCCGCGTACAAGGAACTGGAAAAGACCTACCGGAAGCTGGAGAGGCACTACAAGGACATGCTGGACATCGAGTTTACCATCCAGGACGGCAAGCTCTACATGCTCCAGACCCGGGTCGGAAAGCGGACGGCCGCCGCATCCCTGCAGATCGCCATCGACATGGTCAAGGAAAAACTGATCGACAGGAAAACGGCCATCATGCGGATCGACCCCGGTCAGCTGGATACGCTCATGCACCCGTCCTTTGACCCGAAGGTTCCCGTCAAGGTCATCGGCAAGGGGCTTCCCGCATCGCCCGGCGCCGCGGTCGGCACGGTCGTGTTCTCCGCGGAAGACGCCGAACAACGGGCCGAACGGGGAGAAAAGGTGATCCTGGTGAGAACCGAGACCTCACCCGAGGATATCGGAGGCATGGATGCGGCCCAGGGGATTCTCACTGCCCGGGGAGGGATGACGTCCCATGCGGCCGTTGTGGCAAGGGGGATGGGCAAGTGCTGTGTCGCCGGCTGCTCCGCGCTCAATATCAACGAAAAGAAGAAGACCATGACCCTGGAGCCGCACACCCTGAAGGAGGGCGATACCATCACCCTCAACGGGACCACGGGGGAAGTCATCCTGGGGAAGGTTCCCCTCGTGGAACCGGAACTCACGGGGAATTTTCACACCATCATGAAGTGGGCCGATGAGGCAAGGGAGCTCGGAGTCCGGGCCAACGCCGATACGCCGGCCGATGCCCGCATGGCGCTCAAGTTCGGCGCGGAAGGGATCGGACTCGTCCGCACGGAGCACATGTTCTTCGAGGCGGAGAGAGTGCAGGCGGTGCGCGAAATGATCCTGGCCGACGACACGGAAGGGAGGAAAAAGGCCCTCAAGAAGATCCTCCCCATGCAACGAAAGGATTTCATCGAGATCTTCAAGGTGATGAACGGGTTGCCGGTGACCATCCGTCTCCTCGATCCGCCGTTGCACGAATTCCTGCCGAAAACCGATGAGGAACTGAGGGCGATCGCCAAGGATCTGGGCGTCCCCTTCCAGAAACTGCAGGCACGCAACAAGGCGCTGCACGAGTTCAACCCCATGCTGGGGCACAGAGGATGCCGGCTCGGCATCACGTACCCGGAAATCTCGGAGATGCAGGTCCAGGCCATCATGGAAGCCGCCTGTCATGTGGCCAAGCAGAAGATCAAGGCTATCCCCGAGATCATGATTCCGCTCATCGCCGACGTGAAGGAATTTCGCATGATGCGCGAGTTGACGGTGAGGGTCGCCGAAGCGGTGCAGAAGCGGTACGGGGTCAAGGTCCGCTACGATGTGGGGACCATGATCGAAATCGCCCGGGCGGCCCTGCTGGCCCACGAGATCGCGCCGGAAGCCGACTTCTATTCCTTCGGCACCAACGACCTGACCCAGACGACGTACGGCCTGTCGAGGGACGATGCGGGAAGGTTCCTGCCCTACTACGTGGCCCACGGGATCTTCGAGGATGATCCCTTCATCACCCTCGACCGGAAGGGCGTCGGTCTCCTCATGAGGATGGCCATCACAAACAGCCGGAAGATCAAGAAGGGGATGAAGATGGGGATCTGCGGGGAGCAGGTGGATCCCCGGTCGGTCGAGTTCTGCGACGAGATCGGACTCACCTATGTGAGCGGCTCCCCGTACCGGTTGCCGGTGGCCCGTCTTGCGGCGGCCCAGACGACGATTGCGAAAAAGAGGAAAAAGGGCACGTCCCTGTCGTCGGTGTAAGCGAAAACGAACAGGGCTCCCTCCGGTTTCCGGAGGGAGCCCTTGCTTGACCCTCCTGTCCCGCCCGACCCTACCACCCTATGGCATAGCCGGTATCCAGGCGCGCCGTCGCCACACCGTGGAGCACTCCGCTGCCGGCATCGTACCGTATGCCGAGAACCCGTCCGTGGCTCCAATCCCCGCCGACTTCCACCGTATGCCCCTTTTCCCGAAGGGCGGCTATCGTCGACTCGGGGATGCGGCTCTCCAGGTGCATGGTCCCCGGTTGCGCGCTGTGCGGGTGGAAGGATGCGGGAAAATGGCTCGTGTGGAAAGTGGGCGCGTCGACGGCGACCTGCATGTTCATGCTGAAATCGACGCAGTTTATGAAGAACTGGAGCGACCACTGGTCTTGCTGGTCCGCCCCCGGTGTCCCGAGCGCCATGAACGGCCTGCCGTCCTTCAGCACAATCGTGGGAGTGAGGGTGGTGCGGGGACGTTTGCCGGGCTGAAAGGCAATTGGCGTGGCCTTTGTCCAGGTAGAACATCTGCATGCGGGTTCCAAGGGGAAACCCCAGGCCCTCGATGACCGGCGAACTTCGGAACCATCCTCCGCTGGGCGTGGCGGACATCATGTTCCCCCACTGATCCGCCGCATCCAGATGGGTGGTGTCTCCCTTGTGGATGTCCAGGCCTCCCTTCCTTTCCCTGGGCTTTACCGGCGGGGCGTTGCCGGGTCGCAGTTCCAGGGATGCGCATTCCGGGTCGATCAGCGTGCGGCGCTTTGCCGCGTACGCCTTGGAAAGAAGGATATCGAGGGGAACGTCGACGAAGTCCGGGTCGCCGTAATATTTTTCCCGGTCCGCGAACGCAAGTTTGGCCGTTTCGATCAGGAGGTGGATGTATTCGGGGGAGTTGTGTCCCAGGGAGGCCAGGTCGAACCCTTCCAGGATGGTCAACTGCTGCAGGAAGACCGGTCCCTGCGACCAGGGGCCGCATTTGAAGACGTCGTACCCCCGGTAGTTCGCCGTTACCGGGTCTTCGACCCGGGTTGCGTAGCGAGACAGGTCCTCCTTCGCGATCAGCCCGCCGTGAAGCTTTCCCGTGGAGTCGGGGAGTCGGCTTTCGGTGATGAACGTGATGATCCGCTTCGCGATCTCTCCCTTGTAGAAGACGTCGTGAGCTGCCTGGAGCGCTTCCCGACGGCCTCTTCGTCTCTCCCGGGATTCCGCCTCCACGAGCATTGCAAACATCCCGGCAAGGTCCTTTTGGACATAGATCTCCCCCACGGCCGGAACCCGTCCGTCGGGGAGATAGGCCCGGGCCGAACTCGGCCATTTCTCCAGGAACTGCTCCTTGCTCCGCTCGAAGGCGGACGCAAGTCTTCCGAACATGGGGAATCCCCGTTCCGCCAGGTCCATGGCAGGCGAAAGGACCTGCGCAAGTCGCATGGTCCCGAAGCGGGACAGGGCTGCGATCCAGGTCGAGACCGCGTCCGGAACGGCGGCGGCCAGCAACCCGTCGCCGGGAATGGTCTCGATCCCGTTCTTCCGGAACCAATCGATGGTCGCTCTTTGCGGGGCGGGTCCCTGGCCGGAGAGGCTCACTACACGTTTCTCGTCCGCCAGGTAGATCAGGATGGGAACTTCGCCGCCGATGCCGTAAATGTACGGCTCCAGGACGGCCAGGGCGAATCCCATCGCCACGCCGGCGTCCACGGCGTTCCCGCCCTCCTCGAGAATGTGCAGTCCGATCCTGCTGGCAAGATAATGCCCGGAGGTGACCATTCCATGCGTGCCCATGATGACGGGGCGGGTGGTGAACGCCCCCGTGTCGGGACCGGCCAGGATGGAGAGCATATCTCTGGAGTCGGTTGACATCACGCGCACCTTCCTTGGACGTTGCGGTTCACGGCTGCCCTTCAAAGGTCAGGACTGGCGGAGCCTGTCCCGCAAGGCCTTCAGTTGGACATCGAGGCGTTTCGGGAGGTGGCTGCCGAACCGGTCGTAGAAGACTTCGATATCGAAGTATTCGGACTTCCAGACATCCGGGTCGAGCCGGAAAAGCTCCTCCATGTCAGCGGGAGGGATGGACAGACCCGAAAGATCGAGGTCCCCTTCTTCCGGCAACAGGCCGATGAACGTTTCCCTTGCCCCGACCTTGCCGTCGACCCTGTCGCACATCCATTTGAGGACCCGGCTGTTTTCGCCGAAGCCCGGCCACAACCATCGTCCGTCGTTCCCCTTGCGGAACCAGTTGACGTAGAAGACCCGGGGGGCCTTTTCCCCAGCCTGACCCCCATCTCGAGCCAGTGCTGGAAGTAGTCTCCCATGTTGTATCCGCAGAAGGGCTTCATGGCGAAGGGGTCACGGCGCACCCGGGAGACCTTGTCGAGGATGGCTGCGGTGCTTTCCGAGGAGGCCGAGGAGCCCAGGAAGACTCCATGGTCCCAATTGAATGCCTCGAAGACCAGGGGCACCGCTGCGGACCGGCGCCCGCCGAAAAGGAAGATGTCGATCGGGATCCCCTCGGGATCCTCCCAGTCACGGATGGCGCTCGGGCACTGGCCGATGTGGGCGGTGAAGCGGGCGTTGGGGTGGGCCGCAGGTTCTTCCTCGTCCGGCGTCCAGTCCCAACCCTTCCAGTCGATGAGGTGGGACGGGACCGGCCCGTCCATCCCTTCCCACCAGACATCCCCGTCGTCGGTCAGGGCGCAGTTCGTGAAGATGATGTTCTCCTTCAGCATCTCTGCCGCGACCGGGTTGGATCCGTAGGAAGTGCCCGGGGCCACGCCGAAGAGGCCCGTCTCCGGGTTGATGGCATGCAGTCGTCCGTCCGGACGGATTTTCATCCAGCAGATGTCGTCGCCGATGGTTTCGGCCGTCCAGCCGGGGATGGTCGGCTTGATCATCGCCAGGTTCGTTTTTCCGCACGCGGAAGGGAAGGCGGCGGCGATGTGGTACTTCCGTCCCTCCGGGCTTACGAGGCGAAGGATCAGCATGTGCTCGGCCAGCCAGCCTTCCCGCCGGGCGATCGCCGAGGCGATGCGCAGGCTGAGACACTTCTTGCCCAGCAGGGCGTTCCCTCCGTAGCCGGATCCGTAGGACCAGATCAGGTTTTCCCGGGGGAAATGGCTGATGTACTTGTCTTCTATGGGTGCGCAGGGCCAGTGGACGTCATGCTGCCCCGGCTCCAGGGGGGACCCCACGGAATGCAGACAGGGGATGAACTCTCCCTCGGTGCCAAGCGCCTCCAGAACCCGGGAGCCGACCCGGGTCATGAGGTGCATGTTGCAGACCACGTAGGGGCTGTCCGAGATCTGCACGCCGATCTTGGCCAGAGGCGATCCGACGGGTCCCATGGAGAAGGGGATGACGTACATCGTGCGCCCCTTCATGCAGCCGTCGTACAGGCCCTTCATGGTGGTTTTTCAGCTCGACGGGATCGATCCAGTTGTTGGTGGGGCCGGCCTCCTCCGCGGTAGGGGTGCTGAGGTAGGTGCGCGCCTCGATCCGGGCGACGTCGCTGGGATCGGACCGGAAGAGGAAGCTGTTCGGCCGCTTCTTGAAGCGGGATGGCGGTTCCGCTTTCCACCATCATCGTCATCAATCGGTCGTACTCTTCCCTGGAGCCGTCGGCCCAGGAGATCCGGTCGGGCCGGCACATGGCCGCAACTTCCTCGACCCAGCGCGTAAGCCCGGCGTGTCTGCATGTCACCGTCATAGGATCATCCCCCCGTCGGTTTTCTTGTCGCGTGCTTTCCCTTCTTAAGGATGCGCGTTTCCTGCGAATCCCGGGACTACCGTTAAGAAACTGGTTTCCCATATCCTTGCGCTGGCGATCGTGAACGACGCCGGTTAGAAAAAAATTATGGGACCGTCAGGAGGAGGGCAGGACACTTCCCTCCGGAGTCCGGAAAAGGGTTCCGGGAAAAAGCTACCCGTGATGAACAATGGGCAACCGGCAACCGATCACGAATCGCCGTGAGCACTTGCCCGTGCGGACCGGCAACGGCGGATTCACGGGAAAGACCGGATGCGTTTAGCTCGGTCCTCCGCAATAGTGGGTCAGGACAGCGTACCGTGACTGCGACATGATCTTCGTCGCGACGGTTCCGAACAAGGCCCCCATGGCCCCCGGGTTGCCATGCGTCGAGATGAAAATGAGGTCGCAGCCTTTTTCCTTGGCCACCTTGAGGATGCCGTCCACAGGGGATTTTTCCGTAACCTGAACCGTCTCGCACGGCACTCCGACCTCGGCGCACATCTTTTCCGCCACCTCGAGCGCCTTGGTCGCCAGTTCCTTACGGGACTCCTCCAGGTGCGCCATGTCATCCTGGAGCCTCTTGGCGTCCGAGCGAGCCGATAACGATTCGACCGAATACACCTCCAGGATTTCACGGGCGCTGAGCTTACCCGTGACATGGACCGCGATGATTTTTGCGTTCAGTTCTTTGGCCAGGAGAATCCCGTGGCAGGTACCGTACGCGCATTTCCCCAACCCATCTGTCGGCAAGAGGATGTTCTTGTACATGCGTTCTCCTTCGTCTGCACCCGGCCGGTATTCCCGGGTCCCGAGATGTGATTGCGTGCCGATTGTGAAGGAATTGGAAACGCATGTCAAGAGAGAGGTGTTGTGCGAACGTTCTTCGTGCGAGCATTGTCGAATCGGAAAGGGGAGCCGGGGTATTCGCGTCATTTCCTCCGGCGAGTGTATTTGGCATTACGAATACAGGGGGGGGGGTTGTCTCGACATCTCTTCCGGGAGATGTATACTGTACACCTTAACCCCTTAAGAAATATGGTTGTTGCGGATCACTCGTATTTTCCCTTGACAGGGGGTTCCGGTTAAACATATTCTCTGGTCTGACCATCAGTCCTAACGCTGGTCAGACCACCCAACAACTGGCTTTAAATCAATGGTTAGAACGGTAGGGTGATGAAGACGCAGGTGAAACGAAAAGATGAGTTCTCGCTGCGCATAGTCAAAGCTTTTATCGAGGATGAGGGCAAGGGCCTTGCCCGCGTGGATGAGGATGTCATGAAGAGTCTGGGGGCCGTCCCCGGCGACGCTGTCATGATTACCGGCCGCCGGTCCACAGTCGCCCGCATTGCCCAGACCACCGCTAATTACTCCGGACAGAACCTGATTCAGGTAGACGGCATCACGAGGGACAATGCCCAGGTATCGGTGGACGAATGGTGCACCATCCAGAAGGTCCCGTTCAAGCAGGCCGACACCTTGATCCTCACCCCTGCCGATCCCCGCAGGCCGATCCCCAAAGATGCCGAGATCCGTCATATCATTCAACTTCTGGCAGGAATCCATGTGGTCATCGGAGACAAGGTCCAGATCGCACTCTTCGGAACCACGCCGCAGTTCTTCATCGTGGAAGGAGCGAGCCCGAGAGGGGCCCTCCGGATCACTCCCCATACGACGATAACCTTCCGGGCTTCCGATTATTCCTATGAAAAGGCATTCCGGGCAACTTACGAGGATATCGGGGGGCTGGAACACGAGCTTCGCAGTGTTCGGGAGATGATCGAGCTTCCCCTGAAGTTCCCCGAACTCTTCACCACGCTCGGGATCGATCCCCCGCGGGGGGTTCTCCTTTCCGGACCTCCGGGAACGGGAAAGACCCTCATCGCAAGAGCCATTTCCAACGAGGTCCGGGCCCATTTCATCCACGTCAACGGCCCCGAAGTCATCCACAAGTTCTACGGGGAGAGCGAGGCGAAGCTCAGGATGGTCTTCGAGGAGGCCCGCAAGAACGCTCCCAGCATCATTTTCCTCGATGAGATGGACGCTCTCGCACCGAGGAGGGCGCATGTCGTCGGGGATGTGGAAAAGCGGGTGGTGGCGCAGCTTCTCGCCCTGATGGATGGGCTCGTCGCCCGGGGAGAGATCGTGATCATCGGCGCCACGAACATGCCGGAACTGGTCGATCCGGCTCTTCGCCGTCCCGGACGTTTCGACCGCGAAATCACCATCGGCGTCCCGAACCGGGCGGATCGCCTCCAGATCCTGAAAATCCATTCCCGCAAGATGCCGCTCGCGGCGGATGTGGACCTGGTTCGTCTGGCGGAAATCACCCATGGGTACGTCGGGGCGGACCTTGCCGCCCTCTGCTCGGAGGCAGGCATGGCGACGCTGCGTCGCATCATGCCCGGGATCAAATTCGAAGTGGATGCGAAGCCCAGCCTGCCAGATGATGCGATGGTCGAGGTTACCGCGGAAGATTTTCTGACCGCGTTCAAGTCGGTCGAGCCCACATCGACCCGGGAGTTCATGAGCGAGAGGCCTCGCGTCTCCTTCAAGGATGTGGGGGGATCGCATGAGATAAAGCAGAAACTCCTGTCCCTCATCCGGCTTCCCTTGCTCGGTCTGCCCGTCTTCTCCCAATCCCGCGTGGGCCCCCCCAAGGGCGTTCTCTTCACCGGCGCCTCCGGTACGGGGAAAACCCTTATGGCAAGGGCTCTTGCAGGGGAGACGGGAATGACCCTCATCTCCGTCGATCCTCCCACCCTTCTGTCGAAGTGGGTGGGGGAATCGGAAAAGGGCTTGCGGGAGGTCTTCAAGCGGGCCAAACAGGTATCCCCGTGCATCGTGCTCATCGACGAGGTCGAAGCCATCGCCCCGTCCCGGACCGCGGAAGATTCCGGCCGTATCTCCCAGAGGATCGTCAGCCAGCTCTTCCGGGAGCTCGATGATCTCCAGAGCTCATTGGGGATCGTGGTCATCGCCACCACCAATCGCGTGGATCTGATGGAGCCGGCGCTGCTCAGGTCCGGGCGCTTCGATTACGCCATCGAATTTTCTCTTCCCGACAGAGAGGACAGGATCGAGATACTGAATATATTCATGCAGAAGCTTCCTTTGGATAACCGGATCGACATCGAAATCCTCGCCGACATGAGCGAAGGGTGGACGGGGGCGGATATCGAGGCCATGTGCAAGAAGGCGGTCCTGCTGGCGATGGAAGAGTGCCTGCAAAAAGACGAGCGGCCCGATTTTTCACGTTGCAAGATCACCTCGCGGCATTTCGAGCAGGCAATCGAACTGGGGACCTCCGCGACGGTCCATTCCGGGGCGACGAGGCACTGAATCCTCGAGTGGTATCGGGGGGGAGAGTGCGGGAAAAACTGAAATTGTTCAAGCCGGTCAAAAAAACCAGGGTCTACGAGGAAATCGTTGTCAAGGTCAAGGAGATGATCGAGCAGGGCAAGCTCAAATCGGGAGACCAGCTACCCGGGGAACGGGAGCTTTCCGATGTGTTCCGCGTGAGCCGGTCCTCCGTTCGGGAAGCGCTCCGTTCCCTGGAGAGCAAGGGATATCTCGAAAGCCGTCAGGGCGACGGGACGTACATCGCCAGTCAGTCCGTGGAGTCCCTGGTCAGCACCCTGGCTTCCGTCATCTCTTCGGAGAAGGACAGCCAGATGGAACTTTTCGAGATGCGCCGGCTGATCGAACCCCAGCTTGCCTACCTCGCCGCGGAACGGGCCACCGAGGAGGAGATCGCCCAGATGGAGGAAGCCCTGGTCCTGCAGGAAGAGGCGATCGCCAGAGGGGAAACGGGAACGGAGGTTGACAAGGCGTTTCATTACATCATGGCAAACGCAACGAAAAACAAGGTTCTTCTCCGCCTGGCCGACCACATGAGGGATCTCCTGGCGGAAAGTCGGGACAAGTACCTTCAGGTGGAGGGAAGACCGGATAAGTCCATAGCGCGTCACAGACAGGTGCTAGACGCGATCAAGGCGAGGGACGCAGATCTCGCCGCGCAAGTCATGCGCGACCACGTGCAAGATATCGAGAACTGTCTGTTCGCGGGAAATTATCACAAAGAAAGGGGGGATGCCCCGGCGTAGACGGGAAAGGGGGCGGTTTCGGGAAGCCGTTCATCATTTGCAAGGCAGTGATCGGACAGTCGCTTTGAGTAGAAAAAAAGGAGGAAAGACACGATGTCTAATGTCGCAACAGCAAAAGCTGCTCAAGACCTATACGAAATCACAATCTGGTGCAGTGGAGTTACCCAGGACATGGAAGGAAGGCACCTGTCGCTCCTGCTCGCCAACGCCGCGAGCAAGGACGGCAAGCACACCCAGGCATGGGACAACTACGCGGACCTGCCGGACCGGGTCGGCGTTCCCCTGCGGAAGTACACGCGCATCTGCGACGAAGAGATCGAGATGCGGTACCTCTATGAGAATGCCACGCCGAACATGTCCATCGTCATGAACGACGCGATCGTCAAGGGGATCGACGTCCTGAGAGGCATGGAGAAGGGCGGGGTGCTCGTCGTCAACACCAAGAGGCCTGTGGACGAGATCCTGAAGCTCATTCCCAACAAGGATATCCTCAGCGCCATCGTAACCGTGGATGCCACCGGCATCGCGGGCGGATCCGGACTGGAAAGCCTCGATTTCATGGGTTCGGAAGGCGGCGTGGAAGCTACCGCCGTCGGAGCCGGGCTGTCGGCGCCGCTGGTCGGCGCGGCCGCGAAGGTGTGCGACAAGTTGACACTGGAGAGCCTGGTCGCGGTTGCGGCGAACAAGGCCGGAGTGAAAGAGGGCAACAAGCAGGCAGTAGTAAAAACTCTATAAGTCACTGGAAGGAGAAGGTTATGAGCAAAAAGTACAACGAAAACTTCAATATTCCGAAGCACCTCGAGGTCCCCATGGGCGCGGTTATCCCGGCGCCGGTGAAGGAACAGCCGGCGATGAAGACCGGCAACTGGCGGACCGAGCGTCCCGTCATCGATCACGAGAAGTGCACGCTGTGTCTGAACTGCTTCGCGTACTGCCCGGACTCGAGCTGGCATCTGGACGACAAGGGCGAGCGGATGGTCTGGGATCCGATCTACTGCAAGGGCTGCCGGATCTGCGTCGAGGTCTGCCCGGCCGACGCTCTTCGCAACGAAAACGAGCTGGATTTCAAAGGCGGCGTGGCCCGTCTGGATAAACCCTACTAGAGATAAAGAGGAGGAATTTCAAATGGCAAAAGAAACAGTCATGGCGGGTTGTTCCGCCGCCGCACACGCCGCCAAGGCCGCGAGGGTCGAGGTGATCAGCTCCTACCCGATCCGTCCGTACACCGGCATCATGATGGAGCTGTCGAAACTGGTCGCCAACGGGGACCTCGACGCCGAATTCGTGCACGGAGAGGGCGAGCATGCCCAGGTCTCCATCGCGTTGGGCGCTTCCGCCTCCGGGGCGAGGGCATATACCGGAAGCTCGGGCGTCGGCGTGACCTACGCCATGGAAGTCTACTCCCCGACCGCCGGCGGGCGCTATCCCCTTCAGATGTCGATCGCCGATCGCGCCCTGGATCCTCCCGGAGACTTCGGTTCCGAGCACACCGACGTCATGAGCGCCCGGGACCAGGGATGGATCATGGGCTGGGCGGAGACGCCCCAGGAAGTCTTCGACAACACTCATCATGTATTACAAGATCGGCGAAGACTCGACGGTGATGCTGCCCCAGTTCTGCTGCCAGGACGGCTACTTCGTCTCCCACATCCCGGGCAAGGTGTCCATCCCGGAGCAGTCCCAGGTGGACGAGTTCCTGCCTGCCTACAAGCCGCACCTTCCGCTCGATCCGACGAGGCCGTCGTCTCACGGTCCCCAGATCTATCCCGACCAGGGATCGGCGATCGACATCCAGAGGGCGATAGCCATGATCAACACCCCGAAGGTGATCGAGAAAGCCGTTGCGGACTTCAACAAGCAGTTCGGCCGGAACTACAGCCCCTTCGTGGAAGAGTACAAGTGCGACGACGCCGACTTCGTCTTCTTCCTCCAGGGCGCCCATTGCCGGACCGCCCGGTATGCCGTAGACCACCTCCGGAAGCAGGGGGCCAAGGTCGGAATGGTGAAGCTGCGCTTCGTGCGTCCCTTCCCCACCGAAGCGGTCGCGGAGAGCCTCAAGAAGTTCAAGGCGGTGGGAACCATCGAGACCAGCACTTCCTACGGCGGGGCCATGAAGGGCGGAAACCTCATTCACGAGGTCCGGTCGGCCTGCTACGATCTGCCCAAGGGACCCGCGATCACATCGTTCATGGCCGGACTCGGAGGGGAAGTGGTTACCCTGGAAGAGTTCTACAAGATGGCGAAGATCCTCGCCGAGGCGGCAAAGAAGGGAGCGATCGATCAGTACGTCTACTGGGTGAATTTCGACAAAGGGATATAGATAACGATAAAACTATTTCGCTTGTCAGAATGGAACATTACCGCTGATAAGCATACAAGGAGTGAGATATTATGGCGACAAAAGTACAGACCCAGGAAATGGAAATTATCAAGAACATGCGGCAGATCCCGCAGGAAGAGCTGTATGTCCCGGGTCACCGGACATGCGCGGGCTGCGGCCCGGCCCTCTGCTACAAGCTGGTGGCGAAGGCGGCGGGCAAAGAATCGATCTTCCTCGGACCGACCGGCTGCATGTACGTGGCCAACACCAGCTACCTGTGCACCCCGTTCGCGATGCCCTGGACGCATACGCAGATCACGAACGGCGGGGCGGTCGCTTCGGGCATCGAGGCGGCCTACCAGGTCCTGATCCGCAAGGGGAAGTACAAGGGGAAGCTCCCCAACATCGTCGTCATGGCCGGTGACGGCGGGGCAATCGATATCGGCCTCCAGGCCATGTCGGCCATGATGTACCGGGGGCACGACGCCCTCTTCGTCATGTACGACAACGAGTCGTATGCCAACACGGGGATCCAGACCTCCCCGATGACCCCCTACGGCGGCAAGACCACCTTTACGCCTCCGGGGAAGGCCGTGCCCGAAGGGAAGAAGCTGTTTCCCAAGGATGCGCCGCAGCTGGTGATCGGCGGACATCCGGCCGTCCACTATGTCGCGACGGCATCGGTGGGCTATCCGGTCGATCTCATCAACAAGGTCCGGAAAGGGCTCAATTACAAGGGCCCGTCTTTCGTACACATCCACAGCCCCTGCCCGAAAGGATGGATCTTCGACGCCAAGGACACGATCAAGGTCGCGAAGCAGGCCGTCGAGTGCGGTATGTGGACGAACTACGAATGGGAGAACGGGGAATACACCTATCAGCACATTCCCAAGACGTACAAGCCCGTGAAGGAGTTCATGAAAGGGCAGGAACGCTTCAGCCACCTCACCGAGGAGCACATCGCCAAGATGCAGGCCTTCATCACGGCGAAGATCAAGGCTCCCGGCAAGCCGATCGAAATTCCGGTTCTCGGCCCGAGAGAAGAGGGTTGATGAATCGGGCATAAACGTGTATCGTTTTTCCCGCTTGCGAAACATGTGAACGGAAGCAAGTGGGTTTGAATGAAAGCGAGGGAAACGTCGTTTCCTGTTGAAGGTCCCTGGGTACCGGCAGCGCTCCCGAGAAATGTCCCCCGGAGAGCGTTGCCGGACCTGAGGGGAATCCTGGCAACCACATAGGAGGAGGGAGGTGGGGAAAAGAGGGGTTGGAAGCTGCTAGAGGTGGCTGTAGGGGGCACATGGTCTGCAATCTTCCTAATGGAGGTGTGATGACTATGCGTGTTCTAAGATTCCGGTTCGCCGTTCCGTTACTGCTTTCGGTCGCGTTAATCTTCTGCTTCGTGGACATGGCAGCGGCCGCATGGCCGGACAAACCTGTTGAATTCACGATCTCCGCAGGTGTGGGGGGCGGGGCGGACAAATACGCCCGGTTCCTGGTCGGCCTCAACGTAAAGAACCACTACATTTCCCAGCCGATTATTCCCGTCAACAAGCCGGGCGGGGCCGGGGCCGTGGCTATGCAGTCGGTGTTGAGCCAGAAGGGCAACGGGTACCAGATGCTCATCACCCTGAACAGCTTCATCACCACCCCCCTGTTCCAGAATCTGCCCTTCACGTACCGTGACTTTACCCCCATCGCACTCTTGGCCCTGGACAACTTCCCCCTCTGGGTCAAAAAGGACGCCCCGTGGAAAACGGCGATGGACTTCATAAATGACGCCAAGAAACGGACCATCATCGTCGGAGGGACGGGATCCAAGCAGGAAGATGAGATCGTCTTCCGTGCCATCCAGAAGATCATGGAAACCAAACCGTTCAAATATGTTCCCTTCAAGGGCGGCGGCGCCGTGGCCAAGGCACTGGTGGGCGGGCATGTCGAAGCCACCGTGAACCAGGTCAGCGAGGCGGGCCCCTTCTTCCCGGATTATTTGCGTCCCCTTTGTGTCTTCCAGGAAAAGCGGCTGGATATTCCGGGCTACGAGGATGTCCCCACCGGCAAGGAAGCGGGGATCGATTTCAACTACAACATGATGCGGGCGATCTTCGCTCCTCCGGCCATCTCCAAGGAGGCCCAGGACGGACTGGTGGGGCTGTTCAAGAAGATCTCCGATGGACAAGGACTGGGTAGCGTTCGCCAAGAAAACCGGTCTGCAGAGGGATTTCATCACCGGCGACGCACTGATGAATTTCTGCGCGCAGTACGAGAAAAAGCACATCGAGATCATGAAGGCGCAAGGCTGGATCAAGTAACCCGTTACATCGAGGGAGGGACTGTTTTTTAACGGCAATTCGAACGGGGGGTGTAGGGTCGAGTAAAACACCTTGCACCCCCCTTTACAAACCACCTTGGGAGGCTGAATTGAAAAGAGGTGAGTTGATCGTTGGGGCGGCATTTATCCTCCTTGCTGTCATCGTGATTGGCGACATGTACCGGATCGGCTCCGGATGGACGGAATCTGGCCCCGACGCGGGGTTTGTCCCCTTCTGGGAAGGCGTGCTCATGCTGGTCTCCGCCATTATCATATTTGTCGGCGGATTGAAGGAAAAAGGCGGCGAAAACTTCTTCGTCAGCAAAGAGGGATTCTGGGAGGCGGTCCGGATAACCTTCACGTCGGTCCTCCTGACCGTCGGGTTCATCTTCCTGGGAGCATACTTCTCCACATTTCTCTACTCCATCCTGTTCGCCCGCTGGCTGGGAAAGCATCGCTGGGTTTCATGCATTGCCTTTGCCGTCATTATCACCGCGTTCATTTTCTTCGGCATGGAGAAGGGATTGAAGATCACTTTGCCCAAGAGCCCGCTTTACGCGAGAGATTTGTTTATTTTCTAGGGAAAAAGAGTGGAAACGGGATTGCGCGATGAGCGGGGTTGTTCCGTTCATCTGCCTCCCGTTAACTTGATCAATACGGATTGTTAATAAAGATGTATTGCCACATCAGCGTGGAGGCGTTTCAAAGGTTCGGACATGCCGTTTGCTAGAACACCATAGGAACGGGAGGCATAGATGGAAACCTTGGCTCACCTAATGACGGGATTCGGGGTGGCACTCCAGCCCTTCTCTTTGCTGATGATGACCCTCGGGCTTCTTCTGGGTCTTGCGGTCGGCGTTTTGCCGGGGCTGGGCGGTACGGCGGGTGTGGCTCTGCTGTTGCCCCTCACCGTCCTCGTTGCCCCTGAGGTTGCGATCATCTTCCTGGCCGCCATTTACTGGGGGGCCCTCTTCGGAGGGGTGATCACATCCGTGCTGTTCGCCATCCCGGGGGAACCGTGGTCGGTGGCGCTCATCTTCGACGGGTACCCGATGTCGAAACAGGGGAAATCGGGGCTGGCGCTGGCGACCTCCTTTCTCGCTTCCTTCGTCGGGATCATCATCGCGGCCGTCTTTTTCGTGGCCGCCGCGCTGCCCCTGGCCCTCCTTGCTCTTCGTTTCGGTCCCCCGGAGATGTTCGCGATCATGATGCTGGCCTTCAGCACCTTCGTGGGGCTGGGAACCGGCAAGCCCTCGAAGACCCTGGTGAGCACCTCCTTCGGGCTGCTCCTGACGGCGGTGGGCCTGGATATCGTCACGGGCAAGCCCCGGTTGAACTTCGGATCGATCACCTGGCTCAGCGGCTTCCATTTCGTTCCGATAACCATCGGCATGTTCGGTCTGGGGGAGATCCTGATCGACGGCGAGGACCGGTTCTCCACGGTGATCCGGGAGAAAGTAATCGCCAAGGTAGGCTGGAAAGACGTCAGGGAAGCATGGAGCGAGATCTGGAAGTTCTTCCCACAGACGATTGCCGCCTCCGTCATGGGCTTCTTCGTAGGGGTTCTCCCCGGGACGGGGGCGACGCCCGCCTCCTTCCTCGGCTACGGCCTTGCCAAACAGTACTCCAAGGATCCGGACAAGTACGGCAAAGGGGCAATCGAAGGGATCATCGCTCCCCAGGCGGCCGCCAACGCGGCGGGTACCGGCTCCCTGCTCCCCATGATCACCCTGGGCATCCCCGGCTCCCCGACCGCGGCCGTCCTTCTGGCGGGCCTCTACATGTGGGGCCTGTGGCCCGGTCCGAGGCTCTTCCTGGAGCAGCCGGTCTTCGTCTGGGGACTTATCGCCAGTCTCTTCCTGGCCGGCTTTGTCTGCCTGATCATCTGCCTCGTCGGCACGCCGATGCTGGCCTCCATCATGAAGGTGCCCTGGGGTATCCTCACCCCGATCATCGTGGTCGCCTGCTTCGTCGGCAGCTTCGTGATGCGCAATCTCATGTTCGACGTCTGGTGCACGCTCATCTTCGGGGTGATCGGGTACATCATGAAGAAGCTCAAATACCCGCTTGCTCCGCTGGCCGTGGCCCTCGTGCTCGGTGACATGACGGAGCGGTTCCTCCGGCAGTCCCTGATCCTGAGCGACGGATCGTTTGGCATCTTCTTCACCCGTCCCATCGCGGCCGTATGCTCGTCGTTCGCCCTTCTCCTTTTCCTGCTCCCGGTCGTCAAGATCATCCGGGGGAAGAAAAAGGCCAAGGCTACCATCGGACCGGGATGATCGATTTGTGGAAATGCGCGGGGGGGATCCCCTTCCAAAGGGATCCCCCCGTTATTGCGATATGATGGATCAATAGGTAATGGGAACCCGGCAATCCTGCAAGCGGATAGAGAAGCTGTTGATATTCATGAAGAATACGACCGTGACCACCCACCGGGGAAATGTCATCTTGGAGAAGCGGCCTGGGTCGGCCATTTCCTTTAGCGGTCCCTGCAGCCGTTCTTTCCTGCGTGTGGCCTCGCCATGACGCCAAACCGTAAAATCCTGATTACCGGCGGTGCCGGTTCGTGCGGCAGATACCTGGTCGCCTCGCTCCTCGCACAGGGGCATGAGGTGCGGGTGATCGACAAGGATATGGGTTCCCTTCCATCCATCGAGGACAGGAGGTTGACCCTTATCCGCGCGGGGGTCGAGGACAGGGATGTCCTGAAATCCGCTGTCGAAGGCGTGGACGCCGTCCTCCATTTGGCCTGGTCCTTCTCCGAGGATCCCCTCACGGTGCTGGAGCACGACCTGAAAGGCCATATCTACCTCCTGGAGGAGATGGCCTCGCAAAAGGTCAGGCACCTGATCTATACGAGCACGGCGGTGGTATACGGAAAGCCCCGGTATTCCCCCATCGATGAAAAGCATCCCCTGCTGGGGGAAGAGGCGAGAAAACCCCTCTACGGGATCGCCAAGGCGGCTGCCGAAAAACTCTGCCTCATGTACGGGAAGACAAAGGGACCGCCGGCTACCGTCATCCGGTTCTGGTGGGCCTACGGGGAGGAGATCGGCGGGAAGCACCTGCGGGAGATGCTTCGGATCGCCTCGGCAGGGGATCCCCTGACGGTTCCCGCCGATTCCGGAGGGAGTTTCCTCCACATGGCGGATCTGGCAAAGGGACTGGAGCGATGCCTCTTCCGTCCCGAGGCATTCGGGCAGACGTTCAATTTCTCTACCGTCTACGTCACGTGGGAAGAGGTGGCGGAAATGGCCCGGGATGCGACCGGTTCCCGCTCCGAGATCCGTTGCATTCCGCGCGAAGAGTGGACGGGAAGCGCCTTCCTGGCCGACCCCTGGGAGCTGTCCGACGTCTCGGCCCGAGAACGGTTGGGATACGATCCCATGGAGGCTTCCCGGGCGAAGGCATCCCTTAAGAAGGCGATCGGAAACTGCTGGGAGGCGATGCGCAGGATAGCGTAATCGGCCGAACGCGACAGGATCGACAAAAAAGAAAGCGTCTTCAAGGAGCACGGAGGGATTAAATGATCGATTTGGGCTGGTTCGGGTACATCGCATGGGATGCGGCATTCTTCTCCGCGCTGATGAGCATCATCGTGATCAACCTGATCCTGTCGGGCGACAATGCGGTCGTCATCGCGCTGGCCGTCAGGAATCTTCCCAAAAAGCAGAGGTTGTGGGGGATCATTCTCGGATCGGGGCTTGCGGTCCTGCTGCGGGTCGTCCTCACCTTTTTCGCGGCGAAACTGCTGTTGATCTCCTTCCTGAAGTTTTTCGGGGGAGCGTTGATCCTCTGGATCGCGGTGAAGCTTTTCACGTCGGGGCACGAAGACGAGAACATCGAGGCCGCGGCAGGCCTGTGGCAGGCCGTAAAGGTGATTCTCGTCGCCGACCTGGTCATGAGCATCGACAACGTGCTGGCGATCGCCGGCGCCTCGAAAGGGAACATGTTTCTCCTGCTCTTCGGACTGGGCACCAGCATTCCCCTGGTCGTGGGGACGAGCACGCTGCTGTCCATGCTGATGGACAAGTACCCGATCATCATCACCCTCGGCGCCGCCATTCTGGGCAAGGTCGGCGGCGAGATGATCATCACGGACCCCTGGATCCACAAGACCTTCCATCCCGCGCACTGGATGGACTACGGGATGCAGGCCGTCTGTGCCGTCGGGGTCGTCCTGGTGGGGAAATACCTGGTGAGAAGGAAGATCGCCCGGTCCGAAAATACGGTGGCAAAGAGCAAGCAGGTTCCCGTGAGCGAGAACGAGTAGGCGTGACAATCCTGACTCGCAATAGTTATGAGGGGACTGCGGGGAGAAGCGGCTCGCATGCCGGAGGGGCCTGAATGAGCGTGCCTCTTCCCCCCGGAAACGGTTCGATCGTTCCTTGGCGGGGTTCGATTTGGAACACGGAGCCCGTATGGGCGATCACGGAGGCAGAGAATGATTGATCTGGGCTGGTTCGGGCACATCGCGTTCGACGCGGCGTTCTTCTCCGCGCTGTTCAGCATCATCGTCATCAACCTGATTTTGTCCGGAGACAATGCGGTCGTCATCGCCCTGGCGGTCCGGTCTCTTCCGAAACGACAGAGACTATGGGGCATCATCCTGGGATCGCTGCTCGCCGTGGTGCTCCGGATCGTCCTCACCTTCTTCGCCGCGCAGCTGCTCCTCATCTCCTTCCTGAAGCTGATCGGCGGGCTCCTGATCGCCTGGATCGCGGTGAAGCTGTTTACGGAAGGGCACGGAGACGAAAATATCGAGGCGGCCGCGGGCTTGTGGCAGGCGGTGAAGATCATCTGCATCGCCGACCTCATCATGTCCACCGACAACGTGCTGGCGATCGCCGGAGCATCGAAAGGGAATATGTTCCTCCTGCTGTTCGGCCTGGGGACGAGCATTCCCCTCGTGGTCGGCACGAGCACCCTCCTGTCCATGCTGATGGACAGGTACCCGATCATCATCACCCTCGGTTCCGCCATCCTGGGGAAGGTCGCGGGCGAGATGATCATCACGGATCCCTGGATCCACAAGACGTTCCATCCTCCGCACTGGGTGGAGTATGCGACGATGGCCGTGTTCACCGTCGGCGTGGTCGTGGTCGGAAAGATCATGCTGAAACGAAAGATCGCCAAATCGGAGGCGGATGGCGCGGCGAATGCGGGCCTCCATGGAACGGAACCGGAACAGGTGGCAGCGGGCAGCGAGCAGACCCGGAAAACAGGGAAGGTGTAGACATGGCCATCGTGACGATCGCAAGATTGATTGGGGGCGGCGGGGAGGAGATCGGCAAGGAGGTCGCCGAGAAGCTGGGGTACGAGTATATCGGAAAGAATCGAATCCTCAAGGGCGTCGAGGTGAGCGGGGAGAAGTGGCTGGATTGGGGAAGGGAGCTGGACGAACACGCCCCCTCCCCCTGGGAGCGATTCGACCGCTCGTTCACCGGATTCGTGTCGCTGGTGGAAAGCGCCATATGCAGTTATGCCCTCGAGGACAGGAAGGTGATTACCGGCCGTGGAGGGAACTGGCTCCTCAAGGATGTCCCGTTCGCCCTGCGTCTCCTGATCACCGGGTCTCCGCAAGAACGGGCCAAACGGGTGAGCGACCGGGAGCACGTCAACATCGATACGGCCCGGAGGATGATCGAGTTCAGCGACCACGAGAGGATGGAGTATCTGTCTACCGTCTATCATCGGGATCCGTTCGATCCGAGAGAGTACGACATGGTGTTCGACACGGATAAGATGGGTCAGGACGAGATCGTCCGGCTGGTCCTGGACGAAGTTCCCGCGCGAGAACAACGGGCCACGCCGGAGGCCCGGGAGACACTGCGCCGGATGGCGGTGGTGGCCAAGGTCAAGGCGGCGATCTGCACCGATCCGCGGACACATGTTCCCACGCTGGAAGTCGCCCATGACGGGAAAGGGATCGTCGTTCGCGGCATCGTTCACAGCCCGAAGGAGCAGAAGTTGGTCATGGAGATCGCAAACCGGGTGGCTATGCAGACTCCGGTCAGAAGCGAACTCCACTACCGCGGCGCCTGAGATTCCGCCCGCACCCCCCGGCATACGGGGAACGGGCCATCATCGTCCTACCCAAGGCGGATGCACATGATCCCCGCCACGATGAGCCCCGCGCCCAGCAGGCGGATTCGCCCGAAACGTTCCCGGAAGAGAAGGATTCCCCCCACTACGCCCGCGATGGCGCTTACCTGGCGGACCGAGGTGGCGTACGACACCTTTGCCATCTGCAGGCCGATCCGGAAGGTGATGAACGACAGGAACAGGATGAGCCCTGCCGCAACCCCTCGCGGCCAGTGGACCCGGATCTCCTCGAAAAACCGGTTCGGGGAAATCGTCATGAGGGCGTAGGCCAGCAGGAAAAGGAACAGGGAAATATCCAGGTAATAGGTGTAGACGAAGACGTCGGCCACCGTGACTCCCCGCTTGTCCACGATCGCCCCCACGGAGTAGAAGAGCCCTGCCGAGAGCGCAAACAGGACGCCGGGCTGGCGGAGGTGAAGCAGGGGAAAGGAAATTCCTGCCCGGGAAAATTCCCGCATCTGCAGGATGTATGCGCCCAGGAACACGACCAGGATGCCGCCCATCCCGAGCAGGGAGAGGCGCTCGTCGAGGAAGAGGTATGCCCACAGGGGGATGTAAAGCGGGCCCGTCGTGGTGAGCGGGTAGGCGAGGGAGACGTCTGCCCGCTCGTACGAGGCCGTAAGACACGCGTGGTAGATCGAGAAGAAGAACCCGGCCGCGAGGGCGAACGGAAGGACCGGCCCCCGGGGGAGGGGGATCGCGCCGTGTCGCACGAGCCAGTACGCCGAGAAGATGGCGATCGCCGAGGCGTGCATGAAGACGTTGAAGGCGAGTTTGTGCCGCGTCGTCTTCAGGATCAGGTTCCATCCGGCGTGCATCACCGCGGACAGCAGGATGTAGAGCAGCGCGGTATCGGGCATCCTGCCTACAGTACGGTGCCGGGGTTTTTTTCGCAACCGGCGCAGGGACGCAGTGTCCGGCGCACTCCCCGGAACGTGGGGTTGGAAGAGCGAAAAAAAACTCTTGACGGGAGAAGCGTGCGTGGTATCGTTGTTTCAAATCTATGAATATACGAAATAAAGAATACATGGATGTATAGCGGGGGGATGATGGAAAAAGTCGATATCTTCGAGATGCACGCCGATTTCTGCAAGACTCTCTCCCACGCCAAACGGCTGATGATCCTGGCCTTGCTGTCGAAGGGGGAAATGAGCGTCGGGGAGATCTCCGAGGTCATCGAGGTGCCGCTGTCCAACGTCAGCCAGCACCTTTCCGTTCTCAAGTCGCAGAATCTCGTTCGCACCCGGAAGGATGGGCAGACCGTGTATTACAGTCTCGCCGACAGGAGGATCATCGAGGCCTGCACCCTGATCCGGTCCGTGCTCCTGGACCTCATGAAGGACCGCGGGATGGTCGCGCAGGAGATCGATCCACGGTACGTCGTGACCGGTGGATGACGGATAACGACAGAAAAGGAGGAAAGCGATGAGCGTCGATCTTACGGCCCTGAAAGTGGACAAGACGGTGGATGCGAGAGGTTCGGCATGCCCCGGTCCTCTCCTCGAGGCGAAGCGCGGCATGGTCGATGTGCCGATGGGAGGTATCCTGGAGGTGATGTCCTCGGATTCCGGCACCAACGAGGACATTCCCCTCTGGGCGAAGAAGGTCGGTCACGATTTCCTCGGGAACATCGAGGAGGCGGGGTTCTGGCGTCTTTTCGTGAAGCGGGGCAAGTAGTGGCGGAAAGCGGACCGGCGGGGAGAAGCGGGCCGAAGATCCTGGTCTTCTCCACGAACAACATCTCCGATCCCGGCATCGATCTCGCGGGCAGTTCGCACATGAGCTACCCCCCGGCAGTCAAGGTGATCAGCCTTCCCTGCTCGAGCGGCATTCGCCCCAACTGGGTGCTCCATGCCCTGGAGTCGGGGTTCGACGGCGTCTTCATCGCCGCGGACGGAAGCGACTGCGCCTTGCTTCCGGATTGCACGGCCAAGACCGCAAGCCTCGCCCAAAAGACGCAGGCACTGCTCCAGGAGCGGGGCAAGGACCCGAGACGCCTGAAGATGGCGGCGATCTGCTCGGTCTGCTCGGAAGCGTTCGTCTCCCACATCCGCCAGTTCAGCGAGGCGTTGCAGAAGCTGTGAGGAGCGGGCTCACGAACTGTGACGTCCTGGTCGTCGGGGGCGGAATCGCGGGGATGGAATCCGCCCTCACCCTCGGCGACATGGGATACAAGGTGCTCCTCGTGGAGAAGGAGGCGAGCATCGGCGGGAAGATGATCCTGCTGAGCAAAGTGTTCCCGACCCTGGACTGCGCAAGCTGCATCTCCACCCCGAAGATGGCCGCCACGTCCCACCACCCCAACGTGGACGTCCTCGTCTACAGCGAGGTGGAGGAGATCGAGCCGCGGGCGGATGGATCCTTTGCCGTAACGCTCACGAAGAAGCCGACATTCGTCGATCCGGCGGCGTGCACCGGATGCGGGGACTGCGAGCTTGCCTGCTCGGTCGCGATCCCCGACAAGTTCAACTTCGACCTGGTGGCGGGCAGGGCCGCCCACATCGCCTTTCCCCAGGCCGTGCCGAAAAAGGCGGTCATCGACAAGACCGGCACCTCGCCCTGCTCCCATACCTGTCCGGGGGGCGTGAAGGCGCACGGGTACGTGTCCCTCGTCCGAAGCGGCAAGTACGAGGAGGCGTTCCGCCTGCACATGGAGGACGCCCCTCTTCCGGGATCCCTGAGCCGCGCCTGCTACGCCCCCTGCGAAGATCAGTGCACCCGGGGCGAGGTCGAGGGGAAGGTCCCCGTCCGTGCGATCAAGCGCTTCATGGTGGACCGCTATTACGAAAATCACCCGGAGCCCGAGTACGGCCCGCCCGAGAACCGGAACGGGAAGAGGGTGGCCGTCGTCGGATCCGGCCCCGCGGGTCTTTCCGCGGCCTACTTCCTCGCAAGGAAAGGATATCTCGTCACGATCCTCGAGGCCGGTCCCGAGGCGGGGGGGATGCTCCGCCACGGGATCCCTCCGTTCCGCCTCCCCCGTGAGGTGGTGGACCGGGACATCAGGAACATCACCGCCCTCGGCGTGGAGATCCGGACCCGCACCCCCGTCACGTCCCTGGCCTCCCTGACGGCCCAGGGGTTCGAGGCCACCTTCCTGGCCCTGGGCACCATGGAAGGGCAGGATCTGGGAATCCCCGGGGCCGAACTTCCCGGTGTGTACGAGTCCATGGATTTTCTCAAGGCGGGAAACGCCGGGGGAAAACTGGACGTCGAGGGGAAACGGGTCGCCGTCATCGGGGGGGGCAATGTGGCCATCGACTCGGCCCGAATGGCCCTCCGGATGGGAGCCTCGAAGGTAACCATCGTCTACCGCCGTCGACGGGCCGAGATGCCCGCCCACGACTGGGAGGTAGAGGCCGCCCTGGAAGAAGGGATCGAGCTTACGGAACTGACGGCCCCCGTCCGTTTCCACGGGGAGGAGGGGAGGCTTTCCGCCGCCGATTGGATCTCCATGAAGCTCGGGGAACCCGATTCCAGCGGGAGGCGTCGTCCCGTCCCCGTGCGAGGTTCCGAAAAGACCCGCCCGATCGACGTGGTGGTTCTGGCCGTCGGCCTGCGCCCCAGTACGCGCCCCTTCGCGGACGAGATCGAGCGAAACGCGGATGAAACGATCAAGGCCGACCCCGAGACCCTTGTCACCTCCGTCCCCTCCGTCTTTGCCGGGGGGGACGACGTGACAGGCCCCTCCATGATTATCGAGGCGATCGCACAGGGGAAACGCGCCGCCTTCTACATCGACCGTCACCTGGAGGGAAACCCCCTTTCCGGGATCACGTTCGATGCCCGTCTTCCCGCGGTGGAGCAGAAGGCCGTGCTGGACCGCGCGAAGGTCGGGCCGTCCCGGCGCGCGCCGTCGGAGGTGAGGGAGCGCCACGCGGAGGAGCGCCTCCGGTCCATGGACGAGATCGAGCTTCCCTTGACCGAGGAGGAAGCGCGCTACAGCGCCAACCGATGCCTGGACTGCGGGGTCTGTTCGGAGTGCCTGCAATGCGTGAAGGCGTGCCCCGCCGATGCGATCCGCTTCGACATGCTGCCCGAGGAGAAAACGGTGAAAGCGGGTTCTGTCCTGGTCTCCACGGGGTTTCAGCTCTTCGACCCCGTGCGGAAGCCCGAATACGGGTTCGGGCGGTATCCGAACGTCATTACGGCGATGCAGATGGACCGCATCCTGTCCCCTACCCGGCCGTACAACGCCGTGATGCGGCCCTCGGACGGCATGGCGCCCTCCAACATCGCCTACGTCCTCTGCACCGGCTCCCGCGACTGCACCATCGAGAACCGCCTGTGCTCTCGCGTCTGCTGCATGTACTCGATCAAGCAGGCCCAACTCCTCATGGGGGCGTTGCCCCTGGCCGACGTCACGATCTACTACATCGACATCCGGGCCTTCGGAAAGGGGTACGAGGAGTTCTACGAGCAGGCCAAAGGGATGGGAGTGCGGTTCGTCAAGGGAAAAGTGGGGAAGATCGAGGGGAACGGGACGGACAACCTCCTGGTGCAGTACGAGGACATCTCCTTGGACGGACAGCCGAGGCGGGCGGAGCACGATCTGGTGGTCCTCTCGGTGGGTCTTTCCGCGAACCCCGAGGCGTTCCGGCTCTTCAGGGGGGATCTGCTGGCGGCGGATCCGTACGCCTATGTCCGGGAGGTCGACGAGGATCTCGAGCCGGGAAAAACAAGCATTGAAGGAGTGTTCGTCGCCGGCACAGCCTCCGCCATCCGCGACATTCCGGACACCATCCTCCATTCGGGCGCTGCCGCAGTGCAGGTGGCGGCCTATCTGGAACGAGCGAGGGGGAAACGGTGAGCGAGAAACGGATAGGTGTTTTCCTCTGTCACTGCGGCGGGAAATATCTCCGATTACCTGGACGGGGAGAAGGTACGGGAAACTGCCGCGGGCGAGCCCGGGATCGCTGTGGCCAGGACCTTCCTGTTCGCCTGCTCGGACGCATCCCAGGAGGAGATGGTAAAGGCCATCCGGGAGGAGAAGCTCGACGGCGTCGTGATCGCCTCCTGCTCCCCCAAGCTCCACCTCAATACCTTCCGGGCCATGGCCCTGCGGGCGGGCCTGAACCCGTACATGTACAGCCAGGTGAACATCCGGGAGCAGTGTTCCTGGGCACACCGCCACGACCGGGAGGGCGCCACCGAGAAGGCATGGCGGCTCGTCCGGGCGGGAATCGCCAGGACCCGGCTCGGCAGACCCCTGGCGGACCTCAGGATCGAGACGGTCCCGAAGGTGCTGGTGATCGGTGCCGGGGTTGCCGGGATGCGCGCGGCCCTGGCCCTCTCCGACCTGGGGATCGTCGTGTTTCTCATCGAGAACTCTCCGGAGGTCGGCGGCCGCATCGCGGGATGGGGCAAAATGTTTCCCCATGACCGGGAGGGGTCGCAGATCGTCGATACCCTCCGTGGGAAAATCCGGGAGCGGGAGAACATCACCCTGTTCACGGGTTCGGAGATTGTGGAAAAGCAGGGCAGCGTCGGGAACTTCACGGCGACCGTGCACGTCGGGAACGGGGAGACCGTGACGCTTACGGTCGGCTCGATCGTCGTGGCCACGGGATTTGATCCCTACGTCCCCCGGGAGGGTGAGTACGGGTACGGGCAGGAGGGGGTGATCACCCTTCCGGAGTTCAAGGAGCTTCTGGCGACGTCCCCGGGAAAGCTCCGGAGCGGCGGCCGGGACGTGGAAACGATCGTCTACATCTACTGCGTCGGAAGCCGGCAGAGCGCCTGCGAGGAGAATCCCGCACCCAACCGGTACTGCTCCCGCGCCTGCTGCGCGACGGCCGTGCACGCGGCGATCCAGGCCCGGGACAAGGACGCCTCGCTTTCCCAGTACCACCTCTACCGGGACATGCGCACCTACGGAAAGAGCGAGATCCTCTTCGAGGAGGCGGGCAGGAAAGGATCCGTGTTCCTCAAGTTCCCGGAGGGGACGTCCCCCGCCGTGGAGCGATCGGACGGATCGCTGCTCGTACGGGTTCGCGACGAACTCCTTGGAGGAGAGGAGATCGAAATTCCCGCGGACCTCGTGGTGCTGGTCACCGGCATGGTGCCGAGGGAAAATGCTGCGCTCCTTGGATGCCTCAAGATCCCCGTCGACAAGGGGGGGTTCTTCAACGAGATCCACCCCAAACTGCGCCCCGTGGAGACGGTGATCGACGGCGTCTTCATCGCCGGTACCGCCCAGGGCCCGAAGACGTTGTCCGAAAGCGTGGCCTCCTCCATGGCGGCGGCCGGAAAATGCGCGGCGCTGCTGATGAAGGGATACGTCGATCTTCCGCCGTATGTCGCCCTGGTCGATGCGGACCGGTGCGCTTGGTGCGGGGAATGCGCGCAGGTGTGCCCGTACGATGGGGCGATAGAGAAGGTGCGCGTGGGGGACAAGGAGACCGCGTATGTCCATCCCGCCCTGTGCAAGGGGTGCGGCGGGTGCGTCCCGGTATGCCCGGTCGAGGCGATCGACCTCGAAGGCTATACCGATGCCCAGGTGAGGGCCATGATCGACGCGCTGGCCCGGGAGGCCGGGTGATGGAAGGCGGCAAGCGGGATCTCGGGGAAGTGATTCGCGACGAGATGGTCATGAAGGACCGGATCGTCTCCCTGCTTCGGGAAGAGCCGAGGACGATCCCGGAAATCGCCGATGCGCTTGCCTGCCCGGTCCGGGAAGTCGCCCTCTGGGTGATGGCGATGCGAAGGTACGGATCTCTCGAGGAGCTGCCGAAGCCCAAGGCGGACGATTACTTCCGGTACCGGCTGGCCCGCTGACTTGAAACGGTGGTCGGCCCCCGGGCCGATTCGCCGGAGAATGCGAGGAGGGAGAAAGGCATGGCGCACCGCGTTGCCCCGGGACTGCACCGCGAGATCGCGAAGTTCGGCGGCGGAGACGTCACCGCCTGCATGAACTGCGGAAACTGCACGGTCACCTGTTCCCAGTCGATGGAAACGGGAGGATTCCCCCGAAAGATCATCCATCTTCTGCAGGTGGGATACACGGAGAAGGTCGAGGAGTCCCTCGAGCCCTGGCTATGCTACTACTGCGGCGAGTGCTCGGACACCTGCCCGAGGGACGCCAACCCGGCGGAGACGATGATGGCCGCGCGCCGGTACCTCACGTCCCGGTACGACTGGACCGGCCTGGGCCGGAAGTTCTACACCTCCGCGGCGTGGGAGATCGCGGCGGTCTTCCTCGTGGGCCTCTTCGTGGTCGGGCTCTTTGCCCTGTTCCACGGCCCCGTGGTGACGGACCGGGTGGAGCTTAACACCTTCGCGCCGGTGAAATGGGTGGAGCTCGGCGACTGGGCTATCGGAGGTGTGCTGGCTCTCCTTCTTCTGACGAATCTCTCCCGGATGGTTCGATTCGCGTTGCGCGGAGAAAGAAACGGACCCATCCCGTTTTCCCTGCTCGTCCGGGAAGCGGGAACGTTTTTCCGGCATTTCGCCACCCAGAAGAGATGGCACGATTGCAGCGAGGACAAGACGCGCTGGCTGAAGCATTTCCTGATGATGAGCGGGTATCTCACGATGATCGTGCTCATCGTGATTTTCCTGCGATGGTTCCAGACGGACGAGGTCGTTCCCCTCTACCACCCCACGCGCCTGTTCGGGTACTATGCGACGGCGGTCCTTTTATACGTGTCGGCAGACTTCCTGGTCAGGCGCCTGAAGAAACGCGATCAGATCTACAAGTTTTCCGAAGCCAGTGACTGGATCTTCCTGGTGCTCATGTTTCTTACCGCATTTACCGGCATTCTGGTGCACGGACTTCGCCTGGCGGGGCTTCCGATGGCAACCTACGTCACATACGTCGTTCACCTTGCCATCGCGGTGCCGTTCCTCGTCGTCGAGGTTCCTTTTGGGAAGTGGGCGCACATGCTGTACCGTCCCTTCGCGGCCTACCTCACCGAAGTACGCCAGAAAGCAAAGGAATCCGCTGACCGGGTGGCGGAGGCAGCCTAGCGGTTCCATATCCCGTACAAGGAGGCAGCAATGGCCGAAAACGTGGAAAAGATCGTCATCATCGCTACGCACGGAGGAGAGGATCCGGAACGCGCATCCCTGCCGTTCGTGGTGGCCAACGCGGCGCTGGCGATGGATGTGCAGGTGACCGTGATCCTGCAGGGGTACGCCGTCACCCTGGTCCAGAAAGGGGTGAACGGGCATATCTTCGCCGGGGGACTGCCGCCGCTCAAGGAACTGATGGACAACTACTTCGGCCAGGGAGGAAAGATCCTGGTCTGCACCCCGTGCATCAAGGAGCGGAAGATCGGGGAGGAGATGCTGATCGAGGGTGCAAAGCCGATCGCCGCGGCGCGGGTCGTTCAGGAGTGCCTCGAGGCGAAGGCGACGCTGAACTACTGATTTTCCGCGACGGGATTGATTTTCGAGCGGCAGGCCGGTCCGTCCGGCCATCGGCCCGGGCACGATCGAAACAGGATGGACGGGTAACGCGCCGGCTTCGCACGGGCACCCCCCGGGTCAGATGATGTACATGAGATTTCTTTGCCGGCGTTCGGCCGCTTCCTGCGCCTCCCGCGCAAGATCTGCGAGCGTCCACCGGTCGAGCACGGACTCGATCGCCTCGGACGTCTCCCGGACGAGCCGGGAAACGGCGGGAGACAACTCCTCTCCGGGGGGTTTTCTTCCCCTGTCCTGCTGTGCTTTCGTCGGGGAAACAGGCCCCTCGATGGCCTCGATGATCTCGGTGGAGCGGACCGTCTCCGGTCGGCGGGCAAGGAGATAGCCGCCCCCGACGCCGCGCCGGCTCCGGACGATACCGGCGTTTTTCAGCTCGAGCAGGATCAGCTCCAGGAATTTCTTCGGGATCCCGTTTCGATCCGCCAGTTCCTTGATCTGGAACGTCGTTCCTTCCGGATGGCGTGCCGCGTAAATAAGCGCCATCAAGGCGTATTCTGTTTTTTTCGACAGTCGCATCTTCTTCCCGGCCCCTTTATCTACAAACCCTATTGTATGGATAGGGATTTGCCTCGTCAAGACGGTACCGGATTCTTCATTCCACGCGAAGGTCGACCGATCGATGTCGCACCGCTTTTCCCCATTGCCGCGACGCTGTTGCCGATGGAGAGCATGGTTGGGGGGGGGCGCGCCGCCTTGCGCCGAGGGAAACGGCACGGGAAGAAATCGGGGGCGTTGCGTTTCCGGGGGAGGGGATTTTCGGAGGATCACGGGAGGGAGGCGTTACGGGTGTGCAAGGGAGGCGGCTATCCGGTAGACCTCGGCCAGGGTGGATTGGGAAAGGGACGTGTGCCAATGGCCGGTCAGGCGGGCAATTCCCCAGAGCAGGTAGATCGTTCCCAGGCCGACAAGAGGAATGAAGTACGGGGAGAGGGAGCGCTCTTTCTTGCGGGTGACCGTCAGGCAGTTCTCCACCGGGCAGGAGGTCACGCACGTCATGCATCCTGTGCACTCGGGGGTCCACACCGATGCTTTCCGGTGGACCGTGATCTCCACGGGGCAGGCCCGGGTGCACGCCTTGCAGTCGATGCAGGTCGCCCCGTCGCGGACGACCCGCTGGGGCGACATCCAGCTGACAAGGCCCAGGAGCGCCCCGTACGGGCAAAGGTACCGGCACCAGAAATGCTTGACGACGACCGAGAGCAGTACGAGAACTGCCAGGGTCACGCCTGCGGTTCGCGATATGTCGGTGAAGAACAGGAGCATCTTGGCGTCGGCGGCGTAGTTGTAGGGGGTTTGCAGGAACTGTTCGATCGCCGCAACGTCCATCTTCCAGAGGATCGCCCAGGCGAAGAAGGCGAGCAGGAGGTACTTGAGGGAGCAAAGGGAGAGGTCGACCCAACGGTTCACGAGGACAGGAGATTTCCGGTTTTTCCAAATCGTTTTTTTCCCCACCCATTCCAGCGCGCGGGAAATCCCTCCAACCGGGCAAATCCAGGAACAGAATACCTTGCGGGCGAAAAACGAGGAAAGGACCGCCGCGATCAGGATGGTGAGGCCCGCCGGATGCACCATGTCGTAAGACCCGGTGAGCAGAAAGCGCTTCAGGCCCACCAGGGCGCTGATGGGCAGGAAACCCTCCACCGCCGGGGGCCGGTATGCGGTGACCGGTCCTCCCGAGACGATCTGCCGGTAGAAGGAGGCAAACTCGATACCGACGAAAACGAAAAAGAGGAGGTAGAACCCCTGAACAAGCCGGCGCAGACCGGGAAGATTTGCGTACGGGTTGCGCCAGGGCACGGATCCCGACGCTTCCCGTCCGGGCGTCACGGAGGGTTCCGATATCCCGTTTTCCGTAGTATGGATCGAAACGGACACAGGTAGCATGCTCCCCCATACCCGCCGTCTCTTCCTTGACCTATCTCAACCCCCTCCATACACTGAAATCGACTGTCCTTTCGACGGAAGGAGCGTGCGGGATGGCCCTCGTGGGGGAAGTGTTCGTGGCCGACGTCCTCGGGAAACCGGTGCTCGACCCTTCGGGCGAGGAGATCGGTAAGCTCCGCGACATCGCGGTGGTCGGCGGCGGGCCCTTCCCCCGCGCCTCGGGCCTTCTCCTGGAGAGGAAGAAGACGGTTCTTTTCCTCCCGTGGGAGGATATAAGCATCTTCAACCGGAGAATCATCTCCTCGCGGAAGCGCGATTCCGAGCTGTCGGAATTTACCCCCGGCCACGATCAGCTGCTCATCGGGAAAGACCTCCTGGACAAGCAGATTGTCGACATCGACGGAGCGAAGGTCGTCCGGGTCAACGATGTCAAGCTCGCCGAAGAAGGTGGGGGCGCCTGCGTCACGGACGTGGACGTGGGGGTGCGCGGAATCCTGCGCCGACTCGGGGTGGAGCGCCGGGGGGAGACCTTCTTCCGGACGATACGCCACCCGCTGCGCCACCAGATGATCTCCTGGTCCCTGATCCAGCCCCTCCACGAGAAACTCGACCGCCTCACCCTGGCCGTCTCGCGGCAGGCCCTCTCCGAGATCCACCCCGCGGACATCGCCCAGATCATCAGCGGGCTCTCCCCGGAAGAGAGGAAGGGGTTCTTCGGGAAGCTCGATCTCGAGATGGCCGCCGAGGCGCTCCACGAACTGGAGCCGGAAGTGCAGGCCGACCTTATCAGCGACATGGACAAGGAACAGGCGGCGGACGTCATCGAGCGGATGCCCCCGGACGAAGCCGCGGACGTGATCGCCGATCTTCCGCTCGAGAAGGCCCAGGAGCTCCTCGGCCTGATCGAGAAGGAGGAGGCCCAGGATATCCACGAACTGCTGGGGCACGAGGAGGACACCGCGGGGGGGCTCATGACGAACGAGTACCTCGCCTATCCTCCGGGGATCACCATGCGGGAAACGGTAGACAGGTTCCGGGAGGAGGCGGAAGAGATCGAGGCGGTCTATTATCTCTACGTCATCGAGGAGGAAAAGCTCCTGGGGGTAGTCGGTCTGCGGGATCTCATCCTCGAGGATCAATCGAAGACGCTTGGCGAGGTGATGCACACGAAGCTGATCACCATTCGGGCGGACGCAAACCAGGAACAGGTCGCCGAGCTGATCTCCAAGTACAATCTCCTCGCCCTGCCGGTGGTCGACGACGAAAACTGCCTTCTCGGCATCGTGACGGTGGACGACGTCGTGGACCTGCTGCTGCCGCCCGCCTCCCGGAAGCGTCGCCGCAGGAGGTAAGCCGCACTCCCTTCCCGGGTACCGCATGTCCTCCCGCGTTTCATGGCCCGCCCCCGAGCATCCCCGGGAGTCCCGGGAAGAGCGTCAGGATCACCAGAAAGACCGTGAGAACGATCATGACGACCGCGGTCACCCACGCGATCCCGTTGAACGCCTTCGAGTTGACGTACTCGCCCATCAGCTCCCGGTCGTTGATCAGCTTCAGCATGAACACGAGGACGAACGGCAGGAGAATCCCGTTGGCTACCTGGGAGAAGAGCATGATGAGAATCAGCGGAGCGGCAGGGTAGAGGACGAACAGTGCGCCCAGCACGATGATCGCCGTGTAGAGCCAGAAGAAGTGGGGAGCGGTGCGGAAATCCTTGTCGATCCCGGACTCCCACCCCATTCCCTCGCAGACGGAGTAGGCGGTCGCCAGCGGGAGGATCGATGCGGAGAACAGGGAGGCATTGGCCAGCCCGATGGCGAACAGAACGGAGGCGTACTTTCCCGCGAGCGGTGCCAGCGCCATGGCCGCATCCTTCGCGTCGTTGATCTGGATCCCCTCCACGAACAGCGTCGCGCCGCAGGCGACGATGATCGAAAGCGCCACGATGTCGGTGACGAAACAGCCGACGATGACGTCGGCCCGGCACAGGCTGTAATGTTCCGCCGGGATGCGCTTTTCCACCACCGCGGACTGCAGGTAGAACTGCATCCACGGGGCGATCGTCGTACCCACCATGCCGATGAGCATGACGACGTACGCGCTGTTCGCATTGAGCACGGGCGTCACCAGGTTGCGCGCCACCGATCCCCACTGGGGGTGCGCGAAATAGGCGGACACGGCGTAGGTGAAGTACACGGTGCTGGCGATGAGAAAGATCTTTTCCACGATGCGGTGCGTTCCCTTCACCACGAGAAACCAGACCGCGATTGCCCCGATGGGGACGGAAATGTACCTGCTGACGCCGAATATCTCCAGGGCCGCCGCCCATCCGGCGAATTCCGCGACGGTGTTGCTCAGGTTCGAAAGGAGGAGCGCCACAAGGAGGAAGAAGGTAGGGCGCACGCCGAATTTCTCCCGGATGAGGTCCGCCAGCGTTTTCCCGGTGACCACTCCCATCCGGGCCGCCATCTCCTGAACGACGATCATCGCGGCGGTGATCGGGATGAGTGTCCAGAGGAGGGAGTACCCGAAATGGGCGCCTGCGATCGAGTAGGTGGCGATCCCTCCCGCGTCGTTGTCGACCGAGGCCGTGATGATCCCGGGGCCCAGCACGGCCAGGAAAACGAGAAATTTCTTCTTGTCGGGACGACGCCAGCGCATGAGGGTGCCTCTCCCGGTTCCTCCGGATAATTTTCTAAAATACCATACTTGTCGGATACTTCCCTACAGAAAGAGGAGTGGAATAGGGGTTTTCCCGTGCGCGGTGGTATAGGTGATATAATGACTCATAAGTTCATCCCGGTGAATGTCGACGGAATCGAGGGGAGAGGAGGAATCCCATGGAGCTCCTTCTGACCAACATGGAAGTGCGGGCGCTCAAGGAAACTCTTGAGGCGGAGATAGCGAATCTGCAGATGGATATCGCCGCTGCGAGGGATCGGAAAACGCGGGAGGAGATGATCACGAGGAAGGAGCTCCTCCTGTCGATCCTGGAGAAGCTGCCCGCCGCAGTTCTGGACGTCGCCTAGCGGGGCAACGGACCGGGTCCTCTGTGCGAATGGCCCGGCAGGTCGTCGTGCCAGTGGGACGGTACTCCGTGGTTCTTGGTTCCCGAGGCTTCCACGGGGTCCACGTGGATGACGGCGTCCGACAGGTAGCGAAGGCCGTGGAGCATCCTGTGACGGACCTCCTTGGCGATGGTGTGCCCCTCGCTTACGGACCGGTCTCCTTTCACGGCGAGATGGACTTCCGCGTACATCCGGTGGCCCGCCCAGCGAACCCGCACGTCCGACACATCCACGACACCGGGCACGGCGGAGGCAGTCTCCCGGATTTCGACGGCCACCGCCGGGTCTGACCCGTCAAGAAGGCGGAGGAAAACCTCGTTCCCCGTCTGCCACACGATATCGGCGAAATGGGAGCAGCGGAGGTCAGCTCGTGTTCCGGAACCCCTGCTCCTCCAGGCGGGCCGCGAGCTCCTCCCCGTGGGCACGGTCCCGCGTCTCGAGGAGGAGGACGACGGTCGAGTATCCCGGCGGACAGTCGGAAGGGAGACGGTCGTGCTCGATGCTGATCACGTTCGACCGTTCCCCGGCGACCGCGGCGAGCAGGGCGGAGAGGGAACCGGGCCGGTCCGGGATGAGGAACCGCAACCGGATAAGACGCCCCGAGCGGAACAGCCCTCGCTCGGTGATCCGGGAGAGAAAGTTGACGTCGATGTTCCCTCCCGAAAGCACCATCACGGCGGGAAACCGCGTCGGCGGACGCTTATAAAGCACCGCCGCCAGCGGAGCGGCACCCGCGCCCTCCAGCGTGGTCTTCATCTCTTCAAGGGCGTACAGGATCGCCGCGGCGATCTCCTCGTCGTCCACGGTGACGACGTCGTCGACCCACCGCCTTGCGGCCTCGAAGGTTCGCTCGCTCAAGGATGTCACCGCGATGCCGTCCGCGATCGTGCGCGTCTCCGGGCACTCCACGAGCCGTCCCGCTTCAAGGGACGGCAGAAGAGATGAGGCCCCTTTTGCCTGTACCGCCACGAGTTCCGCATCCGGGTAGATCTCCTTCACTGCTGCCCCGATCCCGGCAAGAAGCCCCCCACCGCCCACGGGGACGTAGACCGTTCCGGGTGGGCCGATCTCCTCGACGAGCTCCACCCCCAGCGTCCCCTGCCCCGCGATCACCAGCGGGTCGTCGAAGGGGTGCACCATGACAAGCCCGGAATCCTGCGCCAGGCAGGCGGCGTGTCTTGCCGCGTCGTCGAAGGTTTCCCCGTGATGGATGATGCGGATGTTCTCCCCGCCTTCGCGCCGGGCTGCGGCCGACTTGGACACCGGGGCCCACAGGGGCATCACGAGGGTCGCCGGGATACCCGCCTCTTTCGCGGCGCGGGCGATGCCGCGGGCGTGGTTTCCCGCGCTTGCCGCGATGACGCCGGACACCCGGTCACGATCCAGGGCGAGCACCTTGCTGGCGGCGCCCCGGATCTTGAATGACCCGGAATTCTGGAGGTTTTCCAGTTTGGAAAGAACCCTTCCGCCCGCCCGTTCGGACAGCGGTGCTTCCTCTACCAGTGGGGTGGCGTACGCCAGCCTGTAGACACGCTGCTTTGCCGCGATCACGTCCTTGCGCCCGAAGTCCACGGAACCCTCCCCGATGTTAGTCTAACAGCACGCGCCATCCGCATCCAGAACGCTTCTGCCGTGATACGGCGGTGGAGCATCCGGCGACGAGCGAGCCGTGCCGGTTCCTGGAAAGGTTGCCTGGTGCAAGGGTGACCGTTCTTCCCGAGGATCGGTCCGGAATGGTCGATCCGGACGACGACCCGGGAGGAACCGGAGGAGGTATTTCGACTTCCTGGGAGTCCCTTCGCTAGGGGCACCCCTTCCCGGATCAGGGAGTCCTGTTTGTCTCTACCTGCTTAAGTGACTATAATGTATATGAAATTTACCGATTGAATCTTGACATGCCCTTCTGCTGTCCTATAATTCTATTTACTCTATTTACTATATAGGATTTTAATGGATACTCAAAGGCGAAGCATCCTGAAAACGATCAGCTGGCGGGTGGTGGCAACGCTGATTACGGGGGTCGTCGCTTTCGTGGTCACAGGCCGCGTCGACATGGCGATTACGGTCGGGCTGGGTGACTCCCTCGTAAAATTCTTCACGTATTATCTGCACGAGCGGATGTGGTCGAAGATCCGCTTCGGACAGGTCCGTCCGCCGGAATACCAGATCTGACGATCGACCCGGTATCGTCCTCATCGCGTTGATGTCGGACGTCCGACCGGGCGCGTGCCGTTTTCTCCGGCCCGGTCGGGGCCCGGGGCCCCCTGCCCCGTTATCCCCTGCGGCAGGAATCGTCTCCGGGCAGATGCGAATCCCATCCATCAGGAAGTCTTCGTGTAATGTACTTGTGATACGTGCGAGCAGGAAGGGGGTGATCTTCTTGACGGATTCGATGTTTCGTTCCCGCGCCTCTCGATGAGACCGAGGAATGCCCGCCGGTCGGCGGGGAAATGAAGGAATGCCGGTGCATCCGGCAAAATACGGAAAAGGAGGTCGCCTCCGGTGTCGTCGAATATCCGATCGATTGTTGCTTCCCGCAGGTTCCTGACCGCTCCGCTGTTCATTCCGCTGACTATCCTCTTCCTGTTTCTTTTCCCCCAAGCCTCCCCCGCGAAAGAAAAGAGGGGAGTGGTGACCGTTGACGTGCACCTCAAGGCGCCGACCGGGGCAAAGGAGGTGAGGCTGTGGCTACCCTATCCCATGTCGGACGAAAACCAGGCGATCACAGATGTCGTCGTCAAGGGGGATTATGCCGACATGGGGGTCTACCGGCTGGGAAAGTCCGGCGAGAGCGTCCTGTACGCCAGGTGGGACCGGCCGGCCAGGGACCGGACGCTCTCCTACTCGTTCCGCGTCACCCGGAAGGAGGTGATGGACAAGGATTTTCCCCCGAAAGAGTTCCCATTATCTCGTGAAGAGTTCCGTGCATACCTGGGGCCCGCCGCAACCGGACCGGCAGAGGGGAAAATAAAGGCGCTTGCGGACGACATCACGCGGGGGAAACCCTCGGTCCTCGGAAAGGCGCAGGCCATATATGACTGGATCGTGGAGAACATGCACCGCGACCCCAACGTGAAGGGATGCGGGTTGGGCGAGGTCGAGGTTCTTCTCGGGACCCTGGGCGGTAAGTGCGCGGACATACATTCCGTTTTTGTTGCCCTTGCGCGGGCGGCGGGTGTCCCTGCACGGGAGATCTTCGGCCTCCGCCTGCCTTCGGGAAAGGAGGGGGAGATCACCAAGTGGCAGCACTGCTGGGCGGAGTTCTATCTTCCGGGCAAGGGATGGGTCGTCGTCGATCCCGCGGACGTGCGGAAGATCATGCTCGAGAAAAAGATCACTTTGGAAGAGGCGAATCCGTACCGGATATACTACTTCGGCGCGGTGGATGCGAACCGGGTCGAGTTCGGGACGGGGAAGGACGTCGTCCTCAACCCGCCGCAGGCGGGGGAGCCGCTCGCCTATTTCATGTACCCCTACGCGGAGGCGGACGGCAAGGCGCTGAACGAGGACCTGTACGGGTTCAACATCGGATACACGATCGGTTTCCGGCAGATGTGACCCCCGGCTGCCGGAAAAGACCGTTGGGCAAGGAGCGAGGGGGGCGTGTAGAATTGGCATACGGCAGGGGCGCAAGACGTACGAGGGACATTGAGGAACGATGGCCGGACGCATTCTCTTCATCGACGACGACCGGGCGGGCCGGGAGGTGGCCCTGTTCAATCTGCGGAAGGCGGGATGCAGGGTGGAGGCCGCCTCCGACGGAGCGGAAGGGCTTGCCGCCTTCTCTCCGGAGAAGTTCGACCTGGTGATCACGGATGTCAAGATGCCGGGGATCTCCGGGATCGAGGTGCTGCGCCGCATCCGGACGCAGTCGAAGGATATCCCCGTGCTCGTCATCACCGCCTTCGGGAACGTGGAAACGGCGGTGGAGGCGATGAAGGAGGGGGCGTACGACTTCATAGGGAAACCGTTCCACCGGGACCAGCTCCTCCTGGCCGTCGAAAAGGCCCTCGAGCGGAAACGCCTCAACGCGGAGGTCCGGGATCTGCGGATACGGGCGACTGGAGTGGAGCGGGACATCGTAAATGCATCCGCCGCAATGAAGCGGATCCTGGAAATGGCCGACCGGGTGGCCGGGACCGACGCCACCGTCCTGATCACGGGGGAGAGCGGTACCGGCAAGGAGGCCGTGGCCCGGCGGATCCACGTGCACTCATCCCGGGCGACGGCGCCGTTCATCGCGGTCAACTGCGCGGCGATTCCCGCAGAGTTGCTCGAATCGGAGCTTTTCGGGCATGCGCGTGGAGCGTTTACCGGCGCCGTCCGGGGCCGCCTCGGCCGGTTCCGCCAGGCCGGGGGAGGCACGCTGTTCCTCGACGAGATCGGCGAGATGCCCTTGCCTCTCCAGGCGAAGCTCCTCCGCGTCCTCCAGGAGAAAGTGGTGGACGAGGTGGGAGGGGACAGGCCGATCCCCGTCGACGTGCGAATCCTGGTGGCGACCAACCGGGACCTTCTGGAACGAATCCGGGAAGGAACGTTTCGCGAGGATCTGTATTACCGGCTGAACGTGGTCGAGATCCGCGTACCTCCTCTCCGGGAAAGGCCGGAGGACATCCCTCCCCTCGTAGAGCATTTCATGAACGAGATCAGCCCGGATCGCGGGATCTCCGTCCCGGCGAAGGTGATGGAGGCTCTTGCGTCGCGCTCCTGGCCGGGGAACGTCCGGGAGCTCAAGAACGCCTGCGAGCGGATGGTGATCCTGTGCAGGGGCAAGGAGGTCTCGGTGGAGGATCTTCCCCCGGTTCCCGTCTCGTCCCGGGCGGGCGAGCGGCCGGAGGAAGGGTTCGCGAACGATTGGCCTCCTCTTCCCCCCGGGGGGCTCTCCCTGGTGGATCTCGAGAAAAAGGTGATCGAGCGCGCCCTGCGCCTCAAAGGGGACAACATCACCCAGGCCGCCGCCTATCTCAACGTCCCCCGGCACATTCTCGTCTACCGCATCGAGAAGTACGGCATAAGGCGCGATGCCTGAAAGGCGCCTGATCAGGGGGCTGGTGGACGACCTGCGGCCTGTTTTTTCGACGAGGATGCTTCTCGTCGCGTGGGTCCCGTGCCTTCTGATCACGGTCCTCCATTACCGGACGACGACGCAATACGTCTGGGCGCACGACGTCCTCCGGCGTCTGTACTACCTCCCGATCCTGTTCGCGGCGTTTTCGGAGGGGGTGCGCGGCGGGATTTCCGTGTCCGTCTTCGCGTCCTTCATCTACATCCCCCATGCGTTCCTGAGTCTCGTGGCGCAAGATCCGGGGGATGCCCTGGAGAAGGGGCTGGAGATCGTCCTCTATAATATCGTGGCCGTGGTGGCGGGGCTGCTCGTCGACCGGGAACGCCGGGAGAGGGAGAAGCAGGAACGGCTCGCGAGGGATCTTTTCGAGGCGCTGGAGGAACAGCGGCGTATCGAGTCGCAACTCATCCGGGCGGGGAGGCTCGGGGCGCTGGGGGAACTCACGGCGGGGATCGCCCATGAGATCAAGAACCCCCTCCACACGATGAAGGGAACGGCCGAGATTCTTCGGGACGCGATTCCCCCCGAGGCCCCCGAGCGCCGGATGCTGGACATCCACATGGAGGAGATCGACCGGCTGGCGCAGAGCGCCGAGAGGTTCTTAACGTTCGCCAGGCCGGCCCCTTCCGACCGGCGCCCGCTCGACCTGCGGGATGTGGTCCGGCGTGTGACGTTGCTGGTGGAGACGCAGGCCCGGAACGAAGGGGTGCGGACCGAGTTCGCCGGGTATGGCGAGGGGAAGCCCCCCATGGTGATGGGGGACGCCGACCAGCTGACCCAGCTCCTGCTCAATATCGCCATCAACGGGGTCCAGGCGATGGCCGGACGGGGAGGCGGTACGCTCTCCTTTTCCGTTTTCCCGGAGCGCCAGGGCGGGAAGGAGTACTTCTGCGTCGGCCTGCGAAACGACGGAGCGCCGATTCCCGGGGATCAGCTGGAACGGATCTTCGATCCCTTCTACACTACGAAGGACGGCGGGACGGGGCTGGGTCTTTCCATCTGCTCCCGGATCGCCGACCAGCATGAAGGGCTTCTGACCGTACGCAATCTTGCGGGGGGCAGGGGGGTGGAATTCAGGCTCGCCCTCCCGGCGTAAAAGGACGACGGATGAACGAGGAGAAATCCCTCTCGGAAGTCCACTCCACGGTGACGATTCCCGGGAAGCGGGGGTTCGTGCGGCGAATGTTCGCCTTCGCCGGCCCCGCCTATCTCGTGGCGGTGGGGTACATGGACCCGGGGAACTGGGCGACCGACCTTGCGGCGGGTTCCCGGTACGGATATGCCCTCGTCTGGGTCCTGGTCATGTCCAACGTCATGGCGATCCTCCTGCAGAGTCTCTCCGCGCGCCTGGGGCTTGTTTCCGGGCGCGACCTGGCCCAGGCGTGCCGGGACCGGTACCCGGGACCTGTCAATATCGCCCTGTGGATCCTGTGCGAGATCGCCATCGCGGCGACCGACCTCGCCGAGGTGGTCGGGTCGGCCATCGGGCTGGAGCTGCTGTTCGGCATCCCCCTCCTGTACGGGGTACTGGTCACCGCCCTCGACACCTTCCTGATCCTGTTTCTCCACCAGGCCGGAATCCGGAAGATGGAGGCGTTCATCCTGGTCCTGGTCGCTACGATCGGAGGCTGCTTCCTGTTCGAGATCCTCGTGTCCCGCCCGGACCTGCCCGGGATCGCGCTCGGGCTCCTCCCCTCGCTGCCCGACTCCGACGCCCTCTATTTCGCCATCGGGATCCTGGGGGCCACCGTCATGCCGCACAACCTGTACCTGCACTCCTCGCTGGTGCAGTCCCGCCGGGTCGAGAAGACCGCGCGCGGGATCCACCAGTCGCTGAAATACAACCTGATCGATTCCGTGGTCGCGCTCAACCTGGCCCTCTTCATAAACGCGGCGATCCTGATCATGGCCGCGGCCGTGTTTCACCGGGCGGGTCTCTTCGACGTGGCCGAGATCCAGGACGCGTACAAGCTGCTCGCTCCCATCGTGGGGAGCAGGCTCGCCCCGATCCTCTTTGCCGTTGCCCTGATCAGCGCGGGACAAAGCTCCACGATCACCGGGACCCTGGCGGGCCAGATCGTGATGGAGGGGTTCGTCAATATCCGTCTGCGGCCGTGGCTTCGCCGCATCGTCACCCGCGCCCTGGCCCTCGTTCCCGCCATCCTGACGATCGTCCTGTTCGGGGAGCGGTCGACGGGGGCGCTGCTTGTCCTGAGCCAGGTCGTGCTGAGCCTGCAGCTCTCGTTCGCCGTCATCCCCCTCATTCACATGGTAAGCGACAGGAAGCTGATGGGGGCGTTCGCGATCCGGGCCTGGGTGAAGCTGCTCGCCTGGGCGACGGCGGGGATCATCGTCGTCCTCAACGCGAAGCTGGTGATCGACGAGGTAGGCGTGTGGATGGGCAAGGAAGGGACGTCCGGGATGCTGGCACGAGGCGTTGCCGTCCCCATCGTGGCGGCGGTGGGGGTTTTGCTCCTTTTCATCCTTCTCGACCCCTTCCTCCTTGGAAAAAAGAAATGGCGGGACCCCGTGAACGTGCACGCGGGGACGGAGGCGGAGGACGTGGAGCCTGCCCGACCGTTCGGCAAGATCGCGGCGGCCCTCGATTTCGGGGATACCGATTTCGAAGTCCTCGCCCGCGCCGCATCGCTGGCCGCCTCGGCGCGTTGCACCCTTCTCCTCATTCACGTGGTGGAGAGCGCCGGTGCACTGGCGCTCGGGCACGAAATCGGCGACACGGAAAGCCAGAAAGACCTGGAACGCCTCAAACGTTACGCCATCGATCTCGGCAAGTACGACGTGGACGTGGAGGTCGAACTGGGGTTCGGCAGCCCGGTCCGGGTCCTACCGGAGATGGTGGAGAGGCACGGGGTGGAGCTGCTCGTCGTCGGTTCCCACGGCCACCGCGGCCTGTCCGACTTGCTGTACGGCTCGACCATCGACGAACTGCGCCACCGGCTCAACATCTCCGTCCTCGTAGTGGGGCGGCCGGGGCCGGAACCGGAACCTTAGTCCCTGGATTCCCGCGGGCGCCCCGCAACGCTCATGACCGCTGCCAGCGCAGCCAGGCGCCGAGAATTTTCTGAACCGTAGGGGTTAGACGGGTACGGTTGTAGGCATCGGCCAGCTTCTTGATCACTTCCCCCTGGGTCGGGTAGGGGTGAATGGTTTTTCCGATTGCTGAAAGCCCCAGGCCCGCGGTCATCGCGAGGGAAAACTCGTTGATCATGTCCCCCGCGTGACCGGAGACGATGGTGGCGCCCAGGATCGTGTCGCTCCCCTTGCGCAGGTGGACACGGGCGAACCCTTCCGCCTCCCCGTCGAGAAGTGCCCTGTCCACATCGGCAAGGGGGATGGTCAGGGTTTCCACCGCGATCCCCTTTGCCTTCGCATCGACCTCGTACATCCCCACGTGGGCGACTTCCGGATCGGTGTAGGTGCACCAGGGCACGACAAGGGCGGAACTTTTCTGCCGCCCCAGGAATAGGGCGTTGGCGATCAGGATACGGGCGAGGGCGTCGGCGGTGTGGGTGAACTTGTATGGAAAGCAGATGTCGCCTGCGGCATAAATGTGCGGGTTGGACGTCCGGAGCCTGTCGTCCACCTCGACCCCCCGCCTCGGGTCGTACACAACGCCCGCCGACTCGAGGTTCAGGCCGTCCACGTTCGGGGCGCGCCCGATGCCGACGAGAATCTCGTCGACCCGGATCTCCCTCGTTTTCCCCTCTTGTTCGAGATGGACGACCTTTCCGGTTCCATCCTTCGATACCCTTGCGACTTTCGCGTTCAGGATCAGATCCACCCCTTCCGCCATGAACGCGTCCTGCACGATGCCGGCGGCGTCCGGGTCTTCCCGGGGAAGGATATGGGAGCCCATCTCGAGCAGGGTCACCCGGCTCCCGAGGCGGCGGAATGCCTGGGACAATTCGCAGCCGATCGGCCCTGCGCCGATGACGGCGAGGCTCCCGGGCAGCTCGGTCAGGGAGAAGACCGTTTCGTTGGTGAGATACCCGGCCTCCCCGATCCCCGGGATCGGCGGGGCCGCCGCCCTGGCCCCCGTGCAGATGGCCGCCCGCTTGAACCGGAGGCGTGTGCCGTCCACTTCGATGGCGTCGGGTCCGGCAAATCTCCCCTCGCCCAGAAAGACGTCGACGCCCAGCGTTTCGGAATAGCGGCGGACGGAGTCGTGGGAGCTGATGTCCGCCCGGATGCGACGCATCCTCTCCATGGCTTTCCCGAAATCGATCGACAGGTGCTCTGTTCCTCCCACTCCGAACGCACCGGAGGCGCGCGCATGGTGAATGGCACGGGCCGGCCGGATGATCCCCTTGGAGGGGACGCAACCGACGTTCAGGCAGTCGCCTCCCATGAATTCGCGTTCGATGAGCGCGACCTTCGCGCCCAGGCCGGCAGCGCCCGCGGCGGTGACGAGCCCGGCGGTTCCCGCCCCGATGACCACGAGGTTGTAGCGATCCGCGGGGGTCGGGTTTGTCCATCCCGACGGGTGGACGTTTTCTCCAAGAGCCCGGTTTTCTTCCGTATCCGGTAGAATGGCGAATTGCCGTCCCATGATCATCTCCTGTCGTGACCGAAAGGGTTGACTGCCGGGAACAGGTTCCTGATGTCTCCGCTACGTCGTCGAAATTACGGTAACCTTACACGCGGCGCTGCCGGGTCGTCTCGCCAGGGAGAGCCTACCGGCTGCGCAGAGATTGCCGGATGCGCCCCCGCGCGTCCTCCGAAAGCAGCTCCTTGGATACCCCTTCGGGGGTTTCCTCCTCGGCGACGATACTCCGCACGGTCTCGCGGATCAGGAGGAGCTGCTTTTCGTATCTCGCGCAGAACCGGCAAATGAGCAGATGGATGCGCACGCCGATCCGCTTGCCGACGGGGAGAGAGGTGTCCATCGACCGGGAGATGAGCTGTGTCACATCCTTGCAGGAAAGCATCATGATCCCTTTCCGGTTCCTCGCAGGAACCATCGGGTCTCCAGGCACCGGCGGAGATGCATTCGGGCGCGATGCAGGATCACCCACAGATTGGTCTCCGTGACGTTCAAAACCTTACAGATTTCCCCGGTGGATAGCCCCTCGATCTCCCGGAGGGTGAAGGCGTTTGCGTGATTCGGGGAAAGATCCGAAAGGCACTCGGCGAGCTGGTCGAGAAATTCCTTCTGCCGAAAGAGATCGGCCGGGTTGGCGCCCCAATCGACCGGCCCGGATTGCCAGCGTCCGGCCGCATTGAAGGGGCTATCTCCGGACCGGTCCGGGGGGTCTCCGTCCGGAAGGGATCCCTCCCGGGCCTGCCGGCGGAAGTGGTCGGCGATCTTGTGCTTGAGGATCCCGACAAGCCAGGTGGCCTCGGAGGAGCCGCCGGAAAACGTTTCCCGGTTCTTCAGCGCCGCAAGGAACGTCTCCTGCACGAGATCTTCCGCCGCCGATCGGTCCCTCAGGCGGAGCAGCGCGTACCGGAACAGGTAGTCCCCGTACCGATCCACCCAGTCCGACGGATCGACTCTCTCCGGATACCCCACGGGTCCATTTATCGCACTTTTTCCGGCAGGATGACAACTGTGATCGGGAACCCGGGGGAAGAAACACAAGAACGAAGGCGGCAGGACGAACGAATTATCGGCAGGGTCATTTCGCAAGATCCGTAAGGATTGCGGCGTTGCGGCGACCAAAGGGATAAGATGTGATGGGCAAGTCGGAGGCGACAGAGCCAGGGGGAGGTCCATGATGACCCTGCCGGTGGGGGTGTCCGGATGAAGGCCAGGAAAGTTTTGATCCTGATTGCGTTCGTCTTGGTGGCGGGGACATTTTACTACCTTGACCTTGGCAAGTACCTCACCCTGGAAAGCCTGAAGGCGAACCGGGCGCGCCTGGAAGACCTGCGCGCCGCGCACGCATTCCTCTTCGTCGCCTCGTTTGTGCTGATCTACATCGTCCAGACCGCTTTCTCCCTGCCCGGTGCGGCCGTCCTTTCCCTCGCGTCGGGGGCGATCTTCGGAGTGCTCCAGGGAACGGTATACGTCGTGACGGGGGCCACCATCGGGGCCGTCCTCGCGTTCCTCGTCAGCCGCACCCTGTTGCGAGACTGGGTGGTACGGAAATTCGGCGGCCGGATGGAGGGAATCGACCGGGGCCTGCGGGAAAACGGGCTCTCCTACCTCCTCTTCCTGCGGCTGGTACCCGCGTTCCCCTTCTTCCTGGTCAACCTGGCGAGCGGCATCACCGGCTTGCCGCTGCGGACCTACGTCCTGGGAACGTTTTTCGGGATCATGCCGGGGAGCCTGGTCTTCGTGAACGCGGGGGCGAGCCTGGCGGCCATCGAGAGCGTGAGCCAGGTCGCCAGCCCGCGCGTGCTCGGGTCGTTCGCATTGCTGGGTCTGTTTGCCCTTATCCCCACGATTTTCAAGGCCGTGAAGAAGCGCCGGGAGGGGAACGAGCTCTCCGCAAAGTAGGCGCTGACGGGTCGATAGCCGACCGGCCCGAGTCCACTTGAACCTCCCGCAAATCGCCGATCGTTACCTATCGGCCATTCATTGGATTCCGGCAGAGATCCGGCAGAATGAATTCCGGCAGGGAGTCGGGTGGGAGGGCACGGAGGAGGACTGTTCCTCCTCCGCGCCCCGTCTCCTAATAGTTTGGAAGGGATTTTGGCGGAGAGCGCAGGCACCATGTTCTTCATGTCACCGGGGTCGCCGGTGGGGTGGCGCACGACCATAAGCGTGCTCCATTTGCCCAAGGGCGACTCCGACAGGGGGGATTCATACGACCCCTTTCCCTGCCCGTCCGTCCGGAAAACGTAGGGCGCGGTCCCGGCACCGGCCTCGCGCTTCTTGGGTTTCATGTTGACGAACCAGACCGTGTAGACCTCGTTCGGGCGAAGACCTTCCGCCTGGATGCGGATCTTGCCGTCGGCCAGGGCGGCCGTTCCTCTCCCTCCGTGGCTGTCCTTTTCCCCTTTCAAGGGGAACGAAACTTCTGCCGCCCCGCTCGAAACGGCGACAAACAGGAAAGCCAACATCAGCAAGGACGGTACAGCTTTTCTCGTGAAAGACATGACGAACCTCCTTTTTCCGATGGCCCCCACAAACCGCCTGGGAAGGCGACGCGTGGTCGGGATTTTACTTGCCTGTCAATTCGTCTCCGTAGAGGGGAGTTCCTTACAAGCCATAGGGCGAAATCATCAGGTGAATCGAATGCAGGGTGGAGCTAATCAAATAGCAAGGAGGTCAGAGGAAAAAAGAGGTGCACGCACGTCATCGACCTGGTCCGGAGGAGGATACCGTCGAAGCTCCGTCAACCCGGATAGACCCCGTATGCGGGATGGAGGTGGGGGAGGATACCCCTCACCGCCTCCCCGGCACGGGAAAGAGCATTTCTTCTGCAGTTCCCGTTGCCTGGAAACGTTCCAAAAGGATCCTGAGCGCTTCCTCAAGGGTCGGGAAACCGAGGCGAAACGTTCCGGCGAAGCTCGGTCCGAACCGGAAGGGAAAGGCCGCACGGGCGGGTATACCTGCCCGATGCATCCCGAGATACGGCAGGAAGGAGCGGGGGACTGTCCGAAGTGCGGGATGGCGCTCGAACCGACGCAGGCTGCCGGTCCGATAACCAGGACCCGATACACCTGCCCGATGCATCCGGAGGTTGTGCAGGAAGGACCGGGAAGTTGCCCCAAGTGCGGCATGGCGTTGGAGCCGATGACCGTTACCGACGAAGAGGAGGAAGATCCGGAACTGGGAAACATGACGCTGCGCTTGTGGGTCTGCGCGGTGCTCAGTGTCCCCGTGGTCTTTCCTGGCGATGGGGGGATATGTCGGGATTCCCGTGCACGAATGGATACCGGCAACCATCGGCAAATGGATCGAACTGGCGCTTGGCACTCCGGTGGTGCTGTGGGGCGGATGGCCGTTCTTCGTTCGTGGCTGGCGCTCGGTGGCGACGTGGAACCTGAACATGTTCACGTTGATCGGACTGGGCACGGGCGTGGCTTGGGTCTACAGCCTTGTCGCCACGCTGTCGCCGGACGTCTTCCCCGCCGCATTCCGGGAAAACGGCGTCGTTCCCGTGTATTTCGAGGCCGCGGCCGTGATCGTCACGCTGGTGCTGCTGGGGCAGGTTCTTGAACTGCGGGCGCGCCGTTCGACAAGCGGCGCGATCAAGGCGCTCCTGGGCCTGGCGGCCAAGACGGCCCGTGTCGTCCGGGAGGATGGAACCGAAGAGGATGTCCCGCTGGAACAAGTCCGGATCGGTGACAGGATTCGCATTCGGCCCGGAGAAAAGATCCCGGTCGACGGCAAGGTCGTTGACGGCAAATCCAGCATCGACGAATCGATGATCACCGGCGAGCCGATGCCGGTGGAAAAACATGCGGGCGACCGTGTCATCGGCGCCACGATCAACCAGACGGGGGGGCTGCTGATGGAGGCCGAGAAGGTCGGCAGCGACACGATGCTGGCGCAGATCGTGCGAATGGTCAGCGAGGCCCAGCGCAGCCGCGCACCGATCCAGAAGCTGGCCGACCTGGTGGCGGGTTACTTCGTTCCCGTCGTCGTCGGAGCCGCGATCCTTACCTTTATCATCTGGTCGATCTGGGGGCCGGCGCCGGCGATGGCCTACGCACTGGTCAATGCCGTGGCGGTGCTGATCATCGCCTGCCCCTGCGCCCTCGGGCTGGCCACCCCCATGTCGATCATGGTCGGGGTCGGTCGTGGCGCCCAGGCCGGCGTGCTGATCCGCGACGCCGAGTCGCTGGAAGTGATGGAAAAGATCGACACGCTGGTGGTCGATAAGACCGGCACGCTGACCGAAGGCCGTCCCCGGCTGGTGACCGTCGAGCCGGCGGAGGGCGTTCCGGAAGCGGACCTGCTCAGGCTGGCGGCAAGCCTGGAGCGCGGCAGCGAGCACCCGCTGGCGGCGGCGATCGTCAAGGGGGCCGAGGAACGCGGGAATTCGTTGCGTGAGGCGAAAGACTTCGAGTCGGTCACGGGAAAGGGCGTTCGGGGCCGCGTCGACGGCAGGACCGTGGCCCTGGGCAACCGGCGCATGATGGAGAACGAATCGATCGACCCCGGTTCCCTGGCGCAGCGGGCGGAGCAACTGCGCGGCGACGGTCAGACCGTGATGTTCGTGGCGGTCGACGGCAAACCGGCCGGCCTGCTGGGTGTCGCCGATCCGATCAAGGAATCGACGCCGGAGGCCGTGGATCTATTGCATCGAGAGGGCATCGAGATCATCATGCTGACCGGTGACAGCCGCACGACGGCCGAGGCCGTGGCGCGCAAATTGGGGATCGACCGCGTCGAGGCCGAAGTCCTGCCCGAGCAGAAGAACGAAGTGATCAGGAAGCTTCAGGGCGAAGGGCGGAAGGTGGCGATGGCCGGCGACGGGATCAACGACGCGCCTGCACTGGCGCAGGCCCACGTCGGCATCGCCATGGGCACGGGGACCGACGTGGCCATGCAATCGGCCGGCGTGACGCTCATCAAGGGCGACCTGCGCGTAATCGCAAAGGCCCGCCGGCTGAGTCGCGGGACGATGCGCAACATCCGTCAAAACCTGTTTTTCGCCTTTGTCTACAACTCGGTGGGGGTCCCTGTGGCGGCGGGCGTTCTGTACCCGTTCTTCGGTGTCCTGCTCAGCCCCATCATCGCCGCGGCCGCCATGAGCCTCAGCTCGGTTTCGGTCGTGGGCAACGCGCTGAGGTTGCGGGGCGTGAGGCTGTAGGGGCGATATGAAACAGGTTTTTTCGACAGGGGGTGCCAGAGAAATGGGGGCCAACCGGATGTCTTCAGGGCCACCCCCTATACGGTCCTGATCGGGCTCGCGGGATCGTTCCTTGCCGGCGCGTTCCTGGCCGCCGTGATCGTGCCCCTGTATAACACCTGTTTTTTCCTGCGGGATCGCCTGGAGGAACGAGGGGCTGTTATCCATGGGGACCGGCTCCGGTATTTTTGATTGCCGTGGAGCCGTCATGCGCGGCTGCCAAAACAAGAGGAAATACAGGTATTGCCGTTATGCCGAGGGGGAAGGAACCGCGTGACTGACCCCAACGGCGATGACCGACCGGTAAAGGGCATACGGAGGAGGAAGGTTGTGGGAGATCTACGGTACGGATTCGAGAAGCGGCTGATCGGCACGACATTCGAGCAGGCCATTGCAAAGACCACCGCGGAACTGAAGAAAGAAGGCTTCGGCGTCCTCACGGAGATAGACGTCAAGGACACGCTCAAGAAAAAACTCGATGTCGAGTTCCGGCGCTACGCGATTCTCGGCGCCTGCAATCCGACGCTGGCCCACAGGGCGCTGGAAGCCGAGGGCCAGATCGGACTGCTTTTGCCCTGCAACGTCGTCGTGCAGGAGACGCCGCAGGAGGGCGTGGTCGTTTCGATCGCGGATCCGAAGGTGATGTTCACGCTTGTGGAGAACCCTGCCCTGGCTCCCATTGCGGAGGAGGCATACTCTCGTCTGCGCAGGGTGCTGGATTCGCTTGGCTGACCTGCTCGCAACGGAGAAGGAAAACGACATGGAACCATCTGCACAAATCGCTCACTCCGGAGAGTGGGGGCTGGCGCTCATCATGATCGTGATTGCCTCGTGGATCCTTTACCGTTACCTGGCGCCCCGCACATGGCGCGAGTGGGCGGGGGCGGGCCTCGTTCAGGCATTCATAATCGCGCTGTACGCGGAGATGTACGGGTTCCCGCTGACCGTCTACTTCCTGGTACGCGTCTTCGGTCTCGACCGACCCTACCTTAACGCGAACCTCTGGTCCACGCTCCTCGGGATGGGCGAGACCGGCATGATGATCTCCATGATCCTCGGCTATGTCCTGCTTTTTGCCGGCCTGGGCGTCTTCATCGAAGGGTGGCGGGAGGTTTACCGTGCCAGGCAGGAGGGTCGCCTTGTTACGGATCGTTTGTATGCATTCGTGCGGCATCCGCAATACCTTGGTCTCCTCATTGCCTTGTTCGGCGAAGGCGTCGTGCACTGGCCGACGTTCTTCTCCGTTGCCCTCTTTCCCTTCATCGTTCTCCTCTATTTCCTTCTTGCGCGCAAGGAAGAGCACGCCGTACTTGCAAAGTTCGGTGAAGAGTATCGCGCATACATGAATCGCGTGCCGATGTTCATCCCGCGCCGGGGTGAGTGGCACCGCCTGATCGAGACGTCAAGGAGCGCCGAACGATAATGAGTGCAGATTCCCGCGTGGACCGCTGGCGCGGGAGACATCTCCTTTTCTGTTCCGTCGTCGATCCTCTTGCATGACAGCATGCACACACGCTCGGGAGTTTTCCGCGGCGATCTGACGAGTATTCTTTACTGCGACCGCAATATTGTTCAGCGGCAGATCCGGTCCGGATAATCTTCTGCGGATACAACAAAACTTTGCCCATGGAATCAAGGTCATATGAGCATATCAACCCTCGCGATTCCGTGGCATATGCTATGCATGACAATCGGTCAGACACAGAAAGGAGGAAACGCCCGGAAACATTTCCGCGGCGGATGTTGTTAGCCAGCCACAGGGAGTCGCAGTCCGGAATGGTAAGGAAGGGAGAACAATGGACAGGGTGAATGTCGATAAGGCGGGGCTTGCATTGGGAGTTTTGGGGTCGTTCATGCTTGGATTGGTCGCGTCGTTTATATATGGTTTCGCTTTCGCATTCATCGTTTTGCCGATCTACGATTTCCTTGGGGTATTTATGAAGGAAAAGCGACGCCATGCCGGGCTGCTGCATCCGGGGCCGACATGACGCCGCGCATCCTCTTCATCGACGACGATCGTGCGGGGAGGGAGGCGGTCCTGTTCAACCTCCGGACGGCGGGGTACGAGGTCACTACCGCTTCCGACGGCAGGAGGGTCTCTCCCTTTTTGCGCCGGGGAAGTTCGACGTCCTCATCACCGACGTCAAAATGCCCGGAATTTCCGGGATCGAGGTGCTACGCCGGGTCCGTTCAGCGGATCCGGACATCCCCGTGCTCGTCATCACGGCGTTCGGAAATATGGAGACGGCGGTGGAAGCGATGAAGGAAGGGGCGTGCTACTTCCTCGGGAAGCCGTTCGACCGGGGGCACCTTCTTGTGGCCATCGAGGAGATCCTCGGCCGGAGAGCCTCGTCGATGAGGCTGGGGACCTTCGGTGTCGCGGAGCGAGATCGATCGGGGGATCTGTGTGTTTTTCCGTCGCGAGGGGGGTCGATGCGGCTGCGGGCCGTGGATGGCGTCCGGGAAGGCGGGACATCCCTCGAAGGGGAGGAAAGGGACGGAAACGCGCGCCGTGACCGGCGCACCGTCGGCCTTCCGGGCGCAACGTATGGGCGCAGGGCGGGTGTTTTCGGTGGCGTGCCCGACGTCCGGTGACGTACAACATCCATGGGGTCCCTGGGATCCCGAGGGGAGGGTTGACCGGTAATGGGAGTGGGCGGTGGCTGGATGGGGGGCGGAACGGGACTCGGCATGGTGGTCGGCATGCTCTTCTGGGTTCTGCTCATCGTCGGCGCGGTTGTGGTGGTGGTCTGGGCGGTGCAGAGGTCCGCGGCCGGCGGGAACCGGCGGGTCGGGGAGCGGCGCTGGGCACCTAAACAAGCGGTACGCCAGCGGGGAGATCGGCCGGGAAGAGTACGAAGAGAAGAAAAAGACGATTTCCTGAAGCGGTTCAGAAGGATTTCAACCGGTCGTTGTGCGTGCGGCCTGGACGTCCTCGATCCTTTCCCGAAGCGAGAAGTACGGAGTTGCAGGCTGTACTGAAGCCCGGAGATTCCAGATTCGGATTGCCGGCGGTTTTCCCTGCTCCCGGTCGCCTGCAGCGGAGATGGAGACTCGCCCGGCGTTAACTTCGGTAACGGTATCCATCGGGATTCCTTCCGTACGGGGCTCAAACGATGCGCTCAACGGCCAGGAGGCGTCGGAACGCCCGCACGGCGGGCGGCCACGCCGCCGCGCGCAGGGCGATGTTCCGGACCGCAAGCCGTGCGCCGCTCTCCGGAAGGAACCAGCGGCCCAGCCGCCGTCCCGACGCCTGCACTCTCTCGACTGTCGGCTCGACCCTCCTCTCGTAACGGAGAACGGCCCGCGCATACGTCGTTTCCGGCTCTCTCAAGCTCCTCGGCCAGCACGTACGCACCGGCCAGGCCATGGACGCGCCCTGCGCCGTCAGAAGGGAGAGGCACTGGGAGGCGTCGCCGACGAGGACCACCCGACCGAGGCTCCACGAAGGCATCGCAATCTGGAAAACCTCGTCACGAACAGAGCTGACGGACGGCTGGCGCCAGGAGCGCGGGCACGATCCACGCGGTTCCTTCATAAACCGAGCGGAGCTCCGACCGCCGCTTCGCCCGCGAGGTCGCCCGGGAGACCGCCGGCCCTGTGGACGAAGAAGGCGACAAGCCGTTCGCCAGGAATCGGGTAGACGCCGACCTGCCGCCCCGGTACGGTGAGAAACGAGAAAGCGTTTTCGGGTACGGGAGCCTCCCGAGGGGGGTCCGTTAGGAATGCCGCGGTGACATAACCCAGGAAACGCCGGAATCGTTCTTCCTCGCCGAACACCAGGCTCCGGATTCGCGAGTGCGCCCGTCGGCACCGACGACCAGGTCGAAGGATCCGGCCTCCCCGTCGGAAAGGGCGACATGCACTCGTTCCCCCCCTTCCCGGAGATGCTCCACCGTGGTGCCGAACCGGACCGGAAGGCGGTCTTCGATCATCCCGTAAAGGAGCCTCTCCAGGTCGCCCCGCATGAAGTAGAAGTGGCGGCCGCCGAAGAGTCTTCGATAGGCCGCATAGGCGATGGAGAACGCTTCTCGCCCGTCGGGGTTAGAAACGCGAGCCGACCGATCGGATGATGGATTCCTTCGAGGGCGGGAAGGAGCTCCATCTTTTCGCTTGCGTCGTACCCCGGTCCGAAGAAGTCGAGCATGTACCCTGCGTCCCGGAGGGACGGCGCCTTCTCGACGAGAGAAGATCGTGTCCGCCGTATAGCAGCCGGAGCGAAGTGGTGAGGCCGGCGATCCCGGCGCCGCAAACGAGCACCTTCATCGGCCGCAGTCACCGCCGACCGCGATCGAAGCCGCCGTCCCCGGCCGGCCGAGTTTCCCGGGGCGCCGCGGCTTGCCGGCACGGCGGCGGGTCACCTGACGGAGATCCTCCCCGGAAGCTCGATCGGGGGGAGCGCCGTGTAGTCGGTCTGCCGCCATTTGCAGGTGGAAAAGAAGGCGTATCTCCGGTCCGTCGGCCTCCGCGAGGAGTTTCAGGGTTTCGAGCAGAACTCCGCGCTGCTTCAGCCGGTTCTCCGATGGCACGACGGAAGGGGAACGGTCCCGTCTGACAGCGGGTCGATGCCCACTGATTCGCGAGGGTCGGTACCCGGACGAAACTCCAAGCGAAGACTCTTCCGATCATGCCCACGATTCGTGTTGTCCCTCGCACAATAGTCTACATTGTCCTGCCGGATACTCTCCGCCGTATTCAAAAGACTTCTTTCCCTACATCATGACTCACGGAATTCCATTGGATATTTTCTGCTCCTCCTTGGCATGCCCTATGTGATCTCCATTGAGGCGAGAGCAAGGAGGGAAATGGCATATGGGTTGGGTAATGCTTTTCTGGTGTCGCCGTTATCGTGGGAATTCCGACGGTGTTGTGGTTTCTGCTTTCGGAGGGAGCCCCCAGGAATGGTGACCTCGAGTCGGCGATGATCCGCGTAACGGATCCGGCCTTCGCCGTCTTTTTATGCATAACGACAACGCGATCCGCCGGGGACCGGGAGCCCGGCCCGGGGAATCGGAAAACGGGAGGAGAGAGAAGATGAGAAAGCCGCTTGTGGTTCTGGTGGCGGTGTTGGGAGTGGCGGGATTGGTCACGGTGGGCTCCGCGCACATGTGGGGCGGGGGGCCTGGCGGCACGCAAGGGTATGGTCCGGGGTACGGATGACGGCGGCATGGGACCGGGCTGGATGCACTCGGGGATGGGACCGGGCTGGATGCACGGAAATGGCTACTACTGCAACGGCCCCGGGGGGCGGAATCGGCGACCTTGCTGCCCAAAGACGAGGTCCAGAAGCGTGTCGAGACGTTCGCCGGGAAGTCGTTCCCCGGGTTCAAGTTGGGCGCGGTGGAGCGGGACGACTACGGACGGCCTTTCTATACGGCTTCGCTGACCGGAAAGGGCAGCCGGTTCGAAGTCCAGGTCAACGCGTTCGACGGGAAGGTCATCGGCGTCTATCCGGTCGAAAAGTAAGCAGGAATAGCGGGGGGGCGTCCTCGCGATACGGGAAGGGAACCCGGTTGGGGGCCAGGTTCCCTTTTTCGTGAAAGTGTCCCCGTCCATCCCCTTTGCGTCGATCGTGCCAATGAAAATAGTTGTTGACACGGATAATATTTGGGACCATAGTCCCAAATATGGAAGAGGACATCACAAAAGCCATTGTCGCAGCCATCACGAAATTGCTTCGGCCCATTGTCATATTCCTCCTGCGGAACGGGGTTTCCTACCAGACCTTCGCCGATATCGCGAAGCGTGTCTACGTCGACATGGCTACGGAGAAATTCGTATTCCGGGACGGAAACCATCCAAATCGCGGGTCTCTATCCTCACCGGCCTTTCCCGTAGAGAGGTGTTGCGCGTGAAGCGGCTTCCTGCCCAGGACGATCTTGTGCCCCTGGATCGGATCAACCGGGCGGCGCGTGTCATCGCGGGCTGGGTGCGGGACCGCAGGTTCAACGACGAATCGGGACAGCGAATGGATCTTCCGTTCGATGGAGGAGCCATCTGCTTTCTGCAACTCGTCAAAGCGTACAGCGGGGATGCGCCTGCCCGCGCGGTGCTCGATGAACTGATGAGAGTCGGGGTCGTAGAGCGGACCCCCGACGGAAGGATTCGCCTGCTCGAACGTTCGTACATCCCGAAGGCAGGCGAAATCGACAAGATCGCTATCCTCGGCAGCGACACGTCGGACCTTGTCTCGACGATCGATCACAATATCTGCCATCCGGATGCCCCCTTCTTCCAGAGGAAAGTCAGTTACGACAACCTCCCTTCCGAAACGCTTCCCGAGCTGAAGAAATTGGCGGGGGAACAAGGGCAGGCGTTGCTGGAACGCCTGGACCGGCGGTTGAGCGAGCGGGACCGGGACGTAAACCCCCGGGTGCCCGGGACGGGCCGAAACCGGGCAGGGGTCGGGATCTACTACTTCCAGGAAGACT
>CAWEPX010000004.1:0-6925 GCA_963811025.1 uncultured delta proteobacterium
GAGCGGCTGGGGAAGGCAGGACGGGATCTTGTCCTCTCCGGCTATACGACTGCCGCCATGTGCGATCGGACGGAGGCGTTCTACGCTGTCCTGGCGTCCGGTAAGGGAATTGCCGCATGATGGATTGGAGTCCCGGGTCATCGGGTTTGCGGGGACCGTTGCGAAGATCGGCCGACAGGGGGTGGCTTTAGATGTGCACGGTAGGTTGCCTGATGTTCGGAATCCGGGAATCTGCACCCGGAGAAGGTGGCAGGCCGCGATGTGATCGAAGTCGAGGCGTACGAGGTGCTGGGCTCCCTGCGCCCTATCGTGGAATCCTGGGGGCCAAGGGCGTATCTCGGGGTCGATATCGTGTCCGGAAACGGGGTGGACGAGATCTGCGATGCCGAGGATCTGCTGGAACGGTACGGACCCGAGAGGTTCGATATCGTAATCTCCACGGAGATGATCGAGCACACGCGGAACTGGAAAAAGGTCGGCTCCAACCTGAAGCACCTGTGCCGGCCGGGCAGACATTTCGTCACGACACGCTCCCGGGGTTTTCACTACCATGCCTATCCCTACGACTACTGGCGCTACGAACCGGAAGACATCCGGGAAGTTTCGCCGACTTTTCGGTCGAACGGATCGAGACGGATCCTCGCGATCCGGGCGTCTTCGTGAAAGGCGTGCGGCCCGCCCATTTTGTCGAGAAGAACCTGTCCGGATATCCGCTCTACAGTGTTGTGACGGGGAAGAGGGTGATCGAGATCGAGGAAAAGGATTTTCGCTCGTACCATTTCCGGAAGATCCGGTACAACAGGTGGAAGAAAGAGACCAAGAAGAAGGTGAAGGCGACGATGCGGTCATGGGTCTCTTCGGCGTAGAGGAGTCTGGAAAAGCGGTTCCGAAGGCAGGTTTGCAGGGCAATGTTCCTGCAGGCGGCATCGTTGGCAGGAAGTCCTGCTTCGCCCCTCGGCACCTCCGGTGAGGACGAGTTAATGACCATATCGCATCACAGCATACGATGTCGTCGGGTGAAGGGATGAGGGACGGGGAGGCGAAATGGGAGTAGTCATTTCCTGTTTCTCACGGATCGGAGGGATAGGAATCGCCAATGTGCTGTTCCAGACGGCACGGGCTGCCTTCCGCGCGAGCATGCTCGACGCGGTGATCTGCTACGGGAACCGGCAGGAAGAAATACCCTCCCGGTTGATTCGCCCGGTGCGGTTTCAGCCGGCGAAGGTGTTCTCGTTTCTCAAGGCCCGCTATTACTACACCTTGAAGCGGATGACGCTGGACAAGCGCGCGGCATCCTATTTGCGCACCCGGGGATGCGACATATTTCACGGATGGACGACGGAGTGCATCCGGTCGCTGATGGAGGCGAAACGACTCGGCGTGAAAACGATCGTGGAGCGGCCTGCGCCCCATCCCGCCGCCACGAGACGACTCCTGAGGGAGGAGCATGAACGATGGGGAATCCCGCCCTCCCGGGAAGAGGGAATCCGCTGGCTGAGAAAGATCGATCAGAGCTGCCGGGACGAGGTGGTTGCCCCGGAGGAATTCGAGTTGGCGGACCGTGTCGTCGTCCAGTCCGAGTTCGGGGTGCAGTCCTTCCTGGAAGAAGGTTTCCCGAGGGAAAGGCTTGTGCTTCTCCCCAGGGCCGCGGAGATCGGGGATTTCCCCCGGTCATCGGCGGAGAAACCCGGGTTCCGTGTTCTCTTCGTGGGGATGGTGTGCCTTCGCAAGGGTTTCCTCGACCTCGCCCGCGCATGGGCCGATCTCACCTTGCCGGGTGCGGAGCTTTGGGTTGTGGGACAGGTCGATGACGAGGTTGTTCCGTTGCTGAAACCGTACAGGGATAATCCATCCATACGATTCTTCGGGCACGTCACGGAGGGGGTGGCCCGGTGGTTTACAGAATCCACCGTGTTTATTCTTCCGAGCATCGTCGAGGGAAGCGCCAAAACGACCTATGAGGCGATGGCGGCCGGGTTGCCCGTGATCACAACGGTGAATGCCGGTTCCACCGTTCGGGATGGAGTCGACGGGTATATCGTCCCGATCCGGAGCCCGGAGGCCATCCGGGAGAGGCTCCTCTTCCTTTATGAAAACCGGGAGGCTGCAAGGGATATGGGAATGGCCGCAAGAAGACGAATCGCCTCCTTTTCATGGGAAACGTACGAAGGTCGGATCGTTTCGTTATACCGGGAGCTTTTGGGGGCAGACCATGCGGCATAGCCTTCCTTAGGTTTTCCGATACCAAACAGGACTTCCCCGCAAGGGAGGGAGTGTTCCATGTCGCTTCGGTCTACGTTGCAAAGGCTGATCGGGATATCCGAGACCATCGTGCAACGCCCTAGGCTGTTAAACCAGTTACCGCACGTTCACCGTGCGTTTTCCTTTTCCCGACAGTGGGAACCAGATGGCGCAGATCCCCATGCACCGCCCATGGACACATCCGGGACAACGCCCGATCCTTCCAATCCGCTGAGGGCGTTTTTCGATTCCCGCAAGGAAGGAAGGGGAATCTGGAAGTGGGATCACTATTTTGATGTATATCATCGCCATTTCGGCAAGTTCGTCGGAAGGGACGTGAATGTCCTTGAAATCGGTGTGTACAGCGGTGGCAGCCTTGAAATGTGGAAGGCGTACTTTGGCCCCCGATGCCGAATCTACGGTGTGGATATCGAAGAATCGTGAAAACGTTATGAAGACTATGTAACGGAAATCGTCATAGGAGATCAAGCAGATCGCGATTTCTGGAAAACGTTCAGGGAACGCGTTCCGGTCGTTGACATCCTGGTAGATGACGGTGGGCACCAGAAGGAGCAGCAGATCGTGACACTCGAGGAAATGCTTCCTCATCTTCAACCGGGGGGTGTATGTCTGTGAGGATGTTCACGGGGAACATAACGGGTTTTCCGGGTACATGCAAGGTCTGGTCAGCAATCTGAACGTGTACAAAGCAAGCGGGGAGAAACGGATCGTTCATGCCACGCATTTTTAGTTCCTCGATTCACTCGGTCCATTTCTATCCCTACGTGACGGTCATCGAGAAAGCGGATCGACCGGTAAAACAGTTTCTTTCCCTGAAGCACGGGATGCAATGGCAGCCGTTTCTCTAGATCGCAGGACGGACATCGAGTCGTTCTGCATGCGTTGACTGTTTTTCCCGAAAGGTGGAGGAATGGAGAGGATAGAACTCGATGCCGAGGGAAGAGGAACTTCGGGTCCTGCCCGGATTCTCTATCTCATCGTGACCATGCCCGTCGGGGGGGCGGAGGAGCACCTGCTTTCCCTTGTGCGGATTCTGGACCAGAACCGCTTCGATCCCACGGTCTGCTCCATCGGGGGGAGTGGTCCCATCGGAAGGGAAATCGAGACGGGGGGCACCAGGGTCGTGGAGTTGGGAAAACTGAAAGAAGGGGGATACGACGGGAAGATCGTTGCCCTCCTGCATGCCCACCTGTACCACGCCAACATGTACGGCCAGCTCGCGGTCTTCAGGGAAGGGGTACCGGCCCTCTGTTCGATCCACAATACCTACGTGCGCCCCAAGCCCCACCACCGTTTCGTCAACTGGTGTCTCGCACGGGTGACCCCGAGAACCATCGCGGGAACCAAGGCGATCCGGGAGAAAATCCTCGAGCTCTGCAGGAACCGGGACATCGCCAAGTCCAAGGGGGAATCCGCCCTCGGACGCGTCAGCGAATTTTCCTGGGAGACCTACGATCAACGTCTGGTTTCCCTTTACCGGGAACTTATGGGCGGGAGCGCGGCGGGGTGAACATACTTCTCCTTCTTCCCCGCCGCGAGCTTCCGAGCACCCGGCTCAGGCTCCGGGAGCCGTCACGTTTCTGGGAGAGGGAGGGTCATTCATGCCGGTTCGTCTCAATCCCTTCCGGTCCCGTGGATCGATGGGCCGTCCTGCGCCAGGCGGCCGAAAGCGACGTGGTGATACTCCAGAAGAAAACGTCCCTGAATCGCTGGGACTTGGCCCAGTTGTCCCGGGCGAACCCGAGAATCGTTTTCGACTACGACGATGCCGTAATGTTCCACGAACTCGAGCACGGGGAGACCTTGAGCGGAAAGCATTTCGGGAAATTCCTTCGAACCGTTCGGGCCGCTCGGCACGTCGTGGCGGGCAACGCCTTCCTTGCCCGTTTTGCCTCGGATTCCGGTTGCGACGTGACGGTTCTTCCAACGCCTGTCGATCCAGCGAGGTACCGGCTCCGTGCTCCCTCCGATATGCGTCGGGATGGTCCTGTCGTCGGGTGGCTCGGTGTTTCGCAGAACCAGAGATTCCTTGAGATATTGCGCGGGGTATTCCCGGTCCTGCGGGGGAAGTTCCCCGGCATGCGGCTGAAAATCGTATCCGAAAAGTTTCCCGTGGATTTCGGGGTTCCTACGGAGAGAAAACCGTGGAGCTTGGCCGATGAACCGGCCGACATCGCCTCCTTCGACGTCGGGATCATGCCTCTTCCCGATACCCTATGGGCATGGGGAAAATGCGGCTACAAGCTGATCCAGTACCTTGCTTCGGGTGTTCCGGTCGTGGCGTCTCCCATCGGCCTGAACCTCGATATCGTACGGGAAGGCTGGAACGGGTATTTCGCCGCAACGCATGACGAGTGGCTCCGGAAACTCACGGCGATCCTTTCTTCGCCCGAGATCGCAGCGCAAATGGGATCACGGGGGCGGGAGGACGTGTTGGCCCGTTATGCGCTCCGGCCATACGCGGCGGCATATCTGGAAGTGCTCGGGAAGGCTGCCACACCGAATGGCGGGGCACATGGTTGACCGCGGAACGCGCCCCGGGGCGTCAGGGGCCATCCGGATCCTCCACGTCATCGTCGACCTCCCGGTCGGCGGTGCAGAGGAGCACCTTCTCTCCCTCGTGCGAAATCTGGGCCGGGATCGCTTCGAATCCACGGTCTGCTGCATCGGGCGAAGCGGCCCTATCGGGAAGGAGATGGAGGCGGAGGGGATCCGGATCGTGGAGCTGGGAAAATTGCGGAAAAGGGGCATACGACGGGAAGATCGTTGCCTCTCCTGCAGGGAATACTGCGGAGCGGGCGGATCTCCCTGGTGCATACACATCTGTATCACGCCAACATGTACGGCCGACTCGCTGCCTTCCGGGAAGGAGTGCCAACGGTCTGTTCGATTCCACAACACCTACATCCGTTCCAAGCGACATCGCCGGTTCATCAATTGGTGGCTCGCAAGGCGAACGCCCGTGATCATTGCGGGGTCCGAGGCCATCAAATCGGACATCCTGCGGTACGATCGCGTCCCTCCCGGGATTGTACGCGTGATCCCCTACGGCGTGGCCGTCGAGAAGTTCGATATCCCCGTGGCCCGGGACGAAGCACGGAAGAAACTCGGTTTGCCCACGAACCGGTTCTACGTGGGCACGGTGGGCCGTCTCGAGGAGCAGAAGGGACAGCGCCACCTGGTCGACGCGACGGCAAGGCTGCGCCGGGAGGGCATGGAAGTGTCCCTCATTCTGATTGGCAGCGGACGGGAGGAGGAGAATCTGGCCAACAGGTTCTCCGGGAAGGCATAACGGACGACGTCCTGTTTCTTGGCACCCGTCGGGATCTGCCGGTCCTCTATCGCGCGATGGACGTCTTCGCCCTTCCTTCGCTCTGGGAGGGGCTTCCGCTTGCCCTCCTCTCGGCGATGGCGGCGGGGCTGCCCGTGGTCGTGACGCCTGTCGGGGGAATTCCCGAGGTCGTAAGGGATGGGGAAAACGGATTTCTCGTTCCTCCTGAAGACCCGATAGCCCTGGCGGCGGCTCTCCGGAGGGTCCGGGAGGACGCAGAGCTTGCCTCTGTCTGCGGGAGGTCCGCGGCCGAGACGGCCGGCGGAGTATTCCCATCGACGGAATGCGGGAAGGATCATTGAGGTCTACGGAGAGATTTCTTCGCGGGACACCGTCCCGCAGGATCGTAAGGAGGGACGATGGCCGGTAATCCGCAATCCGATGTGTTCCTTTTGGGAGGAAACGGTTTCATCGGCACGGCTCTGTCCGACCGTCTCCGCGGCGAGGGGCGGCTGGTTACGGTCCTGGACCCGATGCCTCCGCGGGACCCGTCGCATCGCGAATATTGGATACCCGGGAAACTGGAGGACATCCAGCTCTGCGGCAAGGTCCTGCGGCCGGGGGTGACGGTCGTCCACCTGGCCTGCAGTTCCCTGCCGGAGCCTTCCAACCGGGATCCTCACGGGGACCTTGCTTCCAACCTTCTGCCGACGGTGCTGTGGCTCGGGGCATGTGCGGAAGCCGGTGTATCGAGAGTCATCTTCATGTCTTCGGGGGGGACCGTCTACGGGATTCCCCCGAACAACTCCAATCCGGGAAGATCACCCCACTGACCCGATCTGCTCCTACGGTATCGGGAAACTTGCCGTGGAGAAGTATCTCGCTCTCTATGGCCATTTGCGCGGTCTTCCGTCGTTTGTGCTCCGTGCCTCGAATGTTTACGGGCAGGGCAAAGACCCGTTCGGGAAGCAGGGGGCAATCAACGTGTTCCCTGGGGAAGGTTGCGCGAAAGGAGACGATAGCCATGTGGGGAGACGGGAAGATCGTTCGTGATTACCTCTACATCTCCGATCTCGTCGATCTGATCGTGCGATGTTGGGACGGGGGAGTCCCCGGACGGGTCCCATATTCACAACGTTGGCTCCGGCAAGGGCCACTCCCTTAGGGAAATCCTTGGGGAAATCAAGGATGTTACAGGAGAGGAGCCACGGGTTGCCTGGGCGGAGGGACGGAAGGACGATGTTCCTATGAACGTTCTCGACATCACCAGTGCCGGTTCCCGATTCGGCTGGAGCCCCCGGGTGACGCTTCGCGACGGGATCCGGAAGACATGGGAGTGGATCCGAGGGTCCGGGTACGCCCGGTGACATAATGGAAAATCCCGGGTCAGGG
>CAWEPX010000005.1:0-5413 GCA_963811025.1 uncultured delta proteobacterium
GTGCGGTTGGGGAAAGCGGGGCGGGACCTGGTCCTCGCCCGGTACACGGTCGGCGCGATGTGCGACCGGACGGAACGGTTTTACGCTTGCCTTGCGGAGTTGAAATAGGGAGAGTTCCTGGAGGAACAGATTCTCGTCGGATCCGGGGGGCGTGTTGGGCGTCGTTATTTCCTGTTTTTCACGGATCGGAGGGATAGGGATCTCCAATGTGCTGTTCCACACGGCACGGGCTGCCTTCCGCGCGAGCATGCTCGACGCGGTGATCTGCTACGGGAACCGGCAGGAAGAAATACCCTCCCGATTGATTCGCCCGGTGCGGTTTCAGCCGGCGAAGGTGTTCTCGTTTCTCAAGGCCCGCTATTACTACACCTTGAAGCGGATGACGCTGGACAAGCGCGCGGCATCCTATTTGCGCACCCGGGGATGCGACATATTTCACGGATGGACGACGGAGTGCATCCGGTCGCTGATGGAGGCGAAACGACTCGGCGCGAAAACGATCGTGGAACGGCCTGCGCCGCACCCCAGAACCGCATGGAGGCTTCTCACGGAGGAATACGAGCGTTGGGGCGTTCCCTTCCACCGGGATGATGGAAACCATTTCCTCCGGAAAATCGATTGGAGATACCGGGACGAGGAGATCGCACCGAGGGAATTCGATCTGGCCGACCGGGTCGTGGTCCAGTCCGAGTTCGGTGCCCGATCTTTCCTGGAACAGGGGTTCCCGCACGAGAAGATCGTGATCCTTCCGAGGGCGGTGGAACTGGGCGACTATTCTTTCCGACGGGAAAGTGCACACGACCCGTTTCGCGTTCTGTTCGTCGGTACGGTTTGCTTGCGGAAGGGATTCCTGGACCTGCTGCATGCCTGGGACGAACTGAATCTTCCGGATGGGGAACTCTGGGTTCTGGGGGAGATCCACGAGGAAATCGTTCCGTTCCTGAAACCGTACAGGGACCGATCTTCCATCCGGTTCTTCGGGCACCGGAAGGAGGGGGTTCCGCGGATGTTTGCCGAATCCTCCGCGTTCGTCCTCCCATCCATTACGGAAGGAAGCGCCAAAACGACCTACGAGGCGATGGCAGCGGGTCTTCCGGTGATCACCACGCCGAATTCCGGGTCCTTGATCCGGGACGGCGTCGACGGCTTCCTCGTGGGGATACGGAATCCCGAGGCCATCGGGGAGAGGATCCTCCATCTCTACAGGAACCGGGAAGAAGCGGAGAGCATGGGGGAAGCCGCCCGCCGGCATGTCGCGGAGTATTCCTGGGAGAGGTATGAGGACCGGATGATATCCCTTTACCGGGAACTCGCCGGGAGGGGCGGAACGGCATGAAGGTAATGGTGCTTGTTCCCCGTCGCGAATTGCCGAGCACCCGCCTTCGGTTGCGGGAGCCGTCCCGTTACTGGGAACAGGAAGGAGTCCGATGCCGGTTCGTTCCCATTCCCTCCGGCCCCGTCGATCGCTGGGAAACGTTCCGGCTGACCCGGGAACACGACGTGGTGATCCTGCAGAAAAAAACCTCCCTGCGGTCCTGGGATCTGACCCGGCTTGTTCGGGGAAACGCCAACCTGGTGTTCGATTTCGACGATGCCGTGATGTTCCACGAACTGGAGCACGGAGAGCGCCTGAGCGGGAAGCATCTTTCGAAATTCATCCGTACCGTGTCTGCCGCGAAGCTCGTCGTGGCCGGGAACCGGTTTCTCGCCCGGTTCGCCCGGGACGCGGGATGCCGGGTCGAGGTACTCCCCACGCCGGTCGATGCGGAACAGTATCGGGAGATCCCCGTCGGATCGACCCGGAGAGAAGGCCTGGTGGTCGGATGGCTGGGGGTGTCCCAGAACCAGAAGTACCTGGAGCCGTTGCGAGCGGTATTCGGATCTTTGCATAAGCGGTTCCCCGGGTTGCGCATGAAGATCGTTTCGGAGAAGTTCCCCTTCGATCCGGGGATCCCGGTCGAGCGGAAGCCCTGGCGACTGGAGGACGAACCGGGGGACATTGCGTCGTTCGACGTGGGGATCATGCCTCTCCCCGACAACCTCTGGGCGTGGGGGAAGTGCGGCTACAAGCTGATCCAGTATCTTGCGGCGGGCGTTCCCGTGGTTGCCTCCCCCGTCGGGTTGAACCTCGATATCGTGCGGGAGGGGTGGAACGGCCATTTCGCCTCCGCCCCGGAGGAATGGGAAACGCGCATTGCTTCTCTCCTCTCCTCGCCGGGGGTCGCCAGGGAGATGGGCGAGCGCGGCAGGAACGATGTGGGAATACGGTATTCGATCCGGGCGTATGCCGGAGAATATCTCCGCGTGTTACGGGACCTTCATCCCGGATAAAGACCGGTACGGGATGGTGGGGGAGGAATCCGGCCTGGAGAAGGGAAAAGGTAGCAACCTGCTCCAAACGGAATTATCCTAGGGATCACGAACGCGCACCGGGAATGGCCGGAGAAAGGCTTGAAACGGGGCGCCTGGTCAGGTGGGGGACGGATGCGGCCGTTGGGGGTATGGGGAAGGGGATGAAGATGCGAGCCTCAACGCAGGTGCCTGCCCTGGAGGGAGGCGATCCGGTCCGCACGGATTTCCTGGTGTACGGTCAGCCACGGATCAGCGAGGAGGAGATCCAGGCGGTCGCGGAAACGCTCCGGTCCGGCTGGATCGGGACCGGCCCCAGAGTCCAGGAGTTCGAGCAGGCATTCCGGGAGTACACCGGGGCGGCAGAGACTGTCGCCGTGTCCTCCTGTACCGCCGCGCTTCACCTCTCCGTCCTCGAAGCGGGGGTCGGCCCCGGAGACGAGGTGATCGTCCCCGCCATGACCTTCTGCGCGAGCGCAAACGCGGTGTTGCACGCAGGAGCGACGCCGGTCTTCGTGGATTGTGACCCGGACACCTTCAACATGGCGCCGGAGGCGGTTGCAAAGGCGGTCTCCAGCCGGACACGGGCCATCCTTCCGGTTCATTTTGCCGGATTCCCGTGCGACATGCCAGGGTTGCTCGAAGTGGCCCGCGGGGCCGACCTCACCGTCGTCGAGGACTGCGCGCATTGCATCGAGGGGACGATCGACGGGAAACATGCAGGGACGTTCGGGAAGTTCGGGGCATTCAGCTTTTACCCGACGAAGAACGTGACCACGATCGAGGGGGGAATGGTGACGACGTGGGACCGGGAGGCGGCCGATCGGATCCGGACGACACGTCTGCACGGGCTTTCCCGGGATGCCTGGAAACGGTTCGGCCAGGAGGGGTATCGGCATTACCAATCGACGATGCTCGGGTACAAGTACAACATGACGGATGTTCAGGCCAGCATCGGGATCCATCAGCTTCGGAAGGTCGAGGAACATCTGGTCGTTCGCGAATCGATCTGGCGAACGTATGACGAAGCGTTCCGGTCCCTGCCGGTCGCCCTGCCGTTTTCTCCTCCCGACGGGGTCCGGCACGCGCGCCATATCTACTCCCTGCTTATAGACCCGGAACGGATCCGGGTGTCGAGAGACCGGATCCTCGAGGCAATCCAGCGGGTGGGCATCGGCGTGGGAGTTCATTACATCGCGGTTCCCCTGCATCTGTACTACCGGGAACGCTTCGGGATTTCGGGGGGGGAGTATCCTAACGCGGAGCGGATCTCGGAACGCACGTTGAGTCTCCCGCTGACTCCCTATCTTGAGGAGCGCGACGTCTCGGATGTGATTGCCGCCGTGACGAAAGTGCTCGTCTACTACTCCCGCTGACATGCGCGGCCGGTGGCTCCCGCTCTTCGCCTGGACCCTGTCGACCCGCCGCCTCCATCGGCTGCTCTTTCTTCCCAACTCGAACCGTTTCCTGGCGGCGCTGCTGCGCCATTTCGGCGCCAGGATGGGGAACGGTTCCCGGGTTTATCCTCCACTGGTGCTGGTCAACGCGGGGAAGGATTTTTCCAACCTGTCGATCGGGGAGAACGTCTATATCGGGCACGGAGCGACGCTGGATCTGAAGGCTCCCGTCACCATCGGGGATGATGTGACGATCGCGGGCAACGCGACAATTTCCACCCATGTCGACGTGGGCAACATTCCTCTCCGGGCGCATTTCCCCTCCCGCAGTGCGCCGGTCCACATCCGCCGGAACGTCTACATCGGTTCGAACGTGGTGGTGCTGCCAGGCGTCACCGTGGGGGAGGGAAGCGTGGTCGGGGCGGGTGCGGTCGTCGTGGACGACGTGGAGCCCGGGACGGTGGCGGCCGGCGTACCGGCGCGTCCCATCCGAAAAGTGGATCGGCCCCGGGAACCATGATCCCCACGGTAGCCCACGCCGTCAACCCCTTCCTTCCGAATTCGGGCAGCTGGATCTATCACCAGATCGTGTTTCTTGCCTCGTATCGTCCGATCGTGCTGACGAAAAGGACGGAGAATCTGCACCAGTTTCCATTTTCCCCGGTGTACAGCATCTACGGACTCCCGCGCGCCAGCCGGTACGCCGAGAAAGCCGTCGCGCGGATGACCGGAGGGCCGTTCCGGCTGCATCGTTCCGCCTTGCGGAAGGAGAACGCTTCACTGCTTCATTCGCATTTTTCGGACATGGCGATCCGGAATATCCCGCTTGCACAGGAGACGGGGATTCCCCATATTGCCTCCTTCTACGGTTCGGATATCTGGGCCCGGGAAAGCGACCCGGCTTTTCGGAAGGGCTTCGACCGTCTCTGTCGAAGCGCCTCGCGGTTTCTCGTGGAGGGCCCGGAGATGGGCAGGAAGGTGGTGAGCCTGGGAGCGCCCGCCGGGATGGTACGGGTGGTTCGCATCGGGATCGACATCGGGAAGATCCCGTTTCTCCCCCGCCATCCTCCGCCCGACGGGAAGGTCGTGGTACTGATGGCCGGTCGGCCGGTCGAAAAGAAGGGATTCTGGTACGGGCTGCAGGCCTTCGAACGGATCTGCAGGGAGTTTCCGCGCGCCGAGCTGTTCCTGATCATCGGTGGGAGGGGGAAACAGGAAAACGAGACCGTTCGCCGGATGAGGCGCTTCATTATCGAGAAGGGGATCGAAGGGCGGGTTGCCTGGTCGGGTACCCTTTCGTATGCGGACTATCTGGACAGGGTCCGGTCCGCCCATATTTTCCTGCAGCCGAGTGTTCGCGCAAAGGACGGGGATGCCGAGGGGGGCGCTCCCGTGACGCTCACGGAGCTCTCCGCTTCCGGCATGCCGATCGTGGCCACGCGGCATTGCGATATCCCGGAGGTGGTTCTCGACGGAAAGAGCGGGCTCCTTGCGGAGGAGAGAGATGTGGATGGGCTGGCGGAGAAGCTGGCCGCGGTGATCGCATCCCCGGGGACATGGGGTTCGATGGGGCAGGCCGGCCGTTCGCATGTCGAGGAGTATTTCGACATACGGAAACAGGTGCAGGAACTGGAACGGGTCTACGCGGATTGCCTGGACGGGAACGG
>CAWEPX010000006.1:0-161698 GCA_963811025.1 uncultured delta proteobacterium
AGGGGTTATGCCAAGCGCATGACCCCATTTTTCTTTCTCTGTGCCCAAACTGTGCCAAGGACTCCCCTCCGAAAACATCCATGCAACCCCTCAAGCAGCTCCATGAGTGTCTCCTCCCGGTAACCCCCTCTGTGTACAGGAATTTCCAGGGGAGGGCGGTTGGGGACGCTGAAGGGTGGCTTGGGTGTTTCTGCCGATTACAGTGGCCCACCCCGAAGGTCGTACCGGTAGATATCCCCGCACAGAGCAACAAATCTAGGCCTTTGGGAGACCCTCCCGTGCAAGGTCACGAGAATGTGCCCAAAGTGTGCCCATAGAAAATTATCAATCGGTATTGATTTAGGCGATCCTCTTGTTGTTTTTTCGCCTGGAGCGGTTACTCTGGGCCATTATGCGACGCCCGGAACTGCTGACCATCGGTGTCAGTCGTTTGATCTTCCGGATTTCCTTCGCAGCAGGGGAGTGGCGAACATGATAGAGATCCCACGCCAGCTGCAGGTTGAGCCAGAACTGGGCTTCCATGCCGAAGAGTTGCTCCAGACGCAGTGCGGTGTCCGGGGTTACACTCCTTTTGCCGTGGATCAACTCGTTTACGCGCGGATAGGAAACCCCGAGCTTCTCGGAGAGCTCGGTCTGCGAAAGACCTAAGGGATTAAGAAATTCCTCCAGGAGCATTTCGCCGGGATGTGTCGGCGGTCCATGGGTGGGGATGCGAACCATATCGCTTTCCTCCTTCTTAATGTCCAGCGCGGTTTGACCTACGACAATTCATCTCAATGGTAATCCGCAATCTCAACTCGCTCCGGTCCATCGGCACTCCAGATAAAACACACTCGGTACTGGTCGTTTATCCGGATGCTATGTTGCCACCGTCGATCGTCTACTAAGGCCTCCAATCGATTCCCCGGAGGGATTCGAAGCGAATGAAGCGAAACGGCGGCGTTGAGCTGGTCGAGTTTCCTCTGGGCCACTCGCCAAACTGGTTCGGGGCAGGTGCGCCGGGCTTCCTTGGAACGAACCCGGTTAAAGATGTCTTCCGTGCCGCGGTCAAAGAACGATTTGATCACATTGCGCCTCCTGGCTGCCCGTGTGATCGGGTAATAAAATTGTAACGAATAACGTTATACGTGTCAAATATGATGTCCTGGAAACGACTTTCTTGGAAAAGCAGTTGTTCCTGGGTTCAATGGAGAGGGGATCGCTCGCACATGCCGGTCCGTCAGGTACCGATGCGGTTTAATGCTCGTCTCCCGGAGGTTGCAGACCTAAAGGCATCCCGACCGAAGGTCAGTTTTGCTCCCCCGACAACTTGCTCTTTTTCAGTGTTCTTCTCGAGATGATGACCGCGATATTTTGGAATTATTAAGAATCCGGCTGGAGATGAAATCGGGGGTAAGGTTACCTGTGCAAAAAACGAATGTTTTCGGGGTAAATATTGGGGCTTGCGGGAATGGTGTCGAAGGATAAAAATCCGTGAGTAGTTGGAGAGGTTTCCGGGGGAAAGGCTAGGAGGCGCGGCACCCCGGAAAGTGAGCCGCCGCGCCCCGCCACGTTATCCGCTCAGCCCTGCTGGGCCTTCAGCTTCTCGTTCGGCCGGATCTCGAGCTGAACCCGCCGATTCGACTGCCGTCCTTCCGGAGTGGAGTTGTCGGCGATGGGATCGGATTCCCCATACCCCTTGATGCTGACCCTCGACGCGGGGACACCGTCCCTCATGAGCATGTACCGGACCGCATCGGCTCGCCATTCGCTAAGTTTCTGATTGTATACCGTCGCCCCGGTGGAGTCGGTGTGCCCCTCAACAGTGATGTAGGTGTCCGGATATTTCACCAGTACCTCCGCTGCCTGCGCAATTGATTCCCTGGCCGCCGGCTTGATCTCCGTTTTATTGACGTCGAACAGGATGCCCGAGGGGAGAGCGACGTAAAGCTTGTCTCCCTCTCGTGTGACGGCGGCTTCGGGGAGCTTTTGCTTCATCTCCGCCGCTTGCCTATCCATGTAGTTTCCGATGGCGCCGCCTCCGGCCGCCCCCAGAGCGCCACCGATGAGAGCTCCCGTTCCGCGGTGCCCTTTGCCCGCGATCAACGCCCCCCCCCGCGCCCACCGCAGCGCCTGTCAGGGCCCCGATCGCCGTTCGTTTGTATTCCGTGGTCCCGTCGGGGTTCGTCGCACATCCGGCCGACAGCAGCAGAACCCCCGCGAGCGCCGCACCGGTGATTATCATGCTCCATCGCATTTTCTTTCCCGCGTCGATCATATGTCCCTCCGAATGGAAATCACACGCCGGGATAAATAGGTTCTGAATGCGTAGCCTCGGGCGATGGTGTAGATATCTTTTCCGAAGAATAGGGAACGGCCCACGCCCGCCGTCTCATGGTTTGCTGGTTGTTGCGCCGCCGTTTCTGAAGCATGGGGTTTGGCGGATACCGCCTGTTTCCAAGCGTGGTTATCAATAGTCAGTGCCATGCCCTCGCTTGCCACCATTCTTATGATGCTTGCTATCGGTGTGTTCACCGTTCCGGTTATTCCTGTAGGACTTTTTGTAATGGGCCTTTTTCCACTGTCCATAAGGGACATGTTTTACCTTCTTGTAGCGGGTCCGGTAATCCCTCGGGACCCTGATGACCTGGACCGGAACGTGGCGGTGCTCCACGACGATCCAAGGTCCGTTGTACACCTGGGACCGGTACCACCGGTCGCCTCGGGGCGACCACCAGAACCCGGCGTAGAAAAAGAGATCCGGCCCCGCGTCGGCAACGAAATGGACCCCCGACCCCGGGATAAGGACGACCGCGGCGGGTTCCGCGACGACCACGGGCGGAGCGCCGATGTTGATGTTAAGGTTGACCTCCGCCAGTCCGTTTTTCGGCGGGCAGGATAGGAAAAGAACGACGAGAATCACAAAAATGCCTATCGAGGCACAACGATTTTTCATACGCACCTCCTAGACGCTCTCGTTCTGCAAGCATATGTTTCTATCTGCGATATGTGCCGATGGTTCGGCTTATCCATTCTTATCGGTGTCCCGGGGCATCAACTTTACCCAGTAGGTATGATGCGGAACCGAATGGGGTTCTATCACTTTGAATGGCACGGAAATTGATTTTCTCACGTCCTTAACCTTTTGATATCAATAGAATTTCCTTCAATAATGAAAGCGGTCAATCTTTTGAGGATCGTAAAATACAAACCGAGGAAGGCACGTTCATGCTGTAAAGATCCACCCAACAGTGCGTTATATTCCGGATGGGTAAAAAGAGGGGAGGAGGGGAGACCGTTGGGTTCTCTACCCCAGAGGTTTACCGAACCTACAGACATCGCGCCCGAAGGACAATTTGGCCTCCGTAATCGTCTTCTCTTTCAGCGTCTTCCTCGAAACGAGGACCGCGAATTATGTAAATTGGGACACTCAGGGTGGATCGAAAAACAGCAACGGGGTCACTGTTCTTCCTCGGGTCTTTCGGCGGCGCGCTCCACGATCAGTGTCAGACCCTCGATGGCATTGACCCGTACCGGTTCCCCTCGGTCGATCGGCATGCTGCCTTCCAGGACATGTGCCTTCCAGAGCTCCCCTCCGATCCGCACGAATCCGGAGGGCGAAAGCCTGTTCTCGACCACACCCAGGGCGCCGATCATCGGGTTTTCACCCTCCTGCGGTTCGTAGGCCTTCCGGACGAAGGGAAACAGGACGACTTCCTTGCCCACCCACAACACAACCAGACCCCAGAAAAGCCATGCGGGCAGGTCTACCCACCGACGGATCAGGATCAGGGCAATGACGAACAACACTGTACCCGGCAACTCGAGGATCAGATATTTCATTGCCGCCCGGAGGGTCGATCGCTTGTTCTTCATCATCGTTTTCCTGGTCTTTCCCTTCCCCCGTCCCATAGGCCATCCTGAACCGAGAAGGGGGGGATCCACAAGTAGCCCGGTTCTCGAGGGGCAGGGGGCTAGAACCGGCGAAGGATCCGCCGGCCTTGGGCTTATAGAGAGTGTTCGTCCCCCGAAGGTCACGTAATCGAATTCTCTTCTAAAGCTGTCGGGCCTCCACCCCGAAGGTCGTATTTTACAAATTGTCTTTCTGCAAAAAAAATTCGAACAGGCCATGGAGTACGTGCCTATATTGTGAATGATTCATTTTATTTTTGAGGTAGGTTGGAAACCCGTGGGGGTTCGAGTCCTCTTTTCGGCACCGCATAGTGCCTTGAGATACCGACTGCCGGCACCCGAGACGATTGCGTATCCGCTTATGGGGCTTCCTCATTTCTGGTGTTCCTTGGAGACTTCAGGATGTTGACCCAAACCCCAATTCTTGGACATTCCTAAAGTTATAATTCTCGGTAAATTTGCGGTCCTCATAAAGGGGGACGACGATGCGGAAGGCCCGGTTCAGCGAGGAGCAGATCACGTATGCCCTGAGGCAGGTAGAGTCGGGGAAGCCGGTTGGGGAGGTCTGCCGGCAGCTCGGGGTGAGCGAGCAGTCCTTTTACCGCTGGAAGCGTAAGTACCAAGGGATAGGGATCGCCGAACTCCGCCGCCTTCGGCAGCTGGAGGAGGAGAACCGGAAGCTGAAGAAGATCGTGGCGGATCTTTCGTTGGACAAACACATTTTGCAGGATGTGCTCTCAAAAAAAATCTAAGGCCCGCGCGGAAGCGCCGGCTGGTCGGTTACGTAAAGGCCACCTACAAGACCAGCATGCGTCGGGCCTGTGACTTGGCGCAGGCAAACCGATCGACGATGTACTACCAGAGTTGCAAACGGGACCGTGGGGAGCTTCGGGTCCGGTTGCGGGACCTGGCCTCGGTCCGGGTGAGTTATGGGTATCGCCGCTTGCACGTTTTGCTGCACCGGGAAGGATGGCGGGTCAATCATAAGCTCGTGTATCGGATCTACAAGGAAGAAGGACTGGAGGTTCGTACGAAGAAGCGCAGGAAGCGGGTCAGCGCCTTGCGGATCGTTCTCCCGGCTCCGACACGGCCCAACGAGCGCTGGAGCATGGATTTTGTTTCTGACAGTCTCCACGATGGGCGTAGGTTCCGGGCCTTGACGTTAGTCGATCACTTTACGCGTGAGAGTCCCGCGATCGAGGTGGGAAACTCGATCCCCGGACGTCGAGTCGTGGCGGTTCTGGAGCGACTGGCCAAGACGCACGGGTTGCCCCAGGTCATCACGACGGACAACGGAACAGAGTTCACTTCCCGGGCTGTGGACGAGTGGGCTCATCGCAACGGGGTGAAGATGGACTTTATCCGGCCGGGAAAACCCATAGAGAATGCCTATATAGAAAGTTTCAACGGCAGACTCCGGCAGGAGTGCCTGGAAGAGAACTGGTTCATGTCGCTCGAAGATGCGAAGATCAAGATCGAAGCATGGCGGAAAGACTATAACGAGCACCGGCCCCACAGCAGCTTGAAGGACGAAACGCCGCAGGCATTTGCGGAGGACTGGCAGCTATCTCGGACCGCAAAAGAAGCGGGGATCCTAACTTAAAAAGTGTCCAGGGTTGGGGGCAAGTTCAAATGGCTTTTACACTAAGATACGAGTGGACCGATCATAAGGGGCTGATCATGAGGCCCCGCAGATTAGCCTGAGCGCTAAATGGTCTCATAAAGGCTCAAATCGATGCGGGCGAAAACCCTCTTAATACTTGTTTTGATAATTCCGGCGGTAATTCTTGCGGGTTTCTATGTGCGCGAACGATACCTGGTCGATACCTGTATCGACAACGGTGGGAGCTTTAATTACACAACCATGACCTGCGACCTCTCCGTGTCGCATCCATACATTCCTTTCGTGGCCCGGCACAGGGCATTCACGATATTCGTGTTCATCTCTGCTTGTCTTGCCTTACTTGTTGCTTGGTTAGGGCGATCACAATCCTCTGGTGGGCCAAGAAAGCTTCGTGGGTAATTATGAAGTGTGTTTATCAGTCGCCGTCTATCCAAAGACTGAAGTTAACGACTACACTGTCGAAGTTCCTGACGCCCAGTAGTTCAATCCAAGGTTTAGAAAACACTATGAATAAGTATTTTTCTGGTACAAAAAACCTATGACGAGCCCTCAGATAAAGATTCTGCTCTCCCTAGCCAGTGTTTCAATCATCTATGCTTTTGTATACGAGATCCGGATGTCTCGAAAAGCTCGCCAACTAGCGATCTGGCTCCAAAAAGAGCGTCCTGACCTCTGGGCGGAATTGAATTTCGTTGCAAGAAACTGGAATGGCGGTCAGCCTGGCTTAAAGAGACTTTATCGTAGAAATGTTGTCGGCCTTCAAAGATTTGAGCAGGAATACAAGGCAATACATGCCATGGAGCGGAAGCTTCTTTGGGGCGTCGGCATAGGTTCTATGTGCATTGGCTTAGTCCTTATAGGTTCCAGATTTTGGGGCTGGCATTGGTAGAATGGACGCACCTCTCTTGCAACTTGCTGTTTTTTTCTAACCACCGGCTGCCGCAGACGGCCGTTCTACCGAAGTTCATGTTGCCCCGCACCTTAGCCTTCACGTTTGACCTCATAAGAAGTAGGAAACGAAGGAGGTTGGCAATGAACTCGACGTCGAAGCTGATCTGTCTTCTCCTCTTGGTTGTAATCTTCGTTTCTGGATGCTCAAAATCATCTAACACGGTAATCGAACTGAAACACTACCCAATCGAAAACATAGAAGATTTGATTACAAGGAACGATGTTGCCATCGATAAAGAGATTACAAGTGATGGCAATGGTTCTTTGCGCATTACGGCGAATCAGCCAACTACGGTACGGCTATATGAAACAGGGGATATTGATGTCGAGAATGCACGTCTCACCTACCAAGCCAAAATTCGCACAAGCGATCTCCAGGGGAAAGCCTATTTGGAGATGTGGTGTCAATTCACGGGAAGGGGAGAATATTTCTCCCGAGATTTATCTTCTCCACTCAGCGGAACCACAGATTGGTCTACTGAAGAGACACCTTTCTTTTTGAAAAAAGGTGAAAACCCAGACAATGTCAAATTAAACTTGGTAATCGATGGCAGAGGAACAGTTTGGATCGACGATGTTCATCTTTTCAAGGGTCTATTGGAGTAAAAAGCTAAATGCTGCTTGAAGTTGACTTCTACCGTGAGTAAAGACTGAGAATCTGCATTTTAAAGTGATAGCTAGCCGCATGAGGGAAAAAATGACAAGGAAGATGTTTATCCTATTTCTTGTTGTCTTAATTCAGGTATTTACAATTAAAGAATTTGCATATTCCAAGGAACCTGAATCATGCATAAACACAGAGAACCTAATGGAGCAAATAAACTGTTTAACTGATCGAGCTGTAAAAATAAAAGATGTCGCGGTTTGTGATCGATCGAAACATGTAGGGGTGAAATATCAATGCTATGCCATGTATGCCGAAAAAGTTGAAAATTGGGAAATATGCAATCGTATTCCTACAGATACTAAAGATTTATTGGATCTAAAGGCTATATGTATAAGCGATGTTGCCATAAAATTGATGAATAAAGACTTATGCGAGAAAGTTGATGTGCAGGGATTTAAGGATGGATGTTATATGAAAATTGTAGAATCAACGGGTAATAAAATGCTTTGCGAAAAAATATCTGACCCAGGTATGAGGAGCTATTGCACTGGTGAGCCTATATACATTAAATAGGGAAGACATGCACCTGACAAGTATTTGAAGTCGACATGATGCTTGCTTGAGTTTGGTTTTCGGCGGATACAAGCTTGTGGCATGCAACTTAGCCTTTTCGGAAGCTGTATTCTATGAGACACAGACTACTGAAGATTATTGGAATTGCCCTTCAGATTATAGGTGCATTAGCACTGATTGGTATTGTTGCGATTGCTGTGATGGCTCTTTGCATGGTTTCGGCCAGGTGGCCCGAAAATTGATCGTGTTACACCTGACAAGGCGATGTTCGTGCTCAACTGGGCACAGATTGGCGACAAATCTAAAATTCAGCGCGTGCTGCATAGCTACGAATCACCGCGATCATTCACAGGAGACGGTATTAACGCTTATTGTCTCCAGATCGACCGTTTTCCTGAGGAGGTTCTACGGAAAGATGTTTCTGGACGCGAGGTGTGGCTTAGACCTCCCATTGATGACGCACTTCTTGTGGAGGCACTCAAGACTGCATCCATGATGGCCCACTCAGATAATCTCGTCTGGTTCCCTTCGGCAGAAACGCTCAATAGCAATCGTTTCTACCTTAATTTCTGGACTGTTGTCGCCCACAACCATATGGTTACAACGGTTCAGCTTATCGCATATGATCGTAAAGAACGGAAGATCTATTATGCGGATGCAAGGTGGTGAAACGTCTGATCATCGGCTGAAGCTGACGGTTGCCCTGGGAAGATCCTGAAGTCCCGCATCTTGGCCCAAACGTGGAACCCACTTGGGGAATACATGGATAGTTTGTTGCCACAGCCGAGTCTCTGGTATCGAGTCTGGAAGGGTGCAGTGATCCCTTGTCCTTTGGAGGAATTTCTACTGTCTGAATTCGTAGAACGAATGCCGGTCAATTTCCAGCCGATCCTTCGGAGCCAATTAGCTAGTTACAACCTCGTTCAACGCGATCCAGATTACATTGAACTACGTTTTTACCGCATAGTTCGGGGTAGAGTAGATCGAGGCTCTTTGCCTATTCTCCAAATCCGAGGCGGAGAGGTGAAGCTCCTCTCGATTACTGCCGAGATTCCCGATGCCGAAGATCCCCTACACGCCAGCTTCTGGGCCGTGGACAGGAGGTTTTTCATGGTGAATTTCGGATGTAGCATCAAACCATACAAGGACCTTCCATCTGCTTCAATTGAGAAGGCCCGGCAATCGTGGCGCTCGAACGTCGATAGGAGCCTAACCACAGGATGAATCTGCCGGCTGCCTTTGGAAAAGGGTTGCAACATTGACCCGCCCCCCTCAGATCGGTCCAAATTGTGACCACGAGAATTCACGTTTATTCACAGTCCTTCGTAACCAATCAAAATCATTGAGGAAATATTTTGGCCGGATTCCCCAATGAAAAACATTATCATGTATATAATCAATAGATTACAGGTGGTAAGATCGCCGCATCCCGCCCGAAGGTCATCTTGTCTTGCCTGGCTCCTCTGACATATAAATTCCAGATGTTACGCGTAGGGTGAGCATTAATAATACTTGACTGGGATCGATGTGTGCCCATTCTCTGCCGCCTTTGTTCAGGCCCCAAAAAGGGGAGGGGAGAATAGTTGGGCGAATAAGAAATCAGAATAAGGCACTTGTACCAGGTAAGTACTCTATTTCCACAGGAAGCGAACCATCCCCAGCACCTTTCATAAATCAGTAATCATTATCGCCCCTTATCATTGCCAAAATCTGTCTTCTATTTGTCACTTTTAATGGGGTAAAGTTTAAATTACAGACGGGGGTGACCTACGTGGGAACCACCGAGAAAAGAACGAGGGGCCTTGACGGGCTTATTTTCCGGTTCCAGGAGACCATGGCTGGTTACCTGGGATTAGGCGATACTGACCCGCGAAGCGGCTCGTCGTTGGGCCGGGATCAAAACACCCCACTGCAATTCGATGTCCAAATCAATATCGTCGACCTCGGACGTTTCTTAAGGGTTGCCGAGCACGACGCGGAACTGTCGGGCACGGTGACGTTTCGCCCGCTGGGAGGGATGTTTCCCATCCGGGAGGGTCGGTTCAACCTCTTCACGGTGCTCCCCCAATCCGGCATACGCCAGATGAAGTATACGTTCTGCTTCACGGCAGGCGACGGGCAGACCTATTTCCTCCATGGGCACAAAGAGATTCACGATGATAAGGGTGCTTTGGACGTGATCCCTGACATGACGACCCTCTTCACAAAAATCCACATCGGCAAAGACGATCAAGCAACCGTGTACGGGGCGGGCGAGCTTCACTTCGACATCAAGGATGCGCCAGCCCTGGTCGCGTCAATGGAGGTAGAGGGCGCGAGCGCTTGGTCGCAGAAATTGGCGGCATACGTCGCATTCTCTTCGTTTGCCTATGGAGCCCTCCGGGATGAGTATCTGAAATTCCCCGCCTTTTATACGACACACGAGACGAGAACCTCGTTCTCTCCGGCCGCCTGCAGAAGAGTGACAATTCGGAGGTTCCGTTCTTCCTCGTCTCCGGCGTTCACGATCGCGGCTTTCCCTGGGGCGACAGCGAGCTCTTCTGGGATATCCTGCTCGTCATCGGTGACGGGCAGGGGGGGTATCAGCGGTACTGCATTACCGATCGCGTGCTGGAAGGGCTCGAACTGGATGTTGTTGGAGGCGTCTACCGTTATCGCGGGCCGCTTCTTGCGCTTATCGACGGGTGCTCCACCTCCTTCACCCAGATGCGTGAAGAATCACCAAACCTCACTCCATTACAGGTGGAGCTCGAGGTCGACTTTGAGGCGAGCTCTTACGACGCTGTGGCGGTGTCTTTTCCCTTGGTACCAGAGCTGGTTCGCCGGCTCTCCTCGGACATGGCAAAGAAGCTCCGCGATCTCTTGCCCGGCGAAAATCCTCTCGGGATCTTCATCACGCCCCACGCGGTTACGGTAAGCTCCGGAAGCCTCATCTTACGTAGGGGAGGGCCGGAGGGCGGAGGAGCGACACAGGAACTGAAGATCGTCGTCGCCAAAACCTTCGGAGAAGCCGAACGAGGGACCATGCGGAATGTGAAAGGGCCGAAGATGCTTTACGGCTACCTCTGCGCGATCCGGACAGAGGAGAGGGCCGCGCGAGTGCAGATCCGATCAAGCACGCTTCGCGACGAACGTGAACATTGGGCCAAGGACCAGATCGAGGCCTTTTTGGGTTCCGTCGTCTCGCGAACAAGCTCATCCGAGATGCTGATGGGGGGGGGAACTGCGCGTTCGTCCCATCTCCCCGGCGGGAAGTCCGGCCGAGCGCGCACCGCTTCTGAAAAAGCTCGGCGAGCCGGTGATCGAGGTGAACAACGATCACTTCCCAACAGGGGTGTTCCAACGCCGTATCGTAGAGGTGCAAGATCCAGCGGGGCCGCGCTGCCTGGCGCTCGAAGAGGATATGTCCCTGATGCGGCTCGAGGCGATCGGAACCGACAGGAAGATGAAGGTAGCCAGCATCCGTGATGAGAACAAGCTTGCTGCGCTGGATCGAGTGCTGGAGGAAACCGGATTTGACGGCCTGGTGGAGACGAAGCTGACAAGCTCTGGAAAGGCTCGCTCCGACTTCTCGATCGTCCTCAAGCCGAATTTCATGTTCGCCTACAACAAGCGGGATCGCTCCACCTTCACCGATCCCGAATTGGTCCACCATATCGTGAAACAGCTGCGCGATAGAGGCTTCCGGAACGTGAAGGTCGTCGAAGCGCAATCGACGTACGGCGAGTATTTCACCAAGCGAAGCGTGCGCGAGGTCGCCTCGTACCTGGGCTACGACGGCGCCGTTGGGTACGAAGTCGTCGACATGACGCTGGACGCGGATGAGAAGCGAAACCTGGGTCCGCATCTCGGTAAGCACCCGGTGTCGTGCAGCTGGCGGGAAGCCGACTTTAGGATCTCGTTCGCGAAGAACAAGACACACGCCTACGCCTATTACACGCTGACGCTCAAAAACATTTACGGGGCTCTTCCCTTGGCGAACAAGTTCAAGGAATACCATTGCAACCGGGGCATCTACGAAACCACCATCGAGTACCTGTCGGCATTCCCCGTGGATTATGGGCTGGTGGATGCATATCTTAGCGCCGACGGCCCTTTTGGGATCTTTGCTGATCCTGCGCCGAGTGAGACGAAAACGATCATTGGAGGAGCCGATTTGGTTGCAGTGGACTGGGTTGCTTCGAGCAAGATGGGCATCGATCCGATGATCAGTCCGTACATGAAGCTTGCAGTCGAGGCCTTCGGAAAGCCGGAGATCCTTCCGGTAGGAGATCTCAACCCGTACCGTCCGTGGCTGAACGTGCCGGCAGCGTTGACCCTGTTCACGAACAAGGGTGTCGACGCAGATTACTTCTTCGGAAACCTGATGTACTCCGCGGCTGCCAACATGGACGAGACCCACTTCCAGCACAAAAGTCGGGCCTTGTACATGCGGTTGCTTCGGAAGTTGACTGTTCCGCTACGCCGTACATTTTTTGTGCGAACAGGAGAGAATCCGTCTCTTGGAAACCGTATGTTTAGCTGGCTATTCTACAAAATGGGATTCTGACGGGATTCATGACATGACATCAGAACACTGTAGAGATGAAGGAAATTTAGGAAATGATGTAAATGATGAGAAATCAATAAAGTTTATTTTTGCTGGAACGTGGTCCAGCAGGACACGGCGGGACCGTACGGGTCGGTGCCTTCCGGAGAGGCACGAGGGGGTGGGCTACAGAATGCATAGGGTGGTAAACTTTTCTACGTTCCAAAAGTGTTCGCGCACGGTGAAGGTCTGGGGGAAGTGTGCCGCCGTCCTGTTCTCCGTCCTGCTGATTACACCCGCCGCCCGCGACGTTGCGTTCTTCGAGGCGTTCGAGCGGAGCTTCCGCTTGACGGACGGATGGCTGGCGGTGTATGAAAACGTATTGATCCCAGACCCTTCTCGCAGGAGCCGCTGGTGGAACGATCCGACAAACCAGGCGATCGCGACAGTGTACCTTCAACGAGCGAGACATCGCCACTTCCCAACGACTCGTCCGTAGGTCATTTGCCCGAAGGCAAGTGGGCATTCGATGAATCGGTCGCCCGCTCGTTCGACGACATGCTGGAGCGGAGCATCCCACAGTACGACCTGATGCGTGAGTCGTGCTTCTCGGTCGCAGAACCCTTCATCAAGCAACACGGGACGATCCTCGACATAGGCTGTTCGCGCGGGGAGGCCCTCTCCCGGTTCGTCGATCGGTACGGAGCGCACAACAGATACCTCGGGCTGGAGATCTCCAAGCCGATGCTGGAGTTGGCCCGCGCCCGGTTCGACAACTACATCAAGCTCGGAATCGTAGAGATCCGGGAGCATGATCTGCGAACGGACTATCCAGCCGTTCTCGCCTGCGTCACGAACTGCGTCCTGACCCTCCAGTTTACGCCCATCGAGTACCGCCAGAGGATACTCAGCGACATCTATGAGACGACTATGCCCGGAGGCGTGCTCGTACTCGTAGAGAAGGTCTTGGGCGACACGGCGCGGCTGGATAAGGTGTTCGTGGATCTGTACTACCGGATGAAGGAGAGCAAAGGATACTCCCACGATGAGATCGAGCGCAAGAGATTATCGCTGGAGGGAGTCCTCGTTCCGGTCACTGCCCGGTTCAACGAGATGCTTCTGAGGGGTGCTGGGTTCAGGCAGGTGGACTGCTTCTGGAGGTGGATGAACTTCTGCGGGTGGGTGGCAGTGAAGTGATCCGGGATGCCCATCTTCCGCTCCTCCACTGAGGCATACGAGTGGGCCTTCGAGTTCCGAAGATGTACCGCCCGAGCAACGCCCTCCATTAGCGATTCGATATTCGCCCCATCATCCCGGACATCATCGTCAGGCGACACGCCCTTCCTTCCTCTACTTTCCTCCTCCTTCTTCGGCTTCCACTCCCTTGCCAACCGTTGCGCCTCGGCAATCTGGGCGGGGGTCATCAGAGAAGCGGCCCTGTCTCTGTTTTTCAAGGCCTGCTCCCGTTTCTCTCCTTCTGATGCATGGAACCGAGGAAGCTGTCGATATGTAAGGCATTGACCCGCCCACGGAAGACGCTGCCCCAATTAAATCGGGCATACGCGAATCCACCGATGGGCGCCCTCATCAGAAAAGAATAGGGCTGCGTGGGAACCCTTACAGGAATTCTTATTGAGACGGAGGTGCTGCGATGAGACAGGCAAAAAACGGAGACAAGGTGAAGATCCACTACACGGGGCTGCTGGAAGACCGCACGGTGTTCGACACCTCTAGAAATCGCGAAGCCCTCGAGGTGACTCTTGGCAGCGGTACGGTAATCCGCGGCCTGGAGGACGCCTTGGTGGGAATGTCTGTGGGGGAGACGAAGGAATTGGAAATTGCGCCGACCGATGCTTTCGGACCGCGGAAAGAGGAGCTTGTAATTCAGGTGAAAAAAGAAGGGTTCCCTCCGAACATCGACCCCCAGGAAGGGATGACACTGAAGTTGACCGGACCCAAGGAAGAGGAGCTCCCGGCCGTCATCACGGAGGTCTCGGAAGATTCCGTCACCATTGACGCTAACCATCCTCTCGCGGGGAAAGACCTCACCTTCTATATCGAATTGGCCGATATCGTCTGATCGCCTCGTCCCGCATGGTTGCTGATTCCGGTGGAGGTGTCCCGGGAGAACGAGAATTCATGCTTGGAAGTCATGAAGACGGTGTCTTTGCAATGGCCGACGGGTCGATCATCTCCTCGAACGGTACCGTTTGGTGGATATGGATGATAATGAGAGAAACCAAGTTCCCCGCTCAATATATTTTTGCCATACAGATCATTTATGTTAATAAATAAAAAATGTTCTCTCACGAGGGATGCAACACGTTGCGAGCCATTGGGCGCCCCTTTCTTGCTATAGTCGTCGCCCTGCTGGGACTGGCGGCGATGTCGCCGGCTGCGGCCGCTGCGAATCGCTACGATGTTTCCTACATCTGGTCACGGAGTCTCGCCGGGGTCCAGGACTATCGTGACCGAGTAGCCGGAGTGCTGGGCCCGGGAGTGACCAACAGTCTCAAGGTGGTTGCCAGGGGCGATCTCTACGGTCTGGTATACGTGCGCCATGGGGACCGCGCCGGGGCGAAACGGGTCGCGAAAGTCCATACCCGACTGTTGCAATCCCAGGGTCTGGAAGCTGCTATGCCGATGCGCTCGCGGGATTTGGAGGTAATCGACAACGGTGACGCCAGGCAAGCGTCTTTCCATTCGGTTAGCGTTCCACAGGTTTCCCGAAACAAGATGACGAAAACCGAACGCAATCGGGAGATCCTCGACCTCGAGGCTGTCGTCGAAGACTACATCAACCGCCTGCGCCGGGATGGCAAGATCAAGGCCGATGAGCGCACCGCCTGGTCGGTGTATGATTTTACCTCCGGCGAAAAATTGGTCAGCATCAATGAGGACGAGCAGTTCGAAGCAGCCAGTATGGTGAAGCTTTTTATTGCCGCGGCTTTCTTTTGCAAGGTCGAGAAAGGGGAGCTGATTTACGGCAATAAAAGTCGTCGATATATGGAGTTGGCGATCCAGCATTCGAACAATGCCGCCACCAATTGGTTGATCCGGAATATCGGCGGGCCGAAAGCGGTTGAACGCATACTGAAACGAAGATATCCCGGTATCTTCCAGGATACGCGCATCGTCGAATATATACCACGCGGTGGACGAACGTATCGCAACAAGGCATCCCCCCACGACTACAGCCGCTTCTTGTATGCGCTCTGGAAGGGGGATATCTTCAGCGCCCGGGAGATCAAACGCCTGATGGCACTGCCGGGACCCGACAGGATCTTCACGGGGGTTGCGAGCATCCCGGTAAATACCCGGGTTTATAACAAGACCGGCAGCACTGCGCGCATCTGCGGTGATGTGGGAATCCTCACTGTCAAGGGTCCGGACGGCAAGCGTTACCCGTATACCATGATCGGGATCATTGAAAAGGAGAAGCGCGCCCGTGACTACACAACCTGGATCCGCTCACGCGGTGCGGTGATCCGAAATGTGTCCGGGATCATTTACCGTGGCATTGTGAAGCGCTTCGACGCTTATTGAGGTTTAGACACTGGCGGCTGATGGTCGATGCTGAGGGTATCCAGGCAGCATGGCGAAGGGATCTGGTACCACGAGTACCATCTGTCATACCGAAAATGTGGGGCAGGTTATTTGCACCAGCATATTTTATCTCTAGAAATTCTCATGCCCAAATTGTGCCTCCACCCCGAAGGCCTTGTCCAATGAGTTGCATTATGGGATCGGGAATATGATGAGTTGCGGTGCCAATGAAGCAAATAATTTCCTCGTCCCGGTATCCAAGCAGAACGTTCATTTCTTCCACCATCGCATACGGCTCTATTCATCAAGCACAGGAAAAAATGAAAGGGGTGTGAGGAGTCACTGCGCATTTTCGGATATCGACCGATCTTACGGGGGAACGCTTCCCCCCATTGAAAAAATCAGAAACGTCTCGATGAGGGTGGCGAGCAGGAACAGGGGAAAAGCGACTTTAAAGAACATCATGATCGCATGCCTGACATGCTCTCCAAAACCCGTCAAGTCCCGTTTCCGAATTTGCTTGGCAAATTTTACGCCCAGCCACAGACCGTAAGCTGCCGAGAAAATAACCGCAGGGATTTCAAGTACACCGTGGGGCAATACCGCCTTTGCGGCTTTCACATACCCAACTTCGCCGGATGCAAACAGATAGGCTATCCCCAAGATGTACCCGTTCGTTGCGACGGCAATCAGGGGAACGAGGCCAAACAGAATTCCGGATAGGAGGATGACGAACGACTTGGTTGAGTTGTTGAGAAGGATCACGAAGAACATCTTCCAGGGCGGCAGTGTAAGGAATGGAGTGAATGAAGCCATGAGTGTTCCGACCAAATCCAGCTTCCCCGGTATCGGTGCCAGGAAGCCAAGAAGGGAGGCTAAAACGAAAAGGGCCGTGAGGTAAACGATGTATCGGGGTATGTTCCGTTCGGACATTTGTTCACATTAAAGGTCGGGAACGGGAGGGACGGAGTCGTCGGCCCCGTCCCTGGTTCATTTGGGGGCTACTTCCGATCTGCCCTCGTTTTTAGACCAATTGGACAATACCACAATGTGGTCAGGTTCGTCCCCCGAAGATCGGCTTCCCTATATCTTCCCGTAACATATCAGTAAAAGGTAATTTCCCGCTTTCACTGAACGAGGGCATGTTGCCTGAGCTCGATTCGTGCCCTTTGGAAACCCGTCCTCTCAGGAGACTCTTCCTTTCCACTGCGATGTTCGCAGACCGGGGCACCACTGCTCAATCGTTACTGAAATGTGATGTTTGCGTGATTCCCCCGTTACACCAGGCGGCTACCTTTACTCAATCTTGAGAAGATCGCCGGACCCGGGAGAACCCGGGAGAAAGGAGGCAGCTATCTGGCGGACCCAACCGACAACTCTTTGCACGAAAGGAGAAGACGCGATGCCCAGGGTAGCCAAGCAACTTCTCGTCGTCCTGTCGTTAATGCTTGCAACCATCCTAGTAAGCGTTCCGATGGCGGGGACAGCGGACGCCGGCAATCACCGCGACTTCGCGGGCGCCGTCTACACCATGACAAACGATGCATCGGGAAACGCGGTGATCATGTTCCGACGGACGGAACGCGGACACCTCGTCCGTGGTGCCACCTTTTCCACGGAAGGCCTGGGCTCGGGGGACGGACTGGGGAACCAGGGCGCCCTCGCCTTGGACGCAGCAAACCGGTGGCTCTTCGTCGTCAACCCAGGGAGCGACGATGTCTCGGTCTTCCGAGTGGAACCGGACGGCCTGACCCTTGTTGATAAGGAAGGCTCCGGCGGCCGACGCCCGATCAGCGTGGCCGTCGACCGGAACCTCCTGTACGTCCTCAACGCCGGCGGGGCCGTGGGCGACAGCGACACCATCACCGCGTTCCTCGTGGGACCGGACGGGACATTGTCACATCTGGACGGCTCAACCCGCTTCCTGAGCGCCGGGAACACCGGTCCCGCCCAGATCAGCTTCAGCCCGGACGGCCGGTTCCTCGCCGTCACGGAGAAGGCAACCAACGTCATCGACACCTGGCGCGTCGGGCAAGATGGCTTGGCATCGAGCCTCGTTGTAAACCTCTCCGAGGGGGCCACGCCGTTCGGGTTCGCGTTCGGGAAGCGGGACCAGCTCTTCGTTTCCGAGGCCGCCGGGGGCGCTCCCGATGCAAGCTCCATGTCTTCGTACGTCCTCGAGGGGGACGGGACGCTCCAGGTCGTCAACTCGGCAGTCCCGACCACGGAAACGGCGGCCTGCTGGGTCGTGGTCACTAGCGACGGGCGATTCGCCTACACGACGAACGCGGGGAGCGGATCGGTCTCCGGCTACCGGATCGCCTTCGACGGGACGATCACGCTTCTTGACGCCAAAGGGGTGACCGGCAAGACAGGGAAAGAAAGCGGCCCCATCGACATGGTCTTGAGCAACGACGGCCGCTACCTTTTCACGCTGAACGGCGGCAACAATACCATCGGCGCCTTCGAGGTTCACGTCGACGGAAAACTTTCGCGCCTCCCGAGGGTTAAAGGAATTCCGGCGGGAGCCAACGGGCTCGCTGCAAGATAGATATCGGTTCAAATCCAGTCCCAGCTACCAAATAATATCGGGGGGTTACGAGAAATCGTGGCCCCTTGTTTTTTTCTCTTTTGACTCACTCGTGCCTATACTCGTGCCATCCATTGAAACGAAAAATGCCCGCCCTCTATTCCTTCTTCGGCCTCCACTCCCATGCTAACTTGTTTGCCTTGGCAATCTGCTCCGAGGTCATCTTGGAGGCGACATTATCTCGCTCCTTTACAACCACCTCTCTCGTTTCCGTCGGGATGTCTAACTGCGAAGCCGCGATGTTGAACCACATATACGCCAGTTTATAGACCCGTGGAACTCCCTGGCCGACTTTGTACAAGAGGGCGAGGTTGTGTTGGGCTTCGGCATATCCCTGCTCGGCGGCCCTTTGGAACCACTTCGCCGCCTCGGTGTAGTCCTGTGGAAAGCCTTGGCCATTGAAGTACATGGCGGCAAGGATGCACTGGGCATGAGGATCGCCCTGCTCGGCAAGTGGTTTGATAAATCGATACGCTTTCTCGTAATCTCCTCGTTCAATAGAGGCAATGGCATCCTTGATGCCCATCTATCTCACCCCCTCCTTCGGCTTCCACTCCCGTGCCAATAGTTGCGCATCAGCGATCTGTTCCAGAGTCAATTTGGAGGCGACAGCGTTTCTGTTTTTTATGGCTCTCTCCCGTCCTTCTCCTTCGAGTGCAGAAGATGCAAGGTCGAACCACATATACGCCAGCATGTAGTTCTGCGGGACGCCTTGGCCGTCCTCGTAACTGACGCCGAGGTTGAACTGGGCCTTGGCAATTCCCTGCTCTGCCGCCTTTCGGTACCACTTCACTGCCATGGCGTGGTCCTGCGCGACTCCTCGACCGTTATCGTACATAAGGCCGAGGATGAACCGGGTTTCGGCATTCCCCTGCTCGGCCAATGGTTTTATCAATCTGATGGCTGTTGCATAGTCACCCCGATCATAGGCAGCAACTGCATCTTCGAACTGTCCCCCGAAGACTGCAACAGCCAATGATGTCGAGAACAGGAGGGTGAGCAAACCGAACGTCAGATAGCGATACAACCCTTTGCGCTCCCGCTCCCTGACGCCCATCTATCTCCCCGCCCCCTGAAGTGGTTGGGATTCAGTCCGAGTGTATCCCGTGGGGAGGAGGGCTTCAATCAAGATTCGGGCAGTAACCCCGTCCACGGCGATCACTCCGGTTACGGAGATATAGAAATGAGTGATCAAAATTACACCACTTCTTTTACGGTAGACCAATCTCCTGAAGCGTTTGACTTTCCTCCCGCCTCCCCGTAGAAATAGATCATCTCTATTCCATGGGGGGATGTCATGAAACGCGGCTGGAAATGCCTGCTGTTCGCACTTGTGGTGTCTCTATCCCTGGCAATGCTCCTGCCGACTCCGGCTCCGGCGGTCTACAAGAGCGAATACAAGCTGAGCGTCGTGGTCGGCCCCAAGTTCCCGTGGGGCGAAGGGGCGACGAAGTTCGCGGATCTGGTGCGGGAACGGACGAAAGGGAGAATCAACATCAAGGTGTACACCTCCTCCTCCCTGATGGCAGGAAAACAGACCAATGAGTTTCTCATCCTGAGGCAGGGGGTGGCCGATTTCGCCTTCGCCTCCACGATCAACTGGTCCTCCACGATCAATGAGCTGAACCTGTTCAACCTTCCTTTCTTGTTTCCCGACTACGCGACGTTGGACGCCGTCAAGGAGGGGAGCGTCGGGAAGAAGATCGCCGCGCTGCTCAAGGAAAAGGGGGTCCTGTTTCTCGGATGGGGGGAGAACGGGTTTCGAGAGATCACGAATTCCAGGCGCGCCATCCATACCCCCGCGGATCTCGCAGGGCTGAAGATCCGGGTTGTCGGCACGCCGGCCTTCATCGACACGATGAAGGCGCTGGGGGCGAACCCCGTGAACATGAACTGGGGGGATGCGCAGGTCGCCTTTCAGCAGGGGGTGGTCGACGGACAGGAGAATCCGGTCGTGGGGGTTCTCATCCCCGTCCAGATCTGGCAGTTCCACAAGTACATCACCCTCTGGCACTACGTGATCGATCCCTTGATGCTCACGGTGAATCAGAAAGTCTTCAACTCCTTCACGCCGGAAGACCGGAAGATCGTACGAGAAGCCGCGGCCGAAGCAACGAAATGGCAAGTGGCGACCGTCCGTAAGGGATTGATCCCGCCCGACCTCTCGGCCCTGGATCTCCTCAAGAGCAAGGGGATGGAGGTCACGACCCTCAACAAGAAGGAGCGGCAACTCTTCATCGACAAGACCCGGGGCGTGTATGAAGAGTGGAAGGGCAAGATCGGCAAGGACCTGGTGGAGGAAGCGGAGAAGATCATCGGATCGCACTGACCGGGGATCCGATGAGGGACAAGCTCCGGTGGTTCGTTGAGCATTTCGAGGAGGTCATGGGGGCGCTGATCCTCGCCCTCATGACCCTCTTCGCCTTCCTGAACGTCCTCACCCGCTATCTGATCAAGTTCTCCTTCGCACCGTCCGAGGAGATCGAGGTGAACGCCCTGGTATGGATCACGATGTTCGGGTCCGCCGCGGCGTTCAAGCGGGGGTCCCACCTGAAGCTCATCTTCCTGAACCGGTACGTTGGAGAGAAGTGTTCCCGGCTCTTCTGGCTGTTCGGAAGGGTCCTCGCGGTGGCGGTCTTTTCGCTGCTGATCTATCACGGCTTGTTGCAGGCGGAGGTTGAACGGGAGCTGGGGATCATCTCCGAGGCGTTGAGCGTCCCCCAATGGGGCTACACGATCCTGATGTCCGTACTTTGTCTTCTCGTCATTCTTCGGATATTCCAGGAGGTCCTGCGGGATTTCCGGACACGGGGAGGCGGCTGAATGGACTACGGCATCCTCCTGTTCCTCCTCTTCTTTGTCCTGCTCTTCCTGGGGATCCCGATCGCGGTGGCCATCGGGGCGGCCGCCATCGCCGTGATCTACGGCGCACACTTGGGAACCCCGATCATCTCCTCGAACTTTTACGCGGGGATCGCCAAGTTTCCGCTGCTGGCCATCCCCCTGTTCATCCTGGCCGGGTTCCTGCTGGAGCGGTGCGGGATCTCCCATCGGCTCATCCGGCTGGCGAACCGGGTGATCGGACATCGGACGGGGGGCCTGGCGATCGTGGCCATCTCGACCTGCGTCTTCTTCGGGGGGATCTCCGGTTCGGGGCCGGCCGATGCCGCCGCGATCGGGGCGATCCTCATTCCCGCCATGGCCCGGGAAGGGTACGACCGGCCCTTCTCCGCCGCCCTGATCGCCGCGGGAGGGTCGACCGCGATCATCGTGCCTCCCTCCATCGCCCTGATCCTGTACGGGGCGATCACGAACACCTCCATCGGGGCATTGTTCGCTGCGGGAGTCTTCCCCGGAGTCCTGGCGGGAGCGGCCCTGGTGGTGCCCGCCCTGATCCTTTCACGCCGCCGGGGGTACAGTTCCGCAGAGATTTCCACCGAGCCGTTGCTCTTGGTTTTCCGGGAGGCGATCTGGGGGCTGCTGGCCCCGGTTGTCATCCTCGGGGGGCTTTACGGCGGGATCTTCACCCCCACCGAGTCGGCGGTCGTGGCGGTCGTCTATTCCCTCTTCGTGAGTCTTGTCGTCTATCGATCTCTCACGGTTCGGGACCTGTTCCAGATCTTTGCCGACGCGAGCGAATCGTCCGCCGTGGTGATGATCATCGTCGCGTTCGCAACCCTGTTTGCCTGGGCGGGATCGACCGTGGGGGTGCTGGATCGGGCGGCCACCGCCATTATCGGGTTCAGCGAAAACCGGTATGTCCTCCTCCTCCTGGTCAACCTGCTCCTGCTGGTCGCGGGGATGCTCATGGATCCCATCACCATCTACTACATCCTTCTCCCCGTCCTCCTTCCGATCATCGCCCATCTCCGGTGGGATCCGGTCTGGTTTGGGGTCATGATGACCTTCAACCTCGCGATCGGCCAGTTCACCCCTCCTGTGGCGGTGAACCTCTACGTCACCGCGAACATCGGGAAGATCCCCCTGGAGGACACCTTCCGGGAAGCGGTTCCGTTCATCCTCGCCATGGTGGCCGCGCTGGTCGTGGTGGCCCTCTGCCCCTCGCTGTCAACCTACCTGCCGTCCCTCTTCGGGCTCAACTGAACTGCTTCGAAGATCTTCGCGAAAAACCGCTGCATCTCCTCTTGTACGTCGTCATAACGAATGACTCGATTTTATCTGATGGTTGTTTGCGCCCGGTTTGCGTCCTCCTGTCACAATCTTTCACTTCCTGTCCACCTGACGGATAGCCTAATAGGCTGGATACGCTGAATGTCGGGGGGGTATTTTATGGAAACTGATGTCCAATCGACATCAGTTGTGGAGATAGACTCCCCTGATACTCTGCCGAGCCGCCCCCTTTTTCCCCCGAAATAATCTGTTTCCCCGACTTTTCCGGGCGCAATAGCAACTGTCGCCGAGACCTTGGCTATTGAGTCGTTATTCCCATGAAGGCCCCAGTCAAAAATTTATCTGGTCAAACTTTGACACATTACGGCCCCGAAACCGAATCCCCCGCCGACAGGCTTCCATCCGGATTTCATTAGTTCAGTAACTTTCAAGGAAAGATTATTTATGATTTCATCCGCACTCCCCATCGAACTGGTTTCGCAAATGACATGATATTTCAAATTCTTGGGGGGTTGATTTTCTGCACTCCAGGCATTTCCCGCCGCAAACGAACACAGAACCATCCCCATGACTAAAAGACCAAACATCCTTTTCATTTCCCACCTCCCGGCGAAAAAATTAATTTTTATTAAGATAGGAACATTCCGACAACTGTTTCACCTTGAGGAAGGAAAGGTTTACCTGCCACCCGGATTCCGTACCAGGCGAAATAGGGGAAGGCTAACTTTTGAACTTGCCCCCAACCCTGGACACTTTTTAAGTTAGGATCCCCGCTTCTTTTGCGGTCCGAGATAGCTGCCAGTCCTCCGCAAATGCCTGCGGCGTTTCGTCCTTCAAGCTGCTGTGGGGCCGGTGCTCGTTATAGTCTTTCCGCCATGCTTCGATCTTGATCTTCGCATCTTCGAGCGACATGAACCAGTTCTCTTCCAGGCACTCCTGCCGGAGTCTGCCGTTGAAACTTTCTATATAGGCATTCTCTATGGGTTTTCCCGGCCGGATAAAGTCCATCTTCACCCCGTTGCGATGAGCCCACTCGTCCACAGCCCGGGAAGTGAACTCTGTTCCGTTGTCCGTCGTGATGACCTGGGGCAACCCGTGCGTCTTGGCCAGTCGCTCCAGAACCGCCACGACTCGACGTCCGGGGATCGAGTTTCCCACCTCGATCGCGGGACTCTCACGCGTAAAGTGATCGACTAACGTCAAGGCCCGGAACCTACGCCCATCGTGGAGACTGTCAGAAACAAAATCCATGCTCCAGCGCTCGTTGGGCCGTGTCGGAGCCGGGAGAACGATCCGCAAGGCGCTGACCCGCTTCCTGCGCTTCTTCGTACGAACCTCCAGTCCTTCTTCCTTGTAGATCCGATACACGAGCTTATGATTGACCCGCCATCCTTCCCGGTGCAGCAAAACGTGCAAGCGGCGATACCCATAACTCACCCGGACCGAGGCCAGGTCCCGCAACCGGACCCGAAGCTCCCCACGGTCCCGTTTGCAACTCTGGTAGTACATCGTCGATCGGTTTGCCTGCGCCAAGTCACAGGCCCGACGCATGCTGGTCTTGTAGGTGGCCTTTACGTAACCGACCAGCCGGCGCTTCCGCGCGGGCCTTAGATTTTTTTTGAGAGCACATCCTGCAAAATGTGTTTGTCCAACGAAAGATCCGCCACGATCTTCTTCAGCTTCCGGTTCTCCTCCTCCAGCTGCCGAAGGCGGCGGAGTTCGGCGATCCCTATCCCTTGGTACTTACGCTTCCAGCGGTAAAAGGACTGCTCGCTCACCCCGAGCTGCCGGCAGACCTCCCCAACCGGCTTCCCCGACTCTACCTGCCTCAGGGCATACGTGATCTGCTCCTCGCTGAACCGGGCCTTCCGCATCGTCGTCCCCCTTTATGAGGACCGCAAATTTACCGAGAATTATAACTTTAGGAATGTCCAAGAATTGGGGTTTGGGTCACTTTCGGTCCCGGATAATCGCCAATCCGAAACATTTCTGTTCATGGAGTTGGTTGTACAGACCGTCGGGGATTTCCTCTCGGGTATGACGAGGCGATGGTATACTGCCGGCGGATGCCAGTTGGAGTTGACCTGACATTGCGGACACTTCGTATAACACTTTCGCTTTTGTGCGCCCTCCTGGTCGTCGTTTCCTTCGCCTCCTGCGGCGGAGAAGGGGAGGAGGAGGGCAGCGCCACGATGAGCCCGGGCTCAAACTGCCTGGATTGTCACGAGTTCACCGCTGCCGGGACGGTGTTCAACCGGGGGGATGCTCCGGCATCGGGTGGCGTCTCCGGGGCTACGGTGACGCTCACCGACTCGAGTTCTCCTTCCCCCCGCGTCGTCTCTCTTGTGACGAATGCTGTGGGCAATTTCTACACGTCTGCGCCGCTTGCGATGCCGTTTCAGGTGCAGATCAGTTACCAGGGCAACGTTGCTACCATGGCGGATGCCTCCTCCGGAGCATGTTCGGGCTGCCATTCCCCAGGCACGATGATCCATCCGTCCCGGGTCCATGTAGGCGTCTGCGCGGATTGTCACTAACGCAGATCGCTCCTGCCATCGGGATCGAACTGCGGGGAGTGATATCGTTTGTCTTGAGATCGTTTGATCTGTCCCCCATTTGTCATTTTCTGTGCCTTAGGATGATGCCAAATGGGTGGCTGTATGGGTGTTTCTCGCGCATCCCGTGGATGGCCAATTGCCCAGACGGCCAACGTCCCCCTGGGAACACAACATTCCTCTGACAAGTTATCGGCAGGTAGCGGGCAACCGAACTCCATTGATTATTTCCTCTTCGAGGAAGGGAGATCAGGATGTTTCCGCTCTATCCCGGAACCGTTGTCTTATCCCTTCATCCCTCTGCCTTATGCAAATGCCGGTCTCCCTGATAGTGCCGACACAATAGGAGTTCATTCTTCCGGCGTGCCTTGGCGACCCAATCGGCCGCCCCGAGATGATCTCCCACTCTGACTGTTGGGAGAGTCAGGAAGGAAGGCAATCGAGATGAGAAAATTTATTGTCACGTATCTTCCCGCTTCATTGGTCCTGGCGTTTATGGCAATGGTACTCCTGACGTGTGGAGGAGGTGGAGGGGGCGGCGGAGGGGGAAGTACAGCCACCTTGACCGCCCTTTCCGTCAGCGGTCCGCCGTCCATGAGCGAGTACGGTACGGCCACCTACACGGCGACTGCGAGCTATGACGACAACACAACAAAAACGGTGGCACCTACCTGGAGCGTGAATTTGGCAATGGCATCGATCAGCACCGGCGGGGTGCTTTCCTGTTCGGGAATCGACAACAATCAAACGGTGACGATTACAGCGACCTATTCCTCCGGAGGGGTCACCGAGTCGGACACCATGGATGTGACCGTCACCGATGTTGCCACGATTCCGTTCACCGCCCAGATGCTGTCGGGGCAGGCATTCTTCGAGGAGAATTCCCCTGCAGGTGGGGGTTATGAATCCACCCTCTCCATATTGAATGCCGATTCCTCGTTCGAGCAGTACAGTTACGAAGACCCCCCCGATACAAGCGATTACGCTACCGGAACCTGGAGCATCGATACTTACGGGAATCTGGTAGTCAATATCAGTGGCCAGGGGACGGTTACGGTGGGACTCATTTCCGATTCTTCCACGGAGATGCAGGCGGTAATCGACGATGGAACCGAACCGCCACCCATTATGACCCTGGAGAAAATCGTACCGGTCGACCCGGCCCTGCTCCCCGGTACGTATTCGGGCAGCGATGGATACACGTGGGTATTCAACGCCGACGGGACCGGGACCGTTTCCGCCTTCGGTGGGCTCACCTTTACCTGGTCGGTGGATTCCGCCGGGGTTTTGAGGATGCCCGGCGATACAGGGTACACAGCTTCGTTTTATGCGCGGGCAACCAGCCAGAGCACTGCCACGGAGTACACGATCCTCAGGGCGGGTTTTCCCGAACACAACACATCTACAGGTAATTTCTACTTCTACTATGGAGGCATCGAACTGACACGCCAATGATGGGACAGGAGTCCCGGGAAACAGGATTCTTCCGGTGGATAAAGGGGCAGCCCAAGGGCTGCCCCTTTTATGTGGATTCGATGCTCATTCCCCGCGGTGTTTCAACCCGTGTTACTTGCATGTCGGAAGAAGGCCGTGTTTACGGGAACGAATTGTTATACCCCCGTGACATTTCCGTTATCTCCGACAAGTACCATGTTGCCATTTTTGGAAACGTCCGATGGTTTCCCATCTCCGTTGATCGGAAATTGGTGTTGGGTTGTAAGATTTTTGTTCCCCGATCGACTCAACGGGCAGTGGGAAAGGTTATGAGGGAACGATACCGGGATTCGATTTCGATCTTCGCGGACTTCGGTGGTTCGGAGGAATCGGGGGTGCGTCATCTGAAAAAATACGCCGTGCCCGGGCTCGCGAAGAAGTTGAAGAACTTCGAAGGGAAGGTCTCATACGACTGCGATTGGCGTATCAATGGAACGGAGAGCCCCGAGTAGGGGAGGAGCCGGTGGACGTGCATTGGGCGAATTGGGGGATTCTCGCAGTATTCGGGGTCGCGATGATCGCGATATCCCCCCGCAGCCGGGGGACGAACACGGCAGACCAGTTCTTCCGGGGGAAAGACGAGTTCGGCAGGGAGCCCGGTTTCTTTTTCCTCACGTCGAGCGTGCTCATTTCGTGGATCTTCGCGAAGTCGATCCAGAACGCAGCGGACCTGGGACAGAAGTTCGGGTTCCCGGGCGGCGTGGCGTATGCCGTCTACTGGATCTCCTTTCTCGTGGCCGGTACCGTGCTCTACGGCCTCCGGAGGAGGGGATACCGGAGCATCCACGATTATCTTGGAAGCCGGTACGGGACGGGCGCCGTCTGGATCTTTTCGCTTATTCTCATCATCCGTCTCTGGAATGAGATCTGGAGCAACACGATCGTCATGGCCCAGTTCTTCGGACCGCGGGAAAGCCAGGGGTACTACGTCGCCTCCTGGGCGATCACCGCTCTCGTGCTTGCGTACATCCTCAAGGGTGGTCTTCGCAGCAGCATCATCACCGACGCCGTGCAGGTAATCATGGCCGCCGTCATCCTCTTTCTGATCCTCGCGTACATCTTCCCGGCGGGGAAGCCGAAAGAGATGGTTGCAAGCGGCTCCTGGACCCTCTCCGGCGGGGTGGACCTGATCCTCGTGGCCCTGCTCCAGGTCTTTTCCTATCCCTTCCACGACCCCGTCATGACCGACCGTGCCTTCGTCACCGAACCCGGGAAGATGCTCCGATCGTTTACCCTGGCGGGGTTTCTCGGAGTCCTGTTCATCCTGCTGTTCAGCTTCGTCGGGATCTACAACCGTGTGGAGGGGATCGGGGGGAATTCAACGGTCAACACGGCAGCGGCCTTCGGCCTCCCGCTTCTCTTCATGATGAACATCATGATGCTGACCAGCGGGTGCTCGACAATCGACTCCACGTTCAGTTCCATCGGGAAGCTTGTCTCTCTGGAGGTGCTGTCAGGGTGGAAAGTGGACAAGGTCGTCCTGGCGCGGGTTTCGATGGTTCTGCTGGGGATCCTCGGGAACCTGATGCTCTACGCCCGGCCCGCCATCCTCTCGGCCACGACCGTGAGCGGTACGATGGTCATCGGGCTCACTCCCGTTTTCCTGCTTTCGGGGTGGCGCAGGGCAGGGGCTGTCTCCTACCATGCCAGCGTATGGTTGGGGCTGCTCTTCGGACTGGGGCTGAGCCTGCACTGGTTCCATGGGAGCATCGGGGCCGGGAAATACGGTACTTTACTGTGGGTGAACCTCGTCGGGATCTCCCTGTGCTTTCTGGTCTATCTTTTGGGGGCGTGGCTTCGTCCGGCCCCCGCTGCGGAGGAGGCATGAACGCTCCGGACTGTCCCTTTCTGGGGCTCGACAGCCTCTGGATCCAGGTAACGGGTCTTTCCTGCAACCTCCGGTGCGTCCACTGTTTCAACACGTCCGGGCCCGGGAACCGGGGGTTTCCGTTTCTATCGCGGGAGGAGGTGGGGAGTATTCTCGATCAGGCGGAGGGGGTGGGCGTGCGAGACGTTGTCTTCACGGGGGGGGAGCCGTTCCTCCACCCGGATATGGCGGAGATCGCCGGGGACACGCTGAGCCGGTTTCCGGCGACGATTTTGACGAACGGGACCCTCCTTGCCGACCGGATCGTAGATCGGCTTGCTGACGCAGGCCGGAACTCGACCTACTCGCTCGAAGTCCGGGTTTCCCTGGACGCGGCATCGGAAGAGGAAAACGACCGGATCCGGGGGAAGGGGTGTTTCGAGAAAGCGATGGCAGGAGTCGCCCGCCTGGAGAAGGCGGGCTTTCTTCCCATCGTTACCTCCGTGCAGATTCAGGAGGAGAATTCCCGGGCGGAGCTGGAAGCATTCGAGAGTCTGCTGCGCTCAAGGGGGATCCGCAAACCCCGGGTAAAGTTCCTCCCCCTCTTCCGCATCGGCCGGGAGGAGGAACGGTCCGGGGGGGGGTACGAGGAAAACGAGAGGATCACCAAGGAGATGCTGGAGCTATTGGGGCCCGAGCAGTTCCTGTGCTCCACGGTAAGAGTGGCGACGTCACGGGGCGTGTGGGTCTGCCCGATCCTTGTGAACGAGCCGGACGGGCGGATGGGGAACACACTCGAGGACTCCTTCCGTGTCTTCCCCCTCGCCTACGGCGCTTGCTCCACCTGCTTCCGGCACGGAGCCGTATGCGCGAACGCCGCCATGGCAATTCGGGAGGAGTAGCGGATGGGCACGGAAACGCGGCATTCCCGGGGCCATTGTCCTTCGGGAGAACGGGAGGTTTCGGGGCATGTGGCGCTTTTCGGAGGGGTCTACAATAACTACCTTGCCCTGGCTGCTCTTCTTGACGACGCTCCCTCCCGCGCTTCGGAGATTTACTGCCTCGGGGACGTGGGCGCCTTCGGGCCTCATCCTGACCGGTCCATCGGGATTCTCCGGGAATCGGGGGTCCCGATCGTCCAGGGGAACTACGACCGCTCGGTCGGGATGCGCAGGGGAGATTGCGCCTGCGGGTATACCGACCCGCGGGACAACCATTTTGCCGCGCTCTCGTATGCCTATACCTTCCGGAACACCTCGGAGCGGAACAAGGATTTTCTGGCGACACTCCCGGAACAGATTCGCCTCCGCAGTCCAAAGGGGAAACGGATTCTGCTGTGCCACGGCTCGCCCAGGCGGCAGAACGAATTCCTGTGGGAATCCATGTCCCCCGACCCGTTCCTCGCCCGGTTGCTCGGCGATGCGCAATGCGACATCTTCGCAGTGACACACACGGGCATCCCCTGGAAGAGACGCTTGCCCGACGGTCGCCTGGTGGTCAACGTCGGGGCGATCGGGCGGCCCGCCAACGACGGGCAGAGCCACGTTTGGTACGCCGTGCTGGACCTGTCGGGGGAGGCTCCCGATGTCAACTTCATCCCCCTGACGGTACGACCACGAACGCCTTGCCTACGAGATGCGTGCCGAGCGGATCGCGGAGCCGTTCGTGGAGACGGTCGAGACGGGGTGGTGGACGACATGCCTGGAGATCCTTCCCGCGAGAGAACGAGCCAGGGGGATGTATTGAACATTGGTCGTGCAGCGTGAAACGGATTTGAAGGCAGACGATATCTACGTTACATTCCCTGTGGGTCGTGAAGGATTGAGCCTCCGGTGCCTGACTCGCCGTATGGATCACATGGCGGGGACAAGGATCTCAGTCACGACGATGGGCAAGGCCCACATCCTTAACAGGGGAGGGAGATGGGCCCGCCGCCCGTCCGTTCCCACTAACAGGAAAGCTGCTGATTCCCCATGCAAACGAGCACACCTGACCCACTCGACAAGGTGTTGAGGTCGCTGCAGGAATTTCATCCGCCTGGAATCGTCGGGCGGGCTGGTATTGATGGGAACGTCCGTATTTGCATTGATCATCGCCAACTCGCCTTTTTCGCCGTACTACGCCAGGCTCCTGGATCTTCCCCTCGAGATCAGGATCGGAACCTTCGGGATCGCCAAGCCCCTGCTGCTGTGGATCAATGACGGCTTGATGGCGGTGTTCTTCTTCCTCGTCGGATTGGAGCTGAAGCGCGAGGTGCTCGAGGGGCACCTGTCGAGCCTGCGCCAGGCGAGCCTGCCTGCGTTCGCCGCCATGGGGGGCATGCTGGCGCCCGCGGCCTTCTACGCGGCGCTCAATCGGGGTGACTCCGTCGCGATGAAGGGGTGGGCTATCCCGACGGCGACAGACATCGCCTTCGCGTTGGGGGTGCTCACACTTCTCGGAAAGCGTGTCCCGGCTGCGCTGAAAGCTTTCCTTCTGAGCGTCGCCATCTTCGACGACCTCGGGGCAATCGTCGTGATCGCCCTGTTCTACACGGCCGAGCTGTCCATGTTTTCCCTCGTTATCGCGGCCTGCCTGATACTAGGCCTCGCATGCCTAAATCGCTGGAACGTGACGAGGCCCGCCGCTTATTTCCTTCTTGGCATTCCGCTGTGGGTGGCGGTGTTGAAGTCCGGGGTGCATGCGACGCTGGCAGGCGTCGTCGCTGGCGATGTTCATCCCGATGCGCGTGTCCGGAGAAAACCTTGGCTTCGCAAACACACGAGCCTCTGCTGCATCACCTCGAACACAAGCTGCATCCGTGGGTGGCTTTTGGGGTCCTGCCGGTCTTCGCGTTCGCCAACGCGGGTGTCTCGATCTCTAGAACTGTCCATCACCGACATCCTTCATCCCGTGCCGCTTGGCATCGTGATCGGATTGTTCCTCGGCAAGCAGATCGGGGTTCTGGCGCTTTGCTGGCTCGCGGTGCGGTTGCGAATTGCGTCGCCCCCGGAAGGAGTCAGCTGGTGGCAACTTTACGGCGCATCGTTATTATGCGGCATCGGATTCACCATGAGCCTGTTCATCGCGTCGCTGGCATTCGAGCAGGGCGCCACGAGCATATCTGGGGCTGGAACGGCTCGGTATCCTGATAGGCACGTTGGTTTCCGGATTATCCGGTTACGTTGTGCTTCGCTCTGAATTTGGGATCCGGGTCATGATCGGGGAGGGAAAAGCGGTGGATGGTGCATGACGTTCGGCTATCCCGCCCGAGGGTCATAAGTTACTGTCTTTCTTAACCCGAAGGTCACCGGTTCGAATTCAGTCACCATCCCAATGCAACACGGGACCTTATCACACCTCATTTTTTCCCCCTGCTTACCTCACCTCCTTGTTCAGCCTCCACTCCCTTGCCAACCGTTGCGCCTCGGCGATTTGGCCCGGCGTCATTTTCAGGGCGACAAGATCTCTCAACGTTTCGGCATCCTCCCGATCGTTTCTCTTTTTCTCAGGGAATCGCGAGGCCGCAAGGTTGAACCAGAGGTGTGCCTGAACGTAGTCCTTCGGGACGCCTTTGCCCGTCTTGTACATTACACCGAGGTTGAACTGGGCCGTGGCATATCCCTGCTCTGCGGCCAATCGGTACCATTTCATCGCCTGGGTGTAATCCTGCGGGACGCCTCGGCCGTGGTCGTACATGAAACCGATGTTGGACTGGGCATCAGGGTATCCCTGTCGGGCGGCCTTTTGGTACCAGATCAACGCCTCGGCGTAGTTCTGCGGGACTCCTTGCCCATTCGCGTACATGAGGCCGATATTGAACTGGGCCGTCGCGTATCCCTGCTCTGCGGACCTTCGGTACCATCTCACCGCCTCGGGGTAGTTCTTCCGGACGCCCTGGCCGCTATAGTACATGAAGCCAATGTTGGTCTGGGCGTTGCCGTTCCCCATTTCAGCCAATGGCTTCATCAATCGGAATGCTGTCGTATAGTCTCTTCGATTATAGGCAGCGACAGCATCCTCGAATTGTCCCGAATACGCAGTAACAACCATTGACACAGTGATCAAGAGGGTGAGCATACCCAACATCAGACAGCGATACATCCCTTTGCGCTCCCGCATCATGACGACGGTCAACCCTCTTTCATCCCGGGGATATTTGCCCCTATGTCAGCGGATACGTTGCACGCCATGGTTGCATGTGTCCTCCCACGCGGCATTTGACGTGATTACCCCCGTTATTACCGGCGGTCGAAGGTTCTCACCATATTGGATGTTGCCGATATATTTATATTATAAGTTTCTCTTAAACTGATATATCCGAGGTGAACACTTCCATAATGCGTATCCCAGATATGATTTATGGCATGATCCTCAAAGCTTTTATCTGTTGCATCCCCTAATTGCGTTTCGAAGCTATAACAAGCTAGCGCATTGCAACGAAATGCCTCCTCGTCCGATAAAAAAGTTTTGTTCAAGTGCAATTTGTAAATATTTCCCGCTACAGTTCCAATAAGCATATCCCATTTTTGTTTAAGAAATGTTATATGAGAAGCCTTGTAAATTGCTTCCTTTTTGAATTTTTTCCCTATGACTTGATATTCTTTGTCACTCAATTCTTTGATTTCCGAACTTTCTCGCAGGAAAGTGTTAAGAGTATAACCACCCACGGAAAAATCAGGGGAAAGCGTAATTGTTGATTTAATGGCAATCAGGTCTTTTTCCGTATCGTTATCAAATTCCATTGAACGATTCTTGTCCGTTACTTGAGGTTTCGTACTCTTGGCAAGTTTCGAAATAATAAACGCAACGAACACGCCAACCAATATGGCTATCAGGTAGGTCATGGATAAACTCATTTGATTTCCATTTCCATTGGTTTGCCGGTGTAAACGGTCATCCTCTTCATCGATTCCGACGGCCGGAGATTCACGGCACGCAACCAGTCGATGGGCAGGTAAAGTTGATTGAAAACTATGGGTGCAATGTACCTTTCAGCGAGAAAGGTTGCAAGGGGGAGAGGGGTTTGGCATGAACGAGGACGTCACATTCACTTTCCCTCCGGCTTCGGCCTCCACTTCCTTGCCAACCTTTCCGCCTCGGCGATCTGGGCGGGGGTCATCTTCGCGTCGACAATTTCCTTATAATTGACAATATCATTCACATGTTTTTTTACCGATTCAGGGTACCGTGAAGCCGCAAGGCTAAGCCACATGTGAGCCAGAACGTAGTCCTGCGGGACTCCCTGGCCGTTGTAATACATGAGGCCGAGGTTCACCTGGGATTCGGGGAGTCCCTGCTCGGCGGCTCTTCGGTACCACTTGGCCGCCTCGGTGAAGTTCTGCGGGACCCCCTGGCCTTTTTCATACATGACGCCGAGGTTGTGCTGGGCGTCGGGGAGTCCCTGCTCGGCAGCTTTCCGGTACCACTTCATCGCCTCGGTGTAATTCTGCGGGACGCCTCGACCGTAATCGTACATGACGCCGAGGTTGTGCTGGGACTTGGCGTCTCCTTTTTCGGCAAATGGCTTCATCAATCGGAACGCCGTTGCATAGTCGCCTCGTTCATACGCGGCGACAGCATCATCGAATCGCCCTATGACCGCCGAATAGGCCAATGATGTGGAGAGCAACAGGGTAAGCAACCCGAACGTCAGAAAGCGACACATGCCACAGCGCTTCCGGGGTTTGTCCTCCATCTATCTCACCTCCATGTTGTTCCGTAACCTGGATTGCGGATCGGGGACCGTGTTCTCACCGAGCGGCTTTCGCAGAAAGGAGGCGAGCAAAACGGCGAACCCGGTCGCCGCCGCGGCCAGCAGATAGGAAGAGGAAAAAGTGCCGGTGTGCTTGGCCACGATCCCCGCCAGCCCCGGTCCGATGGTCTGCCCCGCGCCGAAGAAGAAGGTGATGATGGAAAAGGCAGCAGCGGCCCCGGCAAGGCCGAAGTAGTCGCCTACCGCGGCCGTCATGATGGTCGGAATGCTCCAGGCGGCGATTCCGTACAGGGCGATCGACAGATAAAGGCCCCACATCCCGATGTCGACGCCGGCGAGGGCGTAGGCGACCGCCTGCACCGCGAAGACCGCCATGAACCCTCCCTTGCGCCCGATCCGGTCCGAAAGAGTCCCGAACAGGGGGCCGGAGAAAAGGGAGAAGAATCCCACCCAGGCCCAGAACCGGCCCGCCGTGACCTCGGGGATGCCGCGCTCGGCGACCATCGTGGTGACGATGAAGGTTCCATAGATCATGTAGGTGAGGCCGAAAATCAGGTACAGGATGCCGAGGTGGAGCATGGTTCCCTTTCCGGCCGCATTCGGGGGAGAAGGCAACGGATGTTCCCCGGCTGCGTTCTTATGGCCAAGAGGCGCCAATCCCAGGTCGGAAGGGGAGTTGCGCAGCAGCAGACCGGCGGTGACGGCGATCACGACGGATATCGCTCCCAGGACCTGCCACCCGGTTCGCCACCCGTCGGTTCCCAGGGCGCGGTTGAGGGCGGGAACGAGCATGCCTGCGAAAATGATCGCCAGCCCGTTCCAGGCGAGCATGAGCCCGGCCGCCCGTCCCCGTTTCGCCTGCGTGAACCAGTGGGACACCAGCACCATCATGGGCACGTTGGCAAGACCGCTCCCGATGCCCGTCAGGAAGTAGAGGACAAGGACGGCGACAAACCCCGTGCCGTAGCCGATGAGGACCATGCAGGAGGCAAGCAGAACGAGTCCGATCGTGATCGTCCGTCTCCCTCCCCACCGGTGCATGAAGAAAGGCGCCATGGCGACCGCGGCCAGGTACCCGGCGAAATTCCCGGTCCCGATGAATCCCATCTGGTCGTAGCCGAGGCGCAGGGCCTTTCCCATCGAGGGGAGCAGCATGCTGTAGGCGAACCGCGCCAGTCCCAGGCAGGAGAAGACGGTCAGCCCTCCGGTGAGGACGATGACCCAGCCGTAATGCGTTCGCGGCGGTTTCACGAAATGGTCATCCGTGATTCTCCCTCGGGAACAGGATTCGAGTTTCTATTATAATCAAGCGCCAAAAGAGATACCGCATGACCTTAGGGATTGTGACGTAACGGTTTCCTCTTGTTCTGTCGCAAGAGACACTGAATATATTCCCGGACGGCATCATTTCCTTTTGCCTTTGCAATACGCAGAGACAGGGTCAGCTCTCTTGTCGGGTCCGTTTCTGTTTGGGTATTAATACCGGATCTTTCGGTTTCCCCTCCCCAAGTATGCGGCCCACGAAGAAAGACCAAAACCAACATCGTTGCGACCACACCTCTTGCTTTACGTACGGAATGATTTTTTTTCATCCTTCACTGCCCCCATATTTCCCAGATATTCAATATGATTGGGGAAAATATAATCAATACGACTGCGGGAAAGATGAAGACTACCAGTGGAAAAAGGAGCTTCACCGCAGCTTTCTGGGCTGTTGCTTCCGCGCGGAATGTTTCTCCTTCCAGCATTTTCGACGAATGTTCTCGCAAAGCTCGGGAAAGGCCCACTCCCAGCCGTTCCCCTTGGCGGACAAGGTTCAGAAAAATATGATAATCCTCAAGTGGAACCCGCTTCCGGGATCTCTCGACAGCTTCCTCCCTGGAAATTCCCAGGATCCGGGCTCGGGAGATATCTTCCAGTTCCCTGGCGAGGGGGCCATTCGGAATTGCGCGTGCCGCCTCCTGCAAGGCGGAGTGTGACCCCATCCCTGCTTCGAGGAGGAGAGAGAGCAGGAAGGAGGCGACGGGAAGGGAGGAACGAACGCTTTCTATTTGCCTGATCGCCTCCCCCCGAACGAGAAACAGGATTGTGGTAAAACCAAGACATAGACCAAGGATTAGCGAAAAGAGGATTCGGGAAGGGGACGGTTTGAGGGCAAAGGTCAGTGCCGTGATCGATAACCCGACAACTTCTCCCGCAATCCAGCAACGCAGTGAGGTGACCAGCACCCCGCCGGGGATGGAAAACGGTTTTCCATCGACCAGTCTTCTGTGTGCCTTTCTGTGCAACCCGATCACCTTCTCCGGGACGCAAACGATTACGCGGGGGAGGGGACTTCGCTTAAGACACCGGCACAGCAGAAATAAACCGGTCATCAACGGAAACCCGATTAACACGAAGTCGATCGTTTTCATTTGCTTGCCGCCATGATCCTCCGGATACAAAGCCACCCGAGAAGCTGCAGTGCACCGGCGATCGCCAAAATGGTTTTCCCTGCCCCTGAATCCCGGCATCGAGATAGATATCCGGGGTCGATTTTCGACAAGACCGCGATGAATCCGGGAGGAAGGAGAGTCAGCACGAGAGCCTGGAGTCTTGCCTGTGCCGTCAGGCTCCGCATCTTATTCTGTTGCCGTATCTTTGCATTGAGGATGTCACGGCAACGGGTGAGGAGGTCGTAGAGGTTTCCTCCGGCGGGGATGGCGATGCGTAGAGGACAAACGATCATGGATATCTCCTCACACGCCATACGCTCTTCCCACATGCGAAGGGCGTCCGGCATAGGGGTTCCCAGCCGGATCGCCTGACAGAGCCATCGGATCTCTTCCTGGATACCCGAAGGGAGGAGGGTGGTCGACGCCTGGAGAGATTCGGGGATGCTATGCCCGGCCTTGACGTGACCGGAGAGCATTTCGAGAAAAGCCGGCAACTGGGACACGATCCTCTTTCGTCTTTTCGCCCGAACACACCGTGCTACGACCCCGCAGAGAAGAACGGGGCACCCTCCGGCTACGAAAAACCAGAAAACATCTCTCGTCGAAACCATGGCGCTGAGAGCCGCTATGCCGGCGGACGAGAGAATGATCACTCGAACTTGTCCCGGTGCGAGGGACAGGAATTCTTCCCTAAGCATTCTCGAAGTAGTTTCCGAGGTGTTGTCCAAACGGGACCGAAGAAAGGGGGCGATGGTACGAATGATGAACCAGGATAAGCAGGCCGCACCGCCGATGAAAAGAGAATATTCGGTGAAGGTCATGCCCATGGGTTATCCCCGGAGATAAGAAATTTCGAGGGGATTCCTGTCGGGAGTAGTTTCCCGCAAGTCGAGGATCCTCTCTCCTTTGTCCACCGGAAAATTTCCTGCAGCAGGATCTGGCTTTCGCTCATTCCCGTCACCTCGGTTAGGGACGTAACGGTTCTGTTTCCGTCGCCCATCCGGCTTATATGCACGAGGATGTCGATTGCGGATGCGATCTGCTCCCGGATTGCCTTGACGGGAATCTCTACCCCGGAAAACAGGACCATCGTCTCCAGTCGACGAAGCATGTCACGGGGAGTGTTCGCATGGCCGGTGGTAATAGATCCGTCGTGACCGGTGTTCATCGCCTGAAGCATGTCCAGGGCTTCCCCGCCTCTGCATTCCCCCACGATGATTCGGTCCGGCCTCATCCGGAGCGAATTTCGTACCAGATCCCGGATGGTTATGGACCCCACCCCCTCGATATTGGGGGGGCGGGCTTCCAAAACAATTACGTGAGGTTTCATCAACTGGATTTCCGCTGCGTCTTCGATTGTAACGATTCGTTCTTCCTCCGGGATAAACTGGGAGAGCGCGTTCAGAAGAGTGGTTTTACCGGATCCGGTTCCCCCGGAAACGATGATGTTCATTCTCCGTATGACTGCTTCCCGTAAATATTCCGCGGCCTCTCCGGAAAGAGTGCCGAGCCCGATGAGTTCCTCCATGGAGAACGGTATTTTTCGAAATTTCCGAATGGTGAGACACGGCCCGCTCAGGCTTGCGGGAGGGATAATCGCGTTGATTCGGGAACCGTCCGGCAGACGTGCATCGACATAAGGGGAGGACTCGTCGAGACGCCTGTTTACACCGGATATCATTCTGTCTATCGTCCCGCGGAGGGTTTCGGTGGTTAGGAAGGAAATTCCGGTAAGGGTCAATTTCCCCGCTTTCTCGACATAAATGGAGTTTTTACCATTGACCATGATTTCCGTAACATGGGGGTCGGAAAGTAATGGGGTGATGGGGCCATAAGAGAACAACTCGTCCAGGATTCCTTTCCTGATGGTTTCCTCGTTCTCTTTCGGAATAGCCATCCGCTTCAGCTCCGTGCGAAGGTGTTGGTCAGCCCGCTCCTTCATGGATTCCTCGTCCTCTGCGATTTTGCCCGTGTTTCGGGAATCCAGGTGGGATACGACCTTTTGATGAAGGGATCGACGAAGTTCTGCGTACATGCCGGTTCTCCTTTAATCGATGATTCGAAAGCGCATCCGTTCCCGTTCCTGCGCCTCCTTTGCCTGCCATGCTGCGACTTCGTTCCTGCCGTCCTCCCGGACTTCCGTAGGTGTAATGAAAATTGCCAGTTCGGTTTGATTTTCCCGGAAGCTTCGGGACTTGAACAATTCCCCCAGCACCGGGATCTGGCCAAGCAACGGGACTTTTGTCACGTCTTTTGCCATCTCGTTTTTCAACAGTCCGGAAAGCATGACTGTCTCTCCGGCAGTGGTGGAGAAGTTCGTGGTCACCCTCCGGGTAAGGAACCCCGGGATATCAGATCCCCCACTTCCGTGGTCTACGGTGCTTATTTCGGCCGTTAACTGCGTTCGAATGCGGTTATCGTGGTCCATGATCGGCCCAAGTCTGAGAATGATTCCGTAGGTCTTCCATTCCACGGTTCTTGTTTCCGGAGTGATGACCACGATCGGAATTTCGCCTCCTGCAAGAAATTCCGCTCTTTCTCCGCTTTCGCAAACAAGCTTGGGGTTTGCCAATATCTTCGCCCGACCATCCGCCATGAGGATATTGAGTCTTGCCTCGAATTCAGATGAGATTCCAAAAGAGGTGTTTTCCCGGGATCCGTAGGACCAGGCTCCCTTTGCGGGGAGAGAATCCGGCCACCGGATTCCGAGATGGGTTGCTGCTCCTTTGCTGATCTCGATTATTTTCAGGTCGTATGAGAGGAGTGTCCTTTTCTCCTCGGGGAGGGAAATCCGGAGATGGACCCCGTCCCGTGTCCGTGCAAATGTCTCGAGAAGATTCCTGTCCCGGGTTGTAGGCACGGTTCCGGTGATCATCACCGACGATCCGACTTGAGTGACGATCAATCCGGGAAATGTCGCCGTAAGGTTCCTTGCTTCCTCAGCCAAGGCGCTCGCTTCCCCAACGACATGAATCATCCATTTCCGTTTCTCGTTTTTCCTCCAGAGGACGAGATCCGTTTCCCCCTCTTTTTTTCCCACGACGAGGATTCCGTCATTTCGGGGAAGGGGACGCGCTTCAATGATTTCCGGGTTCCCGATGGATACCCTCCTTGTGTCCTGCAATTCGATGATGTGCTGGAATCCCGGTCGGAGATGGATCGTTTCTCCAAATGAGACGGGAGGAAGAATAAACTTCCAGAGGACACAGAAGAGAAAGAAAAACGTAATAAAAGGCAAGCGGATCATTCAAGTTCCCACGAATGGAAAGCTGATCGCGCCCTTAATTCCCGAATTCCTGCTTTCCAAATTTCGATGGGCGGAGAGGATTTCGGGAACATTCCCTTTCTCTTATGCGGAATTCCGGGATCGCCAGGATTCCGGAGGAGCCAGGAGATACTCCCTCCCCGGGCAACCGTGGAAAGCCGAGTTGCCTCATCTGGTGTGACGGAAACGGTTATGGTGTCGATTTCGTCCTCTTCTCCTTCGGAGGAAAGAGGAAGAAAATGGCGATTCACCGCTAACACGGGTACGTGGGAGAGTAGGGGGGTGAATCCCCGGTGGTCTTTTTCTTCCTTGAGGAGGTCCACATGATCCCCAGGTCGGAGGAGACCGGAAAATGAGGCTTTCCTGTCAGCCTCAACCGTCATGGCGCGCCTTCCTTTCGTAATCGTCATGGAAAACGAATCCGCAGCGAAAGGTTCTTCCACGTCCGTCCACAAGACCGGCTCACCTTCCGATATTTCCACTTTTGCTCTTGCCCCCAGGAGAAGGGAAAAATCCGAGGCCGGGACATTACGTCTGCTTGTTCCGGTGGAAGGGACGGTTCTTTTGGACAGGTTTTCCAGGGAAAATGTCGCTCCGGTTGGGATCGAGCTGGCTGCCACGACGATTTCCGTCGGCGCAGTTTTCCCCAGAATGTCTCTTTCAACAGTGGAGATACGTTGTCTGGCCACAATGATGGCAATCATCGTCAGAATCATTCCGGCGATGAGAGGAAGTAAATCCGTCATCTTATTTTTCCAGTTGCCTGATGTACAGGAAGTCCCCTTTTTTCTCTTCCAGAAAGACAATGGCTGTCTCCCTTCCGTCGCGAATTGTCCCGATGCAAACCGGTGTTGCGTGTTCCTTCATGTCGACAAACGTCCACCCTTTGGCGGCAAGGTCCTTCCTGGCGTATGTTCCCTTCGATGTAATCTTTCCGGAGGTGATATCCAAAAAACCGAGTCCGGTTTCCATCCCCATGTTGTCCTCCACGTGAAGAGAGGATGGCAAAGGGGAGGAACGGGATCGCATTCTCGACGGTATCTCGGAAAGAATGTCGAGGACGTAATCCTCCGAATCCAAGGGTTCCCGGGTGATACGGCCGGTATCGATCCCCATTTTGCGTAATTCCTCCCGCAGAACAGAATTACCGCCGGATGTTTTACCCACGGAGTACCATTTGCCATTCAGAGAGAAGAAACGCGTGGCGGAGAGCAATCCGTTTACGCGGAGAGGAAATGCGTACACGGAAAATGCACCGGCTGCCAGCAACGCGGTAATGACGCTGGCGAAAGGTTTCATTGGATAACCCCCAGGAGAACAATACCCTGGACCCATCGGCGCACACGTTCTCCGGAGGAAGTGTCTTTTCCCCAGCAATCCACATTCGATTCCGTCTGTTGAAGAATCCTCACTGCCGGCATCCATCGTGGCGCCCCCATTTCGTTCCATCTCTTCCGCACTTCCACGGCAGCAGTCGTACTGCCCGCAAGGGAAGGAAAGGGTGCCGGCAATAGGCGGTGGCCTCGATTTCCTACGGATCGGATGTCAACCGTTTCACCCTCAGGGAGTATGGACATGGAAAGTTCTCGTTCGATCCCGCGATAATTTCGCCCCACACGAAGTGTTTCCGTAAACGCAGCGGATTCCGCCCTGGATTTCAGAATGGAGGTCCGTGTCGACGCGTAAGCGCCCAGGAGTAGGACAAGGAGGACTGGCATTGTCAGAACAATTTCCAGAAGGGCTTGTCCTTTATTCCGGTGAATTATCATTCTTCCTCCTCGATACCGTGAATCTTGATTTCCAGGACATTTCCGTAGCGCTTCCTCCGTAAGCCTCCGCGGAAGTCTCGAACAAGAACCGGTTCTTCGATCCGGGAGGGAAAAAGGGAACGGGAATGGAAGAAACTGCCTTGAAACCGGTAAATCGGACATTTTGGCGAACGGGGAGATCGATTTCGGGAACCAGCATATAGATCGGGTCTGGGGTGGTGCCGAGGAAGGATCGCAGGGCCGAGTCGATGATTCCCACGACTTTTCCGGCTATTTTTTTCGCCCACTTCCATTTGCGGATTTTTCGTTTCACATTGTTGATGGGAGAGATGGCATCGGCTAGGGTGAGGGGAGAACTTCGGGTCAGGTGGAGCTCAAGGGTTCTTTCGTGGTCATGAGGTCCTCTCGGGTCGAATGGGTAGAGAATTCCCTTAACCTGCAATTCACGGGACAACCTGGCGGTTTCCGCCAACACAAAATAGGGGATCGCCTCCTTGATTTTTTCCTCCCATTTTGCGAATCGGCGGGCTGTGTTCCAGGAGGAACGTATTACGCGTGCTGCCTTCCTCGAATATCTCAAGAAGGCAGACAAACCAAATCCTGTCAACGCGGCGATCGCCATGGCGGCCCATAACACGGATGTCCACCGGATAAGCCGGAAACATTGCTCGATTCCGTCGTTCAGGGCGGCGATCATGTTCAACCCACGTGCTTCCCAGGTGGCGGCCGAAAGGGCGATGGCATCGACCGCATTGGCGGATGCGACCTTTTCGGTTCCGAGATGGGAAAGGTACACTGCCATGAACACAACCGAAAGAATGGCCGTGAGGATGGTGAGGAGAAGCACGGCTGCCTGCCCGTATGCTCCCTGGCGAAGGCACAAGATCTGTCTGGGAAACATCGATATCATTGTTACTCCACGGTCACCCATCGGGACGAATGGAGAAGAAGGAAATACTGGTCCCCTGTCCGTATTTTCTTTACCGGCGCGATAGCGTAAAGGATCCGGTTGATCCACGGTACGCTGAGTTCCAGCCAGTGGGTAAGGCGAAGGCAGTAGGCCTCCCCCGGGAGAGCGGTGTGCGCAGAGGTCCCTTTCCCATGACGGAAAAATTCGATCGATGTGAGTCGAGTGGATCCCGAATTCCCCCCCGGACGGTGGAGACAGACCGAGGCGGCTTCTGCAAGCGCAGCCTCCTTGGCTTTCCGAACGTCGGTCCGGGCATGAAGCGCAAATTTTCTGGCGGCAAAATGGGCTGCCGTCTCCACCGCACTCTGCCCCGCCCAAAGAAGGGAGAGCTGAATAGTCCCCATCATTACCACTAGGAGGACCGGACCTCCGACAAGAATTTCCACCATTGCCGCTCCTCGCCGGTTACCTGTTTTCCGAGGCATAATCCTTCAGGGTTCTCTGGTTCGTCTGTTCTTTCGCTTTTGCCGAAAGAGATTTCACCTGCACGGAGCTTCCGGACATGGCGGCAACGATCGTGGAGAATTGATGTCTTAGCTGGTTGCCGAAGATGTTTACGACCCCGATCGCGGCAATGGCTACAAGGGCGACAATGATGATGTATTCGGTAAGGCCTTGGCCGCCTTGTTTCCCCATCCCTGTCCCTTTTCGCTTCATTCCTGCGTCCCTCCTTCCTCTTGCGGGTTTGCAGACGTTTGCGAGCAAGGGGCATACCCGCTGATGTCCGGGATAGAGTCTGCGAATACCGATGAAAATCAGGAGAGATGGACGATGAGGATCACGAGGAGAGGGCGAATGGGAAACAAGAGGGTTTGAATTTCAGACTGCAGGTCCGGCTATCGAACCTACTGCATCGTTCGGATACCGTACTTCTTCAGTTTCTCGAACAGGGTGGATTTGGCGATACCGAGCTCCCGGGCGGTGCGGGTCTTGTTCCCCTTTTGCCGGGACAGTTCGCTCAGGATATTGGTTTTCTCCGACTGTTCCCACCGCGACAGGGACTGGTCAATAACTTCCGGGGAAGTATCGGAATGGGAAGGCAGGAGGAAGGAGAAATCCCGGGGTGTGAGAGAGGGAGAATCACTCATCACCACCGCCCGCTGGATGGCGTTACGAAGTTCACGCACGTTACCGGGCCAGTCGCAAGAGGAAAGGAGTTCCACCGCGGGATCGGAAAGTTCCGGAACCGCTCGATTTGCCCGGGAAGCGGCATCCGCAAGAAAGTGCATCGCAATCGGGAGGATATCCTCGCGTCTGTCCCGTAAAGGGGGGACCGTGAGGGTGATGGTGCTGATACGGAAGTAGAGATCGTCGCGAAATCTTTTTTCTGACAGCTCCTTTGTCAGGTTCCGGTTTGTGGCCGCGAGGATTCGGACATCCACGAGAATAGGTTCGTTACCTCCGACACGTTTGATCTCCTTCTGTTCAAGAGCACGCAGGAGCTTGGGCTGCAGGCGATAGGGGAGTTCCCCGATTTCGTCCAGAAAAATGGTCCCGCCGTGGGCGATCTCGAAGGCCCCTCTCCTTTGTGTGGTTGCTCCGGTGAACGCCCCTTTTTCGTGACCGAAGAGCTCGCTTTCGATCAACTCCGGGGAGATTGCACCACAGTTGACGATCACGAGCGGGCTATCTTTCCGGGATGAGCATTCGTGGATTCCCCGTGATGCGAGTTCCTTACCGCTGCCGGTTTCCCCTTCAATTAAAACGGGGAAGTCGGAACCGGCTACCTTAAATATGTTTGATATAAATTCTTTTATAACAGTGCTATTTCCTATCATATCTAATGTTGAATATGATGTTTTTGGAGAAATTTTCTTGTCGGTTCGAGGGAGAGGATCCACGGCAGAGCCGGAAACGACTGTTGGAGGTTCGGGCGCGGAATGCGATTTTCCATCCCGGGAAAAGTGGATCCGGTATGGTCCGATGGAAAAAGAAACGCCTCCCTCCAGTTGCACCTGGGAGATTCGTTTCCCATCGACAAGAGTCCCGTTCTTGCTGTTGTCGGACAGGAAATACTGATCACCCACCCGGAATATACGTGCATGGAGCCGGCTTACCGAAGGATCGGGAAGCAAGAGATCCGCCTCCTTGCTTCTCCCGATTCTGACCTCTTTCAATCCGAGCCGGATTTCGACATTCATGCCGTTCGAGATCGAGACGGACAGGATCGCCGGGTTTTCTGCCGGAATCATGGGGAACCTCTGTGTGTTTATCGTAGTCGTGAGCAAAAGGAATGCCGGAATCTTACCTTATTTTCCATCTCGCCGCTTCCCCAAACTTGTCCTTTGATACTAGAATCATGAATATCCCGAACACTTGAGGGGAAGATTGCATCGCAATAATTAGTAGAGAATCCATCCGCCCGGGAGGACCTCATGACTATGGAACCTACCGATTCCCTCTGCCAAAGGATCGTCGAAAGCTCCCCCGACGCGATCATCTTCTCCGACCAGGACGGGATCATCCGGCTATGGAATGCGGGGGCCGAGACGATCTTCGGGTACACCGCCGAGGAGGCGGTGGGGGAGATGCTGGACATCATCGTTCCCGAAACGATCCGGGAGAGACACTGGGAAGGGTACTACCGGGTGATGAAGACCGGTGTGACCAAGTACGGGAAAGATATGCTCTCCGTGCCGGGGATTCGCAAGGACGGCTCCCGGGTCTCTCTCGAGTTCTCCGTCGCGCTCATCCGGGACGAGGACGGCGTTCTGCTCGGCGTATCGGCCGTGCTTCGCGACGTGACCGTCCGCTGGCGGAAGGAAAGGGAGTTGAAGGAACGGATCGCCGCGCTGGAAGGGCCTGCGAAAAAACCGGGCTCTCCTTCCTAACGCCGCGGGGAACTCCTGCGAAGGCGCTGGCGCGCGAGCTGGTACCCCCGTTTCCTTGCCCGAAGCACCGCCAGGGGGGACAGCAGCAGGATCAGGGCGTCCAACGACGACGCTCCGTCCTCTTTGGGATTCCGTCTACCGACCGTGCAACCTCCACCCCCACCCCCTCCATCGCTCGAACCTGTCACGAGGGCTACCGTAACCGTGTGCGTTGCCAGTGCGCTGTTGTCCAGGCCGTCGTCGACCCGCAAACCCAGCTCGTATTTGCCGGAAACATCCGGGACCAGCGCGACGTTGTCCACATTCGCGGTCGTCAGAACCGATTTGCTGACCGAAGGCCTGGTAACGAGAATCCAGTGGAAAGAGAGCGGCTGCCCGTCCGCATCCAGTCCCGTCCCCGTGAATGGGATCGACGTGACGTTGTCCACCGCGGCGGGACCCGAGATCGAGGCGGTCGGTACGTTGTTTACGCGGATCGTCACGCTGGCCTGGTTGTAGGGCGCGGATCCGGGTTCGGCCATGAGGGTGACCGGGTAGTCACCCGGCGTGCTCGCGGTGAAGGTGGTCTGCGGCCCGGTGGGCGTAATCGTAGCCCCGGGGGCCGACCAGGAATACGTAACGGCGTTGTCGTACGGACCGGAGCTTTTCTCGTCGGCCCGAAGTATCAGGTCCTGACCCGGCAGGGTTCTCATGGGTCCGCTGATCCCGGCCACGGTTTCGGTTATCGCGCTCAGGGCGTTGACCTTGCCGTGACCCCAGGTCGTGTCGGGAGCTGCTGTCTGCAGGTCGGCTGTCCGCTTGAGCCGCTCGCGCATCTGCGCGCCCGTGAGGGCAGGATTCGACTCCCAGACGAGCGCTGCAATCCCCGCGACGTGAGGGGCGGACATGCTGGTTCCGGCGAGGATCGCATAGTTGTTGTCGACGATTCCACTATAATTGCTTTCCGGAGCGGCGAGGGAACGGGTTGACCAAAGAAACGATCCGGGGGCCACGAGGTCCGGTTTCATTCTGCCGTCCCGGGTCGGGCCGAGACTGCTGAACGATGAGAGCGCGCCCAGGGATCCCGTGGAGAACGGGCCGGGCTTGGTGTTGTACGAACCCACGGCAATCACGGCACCGGCGTTCGCCGGTTCCGTGATCGTTCTTGCCTCGGACGCCGCCGTGAAAATCCCCTCGCCGTAGTCGATGTAACCGTCCACATTGCCCGTTCCCCCGTTGCGGGTTCTCGTCAGCCGGATACTGGCCGTACGTGTGCCCGCCAGAGGCTGGAAAATAAAGGATATGAGGGTTGCTCCGTTGGGGGGATCGGATGCCTTGTTGCTTATGAAGATCCTGCCCGAAGGGGAGCTTGCCATCGTTCCGGAAGGAACGGAGAAGGTGTCGGTCCCCATCGTGGCGGTGACCGAATACTCGTCGTCCCCGTCCGCCCAGATTTCGATCTCTGCGGAATTCGTCCCGGAAGCAAATTCCACGACCTTATTTACAATCCCGAAAGGGGGCCAGGTCGTACGGAAGTGCTCACTGGCATCTCTCTCGTTTCCCGCCGCCACCGTTATGATCTGCTTGCTCCCGGCCGAGCCAGCGGCCAGATTATCGATGGCGGTTTCGAAAATGCTCGTGCCGTCGTGCGGACCGAGAAACACGCCCAGACTCAGGTTGATCGAGAGGGGGGTGGACCCTGCGAACAGGAGGAAGTCATTGATCGCATCGATTATGGCTGATATCTGTAAGGTATCTGCCCCTGCCCTTCCGATCAGAAGCCGGGATCCCGGGGCCATGCCGGTGTACGTTCCCGCGGATGCTGCACCGTCCCCGGCGGCGATACCCGCCACGTGTGTACCGTGCCCGGCCGTATCCTGCAAGGGGTCCAACGCCGGGGGGTAGGGGGGTGGCGGATAGGTATGGGCGATCCGTCCGGCGAAATCGGGATGGTCGCCGGACAGCCCCGTGTCCACGATCCCGACATAGGTGTTGTCTCCCCGGAAGGATTGAGGCAGGGGGGGTGATCCCAGCTGGACGATGTCGGCGGATACGGCGGGCCTGCTCACGTCGAGCAAAGGCCATACGACCCTGTCCGGTTCCATGTACAGGATCGTGGGGCGGTGCGACAGATATCTCGTTGCGTCCGTGGGCAACCGGGCGGCGTAGATCCGCGGGAAGATTTTGCGCGCCGTGCCTCCCAGGTTCCGTACCTGATCGGGCAGTCTGTCGTCGTCTGCCGCAAGCCGTATGAGTACGGAAACCGGGGGCTCCTCCTGCGCGGGGATACTTTGCGGCGCCGCTATCGCGCCCGGAGCGCTGCGGAACAGGATCGCCGGGTCGATCTTTCGAAAATCGGGGGCCACGTCCACGCCGGAAAGGGACGCCACCCCGAAAAGAATGCCGACAAGAAGAAGGAAATGTCTCGGACGGGGGTTGATATACAAATCGGTACCTTTCGGGCGCGTCACATCGTCCGGGCTTTAGATGCACCTTCGTAGAAAAGTATTCGGTCGTCCTCCAGAAGGCGGGGCAGGGAGGTGAGCGGGCCGGAGAGGGACCAGACGAACCCGGCGCGCGAGGAGATCGTGAATCCGGCCGCCTCCACGAATTTCTCCTCCTTTTCCTGCGGCATATCCCGGAACCGGACGAGAAAGTGCGCTGTCTCGTTCTCCTTCCCATCGCTGAACTGCCGAAGAATCCCCATCAGGAATGCGGGGTGGATCCGGGCCAGGGGTCCCTGCCGGCAGAGGTAGTAGACTTTCTTCACGGACGGTTCTTTCAGGAGCGGAGGGATGTCGGGGGAGTTGAGCAGGATGATGGCCGCGTTTCCGAACGAGTCCAGCACCGACAGATCGCGCTCATCCAGCATTGCCGACTGGGAAAGGAAAACGTCGGATTTAAACACGACGATCCCGGCGAAGAGCGCCGGCAGGTTCTCCCGGATGATCAGGCCGATCTTTTCGTCCCCTTTTGTCTTAAGGATCGCCTCCTCCTCCGGGGTAAGTTCCGGCCGCTGTCGGTCTTCCCGGCAGGCGGGCAGAAGCAACAAAAGGAGGAGCACGAGGGAAAGGATTCGTCGGGTCATCGTTTTAAGGGGAGGAGAAACCCGATGCGCAGGGTAGCGTCGAGGTACTTGCTGTCGTCATACCGGCTTTTCAGGTTTACGGACCGGACGACGAGGGGCAGCGGTCCGTCCTCCAACCGGTTGAGGAGCCGGATCGCCTCCAGGTAGGTCAGGTTCTCCACCTTCAGATCGAACGCCTCTTCGGAAACGTATTCCCCGTTCCGGGGGCCGGCGGATTTGAGGCTGAACGCCGACTGGGGGAACCCGACCTGCTGGATTTCCGCGGTCAGGCGGGCCAGGGGAGACTCGGTCGAGTTGGCGGCAGCGGTTACTACCGCCATCTTCCGGCGCACCTCCCGGTCCAGGCTCATCAGTTCCGGGCGCATTCTCCGCAGTTCCGACAGGTCCTTCTCGGCTGCCACCGCCGCCCGGGACAGTGAACGGACACGGGAGATTCCGGGGATCACCACGAAGGAGAGGAGTAAAATCAGTGCCGCCGCGGCCGCACCCAGGGCAAGGACGATTTTTTCCCGGCTACGAAACACGACCGTTTGCCTCTTTCTCGATGAGAATCGTGTACCGCAGGTTGCCGCCCCGTACGCTTCCCTCGGATTCCTGGACGTTCACTTTCGTCTTCGGACCGAAGGCGTTGACGAGTGCGGTTCGGAACGTCTCGACCTGCTTTGCGGACCCCGCGTCGCCGGCGATCTGCAGACGGCCGGAGTCGAACGAGACTTCCCGGACGGAGATGCCTTCCTCTTTCGGGAGGGCTCGGGATACCAGTCCCAGCATGAAGGACGCTTCCGGGAAGTCGGTTCCGAGCTCCTTGCTCTGCCGGGAAAGCGAAAGGATCTTCCCACGGATCTGCGCCGTCTCCTGGACGACCACCTTCACTCCGGGGACGGCCTCCGTGAATTCCTTCCGGATCTCGGCCCGGATCCGGGAGACTTTTTTCCCCCCGGACCACCGCGCGATCCCGAGCGAGGCCGAAGCGGCAAGGACGGCGACCACTACCGCGACGGCCGCGACGCGGAACCGGAACTGGCGCTTCACTCTTTCCGATTCGGCTTCCGCCGAGGTGCGAAGGGAGAACCCTCCGATCTCCTTGCCGTAGAAAGGGACCAGGGCCGCGCCGTAGGCGAACGGCGAGGCGTTCTCCGCCTCGGCGGGCGGAACGAAGGGGGTCGCGTCAGGAACGATATCCGCGAGGGACGGGGGAAGATTTCCCAGCAGGATGGCAGGCAGCGGGGAACCGAGCTCGTCTGCGCCCAGGATCTCCCGAATCCCGCCCTCCAGCTCTTCCGGGTTTGCCGTGATCGTCTCGGGGAACTGGCGGGCCATCGCCATGGCGCCCCCGGACAGCCGCAGGGCGACGATGTCGTTCAGGTCGGAATAGACCAGGCCGGAGAATCTGCCTCGGGTGGAAAGAACGGCGCAAAGAAGGGATACGTGGTCGGTGATCGCCCGGTCCGGGCGGAACCCGGCGGCGGTAAAGGCGGCCACCGTTTTCTCCACGTCGGAGCGGCGGGCTGCAATGGCGAAGAACGTCCCCGTCTCCCCGGGAGGGGAGGGAAGGACGTCGGAGAGGATTTCCTCGTCATCGATCGGGAGATTTCCCTCGAGGTCCGCGATGTGCATCTTCTTCGCGCGCGGGAGATCGGAAACGGGCAACGATACGCGGCGCAGGAACGTCCACGCGGGAGGGAGGGACAGCACGGCGGGGGGAAATCCTCCGGCACCGACGATCTTGCGGACCTCCTGCGCGAGACGGGCGATATCTTCGGGACCTCCGTAAGCCTCCTCGCAGGGTACGGAACAGGCTCCCTCCATCCTCGATGAGAAGAGGGACTGCTCCCACAGAACGGCCGAGAGAGCGTTGCGCCCGATGGATATGCCCAGGCTTTTCATACGTCCTTTCCCTTAGAAGAACTGGAACTCGCCCCTCGGAGACAGGAGCGTGCCCGTAATTCTCAGATTAGCATTCTTGGCGTTTTTCGCCAGCAGGTCAAATATTGCGGCAATCTTCCCCTCGAGGGGATTCTCGATTTTCAGGTAAAACGTGATCGCCGACCGGGAGGGCGTGAGGATCCCCGCGACCTCGCCGGTCCCCTCGACCCGGGCACCCTCGTACGTTGCCGTGAACGAGGAGATGATCAGGGATCCTTCCCGCAACGCGAACAGGATCGTGACATCCTGGAGCAGCGCTTCCCGGATGGGCGAGGACGGCTCGGGAATCGGCACACGTACCCAGGCGAACCGTCCCGTTCCCGTCCCGGTCATTTTCCCCGACGCCGAACGTTTCCAGCGCATGCCGGCGGTATCCAGCTGGAATCCCGCCCCGGAGGAGGAGATCGGGATCAGGGGGGACAGGTCCTCGCTGGAGAGGGATGCAAGCGCGAGCCGCCCTTTTCCCGGGTCCCAGAACCGCGGGGAGGTACGGACCTCCGCCGTGGCCTTTCCCTTCGAGACGATACCGTGAAACGGAAGCCACCGGAGCAGGCCGGTCCACTCCCAGCTGACCCGGACCGTGTCCAGCAAGAGACTGTCGCCGCCGGGACGGCCGATGACCACGTTGTCCATCCGGAAGGCCAGGGGAAGTTCCGTGCGCGCGGACTCCGAAGAGATCGTAAGCCCTTCCCGGGCGAGGAAAGGGCGGACGGAAGAGAGGATGACGTCGCCCGGAAGGGTATAGGTGAGCACGGAGAGGGAGACGAGGAGGAACAGGAGGGCGCCCGGGGCCAGCCATAGCCAGCGGCCCGGGGAAAAACGTCTTCTCAACGATTGCTCGCCTTACGCGCGCGTCGAATCCACAGCATGACCAGGGGGAGGGCAAGGAGCAGGACATCCGGGATCCGAAACGTATTCTCACCCCCGGGGGAGGTCACGACCGTGCACCCGGATTCATTGGTCTCTATCGCGCTGGCCGCGGGCAGCCCGGTCACGTCGAGGTTCCGGTTTCCCGTCCCCGACGCCTCGCCGGACCAGAATACGATGACCTTCCCCCCGGTGAGGAAACCGAGTGCGGAGCGGGTGTAGTCCCCCGCGAGGGAGACGGGGAACTCGGCCGAATCGAGGCCCACAGGGGCGGGGAGCTTTTGGAATTGCGCATACGGAAAGTCGCTTGCGAGCTTGAAGCCGTAGTAGGTGGATCTCGTCCCGCCGGTGCCGTACCCGGTAACATGAATCTGCATGAGGCTGTCGAGGAACGCCTCCGGCCGGAACAGGTTGAAGCTCTCCGGAAGAATGGCCTCCCCCGGCGGGGTGAGGAGGAATTTGGTGTCGATCCCTACCTGGACAGGGCTTCCGTCCTGATCGTCGGCGTTGGGGTTGATGCGCACCAGGCCGATGTTCCCGGCGAACTCCGGCTGGGACTCGTCGACCGCAACGATGATGACGGAGCTAGGTGTGGAGACGAGGAGGTTCGGGTCCCCCCATTTCCGGGACCGGCCGAGTACCTCCGTCGCCGCGATCGCGACGGTGTCCACTCCGTCCGTCTCCTTCACCAGTGCATAATAGATCCCGTTTGCTGTGGCGGAGTCGCTGTTCGCGGCCCAGGCGACGTGCGCCCGTTTCGAGCTGTCGAGTCGCAGGCTGGGAAGCGGGCGGGAACCGGAACTGCCGGGAACCGAGGAAAGCAGAATAGGTGTTCCGGGGGAACCCGTCACGGCGGCGGTATCCAGGGAGACCCTCGCGTAGTACACGTTGAAATCGCCCGATATCCCCGCCCTGCCGGAATAGGCAATCCGCGCGGTGCCGTCCGAGGTGTTCAGCGCGAACGAGACATCCTCGTTGAACCCGCTAAGACCGGTCACGAGCCGCACGGACTGTTTCACCACCGCCCCGTCTTGCAGCGTTAACGTTGCCATATACAGGAAATAGGCCGGGTCCGGAGAGGCAGCCGCCTTGGCCTGGAAGAATATTTCCACTTCATTGGAGGACCGGACGGCGATCCGGGGGTGCCGCGCGTCCACGTAGGCGTCGTTACCCGGAGCCGCGTTGTCGATAGCGGTGGGCGGGGTGACAAGGAAGCCGGGCGTGGTCCGGGAGAGGGACAGGTTGGTGAAATCGGAACTGCCTTTGATCGCCGCGTAGAACAGAAGGAAGGGACCGGCCGTGGTGGTTGCCCCGATATAGGCCACATGAACGACGTCCCCGGATCCCACGGCGGAGGGCTGGTCGAAGACGCCGGGGATTGCGGGATCGTTCACGGCCACGGTTTTTCCCGCTCCCGCGGTCGCCGCCACCGCGATGGTCAGCAACGTCAGACAGGCCGACGTCAGGAAACGTCTCATGGTCACCCCGCAACTCGCCGAATTCGGTGGGTCATTCTACCCTCCAGTACCGCCATTGTATAGTTTTTCCGGTACGGATGCCCACGGCGTCGATCGTCCGGATCGTGCCGGCGACCTCACCGGCGGAGCGAACGTGGAACGCGGTCCCCCGGACCTCCAGGAGGTCCCGGAACCGGGTCCTCTGGTAGAGGGTCGGAAAGGAACGGGCTCACGTTCCGGATCTCATCGATTTTTTGGAAAGGCTTGTCCTTCCGGTACTCGATGATTTCGTTGGCACTCGTCTCCGTGATCTCTCCGGCCTCGGCCGCATCCTGGCCGGCGGACAGGGCCATTAGGATCTGCTTCGGGGCCGTGTTGAGGTTGACTTTTCCCGAGGAGTAGACGGTGACGAACGGCCTCAGTTTCTCGAAGATCTCCGGGGTTACGCCCCGGACGAGTCGGAGTTCGTCGACGGTGTCGAGGAAGTCGTTCTTCGCCTTGTAGGGAAACGGCAGGGAAAGGTAGAAGGAGCTCTCCGCGCTTCCCACGCGGGGCGTGTCGCCGTTGTCGATCCAGTCGACGATGGCATCGGCAAGCAACGGGTCGATCTCGAGTATCTCGAGAAGCTTCCGGAAGACGGCGAGCTGCTGATCGTTGGGGGCGTTCCCGTTGGGCAGCACGAGCCGGTTGATGTTGATCTTCCGTTCCTCGTCCTCCACGGTGATGCCGATCGTTCCTTCTCCCAGCTCGATGAGGGGCACCGGTCGCGACCAGATCTCGTCGAGCGTGTCGTAATTATTGTTCTCCGCATCCTCCCGAAATGCGATCCGGGTGGCGTTGATGCCCCCTTCCGCCACTATGACCGCGCGAATGGAGTCGCGGGCGTATGCCCCCGTCTGCGCAGCCCTCGCGCCGAGCCGGAAAACTTCCCATACCAGGGTCACGATCAGCACGAGAATCATGAGCGTGACGAGGAGGGCCACACCCCTATCGCCGACCCGCAGTGCCCTCACGACCCCGCCCCCTGGCGCTTCCCCGAATACGGGATCTGCGTCTCCATTCCCGCAAGGTGAAGCGAAATGACCCGGCGGTACTCCTCCCCGGACGAGGACGTAAGGATAAACGCCACCTTTTCGGGGAGAGCGCTCTTCTTCCGGCCGCCCGTGGGCCATTCCTTCGACCACGTATTCCCGTCGAAGCTTTCCACCCGAAAACCCAGGAGGCGGTCCGCCATCCGGACCTCCTGCGTGGGGATCTGGTTCTCGATCAGGGGGAGGGAGGATTCTTCCCGGTACAACTCGATGAATCTGCCGTCCCGGCTCAGTTTCGGGAAGTATTTGAGTTTCACGATGTCGTCCGAGGGGCGCGGCCCGGACGACTGCGGAAGCACGAAGGCGGTGAAGACCAGGGTGGCGGCGGGTTTTCCGGAAAAGGTGTCCTCGTGGCAGGTAAGCGCCGTTTCCTCGATCGTGTCGGAAGAGAATGCCCCGGCGAGTTCGGTCCCGATCCGGTCGATGCTCATCCGCAGCTGCCGGTAGTCCCGGGACCGGTCCGCAAGAATCTCCCGGGCGCGATTGGTCCCCTGGAAGGAGGAAAGGAGCAACACGACGATCACGGAGAAGATTGCCAGCGTCAGGAGGACTTCCAGCAAGGTGAACCCGCGTCTGCCGTTCGTCATGCTCAACGCACCGAAAGTCCCGCAAGCGTGATCTTTTCCTCGTTGCCGTCAGTATCCCACGATACCGTCAGGTAGACTTCCCGGGCGTCAGGGTGGAGGGCCTGCTTGACGACCAGGCTCCAGGCGTACTCCTTGTGGGGGTCGGGAAACGTTCCGTTCGTCTCCTGGATCTCCGGAAACGTTTCGGTGACTTCCTGGAGCTTTTCCTCGCCCAGGAGGATGGCCGTCGTCCACGCTTCCGCCCTCTGCTCGGCGGCCAGAGCGCCCGAGGTGACCTGGTAGGCCGTGATAATGGTGGCGGACAGTATCGCCAGGGACACGAGGACCTCGAGGAGAGTGAAGCCTTGCGTCGAAAAGGTTCTCTTACGCATCGACCGGTACGTTCCCTTCGAGGACGTCCACCGAACCGTCATAGGGGTTGACCCGGAGGGTCCACTCGGGAGGGGCCCCGCCTTCGCCGGATTCGCGGAAGAAGATCCGGAAGGCGGGAATCTTTCCTCCGGGGAGGTACAGGATCTCGGTGACGATGTCGGGAGGGCGGTCCTCCCCTTCGACCCGGATCCCGGTGATCGTCAGTCCTTCCGACAGGCTTCGGGGCGGCTGCGGCGGTTCGCTCTCGCCCGTTACCTGAAACCGGTAGGTTCCGGCGGACGGGTCGATGACGAACCGCACCTCCTTCTTCTCGAAGAGCGCCGTGTCGAATGCCTCCTCGGAGCCCGCGGCGATCTCGCGGAACACCGTGTTCCGGTCGGGGCCCATGACCGTGGCGAGACGGGGGACGACGAGCCAGAGCATGAGCCCCAGCACGAAGAGTACGACCGACAGTTCTATGAGCGTGAAGCCGGCGTTATTCGGCGTCCCAGGAGTTGATGTCCGCATCCTCGCCTTCCCCGCCGGCAACACCGTCTGCCCCGTAGGAGGATATGTCGTAGTTCCCATGCGTGCCGGGGGAGATATAGACGTAAACGCTCCCCCAGGGGTCTTTCGGTACCCGATCGAGATATCCCTCTTTCCGGTAGTTCTTCGGTTCCCTGCCGATTTCCGGGGCGTGCACGAGAGCCTCGATCCCCTGTTCGGTGCTGGGGTAGAACCCGTTGTCGAGCTTGAAGAGCTGCAGTGCCTGCTCGATGTTCTTGATCTGGATCCGTGTCTGGGTCCGCTTCGCCTCCTCCGTCCGTCCGATCAGCTTCGGGACCACGAGGGCGGCGAGGAGCCCCAGAATGACGATGACGACCATGATCTCCAGGAGGGTGAACCCGGCCCGCCCCCGCAGCCGGTCGCTTCCGTTCGGTATTCTCTCCATGACGTGCCTCCTCATCGGACGATTGTCGAGATCTCGAGCAACGGCAGCAGGACCGAGATGACGATGTAGGCAACGACCGTTCCCATGATAAGTATGATAACCGGTTCCATCAGAGAGAGCGCGCGCGACAGCCGAGCCTCCACTTCGCTGTCGATGGCCTCCCCCATCTTCTCGAGCAGGTAATCGAGCTTTCCGCTCTCCTCCCCGACGGCCACCATCTGGACGAGCGTGGGAGGAATCTCCGCGTGCTGGCGCAGCGCCTCGGACAGGGAGGATCCCTCGACGACGCGGGCCGCCGCCTCCTCGATTCGCTCCGCGAACACGGCGTTCCCCACGACGGGGGCGACGATCCGCAGCGCCCGATCGATGGGAATCCCGCCCGCGACCATGGTGGACAGGGTGCGGGCGAAGCGCGAGAGGGCGGATAGTTGGACGATCCTCCCCAGGATCGGCAGGCGAAGGAGCAAGGAGTCGCGGACCCGCTTTCCCTTGCTCGGTGGCAAGGTACCGTCTGCCCGCCAGCACCAGGCCCCCGAGCAGCAGGAGCAGCACCCACCATCCGGCAGCGAAGAGGCCGGAGACCGCGATCAGCACACGGGTGGGAAGGGGAAGGGCCTGGCCCAGATGGGAAAAAACCCCGACGATCTTCGGCACCACGAAGGACAGAAGGAAGACGATCACCAGCCCCGCCACGGACGCCATGAGGAGGGGATACGTCAGGGCCGACCGGACCCGGTTTACCGTTCGGGCCTGCTCCTCGAGGTGGTCGGCCAGTCGGGACAGCGAAAGGGGAAGCGTGCCGCTCTCCTCGCCGGCGCGCACCATGCTTACGTACAGTTCGGGAAACGTCTCTGGCTGGGACTCGACCGCACGGGCAAGCGACATCCCGCTGCGGACACCCTCCTGGATCTCGACGAGCACACGACGGCTTTCGGGGTCGTCCACCTGCGCAGAAAGCGACTGAAGCGCCGACACCACCGGGACGCCCGCTCCGACGAGGGTGGCAAGCTGGCGGGTGAGAAGAGGGAGAAACTCCTTTCGGCCGAGCAGGGAGAGGGACGGAAAGAGCCTGCCTTTGTCGATCTCCTCCGTAAGCGCGAGGGGGTACATCCCGTCCGTGCGCAGCTTCAGGCGCGCGGCGAAGACGCTTTCTGCGTCGACGACCCCCTTTTTCTCGACGCCTTCCCGGGAGACCCCCGTGTACCGGTACGTGGGCACGCAGACCCCTTAATCTTCCTGGGTGACGCGCAATACTTCCTCCGCGGAGGTGATGCCGGCGCAGACCTTTTCCGCCCCCGCGGAGAGGATCGTCCGCATCCCCCGCGAGACGCCGAATTTCTTGATCCCCTCCGAATCCGACCGCTCCAGGATGAGGGCGCGGAGACGCTCGTCCACAATCAGGATCTCGAATATTCCCACCCGCCCGCGGTAGCCGGTGTTCATGCAGGAAGGGCACCCGCCCGCGCGGAAGAATTGCCCGGAGGGACTCCCGTCGAGACCCATCTCCCTCCACTGCGCAGGGGACGGGTCGTACGGAACCCGGCAGTCCGGGCAGAGCTTGCGCACGAGGCGCTGGGCGATGACCGCCGAGAGGGAGGAGGCGACCAGGAAGGGTTCGATCCCCATGTCCACCAGCCGCGTCACCGCGCTGGCGGAGTCATTCGTGTGGAGGGTGGACAGCACGAGGTGGCCGGTCAGCGACGCCTGGATCGCGATCTCCGCCGTCTCGGAATCCCGGATTTCCCCCACCATGATGATGTCGGGGTCCTGGCGCAGGATCGAACGCAGGCCCCCGGCGAACGTAAGGTGGATCTTCGGATTGACCTGGATCTGCCCGATCCCCATGGACCTGGTACTCCACCGGGTCCTCGATGGTGATGATGTTTTTCGCTCCCGAGTCGAGCGTTCGCAGCGCTCCGTAGAGGGTCGTGGTCTTCCCGGAGCCGGTCGGTCCGGTGACGAGCAGGATCCCGTTGGGCCTTCCCAGGAGGCGCTGCAAGGAAGCCAGTTCGTCGGGGGCCAGCCCGATGTCCTCGAGCCCCAGCAGGAGATTCGACCGGTCGAGAATTCGGAGGACCGCCCTCTCCCCGAACGCTGTGGGCACGACGGACACGCGAATGTCGATTTCCTTCCCTCCGAGGCGGATCCGGATCCTGCCCGTCCTGCGGAAGCCTGCTCTCGCCGATGTCCAGGTTCGCCATGACCTTGATGCGGGACAGGACCGGGGCGTGCCACTTCCGCGGGGGGGTGACCATCGGGTACAGGATCCCGTCGATGCGGTTGCCGGACGACGAGTTCCTTCTCGAACGGCTCGAAGTGGATGTCGCTGGAACGCTCCTGGATCGCGCGGAAGATCAGGGAGTGGACGAACTTGATCACCGGTCCCTCGTCCGGAGATTCGAGGAGGTCGCGGGTCTCCTCGATGGCCGCCTCGACGTCGAAGTCCCACTCCCCGGAAAGCCCCTCCACGATCTCCTTCTCGGGGGCATGTTGCCGCTCGTACGCCGTGTCGATCTTCCCCAGGATGATGTCCTCCGGCGCGGACAGGACGGTGGCGGGACCGGCCAGGAAGCGGATCTCGTCCAGGGCGTTGGTGGAGTCGGGCCTGCCGGAGAGGATGACGAGGGTCCCGTCGGCATCCCGGCAGGGCAGGAGAAGATGCTTCCTGACGTATCCTATGGGGATCTTCCCGAGCAGGTCGGCCTCGGGAACGAGCGCCGCCAGGTCCTGCGCCGTTTCCTTTCTCGCTTCCTTCCCCATTATCGCCAATCCATCTTTTTTCCCTTGGGGAGGATCTTCTTCACCTCTTCCTTGTTCTCTTCGAGGAACCGGTCCATCTTCTGCCGGCTTTCGGTGGTCACCTCGAACATGTCTTCGGGGGACTTGATGATGTGCGGCGTCAGGAAGATCAGCAGGTTCGTCTTTTTCCGGCTGACCGACGAAAACTTGAAGAGGTTCCCCAGGATCGGGATGCTTCCCAGCAGCGGGACCTTCGATTCGTTGTTGGTGACGGTCTCCTGCATCATCCCTCCCAGGATCACCGTGTCCCCGCTTTTGACGAGCACGCTGGTGCTGGCGGACCGTTTCGTCGTCGTGGGGCCGACGGTAGAGGACGCCAGCAGGGTGTCTCCCTTGACGGCGGACGACTCCTGGTAGATATCGAGGCTGACGAAATCGCTCTCGTTGATGCGCGGCGTGAAGCGGAGGATGATCCCGACGTCTTTCCGTTCGACCGTGTTGATCACGTTGGCGAGGTTCGTCGTGTCCCGCGACTGGCTGGTGATGAACGGGACGTTCTCGGCGACGATGATCTCCGCTTCCTTGTTGTCCAGGGTCAGCAGGTGCGGCGTGGACAGGATGTTGACGTTGTTGGCGGTCTGGGCCGCCCTCAGGACTGCCGTGATGGCGGGGATTTCCGTTCCGTCCGGCAGGGTGACGTTTCCCGCGATCCCCGCCGCGAGCAAGCCGGTTCCGGAAAACAGGAGGGGGTTCCCGGTGGCCAGGGAGGCGAGCAGTTCATTGAGGTTTCCCGCGAAGTTGAAGTTCGTCCCTCCGAGCACGGCGCCGTCGTTATTGAGTCTCACCCGCCGCACGCGGAATTCGATCCCGAGGTCGCGCGCATTGTCCAGGTTGATTTCCATGATGAGGGCTTCCACGTACACCTGCCGGCGGCGGATGTCGAGTTTCTTGATGACGTCGACCAGCGTCTGGTAGTCGTTGAGCGAGGCGATGATGATGAGGGAATTGGTGGCCTTGTCCGCCGTGATCTTCACCCCGCCCTCGAGCTCCGCGGCGATGACGCCCTTGATCGTGGCGCCCGGCCGCGGGGCCTGCGGGGTAGTGCCCGGACGTTGTTCGGTCAGCGACGCGAGGACCTTGGCGACCTCTTCCGCGTCCGCGTTCTCCAGGTAGTAGACGTTGATCCTTCCCGTGCCCGAAGGCGTCGGGACGTCCAGGCGGTTGATCAGGTCCTCGATTTCCGTCAACACGTCCTGCCCCGAGACGACGATCAGGATGTTCGTGCGGGTGTCGGGGATGAACCTCGGGGTGTTTCCTCCGGACACTATCGGCCGGGTTACCCGGCCGCGGCGCGCCCGCGCCTGGGGTGCCGCGGTCTCCTTGTAGAGTTGGTCGAGGGTCTTGGCGATTTCCGTCACGGAGGCGTTCTTGAGCGGGAAGAGCTGCATCGTGCTTCCGGTACCCTCCTGGTCGATCTCCTGAAGAATCCGGAGGATCTTGTCGATGTTCGCCCGCGAATCGATGATGAGGAGCGTGTTGGAGGGGGGGAACGATGTGAGCAGTCCGTCCTTGGAGACCAGCGGGGTCAGCAGGGGGACGATATCGGTGACATCGACATACTGCAGGGGAATCAGCCGGGTGATGATCCGGGAGTCGGGTCCGCCGTCCCCCTTTGTCTCGGTGGGAAGGTCTTCCTGCCTGACGTCCCGCATAGGGATGATCTTGATCGTGTTGCCCTGCTCCACGGTGGCGAATCCCTTCACGTGGAGGACCGACAGGAAAACGTTGTACGCCTCGTCGAGGGTTATCCGGCGGGGCGAGATGATCGTGATCTTGCCCTGGACGCGCTCGTCGAAGATGAAGTTCTTCTTCGTCTGCTCGCTGATGAATTTGATCAGTACGGGAAGGTCCACGTCGGTGAAGTCCATCGACAGGAAGACGGGAGGCAGACCGGATGCCCGGGGGGGTGGCGCCGCCTGCTTTTTGCCCTCGCCCGTGCCGGCACCGCCGCGCCTGGTTATCGGTCGCCGCCGCCGTCGTTCCCATCTGCGCTCCCCCGATGGAAAGCACAAGCCGGTTTCCTTCGAGACTGACGAGGAACGGCACCACCCGGTCCCCGGCCGGTTCCACTATCACTCGCAGCGTGTTGTCTATCTGGAACAGCCGGACCGTCTTCACCTGGGGGGTTCCCACCGGGATCTCCGATGCCGCCGTGCCCCGGTCCACTCCCGAGATATCCACCATGATCCGGAACGGGTCGATCAGCTTGATCGAGTTGTAGTCCCCGATTTTCCCGTCGATCACCACCTCGACATTGGTGTAGTCGGGTGTGCTCGAGAAGGTGACGTCCCGGATTCTTCCTTCGAATACGGCCTGGTTGTCGGCCGCGGGGACGGGTTCCCCAAACCCGGCCGCGGCGGGAGCCTGGTTATCCACGAAAGCGGCCGCGGCGGGAGCCTGGTTATCAAGGGTTGCGGGCGCACTCCCCGGGGTGGGAAGATCCGCCGTTGCGTGCACACAGGCGGGGAACAGCGCGAAGAGTGCGGCGGCCAAGGCCATCATTCTCATGGTTCTCTCCCTGCTCATCGGATTTCGTACGTGAGCGTGTCCTTCTTCCCCCGCCGGAGAATGTCGATCGTCACACGCTTTTCGTCCTTGAGGTTCTGGAAGATCGTGTACATCTTCTCGGGGCTGGTGAGTTCGACGTCGTTGATGCGCTGGATGACGTCCCCTCCCTGGAACCCCAGCTGCGCGAAGGCGGACCCGGGCCGCATGGCGGCGAGGCGGTACCCCGCCGACTTGTTTGCCTCGAAAAAGGGGATGATCCGGACCTGCGTCATGAACTGGTTGATGTTCCCCGTCAGCTCGGTGACCGTCGCTTCGTCGAGAGAGTAGGCGTTCTCCCCGATCTTGTTCACGTGAATAGAGGAATTCGCGGAGGAAACCCTCGGGGTGACGGTCCGGGCAGCGCGTCTGGTCACCGGGGGCGACGACGTACGAGTCACATTCCTCGTCGGGGAGCCGACGGGGAGGAGGTCCAGCTGTTCCTTTGCCTGCCCGCGCAGGATCCAGACGTGCTCCCGTTCGATACTCGCCACCCGGACTCCCGGCTCGATTTCCGCATGCTCCCGGACCACGACCGGTTCCTTCATTCCTTCTGCCCACAGGATCGCGCGGCGGGTGGAGGGGGAGTCGGAGGAGATCGTTCCGAGCAGGACGTACGCGCTGGTGGAAGTCGTGACCGGTTCGGCGACCGTTCCGGCATACTGCGAGGGAATGTCCATGCCGCTCGACGGGGCGAAGATGTTCGTCCATTGTTCCGGGGGAGGTCCGGGTGGCCGCCCCTTCGGGGCCGCTTCTTTGCTGCGAGGCGGAGGGGCAGGGGGAGCGTAAAACCGTGTGGAGAGGTAACGGCTCGCGGAAAACCCGAGAGAGACGGCGGTGACAAGCAGGGATATCCCCACGATGGCGTAGAACGCCGATTTTTGCATTCCACCCTCATAACCTAGAGTAAACCAAACTATTCTCCTCCGAATCGGCGGATACAGTCAACCTTTGCCGCATCTGTCCAGGGCGTTCGGAAGGGTGGATCCGTCCGACCCGGACGCCCCTCCGGCAAAGGACCGGTTTCCTAAATAATAGTCGTTTTACCTGCCGATAAAAGGACAGGAGATCGTATATCACGTCGGGAAAGAGGAGACGATATGTTCGCGGAACTGGACCTTATCCTGGTGGTCGACGACGAGCAGTCGGGTTGCGACGAATTATCGCCGCTGTTCGGTCGGCTTGGATGCCGGACCAAGACGGTTGCGTCCATAGAGGAAGCCTTGTCTGTTCTGAACGAAGAAATGGTGGCCGTGACGATGCTAGGCAACGGATTGCTCCGGATGGGCGGACTCGAGCTTATGGCGAAACTGAGGAATGTTTCCCCGGACACCGAGGTCATCATCACGAACCGCAACTCCCTTCCTGATGCGGGGACCGATACGATCCGGGAAAAGGCCTACGATTATCTCAGGAAACCGTTCGAAGACCTCGAGGATGTCTTGGCCACCGTTCGGAGGGCTTTGGAGAAGAGGTCCCTTGCCCTGACGAGCCGGGATCTGCATCGCCAGCTGGAAACAAGCCGCCGGGAACTGTCGGCGGCCGTGAAGCGTCCCAAGGCCCTGATCGATGCGGGAAGGGCAATGGGGGGAATCTGCGTCCTCTCCGACCTTCTCGACTTCTTCGTCGGCGTAGTGGCTGATGAACTGGAGGTCGACAGGGTCTCCCTGATGCTGATCGACGAGAAGACCCAGGAGATGTGGATTGTCGCCGCGCGCGGGCTGGATGAGAAGGTGAAAGAAAGGGTACGGATGACGGTGGGGACCGGAATCGCCGGGTGGGTTGCAAAGGAAGGGAAACCGGTACTGGTGAAGGATGTCGTTACGGACCCAAGGGTAAAGATGTCTCTCCATTCCACGGAAGCAGCCTCGTTCATCTCCGCTCCGATCGTATTGAGCATTCCGATCCTGCTCCAGGAAAAAGTATTGGGAGTGATCAATGTGACGAACCGGCGCTCGGGCCAGTCGTTCGACGAAGAGGATATGGCATTTTTGTACAGCCTGGCGGGCCAGGCAGCCGTGGCGATCGAACGAACCATACAGTATGAAGAACTTCAGGAAGCCCACGAATCCCTGAAGGCCGCCCAGAAAAGCCTCGTGGATGCCGAGCGGTTGAACGCATTGGGACAGATGGCGGCGGGGGTGGCCCACGATTTCAACAATCTGCTTACGGGCATACTCGGAAGAGTCGAGCTCCTGCAGATGAAGATCGACACACAAGAAGCAGATCTTCCGTACCTTCAATCGCAGCTGGAAACGCTCCATAAACTTGCGCTTCAGGGGGCGGCAAACGTTCGGCGCATCCAGGAATTCTCGCGGATCCGGAAGGATTCCCCCTCCGAGCCCGTCGACATGAATTCCGTCTTGGACAATGCGGTGGAAGTGACCAGGGCAAAATGGGAAAAAGAATGTGAAACGAGAGGGGTTCACGTGGATGTGCGAATCGAGGGGGGACAGATTCCCACGATTCAGGGAAACGCCGCCGATCTCACACAGGTGGTAAGCAACCTCATCTTCAACGCCGTGGATGCGATGCCCGAAGGGGGCCTACTGACCCTGAAGACATTCCTGGAGGAAAATACCATCATTCTTGAGGTGTCCGATACGGGGGACGGGATGAGCACGGAGGTCAAGGAAAAGCTGTTTCAGCCATTCTTCACCACCAAAAATAACGGGTATGGGCTGGGGACGAGCATCGTATACGGAATCGTCGCCCGCCACGGGGGAGAGATCAAGGTCAGCAGCGAGGAAGGGATAGGGAGCACGTTCCGCCTGAGTCTTCCGGTCGCGAACGGGTCGGCGTTTGGCCAACCTGCCGAAAACGTTGCGCAAGAGGGAGAGAGCAGACCGGCGAAGGTACTCGTCGTGGAGGATAACGACATCAATCGGGAGTTGTTCAAAGGGTACCTCGCGGAAATGGGTCACGAAGCCGTCCTTGCCGCCGACGGAAAGGGGATCCTTACGATCCTGGAAAGGGAACCGTTCGACCTGGTCATCACGGACCTGAGCATGCCGGGACTTTCCGGGTGGCAGGTGGCGGAACGGGTGAAAAAGCAGAATTCCCGTGTCCCGGTGATTCTCGTCAGCGGGTGGGCGATCCAGCAGGACGATGCCCGTATCAGGGAGTCCGGGGTTGATTTCCTCCTCCCGAAACCGTGTACGCTGCAGGGTTTCCAGGATGTGGTCAAAAAGGCGCTTTCCTCGTTCGGGGAAAAGGATACGGGCGGCATGGGTGGTAAGGGGATGGAAGAATCGGCAGTGACGTAAAGGAGAGGCGGAAAGAATCGGCCCATCGGGGAAGGATCTTCGCGTACCGGGCCATATTCAAGACCGACCGAAAAAAAAGCCTCCTTTCGGAGGCTTTCCGACTCCACTGTGGGGCCTCATGATCTTCCGCATGGCAGCCGCCAGCTTCAGCCTGGGGGATACCTATAGTTGGCGGGACTATCTCCTTGGCTCGATCCTTTGCTCCTCGAGCTACTTGAAGTCCTTCACCTATAGGCCACAAAGTAAGACAGAATCAAAATCAAGGTCATTAGCACTACCATTATTATGATGAACCTTCGATATGTCATGGCCCCCTTACCCCCCTGTAAGTAGATTGTCCCTTTGTCGTCGCTCTCGCCTCCTTGTTGTTTTGTTTACGATAATGCGTCTTTCCGCAAACATCATCCCGCCGGGAAGGAGGAGGCCAGGAGCGGAGCTGCCTCCTCCGACTGGAGGTTTGCAGCATGAAGAACGGTCGATGAGTCGGTGGGGTTAGAAAAAATATCTATTTGGAATGTACCTATCCGGGTGAATCATTTCAAGTGATAGCCGGTTTGCCAGCAGGGTGCGTCAGGCCTCAAAATCTTCGCAAGAAATAATATCTTCCTCACCGCACAGTATCGGTATCCCTTTCCCCACACCCCTATCCGTCGTGCAAATGTAATAGAGCCTCCAATTTTCTTCGTAGAGTATCGCCGCAACCTGCTCTCCGTTAGTTGGGTATATCATTCCTACCTCTGCGAGAATCTCCTCTTGCTCTTCTCGGTGCGTGAGATTAAAAACTCTACGACTCGACAGGAATGCGCCGGTCTGTTTTTCAACAAAATTTTTGATCGCCAAATAGACTTCTTCTTCGTCCGCCTTGCTTCCCGCTACGGGAATAAAAAACTTCCTCATTACGCCCCCCCGTCAAAGAGATATGGAATTATGTTTGGCATATCGGAACAGACAGGTAGGTGACAGATTCAGGACCCTTCCCGTATGTAGGAGACGTAAACGGGGAAAGGGCAACCGGGCGAGGCAGGGTATGCCCCGCCCGGGGGCCGCGCCGCGGGGGGGGCTGGAGATCGTTGAACGTAGGGCAACCTCGACGCAATGCCCCTCATTTCTTGTGGGGAATGCTGTGGGGAATAGAAGGAAGAAGGAAAAGGGGAATCCGGCATTATCCCGAATTCCCCTTTGTTTAATTGGTAGTCCCAGCGGGGTTCGAACCCGCGTTTTCGCCGTGAGAGGGCGGTGTCCTAGTCCACTAGACGATGGGACCGCAATGGCTGAGGAGCCAGGATTCGAACCTGGAAAACCTGGTCCAGAGCCAGGCGTGATGCCGTTTCACTACTCCTCAACGGGAAAATCAGGGTACCCGAAGCGTTCTTCCTCCGTCAAGCGCGATTCCGTCGGAAGCGCGCAGGCCGCTCTTCTCCGGGGAGGCAAACCCGGTTTCCCGCCCCTTTTTGACTCGGTCACGGCGGCATGCTATTTGTTTACGCATGAAGGAACCCGAAGCCAGCGAGTCACTCGATTTCCTCCGCGAGATCGTCCGGCGCGACACTCTCTCCGGCCGGTACGGCGGGCGGGTGGTGACGCGATTTCCTCCGGAGCCGAACGGCTACCTGCACATCGGCCACGCAAAATCGATCTGCCTGAACTTCGGCATCGCCCGGGATTTCGACGGAGTCTGCCATCTGCGCTTCGACGACACGAACCCGGAAACGGAGGAGATGAGCTACGTCGAGTCGATCATGGGCGACGTGCGGTGGCTCGGGTTCGACTGGCAGGACAAGATCTTCTTCGCTTCGGATTATTTCGAAAAGCTCCACGAGCTGGCTGTACGGCTGATCCGGGACCGGAAAGCCTACGTGGACAGCCTGAATGAGGAGGAGATCCGCAAGTTTCGCGGCACCGTCATGGAGCCGGGCGTCGAAAGCCCCTACCGGGACCGATCCGTTGAGGAGAACCTCGATTTGTTCGCGCGGATGCGTGCGGGCGAATTTCCCGACGGGGCGCACGTCCTGCGGGCGAAAATCGACATGTCGGCAAGCAACATGAAGATGCGCGACCCGCTTCTCTATCGCATCCGCCATGCGACGCACTACCGCAGGGGCGACGAGTGGTGCATCTATCCGATGTACGACTTCGCCCACCCGTTGTCGGATGCCGTCGAGAACATCACGCACTCGATCTGCACGCTGGAGTTCGAGAACAACCGGGCCGTCTACGACTGGCTGCTCGACAACCTCTTCGGGGAGTCGCGTCCGCACCAGTATGAATTCGCCCGTCTCAATCTCGACTATACGATCATGAGCAAGCGGAAGCTGCTTGCGCTCGTGGAGGAGGGGCTCGTCTCCGGTTGGGACGACCCCCGCATGCCGACGATCGCAGGCATGCGGCGACGCGGGTACCGGCCGGAAGGGATCCGCCTGTTCGCGTCCCGCATCGGGGTCGACAAGGCCAACAGCCGGGTCAGCATGGAACTGCTCGAGGATGCGATCCGGGACGACCTGAACGCCTGCGCCCCCCGGGTGATGGCAGTGCTGCGCCCCCTGAAGGTGACGCTTTCGAATTACCCGGAAGGCGAGGTCGAATGGCTGGATGCCCCATACTGGCCGCGCGACATCGACCGGGAAGGGTCGCGGAAGGTTCCGCTTTCCCGGGAAATCTCCATCGAACGGACGGATTTCATGGAAAATCCCCCTCCCGACTGGATCCGGCTGCGTCCCGGCGGAGAGGTGCGCCTGCGAAGCGGGTACTTCATACGATGCGAGGATGTCGAGAAAGACCCGGCGTCCGGGGAGGTGGTCGGGCTGCGGTGCAGCTACGACCCGGAATCCCTTGGCAAGCCGGCGAAGGGGGCGCGCAAGAAAACTACGGCGATCCAGTGGGTATCGAATGCGCACGGAATAGCGGCCGAGGTGCGGCTCTTCGACCGGCTGTTCACGGTTGCCGATCCGGAAGGGGTAGAGGAGGGGAAGACGTTCCGGGACTTCCTGAACCCGGATTCTGCGGAAGTACTTGGCGGCTGTCTTCTCGAGCCGGGGCTTGCTCAGGCCCGGCCCGGGGATCGGTTCCAGTTCGTGCGCCATGGCTTTTTCGTCGCGGACGGGGTCGATTCGCGCACGGGCGCTCCGGTGTTCAACCGCATCGTCGCGCTGCGGGACAGGTACCGGCCAGGGCAAAGAAATGCCGGTTAATTCCCCCGGATGCTTGCCAAGGCGCGTGAGAGGCGGCGAATCACCTCGTCCCTGCCGAGTACGTCCATCACCTCGAAAATCCCCGGAGACACCGTTCCGCCCGTGAGGGCGACCCGGACCGGCTGCGCCACCTTCCCCAGCTTCGCCCCCCTTTTCTCCGCCAAACGGTGGAGGACCGGTTCGATCGCGGCGGGCGTGAATTCGGGAAGGGTGCGAAACTCCCGGGAGATCTCCTCGAAAAGGGGGGCGATCTCCGGTGTGAGGAACTTCGCCGCCGCTTTCGGGTCCGGATCCCTGGGACGGAAATAGTATTCCGACGAATCCGCCATCTCCTCCAGCGTCCTCGACCGTTCCTGGAACGTGCGAACCGCCTTCGCCAGCCACGGAGAAGGTTCCGTTTCGATTCCCCGCTTTCCGAGAAACGGGACGAGAAGGCCCGCCAGCCGCTCGGGTGACCCCGTCTTGATGTAGTGGGCGTTCAGGTGGAGGAGCTTCTCCGGATCGAAGCGGGAGGGCGACTTCCCCACGCTTTCCAGGGTGAAGATTCCCTGGAGCTCTTGCAGGGAGAAGATCTCCTGGTCGCCGTGGCCCCAGCCCAGCCGGACGAGGTAGTTGACCATCGCCTCCGGGAGATACCCCCGGTCCCGGTAGGCGGTCACGGAGACATCGTCCTGCCGCTTGGAGAGCTTTCCCCCCTCCATCCCGTGGATGAGGGGAAAGTGACCGAACTTCGGCAGGGGGTACCCGAGTGCCTCGTACAGAAGGATCTGCCTGGGGGTGTTGTTGAGGTGGTCGTCGCCGCGGAGGACATGGGTGATTCCCATCGATGCGTCGTCCACGACCACGACGAAATTGTACGTCGGCAGGCCGTCCGACCGCAGAAGAATGAGATCGTCCAGTTCCCCGTTTTCGTAGGCGACGTCTCCGCGGAGAAGGTCGCGTACGATCGTCTTGCCCGAGAGGGGGGCGCGGAAGCGGATCACGAAGGGTTTTCCTTCCGCCTCGGACGGAGGCATCTCCCGGCACTTCCGGTCGTAACGCGGGGTCTCCCCCCTGGCCCGGGCGGCCTCCCGGCGGGCGTCGAGCTCCCCCGGCGTGCAGACGCACCGGTACGCCTTTCCTTCCCCAAGCAGCCTCCCTGCCTCCGCCCGGTACCGTTCCATCCGCTCCATCTGGAAGAAGGGGCCCTCGTCCCAGGTAATCCCCAGCCAGGTCATCCCCTCGAGGATCTCCTTCACGGCCTCCGGGGTCGACCGTTCCTGGTCCGTATCCTCGATGCGCAAGATAAACGTTCCCCCGCTGCGCCGGGCGAAGAGCCAGTTGAAAAGGGCGGTACGTGCGCCGCCGATATGGAGGTACCCCGTCGGGCTGGGGGCGAAACGCGTTACGACGTCGGGCATGCGGTACCTCTCTTGGCGTGGGTTGGTGAGGGCGTCCGGGCCCTAGAGGAACGCCAGACCCGCGTATCCGACCACCTGTTCACGGTCGCCGCTCACGTCGCCGGAAGTCGAGTACTTTATCAGGATGGAGGATGTGGCGCCAAGGGCCAGGGACGCGAAAAGCACGACGGTCGCGGGGATTACGCCGCACATCGAAATCCGCTCCGAGCGGACGATCCGGTGGAGCCCTTCCGGGTCGAGCGCGAGCATGCGCTCGATCGCCGCGCCGTCTTTCTTGCGTGCCAGCGCGTCGGGTTCGTAGTGGGACATGTCGGAGCTCGCGATCAGCAGGGGCGGGTGGGCATCCTCTGCCACCACACGGCCCACGGCCTCTCCCAGTATCCGGCAATCCGAAAGGGAGAGACGTCCAAGGGCGACAGGGACGAAACGGAATGCCTCCCGGAACCGCCGAAGGAAGGGAAGCTGGACCTCCAGGGAGTGCTCCCCGCTGTGGGCGGATGCGTCTTCCGAAAAAAGAGGGGATTCCGCAAGAAGGCGTCCGGCAAGGTCCTCGTCGATCGGCACCTCGCCCCACGGCATTCGCCAGACCCCCCGGGACATGACGGCCGCGTCGTCGCCCACTCCCGTGTGATTGGGGCAGAAGATGACATTCCGGTCCGGGATCTCCACCGATGAGAAGACTTCCCCCGCCACGCCGGCCGAGTAGACGTAACCCGCGTGGGGCACGACGATCCCCTTGGCCCGGTGCTTATCCGCGGTGTCCCGGGTGTAGAGGCGGACCACGCGGTCCAGTTCTCGGGCCGTCCCCGGATAGAATTGCCCCGCGACGGCAGGATTCCGCCCCCTGCTCATACGGTATTTTATACCACAGGGGCTCCCCGAACAGGCACATTCGCGATTGACACACGGTATGGGGTTTCCTATAGTATTTTATTTACTTTTCGGGGAAGTGCGTCGTTTGTACATACGAACGTCCGAAATTCCCCGCGATGGGCTGGATGTCGTCGCCAACCGCGGGAAGGCGTGGGTCCCCCGGCTGTTGGAGGGGATGAATATGCACCCCCTCCGGGATTGCCGGATGCTCTCTGTCACCCTTTACCTTTCTCTGGAGGGCAGGGATCTGGAGGCCAGCGGGTCCTTCGTCGCCGGAGGGGAGACAGTGTGCGACCGTTGTGCAGAGCCTGTCACCCTTCGTCTGGAACGGGATTTCCGGACGGTTTTCGTCCCGGCGGACCGGGGCCCTACCGAGTCCGGAGACCTTGAGCTCCAGGCGGACGACCTCGATATCGCCTTCTACGACGGTGCGGGGATCGAGGTTACGGATATTTTTCTGGAGCAGGTGGCCCTTGCCCTCCCCGCCAAGGTGCTCTGCCGGGAAGATTGCCGGGGCGTATGCCCCCGTTGCGGAGAGGACAGGAACCGTTCGGAGTGCGATTGTCCCGGGGAAGCAAGGGAAGGACCGTTCGACGTATTGAAGACATTGAGGAAAGAAAAGGAGTAAGCGATGCCGAATCCGAGACGACGGGGCTCCAAGTGCCGTCGGGACAAGAGAAGGACCCACAAGAAGCTGTCCGATCCCGCACGCAGCACCTGCCGGCAGTGCAAGCAGGTGAAGCGGCCACATGCCGTCTGTCCGAATTGTGGAACCTACAACGGCCGGGAAATTCTTGCCAAGGCCTGACGCCCATTTTTTCCTGCCCTCGATGAAAATAGCGATTGACGCGATGGGAGGGGATCACGCCCCGGGAGAAGTAGTCCGGGGCGCAGTGGATGCCTTCCGCGAGTTCGGATTTCCCATCGTTCTCGTCGGGAGGGAGGATTTGATCCGTGAGGAGTTGCGTCGGGCCAAAGCGGAGGAACTGGAAGTGGAGCACGCGTCCGAGGTAGTGGAGATGTGTGATCCTCCCGGCGTGGCTTTCCGGAAGAAGAAGGATTCTTCCCTGCGTGTCGGTCTCAATCTTGTGGCGGAAGGGAAGGCCTCCTCCTTCGTGAGCGCGGGCAATTCCGGGGCGGTGATGGCCGGGGCGCTTATGGTGCTCCGGAAGATCCGCGGGATCGACCGGCCGGCGATCGCAGCAACGATCCCGACTCCGACGGGTCCCATCGTTCTCATCGACGCCGGGGCAAACGTGGATTGCAAGCCGGATCACCTGGTGCAGTTCGGGTGGATGGGGGAAACGTACGCGAGAAAGATCCTCGGGGTCCCGCGTCCTCGCGTGGGTGTGGTGAGCATCGGCGAGGAGGACTCGAAAGGGACGGACCTCACCCGGGAGACGGCCGCCCTGTTTCGCAAGACAGAACTGCCCTTTGTGGGAAACCTGGAGGGGAGGGATTTCTTCATCGGGAAGGCCGACGTGTTCGTCTGCGACGGGTTCGTGGGGAACGTCATCCTCAAGACGATGGAAGGGATGGCGACGGCCCTGGTGGATTTCCTGCGGGAGGAGATTCTCAAATCGCAGATGGCGAAGTTCGGAGCCCTCCTTGCAGGGGGGGCGATCCGGCGGGTCAAGACGAAGCTGGACTACGCCGAATACGGCGGCGCGCCGCTGCTCGGGGTGAAGGGAGGGGTCGTGATCTGTCACGGCTCGTCGGACGCACGCGCGATGAAAAACGCGATCCGTTCCGCGGGCTCGCTCCACCGGGACAGGGTGGAAGAGGAGATCGCGCGGATGGTCACCTGAGGACGCATGTCTGATGGCGGCGGGGGTGCCGGAATGAGCGATCTCCCCGGGACGGAAGGACCGGGGGATGGGGAAGAAAGGGGGGAGCGATAATGGGATCGAAAATCGTCGGGATGGGGATGTGCGCCCCGCCGAAAGCGTTGACCAATGCAGGACTCGAAAAGATGGTCGATACGTCCGACTCCTGGATCATGGAGCGGACGGGGATCAAGGAGCGGAGAATCGCGGAACCGAATAGCGCCACGTCCGATTTTTGCCTGGAGGCATCGCGTCGCGCGCTGACGGAAGCGGGCATAAGCCCCTCCGAGATCGACATCATCGTCGTCGGGACCTGCACTCCCGACATGCCGATTCCTTCCACCGCATGTTTTCTGCAGATGAAGATCGGCGCGGAGCGCGCCTTTGCGCTGGACGTGAACGCGGCCTGCTCCGGCTTTCTATACTCCCTTACCACTGCGGACGCGTTAATCCGCGCCGGCCGCGGGAAGAAAGCGCTTGTCGTGGGAGCCGACCTCCTGTCGACCGCCACCGACTATTCAGACCGGAACACGTGCATCCTCTTCGGGGACGGGGCGGGAGCGGTGGTGATTGCCGAGTGCCCGGACGGGGAGGGGGTGTTGAGCTGCCATCTCCATTCCGACGGTCGCCTGTGGGAGCTGATTTACGCTCCGGGTTGCGGGACGATTCACCCGTGCGGGCCGGAGATTGTGGAGAAGCGGATGCACGCGATCCGTCTGGCGGGAAACGAGGTGTTCAAGCAGGCGGTTACGAAAATGGTCGAGGTTGCCCAGGAGGCCCTTAGGCGAAACAACGTGGACATTTCGGATGTCGCCCTTTTCGTGCCCCACCAGGCCAACATGCGAATCATCAGTGCGGTCGGGAAGCGGCTCGGAGTTTCCGGGGAAAAAGTGTTCGTAAACCTCGAGCGGTACGGGAACACCTCCGCCGCCTCCATCCCGATTGCCCTCACGGAAGCCAGGGAACAGGGGCGGTTCGCGAAGGGGGACCTGGTTCTTCTTGCGTCCTTCGGAGGGGGGCTGACCTGGGGCGCCGCCCTGCTTCGAATGTAGGGGGAGAGATGGGGATCGGTCTGCTCTTTCCCGGACAGGCGTCCCAGTTTCCGGGGATGGGAAAGGAACTGCACGAAGCCTACCCGGTCGCGCGGGAGGTCTTCGATGAGGCTTCCGACGCTCTCGGGTTCTCCCTGGCCGACCTTTGTTTCCGCGGTTCGGCGGAAGATCTCCGGATGACCGAGAATACCCAGCCCTCCATCTTTGCCGTGAGCGTCGCTGCCTATCGGGTTCTCGCGGAAGAGACGGGAATCCGTCCCCTGTGCGCCGCGGGGCACTCTCTCGGCGAGTACTCGGCCCTTGTGGCCTCCGGCGCCCTGTCCCTGTCCGATGCGGTCCGGTTGCTCCGGTCGCGAGGAAGGTTCATGCAGGAGGCCGTTCCGTCGGGGGAGGGAGCGATGGCCGCCGTGATCGGCCTTCCCCCGGAAGTCGTGGGAGACATTTGCCGCGATGCCGGACGGGAAGGGGTGGTCGAACCGGCGAACTTCAACGGAGGGGACCAGATCGTGATCTCCGGGAGCGCCCGGGCGGTGGCGGCCGCGTGCGAGGCGGCAAAATCGGCAGGCGCGAAAAAGGTGATGCCGCTTCCGGTGAGCGCTCCGTTCCACTGCGCTCTTATGGAACCGGCCGCCGAAAGGCTCGCCCCTGCCCTGAGGGCGGCGACCCCCGGGAAGTTCTCCTTCCCGGTGGTGGCCAACGTCACGGCGGACACGTATCCGCACGGAGCAGGGGTGGCGGAGATCCTCATCCGGCAGATCGTCTCCCCCGTGCGGTGGGAGGAGTGCGTCCGGCGGATGCGGGCCATGGGAGTGACATCGTACCTGGAATTGGGGCCCGGGAAGGTTCTCACCGGACTGCTGCGCAGGATCGAGAGAGATGTGCCGGCGGCGGCGTTCTGCTCGCCTGCGGACCTGCCGGCCGTCCGCAGTCTGGCCGGGTGAAGTTTTTCCTTGTACGGTCGCTGAATTTGTGGGTATGAACTTCGGGGAGGGAGGGGCAAGATGCGGCTTTCCGGCAAGGTAGCATTGGTCACGGGCTCTGCGCGGGGCATCGGGAAGACCATCGTGGAACGATTCGCCGCGGAGGGCGCCGTCGTGGTGTTAAGCGATGTCACCAACGAGGCGGCAGCGGCGGAGACGCTCGCCGCCATCGTGGGCGGGGGAGGAAAGGGGATGGTGGAAATGTTCGACGTGGGCGACGCCGCCCAGGTCGAAGCCGCCGTTCAGCGCATCCTCGCGGAGCAGGGCCGCATCGACATCCTCGTGAACAACGCCGGCATCACCCGGGACAACCTGCTGATGCGACTGTCGGAGGAAGATTTCGACGCCGTCCTGCGGACGAATCTCAAGGGGACATTTCTTCTGACGAAGGCGGTATCGAGGCCCATGATGAAGCAGCGCAGCGGCAGGATCGTCAACCTGAGTTCCGTCGTGGGGCAGATGGGCAACGCCGGGCAGTCGAATTATTCCGCGGCGAAGGCCGGTATCATCGGGTTCACGAAGTCGATGGCGCGCGAGCTGGCCTCGCGAGGCGTTACCGTCAACGCGATCGCACCGGGATTCATCATGACGGCCATGACGGCGGCTTTGCCGGAGAACGTCCGGAAAGGGTTTCTCGATCAGATCCCGATGGGGAAATTCGGCACCCCGGAAGACGTAGCCGAACTCGCGGTCTTCCTTGCCTCCGATGGCGCCTCGTACGTCACCGGGCAAGTGATCGGGATTAACGGCGGGTTGTACATGTGAAGGGTATACTACCTAGAGGGAGGGCGTGAGATGTCGGTGGAAAAAAAAGTGAAGGAGATCGTTGCCGAGCAGCTGGGAAAGGACTCGAATGAAGTAACCATCGATGCGTCTTTCATCGACGACCTGGGAGCGGATTCCCTCGATATCGTCGAGCTGGTGATGGCGATGGAGGACGAGTTCGGGATCGAGATTCCGGACGAGGAGGCGGAAAAGATCAAAACCGTCAAGGACGTCATCGATTACATCAAGGCGAACGCGAAGTAACAAGCGGGGCGTTCGGGGTTCCGGCGGAGGGTTTTCCCTCCGGATGCGGGAACCGGGTGCCGGGAGGTCAGGATGCGGAGGGTGGTAGTCACGGGACTGGGGGCAGTCACGCCGCTGGGCGTGGGGTTGGGACCTACGTGGGAGGCGATCCTCGCCGGCCGGTCGGGGGTGGGTCGGATCACGAAGTTCGACCCGTCGGATTTCCCGACGAGGATAGCCGCAGAGGTGAAGGGATTTGTCCCCGAGGACCATGTCGACAGGAAAGAGGTCAAGCGGATGGACCCTTTCATCCACCTGGCAATGGCGTCAGCCCATTTCGCGATGACCGACTCCGGCCTGACGATCGACGAAGAGCTTGCGCCGCGCGTCGGTGTGTACATGGGCAGTGGGCTGGGCGGTCTTTCTACCCTGGAGCGGTACCACAAGGCCTACCTCGAGGACGGAGTGCGGAAGATCAGCCCGTTCTTCATCCCTATGCTCATCTCCAATCTCGCCCCGGGGCACATTGCGATCCGGTACGGAGCGAAGGGCCCCAACATCACGACGACCACCGCGTGCTCCGCGTCCAGCCACGCCATCGGGGAAGCGTTGCTGGCAGTCCGACGGGGCGTCTGCGACGCGGTAATCGCGGGGGGATCCGAGGCGACCATCACTCCCATGGCGTTAGGGGGATTCTGCGCGATGAAGGCACTCTCCACGCGCAACGACGACCCCACGGGTGCCTCAAGGCCGTTCGAGAGGGACCGGGACGGATTCGTCATGGGGGAGGGGGCCGCCATGCTCGTCCTCGAGGAGCTCGAGTTCGCCAAAAAGCGGGGTGCGAAGATCTATGCGGAGCTTTGCGGCTACGGCGCAACGGGCGACGCGCATCATATCACTGCGCCCGCGCCGGGCGGGGAGGGTGCCGTGCGGTGCATGCGCGCCGCCATGGAGGATGCCCGGGTAAGTCCCGAGGAGGTCGGATATATAAACGCCCACGGGACCTCAACACCCTACAACGACCTGTTCGAAACGATGGCGATCAAGACGGTGTTCGGAGGCCATGCACGGAAACTGATGGTGAGCTCCACGAAATCGATGACGGGGCACCTGCTGGGCGCCACCGGCGCTCTCGAGGGAACCTTTTCGGTGCTGGCGATCCGCGAGGGGATCATTCCTCCGACGATCAACTACGAGACGGCCGACCCCGAATGCGACCTGGACTATGTGCCCAATACGGCGCGCCGGAAGGAGGTCCGGTACGTCCTCTCCAACTCGTTCGGTTTCGGGGGGACGAACTCGTGTCTGCTCTTCGGCAAGTTTTCCGGATGAGGATCCTCCCAGAGAGCGGCAAGATGGCCGCCGCCACGCCCTCCGGCAGGGGAAGAGATGCCGGAGCGATAACCGTAAAAGGAGCAGAAGCATGTCCCATCTGAAAACCGTCGACCCGGAGGTCTACGAGGTAATACGACGGGAGACGGAACGCCAGGCGCATCAGCTCGAGCTCATCGCGTCGGAGAATTTCGTGAGCGATGCGGTGCTCGAAGCGACGGGGTCCCTCCTTACGAACAAGTACGCCGAAGGATATCCCGGGAAACGGTACTACGGGGGATGCGAATTCGTCGACCAGGCCGAGTCGCTGGCGATCTCCCGGGCGAAGAAGATCTTCGGGGCCGACCACGTCAACGTGCAACCGCATTCCGGGTCCCAGGCGAACATGGCCGTCTACCTGGCGGTGATGAATCCCGGCGACACGATGCTGGGGATGAACCTGACGCACGGGGGACACCTGACGCACGGCAGCCCCGTCAACTTTTCCGGCAAGCTGTTCCGGGTCGTCGCCTACGGCGTCCGTCCCGACACGGAAACGATCGATTTCGACCAGGTCAGGGCGCTGGCGCTCGAGCACCGTCCCAAGCTGATCGTGGTGGGGGCGTCCGCTTATCCGCGGATCATCGAATTCGCCCCGTTCCGGGAGATCGCGGACGAGGCGGGCTGCATGGTAATGGCAGACATCGCCCACGTGGCGGGCATGGTGGCGGTGGGGCTGCACCCCAACCCCGTCCCGTACTGCGAGTTCGTTACCACCACCACTCACAAGACGCTTCGGGGTCCCCGGGGGGGGATGATCCTGTGTCGTGAGGACATGGCCAAGAAACTCAACTCCTCCATCTTTCCCGGCACGCCAGGGCGGTCCGCTCATGCACGTGATAGCCGCCAAGGCTGTGATGCTCCGCGAGGCGATGACGCCGGAATTCCAAACCTATCAGAAACAGATCCTGTCCAACGCACAGGCCTTCGCAGGAACGCTGTTGGCCCGGGGATTCCGGCTTGTGTCCGGCGGGACGGACAACCACCTCCTGCTCGTGAATCTCAAGGACACGCCGCTTACCGGGAAGGAGGCCGAGGAGGACCTTGAGCGGGTGGGGATCACCGTCAACAAGAACACCGTTCCCTTCGAGACGCAGAAGTCCCTTCGTCACCAGCGGCATCCGGATCGGAACCCCCGCGGTGACGACACGGGGGATGAAGGAACCGGAGATGGAACGGATCGCGAACATGATCGCGGACGTCCTCAACGCTCCGGAGGACCTGACGGTGAAGCAACGAGTATCCCGGGAGGTGCGTGCGCTGTGCGATGCCTTTCCCCTGTACCCGGAGAGGATCGCCGCCTACGCCGCGAGGTAGCGCGATGAAGACCGCTTCGCGTGTCCGGCCGGACTGGGATTCCTACTTCATGGACATGGCGAAACTCGCCGCCCGGCGATCCTCCTGTCTCCGGCGGGCCGTCGGTGCGGTGCTGGTGAAGGAACGCCGCCTGCTGGCCACCGGCTACAACGGCGTTCCCTCCGGTGTCACCCATTGCGAGATCACCGGCTGCCTGCGGGAGAAGCTGAATGTCCCTTCCGGGGAGAGGCACGAACTCTGCCGGGGCCTGCACGCCGAACAGAACGCAATCATACAGGCGGCCCTGCACGGGGTTTCCACACGGGACGCGATTCTCTACTGCACGAACCTTCCCTGCATCATCTGCGCAAAGATGCTGATCAACTCGGGAGTCCGGCGCGTGGTCTATCTCGACGGATACTGCGACCCTCTCACCGAAGAAATGCTGGCCGAAGTGGGGGTGGAACTGGTTCGTATGGAGAACAACGCCCCTTGAAGTGCCCACGGTGCGGTCATGGGGACAATCGGGTCGTCGATTCCCGGGCCGGCAAGGACGGGACCGTCATCCGGAGGCGGCGGGAATGTCTCTCCTGCCGACGCCGGTTCACCACCTACGAGAGGGTCGAGGAGGAGCTTCCTCTCGTGGTGAAGAGGGACGGGCGACGCGAGCCGTTCGACCGGCAGAAGATCCTCACGGGCGTCCTGAAGGCCTGCGAGAAGCGTCCGGTGAGCTACGCCGTCATCGAGGAGGTGGTCGACTCGCTGGAGTCGAGGTTCCAGGCATCCGGCGAGAAGGAGGTGTCCTCGGTACAGATCGGGGAGAGCGTGATGGCTGAGCTTCTCAAGATGGACGACGTCGCCTACGTACGATTCGCCTCCGTCTACCGCCAGTTTAAGGACATCAGCCAGTTCGTGGAGGAGATCAAGACACTGATCTCGGAGCCTCCCGAACGGCCGCCGAAGCCGTAAAACGGATGCGTTTTCCCCACCCGGAGTTCATGCGTCTGGCCCTCCGCCTCGCCCGCAGGGGGGCGGGCAGGACGTCGCCGAACCCGGCTGTCGGGGCGGTTTTGGTGAAACGAGGAAAGGTGGTGGGGGCGGGATATCACCGTGCCGCGGGAATGCCGCATGCGGAAGTGGAGGCCCTCCGGGAGGCGGGAGCGGCCGCCCGCGGGGCGGACCTGTACGTGACCCTGGAGCCGTGCGCCCATACGGGCCGCACGGCTCCTTGCACGGAGGCGATCATCGAGGCCGGCGTGAAACGGGTAGCGGCAGGCATGCAGGACCCGAATCCGCTCGTCGCCGGGAAGGGGTTCCGGTCCCTGCGAACGGCCGGCATCCCGGTTGTCTGCGGAGTGATGGAGAAGGAGGCGAGTTCCCTTAACCGGGGCTACTGCCGATGGGTGGTATCCGGCAGGCCGTTCGTCACCCTGAAGCTTGCCGTTTCTCTCGACGGGCAGATCGCCGCCGCCTCGGGGGAATCCCGGTGGATAAGCGGCGAGCCCGCGCGTAAGATGGTCCACAGAATGCGTTCGGAAGCGGATGCCGTTCTGGTAGGGGGAAGAACGTTCCGGCGGGACGCCCCGCGGCTCACCTCGAGAATACGGGGGGGAAGGAACCCGAGAAGGGTGATCGTTACCTCGAGGGCTACCGGCCTGGCCCGAATCGGACGGTTCCCGGAAACGGGAGGGGAGGTCATCGTCGCGGCTCCACGGAGCGTTTCCCGGGAGAGGGCGGAACAGCTTCGATCTCTCGGGATCCGGCTCCTCCTCCTGCCGGCGCGGAAGGGGCGGATCGAGGCAGGTGCGTTCCTCGACGCCCTGGGAAGGGAGGGGGTCACCTCCCTTCTCGCGGAAGGAGGAGGTGAAACGGCGGGGTGGCTCATCGAGGCCGGCGCAGTGGACCGGTACGTGGTGTTCATCGCCCCGCTTCTACTGGGGGAGGGAATTCGGTCGGTCGCCGGGTTTTCGGCACGCCGGGTAAACGAGGGGAGACATCTGGTCATCACGAAGGCCGTGAGGGCGGGAGGCGACGTCATGATCGTCGCGGAGCCCGTCCCTAAGGTTTGAGGGGATATGTTTTCCGGTATCGTCGAAGATGTGGGGACCGTCGTTTCAGCGGTTTCCCGGGCCACGGGCATCCTGCTGGGGGTATCCACCGGAATCCCCCTGGAGGAGGTCCGCGTCGGGGATTCCCTCTCGGTATCCGGGGTGTGCCTGTCGGTTGTCGAAAAGAGGAAGGGGACGTTCTTCGCGGAGGTTTCCGAGGAAACGATTTCCCGGACAACGTTACGGACGCTTGCCGCGGGATCGCGGGTGAACCTGGAACGTTCCCTCTCCCTTTCCGGGCGTCTCGACGGTCACCTGGTGTACGGGCACATCGACGGGATCGGGACAGTTCGCGACGTCCGTCACGCGGGCCGGAGCCGGGTATTTCATATCCGGACCGATCCTTCTATAATGAAATACGTTGTTTTCAAGGGAGCCGTGGCCGTGGACGGGGTGAGCCTTACGGTCAGTTCCGTTCGTCCGGAGGGATTCGAAGTCACCCTGATCCCCCTGACTCTGGCACGGACAACGTTCGATCGTCTGCGTCCGGGAGAAGGGGTCAACGTGGAGGCGGACATCATCGGGAAATACGTTCTCAAGTACCTTGAAGGTCGGGGAGGCGGTATCTCCTTGGATTTCCTTAAAAATCAGGGGTATGCGTAGAAAGGCTGTCGACAGGATGATGCTTTCGAAGATCGAGGAGGCCCTCGAAGACATTCGGGCGGGGAAGATGATCATTCTCGTCGACGACGAGGACCGGGAAAACGAGGGAGACCTCACGATAGCGGCCGACCACGTCTCGCCCGAGGCGATCAACTTCATGGCACGGCACGGGCGGGGGCTCATCTGTCTCAGCATCACGGAGGAGCGGGCCAGGCAGCTCCATCTTCCGCCCATGGTCCAGGATAACTCCTCCCCGTTCGGGACCGCCTTCACGGTTTCCATCGAGGCGCGCAAAGGCGTCACCACGGGAATATCGGCGCACGACCGGGCGACCACCATCCGGGTGGCGATTGCGCCGAACGCCCGGCCCGAGGACCTCCTGCGCCCCGGCCACGTGTTTCCCGTCGTGGCAAGGAAAGGCGGCGTCCTCGTGCGGACGGGGCAGACCGAGGGGTCCGTGGATCTGGCCCGCTTCGCGGGGTGCACTCCCGCGGGCGTCATCTGCGAGGTCATGAACGAGGACGGGACGATGGCCCGTGTGCCCGATCTGCTAAGGTTCGCGACCGAGCACGGCCTGAAGATCGCCTCTATCCGTGATCTCGTCGAGTTCCGCATGCACCGGGAGCGGCTGGTCAAACGGGTGGGAGAGACCCACATGCCCATCCAGGCCGGCGGGGAATTCACCGCGATCGCCTACCGGAACACGATGAACGGCGACACCCACATCGCCATGGTCAAGGGGGAAATCCGTCCCGACGCCCCGGTCCTCGTCCGCGTGCATTCCGAGTGCCTGACGGGGGACGTGTTCGGATCGATCCGGTGCGACTGCGGGGAACAGCTCCGAAGCGCATTGCGGAAGATAGAGGACGAGGGTGCGGGGATCCTCCTCTACATGAGGCAGGAAGGGCGGGGGATCGGGTTGGAGAACAAGATTCGCGCCTACCAGCTTCAGGACAAGGGATTCGACACGGTCCAGGCGAACCAGCGACTCGGCTTCAAGCCGGACCTGCGCGACTATGGGGTAGGGGCCCAGATTCTCGTCGATCTCGGTGTCCGGGAGATCCGGCTGCTCACGAACAACCCGAAAAAGATCATCGGGCTCGAGGGATACGGGTTGCGGGTGGTCGAGCGGGTCCCCGTCGAGGTTTCCCCCAACGACGAGAACGTAGATTACCTGAAGACCAAGAAGAAGAAAATGGGGCACATCCTGAGCGTGGAATAGAGGAGGGGAGATGGTGCGGACAGTCGAGGGCGACCTCCAGGGGCAGGGCCTGAAAGTAGCGATCGTGGTCTCGCGGTTCAACAGTTTCATCACGGACCGCCTGATGGAGGGAGCACTGGACGCGCTCCGCCGGCACGGCGTCCAGGAAAAGGACATCACCCTGGTGAAAGTCCCCGGCTCCTTTGAGCTGCCTCTGGGAGTGCGCCGCGCGTCCTCGGGAAAGGTCGACGCGGTGATCGCACTCGGGGCGCTCATCCGTGGCGGGACGCCGCACTTCGACTATCTGAGCGCCGAGGTTACGAAGGGGATTGCGCAGGTGATGCTCGACTCGGGTGTTCCGGTCTCCTTCGGCGTGCTTACGACCGACACCGTGGAGCAGGCGATCGAGAGGGCGGGGACCAAGGGGGGGAACAAGGGATTCGAGGCGGCCCTGTCCGCGATCGAGATGGCGAAGCTCCTGCGCCAGATGTAACGGCCTGAGGAGTTGGGGGCGAAGGAGATTGCGCCGAGAATCTCGGGAAAAGGTCTTTCAAACGCTGTTCATGATGGATTTCCTGGGGGTTGGCCCGGACGAGGCTATCCCCCTTTTTGCATTGGTGTCCGCTCCTCCCCCGGACGCGGAATATTACGAAATGACGGTACGGGGAGTCTGGGAACACCGGACGGCGATCGACGCCCTGCTCCGCCAGGCGACGGAGAACTGGCGGCTGGAGAGGATGACGCTTGTCGACAGGAACATCCTTCGGCTGGGAGCTTACGAAATCTGCCGATCCCGTGACATCCCGTTCGTTGTGGCGATCAACGAGGCGGTCGACATCGGAAAGCGGTTCGGATCGGAGGAGTCCGGGGCGTTCATCAACGGAATCCTGGACCGGATCTCGGAAATCACGAATAAAAAGGTGGCACCGTGAGATATCAACCGAAGGACATAGAGAAGAAGTGGCAGAAGCGATGGGATGAGGATGGTATTTTCCGGTGCCCGGATGCAATCACCGCTCCGAAATTCTACTGCCTCGAGATGTTTCCGTATCCGTCCGGCCGTATCCACATGGGACACGTCCGCGTCTACACGATCGGGGACCTCATCGCGCGGTTCAAGCGGATGCAGGGGATTTCAGGTTTTGCATCCCATCGGGTGGGATGCTTTCGGACTGCCCGCGGAAAACGCCGCGCACCGGCACGGGACCCACCCCGCAAAGTGGACCTGGGAGAACATCGGCTTCATGAAACAGCAGCTTCGGGAGCTGGGGATCTCGTACGACTGGGAGCGCGAGTTCTCCACCTGTTCCCCCGAGTATTACCGGTGGGAGCAGTTGTTCTTCCTCTGGATGCTGGAGGACGGAATCGCGTACCGGAAGCGGGCGCAGCTCAACTGGTGCGAGGAGTGCCAGACCGTCCTTGCCAACGAGCAGGTGAACCGGGACGGGACATGCTTCATTCATGACCAGGAGCGCGTTACCCAGCGAGAGCTCGACCAGTGGTTCATCGGCACAACGAAGTACGCGGAGGAGCTCCTAACCAGTCACGAGGAACTGCGGGGAGGGTGGCCCGACAACATACTCGAGATGCAGCGCAACTGGATCGGACGAAGCGAGGGTGCGGAAATCGACTTTCCTCTCGGGGACGGGGAGGGAAAGATCACCGTGTTCACGACGCGTCCCGACACGGTGTATGGGGCCACGTTCATGAGCATGGCGCCTGAACACCCGCTCGTCCTCGCGTTCGCCCGGAAGGCGGGGCGGGAGGCAGAGGTGGGGGAATTCGTCCGGCGGGTCGCACAGCAGGACAGGATCGCGCGGTCCGGCGAGGAGGCGGAAAAGGAGGGGATCTTTACGGGAGGACTCTGCAAAAACCCGATGACCGGGAACATGATCCCGATATACGCAGCCAATTTCGTTCTGTACGAATACGGAACCGGGGCCGTGATGGCGGTGCCGGCACACGATCAGCGGGATTTCGAGTTCGCGGGGAAGTACGGACTTCCCGTCAAGGTCGTCATCCAGCCCGAGGGGGAGGAGCTGTTCCCCGGAACGATGACCTGCGCCTACGAAGGACCGGGGCGAATGGTCGACTCCGGTCCGTTCACCGGCCTCCCCGACGAGGAAGGGAAGAGGAGGATCACGGCGTACTTCGAAGAGAAGGGGATTGGGAAAGGGAAGGTCCAGTACCGCTTGCGTGATTGGGGGGTGAGCCGGCAGCGGTACTGGGGTTGCCCCATTCCGGTCATCCACTGCCAGGATTGCGGCGTCGTCCCCGTCCCTGCCAGGGACCTCCCGGTGGTCCTGCCCGAAAACCTCCCCTACACACGCGAGAAGGGAAACCCCCTGGCCGCCGCCGAGGACTGGATCCGGGTCCTCTGCCCGGCCTGCGGCGGTCCCGCCAGACGCGAGACGGACACCTTCGACACCTTCTTCGAGTCGAGCTGGTATTTCCTCCGGTACATCGACCCGAAGAACGACAAGGCTCCGCTCGACCCGGAAAAGATGCGCAACTGGATGCCCGTGGACCAGTACATCGGAGGTGTGGAGCACGCGTGCATGCACCTCATCTACGCCCGGTTTTTCCATAAGTATCTGCGGGACCGCGGGATCGCCCACGGGAACGAACCGTTCCGCCGGCTCCTGTCCCAGGGGATGGTGTGCATGCAGACGATGGAATGTCCGAAGCACGGATGGCGGTATCCGGAGGAGGTCGACGAGGAAGGGAAGTGCAGACAGTGCGGGGAAACGGTGGATGTCGGGCGATCGATGAAGATGTCCAAGTCGAAACGCAACGTCGTGGAGCCCTCTGTACTCATCGAACGGTACGGCGCGGACACGGCGAGGCTGTTCTCCCTCTTCGCGTCTCCCCCCGAAAAGGATCTCGACTGGAGTGAGCAGGGGGTCGAGGGGGCTTTCCGGTTCCTCAACCGGGTGTTCCGGCTGATTGCCCAGCGCAGGGAGGCGGTCACCAGGGCCGGAGGGAGGTGGGACGAATCGGCGGAGACCCGGCGGATTCGCCGGATGACACACAAGACCCTGAGGAAGGTGACCGGGGATGTGGAAGAGAGGTCCCATTTCAACACAGCTCTTTCCGCGATCATGGAGATGGTCAATTTCCTCTACCTGGTCGAGGACTCCGCCTGGGATTCCCCGGGAACGTCCCCGGCGCTCAGGGAAGCGGTCGAAATACTGCTCCTCATGCTTTCCCCCTTTGGACCCCATATAAGCGAGGAGCTCTGGGAGATGATCGGAGGGGAAGGACTGGTTTCGTCCCGGGCGTGGCCCGGGTTTGACGCGGAGGTGGCACGGGCGGAGGAGATCCTCGTGGTCGTGCAGATCAACGGGAAGCTGCGGTCTCGGATTACCGTGGACGCAGGAGCGACAGAGGAGGAGATCCGGTCGATGGTCATGGCCGACCCCCGCGTACTCGAATACACGGAAGGGAAGAAAATACGGAAAATGGTATACGTCCCCAGGAAGCTCGTGAGCATCGTCGTCTAGACCCATGAGTCCGGGCCTGACATCCCCCGGGGGGAATCCGGGAATCGTTTCCCGCGATACCGCGCGCAGAGGTCGCATTCTCTCGGTTGCGTATCGCGCCGGCTGGGGGTTCTTACTTCTCCTTTTCCTTTTTCCCCACGCGTGCGGTTACCGGCTCCAGGGCAAAGCAGGGTCCCGGTTCAGCGATCCGGGGATCCGGGTGGACCTGCGCCCCTTTGCGAACGAATCCCTCGTCCCGGACGGGGGGGCGTACCTCGCGGCCCGTCTGCGGGACGAGATGCGCTTAAAAGGATTCCGGGGGAGCTTCGGGCGAAGCCAGGCCGATTACGTTGTCGAGGGGACGGTTCGGGAGATCCGCGAGGAGGTGTTCTCACACGGGAAGGATGAGTATGCTCTCGAATACCGTATGACGGTCTCCGTGGATATACGGGTCGTCGAGATCAAGCAGGGACGGCTTCTCTGGAAGGAGGAAGGGCTCACCGATGCCGCATCCTTCTACGCCGGTCCCAACTTCCAATACACGGAGTCCAACCGCCGCATGGCGTTCGAGGAGATTTGCCGGCGGCTTGCCCGCAGGATCGGCGAGACCCTGAGGGAGACGCTGTGAGGGGATCCTCCGTTCGTTCCGTTTTCGGTTCCTGGATGAGGGAAGAGCAGGCGCCCGCATACGTCCTGGGGGGAGAGGGAGCCAGACTCTCGGAAATGGTTGCGCAAGGGTTGGTGTCCCGGTTCCGGAAGGAAGGGGAAACGGTGGAACTTGTCCACTGGAACGTCGCGGACCTGGAACGGGAGTCTCCCGACGCGGCATGGCGGTCCCCCTCGTTCTTCTTCCGGTGGCGGGTGTTTCTCCTCCCCGATGCGGGGGAGTGGAAACAGGGACCACGCAAGGAGATTTTGAAGTATCTCGAGTCCCCCGATCCTTCCGTCCTGCTCGTGGTCCCATGTTCCGACCGCAAGGCCCGGAAGCTGTTCACATCCGTCCGCGGGATTCGATCGGCTTCCCCCGGGGAGGAGGAAGTCGTCGACGCAATGGCCGATTTTGCGGTCTCCCTGGCGGCCGAGGAGGGGAAGGCCCTGTCGGGGGACGCTGCCGTTTTTCTGGCAAGATGGGTGGGTGCGGATTTTCCCCGGTTACGGGCGGAAATGGGCAAACTGCTCTCCTTTGGGGCCTCGCGCGGGGAGATCGGGGAAGAGGAGATCCGGGAAGTGTGCGTTGCCGGGGGAGCGGTGGATCCGTTCCGCCTGGCGGACGACCTGATCTACCGAAAACGGAAAGGGTGTATCGGGAAGCTTAGGCGGTTTGCCGCCGCCGCTGAAAGCGGGGACTACCACTCCCTGGTCGGGGCGATCGCGTGGTCGGTACGGAGGAAACTGGCAGACACGGGGAGGCGCGGAACGGGAATCCCGACGCGGTCCGGAGAAGCGGGGAAGCCGTTTTCGGTCCAGAGAGGAGCGGAGATCCTTACGGCGTTGTCACGGATCGACCGGAACCTAAAAGGAGGAAGCGGCCTCACTCCCGAGCAGGTGTTCGAGATCGAGCTGCTGAAGCTTCTTGCCTGAAGAGGGATTCTTACGCCTTGCTTGCGGCTGCCTTGTGGACGGCCCGGGAGAGCCTGGCGACCTTTCGGGCTACGTTCTTCCTGTGAAGCACTCCTTTTGACCCGGCCCGGGACAGGACGGCGACGGCCTTGGAGAGAACCTTCCCTGCCTCCTCACCGTTCTTTTTCTCCAGAACGGAACGGACTTCCTTGATGGCGGATTTCACCGAGGAGCGGACGTGACGGTTTCTCGCTCTTCGCTTCAGGCTCTGCTTGTGTCTTTTTATCGCGGACTTGATCTTGGCCAACAGGTTCCTCCTGCGGGATACGAAAAATGAAGACAAAAAGAGAATTTAATACGAGAAGGGAAGAAATGTCAAAGGAAAAGAAGCAGGAGCGGGGATGCGCGCGCCGGGGCATCACGCGGGTCGAGGAGGCAAACCGGAAAAGGCGGGGATCTCCTCCGTACGAAGACGGTCCCCCTCCCCCAGGGCTTCGCATTCGGTATCCTTCGCGTTGGTGTCCTTTTGGTCGGTGGAACGGGAAAGCTCCCGAAAAAGGCTCGAGCCTGCCTTGCGAAAAGGGATTCAATGAGAAAAGGATTCTTCTCTCGTCCGAGGAGGGGAACCTCTACGTAGCGACGGGGTGCCTAAGAAACAGGCAAAATGTATAACCCGTGCAGCCGTCATGTGGGAGGATGGTTTTCCACAAGGCAATCCACAGCCTTTCCCCATTCGGTGTGGAAAGGGGGCAAAGATCATTTCGTCATCTTTTTCGCTTTTTCCCAGAATAGGTCGAGTGTCGAAATGTCCGTATTCTCGATGGAACACCCTGATTCTTTTGCGATATTTTCCATCGCCTCAAATCGCCGCAAAAAGCGTTCGTTGGCCATGCCCATGGCGATCTCCGGGTTGATGCTGAGGAATCGGGCCAGATTTACCAGGGCGAAGAGGATATCCCCCAACTCGTGCTCCATCTTCACGGGATCTCCCCCGGAAATGGCTTCTTTCAGCTCCTCCATCTCCTCCTCGACCTTCTCCATCACCTGCTCGCTGCTCTCCCAGTCGAAACCCGCGCGGGCCGCCTTTTTCGTGATCTTGGCACCCCGGAGAAGGGAGGGGAAACTCTTGGGGACGCCGCCAACGAGAGAGGAATGATTCTTGTTCTCCACGGTTCTCTTGATATGTTCCCACTGGAGGGAAACCGCTTCGGGTGTGGCGGCGATGGCCTCGGAAAAAACGTGCGGATGCCTCCGCACCATCTTCTCCGAGATGGAGTCGATCACGTCGGTGATGTCGAACTCCCCCTGGTCGCTGGCGATCTGGGCGAGGAACAGGATCTGGAAGAGGAGATCCCCCAGTTCCTCGCGCAGCAGACCTGCATCGTTTCGAGAGATGGCGTCCACGACCTCGTGGACCTCTTCGAGCAGGTACTGCCGGAGAGAGGAATGCGACTGCGCTCGATCCCATTCGCATCCGCCCTTCCCCCTGAGGCGCGCCATGATATCCACAAGGGACTGGAAATTGCTCATATCGGTTTTTCCTCGAACCGATGATATCATACAATATTTATGAGGATTGAGCCTCACAAGGGTTGTGGTTTGCTCTCCTTCGCGGCCGTTCTTCCGTTCCTCTTCCTTCTGTCGCTGACGATTCCCGGGCGTTGCGTGGCGGAAGACTTTTTCCCGGGGTACGCCCCCGAGGTGAGATCGCAGGCAGAGCGAGTGGTAGAGGCGGCGGATCCGGGGAAGGATAAGGAGCTGGTGAATGAGGTCCGGCGTCTTCGGAAGAGGATGTACGCCCACGGGATACTTTCCATTAACGCCATACCGGACCGGGTTTTTCGGCGCGCGGAAAAGGGGGGATGGAAGGATGGAATCGCATCCCGTTTCCGTGTCATTGCGGAAGTTTCTCCCCTTTCGGTTCAGATGTGGGCCTGGATGGTCAAAGAAGACATTCTCCGCATCCGAATGGGCGAGCTTGTTTCCGACTTCCAGGGGATGTGGGGGGCGCTTTGGGGATTCGGGCCGGCCCTCCTGGGGCATGCTGCCTTGATAATTTCCTTTGCCGCCGCGACCGCCTGCTGGTTCGTGGTCTGGATCTCGATGGCCCTGTTCCTGCGGGCGCGCCCTTCTCTGGAGTTGGACATCGCACGGGTCGCCCGGCTCCCCATGCGGGAGTACCTTGCCCCCTTGGCAGTCGTCGCAATTTTCCTCCTCCCCCTGGGTGCCGGTCTCGGGCTCGCGGTGGTGGTGTGCTACTGGATGGTGTTTTCGGTGGCCTATCTGCGACGCGGGGAACTGATGCTGATGACCACTGCGATCCTTCTCCTCGCCTTTCTTCTTCTCGGGGGGAGCATGCTCCACCTATTGCACAGGGTGACGGGCGACGCACCGGAAGAAGGATGGCTGGGAGCCGACGGGTATATCCCCCAGCAATGGCCGGCGGAAGCCCGGAAGGGGCATGTTGCGGTAGGGGGCGCGGCTCCCTACTGGCTGGTCGAGTTTTCCCGGGCGCGCGCGGCGATGCAGGCGGGTGACGACGCGAGGGCGGAACAAATCTGGACGGAGTTGATCGAAGAGGGGAAGGATCTTGCCGAGGTGCGCAACAACAGGGGAATAACCAGGGCGAAGCAGGGAAGGATAGAGGAAGCCCTGTCCGACTTCGAGTCGGCGGTCGCGAAGCGGCCCGAGGATGGGTCCGCCCTGTGGAATGCGTACCAGGCGTACCTGCAAATGTTCAACCTGGAACGGGCCAGGCTGATACAGCCCCTGGCGTGGGACAGGGTGAGAAAGCTTTCCCCCTTCCGCTTCCACCCCGGGGACATGGAAGCCGGGGAGTGGCTGGCCTCCCCCCTGCCCGTGGACGAACTGATCCGGGTGATCGGGAATCGGCGGGGAGAACTGTTCGGGAAAGCGGGCGAAGGAGAGTATTACCGGATCTTTTTCCGGCCACTCACTCCGGAAACGGCTCCCTTGTTCCTCATCCTCGTCTGGCTCTGCTCGGTGCTCTGGAAGTTCCTCTCCCTGCGGGTCTGGGTCCAGACCACCTGCCGGGGGTGCGGCGCGCAGACCCTGGTCGTGGGAATTCGGGAGGCGACCGATTTCTGCAATATGTGCCATGCGAAAGTCGGCTGGGGAATCCGGGTCGGGGAGGAAAGGGAACGCCGGGCCCTCGGAATCCGCATGCACCGGAATTACGTCCGGGCGGCTTCTGTCCTGGTTCCCGGTTCCGGGGGGCTTTGGTCCGGGAAGGAGATCGTGACGATGGTCTACGTCGTCTTGCTCAGCCTGTCTCTGGCGGGCTTGTCCACCTCCCTCGGCGCCCGGGGGGGGGGCGACATCATTTCCGAGCTTCAGTCGATCGTCGCGCACTGGGCCGTATTTACCACGGCGATTCTTTGGGCGGCTGGAGCGGCATGGGGGATCCGGTCGTTCGGGAGAATGCAGCGGAGCGTCGGAATTACCGGAGAAAAGAGGTAAAGGCGTGAAGGGAAAGATATCGGATTTCACTATCCCGGAAATCTTCCAGCTGGTGGCAAGCCAGGGGAAGAGCGGCGCGCTTACGATTCGCGGGGACGGGAGGGAGACGATATTTCTCTTTGCGGACGGGATGATCGTCGACGTGCAACCCGACCGGCATCGGGCCCGGCACGCCCTGCTCGGGAACATGCTGGTGGCGGCAGGCTACCTGACCGCCCAGGAACTGCCCCGTATTCTCGCCCAGCAGGAACGGGAGAGAAAGAAGATCGGTGAGATTCTGGTGGAGAGGGGGAAGATCTCCCGGGAAAAGCTTGCCAAATACCTTTATATGCAGGTCAAGGACAGCATCTACTATTCGCTGCGGATCGAGGAAGGCGAGTACCAGTTCGAAGTGTTCGCCGTTCGTCCCCCTGCGTGGATGGCCTCTTCCCTGCGAGCGGACGTATTGCTCATGGAAGGGATGCAGTTTCTTGACGAATATCCTCAATTGCGCGAGAAATTTCCGCCGGGGAAATTCCAGGTAGCCCGGAAACGCGGAGTGCGGATCGACCCGTCGGCCCTGCCCGAGGAGGAAAGGATGGTCTGGAACGCGGTCGATTATTCCCCCGACCCGTACCGCGTGTTCCGGAAGGCCTGCATCACCTGGTACGAGGGGCTTCGGGCCTTGTGGGGGCTCTGGGACAGGGGGCTGGTGGAAATCTCCGGGTTGGAAGAGGAGGGTCCCGACGCGGGGGACGTGATCCTTCAGAGCATGTCCCGGAAATACGCAATTGGCTGCGGACGTGCGGTGATATGGACATTAGCGGCGGTCGTGGCGGGCTCCTGGGTATACACGGTTCTCCTGTCTCCCTCGGTAACCCGCGTCCTGGCCGGATGGGCGAATTTCCTGCGGTAGGGAAGGACGGGAGGACCGATGGAACCGAACATCCCGGAAAAGCACACGGTACGCTTCGACGATCCGGCGGTGCTTGCGAACCTGTTCGGCAGCCACGACGACCATCTGAAAATCGTGGAACAGTCTCTTGGGGTCACGATCCTCCCGAAGGGTAACGTGGTGACCATGACAGGCGACCCGCTCCAGGTGGAGCTGTCGGAAAAGGTCCTGACGGGGCTGTACCGGGTTATCCGCAAGGGAATCCCCATCACGTCCAACGACGTTGTGGCCGCGGTCAAGATTGTCCGGTCGGACCGGAACGCGGAGGTCGCGAGCATATTCGAGGATGTGGTGTTCAAATCCTCCCGCAACAAGGTCATCACACCCAAAAGCGTTGCGCAGAAAAAATATCTCGACGCTATCCGTGATTTCGACATCGTTTTCGGCGTCGGTCCCGCCGGAACAGGCAAGACTTTCCTCGCCATGACGATGGCGGTGGCGTTCCTGCTGCGAAAGGAGGTCAAACGGATCATCCTCGCGCGCCCGGCGGTCGAGGCGGGGGAGAAGCTCGGGTTCCTCCCGGGCGACATGGCCGAGAAGGTCAACCCCTATTTGCGGCCCCTGCACGACGCCCTGTACACGATGCTCGAGTACGAACAGGCGGGCAGGATGATGGAGAGGGGAGTCATCGAGGTCGCTCCGCTGGCGTTCATGCGGGGAAGGACGCTCAACGACTCCTTCGTGATCCTCGACGAGGCGCAGAACACCACGTCCGAGCAGATGAAGATGTTCCTGACGCGGATCGGATTCGGCTCCAAGGCAGTGATCACGGGGGATATCACCCAGACGGACCTTCCCTCGGGTCGCATCTCCGGGTTGAAAGAATCACTTTCTCTTCTGAGAGGGGTGGAGGGGATAGAGTTCTGCTGGTTTACCGAGATCGATGTGGTCAGGCATCCCATCGTCCAGGAAATCATCAAGGCCTATGACCGATACGAAAAGCGGAGCCAGGAATAACAAGACTTCCGGTCTCGCGGGACACCCGGGTGGGCCGGATCCGGTGCCCCGGTCAGCCCCCCGGTACCGGGTCAGCATCCGGCAGGACGTGCGGCCTACCCCCTTCCACGGGGATCTTCTCCGTCGACTCGTCCGCAGGGCCTTGACGGTCCTGGCGGTGGAGGGAGCGGACCTTCGTATCCTGGTGGTGGAAGACGCGGAAATGGAGCGGTGCAACCGGACGTTCTTCGGGCGCGCGGGGACGACGACCGTGATCTCCTTTCCCGAGGACGATCCGGAAAGGGCGCCCCCCTCCCGGATCGCGGGGGACATTCTTCTTTCCGCGCGGGCCTGCCTTTACCGTACAAAGAGTTGGCCGTGCTCGGAGGAGGAGAAGGTCTTTTACTTTATCGTCCATGGCATGCTCCACCTTCTCGGACACGATCACGAAAAGGGGAAAACAGGAGCCGCCCGAATGCGCAGGGAGGAAGTCCGGGTGTATCGCTCCTGCCTGAAAGAGGGGAGAAGCCCCATTTGAAAGGTGTCTTTACGGCAGAGAACGCCGGGGATTTCCCTGCCTTGAAAAGCTCCGTGCGGACGACGGTTTTGCTTGGCGCGGCATTTTCCGCCCTGTATGCGGCGGGAATGCCGGGTTATGACGTTCCGGGACTTCCCTTCGTGTGCCTCGTTCCACTCCTTATCCTGTCCACGACCTCCGTCAACGCCCGGCAGGCCGCGCGAAGGGGGTTTTTCGCGGGCACCCTTGCGCATCTTCTTCTCTTTTACTGGATCGCCTACACGTTGGCCGTGCAGGGAAACCTGGGATGGTTTCTGGGGAGCGTTGCCGCCCTGCTAGTCTCGGCCTATCTCGGCGTCTACGTCTCTCTCGCGGCGATGATCGCCCACCGTCTCCGGCGACGGTTCGGGATCGCGGGATTGTGGGGGTTCCCCACAGCATGGGTGTGCGTCGAGTACGGGAGGTCCGTCCTGTTCACGGGGTTTCCCTGGATGCTTCTCGGCTATGGACTCTCCGGTCATTCCCTGCTGCGGCAGGCGGCCGACCTGGCCGGCGTCTTCGGGCTGGGGTTTCTCCTGGCAACCGTGAACGTCTGTCTGTACATGGCTGGCGCGAGAATTGCCCATGGAAACAGGAAGGGTGCCCTCTATTCCATCACCGGGGCGACTGCCGTCGTCGGAATTCTCTTCGCATATGGCGCCGCGAAAACGCCGGGGGACCGGAGCGGACACCCCGACCCAGTCGTCCGGGTGGGAATCGCACAGGGGGCAATCGACCAGTCGGTCAAGTGGGATCCCGAGCACCAGAAGACAACGCTCGATATCTACGGGACGCTGACCCGGGAGGCGGCGGAGAAGGGGGCGGAGGTCGTCGTATGGCCGGAGACGGCTGCCCCGTTCTTCTACGGATGGGAACCGGAAATGAGCGCAGTGGTGGATGCCGCGGCCTATGAGAACCATGTTCCGATCATCTTCGGCGCTCCCTGGTTCGACCCGTCCGAAGGGGGGAAATACTACAACAGCGTGTTCCTCGTCGGAAAAAGGGGGATCGCGGAGGGGAGGTACGACAAGAGACACCTCGTTCCGTTCGGGGAATATATCCCCCTCCGGCGCATCCTCTTCTTCCTCCGGAAGTTGACGGAGGGAGAGGAGGATTTCTCCGCGGGGAAGGATCCGGCGCTGTTCGTCGTCCTGGGGGAACACGTCGGGGCGTCCGTCTGTTACGAGGCGGTCTTCCCGGGGATTCTCCGGGAAAGCGTCCGCGAGGGCGCGAGGTGGCTGGTGAACGTCACCAACGATTCCTGGTTCGGGGACACGGTAGCGCCCTACCAGCACCTCGCCATGGCAAGGATGAGGTCCGTGGAACTGCGAAGGCCGATGGTGCGGGCGGCGAACGCAGGGATTAGCGCCGTCATAGACGAGCGGGGAGAGATAGTGGCGGAACTGGGGCTCTTCCGCAGGGGGATCCTCATGGGAACGATCCATCCGCGCGGGGGGGAGACGCTATATGTGAAATCGGGTGATGTATTCGCAAAATCTTGTACTATAATAACTTTTTTACTATTGATGATTCCCGGGAGAGGAACCTATGGCCGTAGGAATTCTGGCAGATAAAACCGCCTCGATGGCATCCCGCTTCGACGATCTTCGGGGCTATCTTTGAGGTAGAACGCAAACAGGCACGCCTGGCCGAACTCGAGGCGGCAACATCGAAGGAAGGGCTGTGGGATTCCCCCGAAAAGGCGGAATCGCTGCTGAAAGAGAGCAAGGTCCTGGAGACGGTCCTGACGAAATGGGCCGACATCGCGAAATCCCTGGAGGATCTCCGCGCGTACCTCGAGCTCTATGAGGAGACGCAGGATCCTTCCCTCGCCGCCGAGATCGAGCAGGAAGCCGATTCCCTGTCGGTACGCCTCGACGAAATGGAGATGGAACGGATGCTCGGGGGGGAGAACGACGACAGGAATGCGATCGTAACGATCCACGCCGGCGCCGGAGGAACGGAGTCCCAGGACTGGGCGGAGATGCTTCTCCGGATGTATACCCATTTCGTCGACAGGAACGGGTTCGACGCCGAGGTCATCGAGCGACAGCCGGGGGAAGACGCGGGGATCAAGAGCGTAACATTGCTCGTGTCGGGGATTCATCCGTACGGATACCTGAAAGCGGAAAGCGGCGTGCACCGGCTCGTGCGAATATCCCCGTTCGATGCAAACAAGAGACGGCACACGTCGTTCGCGTCCGTTTTCGTATCGCCCGAAATCGACGACGATGTGCAGATCCAGATCAACGAGTCGGACCTGAGAATCGACACTCTCCGCTCGAGCGGGGCCGGGGGCCAGCACGTCAACAAGGTCGAGTCCGCGGTCCGGATCACCCACGAGCCGACAGGGGTCACGGTGCTCTGCCAACAGGAACGGTCGCAGCACAAGAACCGCGCGATGGCGATGAAGATCCTCCGCTCGAAACTGTACGAGCTCGAAATGCGCCAGCGGGCGGAAAAGGCAGTGGAGGCGCACAAGTCGAAAAAGGACATCGCCTGGGGATCACAGATCCGGTCCTACGTCCTCGCCCCCTACCGCATGGTGAAGGACCACCGGACCGGGCACGAGACAGGAAACGTGGACGCCGTCCTGGACGGCGATATCATCGCATTCATCCGGAAATATCTTCTTGTGGCGGGTGCGCAGGGCGAACAGCGCTCCGCGTAACCGGAATACGCGCGACAGCGCGCCGGGAAGGGACGGAGGTCCCCGGGAATCCGGCGAAAAAGAAACGGAGGAGGCCTGCGTGACGGAAGAATGGAACGACCTCGTCAGGGAACGGATGCGGAAAGCGGACGAGGTCCGGCGGCGGGGCAGGAATCCTTATACGAATGACCAGCGGGTGGGGGGGACGACGGCAGACGCAATTCGTGCCGCGGAAGGCAAAGAACTGGCGAAAGAGGAGATCCGGGTCGATATCGCCGGTCGGGTCGTTGCCGAGCGGAACTTCGGGAAAGCGGCGTTCCTTGTGATCGCCGACCGGGCAGGAAAGCTGCAGGTGTACCTGAAGCGGGACAGGATCGGCGAGGAGGAGTACACCCTGTTCCGGGAAACGATGGACATCGGGGACATCGTCTGGGTCGAAGGGCCTCTTTTTCTTACGCGTACGGGAGAGCTGACCGTACAGGCGGAGTCGCTTCCGCCTCCTTACCAAGTCCTTAAGGCCCCTTCCCGAAAAGTGGCACGGTCTTTCGGACGTGGAAACCCGCTACCGGCAGAGGTACGTCGACCTGATCGTGAACGAAGGGGTGCGGGATCTTTTCCGGCGCCGAAGCCAGATCATCTCGTTTCTTCGGGATTTTCTGGTATCGCGGGATTTCCTCGAGGTGGAGACCCCGATGATGCATCCGATTGCAGGGGGAGCGGCCGCCCGCCCGTTCGTCACCCACCACAATGCCCTGGACATGGAGTTGTTCCTGCGGATCGCCCCCGAGCTGTATCTCAAGCGTCTCCTCGTGGGGGGGATTGAGCGTGTTTTCGAAATCAACCGGAACTTCCGGAACGAGGGGATTTCCACGCAGCACAACCCGGAGTTCACGATGCTCGAGTTCTACCAGGCGTATGCGACCTACGAGGATTTCATGGGACTGACGGAGGAAATGCTGTCCACCCTCGCGGTTTCCCTCTTCGGCAGGACGACCGTTACCGTGCAGGGGGAGACGATCGACTTCGCCCCCCCCTGGGAAAGGATGACGGTCGCCGGAGCGGTCGCAAGATACGGGAACGTGGCGGAGGAACGGCTTTCCGACCCGGCCTTCCTCGGGGAGATGGCCCGGGGGCTGGGGCTTCCCGTGGAAGAGAATGTTCCCGCGGGCGCGCTTCTGGCCTCTCTCTTCGAGGAGGTGGCCGAGCCGAAGATAAAAGGGCCCGCCTTCGTCACGGAGTACCCCATCGAGGTATCGCCTCTGTCCCGTGCGTCCGATTCCCGCCCCGGGGTCGTGGACCGGTTCGAGCTGATCGTCAGGGGAAGGGAGATTGCCAACGCGTTTTCGGAGCTGAACGACCCCCGGGAGCAGAGGCGACGGTTCGAGGAGCAGCGAGAGGCCCGTGAAAGGGGGGACGAGGAGGCGCACGCGATGGACGAAGACTTCCTCCGCGCACTCGAATACGGGATGCCCCCGGCGGCGGGCGAGGGAATCGGGATCGACCGTCTGGTGATGCTCCTCACCGACTCTCCTTCCATCCGGGAGGTCATCCTGTTCCCGCAGCTCCGGAAGGAAGGGTAGCGCAGGGTGACCCTCCCGGTCGAATACTTCATCGGCCTGAAATACCTCCTGGCCAAGCGGAAGCAGACGTTCATCTCCATCATCACCGTGATCTCGGTTTCGGGCGTGGCGATCGGGGTGATGGCCCTCATCATCGTCCTTGCCGTGATGAACGGTTTCGAGAGAGAGGTGAAAGACCGGATACTCGGAGCCACCGCGCACGTACACGTGACCAGCCTGGAGGGAAGTGTCTCGGACCCCTTTGCCCTCGCCCGGCGGGTCGACGCGATGGATGGAGTCGTTGCGGCGAGCCCGTACCTGTTCTCCCAGGTGATGATCTCCTCGGGCACCGCGTCCACGGGGGCAATCCTGCGGGGCGTGGACATTCCCACCGTCGGGAAGGTGACGCGGCTTCCCCGGGACATACGGAAAGGAAAGCTTGAGGACCTAGCGAAAAAGACGCCTTCGGGTCTGCCGGGGATCATCCTCGGGAAGGAGCTTGCCGCCAACCTGGACGTTTCGCCCGGAGACCTCGTGGAGATCCTGGTACCCGGGGGAAACATCACCCCGATGGGAGCGTTTCCGGGCATCGCGCGCTTCCGGGTGGCGGGTCTTTCCGAATCGGGGATGTACGAGTACGACTCCTCTTTCGCCTACGTATCCCTTGCAGAGGCGGGCAGGCTCATGGGGATGGAAGGGCGGGCCACCGGGCTCGAAGTGAAGGTCGACGACATCTACCAGGCGGGACGGATCGCGACCCGAATCCGGGAAGCGCTCGGCTACCCCTACTGGGCTAAGGACTGGATGCAGAGCAACCGGAACCTGTTCTCGGCGTTGAAGCTGGAGAAGGTGGTCATGTTCATCATACTCGTCCTGATCGTGATGGTCGCCGCATTCAACATAATCAGCACGCTCATCATGGTCGTCATGGACAAGACCAGGGACATCGCCGTTCTCATGACGTTGGGCGCAACGCGAAAGATGGTCCGCAAGATCTTTGCGCTCGAGGGGCTCCTGATCGGCCTGGCCGGAACCGTCGCGGGATCGGTCCTGGGTACGCTTCTGTGCTTTCTCCTTCGCCGGTACGAGTTCATCCGGCTGCCGAGCGACGTGTACTACATCTCCACCCTGCCGGTGGATCTTTCCCCGGGAATCCTGATCCTCGTCGGAGCAAGCTCGATCCTGATCTGTTTTCTCGCCACCCTGTACCCGTCGAGGCAGGCTTCCCTCATCGATCCCGCGGAGGCGATCCGGTATGAATAGCACCGGGTTTCTCAGGGTTGAGAATCTTCGCAAGCAGTTCCCGAAAAAGGGCGGTGCAATCGAGGTCCTGAAGGGGATCTCCTTCACACTCGACCGGGGGGAGATGCTCGGCGTGGTCGGGGTTTCGGGTGTCGGAAAGACGACCCTTCTGCAGATCGTGGGGACCCTCGACCGGGCGACCTCGGGGAGCGTCCTCTACGACGGGCGGGACGTGACGTCTTTGCCCGAGGGGAAGCTCGCTGAATTCCGGAACCGGACCGTGGGTTTCGTTTTCCAGTTCCATCACCTGCTGCCCGAGTTCGATGCGCGGGAGAACGTGATGCTTCCCTGCCTGATCGCCGGGATGACACGGGAAGAGGCCGGGAAAAGGGCGGAGGAACTCCTCTCCGAAGTCGGGCTTTCCGACAGGATAACCCACCGCATAGGGGAGTTATCCGGAGGGGAACTGCAGAGGGTGGCCATCTGCCGGGCGCTGGCAATGGGTCCGGAAATCCTCCTGGCCGACGAACCTACCGGAAACCTGGACAAGGAAACCGCAGGAGGCGTTGCCGAACTTCTCGGGGAGTTGAACCGGCGCAGGGGGCTCTCCCTGGTGGTCGTCACCCACAACGAGGAGTTGGCCGGGAAGATGCACCGGGTTCTGAAGATCGACGACGGGGTGATCGTTCGGTGACCGATCTGCGGGGTACGGTTTTGGGTGTCGCGGTCCTTCTGGCGATCTCGGCGGTTCATCTCCCGGGCGCCGGTGGGGCCGGTTTTCCCATTCTGGGAATCCGCGTGGAAGGGGCGAACCGGGTCGGGCCCGACACGATTCTTCGTGTCATGGAATCCCGCGTGGGAGGAGAGTTCGATCCCGCGAAGATCCGGGCGGACGTGAAGGCGATCTATCGCATGGGGTATTTCTCCGACGTGAAAATCGACGCGGAGGAGGAACCCGGCGGTCTTCGGCTCGTTGTGCTCGTCGTCGAGAAGCCGATCGTCTCTTCGATCGAAATCGAGGGGAACAAGGAAGTGGATATTTCCGACCTCAAGGAGGCGCTCACCATCAAGGAGCGCAGCCTCTTCCAGGAGGACAAAGTCAAGGAGTCGGCGCGCAAATTGGTGGAAGTCTGCCAGAACAGGGGATATTACGACGCGACCGTCGTCCCCTCCGTACGGGAGGAGGCGGACGGCTCCATCCGGGTTGCCTTCCGCGTGTCGGAAGGGGAAAAGCTTACGATCGAGAAGATCCGTATCACCGGGAACCAGTTTATGGGGAAGAAGAAAATTCTTGAAAGTGATGCAAACAACCACGAAAGGATTATTTTCGTTCATCACCGACTCGGGGACCTTCAAGAAAGACGTTCTCGAGAACGATGTCCGGCTGATTGAGGCGCTGTACCAGGACAACGGGTTCATGGACTCCAAGGTCTCCGATCCCGAGATCGGAAGGGGGCCGAAGGGATTGGTGGTGACGATCCACGTGTTCGAGGGGCGACAGTACCGCGTGGGGAAGGTCCGCTTCTCCGGGGATTCCGGCTTGTCCGAAGAGGGACAACGAAAGGCCGTGAAGCTCAAGGAAGGCGACGTGTTCAGCCGGGAGACTCTTCTTTCGGACGTCCTTTCCCTGACCACGGCCATGAACGACAAGGGATACGCCCTCGCGATCGTCTCCCCCCTCGTGGAGAAGCGGAAGGAATATCCCCTGGCCGATGTGATGTACAAGGCGGAGAAGGGGGACAAGTTCCGGTTCGGGAAGGTGGAGGTGCTCGGAAACACCAAGACGCTCGACAGGGTGATCCGGCGCAATCTCGACGTGGCCGACGGCATGACGTACACCGCCACCGGGCTTAAAAAAAGCAAGGAAAACCTCACCCGCCTCTCCTATTTCAAGGACGTCAAGATCAGCACCGAGCCCTCGACGGTGCCCCGGGAAATGGACGTCAAGGTCGAGGTGCAGGAGGGTCCGACCGGAACCCTGTCGGGCGGACTGGGGTTCAGCACCGTGGACAAGATCTTCGGTGTGGTCCAGTTGACCGAGAACAACCTCTTTGGAAGGGGCTGGAAAGCCTCCCTCAACTCCCAGTTCGGATCCCGTAGGACGTTGTTCAGCCTGGACTTCCGGGATCCCTACTTTCTCGATTCCGACTTCAGCCTGCTGCTGAACGCCTACAACTTGCGGACGAATTACACCGATTTCGAGAGGAAGTCCACCGGTGGGAAGATCGGCTTCGGGTATTCGCTCGACAGGAACACAACCGCCAGCCTGGCCTTTCGGCTCGACGACGTGGAGATCATCGATCCGCGGGCATGCCGTTTCCCCGATCCTGCAGAAAGAGTTCGCCAAGGGGAGGCAACAGACCCGGAGTCTCACGTTCAACCTGTCGCGGAACACCACGGACAAGTATATCGACCCTTCGCGAGGATCCGTAGAATCCGCGACGGTGGAATACGCGGGGGGTCCCCTGGGGGGCGACTCGGACTTCGTGAAATATTTCCTGAACACGAAGGTATATTTCCCGGTCACAAAATCGACCGTCATTTCCGGGAACTTTCTATGGGGGCACACGATCAGTACGGTGGGGGGGACGGTCCCGCTCTACGAACGCTTCTTCCTGGGGGGTCCCTACAACATCCGGGGCTTCAAAGCCCGGACCATCTCCCCGGTAGACCCGAACACCGGCGAAGAGATCGGCGGAAACAAGGAACTGGTGGTGAACGTGGAATATATTTTCCCCATCTTCGGCGAGTTCGGGTTGAAGGGGGTCTTTTTTTTCGACATGGGGAATACCTGGGGACAGGGGCAGTGGCCGTGGGATATGAAGCCGTGGGACGGACCTTCCGTCCGGTATGCGGCAGGGACGGGCATTCGCTGGTACTCCCCGATGGGTCCCCTGCGGATCGAATGGGGGTGGAACCTGAACCCCGAACCCGGTGAGGAGAAGCTCGTGATGGAGTTCACGATCGGAACGGCATTTTAACCAGGAGGTACGACAATGCAAAAGAGGTATAAAGGTATCATCGCGGCGGTAGTTACGGCGGCCATTCTGGCCGCGGGGCCGGCAATTGCGCAGGGGCTCAAGATAGCCGTGATCGACGTCAACAAGGTCCTGAACGAGTCCGAAGCCGGAAAGATCGCGAGAAAGAAGATGGAGGACCGGTACGAGGAGCTGAAGAAAAAGGTTGATGCGTTGACCGAGGAAGCGAAAAAGATGAAGGAGGAGATCGACAAGCAGAAGATCCTCCTGGGCAAGGAGAAGCTGAAAGCCAAAGAAGATGCCCTCGCCGCGAAGGTCGCGGAACTACGCAAGGTCTCCCAGGAATCGGAGACCGAGATGCAGCGCCGCCAGCGGGACTTGACCCGCGATGTCCTCAAGATCGTCGAGGGGCAGGTGGACAAGATCGTGCAGGAAGAGAAGATCGACCTCCTGCTCGAGAGAAGCAGCGGGGTCGTGCACTTCAACCCGTCGCTGGATATCACCGCCAAGGTCCTGGCACTGGTGAACAAGGAGAAACCTGGTGGGAAGTGAGTTCCGACTTTCCGACCTCGCGGCCCGGATCGGTGCGGTGGTGGTCGGCGCGGGAGAGGTTGTGGTTTCCGGCGTTGCCCCGATCGAGGAGGCGGGGCCGGGGCAGGTGACGTTTCTCGCGAACCCGAAGTACCAGGGTTTCGCCAGGGATTCGAGCGCCTCGGCGATCATCGCGAGGGAACCCGTTCCCGGGTCGCGTGCGGCGTTCCTTGTTTCCGACAACCCGTATCATGCCTTCGCGTGCGTTATCGAGGCGTTCCATCCTCCGGCGCTTTCTGTCCCCGGGATATCGGACCGGGCGGTCGTCGACCCGTCCTCCCGTCTCGGGACAGACGTAACCGTATCGCCGTTCGTGTCCATCGGGGAAGGAGCCGAGGTGGGTGACCGCACCGTCCTGTTTCCCGGCGTCTGCGTGGGGGAAAGTGGTGAGCATCGGACCGGACTGCCTCGTGTATCCCAACGTCGTGCTGTACCACGGAGTCAAGGTGGGTGCCCGCGTGATCCTGCACGCGGGGTGCGTCATCGGAAGCGACGGGTTCGGATTTGCCCCGACGTCCGATGGGTTCCGGAAGATCCCCCAGGTGGGGACCGTCGAGATCGAGGATGACGTGGAGATCGGGGCGAACACGACCATCGACAGGGCGACGCTGGGCGTCACCCGGGTCTGTCGGGGGGCAAAGCTGGACAACCTCATCCAGGTCGGTCACAACGTGGTTATCGGCAGCGGCACGGCAATTGCTGCGCAGGCCGGGATTTCCGGGAGCACGCGGATCGGTAGCCGCGTCATGATCGGAGGGCAGGCAGGGCTTGCAGGCCATCTCGAAGTGGATGACGGTTTGATGCTGGGAGCGAAGTGCGGCGTCCCCGATTCGCTGCGCGCCTCGGTTTCCCGGGTATGGTCGGGAATACCGGCGATGCCGCATCCCACTTGGCTCCGGATGGCGATCCTGCTGCCGAAGCTGCCGGAGCTTTTCCGCCGCGTGAAACGGCTCGAGGAAGGCAAAAAAACGAGGAGGGGGAAGTGACATGTTCAATACGCAGGAAATCATGAGAATGCTGCCGCACAGGTACCCTTTCCTGCTCCTGGACCGGATCGTGGAATTTGATCCGGGCCGGCGTATTGTCGGACTCAAGAACGTCACGATCAACGAGCCCTTCTTCACGGGGCACTTCCCCGGCTACCCCATCATGCCCGGCGTTCTCATCGTCGAGGCGTTGGCCCAGGCGGGAGGATTTCTGGCCCTCGAGGCCATGGGCAAAGGGGAAAATATGGCTTTCTTCGCAGGCATCGACAATTGCAAATTCCGCCGGCCGGTTGTCCCGGGCGACCAGCTTCGGCTCGAGTGCACCGTGATCGGTCACAAGGGGCCGGTCTGGAAGGTTCACGGAGAGGCCACGGTGGACGGCGTCGTCGTCGTGAAGGCCGACCTGACGGCGTCGATGGTGGGACAGGGGGACGAAGGGGAAGGGAGCGGTGGAGGAGCGAAGCGATGATTCATCCGACGGCGATCATCGATCCCGGCGCTTCCCTCGGGGAAGGAGTGGAGGTCGGCGCATACGCCGTGGTCGGCCCCAAGGTGGCGCTGGGCGACGGGTGCAGGATCGGAGCGCACGCGATCATCGAATCCCACGCCAGGATCGGGAGGGGAACCCGCATCTTCTCCTTCGCCTCGGTAGGTTCCCCCCCCAGGATCTCAAGTTCCGGGGGGAGGAGACCTGGGTGGAAATCGGTGAAGGGTGCACCATCCGGGAGTACGTCACGGTGAACCGGGGAACCGTCACCGGCGGGGGTACGACCCGGGTCGGGAACGGCGTGCTCCTCATGGCCTATTGCCACGTCGCGCACGACTGCTACGTCCGCGACAGGGTGATCATGGCCAACGCGGCGACGCTGGGCGGGCACGTCGATGTCGGCGAGGGAGCGATCATCGGCGGCCTCGTCGGGGTCCACCAGTTCGTCCGTATCGGCTCGTATGCGATCATCGGGGCGCTTTCCGGAATTCCTCTCGACATCCCGCCCTACGTTACGGCGGTGGTGGCGCGCGGGAAGAAGGGGAGCGGATTGTTCGGGCTGAACCTTATCGGCTTGAAAAGGAACCGGTTTTCGGAGCAGACGATCGCGGAACTCAAAAAAGCGTACCGGATCCTGTTCCGTTCGGGTCTACCGATGCGGGAGGCGCTCCTGCGGGCAGAGACGGAGACGGAGTCTCTCCCCGAGGTCCGGAATCTCCTCGAATTCGTCAGGTCCAGCAAGCGAGGGGTGCAAAGGTAGGGCATGCTCCGGGCGGGCGTCATCGGCGTAGGGTACCTCGGAAGACTGCACGCCCAGAAGATCGCGTCGTTCGACGATGTCGTGTTCTCCGGGGTCTGCGACGCCGATCGGGAGAGGGGGAAGGCGGTCGCGCAGGAGTTCGGGACCTCCTTTTTCGAGAATACCCGGAAGCTTCTGCGGGAAGTCGACGCGGTATCCATCGCGGTGCCCACGACCGCCCATTTCCGAGTAGCACGGGAAGCGATGCGGGCAGGGGTCCACGTCCTCCTCGAGAAGCCGATCGCGGCAACCGTCCGTGAGGGGCGCACTCTGGTGCGGGAGGCCGCCGAGCGGGGCCTCGTCTTCCAGATCGGGCATCTGGAGCGATTCAACTCCGCGGTTATCTCCGCCACCTCCGTATTGAAGGAGCCCCGGTTCATCGAGTGCCACAGGCTCGGCATGTTCGGGGGACGGGGCACGGACGTGGACGTGGTCCTCGACCTGATGATCCACGACATCGATCTCCTCCTCTCCTTCGTGCGGTCGCCCGTGGCACGGATCAGTGCCGTCGGGGTGCCGGTGATCTCCTCCAACGTAGACATCGCGAACGCCCGGCTCACATTTGCCAACGGATGCGTGGCCAACGTAACGGCAAGCAGGGTGTCCATGCGGAAGCAACGCAAGATCCGGATCTTCCAGGAAGATGCCTATGTGTCGATGGACTTCGTCGAGAACCAGATCCAGATCTACAGGCGGACCTTTCCGGCGGGGCCGGGGAGTCTTCCGGAAATCACCGGCGAAGTGCTCGAAACGGAAAAGGGGGACGCCCTGCGGGACGAGATCCGATCCTTCGTCGAATGTGCCGGGACCGGGGCCGCGCCTCGCGTTTCCGGGGAGGACGGGCTCGCGGCGCTGGAGGTTGCCTTCCGTATCCTTCGGAAGATGAGGCGTCGTTGATGCCGCCTGCCAAGACCCTGTTCATCCTCTGCGGGGAACCCTCGGGAGAGACGTACGCTGTGCGTGTCGCCCGCGCGTTCCGCAAGCGATTTCCCGCTGCCCCGATGGAGGGGATCGGCGGCGCCCGTCTGGCGGGCGAGGGGGTGCGCCTCCTGCAAGATTACGGGGAGATCTCCGTAGTCGGGATGACCGAAGTGATACGCCACCTTCCGGCGATCACCCGTGCGCTGCGCGGGGCGGTTCGCAGGGTGAAGAGCCCCGACGTAGGAGCGCTCCTCCTCGTCGATTTCCCCGAGTTCAATTTCCGGGTAGGAAAAAAAGCGAATGCCGGCGGGATCCCCGTGATCTACTACATCCCCCCGCAGCTCTGGGCGTGGAGGGCGGGGCGGGCCGAGGAACTGGGCCGGTTCACGAGGGGCGTGGTCGTCCCCTTTCCCTTCGAAGAACCGATTCTGAAAGAAAAAGGGGTGAATGTCCGGTTCGCCGGCCATCCTCTTCTTGACGAGCTGGCTCCCTACTTCGACGCCCCTGCGGGCGCGGGGAACTGCGGGATCCCGGAAGGAAAGCGGGTCGTGGGGCTGCTCCCCGGAAGCCGGCCGGGGGAGATACGCAGGCACTTCCCGTTGATGGTCGAGGCGGCCCGCAGGATCGCGGCCCGCTTCCCCGATGTCCACTTCGCCGTTCCGCTCGCCGGACCGGAGTTCCGGGAGATGCTCCTGGCGGGGTTGACGGGGAGCGCACTCCCTTTGACAATAGTGGAAAATGAGCGGTTCCTGGTGTTCCGGAGGATGAAGGCCGCCCTTGCTGCCTCGGGGACGGCGACGCTGGAACTGGCGTTGCTCGGCGTCCCGCCCGTGATCGTCTACCGGACGTCGTTCGTAACCTACCGAATCGGGAAGAGGATGGCCCAGGTCCCGTGCATCGGTCTGCCCAACATCGTGGCGGGCCGGAAGTTTCTGCCGGAACTGATCCAGGAACAATGCCGCCCCGAGACGATGGCGCAGGAGATCGGCGATCTTCTGACCGACGACGGAAAGCGGGTGCGACTGTCCGAAATGTGCCGGGGACTGCGGGGAGTCCTGGCCGGGACGGGTCCGGCGGAGGCGGTCGTGGAGATGCTTGCGCAGGAGGCTGGTGCGGTATGGGGATGACGGTCTATCGGCGCATGCTCAATTATGTACGTCCGTACACGATGCGGCTCGTACTCGCGATGGGGTTCATGGTCATCGTGTCCTCCTTCCGGGGCGCGATCGCCTTTCTCGTAAAGCCCGCGCTGGACGATATCTTCATCAACAAGGACGCCGCCCGGCTCGCCATCATCCCCCTGCTCGTCCTGGGGGTCTACCTGATCAAGGGTCTGTGCGAGTTCGCCCAGAGCTATCTGATGAGCGGCGTCGGACAGCGGGTTATCCGGGATATCCGCGATCACCTCTACCGCCACATGCAGTCCCTCTCTCTCTCCTTCTACATGAAACATCCCACCGGCGTGCTGATGTCCCGTGTGACCAACGACGTCGGGCTCATGCAGGGGGCCGTGACGGAGGCGGTCACGGGCCTCATCAAGGACGTATTTTCTGCGCTCTTCCTCGCGGCAGTCATATTTTACCGTGACTGGAAACTGGCCCTGGTCGCTCTCGTGGCGTTTCCCCTCGCCTTATGGCCCATCGTCAAGTTCGGCCGGAAGCTCCGAAGGACGAGCATCCGGACCCAGGAGGTAACGGGGGGGCTGACCTCTCACCTGCAGGAAACGATCAGCGGCGCGAAACTCGTGAAGTCCTTTGGAGCCGAGGAGTATGAGGTGGACCGGTTCGCGACCCGCAACGACAAGCTGTTCCGCCTGAGCATGAAGGTGGTGAAGGTCCAGGCGATGACTTCCCCCCTCTCGGAGATGTTCGCGGGGGTGGGCGCCGCCGCGGTCATCTTCTACGGCGGGTACAGCGTCATGAACGGTCAGAGCACGCCGGGGAACTTCTTCTCCTTCATGACCGCTCTCTTCATGCTCTACGAACCCGTCAGGCGCCTGTCCCGTATCAACAACGTGATCCAGCAGGGGATCGCCGCCGCCAGCCGGGTGTTCGAAGTACTGGACACACTGCCCGACGTCATGGAGAAGAAGGATGCGCCGGACCTGCCCGGAATCGAAAAGGGAATCGAGTTCGACCGCGTCGATTTTAGGTATTCCGATAAAGGGGAGTACATCCTGAAGGACATTTCTTTCCGGGTTTCTCTCGGCACGCTGGTGGCCATCGTGGGGTCGAGCGGAGCCGGCAAGACCACTCTCGTCGACCTGCTCCCCCGTTTCTACGACCCCCAGAACGGGGCGATCCGGATCGACGGCACGGACATCCGGGACGTTTCCCTTTCCTCGCTGCGCTCGCAGATCGGTATAGTAAGTCAGCACACGATCCTGTTCAACGATACCGTTCGTAACAACATCGCGTACGGGATGGCGGACGCCTCGAAGGAGAAAATCGAAGAGGCTGCGCGCCGGGCGAACGCGCACGGATTCCTTTCCCGGATGCCGGAGGGGTACGATACGGTCATCGGCGAACAGGGACTGAAACTCTCGGGCGGGGAAAGGCAGCGCGTCGCAATCGCCCGGGCGATCCTCAAGGACGCTCCGATCCTGATCCTGGACGAGGCGACCTCGGCCCTCGACACCGAATCGGAAAGCGTGGTCCAGGAGGCGCTCGAGCACCTTATGCGCGGTCGAACCACCTTCGTGATCGCTCACCGGCTCTCCACGGTCCGCAACGCCGACGTGATCCTGGTGGTCGAGGAGGGACGGATTGTCGAGAGTGGAGGACACGAGGAACTCCTGGCGCGGGAGTCGCGTTACCGCTCGTTCTACCTCAAGCAGTTCGAGGAGAGGAAATCCGGTGCGGAAGGCCGTCCTGGCAGCGCCTGAGAGGACAGGGAAGGTTTTTCTCCCGGGCAGCCGGGCGCATTTCCTGTACAACCTGGGTCTTGCAGGCGCCCTGGCATTGACGGCCCCTGCGTGGATCCCCTGGATGAGCTTCTCCGCGAAACGCAGGAAGAATTTTCCGGACCGCCTCGGGATTCGCCTCGGCCACATTCCCCTCCCGGCGGGGAAGCACCGGATCTGGATCCATGCGGTCTCGGTGGGAGAGACCCTCTCGGCGGTTTCCCTCGTACGCGCCCTCAAAGGACAGCTCCCTTCCGCGGAACTCTTCTTCTCGACGGTAACGATTAGCGGGCAGCAGGTGGCGGGGAAAGCGCTCGCCGGTCTCGTCGAGAAGACGTTTTTCTTCCCCTTCGACATCCCCCGCATTTCCGGGAAGTTCCTCGACCGGGTATGTCCGGACGTTGTGGCGATCCTCGAAACGGAGATCTGGCCGAACTTTCTCGGAGAGTGCGCGGCGCGCGGGATTCCCGTGGTCATCCTGAACGGGAGGGTATCGGAACGCTCGTTTCAAGGGTACGGACGGTTTCGTTCCTTTTTCGCAAGAGTCCTCGCATGCGTTACCGCCGTTGCCATGCAGACGGAAGAGGATGCCCGCAGGATGATCGCCCTCGGAGTCGATCCCGCGAAAGTCACGGTCACGGGAAACATGAAATTCGACGTATCTTTTTCCCCGGATTCCGATTCGCCCTTTCTTTCCTGGCTGAAAGGCGAGAAGGACAAGGGTGCCGCATGGGTAGTCGCCGGGTCGACACACGAGGGAGAGGAGAATGCGGTGCTTTCCGCGTTCGCGGATGCGCGTTCGGTCAACCCATCGGCCCGACTTCTGCTCGCTCCCCGTCACCCCGAGAGGTTCGATGCTGTGGCAGAGCTTTGCGAGCGGCGGGGTTGGGAGGTCGCGAGAAAGTCGCGTATCACATCCGGGGAGGAAAAGAAGCACTCCTCTCCGGTCGTCGTTCTGGACTCTGTCGGGGAACTGCTGGCCTCGTACGCAGCGGCGGACATCGCTTTCGTGGGAGGCAGCCTTGCCCCGAAGGGGGGGCACAACATCCTTGAGCCCGCCCTGTTCGGGGTCCCTGCCGTCACGGGGCCGCATACGGGGAATTTCCGGGAAATCACCGAACTATTCACCCGGGGGGATGCGGTGATGACGGTGGGGGACGAGAGCGATCTTTGCCGCAGGATGGTGGAATGGGCGGCGGATCCCGCCCCGTTTGCGGAGATGGGGGAGCGCGCGAAGCGTCTTCTGGAAACCCTCCGCGGCGCCAGTGGCAGAAACGCCACGCTGGTCGCAGGCGAACTGACCCGGCGCGCAGGGGTAGCGTCATGATGGGGGTGGTTGCCAGGGGGAGGAGGAGCCTGTACGGCACGGGGATTCTCAGTTCCTGTTCTCTTCCCCGTCCGGTGGTGAGCGTGGGAAACCTGACGGCGGGCGGTTCGGGGAAGACGCCCCATGTCCAGTTTCTCGCCCGATGGCTTTCCGGACAGGGGGTGCGGGTCGCGATCCTCAGCCGCGGCTACGGGAGGAAGACCGGGGGCGTCCTGTGGGCGTCCCGGGGACAGGGGAGCGTGGCGGGCGGAACCCGCGGGGCTGCCGAGGCGGAGCGGGTGGGGGATGAACCGGCATTTCTCGCGTCGACGCTCCCCGGTATCCCCGTGCTCGTCGGGGAGTCCCGCTTTGCCGCGGGAACGGAATGCCTGCGGGTCCTCGAGGTCGATGCGTTCCTTCTCGACGACGGGTTCCAACATCTCCCCCTGCGACGGGACGCCGATATTCTCCTGGTCGATGCCGGGCGGGGGCTGGGGAACGGACGGACCCTGCCGTTCGGTCCGCTCCGGGAACCGCCGGATCACGCCCGCTTCGCGGACGCCCTGGTCGTCACCCGCTGCGAAAGCGCCGACCATGGCAGGGAGGCGGCCGGCGCCGTACCGTTTCCGCCGGAGAGGCCCGTGGCCTTCTCCCGGATCGTCCCGCGCCTCCTGATCGACAGGGACGGCGGGAAGAGTCCGCTCCCACTGGTGAAAAAGGAGATCGCGGCCTTTTCGGGCATCGCGCGGAACGAGCAGTTCGAAAACGTCCTCCGGGCTTCCGGTTTTATCGTCCGCAGGTTCCACGGATTCCGGGACCACCATCCGTACCGGACGGCCGACCTCGAAACGATTCGTGCGGCCGCCGGCGGATTGCCCGTAGTCACGACCGAAAAAGACATGGTACGGCTGCCGGCCGATGTGCCGTTTCCCGTCGCGGCGCTCCGCGTGGAGGTGGACTTTCTCTCCGGATGGCATGAATTGTCCTGTCTTCTTCTGGAGCGGATCGGCCGCCGGGAGAACCGATGAGGGAAAAGGCGTACCGGGCCGCGATCCGGGTGATGGAAACAGTACCGCTGCGGGTGCGGGCCGCGCTGTTCGAAGCGGTGATGCTGCTGGTTTGGGCGGTGGATGCGAAGCACCGGAAGATCGGCCGGATCAATCTGCGGATCGCTTTCCCCGAAATGGGAGACCGGGAAGCGGCCCGGATCGTCCGGATCTGCTACATGAGGATGGGGACCGCGGCGGCCGAGTTCGTCCACATTCCGAAGATGGACAGGAGATACATCGAGAAGCACATCCGAATCGAGGGGATCGAGCATATCCGGCGGAGCGAACAGGAGCGGGGCCTGGGGGTGCTCGCGATGACGGCGCACTTCGGGAACTGGGAACTCGCCTCGCACGTGACCGGCATCATGCATAAACCCGTGGCGTTCATCGTCCGTCCTCTTGCGGACCCGGGCTGGGACCGGATCGTCACGGAGCGGAGGGAATGCTTCGGGAACCGGGTGATCCGGAAGTTCGACTCCGCGAAGGAGGTGATGCGGAAGATCCGACGCGGGACGATGGTCGGGATCCTGATCGACCAGAACGTGGACCGGCACAAGGGGGTGCTCGTCGACTTTTTCACGAAGAAGGCCTATACGACCGACGGGATTGCCCGGATGGCCCTCGCTCTTCGTGCGAACATCCACCCGGCGTTCCTTTTCCGGGATCCGGCAAGAAAGTTTCACCATACCTTGCGGTTTGGACCGGCGATTCCGATGGATCCGGCCGCTCCCCGGGAGGAGGAGGTGCTCCGGCTCACGCGCCTGTGCAACCAAAAGCTGGAGAACGCGATTCGGGAATCCCCCACGCAATGGCTCTGGTTCCACCGGAGGTGGAAGACAAGGCCGCCGGGAGAGCCGGATCTGTACCGGGAAGCCCGATGAAAGGGATCGTGTTTTTCGACCGGGACGGCACACTGATCGAGGACGTGGGGTATCTTTCCGACCCAAGGGAAGTACGGGAGATCCCCGGGGCGGCGGAGTCGCTTCTGCGCCTTTCGGCAGAGGGATTCGCCCTGGCGGTCGTCTCCAACCAGGCGGGCCTGGCGAAAGGAAAGTTCGTGAAAGAGCAGGGGGAAGCAGTGCACCGTGCGTTCATCGCTCTTTTTCGTGAGAAGGGCGTCGAGTTCGCCGCCGTGGAATACTGTCCCCATCACCCGGACGGATCGGTGGAGGAGTACCGCACCGTATGCGGGTGTCGAAAACCGTCTCCCGGAATGGCGGAGAAGGTGCTGGCGCGCCTGGGAAAACCGGCTTCGTGTACGATGTGGATCGTCGGTGATAAAATGACCGATGTGTTGATGGGGCGTAGTCTGAAGGCGAAAACCATACTTGTGGCGACAGGATACGGGATATCGGAGCGGAGGGAAGGCGAACGGCGCGGCATCGGGGCGGACGTGTTCCTCCCCAGCATCAGGGAGGCGGCAGAGTGGATCCTGTCGGAAGGGAACTTCGGAAGGGAACTAGGGTGAAGGGGTCGGTTTCCTCGGGAAACCGGGCACGGTGTTGCTCTTTGCTTCTCGCTGCTGCACTCGTGCTCCTGACGGCCGGTTGTTACCGCGCGACGCATCAGCCCGAACGGGAGGATGCGCCGCCGGTTGCGGCGACCGGCGATGCGGAGCCCCCGGTCATGCAGGCGGAGAGAACCGTCACCTCTCTCCCTCCGCAGGAACCGCAGCCCTCGGCAGGTGAAGCCCCTTCCTCCCGCCCGGAGGTTTCCCCGCCGGTGACGGCACCCGAAGAGCCTCCCGGGGAATCGTCCCCGGAATCCTCCCTTCCGTCCGTAGCCGAAATACCTCCGGAGAAGGAATCGCCCGTAGTTGGTTCAACGCCGGAGACGTCCGGAGGAGGAAAGGAGAAGGTATCACCGGAAGAAGAGACAACGGTGGCGTCCTTGCCCCCGCTGCCCGGACCAGGCGGGTCCGTTCCCGGCGCGGTTACCGGGAAAGGCGGGGTCGACATCGTCAAGCTTCCGGAGGAAAGGGCCTTTTCGCGGGAAGGACCGCTACTGGGCGAGAGAGGGGGAAGAACTTGTCTACAAGGTGGAGTTTCTGGGCATCACGATGGGGTATGCCCGGTTCTCCTTCCTGGGGAAAGTACTCCTGTCGGGAAAGGAGGCGTACCACCTCCGCGTACGCGCCTGGACCTCGGATATTCTCTCGGTGATTTACCCGATGGACGACACGATCGACTACTATCTGGATGTGCATACGATTGCGCCGCTTCGGCAGGAGTATACCAAAAGCAGGAAACGGGACGACGTGGCCATCTACGACCAGGAAAAAGGGACGATCGTCTACCGGAACAGGAAGAACGGGAAGATCAGAAAGAAGGTCGACGTCGTTCCCAATGTGTATGACCCCGTCTCGCTCGCGTACTATATCCGGGCCCGGGGCCCGGAGGGGGAAGCGGTGGAGCATACAATGTACGCGGGGAAGAAATTGTGGGAGGTGTCGGCCAAGTCCCTGGGGCGCGAACAGATCCGGACGGACCAGGGCGAGTACGATACGATTATCGTCCAGCCCGTGCTCCGGCAGGGGGGAAAGGTGGAAACCAAGAAGAGGATGCGGATGTGGATGACGACGGACGAACGACATGTCCCCGTCCGTCTGTACGCGAAATTCAAGAAGATACGAACCTGGACGCTGGTGGGGGAACTGATGCCCGACCAGCAGGGAGGGTAGCCCATGGACGAGGAACTGCTGGAGATCCTGGCGTGCCCGAAGTGCAAGGGAGGCCTGGTGCTGACCCCGGAGGAGTCCGAACTCCGTTGCGAAGCGTGCCGCCTGGGATACCGCATCGACGACGGGATACCCATTCTCCTCATCGACGAAGCGACCCCGTATGAATGACGACGGATTCATCGTCAGGGCATTCGAATACATCGGGCGGTTTCCCTCCTGCCGCCTCCTGGTGGTCGGGGATATCATGCTGGACGAATACGTCTGGGGGGACGTAAGGAGGATCTCCCCGGAGGCTCCTGTCCCGGTCGTCGCCGTGATCCGGGACACCCGTACGCTCGGAGGGGCGGCAAACGTGGCATTGAACGTCGCTTCGCTGGGAGCGGGGGTGGACGTTGCCGGCCTCGTGGGATCCGACCCGGCGGGCCGCGAGATCACGCGCATGCTGCGGATCCGGGGCATCGGCGTGGCGGGACTCGTCGTGGATCCGGATCGCCCGACGACGGTGAAGACGCGCGTCATCGCCCATCAGCAGCAGGTGGTCCGCGTCGACCGGGAAAAGAAGGAGCCCCCGGCCGACAAGGCCCGCAAAGCGCTCAAAACCCGCGTGCTCGCGGCGCTCGGCAGGGCGGACGGGGTGGTCCTCTCCGACTACCGGAAGGGGGCACTCTCCCGCGAGCTCGTGGAGGAGGTGGCCGCGGCGGCGAAGAGGAGGGGAGTGTTCGTTGCGGTAGATCCGAAGCAGACCGATTTTGCCTATTACCGCGGATGCACCGTGATCACTCCCAACAAGGCAGAGGCCGAGGCGGCGCTAGGGGGCCGGGAGCTCACGGGGGATCTGGAGATCTGGAAGGGGGGTAAAGTCGCTCCTGCGGAAGACCGGAGCGAGCGCAATCCTTATGACCCGGGGGGAGGAAGGGATGAGCCTGGTCGAACGCGGCCGCCGGACATTCTTCCACATACCGGCGCAGGGTCGCCAGGTGTTCGACGTGACCGGCGCGGGGGACACCGTGATTGGCACCCTTGCGACGGGGTTGGGGGCGGGGGCGACTCTTCGGGATGCTGCCCTCCTCGCGAATGTGGCCGCGGGGGTCGTCGTGGGCGAGGTGGGAACCGCGCCCATAACCGTGGAAAAGCTTTCCCGGGCCCTTCGGATGCGGGAGAAGGAACGCGAGGCGGCTCGCGAGGAAACGGGAGACTCGACGCGGGTCGGGGGAAGGGAGTCCTCCTCCCGTTGAGTCAACGGAAACCCCCTCCGCCAGCCAGGTTGATATTCTCGGTGATCTACCGGGACGACGAGGATTTCGAAAACACCGTCCGGACAATTCACGGACGTATCGGGAGAATCGAATACGCAAGCGGTCCGTTTCCCTTCGACCGGTCCGATTACTACGAAAGGGAGATGGGGGCGCCGCTGTTCCGCCGGTTTCTCCTGGCGGCCGATGATGTGGTACGGGAGGACCTGGTGCAGGCGAAACTTGCCGCAGAGTCGATCGAGTCGGAATTCTCGGTCGACGGGAAGCGGAACGTGAACATCGACCCGGGGCTGCTCACGGATGAGAACGTTGTCCTTGCCACGGGGAAAAACTACAGCCACCGGATCTACCTGCGGGACGGGGTATTTGCGGACCTGACGCTCGTCTTCGAAAAGGGGGAATACCGGCCGTTGCCGTGGACGTATCCCGACTTCGCCTCGACAGAGATCCGCACCTTCCTCACAATGCTGCGCACGCTTTGCCGGGCAGGGAAAAAACGGCGACAGAAAGGGGAATCCTGCGGATGTGGATGAGCATGACCGGGTTCGGAAGGGGAGACCGTCACGGCGAGGACGTCATGGTGACCGCGGAGATCCGGTCCGTCAACCACCGGTTTCTGGACATCCATGTGCGGTGCCCTGCGAGATACCTGTTGTGGGAACAGCGAATCAGGTCGATGGTCAGGCAGACGCTCCGGAGGGGAAAAGTGGACGTCTTTCTGAACATCCGGGAGTGGGGGCGGACGGGAAACGCCGTCCGCGTGAATCACGGTCTTCTCTCCTCGCTCCTGGTGGAGGCAAACCGGATACGGGAGGAGTATTCCCTGCCGATGGAACTTTCGTTCAGCGACCTGGTCCGGGTTCCCGACATCTTCGTGTTCGGTCCGGAGGGGAGCGACCCGGCGGAGGAGCATTGGGGTCTCGGGGAGGGTGCGGTACAGGATGCCCTGTCGATGCTCGTCTCGTCGAGGCGGGAGGAGGGAGAGCGGCTCCGCGACGTGATCACGCAGGCGGTGCTAAAGATGCAGGCACTGTCGGCGGAGATTTCCGATCTTTCCGCCGAGAACAAGGAACTCGTCCAGGCCCGGTTCCGTGAACGGATCGAGGCCCTCTCCGGCGAGGCAGGGGTCGACCCTGCGCGCGTGCAGCAGGAGGCGGCATTCCTGATCGACCGGCTGGACATCACCGAGGAATGCGACCGGCTGTCCTCCCACCTTTCGGGCATGGAGGGGCTGATGGCGATCGCGGGAGAGGCGGTAGGGAAGCGGTTTGATTTTCTCGTCCAGGAAGCGTTCCGGGAACTGAACACGGCGTCGTCCAAGTCGGCGCACGCGGGCATATCGGAGAGGGTAGTCGCAGGGAAGACGGAGCTGGAAAAGATCCGGGAACAGATTCAGAACGTGGAGTGACACATGGAAACGGGGGACGTCATCGTCATTTCGGCACCGTCCGGTTCAGGGAAGACCACCATCTGCCGGATGCTCGCCAAAAGACTCGATAACATGGAGCTATCCATCTCCTATACCACCCGTCCCCGGAAACGGGGGGAGGTGGACGGCAACGACTATTATTTCATTAAGACGGAAAAATTTGATAAAATGGTAAATTCACGGGAGTTTCTGGAATTTGCCTCCGTGTACGGACAACGGTACGGGACATCACGGGAGGCGGTTCGTTCCATCGTCTCCCGCGGGAAGGATGCCGTCCTGGAGATCGACGTCCAGGGCGGGAAAAAGGTGAAACAGGAACTTCCGGAGGCGATCCTGGTCGCCGTCTTTCCACCGGACCGGCGTTCCCTCGAGAACAGGCTGATCGGGAGAGGAAGGGACAGCATCGACGAGGTGAGAGCTCGCCTCCAGGCCGCGGACGACGAGGCGCGGGAACTCCTTTCGTACGATTACCTCGTGGTTAACGACGACCTCGAGGAGGCGGTGAGCAGAGTGGAATGGATCGTGCGGGTGGCCCGCCTCCGGCGGAAGCGGGCGTTCGATCGTTTGGCGAAAATCTTTGACGGAAGCAGAGAGGGAAAACCATGGCGCGAGTGACGGTTGAGGATTGTCTTGAGCAGGTGGATAGCCACTTCGAACTGACCGTTGTGGCGGCGAAGAGGGCCAAGCAGCTCCTGGGCGGGGTAGGGGCATCGATTGATACGTCCCATCGAAGGGACAAGCCCACCGTGGTGGCGCTCCGCGAGATTGCCCAGGGGACGGTGCGGGTCAAGCGATAACGCCGGAGCCCGCGATGCTCCGACTGAACGACATCGTCGACCGGATCCAGACTTCCCGGCCGGCGGCCAACATCGAACTCATCCAGAAGGCCTACGTTTTCACGGCGAAGGTTCACCACGGCCAGTTGCGGGAATCGGGAGAGCCCTACCTCATTCATCCCCTGAACGTCTCCTACATCCTGGCCGACTGGAACATGGACGACGAAACGATCGCTACGGGTCTACTGCACGACACCGTGGAAGACACGGTTGCCACAATCGAAGAGATCCGGGAGCTGTTCGGGGAACACGTCGCCGAGCTGGTGGACGGGGTCACCAAGATCAGCCGTGTCGTCATCTCGGACGTGGCCGATCAGAAGGCCGAATCCCTCCGGAAAATGATTCTCGCCATGGGGAAGGATATCCGGGTGATCCTCGTCAAGCTCGCGGACCGGATCCACAACGTGAGGACGCTCGATCACCTGTCTGTGGACCGGCAGGTCGCCATCGCCCGCGAAACCAAGGAAATCTACGCTCCGATCGCGAGCCGTCTCGGGATGTCCCGCGTGAAGATGGAGCTCGAGGACAAATGCTTCGCGATCCTCCATCCGGACGACTACCGGGAGCTTGTCCGGGCCGCCGACGAACGGAAGCGCGGCCGGGAGGAACACATACAGAAGGTGATCGCCCTCCTGGAGGAGAAACTCCGCGAGGCCGGGGTCGATGCGTCGGTCACGGGCCGGTCCAAGCACATCTCGGGCATCTTCGCCAAGATGGCGAGGCAGGAGATCGACTTCGAGCACGTCTACGACCTCCTGGGCTTACGCATCATCGCGAAGACGATCCGGGAGTGCTACGAGGCGCTTGGCATCGTCCACAGTCTGTTCCGCCCCGTCCCGGGGAGATTCAAGGACTACGTTGCGATGCCCAAGGCGAATTTCTACCAGTCCCTCCACACTACCGTGTTCGGCCCCAACGCCGAGATGATGGAGATCCAGATCCGGACCGAGGAGATGCACACCCTGGCGGAGTACGGGGTTGCGGCACACTGGCGGTACAAGGAAGGGAAGCAGGTCACGGACAAGGGCGACCAGATGTTCGTGTGGCTCCGTCAGATCCTCGAGCTGCAGCAGGAAATGAAGGACCCGCGGGAGTTTCTCGACACGGTGAAGGTCGAACTCTTTCCCGAGGAAGTGTACGTGTTCACCCCCCGCGGGGACGTGAAGGAGCTGCCACGTGGCGCGACGCCCATCGATTTCGCTTACGCGATCCACACCGAGGTCGGGAACCAGTGCGTCGGAGCGAAGGTGAACGGGAGAATGGTGCCCCTCAGGGTATCCCTGAAAAACGGAGACGTGGTCGAGATCATCACCAATCCGTCGCACAAACCAAGCCGGGACTGGCTAAAGATCGCCAAGACCAGCAGGGCGCTCAACAAGATCCGCGCGTTCATACGGCAGGAGCAACAGGAACATAGCCTGACGGTGGGGCGCCAGATCATGGAGCGCGAGCTGCGAAAGCATTCCCTCTCCTTCACGAAGATATTGAAGTCCAAGGAGTTCGCGGAAGTCCTCGAGGAAAACCGCTTCAAGGCAGCCGACGACTATTGCATCGCCCTCGGGTACGGGAAGGCCTCCCTGTTCCCGCTGCTGCGGCGCCTCGTTCCGCCGGAACAGCTGCAGGAAAAGGGAAAGGAGTCCAGACTCGAGGCCCTCATCAAGCGCGTCACCACGAGGAAGCCGAGCGCGGTCATCGTCAAGGGGGTGGACGACATCTTCATCCGCCTGGCGAATTGCTGCCATCCCGTGCCCGGTGACCCCATCGTCGGGTTCATCACGAGGGGGCGGGGGGTGACCATCCATGCGAGGAACTGCCCGAAGGCCCTGGAAACGGACCCCGCCCGGTCGATCGAGGTGGCGTGGGAGGAGGGGACAAAGGCCGCCCATCCCGTGAAGCTGAAGGTCATCTGCGCGGACAAGCCCGGGCTGCTCGCCGACATCTCCCGGACCATCACGGCGAGCGACGTGGACATACGCCGCGCTGTGGTCATGACCACCCGGGACAAGCGCGCCATCTGCAGCTTCGACGTCTCGGTGAGCGACGCAAAGCACCTGTCCACGCTCATCAAATCGATCGAGAAGGTGAAGAACGTCTATTCCGTCGAGCGGGGAAAGGGATAGAAGAAACCGCTTTAAAATCAACCACTATGTGCTTCCTCTCCTGCCGATTCCGCTAGTATTGTAGTTCTGCCGGGCCAGGATGAAGTCGTCCACGTCCTTCTCCGTTAGGTCCGCGATGAATCTCCCCGCGAATAATTCTAGGTAAACCTTTGGCGAGGATTTAATTAAGGGTTGATTTGCCCCGGAGGTCTGCTTTCCGGCGAAGAAAATCGTCACAAGCCGCCTCGCAGGTTACGTGCGGGGAATAGGATCTGCGTAATTACGGGTTTGGATCGCCGGTTTCTTCCGTTTCAGGACCGATTATCTGGAAATAATAATAAACCCGAGATAAAGACTACGGTGACACCCCATTGCACCAATAGGCGAAAGGTATTTATCCGAGGAATCCCTTCGATGCTATGCGGTTTGTACGTTGGTGGTGAAAAAATAAAAGCATAAGGCCCAGATCTAATTACATCACTTCCTTCGAAACTGAAATCCCACGGAGGGAAAAAGCGCATAAGTACGATTAAGAATAATCGCAGTAATAATATGGATTTCTGGTATTTATTCATGATCTACATTTCCACTCCTAAAGAACAAATCGAGGGATAGTGTTTACGCACCTTGATACACATTTACTTCATTTCCTTCTTCGGCTTACACTCACGCGACATCCTCTACGCCTCCGCAATCTGGTCTGGGGTCAACTTGGAGGCAGCAAGATCGCTCATTTTTACGGATGCAGGGAAACGGGTAGCCGCAAGGTTGAACCACATGTACGCCAAAATGTAGTCCTTCTCGACACCTTGGCCAGTAGCGTACATATATCCGAGATTGTGCTGGCCTGCGGCACTTCCTTGATCGGCTGCCTTACGATACCACTTCAGGGCCTCCGCGTAGCTCTTCGGTACGCCTTGTCCCTGTGAATACATGTAGCCGAGGCGGATCAGGGCACCCTCGTCTCCCTGTTCGGCGGCCTTTCGGTACCACTTCACCGCTTCGAGGAAGTCCTGCGGAACGCCCCAACCGTTGGCGTACATGGCTCCGATGTTGAACTGTGAATTGGCATCTTCCTGTTCGGCCCCCTTCCGATACAACTTCATTGCCTCGGCGTAGTCCTGCGGGACTCCCAAGCCGCGTTCGTACATGACTCCGAGGTTGTATTGGCGAATGGCGTTTCCTTGCTCGGTTGCCTTACGTAACCACTTCTCCGCCTCGGCGTAGTCCTTCTCGACGCCTTGGCCAGTTGCGTACATTTCGCCGAGTTCAGCTTGGGCCTTGGCCTCTCCTTGTTCTGCCAATGGCTTCATCAATCGGCTGGCTTTTACATAATCGCCCCGATTGAGGGCGGCCATAGCATCCTCGAACTGTCCCCCGAACGATGTAACAGCAATCGATGTAGAAATCAGAAGGGTGAGCAACCCGAATACAAGATAGCGATACATCCCCGCCTTGCCTATTCTGTACGTGTCCCTCCCATAGGGCGCCTTGACGAACGGCCGGGCCGACCATCTGCTCTTCTACTGTCACTCCCTTGGCGTCAGATTAACAAAGAATAATGTCGTATTGCTTTCTATGGGGGCAGACAGGGCAGATACCATTCGAAATTTCCCTCCAGCATTGGAACCTATCGCTTCGCAAGCATCGCCGTTTCTCGAAAGTATGTAACACCTGTAGGGGTGAATCACCGTACATTTCGATGTGTTAGTTTTGTGCTACCTCCCTTTCAAAAAGAGTAAATGAACAAAAACAACATAGCTTGGATGACTTGGTTTACCTAAGTATTTGTTTATGTACAAAATTATCTATGCCCGTCGAGCGGGGAAAGGGGTAGAAGATGCGGGAAACGGTGCGAACGGACAAGGCCCCGACGGCTATCGGGCCCTATTCCCAGGCCATCCTCTCGGGGGGGTTCCTGTTCTGTTCGGGGCAGATTCCGCTCGACCCCGCCACGGGGAAGATGGTCGAAGGAGGGGTAGAGTCCCAGACGGAACGGGTGCTGTGCAACCTGGCCGCGGTTCTGGAGGCGGGCGGTGCCTCACTGCGTTCGGTCGCCAAGACGACCGTCTATCTCGTCGACCTGTCCGATTTTCCGGCGATGAACAAGGTTTACGGCACGTTTTTCCCGGAAAATCCGCCGGCGCGCGCGACCATCCAGGTGGCGAAGCTTCCGGCGGGAGCGCTGGTGGAAATCGACGCGGTCGCGTCAGTCGAATGAATCAGAGGGCTTTCGATATCCGCCCGGACTTGATGCACTGCGTGCACGCGTGGACGCGGCGGACGGTTCCGTTGGTGACCGTCTTCACCCGCTGCACGTTGGGCTTCCATTTTTTCCGGGACCGGTTGTTGGCGTGGGAAACGCTGTTCCCGAAATTGGGCCCCTTTCCGCAAATCGAGCACTTGGCCATGGTATCCTCCGTAATGAAAACCAAGGGAAAATAACACGGATGCTGGGGCAAAAGCAAGATCAATTTCGATTGGGCGTCCCCCGGAAGAAGAGCAGGGTTCGCCAAGCCGCCACCGCCCTGATCCTCCTCCTGGTCGGCGCGGCGGCGCTTCCCCACATCTTCGCGCGTGGCGAAGGGTCTTCGTCCGGAAAGGTAGCAGACGCCATCCTGGTGCTGACCGGCGGGGAGAACCGGATCGCAGAGGGTTTTCGCGCCTGGAAAGAGGGGAAGGGAAAGGAGCTTTTCATCCTCGGGGCGGGGCGGGAGGCTACGCTTTCGAGCATTCTTCCAGCGGGAATGGAGATATCTCCCGCCGAGCTTTTGCGGATCCACATCGAGGGGTGGTCGGAGAACACGCTGGAAAACGCCTTCTCGGCGAAATCGGCCGTGGTCTCCCGGGGGTACCGGGAGGTGATTCTCGTCACCTCCGACTATCACGTTCCACGGGCCTACCTGGCACTGCGAAAGGTCCTGCCCCCCGGCGTTTCGATATCGGTGACCCCGGTGGTCTCGAACTGGAGGCGAAAGGGAGCGTGGCGCCGGTTGCCGCGCCTCTTCCTCGTGGAAGGGTGGAAATACTGGGGTTATCTCTTTTTCCTGCGCTGGGAATGACGGCTAAGCATCCGGGTTCCGGTGAGAAAACTCGGGGATTTTCGGCTCTCCCCGGATCTTGACTTTCCTTCCCTCGAACGCGAGCCTGCCCGAGAAGAACAGGCGGATCGCCATCGGATAGATCCGGTGCTCCTGCACGAGAATCCGCGCCGCGAGCGTGTCCTCCGTGTCGTCGTCGTAGACGGGAACGATCGCCTGGACGACGATGGGGCCGGTGTCGACGCCTTCGTCGAGAAAATGAACGGTGCACCCTGAAAAGCGGACCCCGTAGGCGAGCGCCTGCCCGGGTCCGTGCGTCCCGGGGAATGAGGGCAGGAGCGCGGGGTGGATGTTCAGGATCCGGTTTGGAAAGGCGCGAATGATCACCGGGGTGAGAATCCGCATGAAGCCGGCCAGGCAGACCAGGTCCGCCCCGCTTCCCCGGATGACCTCTACGAGTCTCGCATCGAATTCCTCCCGGGTCGCAAACCCCTTGTGGTCCACAACTTCCGTCGGGATGCCGTGCTTCTTCCCCCGGGCAAGCCCATACGCATCCGCCTTGTTGCTGATGACGATTCCGACCCGGCAGGGGATCTCCCCCTTCTCGGAGGCATCGATAATCGCCTGCAGGTTGGACCCGCTTCCCGAAACGAGCACGGCAATCGTTGGTCTTTCGCTCATGATTTCCCTCCCGTAAACAGGACCCCGGGCTCTCCGCGCTTTCCTTTCCGGACCTCGCCGATCGCGAAGGCGGGGATGCCGATCCTGCGGAAGTGGCGCAACGACCGGTCAGCATCCGCAGGACGCACCATCAGGACCATGCCGATCCCCATGTTGAATGTCCGGAACGCCTCGGACTCGGGAAGGCGCGCAGATTCGACGAGAGTGAGGAAGACAGGCGGCATCGTCCAGGTTCCCTTTTCCACGACCGCAACCAGTCCACGCGGCAGGACTCTCGGGAGATTTCCGATGATCCCGCCCCCCGTGATGTGCGCCATGCCGCGTATCCTTATCTTGCGGGAAAGGGAGAGCACCGGGCGAACGTAAATCCTCGTGGGGCGGAGCAGTTCCTCGGCCACCGTTGCGCCCCACTCCGGGATACGCGACGTCACCCGCTTTTTCATCCTCCCGAAGACGATCTTCCGCGCGAGCGAGTACCCGTTGCTGTGGAGCCCCGTGGAGGAAAGTCCGATCAGTGCGTCTCCCGGCCGCACGGCGCTCCCGGTAATGATCCGTTTCCTGTCGACGGCCCCCACCGCGAACCCCGCCAGGTCGAATTCCCCTGCCCCGTACACGGAAGGCATCTCGGCGGTCTCTCCTCCGAGAAGGGCGCATCCGGCCTGCCGGCACCCCTCCGCGACCCCCGAGACGATCTCGGCTCCGTCGCGTGCGGAGAGCTTTCCCGTGGCGTAGTAATCGAGAAAGAACAGGGGTTCGGCGCCGTGAACCAGGATGTCGTTCACGCACATGGCCACGAGGTCGATGCCCACCGTCCCGAACCGTCTTGCCATCGCGGCGACCTTCACCTTGGTCCCCACGCCGTCCGTGCCCGATACGAGTACGGGATCGCGGTATTTTCGCGCCTGGAACCGGAAGAATCCGGCGAATCCCCCGATGCCACCCAGAACCTCCTTGCGGTGCGTCGTCCCGACGATCGGGCGGATGAGGGAAACCAGGCGGTCCCCCTCGTCGATGTTCACGCCAGCGGAGCCGTATGTGACTGTTTTTTTCACGATTTTTCCTCTCGAGAGACCCCGGAATGTCAATCCCACGTTACTGATTCGCCCCATTCAATGTCAATGCTTTTTCCCCTCTGCATTCTGTACAATGGTCCGGTTTTTACGGGTATTTCGCAGGGTGAGGATATGGCGAAGAGAGTCGGAATCGTGATTCTCGGCGACGAGGTGCTAAAGGCCGAGATCCGGGAGAGCAACATCGCCTACATGCTGCCCGTTCTCAACCAGTGGGGGGCGGAGGTGGTGCTTTGCGCCATTCTTCCCGACGATGTGCCGACTGTTGTGCGTCACCTGCGCTCGTTCCTTTCCGAAGTCGAACTGCTTATCCTGACGGGCGGAATCGGACCCACACCGGATGACATCACGCGGGAGGCCGTGGCGGCCGTCGCCGGGGTGCCGCTCATCGTGCACCCGGAGGCGAAAGCACGTCTCGAGGAGTACTACGGCGGACCGCTGGACAGCAACAGGATCGTGATGGCGCAGGTGCCGGAAGGGGCGGTTCTCATCCCCAATCCGGTAAGCGGCGCTCCCGGGTTTCTCGCGGGGCGGATGGCCGTCTTTCCCGGAATCCCCCGCCTGCTCCACGAGATGTTTGGCTGGCTCAAGACTCTCGTGGAAGGCAGGAGAAATTCCCGGGTGATCCTGTACAGCCAGGCACACGAGTCCGCCTACGCATCGATCATGCGAGAGACCAGCGCAGGCTTCCCGGGCGTTACTCTTGGCTCCTACCCCATCCTGGAAGGGGAGTACCGGGTCCGGGTCGTCTTTCGCGCCGAGGAGTTCCCGCTGGCGTCGTCGTCTGCGGACTATTTCACCGAGCGGATGCGGGCGGCGGGGATGGAAATTTCCCGCAGGGAGGAGGAAAGAGGAACCGATGAGGAAGCATAAGGTTCTTCCTGTGTTTGGTCTCTCTGGCGGCAATGCTTTTGCTTCTCCCCGGCTCCTTCCTTCGGGCGGAGGGGACGGAAGAGGCGAGGAAGGCGGGCTGGGAGGAGAGCACCCCGGGACGATGGAACTCTTTGCCCGAAAGAAAGGTGAAGGCGGAAGGCGACAGCTTTCAGGCGGACGTTGTGCTGGCCCCGGGGACAGGCGTGCTATGGGAAAAAAAGGTTAGCAAGATCCTTTCACCCGGGGACGCTTTGATGATCGAAATGGTATCTTCCGGGACGAACGGAACCTCCCGGGACTACGAACGGTACAAGGCGCATTTCCCGGTGTCGGTAACGGTCGTGTTCGGGAAGGACTCCGTGGATCTTCCGTGGAAGAAGCAGGTAGGGGATTTCTTTCGAGGCATCTGGCACGGCTTCTCTCCCGGGGGGATCCGACTGACCTTCGCCTTCGGGAACAGCGCGCCCGTGGGGTCGATGTATCGCCTGTGTGAGGAGGAGACGGTCTTCCTTTTAGGAGGCAAGGGGGATTCGGGAAAAAGGATCCGCGTATCCCGGGATCTCAAGGAGGATTTCCGGGCGGCATACGGCAGGGACCCCAAGGGACCCGTGACCCGTCTCCTCGTTTCGGAGGAAAGACCATCCCGCGAGCAGGGCCCGATCGAAACGGAAATTCATCTTTCCCTCCCGCTCCTGCAGTAAGGAAGTCGCCCTCGCGCAGGCGTCGCCCGGGTCTTTCCGTTATGAACTCGGAATTACGATTCTGAGCATTACGCTGGGAAAAATATAATCAATATCCCTTCTTGTTATTGAGAAGTCGAACCCCTTTCCTCTTTACATTCCTGCATAAATTCTCGCCTCTGCACGGGCATCCGGTTCCGGCACGCATCATGCGTTGTATATATCCCGATACCAGAAATCAGCATGTGCCGAATGATTGCCGAACTAGGAGGAAGAATGGTGGGAAGAATGGTAAGAAGTATAGTAAAGAGATCGATCGTTTTTACCCTCGTTTCCCTGCTCCTTATGGGAAGCACGCTTTATGCGGGATGCGGGGGGGGCGGGGAGACTGGCTCCATCGAAGCGTCCGTGCCTGTTGAAACGCCCGCGCCTGTCAGTACGGCAAGCTTTCTTTCCTGGGATCCACCGCAGACCTACGAGGACGAGTCTCCCCTGGATCCGTACCTGGATCTCGATTACTACGAGTTTTACATCCGGGACGACATGAATTTCACGGACAACGACCTGCCGGTAGCCCAGGTGGCGGCGGTGGGGGATGCCCTTTCCCCCGACGGACAGAGCTATCTGGAGATCCTGGCGACGGAATTCGATATGCAGAATCTTATGCCGTATGTTCCCGCGGACCTGAGCGGTTACCTCTCCATCCGGGCGGTCGGGGTGGACGGTCAAAAATCGGATTTTTCGCAACCCATTAACTTGAACCTGCTTTCCTAGATGAACCAAGGAGGAAACATGCAAAGAAAAGCTATCACCATGCTGTTCGTTTTTCTGATGGCAATCGGGGCGACGGCGGCGATTGCGCAGGCGGAAACCCTTTCATGGAGCGCAGTAAACACGTACACCGACGGGACCTCGATCGGGGGTGCGGCGGTGACGTACCAGGCATACTGGTCGACGAGCACCGGCACGTCGGGCCTCAATCCCATCGGGTCGTCCACCACCTCTACGTCGAGAACCTTCAACGTGGACACCGAAGTGATGCCGCGCGGCCAGACTATCTACTTCAGATCCAGAGCCACAGTAGCAGGCAGCAATTCCGCTTATTCCTCAGCCTTCCAATGGACCGTGCCGGCTGCGACGCCCAAGGTCCCATCCGCTCCCAATAATCTGCAGATGAATTAGCCAGGAGCTGCAGCCAGGCGCTCTTTACGGGGGCGGTACGGGGAAGTATCCATTCTCCGGCCGCCCCCATCCTTTTCTTTCCTCTTTTCCGAAAAGTCCCTACAATGAAAAATTCCAAATTCCATCGACGGGGGTGTTTCGTTGCGCAAGATCCTTGTCACCGCAGTCCTGTGTTTATCCTGCGGGTTCGCCTACGGGGCGGATACCGCTCCCAAAGGAGGAAACCCCGTGGTCCTGCTGGAAACGAGCATGGGAAACATCAAGATCGAACTTAAACCCCAAGAAGCGCCGATCAGCGTGAGCAATTTTCTTGCCTATGTGAAAGAAGGCCATTACGACGGGCTGATTTTTCACCGGGTGATCCGGGGATTCATGATCCAGGGGGGAGGATTCACCAAAGATATGCGGGAGAAAAGGCCTGCCCATCCCCCCATCAAGAACGAGGCCGGCAACGGGTTGAAGAACGACCGGGGGACGGTCGCCATGGCGCGGACCGGAGTGGTCGACTCCGCCACGGCGCAATTCTTCATCAACGTGGTGAACAACGATTTCCTGAACCATGTCGACGATACCCCGCGGGGATTCGGGTACGCGGTGTTCGGCAAGGTGATCGAGGGGATGGATGTCGTGGACAAGATCCGGGCCGTTCCCACGGGGCGCGTCTCGATGTTCGAGGACGTACCGAAAGAACCCGTCACGATCATCCGGGCGACGGTCGTCAAGTAGCGGAAGAAAAACGCCCGGCCTCCGGGGGGGGGTGGCCGGGCGCAGCGCGCGGATGAGGGGAGAGACTCTCCGGGGATTCGGCTTTTCCTTAAAAGAATCTGGCGCGGAAGCCGTTGCCTCCAAGGAGAAAAAAATCCCCCGCCTGGTGCCTGCCCAGTGCGCGCAAACAAAAACCGGGGTTATTCTCCAAGATCCGTTCTTCCTGTATACAGTATACGAATTGCCCGCTCGTGTCAAACGGGAGCAAATCCCGTTGCGCGCGCGCCCGCGGGGCATACAATGGAAACGGTTCCCCCGCGACCTCGTGAGTGCCGGCGCAATTTCCGCCAAGGGGAAAGCAGGATCGAAATGGGACGGGCATGATGCGGGAAGAAATTATCCTTACTGTGGAAGAACGCGAGAATGGGACCCGGCTGGACCGGTTTCTACGGGCCAGACTCCCGGGATTGCCGTCCCGAAGCGTTCGTTTCGCGATCGAGACGGGCGAGGTACGAGTGGACGGGAGAAAGGGGAGGAAAGGGCAATTCCTCGCTCCGGAGCAGGAGGTGGCCGTTTTTCGGATCGCCGAAGAGCAGGACTGGATGCCCGCGCCGGGTGACCTCCCGGGGGCCTCGATTCTGTTCGCGGACGACGAGATGGTGGTGCTCGAAAAGCCGCCCGATGTCCACACCGAACCCCACAGGCCGGGGGAGGGGGGACACTCGCCGGCTACCTGCGCTGGAAATTCCCCTCCGTGACAACGCTTTCCTCCCTTCCCGGCCTCACTCTCCTGACCCGGCTCGATTATGCAACCAGCGGCGCCGTCCCCGCGGCGTTGACGAAAGAGGCGCTCGATTTTCTCTCCCGGGAACGGGAGAAGGGGGAGATACGCAAAACCTATTACTGCCTGGTGAACGGGTCGATAGAGAAGGAGATGACCCTGTCCTACCGGATCGATGCCGAAGGGGGAGAAACCGTCCGGGTGAGGACGGAGTTCCGGGATCCGGCCCCGATGCGCTGGACGATCGTAACGCCTGTGCGGGGGGACGGTTCCGTAACGCTTGTCAAGGTGGAGATCTCCCGGGGGAAGCGCCATCAGATCCGGGCGCACCTGGCGGTCGCCGGATTTCCGGTCGTCGGCGACAGGAGGTACGCGGCAGTGCCTCCGGGGGGGGCGGGAAAGAAAAGACTGATGTTGCACGCGGCGGAAGTTGCGTTCCTCCACCCGGGAAAGCGGGAGCGGATGTCGGTACGTTCTCCCATACCTGAGGATTTCGACGTTATTTGATTGAATCGAGGAGGGATTCGAGTTCTTTCAACCGTTCCTTGTCACCCGGGAGTTCTTCCTTGTACTTGGTATAAAGTTCCATGTCCGCCGGATCGACAATCCGGTTCCGCAGGGGGTTCACGGCGAGGGACCGCTTCGCGTCGACGGCCTGTATGAGCTGCTCCTTGGCGGCGATCTTCGCTCTCTGATGTTCCACCTGGGCGACAATTTCCTCCTTTTCCTGCTCGGCGGAGAGCGCCTCCTCCTTTTCCGCACTCGCGCCGCCACGGACACTGCCGGAATGTGTGGCCTGCGGTCCTCCAGGGGGAGGCGAGACCTGCGTCGGAGAAATGGAGGAGGGAGCCTCGCGGATCAGCAAGGTCGAGCCCTTCCGGTATTGGGACGGAATGGTCGTGACGTCGTCCGTGAAGTGCACCGTTCCATGGGCGTCTTCCCACCGGTAGATGTCGGCGCGGGAGGAAGCGGCGGAAGACAGAAGGAGGATGCAGGCAATGGCCCCTCCCAGGACGGCGAGCGGCCACCGAAGGCGACGGGGATGCGGAAATGGTGACGCTTTGGGTTCCATTACCGGTACATGCAGACGACCGGGATGATCGCGACCGCATTCATTCACTTTATAATACATTAGGGTATCCGGGAAAATCAATGGAGGGGCCGGGCAGGGACGGGGGATGGTTTTCCCGCGTCCGTTTCGGCTTGTTTCGACCGCACCGTCTGGTAATATAACCGGAATAAAATCCCCCGGTTTGGCGTAAGGGGCTTGATTTTTCCGAACAGGCGAAGCGGTCCGGCGCATTGCCGGAAACGGTCGGTCGGATAATTGCCTGACATTGCCGGTTTGCCATTATCGGCTATACAGAAGAACATTGTTTGATATATCACCGGTCGATTGCGATACCCTACAAAGATTATTACGGGGGGGGAGCCCGGGTGACACTGCTTAAGATAGACGACGTCAACCTCGCGTTCGGGGGCGTGAAGGCGATCAACGGGGTCTCCACCGACGTGGCCAAAGGGGAGATCCACGCGATCATCGGGCCGAATGGCGCCGGGAAGACCTCGATATTCAACTGCATCTCCTGTGTCTACCGCCCCCAGAGAGGATCCGTCTACTTCGAGGATCGGAAGATCACGGGGATGAAGCCGTATCAGATCGCGCGGCTCGGGGTCGCCCGGACATTCCAGAACATCGCTCTCTTTCACCACATGACCGTGCTCGACAATCTCATGCTGGGGAGGCACCTGTTCCTGAAGCGTGGCGTCTTCTTCGGGGGGATCTATCTCGGGCCCGCCCGCAAGGAGGAGATCGAGAACCGGAAGATCGTCGAGGACATCGTCGATTTTCTCGAGATCGAGAATATCCGGAAAAAGCTCGTCGGGACGCATTCCGTACGGCCTGCGGAAACGGGTAGAACTTGCCCGCGCCCTCTCTCTCAGGCCCAAGCTCCTCCTGCTCGACGAACCGATGGCGGGGATGAACCTCGAGGAGAAGGAAGACATGGCCCGATTCATCCTCGACATCAACGAGGAGTGGGGGGTCACCATCCTCCTGATCGAGCACGACCTCGGTGTCGTGATGGACATCAGTCACCGGGTGAGCGTTCTCGATTTCGGCGTCAAGATCTCGGAGGGCGAGCCCGCGCAGGTGGCCAAGGATCCGCACGTCATACGGGCCTACATCGGGGAAGAGGACGATTTCCTTCGGAACCTGGAGGCGCAGTAAGAGGATGAAGAGCGTATTGGCGCAGCACGACACCTTTCCTAAGCTCCTGGCCCGCAACGCGGAGCGGTTCGGCGATCGGAAGATCGCCATGCGCGAGAAGGAATTCGGGATCTGGCAGGAATTCACCTGGAGGGAGTATCACGAGCACGTGAAGCGATTCTCCCTCGGGCTGGTTTCCCTGGGGCTGTCCCCGGGGGACAAGGTTGCCATCATCGGGGACAACCGGCCGGAGTGGGTGTGGGCCGAGGTGGCCGCCCAGGCGGCCGGGGCCGTCCCCCTGGGCCTCTACCAGGACTCGACGCTGAAGGAGGTCGCCTACGTCATCGACCACTCCGACTCCACCTTCGTGGTGGCCGAGGATCAGGAGCAGGTGGACAAGATCCTGGACATGAAGGAGCAGCTGCCGAAGGTCCGCTACGTAGTGTACAGTGACCCCCGGGGGATGCGCAGGTACAAGGAGCCGTACCTGCTCGACTTCCAGGAAGTGGAGACCTACGGCCGGGAACTGGAGGAGAAAGAGCCGGATCTCTACGCGGAAAAGGTCGCCGGGGGGAAGATGGAAGACCTGGCGCTCATCTGCTATACCTCCGGCACAACCGGCTTCCCGAAGGGCGCCATGCTCTCCTTCCGAAACCTCCTCATGATGGCGGCGAACCTGATGGAGGTCGACCCGAAGTTCGAAAACGACGAGTTCGTCTCCTTCCTCCCGCTGGCCTGGATCGGGGAACAAATGATGTGCCTGTCCAGCGCGCTTCTCACCGGCTTCACGGTCAATTTCCCCGAGGAACCCGAGACGGTCCAGGAGAACATCCGGGAGATCGGTCCGAGCATCATGTTTTCCCCCCCGAGAATCTGGGAGAACATGACCTCCACCGTCCAGGTGAAGGTCATGGACGCCTCCCGCTTCAAGCGGACGATGTACCGCTGGGCTCTCCCCGTCGGGTACGAGTACGCGGATACCATATTCCGAAAGCGGAATCCGGGTCCTCTTCTCAAGCTGAAGCACCTGCTGGCCTACTACCTCGTGTTCCGGGCCCTGAAGGACAGGCTTGGTCTCCTCGGCATCCGCACTGCCTCCACCGGGGGCGCCGCCCTCGGGCCCGACGTTTTCAAGTTCTTCACCGCGATGGGGGTGAACCTCAAGCAGATCTACGGGCAGACCGAGATCTCCGGCATCTCCTGCATCCATCGCGAAGGCGACATCAACTTCGACTCCGTGGGCAAGCCGATCCCCGAAACCGAGATCCGGATCTCGGAAACCGGAGAGATCCTTTCCCGGAGTTCCTCGGTGTTCCTGGGGTACTACAAGAGCCCCGAAGAGACCGAGAAGACCCTCGAGGGCGGCTGGCTCCACTCCGGGGACGCCGGGTACTTCACCGAGGACGGGCAACTCATCGTCATCGATCGCGTAAAGGACGTCATGCACCTTACCGACGGGACAAGGTTCTCCCCGCAGTTCATCGAGAACAAACTCAAGTTCTCCCCCTACATCAAGGAGTGCGTCTGTCTTGGGCACGAGCGGGACTTCATCGCCTTGATGATCTGCATCGACTACCCCAATGTCGGAAAATGGGCGGAGAACCGGAGGATCAACTACACGACCTACACGGATCTTGCCGGGAATCCCGAGGTCCTGGAGCTTATCGCGAAGGAAGCGGACAGGGTGAACGCCACGCTTCCCGAAACCAACCGGATCCGGCGGTTCCTGCTCCTGTACAAGGAACTGGATGCGGACGACGACGAACTGACCCGCACGAGGAAGGTCCGGCGCGCATTCGTGGGAGAGAGGTACAGGAACGTGATCGAAGGGATGTACACCGGGGCGACATCGATCCCGATCGACGCCGTAATCAAGTACCAGGACGGGAAGACCTCGCAGATCAAGACGACGCTCGCCATCCGTGATTTATAGGGAGGAAAGATGACGTTCCAGTATTTTCTGCAGCTGGTGATCAGCGGCCTGGTCATCGGCAGCATCTACTCGGCGGTTGCCTTGGGCTTCGTCATCATCTACAAGGCGACCCGCGTGGTGAACTTCGCCCAGGGGGAGCTGCTGATGGTCGGGGCCTACGTCTGCTATGCCTTCCTCGTGCAGATGCACGTCCCGTTCTGGGCCGCGCTTCTGCTCACCGTCCTGTTCGGGATGGTCCTGGCCATGTTAGTCGAGCGCCTGATCCTCCGGCCCATGATCGGGGAGCCGGCCATCTCCATCATCATGGTTACCATCGGGCTCTCCCTTGTGCTGCGGTCGGTGGCCTCGGCGATCTGGGGGACCGACATCCTCGTCTACGAGCCGAAGCTTTTCCCGCAGGAGATGATCTCGTTCGCGGGGGTCCCGGTTTCGCTCGAGTTCGTCTGGTGCTTCGTCCTGTCGGTCTTCCTCCTTGCCGTATTCTCCATATTTTTCAAGTATTCCAAGGCGGGAGTGGCGATGCGGGCCACCGCTTTCAACCAACAGGTCGCACAGTCGATGGGGATCTCGGTGAAGCACATCTTCGCCCTTTCCTGGGTGATATCCGCGGTCGTTTCCGGGATCGGCGGAGTTCTCATAGGGAACATCAACGGAATCAACAACACCCTCTACCACTTCGGTCTCAAGGTGTTCCCGGCGACGATCCTGGGAGGGCTCGACTCGATCCTCGGTGCAGCGATCGGGGGAATGATCATCGGAATCCTCGAAAACCTGTCCGACGGGTTCTGCAAAACGTACTTCGATCTGAGCGGTGTCAAGGAGGTCGCGCCCTACGTGATCCTGGTCCTCATTCTGATGGTGAAACCGTACGGTTTGTTCGGAACGAAGGAGATCGAGCGGGTGTGAGCGGGAATAAGCCCAAGACCGCGCGCGGGAGAAGAGTGCATGCAATATTGCGGTGATTTCCGGACCGCCTACGAGAGGGACATGGAGCTTCTGCAGACCCCGTTCGTCAAGGTCTGCGTCACAGCCTTCTTCGTTTTCCTCCTCGCCTGGCCTTTCCTGGTCAAGAGCGCGTTCCTCTGGATCACCCTCCAGATCCTGATCGCGGCGATCGGGGCGGTGGGGCTGAACATACTCACCGGTTTCACGGGGCAGATCTCCCTCGGGCAGGGGGCGTTCCTCGGCGTCGGGGCGTACACGTCGGCCTACATCACGGCCAAGCTCGGCCTCTCCTTCTGGGTGGGCGTTCCCGCGGCGGGCCTGGTTACCGCGATGGCGGGGATGGTCTTCGGCATCCCGTCCCTCCGGCTGAAGGGCCTTTACCTCGCGATCGCGACGCTGGCATCCCAGTTCATCCTCGAGTGGATCTTCCTCCGGTGGGAATCGGTTACGGGGGGGAGCTACGGAATTGTCATCCCTCGTCCGTCTCTGGGGGGGTACGTCTTCGAAAGCGACCGGTCCTACTACTACATCGTCCTTCTCATCGCCGCCGCAATGGTCCTTTTCGCCGCCAATCTGATGCGCACCCGGACCGGAAGAGCGTTCATGGCGGTGCGGGATCACCACATCTCCGCGGAGATCATGGGGATCAACCTCTTCAAGTACCGGATCCTCTCGTTCGCCATCTCCTCGTTCTACGCGGGAGTGGCGGGTGCCCTCTACGGCCATTCGCTCCGTTTCGTCTCTTCGGAACAGTTCAACATCGAGGTCTCCATCGTTTACCTTGCCATGATCATAATCGGGGGACTGGGGAGCATCCTCGGATCCATCTTCGGGGCGGTGTTCATGATCCTTCTGCCGAAGCTGCTGACGATCGTGACGGCGAAGATGGCCGTGAGCATTCCCGGCATCGCGGAACTTGCTACCGCGCTGGAGCAGGGGATCTTCGGGATGATCATCATCGTGTTCCTGATCTTCGAGCCCGACGGGCTCGCCCACCGGTGGAAGATGGTCAAAGCGTACTGGAAGCTCTACCCGTTTTCGTATTGATGTTGAAATTTAGGCCCCTGTCGGCGTAAAAACGGCGTATCCATATCAGAAGGGAAAGGAGGGAGGACGAGGCGGACACCTTGGCCGATCGATGGGAAAGGCAGGCAAGGATGGGCAGGATTCGTGTCGGATTTCCGAAACCGAAAAAAGCGAAGGAGGGAAGAATGGGGAAGACGATGTTGCGTACCGCAGCAGTCCTGACTTGCACGATGTTTCTGTTTACGGGAGCGGCGATGGCTGCAGACGTGATCCGGATCGGGCAACTGGCGGACCTGACCGGTCCCACGGGGGACGTGGGCAAGCCGTACGCCGAGGGAGTCCAGGCGTACAAGGAATATGTCAACGCTCACGGCGGCATCAACGGCAAGAAAATCGAGATGGAGATGTACGACTACGCGTACAACAAGGACAAGGCGATCAACCAGTACAAGAAGTACAAGGAAGACAAGGTGGTGGCGATCGAGGGATGGGGGACGGGCGACACCGAGGCGCTGTCCGGCTTCATTACGGCAGACAAGATCCCGTACATCTCCGCCTCCTACTCGGCCCATTTGACGAATCCGGCGAAGACGCCCTACAATTTCTTCTGCGCGGCGGATTACACGACGGCCCTGCGCGCGGGACTCACCTACCTGAAGGATAACTGGAAGGGGAAGCAGGCTCCCAAGGTCGTCTTCATCTATCCGAACCACCCGTACGGTCTGGCGCCGATCAAGGGCGGGAAGAAGTACGCGAAGGAGCTCGGGTTCGAGGTCCTGGGCGACGAGGATGTCAGCCTCAAGGCGATCGAGGCGAACTCCCAGATGCTTTCCGTGAAGAACAAGCACGCCGACTTCGGATGGATCGGCGGAACGACCAACTCCACGGCGGTCATCCTGAAGGACGCAAAGAAGCTCGGCCTGAAGACCAGGTTCTTCGTCAACATCTGGGGGATGGACGAGTCCACTCCGAAGCTGGCGGAAGGTGCGGAGGAAGGCGCCCTCCTCATGGCGGGGTCGGTACTCTACGGCGACAACGTCCCGGGGATGAAGCTCCTCATGGAGGTCACGAAGGGACACCCCCAGGTGACGCATTACATCCGGGGGTGGGTCTCGATGATGGTTCTCGCCGAGGCCCTCAAGCGGGCGGACAAGGCCACCGGCGGGAAGATCACCGGCGAGTCCGTCAAGAATGCGCTCGAGACGTTCAGGGACTTCGACACCGGTGGCCTGACCCCCGCGAAGATCACCTTCACTCCAACCGACCATCGTCCGTTCATGGCGGTCAACATCATGGAGTTCGAGAAGGGGAAACTGGTTCTGAAGAAGACGATGGAACTTCCCCGCAAGGCGGAGTGGCTCGGGCTGTAAACGGAACAGGAAAGCGGGACGGGAGAGGGGGATGTAAATGGATTCCCCCTCCCCCAGAAATTAACGAGGCCGGCGGGAGACGTATGCTCCAGGTGAACAACATCGAGGTGATCTACTCGGACGTGATCCTCGTTCTCAAAGGTCTCTCCCTGGTCGTTCCCAGGGGACAGATCGTGGCCCTGCTGGGAAGCAACGGAGCCGGGAAGAGCACGACGCTCAAGGCGATCTCCGGGCTGTTGAAATCGGAGGAGGGGGAGGTAACCGACGGGGAGGTCCTCTTCGAAGGGGAGAAGATCAACGGGAAGGATCCGGAGGAGATCGTCCGCCGGGGGATCTTCCAGGTGATGGAGGGGCGAAGGGTCTTCGAGGACCTGACTGTGGAAGAGAACCTGCGGTGCGGCGCGCACACGCGAAAGGACAACGGCGTGCGGGAGGACTACGACCGGGTCTACGGGTATTTCCCCCCGATTCGGGATCGCCGGAAGGTTCTGGCGGGGTATCTGTCCGGGGGAGAGCAGCAGATGCTCGCCATCGGGCGCGCACTCATGGCCCGCCCGAAGCTCATGCTGCTCGACGAGCCGTCGCTCGGGCTTTCCCCCCTGCTGGTCAGGGAGATCTTCGGGATCATCAGGGAGATCAACGAGAAGGAGAAGACCACCATCCTGCTCGTGGAGCAGAATGCCCACGTCGCCCTGTCCATTTCGAGCTACGGCTACATCATGGAGAACGGGAAGGTGGTTCTGGACGGAGAGACACAGGTATTGGCGAGCAACGAGGACGTCAAGGAGTTCTATCTGGGGATGACCGAGTTGGGCACGCGCAAGTCGTACAGGGATACGAAGCACTACCGGCGCCGTAAACGCTGGCTGTCCTAAAACCGGTGATGTTCCCGGGAACCGGGTGACGGATGCAGGTCAAGTTTCCCCGGACTTCTTGGGAACGTCCCTGTTCTCGAGGGAGCGAAGGATGATCGACAGGAAACGAGGGTTCTTCGACGAGGCCCAGGAAAGGATGACCGCGGAGGAGCGGGAAGGGTTCCGGCGAAGGATCTTATGCGATGCGGTGAGGCACGCCTACGAAAACGCTCCGGCGACCCGACGGAAGATGGACGAGGCGGGTGTAAGGCCCGCCGATGTGCACGATGTCGCCGATCTCGCGAAGATCCCGCTTACCCGGAAAGCGGACCTCAAATCGATCCAGAAGGGCGAGCTTCCTTTCGGCGGACTGGCGGCGCTTCCCCCGCGCGGCATGCGGCGGATCTACGTCTCCCCCGGACCCACGTACGATCCTGAGGGGAGGGAGGAGACCCACTGGCGCTGGGAGAAAGCGTTCGTGGCCGCGGGTTTCCGTCCCGGCGACATCGTCCAGAACACCTTCATGTACCATTTTTCCCCGGCCGGCCTCATGTTCGACGAGGCGCTCATCCGGATCGGCTGCACCGTGATTCCCGCGGGCGTGGGGAACACGGAGCTGCAGGCTCAGGTCTTGCGCGACCTCGCCGTGACGGGGTACGTCGGGACCCCTTCGTTTCTCATGACCATCCTTGAAAAGGGGAAGGAGATGGGGATCGTCCCCGGGAACGGCCTCTGCCTCCAGGTCGCGCTTGTCGCCGCGGAGATGCTCCCCGAGTCGTTGCGGCGCAGGTTTGAGGAAGAGTTCGGCATCCAGGTGCGGCAGGCATACGGGACGGCCGACGTGGGCTCCCTCGGATACGAGTGCTTCGAGGGGAAGGGAATGCATATCCCCGACGAGATTCTCCTCGAACTCGTAGACCCGGCGACAGGAGAGCCGGTCGGGCCGGGGACGATCGGGGAGGTGGTCGTTACGCTGCCCAACGAGACCTATCCCCTCATCCGGTTCGCCACGGGAGACCTGTCCGTCTGCACCGACGACCCGTGCCCCTGCGGGAGGACTTCCGCACGCCTGTTGCGCATCGTCGGCCGGATCGACCAGGTGACCAAGGTCAAGGGGATGTTTATCCATCCCGAACAGGTGGGGCAGATTGAGGGAAAGGTTTCGGAGGTGGAGACCCTCCAATTGGTCATCACTCGCGTTGGGCATGAGGATCAGATGACCATCCGGACGGTGCTCGGGGGAGGTACCTCGCCTACCGACGCGCTGCGCGCGCGGATCGTCGAGACGGCGAGGGAGGTCACACGGATACGGGGAGAGGTCATCTTTGTAAACGCTGTGGACCTTTCCGGAAAAGAGAAAAAGATCGTGGACAACAGAAAGTGGGAATAGAAACTAGTGTAACGCCTCGTAAATAGCTTGAAGCACCGAGAGCGTCGATGCGCCGCGCCGGCAAGGCGCGCGACTGAGGCATACCGTTGAGTATGGTGAAGAAGCGCAACGAAGCGGGAGCGGATGCAGCGGCGCTCGAATGCCAAGGTATTTGCGAGACGGTGCGCTAAGGGAGGATAGAGGTTATGGACGCAGTCGCCCTGTCCGGGCACCTAGAAAAACACCTTCGGGTTCACACTTTCCCCTTGGGGATCCGGTCGTACAAGCCGGGGGTACCATTGCCGGAAAAAGTTAAAGTGCCAACGAAACATCTAGGCATCAAGGTAGCAATATGTCAGGCAATTTCTATTGCAAGAAGGTACGGGTGGTCGATGGCGGTTTCCGGAGAGGACATCTCCTGTCCCATCGCCAAGGCGGCCTTTGGATTCGAGGAACGCAACGAGTACTACACTTCGGGAAAGCTGGCTGACGGGATGTACGCCTCCTGCGGAGAGGCGGGGGCGAAATTCGAGGAGACTCTTGCGAAATACGATATAGGGGAGTACGCCTGGCTGGTCGCGGCGCCCCTCGGGCGGGCGAATTTCACGCCGGACACCGTCCTCGTGTACGGGAATTCCGCCCAGGTCCTCCGGTTGCTGAACGCAGCCCTGTACGAAAAAGGGGGAAGCATAAAAAGCGACTTCTCGGGCCGGGGGGACTGCACCGATATCGTGATCAAGGGGAAGAAGACCGGAGAGCCGCAGGTAATCCTGCCGTGCTACGGCGACCGGATCTTCGGGATGACCGCCGACGACGAGATGGCGTTTACCTTCCCGTTCGGGATGGGGGAGAAGATCGTCGAGGGGCTCGAGAAGACCCACGCCGGGGGAGTGAGGTACCCGGTCCCCATCTACCTGCGCTTCCAGGCGGAATACCCGAAATCGTACCAGGAGCTCGAGAAACTCTGGAAAGAGGGGAAAGAAGGGGGACGTTCCTGATCTTCCCCCTCGTGCAGGGAAAGTTCAACAACGTCCACGGACGGGTACCATGTACCGGCTGACGCCGAAAATAGAGATCAGCGCGAGGGTCCGGACCCTCCAGGAAAGGCTTTTGCGGGACGGAGTCGACGGGGCGTTCCTCGTCCAGAACGCCGACCTGTTCTATTTCACCGGGTCGATCCAGCAGGGGGTCCTGTTCGTGCCGGCGGACGCCGACCCGGTCTATTTCGTCCGTAGGGTCTACGAGCGGGCGGTGGAAGAGGCCGCGATCGATCGGATCGTGAGGATCACCTCGCCGAAGGAGATCCCGGCCTACTTCGAGAGGCAGAAGATCTCGTTCGGCACGATCGGGTTTGAGCTGGACGTGATGCCGGTGCTTACGTTCCGGCGTTTCTCCCGGCTATTCCCGGACGCGAAAGCGGTGGACTTGTCCGGTGTGATCCGCGAGATCCGTGCGGTCAAGGGGCCGTCGGAGATTGACGCGATGCGGGCCTGCGGGAAACACCTGGCTGATCTATTGTCCGGCGCGCGGGAGTGGGTCCGCCCCGGGATTACCGAGACCGCGCTCGGCGGCATCCTCCAGGGCAGGGCGATCTCGGCAGGCCACACGACCATCACCCGGATGCGGGCCTGGAACCAGGAGGTTGGGCTGGGATGCATCATCTCGGGGGCCGACGCGGCCATTCCGTCCTACGCGGACTTCCCCACCGCGGGAAAGGGGTCGGGGCCGTACGTACCCGTCGGGCAGGGGCACCGGACATTCCGGGAGAACGAGCCGATCCTGGTAGACCTCATGTGGGCGCAGGAAGGCTACCTGGTGGACATGGCCCGGACGTACGTGATCGGGACCCTGCCGGAGAAGCTGGAGACGGCGTACGGGATGGCCGCAGGGGTGATACGGAAGATCGAAAGCGCCACGCGGCCGGGGGCGGTGGCGGGCGACCTCTACGAAATCGGGATGGAGACGGCCTCCCGAACCCCGTTTGCCGAGCAATTCATGGGGGCGCCGGGGTATAATGTTAAATTCATCGGGCACGGTGTGGGGATCGAGACCGACGAGTTCCCGTTTATCGCCAAGGGATCGACAACGATCCTGGCGCCCGGCATGACGTTCGCCCTTGAGCCGAAGTTCGTCTTTCCCTCGGAGGGGGCGGTGGGGCTGGAAAACACGTATCTCGTAACGGAAACCGGCTTCGAAAAGCTTACTCTCATGGACGAGAAGATCATCGTCTGCGACGCGCAGGAGGAGGGGGGAGTAATGACGGATTTTCTGAACCGGGAGGAGGCTTTCCTTCTCGTCGTGGACGTGCAGGCAAAACTTGTCCCCGCCATCCACAAGGAACTGTACCCGCGCTCCCTGAAGAACATGCAGCTCGTGATCGAGACGGCCGATACGCTCGGGATTCCGATTCTTCTCACCGAGCAATACCCGAAAGGTCTGGGCAGGACCGTGCCGGAGGTAATACAGGCTCTCGACCGGAAGGAGTACCAGCTGTTCGAGAAGGTGAGCTTCAGCTGCGCCCGGGACGAGGAATTCCTTTCCGCCGTGTCCGAACTGAACCGGAGGCAGGTGATCATGGTAGGCATGGAGACCCACGTGTGCGTCTACCAGACCTGTGTTGACCTTTCCCGGGCCGGATTCTCGCTCTTTGTCCTGGACGACGCCGTCTCCTCCCGGTTCCTGCACAACTACCAGAGCGGTCTGCAGGCCCTCCGGGACGCCGGCTGCACGGTCGTCAGCACCGAGACGGCGGTCTTCCAACTCCTGAAGGTGTCGACCACGCCCGAGTTCAAGAGGGTGGCATCGCTCATCAAATGAGGGCGCGCCCCCTCCTCGTCGCCTTTCTCGCGGCTCTTGTCTGCGGGATCCTATACGCGGATCTCCCGGCGGGCAGACAGACTGTCGCCCTGTTCCCGCCCCATGCCCTCGGGGTGGATGACGGGACGAGGATCTCCGCACTCCTGGGACGGGCCCTGGCGGAACGTCTCCGGTCCCGGTTCGACGTGCATCTCGTAACCGTTGACGAAGGAAGCAATCCCGCGGAGAGAAAGCGCAAAGCCCGCTCCCTCGGGGCCGCCTATGTACTCACGGGAAACGTCTCCCGCATCGGCCAAACGGCCACACTCGATCTCACCTTGGCCCCGACCGAGGATCCGGGGAAGGGGAGGACGGTCTTCGTGACGTCGGAAGGCGAAGGCGCATCAGTGCAGGAGGAACGAACGACGGAAGCGGAGGGTCTTCCCCCTGCCTTCCGGAGTATGGCCGACGAGGCCTCCGCGAAGCTCACGCTCCTTTTTTTCGGCGACGGGCGGATTGGCGAGGGGGGGGAGAAAGAAAGGTCCCATCCCTGTCGGGCAAGATCAGCCGAAGCCGCAACATCGCCGGGAAGATCATCTCTCTCGCGAAAGGAGACGTCGACCGTAACGGGAAACCCGAGATCGCCGCGGCGTACCCGGATGCCATCGTGATCTACGGGCTGACGGGGGAGGATCTGGTCGAGAAAGCCAGGATCCCGGAATCGCGTGCGGGGCTCTTCCATGTAGACGTCGCAGACCTGAACCGGAACGGGATCGCCGAGGTCATTGCCGTCCGCTATCTCTCTGGCAGGGCGGTCTCCGATGTCTGGGAGTTCGACGGGTTGGAGTACAAGCGAATAGCGGCCGATATTCCCTATTTCCTCCGCACGGCGGACATGGGCCAGGAAGGGATCGTCCTTCTCGGCCAGGAGTCCGACCCCGTGACGATTTTCAAGGGGCCCGTCTTCCGGATGGCGGTTCAGAGACGTGGGGCGGGGGATATGTATGAGCGGGGCGACCCGATACCCCTCCCCCCGGGCACGTGGGTCTACTCCTTCGTCCCGGTGCAATTCCGGGGAGAGATCCGGTACGTGGCTTATGCCGAGGGTGGCAGGCTCCTGCTGCTCGACGGTAAGGGGGAGAAGCTGTGGCAGAGCATCGACGCGGTCCTGGGGTCCGAGACGGTCCTGCAAGCCGCCCTCGGCAAGGATAGCGGCCTCCCCGGTGAGCGCAACCTGCGCCGTCTTTCCCTGCCCGGCCGACTGTTCGCCGCGGACCTGAACGGGGACAAGGCTGACGAGATCGTCGTGGTGAACAACATCGTGTCGGCCGGCGGGTTCTTCGAGAACCTGCGGATCTTAACGAACGCGGAAGTGCTCTGCTTCGGCCAGGAAGACGACCAACTGGCGCTTGCCTGGCGGACGCCGCAGATCGACAGCCCGGCGATGGATGCTTTCCTCGATGCCCCGATTGTCGGGAGATCGTTCCGCGTCGGAATCGCCTCCCACGACAAGTCGAAGATCCTCGGAACGTTCGGGGAATGGCGTCTCTACTGGGTGAACTGAAGATATATTCCCCCAAAGGGAAAAACCGGTTTGACACCGGGTCTCCGCGTCTTATAATTATGGGTTCCTGCACGCGTGGCGGTGTAGCTCAGTTGGTGAGAGCATGCGGCTCATATCCGCAGTGTCCGGGGTTCAAGTCCCTGCACCGCCACCAGTCTTTTCTCATTGGCGCATAATTGGGACTTGAACGGGAACGAAAGAGACACCCTCGGTTCGAGCCCCCCAGGGTCTTGTGGTAGAATCGTTGCATCATGACAATCCTTCGCGTCCTGCTCGTTGACGATGACCCGGATTTTCTCGAATTTGCCGCCGGGACGCTGATCCGCGCAAAATATTCCGTTACGCCCGTATCCGATTTCGAAGCGGCGGCGGAAACGCTTTCCGGCTTCAAGGGGCACGCCGTCGTCCTGTCCGATCTGATTGTCGGAAATCGCGGCGGCCTTGCGTTTCTGGAGGAGACCCTTCGAAAATACCCGTTCGTTCCGTTCACACTCCTTGCCAAATCCCCTTCGCTCAAGTCGGTCATCGAGGCTCTGAAACAGGGGGCCTACGATTTCCTGCGCAAACCCGTCGCCCCGGAGATCCTGTGCCAATCGGTTGCCAGGTCTGTGGAAAAGATCAACCTCGTCCTGGAGGGAGAGAGGCAGGAGAGCCAGAGCCGCAAACTCCTTGCCCAGAGCCGGGCGGAATGGGAGAAGGTAAAAAAAATATCTGATTTCAAGGGGTTTCTTATCTCCACCACCGCCCATGATTTCAACTCGACGCTCACCGTTCTCGACGGGTATCACGAGGTCATTAAAAAACGATGCAGGGAATGCCGGGAACCCCAGGCATTGCATCTCCTCGAACAGGCCCAGCGATCCATCTCCCGCTTGCGCACGATGTCCTCCACGCTGCTCGACTACGAGGCCGCGGAGAGGGGTACGCTCCACGTGAGCTGCCAGGGGTTCGACATGACCGAACTGCTTAAGGAGTGCGTGTCCTTCTACCGGCCGTATGCGGAACAGAAGCAGATCGTTATGGACATGGAGGGGGAGGCCCCTATCATCACGGTGCAGGGCGATCCAGGACGGGTGATGCAGGTATTGGAAAATCTCCTCTACAACGCGGTAAAATTCACCCCGCCCAAGGGCGAGATACGTGTCGGCGCACGCGCCGATGACGGCAAGGTTGCCACGATCTGGGTGCGGGACACCGGTATCGGTATTTCCAAAAAGATGCAGGGAACAATATTTTCGGATGCGAGCGGTGGATCGGACAAGGACGCTATCGGCCGGATGGGCCTTGGACTTGTCATCTGTCGCAGACTCATCGAAATCCAGAACGGGAAGATCTGGTTGGAAAGCACACCGGGAAAAGGGACGGTGGTTTCCTTTTCCCTGCCTATGTAATAAATTTACCCACTGAGTATCATTTATTTCCTATGTTACTCCCTGCTGTTTTCCGAAATTCGAAGATTCTAGGGGTAATCCCCGCCATTTTGTGATACCCTTTTTCCCATTAAATCCCATTATATTAAATAAATAGGCGGAGAGAACCGATAAGACCACTGGGACGGTTTTCGGCCAGGCATACAGATTGCGTTAGTCCTTGCAAGTCACAGGAGGATCCATGCCACAGAACATGATACTGCTGGTGGATGATGATCCCGTCTTTACCCGCTTCACCGAAAAGATCCTGACCGAGGGGGGGATGAAGGTGATCCCCGCCTTCAATAAGGCGGAAGGGCTCGCGAAGTTCGAAGAGCACCATCCTTCCTGCGTCATCCTCGACATCTTCCTTCCCGACGGCAGCGGGGTAGACATGATCAAGCCCTTCCGTGCCGCAGCGCCCAAAGTCCCCATCATCATGGTTTCCGGGCAAAGCGAGGTGGACGATGTCGTGAGGGCGATGAAAGACGGCGCGAACGACTATATCAAGAAGCCGTTCCGGGGCGAGGAACTTCTCCTGAAGATCCAGATGGTCCTGGAGGCCACCCGGACCCGGTGGGAGCTGGACGCGCTCAAGACCCAATCCCGTGCCGAAGAGGAGTACAAGCTCCTCTTTTCCCTGAGCGACCGGATGAACAAGGTCCAGGCGATCCTGGACCAGGTCGCCAACACGGATATCACCATCCTGATCAGCGGGGAGAGCGGGACCGGCAAGGAGCTGGTGGCCAAGGCGCTGCACAAATCGTCGGAGCGTGTGGGAGAGCCGTTCATCAAGGTCAATTGCGCCGCCTTGCCGAGAGAGCTCTTGGAAAGCGAGTTGTTCGGCTTCGAGAAGGGGGCGTTCACCGGGGCTCACCGGCGCAAGTACGGCCGGTTCGAGATGGCGCAGAACGGCACCATCTTCCTGGACGAGATCAGCGAGATGCATCCCGACTTGCAGTCGAAACTCCTCCACGTGCTGCAGGAGAAGCAGTTCTACCGTATCGGGGGGGAACGGGAGATCAAGGTGAACTGCCGGATCCTGACCGCCACCAACAAGAAGCTGGAAGACCTGGTGGAGGATGGCCGCTTTCGCCGGGACCTCTTCTACCGGATCAACGTGGTCAACATCGCCGTTCCGCCCCTGCGGGAACGAAAGGATGACATACCGCTTCTGGCCGATTACTTCCTCAAGCGATACGAGGAGATGTACAACCGGAACTCCGTGAAGATCTCGCCCAAACTGATGGAGATGTTCATGGAGTACGCCTGGCCGGGGAACGTCCGCGAGCTGGAAAACAACATCAAGCGGCTGATCATCCTGGCGAACGAGGGGCAGCTGATCTCGGAATTCATGCGGAAGCGGCAGGAAGGTTCCCTGACCGAGATTCACGCGAGGGAAGAACGGATCAGGATCGGGGCAAACGCGCCTCCCGTGACGATGGCGCAGGATCCCCGGAGAGAAAACGGTGCGGAGGAGTTGGTCCTCCCCGACAAGGGGACTCTCAAAGAGGTGGCGAAGATCGCACAGCGAAAAGCCGAAAAGGAACTAATAGGAAGAGTGCTCGACCAGACGCGGTGGAACAGGCGGAAAGCGGCCCAGATCCTAGACATTAGTTACAAGGCGCTGCTGTACAAGATCAAGGAGTGCGGTCTGAACCAGGATTAGGGAAAGCGGGTTTTTTTTGTGGGTAACGGAAAAAGGCGGAAGCAGGCAGGGAGAGTTGGTGAGATCCCTATGGGCGGTAGCCTGTGCGGCTTCGGTTTCCGCACTTATCCTGACGCTTGCCGGAGGGTGCACGGGAGCCAAATCCCAGGTGAAGGAATTCAACCGGATGGAAGTGGGGGAGGGCCCCCGCGTGGCGCTGAATCAGATGATCGAGATGCAGAAGGAACCGGGGGGCAGAGAATCGAGGCGAATCCTGTCCTGGTGTCCCCCGGGAAGGGGACGAACATTCCGGAATCGACCGATGGTTCCTCGGGGAACCTTTCCATGTCGGGGGCGACCGGCGACATGCATGACGTTACGCCGGCGGTCCCCCCTCGGGACAGTTCCCCGTTGCCGGTGCGGACAGATAGCAGAGCGGCCAATCTCCAGCAAGCGCCCCTGTCCCAACGGCGAGTGTCGCACCGCGTTACTCCCCGCCCCCGACCGGCCGGAAGGCGACCCCACCGGTAACCGCTTCCGTCGAAAGCCCGATTTCCGAACCGCCTGTAGAGACACCGGCACCAGATACCACAACTGCCAGGCCCCCGGAGCCCACACCCCCTCCAGTCGCACCGGCGCCGATTGTCGCACCTGCCCACCCTCCTGTGTCCGCGGGAAACGAACCCACCCCGGTTCCCCCCGTTTCGCATCAGATGAGCTTAAAGAAGGAAGCGACGTTTCAAACCGCTTCCCGGGAGACTCCTTCCTCTCTTACGACTCCCCCGCCATCTGCCAATGAAAAGGAAAAAACAGTTCCCCACGTTTTTACCGGCGGGTCGAACTATCGGATCGGGCCGGAAGATGTTCTTCATATCGATGTCTGGGGAAACCCCGAGTTGACAAGGGATGCCATAGTAAGACCTGACGGGATGATATCATTGCCCCTGATCCAGGACGTCAAGGCGGAAGGGTTGACCGCCGCAGAGCTTTCCGGTGGAATCCAACGGAAGCTCCTGTCATTCATCAAGAATCCCGAAGTGGCCGTCATCGTCACCAAGATAAACGCCCCGAAGGTGTTCGTAATAGGTCAAGTGACAAGGCCCGGAACGTATCCTTTGCGTGGCGACGTATCCGTTCTGCAAGCTCTTTCGCTTGCGGGTGGGTTTACTCCGTTTGCCTCTCCGAAGAAGATCAAGGTAATTTCCAGCAAAGGGGGGAAACAGGAAGTGCACAAGGTCAACTATTACGACATTATCGGCAAGGGTAAAAAGGGGGACTATTACTTGAAGCCCGGCGATACCGTTGTGGTGCCTTGATGATGCAGCGCAACCGGAAACGATTCTGGTTCTCCCTGGTTCTCCCGATTTTCCTGTCCTGTGTCCTTCCCCGGATTTCCTGGTCAGGCTCCGACACGGCGGCAACTTCGAAAACAGGGTCTCTGTATCGTATAGGCCCGGAAGATGTCCTGCACATTTCGGTCTGGGGGAACGAGGAGCTGACAAGGGATGTGACGGTGAGACCTGACGGGAAGATTTCGCTGCCCCTGCTCCAGGACATCCAGGCGGAAGGGTTGACCGCCGCAGAGCTTTCCGGGGTGATCCACCAGAAGCTCCTGGGATATGTCAAGGATCCGGATGTTGCCGTCATCATCACCGAGATAAACGCCCCGAAGGTGTTCGTAATAGGTCAGGTGGCAAGACCCGGAGAGTATCCTTTACGGAGCGACATGTCCGTCCTGCAAGCCCTCTCGCTTGCGGGCGGGTTTACTCCCTTCGCTTCCCCGAAGAAAATCACGGTGCTTCGCAACAAGGGAGGGGAGAGAGAAATTCGCAAGGTAAACTACTATGACATGATCGACAACGGGGAGGGAAATTACATGCTGAAACCAGGCGATACGATCGTGGTGCCGTGATGATGCGGAGAAACTGCAGAATTCGGGGATTCTCGACGCTTGTTGCCATCCTGCTGGTTTTCGCCTGGGCTTCCCCCGCGAAAGCGGCAAATATCCGGTTTTCTCCTTCGATAGCGCTCGAAGAAGCCTGGGATTCCAATATTTTCAACACCAATTCAGACGAAACCTCGGATTATATCTTTCGGGCCAGACCCAGGCTGGCGGTATACTGGAACGACTATCAAACGACGATGCGGATCGAAGGCGGCATTCAGGCCGAGTGGTATGCCGACAATTCGGAGTTGGACAACATAGCGGATACGAAGGATGCTACGTTCTCCGTTACGGATCCCATGCAAATCACCCCCCGGTTTTCCCTAAGACCTTTTTTCCGTTTCGTGGAATCCAAGGATTCTGCCCAGAGGAACGTGTTGACGCTGGCACCCACGCCTGATGTTCCTCCCTCCGAGGCGATCGTCACGGCAAGAGAAACACAAAGGTTGTATCAGGGACTTCTCCGGATGGGCTATCAGTTGACTCCCAGAACCGATCTCTTCCTGGGAGGAGGAATAACGGCACGCAATTACGACGGAGACCCCACGATAACCGGCAATCAAAATACCGAGACGGTAACCGGCGACGCCTCCTTTCTATACAAATTGACCCCCCGCTTGTCGTCCGGGGTGTTCTACATCTTCGGATACAACTCATTTGAACAGGACCCGGAATTCGATACGCATACGGGGGGGGTGGAGGGCAGATATCGGTTGTCAGAGCTCTATACCCTCACTGTACGAGGCGGCGCGACCTACCTGGACGGCCAGGCGAGCGACAACCAGTATAACGACGAATGGTATCCCTACGGGACATTGGATGTCACGTATCGGCGGCAGTACTTGCGTGTCTCTCTGCGAGGTTCCTACGAACTTGTCGGGGGGAGTTCCGGCCTGCCGACAAAAAGAGGGAATGTGGGCCTCGTCATGTCGAATCGGATTACGGAGAAATGGTCGTGGAATCTCTCCGGCAATTATCAGACCAACGTGTCCATCGATGATCCGCCGACGAGGGACGTCGATACGCTCCAGGGGGCAGGCGGGGTCGAATACCGTGTCGTCGAGTGGGCTTCCGTTAATTTAGCGGGGAATATCGTCCGCCAATCTTCGAGCGGCCTGCGAGTAGATGACGTTGACCGGGAATCGGTCTTTCTCGGTGTCAACGTAAGTCCGCCATACAAGCCGTTTTAGAGGGGTTTCGATGCCACTTAGGCCGGATATGGAATACCGGGACTATCTCGAGGTCCTCGGAAGAAGGAAGTGGCTCATCGTTATTTCCTTCGTCTCCGTATTCTTCGGCGCGATTGCCTATCTCGTCGTGGTTCCGCCACTATACAAGTCCACAACCACGATCCTGGTCATTCCCCAGCAGGATATCATTCAGTCCGGCGTCAACAGGGGGGTCGAGGATCGCCTGGCCACAATCCAGCAGCAGATAACAAGCAGGACGAGGCTTATGCAAGTAAGGGAGGAACTGGGCCTCTTCGCAGGAGAGGAAGAAGAACAGAATCAGGAAAGAGTGTATGAAAAAATGAAAAAACGGATCGAAGTCGATGTACTCCAGGATCCGGCTAGTAGTGGGGGAAGAGGGAGCGGATCGAAAGGAGGGTTTTCCCTTTCCTATATGGATAAAGATCCGAAGCTGGCGATGCTTGCGGCGAGCAGGCTTGCTTCGCTGTTCATCGAGGAGAGTCAGAAAACAAGGGAACGGCAGGCCAGTGGAACATCGAATTTGCTTGAATCGCAGTTGAAAGAGACGAAGGAGAAGCTGGAGGCCCAGGAAGAAAAGGTCAAGCGGTATAAAATGCAGAATTTGGGAGAACTACCCCAGGAATTGCAGACCAATCTTGCCAATCTGGCAACGTTTCAGGATCAATACAGAGTGAACGCCGAGGAGATCCGGGCGGCAGAGCAACAGAAGTTCCAGCTTCAATCCCAAATGAGCCTGATCGAAAGAGGAGCACAGACAGTCGTTCATAAGGATGGAAGTGAAGAGGTGGATACTTCGGGTGACTCTGCCCAGGCACTCATCACGGAACTGGCGAATCGCCGCAACCAACTGGCCGAACTGACTGCCAAGTACACAGAACGGCATCCCGATGTGATTCGTCTAAAGCAGGAAGTGGACCAGCTGGAGAAAAAAATTTCGATGACCTATATGCCACCCCGCACATCGAATCAAAACGGAAAGGGTAGTTCAGGCTCCAGTGCCTATCTCCCGTTGGGAGGCAGGGAAAGGGAAGAATCCCTCCGCCTGAGAGCCCAGATCGCGTCCAAGGAAGCGGAGATCGCTGGGTTAAAACGGGAGAGAGAAAGGATTAAAGGGAAAATTGCTGTTCTTCAGGCGAAGTTGAACAGGATCCCGAGCCCATGAGCAGGAACTGATTTCCCTTACCCGGGATTACGACAACCTGAAAAATTCATACAACGATCTTCTCAAAAAAAAGCAGGAAGCAAATATCGCGGAAGACCAGGAAAGTCGCAAGAGGGGGGAACAATTCCAGATCCTTGACCCTGCGAATTTTCCGGAGGAGCCGTTCAAGCCGAAGAAAAGGAAAATTCTCCTGCTTGCCTTCCTGCTCTCCTCGGGCCTGGGATTCGGCGGGGCCATCGTGTTCGAGGGGATGGACCAGACTCTCCACGGAACAAAGGATTTCCAGCATTTTTTCGATTTAAAGATTTTTGCCCGCATACCGGACATCGATAAAGGGGACCTTGATCGCAAGAAATCATTGCAACTGGGAGCTATTTTGGGGGGGGTTCTGCTTTTTCTCTCCATGATCCTGGTCTTTCTCTGGTTCTACGAGGGGAATATCCGTATTCTCCTGAAAGGATGAAACGGTATAGCGAATGCATTTCCCCATTTTCATAAAAGACAAGGAAAAAGGAAGCATGGTGGACGGGGACGGGACGCGTCAACACGAGAATGCCCCCCTGTTCCACGAACAGTTCAAGGGACTTCGAGCAAAAATCAACGATTACCTGGAAAAGGAGGGGAAAAAGACGCTGGCGGTCACCAGCTCGATAGCAGAGGAGGGAAAAACCGTCACATGTGTGAATCTCGCCATGAATATCGCGTCCACGGGGCGGAAGAAGGTTCTCCTTGTGGATGCGGACATGCATAAAAGTGACCTCGCCCGGGGTATGAACATCAACCCTTTCCCCGGACTTTCCGAGTTTCTTTCCGGTACCGCGAAAGCGAAGGATATTTTACGGAACTCGCAGCTCCCGGGGCTTCATGTGATTCCCTCCGGATCGGAATTGCGTTCGCCCTCGGATTTGCTTGCCGGGGAGCATTTCCGGTCATTTCTGAAATCCGCCCAGGATGCCTTCGATGTGATCCTCATCGACACCCCGCCTGTTTTACCCGTGGCGGATGCTCTTTCTCTTCGTGATCAGGTCGATCGATTTCTTCTGGTATACCGCGCGGGATTCACCCCGTATCCCATGCTCCGCCAGGTCGTGGAGGAAATCGGCGAAGAGAGGGTTCTCGGTGTTGTGATCAACCGGGTGAAGCCCATGCAAGATAGATATTACAGACAGTATTACGGAAAATATTATCGGAAATAAATCGCTGCCGGGTATCCCCGTTTGTCCTAATCGCCTGCACTCCCATCGATACCATATTTTTAAGAAAAAAAATAGTATTTTCCCCAAAAGAAGCATTTTATTTCCCACTTTCAGCTTGATCCTCCGGATACGACAAAAGACAACATAATAACGATATGAAATCAATATGTTACAAGAATTTTGAAAAAGGTTGGGTTTGGTACGAGAATTGAATATAACTTGACCAACCAAAGGGCAGCCAATCGGCTAATAATTCGCTGCCCAAGTCAAAAAATGAGGGATATATGGTGCAAGGCATTGTTGGTGGTCTCATGAATTCCTTCCGGCGCTCCTCCAGCGCGGCTTCTCTCAACGGGATTCCTTCCCCGGAGGAATTTTCGCGTATTCTGGAGCGGGAACGGGAACGTTCCGATCGATCGGGGCAGGGGTTCTCCCTTGTTGTCTTCGAGTACGGAGCGAACAACTTGCACACGGATTCGATGCGAATTCTCAAGGACTGCATTTTATCCCGGAAAGTTCGTGCAATCGACGAGGTGGGCTGGTTCAACGAGGGGGCCATCGCCACTTTGCTGGCCTGCACTTCACCGGATGGCGCGCGGGCGTTCGCAAAGGATGTCGTAGCGAACTTGCCCCCCGCAGGGATCGAGGCGCCGATTTGTCGTGTATACACTTACCCTTCCTCAGGAAACGGAAACGGAGAGGGGAAGGGACGCAAGGATGATAACGACGAAACTCTCCGTCCGATCGATTCTCGAGAATGTACTCAACCGGTTTCAGCGCCAACTCAATTTCGAAAGTGAAGGGTTGGAAAAGATCATGGGTCGCCCAATCCCCCTCTGGAAGCGTTTTCTGGATATCCTGGGGGCGCTGGTGGGCCTCATCCTTTTCTCCCCGCTTTTTCTGCTGATCGCCCTTTTTATCAAAATCGTTTCTCCAGGACCGGTGTTTTTCCGGCAGGAAAGAATCGGGTACCTCGGGAAGCCGTTCACATTCTGGAAGTTCCGGACGATGCATGTGAACAACAATGCGAAGGGCACCAAGCAGTATCGAGCAACCCATCAATAGAGCAATGCCCCGATGACGAAACTGGACGCCCTGGAATGACAACCGCATCATCCCCTTCGGAAAGTTGATACGTTCCTCCTGCCTCGACGAATTGCCCCAGTTTTTCAACGTGCTTGCGGGGGGATATGAGCCTGGTAGGACCTAGGCCATGCTGCAGTTCGAAGCGGAAAAATTTCTCCCGTGGCATACGAGACGATTCGACATCGTTGCCGGGCATGACCGGCCTCTGGCAGATCAGCGGGAAGAACAGCACTGACATTCAAGGAGATGATCCGTCTCGACATACGGTATTCCAGCAAGCTATCTCTCGTGCTGGACGCCAAGATCATTCTTCTCACCGTGCCCGCCATTCTTGGAATGGTCTTCAATCGGCATTCCAAAAGAGCGGCGTTCAAACAGAAATCCGTAAAGTTAACCGGATTGCATATAGAGATGCCTTTCCAGGGATAGAAATCGGTACCAAGCCGCACGAGTCCCCATCGTTTTCCTTAGGATTCCTCTATAGGTAAGTTCACTTTCCTACCCATTGGAGGAGAATACTGAACAAGCTGAATAATATTTCTGCTCAAGACATTTATAATCCAATGAACTTTCGACATATTAAAGGTGGAAATTAAATGATCAAAGGGAAAAATATTATAGTTTTCGGGTCGGATAAATGGGAATATCCAGGTTTACAACAGACCATCATGAGATTACTTTCCCGGAATAACAGGATCTTATTTGTGAATCCCTTGGGTACTCGTAGAGTATCGGTCAAATTTTCTGAATTTGGAATTTATTTTAACCGGGCAATCCGAATATTTCAGAGGGATAACAATAATGGCGGGGAAGAAGCAAAAAAATTTCGAGTCTGCAATCCGTGGATGATACCTTTAGTATATAACAGGGCAATCATGGGACTGAACAAATCAATCATGCATGCACAGTTTTCCAGGTTGCTCTCCAATCTGGAATTCGATAAATATATTCTATGGGTAGGGACTCCGACCGCAGCATCCTTTCTTGATATTTTCGATCCGTCCCTTATTATATACAATCCGGTCGACCGATACTCTGAATTTTCCTTTGTGGACAGTGCAAAGATAGTCGACTACGAAAAACATATTGCCTCCAGGGCAGATGCCATTATCTGTACATCGGATGCCATAAAAAAAGATCTTGAGCCATATAACAGTAATTGTTTCACCGTAACTCATGGTGTGGACGTCAATCATTTTCATTCCGCGTTGAATAACAGTAGTATTCCAGATGATATGAGAAATATTCCTGGGCCGATAATCGGGTATTTTGGAGGATTGTCTGAGAGAGTAAACTGGGAACTATTAAATGATGTCGCAATTCGATATAAAGATGCAAATATGGTTCTGATTGGGAAGAAAATTCCGGGAATTAAAGAGATGGAACAATTGAAGCGGAAATCGAATGTGCATTTTCTTGGTTATAGGGATTATAAGGTATTGCCGGATTATCTTAAACAATTCACAGTGTGTTTAATCCCCTATGTGGTAAATGATTTGCTTTTGGCCGTAGATCCAATTAAATTGAGAGAATACCTTGCCGTTGGCAAACCAGTAGTGAGCGTTGATTTACCCGAAGTAAGAAAGCTTCAGGATGTTTTATATATCGGAAAAAACAACGACGATTTTGTTGAGAAGATAGGAAGGGCCATCAAAGAGAATAACCCGTCTTTGACCGAGGAGCGTATCCGAGCCGCATGGCGGAGCGACTGGGGAGTTAAGATAGAAGAAATAGCATCAATTGTCGATGATACAATAGCAAGAAAGCAATAATCCAAAAATAAACATAAAATCGCTAATAATTTATAGAGTATATTGATACTTTATAAAAAAAGGCGATAATATTGCAGAATTAGTTTCAATATAAATTCCGTCGTATCTGGAATACAATAATGGATATGTTGACCCAAACAATCTTCTATTCTTCTCATTTAGTACATTTTCCCATAATATCCATTTTGCCTGTAATTCTTTAATCAGAAAAATCTTTGGCGGACGCATCCGAGTGTTCAAGTTAATGGGATCAACTTTGTTATGATGCCATATATAGCACTAATTTTAACCATTTTATTTGTCTTATTCATTTTTAAAATAGATGCTAAACGCAAATCAACTGTTTCTTTTGCTCTATGGATTCCATTGATATGGATGATGTATTCTGCCGCAAAGCCGATTTCTTTTTGGCTAGGCACAATGCCTTCCGCAACGTCAGAAGAAATGCTTTCTGCAGAAGGAAATCCTATTGATAGAAATATATTATCTATACTATTGATTGTCAGTTTGTACGTATTGTTCAAGAGAAAAACAGAATGGCTATCGATATTCAAGAAAAACTCTTTTATAACTATATGGTTCCTGTACTGTGGAATTAGTATATTGTGGTCGGAGTACCCATTAGTTGCATTCAAAAGGTTGATCAAAGATATTGGAATTTTATTGAGCATACTAATTGTTCTCACGGAATCAGATCCTATCGATGCTGTAAAGACTTTGATAAAAAGGTTCTCATATATTCTGGTGCCATTTTCAATCTTGCTTATTATTTATTTTCCAGAATCAGGAATAGTTAAGCCTAACGATGTGGGATGGATAATGGGGAAAATAAACTATGCGGGCGTGAGTTGGAATAAAAATGGTCTCGCGAGAATATGTTCGATTTCTGGCTTCTTTTTTATTTGCAATTTGATTGCAAAGAGACAAATGAAAAATACGGAAAATAACAAAGAAAAATATTTGATACAAGCTTTATTTATACTTATAATATTATATCTTTTAATCATTCTTGATAGTGCAACTTCAACGGGTGTATTAGTTATAGGTATTATTATATTTTTCATGTTAGGCACTAAAATATTAAAAAACAATTCGAAATACCTCGGGAGATTTATTATATTTTCTTTTATTGTTGGTATTATTCTTCAATATTCATTAGATTTGGTCGACATGTTCATAACATTTTCTGGTCGTGATTTGACATTAACCGGGAGAGTTAACCTATGGAAAGATTTATTGACTTTACATACGAATCCATTGATTGGAGTAGGATACGGTAGTTTGTGGGTAAAGGATAGAGTTGTAATGGTAGACCTTGGGGGAGGGTATGGATCAATAATTAACGAAAGTCATAATGGATATTTAAATGTATATCTTGAGCTTGGGAAGGTAGGCATTTTTTTGCTAACAGGAGTTATATATTCTGCCTATCGAAATATCAATAAGGAATTGAAATATAACTTTGATTACTGGAGATTTCGGATGGCTTTGTTTGTTATCGTGTTATTATATAATGTTACTGAAGATGCTTTTGGAAGATTTACTTTGATGTGGTTTGTTTTTCTTCTGATTTCTGTAGATTTGCCAAAAAAATCACAATTACATTACTCTGGGAAGGTTACCTCCTTGGCTAGTTGTTCCCCAAGCGGGCAAAAATAAACACGGAAGTATGTTGACATGGGAGTCGCCGAGTCCTGGGATATACGGGGGACGTGATTTCGACATGACGGACACCTCCTCCTTAAAGGATTCTAGTGCCCACGAAACCGGGTCAAGTCGATAACGCGTATATAGAAAGCTTCAACGGGAGACTTTGCCAAGTGTGCCTCAATGAGAACTGCTTTACAACGATCGAAGATGCAAAGTTCAAAATCGAGTCGTGGAGGCTCGTCTACTATAAATAGCCACTGCATGGCTATTTGCGGAATGAAACGCTCCAGGCGTTCGCGGAGAACTGGCGGCAATCCAAGACCGCAAACGAGGGAATTCTATGAACCGAAAAGTGTCCGAGAAATGGGGTGACCTCGCTATCACTTAAATTCAGTAACAGGGGTGTCCGGTCGAAACGGGGGCAATTTCATGACCCTCCAAAACTTCACCTTGTATACTATCTTAAAAGACAGGCCAAACAGTTACCTTAGCCTAGCTAAAGGACCTCAAAAAAACTTCCAAAATGAAAAACAAGGGATTTCATAAGTGAATCTATCCAATAATATCTCTGAAGGTATCATCCCGATCACATCGGAACGTCGCCCTCCCCCTTTCTTGACGGAAATGCTAGATCAACTTTGCCAAGGTTTTTTACAGACGATAAGAGATGCTGGCATGGGCGTTAATTCGAAACACGCTCCAAATGATGCCACCCTGCCAACCCGGGCAACAGAGGCAATGTTCCCCCTAGCTATGCTTTACTTCCAAAAAGGTGAGCATGAACTACTTGTCGCATCCAAAGACCTCGGAAACCTGCTCATCTCCCGACAGAAGAGTGCTGGCTACTGGGTTGAAAACGAAAGCAGTCAATGGCACGGGTGCACAATCTTCCTCCTTGTTGCCATGGCAGCAACCTACCAACTTCTCGAAAAAGAACTTACCCCCCACGAAACGAAACTATGGCGCGCCGCGATCCGTCGCGCAGCCGACTGGGTTGCAGCATACCAACCAGTTTCTCATATTGGACAGGCTTGGGTCACCGTCGGCGAGAAATTTCCTCTTGTCCGAAGCTTGACGGGAAAGAGCATTTCCAAACGATTCCTCAACATCAACTACATAGCAACAATCCCTGCTGCTCTTCACTATGCATGGCAAGTATTGGGTGAAGACAATTACATCGAGCGAATTCCATACTTTGTCAAAAACGTTGTCGAAAAAGCTACAACTGACAAATTGATCAGCGGCGAGAGCGCAGAAGTAGGGCCAAAGCTTTTTAAGTTAGCCCGCCGCACTGATTCTATAGATCTCGGCTACAACTTGGATATGACTCTTGGAATGTTGGCGATCTACGCTGATATGACGGGCGACAACAAGCTTCTCGACTGGGTCCATCAGCATGCTGACGCACACCTAGCGTTTATTTATCCCGACGGATCGGTCGATAATGGAATTGGCCTTCGCGGCTACAAGTCTGTCTATTTCGGAAGTGAAACAGCACACGGACTGCAGATGCTCTGCAGTGTTCTACGCCGGTTCGATGCCAAGTACGACCGCGCCTCTAAGCTTAATGCTGCTTTAATCGCCGCCAGCATGGAAGATGGAGTAGTCCAGCGCGGCCCCTTTCGTAAAGCCCACAGCAGTACAGGCCGAAGTTGGTACCGAAACTTTACACGGGCAACCAATATTGCGCTAGCGATTGCACACTATTCCGCAGAACCCCCTTTGGCAAACACAAGGCTTTTGTGTGAAGAAACTGACCGATTAAAATTGTTCGAAAGTATTAATTCGGCGGTAGTTAAAAAATCACGGTTCATGGCTACAGTCACCGGGACCAGACTGCACTCCTCTCGACTACCCTACCGGTTTATGACCCCGCCGACAGGCGGCAGCCTGAGTGCTCTTTATCATGCCGATTACGGCCCAATTCAACTCGCCTCGCCTTATCACTACCAGCAAGTCGAATCGGATTTCATGCCTACGCAGGCAGAGAGCGAATCGATTACTGGCCGTATTGAACTGGTAGGAACCGGCTATACTAACCAGCATGACACTCGAGTGAAACTGACAACCCATAACGGTTCAGTCACAGCAACGGGACGCCTGACACGGCGCTTGACTTTGCTTCGCCGAAATCCTTATCAGATCACTTACGAATTTGAGAACAACTGCCTACGCAAGAGGATCACGGTCAAAAATGTGAGGCAAAGCGACCGTATCAGACTTGTTGAGCCGGTAGTGTTGACTGAAGCGGTTATTTTCACCCAACTGGACAACAGGGTCTTCACTATTTCCACAAACTCTTGCACCGTTGCTGTTGAGGTGATTACCGACAACCCTGCACTCGAGATAGGGTTGTGTCCGACTATCAACTGCCATGCACCTCCCATACGTGCCATCCCGGTGGAAATCCTCCTGGCGGGAAGGGGCACCATCACGGTCACCATTCAAATTCACACGGAGAGGAATGCCAGTTGATCACTGTGTTCATGCACTCACCGATGCATTACGAATACCTCTGCGAATTGGGAAATGCATTAGTTAAGAACCCCGATATCTGCGTCACCTATATCTCGGTTAAGGATTACAACTATCGTGATCAGATACGCTTTCCACTTCTGGATTTGTATCCAGATTACAGCACGATGAACTTAAAAGTGCGGAAACTGATTGCCCACCTCAAAGCACTGGCCACTCTCTCACGAGAACTAATGGTTAAACGTCCCGATGTATTCCACGTTCAAGGATTTAGACATGCGTCGCTTGACTGGCCGGTTTTGTTGATCGCCAATGCTTGCGGAATCAAGGTCGTCCTGACCGTTCACAACCTGCTTCCGCATGAGTCCAAAACATCCGACCGGTTTGTTTATAAATTCATGTACAAGCTTGCCGACCAATTAATAGCACACACAAAACACACAGCTACAAAGCTGGCCGAGACGATGGGTGTCGATGGAACCAAGATTGTTATTATTCCACACGGTCGACTGGATTTTCAGGTCGATTTGTCAATGACCAAGTTGGAGGCCCGCAAGGCGCTGGAACTTGCTGAAAACGACACCGTGCTACTCTATTTTGGTCGAATCCGCCATTACAAGGGCGTCGATCTATTGGTCGAAGCAGTAAAGCGGTTACACAATCCAAAGGCAAAACTCATTATTGCCGGCAAAGATAACATCGGGTTAGGGCAGACAATTGATGGCATCCCCTCCATCATATTCAACGGAAACTTTATCGATCCTAAGGATGTCAACATGTACTTCAGGGCTGCTGATCTGGTTGTGCTGCCGTATCGAAAGATCGATCAAAGTGGTGTGCTTCTGCTGGCCATGGCGGCGGAGAGACCCGTATTGGGGACCAAGGTCGGCGGTATTCAGGAGATTATCCAAGACGGCATGAATGGATTTCTGTGCGAAGCTGGTAGTTCTGAAGCATTAAGGGCGAAACTGAGTGAGGTATTATCTGATAAGAGGCGCCTGGCTGAAGTCGGTGAAAACGCCAAGAAGTATGCAGATGAGATGTTTGGCTGGGATCGGATAGCCTCGAAGACAGTGGATCTCTACCGTCAGCTTATACGCTGATGATGCTATGGATCCAGTTAACCATTCCATACTAAAAAAACAATAAAGTTATTATAATATCCATGTAGACACAAATATGTAATATCTGTAACGACAATACAAAAAAAGGTATTTAGAAATTAAATGGTTACGATAGCACTTGATAGGGCATTGCAGTTGCAGGAGAAATTACGTGGACATCACAATACATAATTGGTTTGCCCCGCGCTGGAGGTCGCAAAATCGCCATGAGAAAAATTATCGGTTTTATCATCGCGTCTTTCCTGGTTTCAGGGATTGCCAACGCCGCGACGACGAACCTGGGCAGCTGCGAGCAGTCCACGGTCAACAACGCCATCTCGGCTGCGTCGCCCGGTGACACGCTTGTTTGCCCCGCCGGTTCGTGGTCCTGGTCGAATGTAGACATAACGAAGAACGTGACGTTGCAGGGTGCCGGGATCGGCCAGACTATTATCACAATCACGGGGGACGGGGGGTTGCAGTCCTCGGCCTCGCACTCCAACGCCTTCCGGGTTACGGGGTTCACGTTCACCTCAAACTCCAACATCGGCAATTATTCGCAGGCGTTGATCCAGATTTACAACAACCATGATTTCAGGATCGATAACAACAGGATCCTGGTCTATTCGACTTCCACTAGTGGGACGGGCGGTCAGGGAATCGGCGTTTGGCGGGATTCTGCCGGTCTGATCGACCACAACACTTTTGACCAGGCGGGTGGATCAGGAACCATCGGCGCCTACGTCCTCTGGTCCAATTCAGGAACTACTTCCAGTGCGATAAACGACCAGAAGTATTCGTGGCTAAACTTTAACTCCAATGCGGTTCTCGGGAGTGCAGACCACACGCTATTCGTCGAGGATAACTACTTCAATTCCCCGAAGCCGTCTCCGGCTCATAATGCTCAGGCTATGTTCGGCAGACACGGCGGCGTCGTGGTTTTCCGCCATAACGAACTTCACAACGTGAGCTTCGACAACCACGGATTTTGCAACGAGCACGGCGGATTCGCCTTCGACATCAATAACAATCAGTTCATCTATGATCTTTCCAGCGGTAACATCTACGGAGCCATCCACATTCGGGGCGGCACTGGGGTTATCTATAACAACTCGGTTTCCGGGAGTTTCTCTCATGGGATGTGGTGGGAGGACTACCGGACCGGGACCGGGAGCGGGTGTAGCGGATCGAACATCACATTCAACATTCCCGGATACGGCAATGTCACCGGAAGCTCTTCCTGCATCAGTAGCGAAGGCCATCCCTGCGCGGAGCAGGTTGGTCGCGGACAAAACAATTCGTCGGACCCTGTCTACGTTTGGGGGAACACCGGCTTTCCCAGCCAGCTCAACGAGAATCCAAGCTATATTCAGCAAAATTCCGATTTCTATGTCAATGCGGGCGCGAAGCCGGGCTTCACGGAGTATACTTATCCGCACCCTCTCTCTGGTGGTGAACCTGTCGGCGGCGGCGATTTAAAGGTACCAAATCCTCCTGATGCTCTTCAAATTAATTGATGATTGAACAGGATTATGTTCCTTATGACACTACGTTTCATAGGTATTGCATGATCTAAAGGAAGATACCTTCCTTCAGATGATAGTATCGGAACTTCAGTTCCTTGAGGTGACCTGCCCCTACTGATCAATGCATCCATTTCTTGGTTCAGGGCTCCTCTAAATTCCTCCATTGGAATGCCTAGTGACCTTCCCCCCGTTTCCTAGGCACTTCCTGGGTTATACTTCCGGCTAACTTCCCGGCACGACTCCCCGGGAGGAGACGCTGAAGAAGCGGTTTTCGGAAGAACAGATCGCATTTGCCCTGCGACAGGCCCTAGGAGGCACTCCGGAATGGCTCGCACACTCATTTTTTCCCAGAGGAATATTTATAAAAAATTTCATTACAGATGTTATTTGGCTGAATTTGAAGATTTAATTTGCCAAATGGATAACGCAGAATTACTGGCACCACAATCGAAAAATTATTTTAAATATGGTGCCAGGATTGCGAATCGAGTAGCCTCGGATTACTCTATCGGGCTCAACCCGGGTATTGCCGAAACAAAATTGAAGAAAGACTATGACCTGTTTTTTGCATTTTGCCAATTCCCAAGGGATTTGTTACATGTAGAAACCGTTGAAGGTTGGAAAGATCGATGTAAAACGTCAATTTGCTGGTTGGCGGAAATATGGAGATCCGAAATATCCCAAGCCAGATACTATTTAAACATTCTATCGAAATTCGATTATGTCATACTTCATTGGAGCCAAAGTGTTAACCCGGTTAATGATGTGATTGGAGGTAAAGCCTTTTTTTTACCCTTAGGTATAGATGCCATTCTGTTTTGCCCTTATCCGAATCCACCTCAGCGTCTCATAGACGTTTACAGCATTGGTCGTAGATCAGACGAAACCCATCGTGCCCTATTAAAAATGTCCGAGGAAAACAATATATTTTATCTGTATGATTCCATTGTTGGGAGAGAGGTGATGGACACGAATCAACATAGAACCTTATTTGTCAATCTGGTAAAGAGAAGCAAATATTTTATTGTGAATCCAGGGAAAATCGATGTTCCGGAAGAAACGAAAGACCAAAGTGAGATTGGAAATAGATATTTTGAAGGTGCCGCCGGAGGGAGCATCATGATAGGCGAGCATCCGAAAACTGAAGAATTTAAAAAGATTTTCTACTGGAAAGATGCAGTGATCCATGTACCATATGGTTCGAATAAGATACAGGAAAAAATTGCTGAATTTGATGGGCAGTCTCGCAGGCAAGCAGAAGTACGAAAAAAAAATGTGGTCGAATCCTTAATGAAACATGATTGGGCATATAGGTGGGAAACCATGCTGAAAACCGCAGGACTTGAACCTATGCCAGGGTTGTTGGAAAGAAAAAAGCGATTAGAAAATCTCTCGAAATTAGTTGAAAACGAAAAGGATCTAGTGTAGAAAAAATATTTTTGCCCGATCACTACACAACAGCCGAAGCGGGAAAGGCTGCGGTGCAACGACGGATCCTGCGTACGATTGAGGTGATCAGAAATGAGCAATCGTTCTAAGACTGAACCATCGAAAATGGCTCGCACACTCATTTTTTCCCAGAGGAATATTTTTAAAAAATTTCATTACAGATGTTGCTTGGCTGAATTTGAAGATTTAATTTGCCAAATGGATAACGCAGAATTACTGGCACCACAATCGAAAAATTATTTTAAATATGGTGCCAGGATTGCGAATCGACTGGCCTCACATTACTCTATCAGGCTCAACCCGGGTATTGCCGAAACAAAATTGAAGAAAGACTATGACCTGTTTTTTGCATTTTGCCAATTCCCAAGGGATTTGTTACATGTAGAAACCGTTGAAGGTTGGAAAGATCGATGTAAAACGTCAATTTGCTGGTTGGCGGAAATATGGAGATCCGAAATATCCCAAGCCAGATACTATTTAAACATTCTATCGAAATTTGATTATGTCATGCTGAATTGGAAGGAAAGTGTTAATCTGGTTAATGATGTGATTGGAGATAAAGCCTTTTTTTTACCCTTAGGTATAGATGCCATTCTGTTTTGCCCTTATCCGAATCCACCTCAGCGTTTCATAGACGTTTACAGCATTGGTCGTAGATCAGACGAAACTCATCGTGCCCTATTAAAAATGTCCGAGGAAAACAATATATTTTATCTGTATGATTCCATTGTTGGGAGAGAGGTGATGGACACGAATCAACATCGAGCCTTATTTGCCAATCTGGTAAAGAGAAGCAAATATTTTATTGTGAACCCAGGAAAAATCGATGTTCCGGAAGAAACGAAAGACCAAAGTGAGATTGGACTTAGATATTTTGAAGGTGCCGCCGGAGGGAGCATCATGATAGGCGAGCATCCGAAAACTGAAGAATTTAAAAAGATTTTCTACTGGAAAGATGCAGTGATCCATGTACCATATGGTTCGAATAAGATACAGGAAAAAATTGCTGAATTTGATGGGCAGTCTCGCAGGCAAGCAGAAGTACGAAAAAAAAATGTGGTCGAATCCTTAATGAAACATGATTGGGCATATAGGTGGGAAACCATGCTGAAAACCGCAGGACTTGAACCTATGCCAGGGTTGTTGGAAAGAAAAAAGCGATTAGAAAATCTCTCGAAATTAGTTGAAAACGAAAAG
>CAWEPX010000007.1:0-3066 GCA_963811025.1 uncultured delta proteobacterium
ACTCCCGGAAGCGGGGGGGGGTGATGCGGAAAACCGACCTTATCGCCCACCTGGATTCCCTGGCACCAGACGCAGACAGCTGGCATGCGAAAAATCGCTATTACCACGAGTCGCTCGAACGGATTCTCCGGTTCCATATCCCCCCCGGATCGAAGGTGATCGAAATCGGGTGCGGGACGGGGACCTGCTCCATTCCCTCGCGCCGGTCCGCGGGGTCGGGATCGACATCAGCCCGAAGATGATCGAGATCGCACGTTCGAAGTATCCCGACCTGGACTTCGTCGTAGGCGACGCGGAGGACCTGCCCCTCTCCGAACCGTTCGACTACGTCATCCTCTCCGACGTGATCGGGGACATGGAGGACGTCCAGCAGGCCTTCGAGCAGATCCGCAAGGTGTGCCACGAGGGAACCCGTGTGATCGTCACCTACTACAACTACCTCTGGGAGCCGGTCCTGCGGGCCGGCGAGCGGCTCGGGATGAAGCGTCCCCAGCCGGACCAGAACTGGCTCGCGCCTCCGGACATCCAGAACCTGCTGTCGCTGGCCGGGTTCCAGACCATCCGGATCGGGCATCACCTGCTCTTTCCCGTTCGTGTTCCGATCCTGTCGACCCTGTGCAACCGCATCCTGGCGAACCTCCCGATGCTGCGGAAGCTTTGCCTCGTACAGGTCGTCGTCGCCCGTCCCGCTCCCGTCGCGGTCCCCGAGGAGACGCTCTCCTGCTCGGTGGTCATCCCCGCACGCAACGAGCGGGGAAACATCGAGGGGGCGGTCGCACGGACCCCGCAAATGGGGAGCCGCACGGAACTGATCTTCGTGGAGGGGAACTCCTCGGACGGCACGGCAGAGGAGATCGAGCGGGTGATCGCGGCCCACCCGGAACGGGAGATCCGGCTGGTCCGGCAGGGAGACGGGGTCGGGAAGGGGGACGCGGTGCGCAAGGGATTCGCCGCCGCCATGGGGAACGTGTTGATGATCCTGGACGCGGACCTCACCATGCCCCCGGAGGAGCTTCCGAAATTTCTGCGAGCGCTGGCCTCGGGGCGGGGAGAGTTCATCAACGGGTCCCGCCTCGTCTACCCGATGGAGAAGCAGGCGATGCGATTCCTCAATACCCTGGGGAACAAGTTCTTCAGCCTGGCCTTCACCTACCTGCTCGACCAGCGCTTCAAGGACACCCTCTGCGGGACCAAGGTGCTCTATCGGAAGGACTACGAGCGGATCGCCGCGGGCAGGAGCTACTTCGGAGACTTCGATCCCTTCGGGGATTTCGACCTGATCTTCGGGGCGGCCAAGCTCGACCTCAAGATCGTCGAAGTCCCGATCCGGTATCGCGAACGGGTCTACGGGTCGACCCAGATCTCCCGCTTCCGCCACGGGTGGCTCCTGCTCCGGATGTGCCTCTTCGCCCTCCGGCGGATCAAGTTCGTCTGAGACGATGACAAAGAATGACATCCGAGACCATTTCGAGGCGATCGCCGTCGACTACGACCGCTGGAAGGCGCGGTCGTCCTACTACTACGAGCTGCTGGCGGAGATCTACCGGGAATTCGTCCCCCCCGGCGCATCAGTCCTGGAGATCGGCTGCGGGACCGGGACGCTTCTCGCCTTGCTTCGGCCAGGACGGGGGGTCGGGGTGGACATCAGCCCGAGGATGGTGGAGATCGCCGCCGCGAAGTTCCCGGGGCTATCGTTTCTCGCCGCGGACGCCGAGGCGCTCGATCTCGGGGAGACCTTCGAATACATCATCGTTCCCGACGTGATCGAGCATCTCTCCGACGTCGGCGCGATGTTCCGGTCGGCCCGGAGGCACTGCGGCCCAGGCACCCAGGTGATCGTATCCTCCGTCAATCCCTTGTGGGCGCCGGTCCTTCACCTCGCGGAGCGGCTCGGCCTCAAGATGCCCGAAGGGGAGCACCGGTGGCTTCCCTCCCGGGACCTGCGGGCGCTGGCGGACGGGGCCGGACTCACCGTGCAGGAGGAACGCGGCAGAATCCTCTGCCCGAAGAAGGTGCCCCTGCTGGCCCCTCTCTTGAACCGGCTGGCCGCAGGCGTCCGCGGTGCCAGACCGCTGTGCCTCACGCAGGTGCTGGTCCTGTCCCCCCGCTGAAGGGCGCCTGCCTCATTCCCCAACCGATCCGCGGGGGACATCCGGCAAGGAGGAAATGGCCGAGACATGAAAGACATTCGTTTCCCTCCTGTACGTGCCCCTCAGCAGAAGGTATCGCGGCTCCCCTTCCGCCATCGCCGCCGGTCCGACGACCCAGACGTACTTGTCATGGGGGATCGCGGTTGCAGGTACGATCCAGTCGCGCGCGAAGAATACGGCTCCCGGGCGCGGGAGATGCAGGAAATCCTCCCGTTCCGGTTCCGGCAAGTGCCGGACGAAATCGAATCCGCGCACGCGCGGGACGTAGGTCGTTTCTCCCCGAACCGCGAGTCGGGACGACGATGTGGGGGGCGTCCGATCGGATAACAACCTCTTCGCGGGCGCCGGGGTCGTGCATGGGAAACGCCTGTACAACCTTTCCCGCGCGGAACGCGAAGGGTGGACCAGCCACGGCGACGGCGACCAGGCCGGCGCTGGCGAAGATCAGGGGCGACACACGGCGGGACCGTTCCTGGGGCATCTCCCCCGCGGGGGGAAGCCCGACCGTCCTTTTCCATGCGCAAATCCCTACGGAGAGAAGCACGGCCGGGATCGGAAAGGTCGCAGCGTAAACCCTGGCCTCTCCGTCGATCCAGAGAAACGGGACGGACGCCGAAACCCGGCGAGCGACGCAGAGAGCATCGTGATCTCCGGCTGGGGGCGCGCGCGCAGGAGGAATACGAACCCGCCGGCCGCGAGGGCCAGCACGAGAAGCCTCCGGGTGGGATTCGTCCCGACTGAGGAAGACCCACCAGCCTCGAAGCCGGGGAAAATCACGCACGGCCATCCTCGACGCGTTCACCAAACTATCCATCAGGCGGGACGGATCCCGGGCGATCAGCTCATACGATTCCCTGTACGCGAATCGGGTCAATTCTTTTTCCGCCATCCGGCGGGTCTCCGGGTAATCCCTGTA
>CAWEPX010000008.1:0-3961 GCA_963811025.1 uncultured delta proteobacterium
GGGGAGAGGAACTTCCCGGGGTCTCCATATGATCCGTCACCGGAACATATGGACCTACAGGATCGGGCTCATCCTGGTCGTTCTGGGATTGTTTTTTCTCTGCCCTGACTTCGATTGGACAATGGACAAATGCCGGAAGATATCCGAGTTTTCCCCCACGCACATGGGAGCGATTCGACCCCGAACTCATGTCACGGACTCCAGACCTCGACTCCCCTCTTTCGGGAAGCACAATCCAGAGCGATCCATCCATTTCCGAATCTATCCCCCGAAGAAAAGATGCAGGTTCTTTTCGACACGGTTGCGGACCGGTTTACCCATGGCGACAAGACGCAATACACACCCTCCGGCAACTGGATCCTATGGACACTGGGCGCGGTGAACCGCCGATACCGCGACATCCAGGACCCCGACATTCTTCTAGGCAAGGGGCATTCGGCACTTTGCGGAGATGTGTCCTATGTATTGCTGCGCCTTGCCTTGAAGGCGGGATTCCCAAGCCGTTTCGTACTGTTGGATGGTCACATCATCATGGAAACCATGTATTCGGGGATGTGGCACGCCTATGATCCAGATCTCGAAATCTTCGTCCGGGACCCGGAGGGAAACGGTCATGTCCTGTCAAGTGCAAAACTGATTCGAAACCCCTCCCTGCTGCGGAAAGCCTACGCCGACAGGGGAGGACCGGCGTATGTGGAGAATGTGGTCTCCATCTTCACAACCGTCGCGGATAATCGGTACCTGACATTCCCCGAAAACGGCGGAATCTTTGAAAAAGGCCAGAGGCCGGGGCGTATCGAACAGGCGGCAACGCTCGGGAAGGATCTCCTCCCGGCTGCCATGGTGCTGATCGGCGCAGTATTCCTTTACGGGAACCGTCGCGGGAAAGAGGCCGGGAAACGATGAGACGGGAGGAACTCAGGCTCTTCCAGGATGTGCAGGCCCCGCAGGCCGATCGCTGGCGCGCAAAAAACCTCTACTACCACGAATCGCTTGAACGGATCCTCCGCTTCCACATCCCGCCGGGAGCGAAGGTGCTCGAGATCGGCTGCGGGACCGGGGACCTGCTCCATGCCCTCTCCCCGGGCCGCGGGGTCGGGATCGACATCAGCCCGAAGATGATCGAGATCGCCCGGTCGAAGTACCCTGCCCTCGAATTCCTGGAAGGCGACGCGGAGGACCTGCCCCTCTCCGAACCGTTCGACTACGTCATCCTCTCCGACGTGATCGGCTACCTGGAGGATGTCCAGCAGGCCTTCGAGCAGATCCGGAATGTCTGCCACGAGGGGACCCGCGTGATCGTCACCTACTACAACTACCTGTGGGAGCCGGTCCTGCGGGCGGGAGAGCGGCTCGGGATGAAGCGGCCGCAACCGGACCAGAACTGGCTCGCGCCGCCGGACATCCAGAACCTGCTGTCGCTGGCCGGGTTCCAGACGATCCGGATCGGGCATCACCTCCTGTTCCCGTTGCGGGTCCCTCTCCTGTCGCTCCTGTGCAACCGGATCCTGGCGAACCTCCCGGTGGTGCGGAAGCTCTGCCTCGTCCAGGTCGTCGTCGCCCGGCCCGCACCCGTCGCGGTCCCGGAGGAGTCGCTGTCCTGCTCGGTGATCATCCCTGCCCGTAACGAGCGGGGAAACATCGAGGGGGCGGTCGCCCGGACACCCCGGTTGGGGAGCCGCACGGAGCTGATCTTCGTGGAGGGAACTCTCCGACGGAACGGCCGAGGAGATCGAGCGGGTGATCGCCGCCAACCCGGACCGGGAGATCCGTCTCATCCAACAGGGGAATGGGGTCGGAAAGGGGGACGCGGTTCGGAAGGGGTTCGCCGCCGCCGCGGGTGACGTGCTGATGATCCTGGACGCGGACCTCACCATGCCCCCGGAGGAACTTCCGAAGTTTCTGCGCGCGCTGGCCTCGGGCCGGGGGGAGTTCATCAACGGATCCCGCCTCGTCTACCCGATGGAGAAGCAGGCGATGCGCTTCCTCAACACCCTGGGGAACAAGTTCTTCAGCCTGGCCTTTACCTGGCTGCTGGACCAGCGCTTCAAGGACACCCTCTGCGGAACCAAGGTGCTCTACCGGAAGGACTACGAGCGGATCGCCGCGGGCAGGAGCTATTTCGGAGACTTCGATCCCTTCGGCGATTTCGACCTGATCTTCGGGGCGGCCAAGCTCGACCTCAAGATCGTCGAGGTGCCGATCCGGTATCGCGAACGGGTCTACGGCGCGACCCAGATCTCCCGCTTCCGCCACGGGTGGCTCGCTGCTCCGGATGTGCCTCTTCGCCCTCCGGCGGATCAAGTTCCTCTGAGACGATGACGAAGGAAAACGTCCGCGACCATTTCGAGGAGATCGCCGTCGACTACGACCGCTGGAAGACGCGGTCGTCCTACTACTACGCGCTGCTGGCGGAGATCTACCGGGAGTTCGTCCCCCCCGGCGCCTCCGTCCTGGAAGTCGGCTGCGGAACCGGAACACTGCTCGCCTCGCTGCACCCCCGTCGCGGGGTCGGGGTGGACATCAGCCCGAGGATGGTGGAGATCGCCGCCGCGAAATTTCAGGGTCTTACGTTCCTTGTTGCGGACGCGGAGAGCGCTCGATCTCGGGGAATCGTTCGAATACGTCATCGTTCCCGACGTGATCGAGCATCTCTCCGACGTCGGCGCGATGTTCCGGTCGGTCCGGAGGCACTGCGGCCCAGGCACCCGGGTGATCGTATCCTCCGTCAATCCCTTGTGGGCGCCGGTTCTCCACCTCGCGGAGCGGCTCGGCCTCAAGATGCCCGAGGGGGAGCACCGGTGGCTTCCCTCCCGGGACCTGCGGGCGCTGGCGGACGGGGCCGGACTCGCCGTGCTGGAGGAACACGGAAGAATCCTCTGCCCGAAGCAGGTGCCCCTGCTGGCCCCTCTCCTGAACCGGCTGGCCGCGGGAATCCGCGGCGCCAGGCCGCTGTGCCTCACGCAGGTGTTGCTCCTGTCCCCCCGCTGAGGGCGACCCGCCTCATTTCCCGTCCGTTCCGCCGGGGAGATCCGACCCGGCGGAAGGATCCAGGACCCGGAAGATATTCGTTGCCTTCGTGTACGTGCCTCTCAGCAGGAGGGTTCGCGGCTCTCCTTCGGCCGAACGCGGCCGGTCCGACGACCCAGACGAACCGGTCCTGGGGGATCGCGGTCGCGGGGACACGCCGGTCGCGTGCGAAGAAGACGGCTCCCGGGGGACGGGGGAGCCGTTCGAATTCCGCCTTTCCGAATTCCGGCAGGTTCCGGATGTAATCGAACCTCCGTACCCGCGGGACGAACGTCACGTCTCCGGAACCGCCGGATCGGGACGCCGATGTGCGGGGCGTCCGATCGGATCTCGACCGTATCGCGGGCCCCGGAATCGTGAACGGACAGCGCCGGCCCGGCCGTATCCCGACGCGGAACGCGAGGGGCGAGGCACCGGCCACGGCGACGGCCACCAGCCCCCACGCTGGCGAAGACCCGAGGCGGCGCACGGAGGGTCCGCTCCCGGAACGTCTCCTCCTCCGGGGGGAAGCCCGACTGTCCGTTTCCATGCGCACAACCCCGCGGCGAGAAGAACGGCCGGGATCGGGAAGGATCTGCTGCATAAATCCTGGACTCCCCGTCCACCCAGAGAAGCGGGACGGACGCCAGGAACCCGGCCAGCGACATCGTGATCATCGCGATCTCCGGCCGCCGGCGCGCTCGCAGGAGGAATACGAATCCGCCCCCCGCGAGGGACAGGACCAGGAACCTCATGGCGGATTGGTTCTCGGGAAGGTCCGCCCACCAGCCACGCAGATGGAGAACATCGCGGAACGCCTTCCTCGACGCGAACGTCAGGCCTTCGACCATGCGGGATGTATTCCCGGCGATCATCTCATACGATTTTCGGTACGCGAATTCGTTCACCTCTTTTTCGGGCATTCCGCGGGTCTCCGGGTAATCCCGATAGA
>CAWEPX010000009.1:0-77552 GCA_963811025.1 uncultured delta proteobacterium
GCAGAGATGGTTTTTCCTTGCGACTCTCCCACAGATCACACCAGGTTTCCGGAATGCGTCGTTCCGATGACAAGAAGAGCGTTTTTCACTCGTCAAGCCGGATCAGCGACCCGATTTCTGCTGACGGCGAACAACGATAACAGCCTGTGGCTTGATTCTGCGATATCAGGCAGGTTAGTAGGAAATCACCATTTTGGATGTGCTCTCCAACTGGATGCCGGAACCGAACAAGATGGGTAAATTGAAATCAAAATAATAATCTACTGTGACCTCGTACCGGGCTTCCGGGGTTTATGACGTAGGAATCGCCATCAGGTCGTTTGGCCACGTTGTTGTGACAAACACATGGTTTGGGTCGAAGGGCGAGACACTCCTGACGTAGTCTTCCACGTTTTGTCCATCGGCAACTGAAGTATTATCTGTAGAGCCGTGCACAATGGCGTAACGCGATCCCTCGCGCGCGGCATTGCCCACGTGGTGGTACATCAATATCAGGCGACTAAATTCAATGATTCCGAAAATCAATGTGAAAAGAAGTAGGGCCATAAATGCAAACTCGACCAACGCGGCTCCATCTTGGGAGATCCCCTTCTTTCTCGATTCGGCCTCGGTAGATCGTCTCGGTCTCATCCACCCTCCACGTACTGGTGCCGGGCATCCGTTTGCATTAATCTCCAATACGCATATCCGCTTCCCCATTAAGGACAAACGACGCAGGGAGGCCAGGGAAGCCAATCAGAGGCGTCAGTTGCAATTGGGTGATTACCTTCAAATATCTGTTAATTAGGTGCCCACTGCAATCATCAGTACCGCCGCAGTCGGCTGGAGTACCGTCCTCCCACGTATAAAAAAAGCTCTTTGTGACATTATCGGGGCTTAGCATGGGTGATCCGAAGTCGTCCACTGCCGCTTGTTTAATCAAGATGGTTTTGGCTGCGGTTGCAGTATTTTGTGCCCCATACTGGACTGCCGCGCGGGAAGCGTTGGTTACCGCGATGGCGTAGTAAGCAGCCCGACCGATTTCGATGGCTCCGACGAGAAGGATCACCAATAACGGAACGACCAGAACAAATTCCACAAGAGACTGGCCTGCAGTGGCATATCCCAGATGCGAGATTTCCCGTAACTTCGCTTTTTTCGGTATTGGAGCGAGCAATATCGTCGGAGTCAACCGGAGTCGAGGTAATGTTCTGGCGCGACTCCTTGATGTAGGGTTCCTCATTGGGTGCTCCTGCCCCCCCTACTCCACCAGTACGACTTTGGTAACCGGAGGAGTACTAGACGCGCCGCCGGACTCGTCGTTCTCTATATGGTAGGTGGCACCACCCGTAAATTTCAACGTATCTGCAACGATCATCGTATAGCCGACGGTTGTGTCATTTTGGCCATCAAATGTGACTAACGCTGTCGGAAAGTAGAGGGCACCCAACATGGTGGTCTCGGAGTTGCCGTTAAACTTTGCATCCTGAGTGTTCTGCGGATCTTGGAAAAAAAGGATCCCCTCGTACCCAGAAGCGCCAGCTTCAAGGTCCGTGGCGGAATTGCCGTTTATAGTAATACTGCCATCGCCATATGGGCCTCCACCCGTATTGTAGAAGGTCACGTGATCCCCTGTAAGAGTAGAACCAGCAGCGTTTTGAAGACCATAACCACCGTCGATGATATATAAGCCATCTTCAAAAGGGACCTCCACACCAGCTAAAACTTTAATTCCCCCGCAATATCTTCCAGGATGGAGTGTCGTATTATCATGTGCTATATAATCCGTTTTTTCGCAAGGCAGCCCTTGCCAATTCTCCGGTGGAGTAATTCCCGCCAACGGATTACCGCAATACGGAGCGGAATCCTCGGAGTCGGGGAGCGGATTCAGTGTTGCATTGGCACCATTTAAATCATAACCCCCTACGATGGAGACACCATCGGCTATGAGTTCGCTTGGATTCGACGGAGATCCGCCGCCAACCGTCAAGGCTCCAGGATCATCGGAACTAACACATACATTGCAATCCGCGTGAACGTTTGCCGCGCCTTCAACTCTAAGCGCTCTATTATCCTCCGGATTTAGGGCAATGATGCAACTGTCACCGGCTGTTTCCCCTGCGTATGCCACAGCTCTGGCTCTCACCATCGTGGAAGTGCGGCCGAATATCTTCGCAAAAAACGTCGGCTGGGGTTGTGTGATGATCACCTCCACATAGTTTGAACTATCAGAGCGGCTCGTATAAGGAACACCATGTGGAGTCGATAGGGGACCGCTCGCCGGAGGGTTGTTCACAGTTACGATCACATCATCTTCACCATGCGTATAACCGTTTTTCGACGCATCTGCCTGGGCGCCAGATACGACCAAACTGGAGTTATGAATGGTTTCGGTTGCGCCGCCGATGGCGGCCGCGTCAGCCGCCGTCTGCATGTCTCTTCTCTTGTAGCGCCAGTATCCGACATCGGTGGCCAGGGCAAGGGACCCGATAAGGACGACCATCGCCAGTACCGTTATGAGAAGCACCTGTCCCGCCTCGTTCGAGGCACGTCTCCGGTTCCAATGGTTCTCGGCTCCCGGGATCATCCTATAGACCTTTTTTTCACCCCTCTTCCGTTTTCCCTTTTCGTTCATTGGACCGCCCTCCTTTATCTAGGACAGACCGTTCGGTTGCCATTCAAATGGGATCCTATAAAAATTTGGTCACACATACATCTGCTAATTTTATCATTTTTGGTTGGAGATGGTAAAGCCTCGGGTAGAAATATTCGACCTCTGCAGGATTGGCGATATCTGGAAGAGGACATCCTCATAACTCCAAGCGCCACGCTCTAATCCACTTGGGCGAAAATAATGCTCAATCTGCCTTTTTCTATGCAAAAAACGTTCCTGATATTTACGCCGTTTTAATTGCCTATAAACAACTAAATAATAAACAAAAAGAACAAATGAGATAAATACGATCCAAGAGTATTGCCTGACGAAATCACATGATTTGGGAAACATTCCGTAATCGTAAGTAATTTTTTCCCCAATCATGCAACTTTTTTTTTGAATACCAAGGTTCCCGATATATACTTACCCCTTTTCGCTACCCAAACAGGAGGGGCACTTCTCTCCGGCCTGTCGTTATATTTCGATGGTTGGATCTAAGCCCGACATCAGCGAACCCGCCTCCCCTCCCGCCTGTCTGCGCATTCGCGCAGAGGATCGTCTCATGCGAGGCGCCCCGCTCAGCCGCTTCCGTGGCGCGTCTGTTCGTATTGTCGGTGACTAGTAAAAACGAGAAGATATGCCAGAACGACCGGGAAGAAAGACGCGAGAGAGCGTCGGTCTCACCGATCACGTCGGGGCGCCCGAGAAGCCGGTAGCCGGCCCCCCGGGCCCCTTAAATCCCGAAACCTCGATGGCGCGTGCCCTGATATGCTTCCACACTGCGGCGCGGGAAATCCCGATCTGCCGGCCGATCTCCTCGCCGGAAACGAACCGCCCAAGGTGTCCCTCGAGAATGCTCAGGAGCAGATCTTCCATGCCTCTCCTTCGGAAAACCGCGAAAAACCCTTCTTTCTATTAAGCATTTAACGTACGAGAAAATCAACCGAAAGATGGGAACAAAAACCGTTCCGGTCCATTCGCGGTAATATCAATTATCAACGGTCCACGGTTTGTCCCGATTTGCATCTACGCGATGGAACCGTTCACCATGTGACGAATTTTCCCTCTCTTGCTTATGTCACTCCCTCCCCCTTCTTTGAGATACATCACGAACCGCCCCGATCCTTTCCATAGCATTCCAGTTAAAATCGCACTGAAATATCCGTCGATGGCATAATGCCACCCAAGATGTATCGACCCAAGCTGGATAAGGAGAGCATAAATCGTGAATCCCCACCCAAGGATTCTGTTGGTTTTCCAGCCCAGAATCGCAAGGAGGACAGCGACTCCCACATGGATGCTCGGCATAGCCGAGATCCCAATGTACGGCAATTTGATACGTTCCGTATAGGCCTGCCAAAGGAATTTATGCCCCTCCACGGAATAGAGGAAATTTGCCGCGTGAATGGAATTAAGATAAAGCATCTGTGATTGGTAAGGGTTCCCAGAGCCAGCAACTGTGTAATGATAATAACAAGGCCCTGCGGATGAAAAGAGGGTGGCCAAAATTGTCCCACCAAAGATAAAAAGCAATAACAAACCGATGAAAAACTGAGCACGTAATCTTCTTCTTGAACTCCAGGCTTGCCAGAGGATTACGGAAAATAAAACGAGATGCCAACTGGTATAGATATAATCCATAAACTTCGTAATTGTTGGATAACCCATGAAGACTTGCAGCAATCTCCATGGATGGTGTCCCATATGAAGCAAAAAATCCATCTTCATGAAGGTTTTATCTAAAGAAAACGGATAAACCATCGGAATTGCTTGTTTCAAGCTACTGTATATGCTTAGGGATGGAGAGATTGCCGTAAATACAACGAGAAAGCCCCCGACTTCCTTCCAGCTCAAATATCGTTCACGGATCTCCTTGAATATTCTGCTTAATCCAGCAAAACCCTCTTTTGGCGAGAGTTTGATAAGCACCTGGAACCACACAAAAAATATTATGTAAAAAAGAAAAAGGTAACCCAATAAGACACTAATGTCATAACACCACTCCAAATGGATCAGGGCACCTTGATTTAGGATGGTCTGGAGGATAAATCCCGCTCCCATGTAGGCCAACAGAATGGACAACATTGGTAAATGTTCAAGGAGAATCGCGATGCATGCGTTCATGGAAGGATTATCATGAGGATGATTCCACGATATCGAATCCCCAGGTGTAATTCCCTTGCGTATCAATTTCATTCAGCAGGGCAAAACGAGTTTCAACCGATCCAACTTGTCCCCCCCGCTGGCAAATGACCGAATCGCATATCTTGCCTAGTTTACTTGGCTTTAACACCCCTATCATGCGTTTCAAGAGGATGCAAAAAACCATACGCCCGGTCACGTACTACAAGTTTTCTGCTCACGCCATATAGGGAGCCGACTCCCCAATGAATTTAAGCAGGTTTTACTGCCCTTCCGTCGTCCGAATCAGGTTATGGTTTTTCCCCCTGTTGATTTTCATTTCCCCGGCCTTGATCTGCCGCAGCTGGGCGATTGCCTTACGCACCTACACCGACTAAAGACGATTCCGCATCAACCGTTCGATCTGCAAAACCGGCTCGCAGAAAAAGATGTGCGCCTTTATCCGATCCTCCGTCCAGTGATACACGTGACGCCACATAAGGAAACTATTGAGCGCACCACCATCCGCTTGAACAACCGGGTTGAGCGTTGCGTGATCATCTTTTTTTGGAAATCTCACGCTTTCCTTTCCAGCAATGAATCCGCAGCAAGACCACACCAGATGAAGATATACGTCCAGAAATAGATGGACCCTATGGTACCCGTTGAGATTCCATTCGGTTGAAACAAATACGTAAAAGGATAGGGCCAGATCATTCCGACGGATGCAACGACAAAAAGTCCGTTTCTTGCTGATAGGAGCCTATGTGAAACCCGTTCTTTCTCCATCCGGTTTTTCAGGAACCAAGATCGGATCAAAGCTGTCATGGGGCCAAGGGCGAACCAGGTGTAATAGACCCATCCGAGAGGCGAGACAAGGAGTGCTCCGATGATCAACAGGCAGAAACTCCGATCGATCGATTTGGAGGAATGATCCGAAACCGAGAGGAATAAGGTCAGGGACCCGAATACCCCAGCGACCGCCAACCACAGAGGATAGACAAGCCCCGGGATTGCAGTGATCGGCGAATAAAAGGGGTTTTTTAAAAACATTCGGCTCAACCATCCCAGGATTGACCCATTTATGGGGGCCCATGACCAGTCGACCGATGAAAGAACTCGAAGCCAGGAGAGATGTGAATCGATTCCAAAAAAGATCAACCCGACGGCAAAGCAGAGGAAAGTAACAAGAACCGCGGTCGCCGCCGCACCGTATTTTCGCTCGAAGAAAAGATAAGGCAGAAAAATCAGGAGAAACGGTTTCAGGGAGATTACCAGCCCCAGGCAGATACCCGTTTTGATCCATTCCCCTCTCCGGGCGTAGATCCATGTAAGCGTAACGGGAAGAAGAAGCAGGAAGGAGACCTGACCCGTCATCAGGACAGTGGAAGTGCCGATGAATACTAGAAACCCGATGAATATCAGAAGGATTCGCCATGGTGTGAGCGTAATCCCCGTTTCCCGGAAAATGAGATAAAAAGAAACGAAAAGGGAAAAAAGACTCAAAATGCTCCATACCCCAAAAGCAATATTCAGAGGGAGGAAAGCCAAAGGCAACAGAAGGAATTGAAAATGAGGAGGACTCAGATTCCAGCAATATATGCTGATTCCATTACTAAGCTGTATTAATGTGGATGGGCTTGGGCCGTACATATCCTTTCCATCCCAAAAAGCCTTTGCCGAATAATAAAATTTTCCGAAGTCAGCATAATTCTGAATCTTCATTGCAGTGAGGTATGTATAATTCCAATAAAATAGAAGAAAAGTAAATATAACGATGCATAAAAAAAGAATAGGTCCTTTGGTGATAAATAAAATGGATATCGAATTGTTTGGAGATTTTAGATTCATCTTGGGAAGGGTGAACAAATGGATATGAAGCCTATAATTTGACTTTATTAAATAAAGCTTTCGGAATGCTTTTTATCATAATGGTAAAACACTGTCAATCATCGAGGGGGGGCTGTGCCTATTGCTGGAGAGAAGCTGCTGGAATGATGTCCTCCACATCATCCAGCCAGGCCTTGACCAACCGCAGTTCATCACCTGAAAAGAAGTCCGCCTCCTGCATTGCATTGTAACAGCGCACCATGTTTGCTCCCACCGCATCCGTGCCCGGTTCCAACCGGATCGTTTCTAAGATTCGGACCAGTTCCTCGTTCCTCAGATAGCCGGGTACTTCGTCCCGGAAGTCTTTCATGAGGTCATGGACGTTCCGCTCCTGCTCGACCTCGGAGGAGTGAAAGACCACACCGGCCCCAAGTTCCCACAAGCACCGCTGGGCGATGAAGCTGCGCCAGATGTCGGTCATCCGAAATGAGCAGCGGCTTGGCAGGTAGAGGAGCAGCCAGGCGGGCGGGTACCACCATGTAGACTGGCTGTTGAAGGGACACCAGGAACCTGCCGGGAGGAGGATGGAGTTGGCCTTCCGGAAGCGGAACTCCTGGTCGAGTACAAGGCGCCAAACGGCGTCCACGTCGGGCGAGAGGTCGACCAGCCCCTGCTGGATAGGCGCCACGACTGTGGAAATCTCACCGCCCGCCGCAACGCCAAGAGAACCGTCATCCCTGACGAGACGAAGCGGAAAACCGCGGGGCCAGATCTTTTCCTCAGTGAAAAACCGATAGGCATTGACCCACGGCGTGCCTTTTGCCCTCTGCGCAGGCACGGTGCCCGATCGGGCGCCCCATCCTTCCATGGGTGCATTGTCGTCGTCGGTTTCATAGATGCACGACGCCCCCGCCTGAATCGCCATCAGATATCCAAGATTCTTGCGGGCATAATGCCCGGTCGGAAGAAGGCGGGAGAGCCGGAAGGGAAGCTTCTCCTGATCCGCGAGAGAAGAGAAGATCACACCCTCCATCGGGAACGACGCAGGCCCCTTTGAGTCGCCGACAATGACCATCTTCCCTCCAGCCGTATCCAATGCCTTCTTCAACCGCTGTACGGCAGGGGTCGGTGGCCGGATGGTTGTTACCACTGTGAAGAGTGATTCTCGCATTACGAAGGCTTCACTTTCCCGGGTGTTCCGCGCTCATCCCAAGCAAGCCGAAGCAGAATCCGGACCGATTCGAAAATCGTTGTTATCCCCACGCTAATGCTCGGGTTCCGGTAGCTGATCGGTACCTCCTCCCACTTCCAGCCCTGAAGCATGTAGCGGATCTCCGTCTGGAAAAAATGCGCCCGGCTACGTACGCCCCGGTTGACGACGTGACGCAGCGCGCGGGCCGTGAAGCACTCGAACCCGCTGGTCATGTCTTTCATCCGGGTCCCCAACAGCATGTTGGCGAGCAGCGTCCCCACCCGGCTGATGATATATCGAATCCCGAATCCGTGATATCTTCCTCCCGGCGCGAAACGGCTGCCTGCGGCAAAGTCGACGCCCCGGCGCATCGCGTCCAGGAAATACGGGATCTCCTCCGGTCGGTGGCTCAGCCCCCCGTCCATCTCCAGGATCCAGTCGAATCCGGCCTGCAGCGCCTCCCGGTATCCCCGGAAATATGCGTCCACCACGCAGCGGTTCTCCGGCGCCCACACGACAGTAACTCGCGGGTCGGACACTGCGAACCGCTGCGCGATCTCCATCGTCCGGTCCCGGCAAGCCCGGTCCAGGATGCAAAAGATCCGGTCGCGATCCTCCAGGTAGGCGACCACGCGGGTCAACAGTTCCACGACCGTTCGCTCCTCGCTGGCGAGGGGGATGACCACACCCAGCAAGGGGCGCAGGAAGGTCGGTTCTTCCTTCTGCGGGAACGGGTTGCGGGTCAGATGAATCATGGCATCTGGATGTATCTTACGGACCTTCCATTTGGAATTCATCCCTGCGGGAAAGTTCTGTCATCCGAATACCCAAGACACTTGCCATTATTAGGAATAGTATAAGCGCAATAAATCCCACATAACTCCTCTCTAGGGAGTAAATATAAAACCACCAGAAATCAAAATTCTGCATTGAAGGATGTGATTTTAATTTCTCGACCATTGTTGCATTCTGAGGCAGTTCTTTGTCCTGGTAATATTTTAGGTGATTGATTCCGTTTTGGCACCAACGATAGGATGGTGCCATGGTTGACCTTCTCCCCATTTCTTAGACACTTCCTGGGTTATACTTCCGGCTAATTGAACTTGCCCCCAACCCTGGACACTTTTTAAGTTAGGATCCCCGCTTCTTTTGCGGTCCGAGATAGCTGCCAGTCCTCCGCAAATGCCTGCGGCGTTTCGTCCTTCAAGCTGCTGTGGGGCCGGTGCTCGTTATAGTCTTTCCGCCATGCTTCGATCTTGATCTTCGCATCTTCGAGCGACATGAACCAGTTCTCTTCCAGGCACTCCTGCCGGAGTCTGCCGTTGAAACTTTCTATATAGGCATTCTCTATGGGTTTTCCCGGCCGGATAAAGTCCATCTTCACCCCGTTGCGATGAGCCCACTCGTCCACAGCCCGGGAAGTGAACTCTGTTCCGTTGTCCGTCGTGATGACCTGGGGCAACCCGTGCGTCTTGGCCAGTCGCTCCAGAACCGCCACGACTCGACGTCCGGGGATCGAGTTTCCCACCTCGATCGCGGGACTCTCACGCGTAAAGTGATCGACTAACGTCAAGGCCCGGAACCTACGCCCATCGTGGAGACTGTCAGAAACAAAATCCATGCTCCAGCGCTCGTTGGGCCGTGTCGGAGCCGGGAGAACGATCCGCAAGGCGCTGACCCGCTTCCTGCGCTTCTTCGTACGAACCTCCAGTCCTTCTTCCTTGTAGATCCGATACACGAGCTTATGATTGACCCGCCATCCTTCCCGGTGCAGCAAAACGTGCAAGCGGCGATACCCATAACTCACCCGGACCGAGGCCAGGTCCCGCAACCGGACCCGAAGCTCCCCACGGTCCCGTTTGCAACTCTGGTAGTACATCGTCGATCGGTTTGCCTGCGCCAAGTCACAGGCCCGACGCATGCTGGTCTTGTAGGTGGCCTTTACGTAACCGACCAGCCGGCGCTTCCGCGCGGGCCTTAGATTTTTTTTGAGAGCACATCCTGCAAAATGTGTTTGTCCAACGAAAGATCCGCCACGATCTTCTTCAGCTTCCGGTTCTCCTCCTCCAGCTGCCGAAGGCGGCGGAGTTCGGCGATCCCTATCCCTTGGTACTTACGCTTCCAGCGGTAAAAGGACTGCTCGCTCACCCCGAGCTGCCGGCAGACCTCCCCAACCGGCTTCCCCGACTCTACCTGCCTCAGGGCATACGTGATCTGCTCCTCGCTGAACCGGGCCTTCCGCATCGTCGTCCCCCTTTATGAGGACCGCAAATTTACCGAGAATTATAACTTTAGGAATGTCCAAGAATTGGGGTTTGGGTCAATTCCTATACTCCCTCGGGGATCGCATCTTCAAGCCTTTGTGCGGTGCGACCCCATTGTAGTCTTCGAACCACCCCGGCAACTGCTCCAGCACCATCTTTGCGTTTTCCAGGCGGTTCACATGCACATAGTCCCGTTTGAAGGTCTTAATAAAGCCCTCTGCCATCCCGTTGCTCTCGGGACTTTGCACAGGCGTTGTGCACACGACCAGCCCCATGCTGGCCGCGAAGTTCCTCGTATCATGAGCCGTGTAGGCCGATCCATTGTCGGAGAGCCACTCGATCCGGTGAGGAAGACGATCCACGATCCCGAAGCGGGACTCGATCGTCTCCGCCATCAAGTCTCGGATCATCTCCCCGGAGATTCCGGCCGTGGTGGCAATGTAGCTCATCACCTCCCGATCGCAGCAGTCCAGAGAGAAGGACACCCAGACGATTTCCCCGTTCCAGCACTGGATCGCGAAGACGTCCGAACACCAGCGCGTGTTACTTTGGAGCGTAATTACCTGTCCATCGTGCGTGCGGGTCGGTCTTCCCGTGTGTTTGGGAAGGAGCAGATTGTTCACGGCCATGATCCGATACACACGCTTCCTGTTCACCCGAGGGCGTCCCAGCTGGGCAAGCTTTTGGTTGAGCAGCGCCGTGATCCGGGGATACCCGTAGGTGGGCCGTACATCGGCGATTTCCCGGATCAGGGGCAGCAAGGCGTCGTCCTCCGGTTTCCGGTAGCGCTGGCGGCGGGGAATCCGGCCTTCTTCCCGCTTCTCGTACAGGTTCGACCGGGAGACGTCCAAGGTCTCCGTGATCGTCTTCATCGGGAATCGCCTTTCTTTTGCAAGGGCATCCGCAACAGCAGTTTTTTTTCGCGGGCAATCTCGATGGCCTCCCGCAGGATCTCCGCCTCCATCGTCTTCTTGCCCAGGAGGCGTTCCAATTCCCGGATTCTTGCCTTGAGCTGTTTCGCCTCCGAGGCAGGAACGACGTGCTCGTCCGCTCCCACGGCCACCAGGGCTCCCTCCCGCATCAATTTGCGCCAGTGGAAAAGTTGGTTCGGGTTGACCCCGTACTTGCGGGCCACCGCCGAAAGAGAATTCCCCGGCAGCTCCGCTTCCTCCAAAATGGCGCGTTTTTCTTCCGGCGACCACCGGCGGCGGCGCTGGATGGACGTGATGACTTCGATGGGACTCATGTCGGGACGATCCTTAGGGGTAGTCATACGACCAGTCGTACTCCTATCACTTAAATTCAGCAACGGGGGTGTCCGGTCGAAAGAGGGGCAACTTCAAGGGGCAACTTCAGGGACTCATGTCGGGACGATCCTTAGGGGTAGTCATACGACCAGTCGTACTCCTATCACTTAAATTCAGCAACGGGGGTGTCCGGTCGAAAGAGGGGCAACTTCACAAAGTAGCAGGTAGGGGGGCCATGTAAAGCCCTATTTCCGGGGGACCGTCCATCAACAACGCCTGATAATGTATATTCGGCCTCTTGCATTTCTTCTCTTTCAGCGTAGCAACCTTAATCCATACGGGCAGACTGCCAAACAAATCCCGCAATTATGGCCCTTGTGGAACCGAAAATAGTGTTCCTTTTTCCATTTATCGCAGGCCCGTACATCCAATATCTCTTCACGTGGCAATCCTGGATACCATTTGTTGCCTTTCAATGCCTTTGCGGGGCAGGCTTCTACACAGAGCGTACAACAACCACAATTGTTTTTCTCTTTTGGCGGCCCACACGGGAGTTCGATGTCGGTGAAAACTGTTCCTAATCGAATCCATGGTCCGAACGGGCGCGTGATAAGTTGACAGTGAAGCCCCACCCATCCTAAACCTGCTTTTGTCGCAGCAGTTTTGTGAGGAAAATCCCCTTTGATATTGACGGTATCGGTCCGCTCCGAAACCGCCAACGGTTTAGATCGAAAACTTCTCACTTTGATTTCGTCTGCTAACGCTTCTGACAATTTATTGATATGATGGTTCACTCTTGAATACTCATCAGCGTATGCTTGGTTAGGACCATTCTGGATGCTTGTCATTATCTTGGGATTCATTGCAATAACCCATGAAATAGCGTAAGGAAATCCTTTTCCTGTTTCATCTTGTGGCGTCGAAAAATCCCGAAGATCTGCTGCTCCCCATAGGGTAATCTCGTGTATTTTCATCCACTGAATAAGCCACATAGGGGTAGTTATTGATAGATTAGACATTTCATGGCTCGTATTTTTTGACCATCCAAAAGTTGTTGAGACACCGTCTGGTAATGTATATTATGTCAAATAGAGGAAAAAGGAAGGTCATCCCTCTTTCCGTGAAACCACGAACTTCCACCCCATGAACAGGGGCCTCACCTTCTTCGTCAGTTTGTCGCACAGATCGCGGACCAGTGGTATTCGCTCGATATAGGGAACTTTGGGGAAAATGCCGGCCGATTGCGCCGGTATGCTCAGGAAATCGAAAAGATATTCGTTCGTTATCTCAAAGCGAAAATCGATCTGGGAGGTTTTGAACCCCTTCCTGTGGGTAAGGCATTTCATCAGTTCTTCATAGGACACGGTTCCATACTGGTATTTCAGATCGGGAACCGCCCGTATGATGGCATTCCTTCCTTTCGTGTTGAACAGACCGTCGTAGTAGCTGATCGCAAGCACTCCCCCGGGAAGGATCAGCTTGCAGGCCTGGTCGATCGATTCTCTGTAATTGGGGAGCAGGAAAATCGATGCAGTATAAAATACCGCGTCGAACGCCTCGTGAAAATATTGCGACAGTTTTTCCGCGTCTCCGCGTACAAAGTAGACACCCTCCTTCCCCTGCATTCGCTCCCTAGCCTTGATTAGCATGGGCTCCGAAATATCGATCCCGTAAACGATAGGCGGCGTCTTAAGCGATTTGTAGATGCCAAGAGTGGAAATTCCCGTACCGCACCCCACATCCAGGACCCGCCGGGGCGCGAACGGAGCATTCATCTCGCAAAGCTTTTTCGTCAATGTTTCGAAGAGGTGGTATTTTTTCTCGAATATGTCGTAAACGCCCGCGCTCTGGTCGAAATTCTGCTCCACGGCCAGCTTGAACCGTTTACCGGGATCTTCTTTTTTTATCATCGCACGCATTATACTTTCTTCAGTGGGTCGAAAAGTTTCTGGTAGTCCTCCATGGCATACCGGTCGGTCATTCCCGCAATATAGTCGCAAACAACCCGATTCGTTCCGTCGTGCGCCAGACGAGCGAAGATATGGGGAGGAAGCTGCTCGGGGCGTCCGCAATAGGAATGGAAGAGATCCCCGATGACGCGGCGAGCCTTCTGCTCCATGCGGATCACCCGGTAGTTCCCGTACATTTCTTTCAACAGGTACGACTTCAACTCCTTGTTCTTGTCGCTCATTTCGGCGTCGAATGCGATGCATTTCTTCCGCGTCGTGCGCCCCTCTTCCGGGGATCGCACTCCGGATCTTTCGAGCAGAACCTGGGAAGACCGGATCAGATTTCCTGTGAGAGAAGAAATCATGAAGGATATCGAACGTGAACGCAAAACATCTTCATCTATTGAATGATATTCTTTCCGGACGGTTCGGACCGCATCGTTCCACAGTTCCACGGACTCCAGTCCCGCCATCGTCAGCATACCCGAACGGATCCCGTCGTCCACGTCGTGGCTGCTGTAGGCGATCTCATCTCCGATGTCCGCTACCTGTGCTTCGAGCGTCGGATATCCCGGAAGCTCGAATTCCGGCAGCGGAGGGGGGTTATCATACTGGGAGCTGTGCTTGCAGATCCCCTCCCGTACCTCGAAGGTGAGATTGACCCCGTCGAAAGCGGGATACCGTTTCTCGAGGACATCGACCACTCGCAGGCTCTGGAGATTGTGCTCAAAGCCCCCCTCCCCTTTCATCAACTGGTCCATCATGCGTTCTCCGGCATGCCCGAAGGGCGTATGTCCCAGATCGTGGGCCAGCACGATGGCCTCGGTAAGATCTTCGTTCAGGCGAAGCGCGCGCGCGATGGAACGCGCTATCTGCGAAACCTCGATGGTGTGGGTGAGGCGGGTCCGGTAATGGTCCCCCTCGTGGTTCACGAAAACCTGTGTCTTGTATTCCAGGCGTCGAAATGCGGCCGAATGGATGACCCGGTCCCTGTCCCGCTGAAAGACCGATCGGAACGGATCTTCCGGTTCCGGGAACCTTCTCCCGCGTGACTCGCCGCTTTTTACGGCATAGGATGCAAGGCGTGCCGCTTCCTGGCGTTCGAATTCCAGCCGATCAAGCATGCTCTTTCACGACGACTCGATTCTTTCCCATATTCTTGGCGAGGTAGGTAGCCTCGTCCGCAAATTTTACCATCTTTTCCTCGGTGGCGTCCCCCTGGCTCGCGGAATATATTCCTATGCTCACGGTGAGATGGCCTTCTTCGTCGGAAGGGTCCAGGAAGTTTTGCCTGGCGATTTCCGTCTTGATCCGCTCGGCGAGCATCAAGGCGCCGGCAGGAGTCGCCTCAGGCAGGATGACACCGAATTCCTCCCCTCCATATCGGGCCACAATATCGTTGGCCCGGACGCACCCGATCAATAGATCGGCGATCTTCCTGAGGGCGAAGTCCCCCGCCAGATGCCCGAAACAGTCGTTGAACTTCTTGAAATCGTCGACGTCTACCATGATGAGGGCGATGCTGTGTCCGTAGCGCCGGGCGCGCGCGAGTTCCCTGCCCAGCGACTGGTAGAACTCCCGGTGGTTCGTCAGTCCCGTCAGTCCGTCGGTAATCGACATCTTCCTGTTGTTTTCGTTCAGTTCGACCAGTTCTATGGCTATTGCCGCCTCTTTGACGAGGGTGATGATCGATTCCGTGGTTTCCCGGCAGACCTTGCGTCCCGCAGGATGACTCCTGACCACCAGAATCGCGGACGCAGCGAACATTTCGCACCGGACACACTCCATCCGCTTTTCCTTCGGGTCTTCCGATTCGTGGAACCGGCAGTTCGCAAATCCCGCGATCCAGCATTTGCTGTCCTCGAGATTATAGGCTGGGCAATCGAGATGTCCGCATGCCTTGACGTCAGAACACTTACGGCTGGGTTTTCTGGTCACCGGCACCAGGAACGCCGGCCCCTCCCCCAGAATGGCCCGGTCCTCTGGGCAGGTCCTCTGCCCGTCCAGGGAAGGAAGAATCGCCGCGTGTCCTCTCCAGACCGAGCGCGCCAGAAGGGATCCTTCGTCCCAACTGGGGATCCGGATCACCGAACTTCCGGATCCGTTCCCCGTGCTTCCGAACACGATGTCTCCCTTCTCATCCAGGATGCCGAGAACCGCCCAGGGAAATCCGAAACCGTCCCGCACGCCCGTGAGGAGGGTCTCGAAGACTTCATGAGGCTGGCGGGACTGGAGCATCTTCTTGGTGAACCGGTGATGGCTGTGCAGGTCCTTGTGCGCTTCGGTGATCTCACGGATCCGCTCTTCCATCTGCTCCTGCGTCTGCGCCACCGCCGTTCCCATATCCGCCCGGTACTTATCGAGCCGGCGCCATGCGGCAACTGCCGTCTCGCGTGAACCGGCCCGTTCGGAGAGGCTGCCCCCGTGGGAACGGACCGCATCCCCCAGCATCCGGACAGCCTCTTCCGAGGAGGAAAGATAGCCGCGAACCAGGAGCAGGAGGACCCCGGTGAGCAGGGCGAAACTGGCCGCTGCGAACAGTGGTCCGAACCCCCACGGAACGCCGTGCGTTTCCCAAGCGTCGAAGATCCCCGCTTCCGGGAAACCCACGGAAGACAGGAGGGCAAGAGCGATCCCTACGAGGATCATCACAATCCCGCCCCACAAGAACCGTTGTTCCATGCGTTCCGGTCCCTGATTCACCAAGAATGCGAATACCTCTTATTTGGCAAGGATAATAGCGCTATCTATCTTTACGGAAATATCGCGAAAAAGTTTAAGGGAAACTCCTTATAAATACTGAAGCGACCGCAAGAGGTCGAGTATGCTTCCACAGGAGGACCGGAAGGAGGAGAGCCACACCCGGTAGGCTTCCACCGCCCCCCCCCATCCCGCCGAGACACCGGGCGCCATCAGGCAAGGTATCCAAAGGAGAAGGAAAAACAGAACAACGGCCGCCGAGAACACCCTCCCGCTGCGGCGCAGATCCGGCTGTCCCGCCACGAACCCTTCCGTGGAGAAAAGAATATGCATTGTGAAAAGGAACGAGGCCACCGCAAGGTAGATGTCCGGCACCCAGGGGGAGGCGTGCCGGAACACCAGGGCCGCGATTCCGATTCCCACGCTGTACAGGGGAAAGATGTAGGGGGCGAGGTCGATCATAACGTTTGTCCGGTCCAGCACCACCTTTCCACCGTCTCTCGACGATATGTGGAACTGGTGGATCTTGCGGAAAAAGATCTTGGCAATCACAAGGTGGGAGAACTCGTGACCCCACAGATACAGCCGTTCCGGCTTGCGCAGGAAAAAGTGGACCAGGAGATAGACCAGAACGCCGCCCAGGACGATCCAGCCCTCCTCTCCCGTCGCCAGTCGGCCGGCCGGTGCAGAGAACGTGTACAGGAGAATGCCATCGACGATCAGAAGCGGAATCCCGGCCAGGGAAAAGAGAAATACCCTCACGACCGGTCCCGTGCCACAGCGAACAGGCTATCATTTACAAGAATAGAATGGTGGTTCATTGCCGGGGACAAACTTGTTTACAATAATCCAACATTATGTTATTTTCCTTGATGAAAAATCCTTAAAATGGCGTTCGGAAAGGCATTATCTAGGTGGAACACCTTCCAAATATCCTCAAAACCCGCGATATCGCCGTTCTTTTGGACATGAGCCCCGACGCGGTCAACGACATGGCACGCAAGGGGGTGCTCAAAGGATATAAGAGCGGCAACCAGTGGCGCTTCCGTCGGAAGGATATCGAAAGGTTCCTCGACAAGGAAGGCAGGAAAATGGCGCCCCCGGGGTGACTCGAACACCCGGCAAACGGTTTAGGACCCAATTGACCCTCGTTTCCCCCCTTTTCCCCTGCCAACCAGTGGAATCGATCTTTGCTCCCGTCAACGTGCAGTGTCAGCGAGCTGCCGACGAAGAATCCGCGCCGCCTCCACCATATGCGCGAGAGCCGCCTCGACTTCGGGCCAGCCGCGTGTCTTGAGCCCGCAGTCCGGGTTCACCCAAAGCTGCCGAGCGGGCAGCACGCGGACTGCGCGCTCAAGCAAGTCGACCATCTCTTCAGAGCGGGACGCGTGGAGAGTGGATGTCGTAGACCCCAGGACCGATTTCGTTCGGATAGCGGAACTGCCGAAAGTCGGCCAAGAACTCCATTTCGAGCGCGAGGTCTCGATCGAGAGCACGTCGGCATCCATTTCGCAATGGCATCGAGGATGTCGCTGAACTCTGAGTAACACATGTGCGTGTGGATCTGCGTCTCGTCACGGGCTCCACTCGTGGCGAGGCGAAACGCGTCAACCGCCCACCGCAGGTATGCTCCCCTGTCCTGGCGTCGGAGAGGCAGCCCTTCGCGAATGGCCGGCTCGTCGACCTGAATGATCGCGATGCCCGCCGCCTCGAGATCGGCAACTTCATCACGGAGCGCCAAAGCGATCTGCATGCAGGTCTCTCGGCGAGTCTGATCGTCGCGAGCGAAGGACCACTGGAGGATCGTGACCGGCCCCGTAAGTATGCCCTTCATGGGGCGCTTCGTGAGAGACTGCGCGAAAATAGACCACTGTACGGTCATCGCGCGGGACGCGAGACGTCACCGAAGAGTAAGGGTGGCTTTACGCACCTCGAACCGTAGCTTTGAACCCAACCGTTCTCGGTGAAAGCGAATCCGGCGAGCTGCTCGCCGAAGTACTCTACCATGTCGTTGCGCTCGAACTCACCGTGCACGAGCACGTCGAGCCCGATCGCTTCCTGCGTATCGACGCAGCGACGCGTCTCCTCCTTGAGGAACCGGTCGTACTCCTCGGATGTCATTCGCCCTCCACGCCACGCCGCTCGCGCGCCGCGCACATCGGCTGTCTGGGGAAACGAACCGATTGTCGTCGTCGGAAGTGCCGGAAGGGAAAACCGTGCGTGCTGCTTCTTGGACCGCTGCGCAAAGGGAGACATTCGCTGCAGCATGGCGTCGGTCACAGAGGTGGACCGGGACCGAACATCTGGATTCCGGGTCCGCTGTGAAGCGCGGCGTCCGGCGAGCGCCTCCCGTGTTTCGTCGAACAGCGCTGACTCGGTCAGATCTGTCGTCGCGGAGTCCGTGAGCGTTCGCACCTCGGCGAGCTTCTGCGTGGCAAACGCCATCCAGCTGAGAAGCTCGGCGTCAAGTTTCTTTTCAGCGGACAGGTCGGCCGGCACGTGCAAGAGGGAACACGACGGAGCCACCATGATTCTGTCCGATCCGAGTGCTTTGACCGCTCGTCGAACCAGCCGGTGGGCTGCGTCGAGATCGGTGCGCCAGACATTCCGACCGTCGACAATACCCACCGAGAGAGACATCGAAGGTGGAAGCCCCGCGATCGCGGTGTCGAGCTGCTCCGGCGCGCGGACGAGGTCCACGTGGAGTGCGTCCAATCCGGAGTCCGCAGCGAGAGAGAGATTCTCCCGAAGCGCTCCGAAGTACGTTGCGATCAGCACACGGGGACGCATCGTATACGCCCCAAGCCGGGAGAGCGCTCGGCGATAAACGTCCTGAGTTCGTTCATCGAGGTCGAACACGAGGAACGGCTCGTCAAGCTGGACCCATGCGACGTTCCGATCCGCGAGCACGCTGAACAGCATCTCGTAAACCGTGATCAGTCTTTCCCACAGATCGAGGGTTTTTGCCCCTCTGGGTGACCCCGGGGCGAGCTTCGAGAGGAGCAGGAACGTGACCGGCCCCACGAGCACAGGGCGTGTTTCGACACCGAGCTCCCGCGCTTCCTCAATCTCGCTCACTACCTTGGACTCGTCGAGCTCCAGAGTCTGGTCGAGCATCGAGCTCCGGCACGATGTAGTGGTAGTTCGTGTCGAACCACTTGGTCATCTCGAGCGCCACCAAGTCAATCCCGTCATCAAGGTTTTGAAGCCCTCGGGCCATCGCGAAGTAACGGACGAGGGGATCGGATAAAGCGTTGTATCGCGCAGGAACGGCGCCAACCGCGACAGCCATGTCAAGGACATGGTCATAGAGCGAGAAGTCGTTACTCGGGATGTGGTCGATCCCCCCCGCTTTCATCGTGAGCCAGTGCCGCCGCCGAAGTTCGAGAGCTGCCTCCAGGAGCTCTCCCCCCGAGCTCTTCATCGCCCAGTAGGACTCGAGCGCCCTCTTCAGCTCTCGAGCGACACCGATGCGTGGATAACCAAGACATGTTGCGAACACAGACACGTTTCGTTTCTCCTTTAGTCAGGGCAGCGACGATGCGGTCGAGGGTTACCTCACACGTTGTGCTCAGCCGCGCTAGCGAGTGACCTGCCCCACCCGAATGGTGCACCCATATCTTAGAGGAAAAGCCCTCCCGGAGTCTCTATCGGAATTACTCGTTTCTCCGAACATGCAACGGTATGATTACCATCCAACAGGAGAGTTTCGTATCCGGATTACGGCCCGGTCTTACGGAAGACGTGGTCAAACACGCAGCGTTTTCGGCTTGAGGACAAACTTGGGGGGAGATTTATCAATCCTGTTCTTTCCATGCTGGGAATGATGCTGGGAATTGAACGGATTTGAAAAACAAGGAAGTTGTGGAACTCGCCACAACTCCTTGTTATTAACACTATATTATGGCGCCCCCGGGGTGACTCGAACACCCGGCAAACGGTTTAGGAAACCGCTGCTCTATCCGCCTGAGCTACGGGGGCTTTTCCCTGATTTCCACCCTCTCTCCCCTACTCGGCGAACTTGAGCAGGGAAAAGACTTTCTGCCCCTTCAGTTTCTCCCGCCCGCGAAGATCGGTCAACTCGGCCAGGAAGCAACATTCTAGTATATCGGCACCCAGCCGTTTCAATAAATTCGTAACGGCCCCGACCGTTCCTCCTGTGGCAAGAACGTCGTCGGCGACAATCACCTTCATTCCGGGCCATATCGCATCCTCGTGGATCTCGAGCCGGTCTTTGCCGTACTCGAGTGCGTACTCCGCGGCGACCGTCTTGTACGGAAGCTTTCCGGCCTTTCTCACGAGGATGACGCCCACTCCCAGTTTGTAGGCCATCGCCGCTCCCATCACGAACCCGCGGGCCTCGATCCCGATCACGGCTTCCACGCCCTTGTTGAAGTGGCGGTGCGCCATGAGGTCGATCGCCCGCTGGTAGGACTCCGGGTCGGAGAGAAGTGTCGTGATGTCCTTGAACTGGATCCCCTTTATCGGGAAGTCCGGTATGTTTCGTATCCGTTTTTTCAGGGCCTTCATCGTCTGCTGTCCGCCCTTTCCAGGTATTTTTCCGGGTCCACCCCGGTTCCTCGCAGCCGAAGCTCGAAGTGAAGGTGGGTCGTCGTGGCGTTTCCGGTCTCCCCTACCGTCCCGATCACGCTTCCGGATGCGACGATATCCCCCGATTTCACGCGGATGCGGCGCAGATGCCCGTACAGCGTCGTGACCTCGTCCCCGTGGTCCAGGACGATCGCGTTTCCGTATCCGCGCATCCGGTTGCCGGCGTACAGGACCACTCCGTAGCCCGCCGCCCGGACCGGCGTGCCACCCGGCGCCAGGATGTCGATCCCCTGGTGCATGCGCCCGTTTCTCTTTCCGAAACCCGAGGAGATCGTTCCGCGAAGTGGCATGACGAGCCTCTTCCCCGCCAGTCGGGAACTTGACTCCGGGAACTCCATAGAGGGGACGTTCTTCGGTCCTGTCGCACCGGGGATCCACAGCATCTGTCCGGGCTGCAACGTCCGTGGGTCTTCGATGTCATTTTCCTCGAGAAGCGAGTGCGTATCGATTCCGTACGTTTTGGCGATGCGGTACGCCGTCTGTCCCTTTTCCACCCGGTGGTAGAATCCATTTCCCCCCGAACAGGCGGCGACAAGAACGGCCAGAAGAAGGGTGGAAATCCGGACCTTCAGGCGCCAGGCAGTCCTCCGGAAGCCCCTTTGTCGCGTTATCCGGAAAATCCGCGCTCCCCCAGAAGCGGGACGAACCGGCAACCGCCGAGGTATTCCTTTCTTGCCTCCCCCTTATCCTTGCGGACGCTCACCAACTCCTGCTCCCAGCGTCCCCCGATCGGGATCACCATGATGCCGTCCTCACGCAACTGCGCGAAGAGAGGCTCGGGCACCTCGGGCGCCGCGGCCGTTACGATCACCCGGTCGAAAGGGGCATCATCCGGCGCCCCCAGGGTGCCGTCCCCGACGCGGAACCGGATGTTATCCATCCCGAGGGCCGCAAGCGTCGCCTGGGCCGCCCGGGAAAGGGATTCCAGGCGCTCCACGGTGACCACTTCTCGGGACAGGCAGGAGAGAATCGCCGTCTGGTAGCCCGACCCGGTGCCGATTTCGAGAACATTCTCGGTTCCTCGCAACCAGAGTGCCTGGGTCATCTCGGCCACGATGTACGGTTGCGATATGGTCTGCTCCTCCCCGATGGGGAGCGGTCCGTCTTCGTAGGCGCGGGAAGCAAGCGTGGGAGGGAGGAACCGGTGCCGGGGAATCTCTCTCATCACCGAGAGGACTCTCTCGTCCCGGATGTGCCTGCCTTTGAGCTGCTCCTCCACCATGGCATTCCGTTTCCGGGAGAACGATTCCTCGGTCAGATCCCCTTTCGGCTTCCGCCACGTCAACGCACCGCACCCTTTACCACTTCCATCGTCGGAGGCTTCGCAACGAGCTGTAATTCGTCATGTCGAGATGGATCGGCGTGATCGAAATGTAGTTCTGCTCGACGGCCTCCAGGTCCGACCCCGGGATCTCCTGCCTCCGGAGGGTATCGCCGCCGATCCAGTAATACTTTCTTCCGCGGGGATACCGCTTCTCCACGACGGCCTCGCCGTAGATGCGCTTTCCCTGTCGCGTGACTCTGACCCCGCGAAGCTCCTCCATCGGAAGGTTGGGAATGTTCACGTTCAGGAGCGTGTCTTCGGGGATCCGCTGACGGAGCACCTTGCGCGCGAGCTTTGATGTGAAGGCCGCCGACGCCTCGAACCGGAAATGGTTGCGTGACACAAGCGAGACCGCGATCGACGGGATCCCCAGGAGAGTCCCTTCCATCGCCGCCGAGACGGTGCCCGAATAGGTGATGTCGTCTCCCAGGTTCGCGCCCTTGTTGATTCCGGACACGAGGAGGTCGATCTTCTTCTTCCGGAGGATGCCGTTCGCGGCGAGGTTCACGCAATCGGTCGGCGTTCCGTCGACGGCGTATACCCGGTAGCCTACCTTTTCGACCCGGAGCGGTTGCGTCAGCGTGAGAGAATGTCCCGCCGCACTCCGTTCGCGGTCCGGCGCGACCACGTAAACCGTCCCCAGGGACGGAGCGCTTCCGCGAGCGCGATGATCCCCTCGGACCGGAAGCCGTCGTCATTGGAAACAAGGAGGATGGGAGAAGGATTCTGCACGTTTTGTCGATGGTTTCAGGAGAGAGGATGATCGGGGCGATCGGACTTGAGCCAGCGTCCCCTTGCACCCCGTTCGATAATCGTAATTCTTCCCAACATCCTGGTTTTCCGAATCTAATTGTATTTAAACATCTTTCTACGCATATTGATTTTACTCATTTTAAAGAAAATGACAAGTGTTGCGAGAGGAATGACACAATAGGGGCAATAAAAATGAATGGAAATTCATGAGGAGGAACCATGAAGAAAGCAACCGTTCATCCTTCCAATCGCAAGGCTTCGGCCCCGAGAGATCCCCTCTTCACACAGCGGCTTACGAACCCCTACGGCGTTCCCGTTTCCCTCGAGACAGCGCGCAAACGACCGTTGCGGCAATCGCCGAAGGGAAGAGAACGGCTGGACCGTGGCCGTTGGGGTCGTCGATCCGGGCGGGGTGCTGGTGTACTTCGAGCGAATGGACGGCACCCAGACCGGCAGCTCCGACATCGCGATCGAGAAAGCGCGCGCAGCCGTGGCCTTCAAGCGTTCGACCAAGCTGTTCAAGGAAGGGATCGCGGAAGGCCGACTGCAAAACCTCGGGCTGCCCGGCGCCCTGCCAATCGAAGGTGGGGTACCGCTGATCGTGGACGGCCGGATCGTCGGCGCGATAGGCGTGAGCGGCGCACACCCGACCAGGACGGAGTCTGCGTCAAGGCTGCAATAGATGCCCTGGCCTGACCGGGAAGCGGCGGGAACAGGTGGCAGAAAAGGGGAAGGGGCACGGGATGAGTACTGCAACCCCTTCCGTAAAACCACCTTATGCTATCGTGCTAAATCGCCCGAAAACCTGTTCAGACGGGTCCTCCCCTGGAAGACCATCATTCATGGACCCACTATGGGAACAATGCTCGATTCGGGAACGTCTTTCTCATCGCCCCACATGTACCCTTTTGCCTTCATGCAATCATAATAATTTTGATCCAATTCACTTCTTCTCCTCCCAATCATGGGCCCGCCACCTGTGTAAAATGACGCTTTATCCTCGCACTCTTCTCGGTCTGCCTGGATCTGCGCCTGATCCACGTTGGGTTTGTATAGTACCCGTGTCGGTCCACATCCCTGCGTTGCAACCAGAAAAACGACGGACAGGCCAATGGCGACTTTCATCTCACACCTCCTGCGAACTAAAGTATTAGATCATGTTTGACCCGCCCCTACGATCGATCCCAACCGTTCCTTAGTGTATGTGCTCTCCTCGATGTATTCATTTTCCCACGGACTGCCCGGCTCGATGAACCGCGTTCTCACGCCCAGCCTCGTTAACCACTCGCGAACCGCGTTTACGCAGTACTCGGGACTGTCATCCGTTAAAAAGACGGAGCCGATGGCCCCATCCCATGAAATGTTTTGGCAGCTTTTGTTAAGGAAGATGTTCAAAGGTCTTGTTACATTTGGCACCGACCGTATGATCACGGCTGCGATCGATTGCGGAAGGGGCGGGGTCACGAAAATTCCTTATTGAAGCACGCCCCCTGTCTTTTCCTCGAACTGCCGACCCATCGCCCCCCGGCCTTTACTTGAAATTCCGTTTCGCATATAACGCCACCTGCCGCGCGCACTCCCTGACCGCCCTATCGATGCGGCCCGAATCTCCGGTATCCGCTTCCGCCTGGATCCATGCGATCTCCTTCTCTACGAAATTGTAGAACGTGACTTCCACCGTCACCGTTCCCGATACAGGAGCATTTTCCCAATCGGCAGAGCCCCCTTTATTTCAGAAGGATACTCAGTGATCCGGTATACGATTCGCAGTTCCGGCCCGTGAAAGAACGGCCCCCGATCGATCAGGTACGTGGAAAGAGCATTTCGAAAATCCCGGCTGACCTCGTGCGGCACGAGCGAGTCCGAACCGTCTTCTATCACCAAGACAGACGAATAGCTGGCGTTTGTTTCGGAGGGCCGCAAAATCACGGTTCTTCCGTTTTCGGAACAACCGTACAACAAGAGGAAGTAACAGATCATCAATCCGATCAGTCCAAGATAAAATGCCGTATAACCGGACAACCCCAAAGTGATCGTCCGCTCAGAACCTGTTACCCACCTTTCCCTTCTTACGTCATGCTGCATCCGTATCTCCTGCGATGCGAATCTCCCTCTACCATTGCTATCGGCACAGCGGGGAAAAAGCTTGCGGGAAAAGGAGAAGGGGAAGAGCCCGCACAGAATGGCGGGCGAAACAGAATTCGGGGAGGAACAGGATCACCTAGGCAAAGTTTAGGAAAGGACCAATCTTTTCCCTATGCATCTAAAACAATTTCCTGGGCAAGTTTTTCGGTGGAACGCTGCGGTCGATCATTACCCGCTGTCCGAGGGTGTGGAATAACCACCGGCTTTTGCCCTGAAGGAATCGTTAATCTTTGCCGGAAAGATCTTCGCCATCCACGTCGCAGCTACGATCGCCCGGGGAGCCAGTGTCGATTCCCGGAGACGGCTGGATTGTGCGGGCAGCAGGATGACGAGCACGAACACAAGGAGGATCGAGAAAAGAACCCCCTTCACGAACCCTGCCAGCATCCCGACGGCACGATCTCCTCCCGAAAGTCTCGAACCGCGCCCCCCCTGTTCGATGAAGAGACCCACAAGGTGAATGGCGAGGTAGACGACAATAAAGATCACCAGATAGGACACGATTTCGCTGTTGGGAAAGTCGAGAAGAAACTTTTCCTGTACAGTTTCGCAATATTTCACCCCGATGATGTGGCCCAGAAGGATCCCTGTCCAGGAAAACAGCTGGCGCACCACTCCATGAATGATTCCAGCCACGGCGAATCCGAGGCACAGGACTACGATTGCGATATCGAGGAAATTCACGCCAATACTTTACCTTAAAATGATCCGGGACGAAAACGTGCGGGTTGGCGACCGGCGAAGGGGAAGCGCAATCGTCCCTTGAATCAACCAATCATAAAAGTCGGGGAACCTTTCAACGAAATGCGGACTTCGTTCAAGAACGCTTGCGCGAAGGCGGGGAGATATTCTCTCCTACCTAGGAGCACAAGCGAATGGCCGTGGAGAGATTGCCGTATTGGGAAGCGTCAAAAAAAAGTAGTGACAAAACGGTGACAAATGAGGGATGAACAAGAAAAAGGGGCTACGAGAATTCCCGCAACCCCTTGAGTTTACTGGTCGGGGCGACTGGATTTGAACCAGCGACCCCTTGCACCCCATGCAAGTGCGCTACCAGGCTGCGCTACGCCCCGACCCGAATTACTATGTTACCCGCTCTCGTTTTCATTGTCACGACAAATTCAAATAAATCGGAACCGTCAGGCACGACCGAAATCGTCCTCGAGACGCTCGATGTCGTCTTCCCCCAGGTACGTCCCCGTCTGGACCTCGATGACGATCAGGTCCTCCCGCCCGACGTTTTCGATGCGGTGGACGGCTCCCTGCGGTATGTCGATGGAGTGTCCCGCCCGCAATCGAATTTCCTTCCCGTCGAGCGTAACAAGAGCCTCGCCCCGGACGACATGCCAGTGCTCGGCGCGGTGCCGATGCCTCTGCAGGCTCAATCGCTTCCCCGGATGCACGAGGAACTTCTTGACCTTGCACCCCTCCTCCTCGTAAAGGACGAGGTAATGGCCCCAGGGACGCTCTCCCCGTTCCCCGAACCATGCATGATTTTGATCAGTGGGATTCAATCGCGTACGGATGTGCGGGTCACTTCCCCAGCATCTCCCGGAGCTTCTCCAGATCTTTCTTTACTTTAAGAAGAGTGGATCGGTGCTTCTTTTCTTCCAAGCTCAAACCGAGCTGTTTGCTCTTTTCCTTCATCCGTTCCTTTAACTTCCTCTGCGCTCCCTCGATCGTGAAACGTTCGTCGTAGAGGAGGTTGCGGATCTCGAGAAGCGTCTCGACTTCGTGCCGTTTGTAGACGCGGTGCCGGGAGCGGTTCTTCGCGGGCGTCAGGTCGAATTCCGTCTCCCAGAACCTGACCACGTAAGGCTTCACTCCCAGAAGAGAGCTTACCTCTCCAATTTTAAAGTAGAACTTGTCCGGGATTGTGGGAACTGCCACTCCTGCCTCCCGGAGACGGTCTACGGTTTTCTTCGTTGATGTGCGCCTTCAGTATCTGGCTGGGCCGGAAGGTGAGCACTCGGCGCGCCGTGATCTGGATGTCGTCGCCCGTCTGGGGATTTCTTCCCTTGCGAGGGCGCTTGTCGCGCAGGATAAAGTTTCCGAACCCGGAAATCTTTATTTTATCCCCGCTTTTCAGGATATCCTTCATCGTATCGAAGATCGTCTCGACGATATCCTGTGATTCTTTCTTCGAGAGGCCGCCTACTTTCTCGTAAACTATCTCCACCAGGTCAGCCTTCGTCATCGCCAGCCCCCTTTTGGTTGTAATTACGACGTGCGAATCGTACCGCCGAACCGATTCTCCAATAGATTTACTACTTTGGTATGTATACTATGGACATCGGCGTCCGTCAAGGTTCTCTGTTCCGCCTGAATTCTCACGCGGAATGCGACGCTCTTTCTCCCGGCACCGATCTTTTCCCCCGTATATACGTCGAAAACCTCCGCTTCGCGTATCTCGGGCGAAAGTTCCCGGACCATGGCCATCACATCCCCCACCGGTATGCTCATGGGGAAGATGCAGGCGATGTCCCGGAATACCGGAGGAAACCGGGGTATCGCCCGGTACTGCGTCGCAACGGGCGCCGATAACGCCTTGTGGACCCGGATCTCCCCGTAGTAGGCGGACTCCGGGATTTCCAGGGCGGACAGCAGTTCCCGCCGGACGGCGCCTACCCAGCCGACCGCTTCTCCATCCTTCCATATTTCCGTGGACTTCCCGGGCTCGAGAAAGGGACGCGAGACCGCCGGCACGAAGTGAACCGGTTTGCTTCCCAGCAAGGCAAGCATCGCTTCGGCTATTCCCTTGGCATCGTAGAAGTCGACCGTTTCCCCTGCCCCGCTCCAGGTGCCGGGCATCCTTCGCCCATACATGACGAACGCGATACGGAGCTCCTCGAAATGACCATCGGCAAACGATTTTCCGAACGCCTTCCCCACCTCGAACATCCGGATGTCGTCGACGAAACGGCGAATGCTTCCCTCCACGTTGTGAAGCAGCCCCATGAGCAGATGGGGTCGCATCACGGTAGTGTCCTCGGATATCGGGTTGGCCACCCTCATCGCGTCGGATGGATCGAAACCCAATAGGGAAGCATGCTTTTCCCATTCCTTCCCGGAGACGAAGGAGAAGTTGATCGCCTGCGAAAATCCCTCCGTGCACAGGAACTCCGAGACCCTCTCCACTTCCGCGGCAATCCGGTCGTCCCGGGAGAAGTCGGGGGCTCCCGATTCCGGGTATGTGGTCGGAATCGTGTCGTACCCGGAAAGCCGTCCGATCTCCTCGATGAGATCGATCTCCCTTTCGATGTCGAACCGGCGAGCGGGGACGGTAACCTCCCACGTTCCCTTTCCCCGGTCGTTCACGGGGAACCCGAGGCGCGTCAGCACACCTGCGCATTCCTCGTCGGGATAGTTGCGTCCGATGACCCGTTCCACGCGCGCAGGACGGAACGGTACCGTTCTCCGGTACTCCCGGTCCCCCCCTATGTCGAACGATCCCGTCGACACACGGAAATCGGCGAACCCGGCCAGGAGCGAAATGGCACGGTCGGCGGCGTACATCGTGCCGGACGGGTCCACACCCCGCTCGAAGCGGTAGGAGGACTCGGTGGACAGCCCGAGCCGTCTTCCCGTCGCACGTATGGAAGCGGGCGCGAAATGCGCACTCTCGAACAGGATCCTTCTTGTTTCCGGGAGCACTTCGGTGTTCTGCCCTCCCATCACACCTGCCACCGCCACCGGCCCCTCCGCGTCCCATATGAGCAGCATCGGGGGCAGGATCTCCCGTGCTGCCCCGTCCAGCGTCGTGAACGTGCGCGGGATCCCGGACTTGCGAACGTCGATGCGGTTCCCGGCGAGGCGGTCGAGGTCGAACGCGTGCATCGGCTGGCCGAGTTCGAGAAGCAGGTAGTTGGTTATGTCAACGATGTTGTTTATCGGTCGGACGCCACACAGAGCAAGCCGGCGCTGGATTCCGGGAGGCGAGGGGGCGATGATCACGTCCGTGATGACGCGGGCGGAGTAGCGGGGGCACAGGTCCGTGTCCGTCACCGCGACGGAGGCGATCTCCCCGACGGGTGCTCCATCCTCCACGAAGGAGATTTCCGGGAGGACGACTTTTTCCCCGGTGATCGCGGCGATCTCCCGGGCCACGCCGAGCACGCTGAGGCAGTCCCCGCGGTTGGGAGTGATCTCGACGGTGAGGAGCCAATCGGCCATCCCGATCGCAGGCGCAAGCGGGATCCCCTCTTGCGAATCGGCTGGGAGAATCATGATCCCCGGGGACTCCTCCGCAAGCCCGAGCTCCTGTTCCGAGCAGAGCATACCTTCCGAGATCTGGCCTCGAATCTTCGCTTTTCCGATCTGCATGCCGCCGGGCAGCGTTGCGCCTACCCGCGCAAGAGCCACCGCGTCCCCGGCCTTCATGTTCCTTGCGCCGCAGACGATCCGATACTCCGACTTGCCGTCCGTCACGCGGCAAAGGGAAAGTTTGTCTGCGTTCGGATGGGGACCCATATCGAGGATCCGGGCGACCACCACGTCTTCCATCCCCTCCTCGAGGTTCCGGTAGGAGGATACCTCCACGCCCGCCATCGTGAGCGCGTCCTGGACCTCCCGAGGGGAGAGGCGCGTATCCACGAACTCCTTGAGCCAGGAATAAAGTACTTTCACCGTCGTCCGCTCACCGATACTCGGTCGTTTTCAGAACTGCGACAGGAAACGGGGGTCGTTCTCGAAAAAGAGGCGGATGTCGCTGATCCCGTGCCGCAGCATCGCGATTCGCTCCACGCCCATGCCGAAGGCGAAGCCCGTGTACTCCTCCGGGTCGTATCCCACGAACCCGTAGACGGCAGGATCGATCATCCCGCTTCCGAGAATCTCGATCCATCCGGAGTCTTTGCATACGCGGCATCCGGAGCCGCCGCAAATGACGCAGCGGATATCGACTTCCGCCGACGGCTCGGTAAACGGGAAAAAGCTCGGACGGAATCGGAGCGGCTTTCCCTCCCCGAACATCATCCGGCAGAATTCCGTAAGCAACCCTTTGAGGTCCGCCATCGTGGTGCTCCTGTCTACGGCGAACCCCTCGACCTGGTGGAACATCGGGCTGTGGGTAACGTCGGAATCGCAGCGATACACGGCGCCCGGGGCGATCACGCGAACGGGCGGCCGCATTTCCTCCATCGCCCGGATCTGGATCGGCGACGTGTGCGTCCGAAGGACGAGATCCCCGTCCGGCCAGTCCAAGTAGAACGTGTCCTGCATGTCCCGCGCCGGGTGATCTTTCGGGATGTTGAGAGCCTCGAAGTTGTAATAGTCCTTCTCGATCTCCGGTCCTCCGCGGATCGAGAACCCTAGCCGCTGGAATATGGCGATGATTTCCGTCATGGTCCGGGAAATCGGGTGTCGGTGACCGAAGGCGGGGACCCGGCCGGGCAGAGTCACATCGATCCGTTCGATTCCTTCGCGCGCGAACCTCTCCTTTTCCCGGATCTCTTCGAGCCTTTGGCTGAAGGAGGATTCCAGGTTCGCCCTCGCCTCGTTTGCCGCTGCGCCGACCCTCTTTCGTTCCTCCATGGGAAGGGAGGACACTCCCTTGAGAAAATCGGAAATGGCCCCTTTCTTGCCGAAATACCGCCCCTTGGCGTCGAGAAGATCGCTCTCCGTCCTGGCGGACGCGATCGCCCGCTGCCCTTCCTCGGCGAGGAGTGCGATCTGTTCGGTCGTGTCGGGCAAGAAGAAAGCGCCTTTCCTATCCGAGCGCGGTCCGGGCGGATTCTGCAAGGGAACGAAAACCCGCCACATCAGCGACGGCGATGTCCGCGAGGACCTTCCGGTCGATCTCGATCCCCGCTTTCTTCAACCCGAAGATGAACTGGCTGTAGGAGAGGCCGTTCTCCCGGGCAGCGGCGTTCACCCGGGTGATCCAGAGCGCCCGGAATTCCCGTTTCTTCACCCGTCGGTCCCGGTACGCATATTGATGGGCGCGCGCGACGGCTTCCTTGGCGGAACGAAGCAGCCGCCCGTGCCCTCCCCGGAACCCCTTTGCCGCTTTCAGCACCTTCCGGCGTTTCTTGTGCGAATGAACCGCTCGTTTCACGCGTGGCATGGCTCTCTACCTCTTCTTCCCGCGGCCTACAGGTACGGCAATAGGCGCCGGATCGATTTTTCGTTGGTGTGGTGCACCAGCACGGATTTCTTCAGGGACCGTTTCCGCTTTCTCGACTTCCCGGTGAGGATATGGCTCTTTCCCGCCTTGGCCCGGCGGATCCCGCCTCCTCCCGTGGCGGAGAATCGCTTCTTCGCACCACGGTTGCTCTTCATTTTCGGCATTACCCTTCCTCCTGTTTTTCCGGCGGACGCCTCCGTCTTCGTCTCCTTCCGCTTGAGGGATCTCCCCACGGATTTTTCCGGTTTTCCCTGTTTCTCGGGTTTTCGCTTCGGCGCGATCGGTGCGACGATCGTCATCATCGTCCTCCCCTCCATCTTCGGGGGGCTCTCGACCTTGGAGAGTTCGGCGACCTCCGCCACGATATGCTTAAGCTTCTCGAACCCGCTCTGCGAAGCGTAGGACATTTCCCTCCCCCGGAAGCGCACCGTCACTTTCACCTTGTCCCCTTCCTCGAGGAATCTCTGGATGTTCCGGATCTTCACGTTCATGTCGTGCTCGTCGGTCTTGGGCCTTACCTTGATCTCCTTGACCTGGATGACGGTCTGTTTCTTGCGCGCCTCCTGCTCCCTTTTGCTTTGCATGTACTTGAACTTGCCGTAATCCATGACCCGGCACACGGGCGGATCCGCGTTCGGCGCCACCTCCACGAGATCAAGTTCCAGGTTTTTCGCCCTCTGCAACGCATCCTCGGTGGAGACGATTCCCAGTTGCTCCCCTTCGGCTCCCACGAGACGAACCTTTGGAACGCGGATCTGATCGTTGATTCTCGATTCCTTTGCTATGGCTCCCTCCTTTTTGTTTCCGAATCTTCTGTTTCCCCCCGCAGCATCCCGAGGAACTCCTCGATGGACACCGGCGGGAGCTGTTCCCCTCCCCGCCTGCGCGGGGAGACCTGGCGGCTCGCTACTTCCCGGTCGCCGATCACGAGAGCGAACGGCACCTTCTTCAATTGGGATTCACGGATCTTGTATCCGAGTTTCTCGTTTCGGAAATCCCCCTCCGCCCGGTACCCGGCGGCGCGAAGCGCGGAAACCATCTCCCGCGCATAATCGACATGCCGGTCCGTGACGGGGAGAACGTCGACCTGGACGGGCGCCAGCCAGAGGGGGAACGCACCGGCGTAATGCTCGACAAGGACGCCGAAGAATCTCTCGAGGGAACCCATGAGCGCCCGGTGGATCATGATGGCGGGGTGCTCCGTCCCGTCCTCCCCGATATACGTCACCTCGAACCGGTCCGGGTTGTTGAAATCGACCTGGATCGTCGAGCACTGCCAGGACCGACCGAGCACATCCTTGATCTTGATGTCGATTTTCGGGCCGTAGAACACACCCTCCCCGGGGTCCACCTCGTAAGAGAGCTCTTTGCGGTCGAGGGCCCGCTTGAGTGCCTCCTCCGCCTTGGCCCAGTTCTCCGGCGTGCCTGCGTACTTTTCCGGCCGGGTGGAGAGATAGATCTCGTACCGGTCGAACCCGAACCGGCGCAGCACGAAAAGGGTGAAATCGAGAAGGGAGAAGATCTCCTCGTCCAGCTGGTCGGGGCGCAGGAACAGGTGGGCGTCGTCCTGGGTGAACCCGCGCACCCGCATAAGACCGTGCAGCGTTCCGGACGGCTCGTACCGGTAAACGGTTCCCAGCTCGGCATAGCGCACGGGCAGGTCGCGGTAGGATCGCATCCGGGACTTGTAGATATGGATGTGGAACGGGCAGTTCATCGGCTTGAGCTGGTAATCCTGCCCTTCCACCCCGATGGCCGAGAACATGCTCTGCCGGTAGTAGTCGAGGTGCCCGCTCACCCTCCACAGGTCGATTCTCGCGATGTGGGGGGAGAATACGAGGTCGTACCCCGCCCGGGCGTGCTCTTCCCTCCAGAAATCCTCCATGATCCTGCGTATGATCGCGCCCTTGGGGTGCCAGAGGATCAACCCCGGACCGATCTCCTCGTTCACGCTGAACAGGTCGAGCTCCTTCCCGAGCCTTCGGTGATCTCGCTTCTTGACTTCCTCCAGTAGGAGCAGGTATTCGTCGAGCTCCTTTTTCTTCGCAAAAGCGCAGCCGTAGATGCGTGTGAGCATCCGGTTCCGGGAATCGCCCCGCCAGTAGGCCCCCGCCGTCTTCATCAGCTTGTATGCGCCCAGCTTTCCGCTGCTCGGAAGGTGCGGCCCCCGGCACAGGTCGAGGAAGTTCCCCATAGCGATAGAGAGAAACGGTGGTCTCCGGGATATCGGCCAGCAGTTCCTCCTTGTACGGCTCACCGGGAAATCTCGCCAGCGCTTCCTTCTTGGACACCTCCTCTCGAAGAAAAGGGTGATCGCTCCGGACGATCTCCTTCATCTTCTCCTCGATCCGCTCGAGGTCCTCCGGGGTAAACGGCTTCTCCACGTCGAAATCGTAGTAGAACCCGTTTTCGATCGCGGGCCCGATGGTGATCTTCGCCTCCGGGAAGAGCTCCTTTACCGCCGCAGCCATCACGTGGGCGGTGCTGTGCCTCATGATTTCGAGGCCGTCAGGGTCCTGGGGCATCACCCACTCGACCGTTCCCTCCTCGGGAGCCGGCGCGGCAAGATCCCGGATGGTTCCGTCGACGCGGGCGGCGATCGCCACCTTTGCCTTCCCCTGCTGTCTGGCAAGTTCGATAAGCGTCATTGCTCCTGTTCCCAAAAAGCAAACATTCCCGTCACACCGGTACCCAGGCGCGATGGCAAGTCAATACAAGATTCCACCGGGCAGGGAGAAAAAAATGGTGGGCGATACTGGACTTGAACCAGTGACCCCCTGCATGTCAAGCAGGTACTCTAACCATCTGAGCTAATCGCCCTTACCACCATGGAGTCTATTATTGTCGGCGAACATCCCCCAAAATGTCAATTAAAATATAGATATAGTAACGTTGCAGACCGTTTCGTAGAACCCCCCGGGCGTGGGTTCGAAGAGGTGCACCTCCGCCCCCGTCTCCCGGGCGATGTCCGCCGGGGACAGATTGTCCAGAAAGAGATCTCCCGCGTCCCGCAGGCACACGGAGGGGAGGTAAATCCGTGAAACCTTTTTCCTATCCAATGCTTGCAGGATGTCGTTCCCCCCGATAAGCCCGGTGACCGTAACGCTTTCCCCCATGAGACGGTTCGGCACCGCCAGGGGGACGAAGGGAGCCCCGGATCTGCGGGAGAATTCCGTGAGAAATCCGGAAATATAACGGCGCGGCGAGACCCCGCTGATCACGATGCCCCCCGCGTCCGACCTCTTCCACCTTCTCCTACGGAGGAGCGACCGCGATTCGTCCAGGAATTTCCGCAGCAGGCCGACACCGTTGCCGATCTGCGAGAACGATCCGTACGCGTGGCGTCCGGGGATCGCTTTTCCCGCCAACAGGTAATATTCGTCGGCTGCCACGGCGAAGGGCTCTCCCTCCCGGTCGCCCAAGGCGCGACGCATCCGTGCGAGCAGGGAAAGCGTCGCCCTTGCTTCCTCCCGGGTGACCGCCCGGAGGGGGGGAAGTCCGGCCCGGTGTGCTGTCAGCCCCACCGGCACCACGGCGACGGAGAGCAGGCCGGGCCGGAGTCCGGCGAGGGCCTCGAGCGAACGAGCAAGCTCTGCCCCGTCGTTTACCCCCGGGCACACGACGATCTGGCCGTGGAGTTCGATGCCGGCCGAGGTGAGCCTGTGCATGACCTCCATCACGTCCGCCGCGCGGGGATTTCCGAGCATCCTCCTCCGAAGCGATGCGTCGGTCGTGTGGATGGAGACGTAAAGGGGAGAGAGTCCGTAGCGAACGATCTTCCGGATCTCCTCCTCGGATATATCGGAGAACGTTACGTATTGCCCATGCAGGAAGGAGAGACGCACGTCCTCGTCCTTGATGTAAAGACTTCGGCGCATTCCCTTCGGAAGCTGGTGGACAAAGCAGAAGATGCACCGATTCCGGCAGCGACGAACCCGGACCGGTTCCGGGAAGACCCCCAAAGGCCTTCCCGCCGCGCGGATCATTCTCTCCCTCTCCTCCCCCCCCGGCGTCGCCCACCGGAGAAGAAACCGGCTCCGGCTGGTCAGAAAATGCAGGTCGAGGAGATCGGAGACGGTCTTCCCCGACACGGAGAGGATCCTGTCTCCCGCTGCGATACCGACCTCTTCCGCAACGGAGGCCCGGGACACCGATTCCACACGTACCCCGGCTCCGCGTGAAGGCAACCGCGATTGGGGAAAGGAGGACTTCGTCCGCATCTCTTACCGGGCTCCGTAGCGAGGGGGTGGAGACGGGTGTGGATACAAGGCGCGCGAACTTTGAGCACCGCAGACATAGTTGACACTACGTCGAGGAGCACGAAGGAGTGCAACGCAGCAGGCATGCCCGTATCCGCCGCCGCAGTAGGAGGCTGGTGAGAGATGCGGGCTAGGCACGGGAAAGTTTCCGGATTCCGATCAGGAGATAATGGAGCCCGGAAACGGCGGTCGACAGGGCGCACACTGCGACGACGATTCCTGTCACCCAGGGCTCGGCTCCCGCGGGGATGAGATTCCATATTCCGGGGAACGCCCGGATGGCCAGGAAATAGATCACGGTCATGATCTGCGTGGCGGTGTTCCATTTGCTTATTTTCGTGGCGGCGATATCTTCCGACTCGAGCAGAATCAGGAAAAGCAGGCTTCCCACGAGAATGAAGATGTCCCGGCTGATCACCATGATGGACAGCCAGACGGGAACGACTTCCACGATGGCGAGCACAACGAAGGAAGTCGCCATGAGCAACTTGTCGGCGATGGGGTCGAGGTAGAAGCCGACGACCGTCCTCTGGTGGAGTGATCTTGCCAACAGTCCGTCCAGCAAATCGCTTATCCCGCAGACAGCGAAGACCAGGAGCGCGGGCAGGAACCTATCGGAGATCAGCAGGTAGACGAAAAGCGGCACAAGAAGGACGCGAGTGGCGGTAAGCCCGTTGGCGATGTTGATCAGACGCGCCTGGTCGAACCGCTCCCTGCCGAATGGTGCAGGCATAACTCTCCTTCCATACCCTTTAGCAACGCCGGGATCCCGGATCCCGTCGCCGCGGAAATGCGGATTGCCCCCGGAGGGCAATACCCGTCTTCCCCCGTCAGATCCGACTTGTTGACAACCAGCAGAGAGGGCTTTCCAAAAAACCCGAGCTTGGTGAGGATCCCCTCGACAGAGGAAATGTTCTCCTCCATGTTCTCCGCAATCCCGTCGGCGACGTGGACGAGCAGATCGGCCTCCCCGATCCCCTCCAGCGTGGCAAGGAAGGCCTCGCGGAGCTCTGCCGGGAGATCGTGGATGAATCCCACGGTGTCCACCAGGATCGCCGTTCCGTATTCGGGCAGCGAAAACCGGCGCGCCGTTGGGTCGAGCGTGGCGAACAGCTGGTCCGCCACGAAGACGTCGGCGCCGGTGAGCAGGTTGAACAGGGTGGATTTCCCGGCGTTGGTGTATCCCACCAGTGCCACCACGGGAAACCCCACCTCCCTGCGCCTACGGTAATGCAGCGCTCTTGTCCGCCGAACCGTCTGAAGGGCACGCTCAATCTGCCGGATGTTGGTTCGGATCCGGCGACGGTCCTCCTCGAGCTTCTTTTCCCCCGGCCCCCTCGTTCCGATACCGCCGCCGAGACGGGACAGGTCCCTCCTACCCCCGATCAGCCGCCCCATCCGGAAGGAGAGCTGGGCGAGCTCGACCTGGAGCTTTCCTTCCCGGCTGTGCGCCCTCCGGGCGAAAATATCGAGAATGATCTCCCGGCGGTCGAGAACCTTTACGTTCAGTTCCCTTTCGAGGTTGGCCTGCTGGTTCGGCCTGAGAAGATTCTGGAAGACGACGAGGTCCACCTCGTTTTCCCGGACGGTCTCCCGAAGGTCCGCAAGCGCCCCTGCCCCGATCATGGTAGCGGGATGCACCGAGGAAAGGGCCTGGGTCCGTCTCCCCGCCACGATCGCACCGGCGGCCGACACGAGGCTCGCCAGTTCTTCGAGAAGGTCGGGCTGGGAAGGGGCTCCCGGGATGGGACGTCGTTTTCGCTGGGCCCATACGAGCCAGGCCCTTTCGGGAGATTTTGTTCCGTCCATAATCAATGGAGGCGCAACACGTCGTACCCGAACCGGACCCGCAACTCCCTGGCCAGCGAGAGCGACGGGGCGACGCCAAATGCGTCCGGCAGTGCGAGAACAGCCTCGTACTCCCCTTCGCGTACGAGGTGCAGAAAAGCCTTTTTCTCCCCGGTATTCCGGCCGAGCAGCTTTCGCAGATCGAGGATGTCGGCTGCGGTCATCCTGTCTGTGCGAATCTGTAAATGGACGGACCGGGCAAGTTTCTCCCGGACATTTTCCATCCGGATGATATCCACCGCGATGACCTTGGCGGATTTGTCCTCCGCCTCCACCCGCCCGACGAGAAAAACCGGCCCGTCGCAGGACAGGGCGTCCTGGCTCTGCTGAAAGGTCTCCGGGAAGACGATCACCTCGATGACGCCCTCCAGGTCCTCGAACTGGAGATACGCCATCTTCTTGCCCTGTTTCGTCGTCTTCTGGCGGACGGAACTGATGATCCCTCCGATTTTCACCTCCGCGCCCGTCACCATCGCGGGTACGCGCGACGTGGTCGCGTTCGCGAACAGCTCTACCTCCCCGGCGTACTCGTCCAGCGGATGGCCGGTAATGTAGAATCCGAGCGCTTCCCGCTCATGGCTGAGCCTCTCCCGCCTGCTCCAGGTGTTGGAGGACGGGCTGCTGTCCGATTTTCGCGGGGGAGGAGAGGCGATCGTTCCCCCGAAGAGAGCGTACTGGCCCGATCCCTTTCTGCGCGCCGCCTCCTGGGCCGCCTCCATCAGTGCCGGGAGCCTTTCGAACACGCCTCCCCGATCGGATTCCAGGGAGTCGAAGGAGCCCGCCTTGACCAGGCTTTCGACCGCCCTCTTGTTTACCTTGCGCAGGTCGACCCGGGAGAGAACGTCTTCGACCGATGAGAACGGCTCCTCCCCCTTCGCTTCGCCGATAGCGTCGATGGCCGCCGCCCCCACTCCCTTGATCGCCGAGAGCCCGAACCGGATCGCCTGCCCGGAAGGATGGAAGGCGAAGCGGGATTCGTTGACGTCCGGAGGGAGAACCGGAATGCCGCGCTCCCGGCAATAGGCGATGTACCGGATGATTTTCGCCGTGTCCCCCGACTCGGAGGTCATCAGGGCGCAGAAAAACTCCACGGGATAGTGCGTCTTGAGGTAGGCGGTCTGGTAGGCGAGGAGGGCGTAAGCCGTGCTGTGGGACTTGTTGAATCCGTATTCCCCGAACTGCGCTATCAGGTCGAAGAGGGACGCCGCCTTCCTGGCGGAGACCCCCTTCCCCTTCGCCCCCTCGAGGAATCGGATCTTCTGCGTATCCATGAGAGCTGCGTCCTTCTTCCCCATGGCCTTGCGAAGAACGTCCGCCTCCCCCATGGAGAACCCGGCAAGCGCCACCGCGATCCGCATGACCTGTTCCTGATAGACGATTACACCGTAGGTGTCCCGCAGAATATCCTCGAGCTCCGGCAGCTGGTACTCGATCGTCTTCTGCCCGTGCCGCCGCATGATGAAGTCATCCACCATCCCGCTCTGAAGGGGGCCGGGCCGGTAAAGTGCGACCGCGTCGATGAGGTGGGTGAACCGGTCCGGCTTGAGGCGAAGGAGCAGGTCCGTGAAGCCCTGGCTCTCGCACTGGAACACTCCGGCGGTGTCTCCCCGGGAGAGCATCGCGTAGGTCTCCGGGTCGGAGAGCGTGAGCGTGTCGAGGTCCAATCCCTCGCCATTCCGTTCCCGGATCAGGTTCCGGGTGTTGTGAATCGCCGTGAGCGTCCGCAGGCCCAGGAAATCGAACTTGACCAGCCCGACCTTCTCTATGTGCTGCATCGGAAATTGCGTCGTGATGTCGCCGTTCGAGTTCCGGTACAGGGGCACGTATTCCGTGATCGGCCGGTTCGCGATGACCACCCCCGCGGCGTGGGTCGAGGCATGCCGGGAAAGGCCCTCGATCGATTTCGCGTATTCGAAGAGTTCGGCCACCTTCGCGTTCTCCCGGATCATCTCCGGGAGCCTCGCCTCGACGGCAAGCGCCTTGTCGATCGTCATCCCGAGATCCGGCGGGATGAGTTTGGCGATCTTGTCGACGTCGGCATACGGCATCTCCAGTACCCGGCCCACGTCGCGAAGGGCGGCACGGGCTTTCATCGTTCCGAACGTGATGATCTGGGCGACGTTCTCCTTTCCGTACCGGTCCTCCACGTACCGGATCACCTCGTCCCGGCGATCCTTGCAGAAATCGCAGTCGATGTCCGGCAGGCTGATCCGTTCCGGGTTGAGGAATCGCTCGAACAGAAGACCGTACGGCAGGGGGTCGATCTCGGTGATCCGTAAGGCATACGCGACGAGGCTCCCCGCCGCGCTTCCCCGTCCCGGCCCCACCGGGATTCCCTGTTCTTTCGCAAACCGGATGAAGTCCCAGACGATCAGAAAATAGCCGGAAAACCCGGTTGTCTCGATGACCGTCAGCTCGAACTCGAGCCGTTTCCGGTACGCCTCCTCTTCTTCCGGCCGGACCTTCCCCGATCGCACCCTCATTTCCTCGAACCGGCGGAGAAGTCCTTCGATGGAGAGCTTTCGCAGGTATTGGTCGGAGGTCATTCCTTCCGGCACCCGGAACTCCGGGATCCTGTGCCGGCCGAGATCGAGTCTCACGTGGCAGCGTTCCGCGATGGCGAGGGTGTTCGTCGAGCGCGTCGGGGGCCGAGTGACCGAAGGCCCGGTCGAATTCCTCCGGCCCCTTGACGTAGAACTGGTCGGTCCCGAAGCGCATCCGGTCTTCCGAGCTGATCACCTTCCCCGTCTGCAGGCACAGAAGGATGTCGTGTACCCGGGCATCCTTCCGCTCGAGGTAGTGGCAGTCGTTGGTGGCCACAAGCGGCGTTCCGGTCCTCCGCGCGAGTTCGATGATCTGGGAGTTCGCACGGTTCTGGGCGGGCAGACCGTTGTCCTGGATCTCGAGGAAATACCTGCCGTCCGGGAAGATCTCCTTGTACGTCTCGACGGCTTCCGCAGCGCGTTCCTTCTCCTCCCGGGCAAGCAGGACCGGAATCTCTCCCTGCAGGCAGGCGGAGGTGGCGATGATCCCTTTCGCGTGCTCGCGAAGGATCTCCTTGTCGACACGGGGCTTGTAGTAGAACCCCTCGACGTGGGCCCGGGACACCAAACGTATGAGGTTGCGATACCCCTCGTCCGATTCGGCCAGCAGGATCAGATGGTGCGGCCTATCCTCGCCCGGCGTCGCCTTCCGGTCGTGCCGGGACCCGGGGGTCACGTAGACCTCGGACCCGATGATGGGCTTGATCCCTGCCCGGTTCGCCTTCTCGTAGAAGTCCACCGTGCCGATCATCCCCCCGTGGTCGGTCAGCGCCACGGCGGGCATCCCCATCTCCGCCACCTTGCGGACGAGATCCTCGATCTTGATCGTCCCGTCGAGGAGACTGTACTGGGAATGCAGGTGCAGGTGGACGAACTCTTTCAACGGCTACCCCTCTACTCCCATTCTATCGTGCTGGGGGGCTTGGAGGATATGTCGTACACGACCCGGTTGATCCCCTTGACCTCGTTGATCATGCGCGTCGAGATCCGCTGGAGAAGGTCGTACGGGAGGCGTACCCAATCGGCGGTCATCCCGTCCAGGCTCTGGACCGCGCGGACGGCAGCCACGTTTTCGTACGTCCTTTCGTCGCCCATGACGCCCACCGTCTTGATCGGGAGGAGGACGGCAAAGGACTGCCAGATCGATTCATAAAGTCCCGCGGTCCTCACCTCCTCCTGCACGATGGCGTCCGCCTCCTGCAGCATCCGGATCCGCTCTCTGGTCACCGGCCCGATGATCCGCACGGCCAGCCCCGGCCCGGGGAACGGCTGCCGGTCGAGGATGTGACCGGGGACGGAGAGTTCCCGGCCGAGCTCGCGGACTTCGTCCTTGAAGAGTTCGCGCAACGGCTCGACGAGCTTCAGTTGCATATTCTCGGGCAGGCCCCCGACGTTGTGATGGGACTTGATCGTGGCCGACGGCCCCTTGAACGAGATGCTCTCGATCACATCGGGGTACAGGGTGCCCTGCCCGAGGAACCCGACGCCGGGGATCTTCCCGGCCGCCTCCTCGAACACCCGGATGAACGTCTCGCCGATCACCTTCCGCTTCTTCTCCGGGTCGGAGATTCCTTCCAGGTCCGTCAGGAATCGCTCCGCCGCGTCGACGTACTCCAGATGGAGTCCGATCCCCTCCCGAAACGTCTGCAGGACCTCTTCGGCCTCGTTCTTCCGCAGAAGACCGTTGTTCACGAAAATGCAGGTCAGCTGGTCCCCGAGAGCCCGGTGCAGCAGAACCGCCGCCACGGAGGAATCGACTCCGCCGGAAAGGCCGAGCACCATGTTCTCCTTTCCCACCGCCTCCCGGATCCTGCCGACGCTGGTCTCGATGAAGGAATGCATCGTCCAGAGGGGGGACAGGCCGCAGACCCGGAAGAGGAAGTTGGCAAGGATCTCCTTTCCCCTGGGGGTGTGGGCCACTTCCGGATGGAACTGGACGCCGTATATCCGGCGAGCATCGTCGGTCATTGCCGCCACAGGGGAGTTTTCCGAGTGGGCGATCGAAGTGAACCCTTTCGGCATCTTCTCGATCCGGTCCCCGTGGCTCATCCACACCTGGATCGTCATGTTGTGCCGGAACTCCTCGATCCCGAGGAACAATGGATCGCCCCACTGCCCCCGGATGTTGGCGAAGCCGTATTCCCGGTCCGTGGCCTTCGCCACTTTTCCCCCCATGAGATCGGCGATGAGCTGCATCCCGAAGCAGATCCCGAGGACGGGCACCTCCATCGTCAGGATATCCCGCGAAATCCTCGGGGCATCTTCCCCGTAGACGCTGGCAGGCCCGCCCGAGAGGATGATGCCGTCCGGACCGAACTCCCGGACGAATTCCGTTCCGACGTTGCAGGGATGGATTTCGCAGTACACCTTCAGCTCCCGTACGCGCCGGGCGATGAGCATGGTGTACTGGGATCCGAAATCGAGGATCAATACCTTTTCCATCGAGTACGCTACTCCAGCCGGTAGTTCGGCGCTTCCTTCGTGATGATGACGTCGTGGACGTGGCTTTCCTTGAGCCCCGCGGAAGTGGTCCTCATGAATTTCGCGCGTTTCTGGAGATCTTCGATGGTCCGGGCCCCCACGTATCCCATGCCGGACTTGAGCCCTCCGGTGAGTTGGAAGATCATGACGGATAGCGGTCCCCGGTAGGGAACCCGCCCCTCGATCCCCTCCGGCACGAGCTTGGCCTCGGATTCGACGTGGGTCTGGAAATACCGGTCCCTGCTCCCCTTTTTCATCGCCTCGAGGGATCCCATCCCGCGGTACACCTTGTACGATCTTCCCTGAAACAGGACGATTTCCCCGGGGCTTTCATCCGTCCCGGCGAAGACGGATCCGATCATCACCGTCGATGCTCCCGCCGCGAGGGCCTTGGTGATGTCGCCCGAGAACTTTACTCCGCCGTCCGCGACCAGGGGGATTTTCTTCTTCGAGGCCACAGCGGCGCACTTCATGACCGCGGTCATCTGGGGCACGCCCACTCCTGCGATCACCCGCGTGGTGCAGATCGACCCCGGACCGACGCCCACTTTCACGCAGTCGGCCCCAGCCTTGATGAGGGCGTCCGTCCCTTCTCCGGTCGCCACGTTTCCCGCGACGAGCTGGATCCCCCGGAAATTCCGCCGGATCGCCCGGACGACATCGGTTACCTCGCGGGAATGGCCGTGGGCCGTATCGACGCAGACGACATCGGCACCGGCCTTCAGGATCATGTCGATCCGCTGTTCCCAGCCGGGTCCGACGCCGACCGCCGCACCGACCCGCAGCCTCCCCTTATCGTCCTTGCAGGCGAAAGGGTATTTCTTGATTTTCAGTATGTCCTTGATCGTGATGAGTCCGCGCAGATTGTTCTGTCGGTCCACGACCAGCAGTTTTTCGATACGGTTCTTGTGCAGGATCTCCTTTGCCTGCTCGAGCGTTGTCCCTACGGGAACGGTCACCAGCCTCTCCTTGGTCATCACGTTCTCGATCGGCTGGTCGAAATTGGTCTCGAACCGCAGATCCCGGTTGGTCAGGATCCCCACGAGCTTTCCGTCCTTGGTTACCGGGAGGCCGGAGATCCGGTATCTTTCCATCACCTCGAGCGCCTCGTAGACCTTCTGCCCGGGCCCCACCGTGATGGGGTCGGAGATCATCCCGCTTTCGGACTTCTTGACCTTGTCCACCTCGTTCGCCTGTTCTTCCGCCGTGTTGTTCCGATGGATGATCCCGATTCCTCCTTCCCTCGCCATCGCGATCGCCGTCTCGCTCTCGGTGACCGTGTCCATCGCGGCGCTGAGAAGCGGTATGTTCAGACGGATCTCCGGCGTGAGGGAAATGGATATGTCCACGTCCTTCGGGAGCACTTTCGACTCCGCGGGGAGGAGGAGCACATCGTCAAACGTCAACCCTTCCTGCATGTCTTTCCCGTTCATTACCGTTCTCCCTTTCCGTTCGTGATCCCCTTGAGAATCCCTTCCAGGAGACCCGAATCGCTTATGTGAAGGTTTGTCATTCCGAACTGCGTAAGCGCCGTGACTGCCTGCATCACCCCCGGGACGATATACCGCTCCCGACCCTTCTCCATCCCGGGCAACCCCAGGCGCTGCCGTTCCGTCATTTCCGCGAGACGCGCTTCCCACCGCCGGACGGCGGCAAGCCGCATCCGGAATCCGTCGATCCTTTCCGGCCGGTATTCCTTCATCCCCATCTCGAGGGCGGCGAGCGTCGTAAACGTCCCCGCGGTGCCCACCATTCTGTGGAAGTTCCGCCGTTTCCACCCCCGGGTCGCGGCGGAAATCCGCTCCGTCAGAAAGAATCCGATATTCTTCAATTCCGCGGAAAGCGGCGGATCCGACAACCGGAAGGAACCGAGAAGGACGACGACCCCGATCGGCAGGCTGACCGAGTCCCTTTTTCCCGTCCCCGCGATAAATTCCGTGCTTCCTCCCCCGATGTCCATGACCACGGTGCCGTTCCGCTCCTCGGCCCGGCCCGCCGCCCCTTCCCAGGTGAGACGGGCCTCTTCCCGCGCCGTGATGATCTCCACCGAGATTCCCGCACCTTCCGATGCGAAAAGGAACGCATCCCGGTTCGACGCTTCCCGAAGCCCCGCCGTTCCGCACGCACGATACCGATTTACTCCCAGGGCATCCATCTCTTTGCGAAAGTCCCGCAATGCCGCGACCGATTCCCGGAACTCCCGGTCGCCGATCCCGCCGGTCTCCCTGAGGGATTTCCCCAGACCCGTGATCCGCCGCCTCCGGACGACGGGGCGCAAGCCCCTCCTTTCCCGGGACGCGACAAGCATCCGGACGGTGTTGGTGCCGATATCAATCGCTGCGAAACGTCTCATCCGGGGATACACCCGTCTTCCCTTCGGGAGAAATGACCTTTTCCTCCCGCTCCATTACCCCGATGATGCTGGCACCGAACAGATAGGCCGCGGCAAAGAGGTATGCGACGATTATAAAGCATACGATCCCAAACAGGGAGCCGTAAATTATGTTCAACTTGCTGAATTTCTTGACATAAAAAGTAAATCCGAATTTTATCCCGTGAATGAGGACGATAAAGATCGAACTCCCCACCAGGGCGTTCCTCCAGCGCACCCGGATCGGGGACAGGTATCGGTAGCTTGCCGCCCCCCCGGCGAAGAGAATCCCGAGCAGTGCGACGTCGGCGATCGTCTTGAGCAGCAGATGAAAGGCCGAGTCCAGCCCTACGGGCATACCGCTCGTGATGACGGTCAGTCCCTGCCACAGGGGAGGGAGGAGAATCGCGGAGAATGCCAGGATGGTGAGTACCAGGACCATCGCGACGTGAGACACCGCCCGTCGCAGGAACCGCTTCTTATCCCCGACCTCCATCATGACCGACAACGATGTGTGCACGGCCTCGGTGGCCGAGAAGGAGGACAGGACCAGGAGCAGGAATCCGAGGATTCCGAACGTCGCCCCGGAAGCGAAAAGCCCCTCCAGGGTCGGGACCAGGACCTGGGCCCCGTACGGAAACGTGTTTTTCAGCAGTTCGGTCAGTGCCGGGAACGGAAGGTCTTTCGTGCCGAGGATAAGGGACGTGGCGGCGAATACCAGGAACAGGACAGGGATGGCGGATAAAAGCAGGTTGAAGGCCACGGAGGCGCTGTAGACCATCCCGTGCCTCCGGAAAAAACCGGACGCGCCTTCCCGCGTGATCTTCCCGACCCTCCCAAGGCGGGAGGTCATCGCTCTCGGTACACGATTCGAACGGGCGACCCCTTGAATCCGAACCGGTCCCTGATCTTGTTCTGGAGATATCTCGTGTAGGAATCCGGGATCCCCCCACGGTCCTTGACGAACACGGCGAAGGAGGGCGGCATGATGCCGACCTGGGTGATGTAGAAGGCCCGGTTCCTGGTCTTTTTCGAGGGTATGGGGACGGAATAGAGAAAAGCGGCGACCTTGCGGTTGAGCGTCGATGTCGGGATCCGTTTCCGGAAACTCCCGTACGCCTCCTCGATTTTCTTGAAGAGAAGGGGGAAGCCCTTCCCCGTAAGCGATCCCGTCGGCAGCACCGCCGCGAAGGATGCGTACCCCAGCCCCTCCTGGATTTTCCGGATTCCCTGGCGGCGCTCCTCCTCCCCGTTCCAGAGATCGGCCTTGTTCGCCGCCACGACAACCGCGCGCTCCTCCAGGAGGATATACCTCAGGATCTGCTGGTCCTGGTGGGACAGCCCCGCCGGCCCGTCCATCATCAGTACCGCGATGTCGCACCGCTTGAGAGAGTCGAGGCTCTTGATCACGGAGAACTTTTCGAGAACGGTCTCGGTCTTTCTCTTCGCCCGGATCCCGGCGGTATCGATGAACTGGTACTTCTTGTCCCCGTAAACGACCAGAACGTCCACCGCGTCGCGGGTGGTCCCTGGTATCTCCGAGGCGATCACCCGGTCGTACCCGACGAGCGTGTTGATGAGCGTGGATTTCCCCACGTTCGGGCGGCCGAGGACGGCGACGCGCGCGACGGTTTCCTCCGGTTCGGGCTCTTCGGGGGCGGAGTCGGGAATCAGCGGGACAATCGCGTCGACCAGCTCGGACACCCCCGTCCCGTGTTCCGCCGAGATCGGATACACGGTGTCCACGGAAAGTTCATGGAACTGCGCGACCATCTCCTGCCCTTCCCGCGTGTCCATCTTGTTCGCCGCGAGGAAGAACGGTTTCTCCCATTCCCGAAGCATCGTGGCGATCTCCTTGTCGAGGGGCAGGACCCCGTCCCGCGCGTCCACGAGGAAAATGACCGCGTTGGACTCGTAGATGGCCCGAAGCACCTGTCCGCGGACCTTGGAGAGGATATCCCCCCGCTCTCCCGACAGGTACCCGCCGGTATCGACCATGCGGAATCTCTTGCCATCGTGCTCCGCCGGGAGGGAGACAAGATCGCGGGTCACGCCGGGCTGCCCGTAGGTGATCGCCCGGCGTTTCCCCGTGATCCGGTTGAAGAGGGTGGACTTCCCCACGTTCGGACGCCCTACGAGGGAGACCGTGAACAGGGACCTATGCATACCCAAGCCGCCGCAGCATCGTTTCCTTCCGGCTCCAGTCCTTTTCGACCTTTACGAACAGATCCAAGTATACCCGCTCGCCGATCTCTTTCTCCAGTTCCTGTCTCGCCGCGGTCCCGATGGTCCGCAGCATCTGTCCTCCCCGCCCGATCACCATTCCCTTCTGCGATTCCCTCTCCACCAGGATTTCCGCCCGTATTCGGGTCAGGTTCTTCTCCGGGTCCTCCCGGTACTCCTCGATGGACACGGCGACGCTGTAGGGCAATTCGTCGGAGAGGAACGCGAACAGCTTCTCCCGCAGGATCTCCTTGGCGATGAACCGCATGGGGAGGTCGGTCAGCTCGTCTTCGGGGAAATAGTGGGGCCCCTCCGGGAGGATCCCGAAGAGATACGTAAGGAACTCCTCCACCCCGTTCCCCTTCGTGGCCGATATCAGGAACCCCCGGGAGTACAGCCCCTCCTCCATGAGCTCCTTTCGCCGCCTGTCCGCTGCGGTCTCTCCGGTCCTGTCCACCTTGTTGACGGCTAGCACCCGGGGGGCGGAGACTCGTTCGAGCGTTCCCCGTACGAGCCGTTCTTCCTCCCCCGTCCCCATGGTGCGATCGTCCACGATATGTACGACCACATCCGCCTCTCCTGCGATCCGCTCCGCGGTGCGGACCATATATTGGTTGAGCGCCCGTTTCGGCCGATGGATGCCCGGGCTGTCGAGAAAGATGATCTGTCCGCGGGGGTCGGTGAAGATGCCGGCGATCCGGTCCCGGGTGGTCTGGGGCTTGGCGGTGACGATCGCGACGCGGGCCCCGATAATTCGATTCAAGAGGGTCGATTTGCCGACGTTCGGCCGCCCGAGGAGCGCGACGAATCCGGATCGCCTCCCTTTTCCCGGTTCCTTTCCGTCACTGGGCAACGGCATCATTCCTCCGCGGGTATCCCCTTATCCGCGGATAGCAGCGAAAGGATGCGATCGGCCGCTTCCATTTCCGCCTCTTTCTTCGTTTTTCCCGTCCCCTTCTCCTCCCGGCCGTCCCACAGTCTCGCGGCCACGAGGAACGTCTGTTCGTGGGGAGGACCTTCGGCGGACAGGAGCCGGTACTTCGGGAGGGGCACGCGGTGTTTCTGGCACAACTCCTGAAGCCGGCTTTTCGCGTCGAACCCGGCGATGAGGGGTTCCATTTCCTTCCCCGCCCAGAAGTGATCGATCACAAACCTCCTGGCCGCATCATACCCTCCGTCCAGGAAGATCGCCCCCGTGATCGCTTCCACTACGTCAGCCACCATCTTCCGGGTCACACCTCCGCCCGTCTCCCTGACGGAGGGGTCGATCCGCAACGTTTCGGGGACTCCGATCGCTTGCCCGACGCGCACGAGATTCCGGTTGTTGATCAGTGCGGAACGAGTCTTCGATAGCGTGCCTTCTTCCGCAGCGGGAAAGGTACGGTACATCTCTTCCGCGATGCACAGGTTGAGGACCGCGTCGCCCAGGTATTCGAGTCGCTGGTACGACTTTCTCGTTTCCCCTTCCGCCGTGGAGGCATGCCGGAGCGCCTCCTCCAGCAGGTCCCGGGTCCGGAACCGGTACCTGATTTTCGTTTCGAGAAGATTCATGACGTTCCTGCCCGACCGTGAGGTGCGACCATCAGGAGCGGGTACCGGCCAGCCTCCCGTCCCGTACGTTTTCCACGGCAACCCGGTGGATCTCCCCGACATCGGAAGGTGCGCCCGGGAAAACGACCACCGCGTAGTTCCCCGACCGACCCGACAATTCTCCCTGAACGCGGTCCGCCGTTTCGACAAGTACGTCGGCCGTCGTTCCGACCTGTCGGGACAGGAATGCATCCCGCATCCGGGCGTCAAGCGAAAGAAGCGCCGAGACCCTTCGCTTCTTCTCTACGGGGGATACATCGTCGGGGAGGCGGGCGCTCTCGGTCCCGGGACGTGCCGAATAGGGAAAGACGTGCATATAGGTCACTGGGGAGTCCGAAAGAAACGAAATCGAATCCGCGAAGTCCCCGAACGTTTCCCCCGGGAATCCCGCGATTACGTCGGCCCCCAGGGAAAGCCCGGGAATCCGTGATGCCGCTTCGGAGACGGTTTTCCCGTAATCGGCGGATCCATACGGCCGCCGCATCCTCGCAAGTGTCCGGTCGGACCCGCTCTGCAGGGGAACGTGAAGGTGTGCGCACACGCGAGGCTCGCTCGCGATTGTTTCGATGAGCGGAAGGGTAAGCTCTCCGGGTTCGATGGAACTGAGCCGGATACGCGTGCGGGATGTCTCCCGCAGAAGTCTCGCGACGAGCCCGGTAAGCGCGTCTTTTCTCCGAAAATCGTCCCCGTACAGGCCGATATGGATCCCCGTCAGGACGAGTTCGCGTGCCCCGTCGGCTTCCGCGCCGATCGCTCTCGCGATGACCTCCTCTTCCGGCATGGAACGGTTTCTTCCGCGTGCCAGAGGCACAACGCAGTACGCGCAGGAAAAATCGCACCCGTCCTGGATCTTGAGGAATGTCCGCCTGTGGCCCAGCAGCAGGTCCGCCCCGTATTCGGACAGACCGACGGGCCTCCCGGCCCGGTTCCCGGAAACCTCCCGCAGGATTCCGGTGAGGCTCCCCTCTCCGTTTCCCCGCGATTCCCGGGGGAAGCTCCCCACCCAGTGGTCTACTTCCGGGATCTTCTCCCTGTCGGAGATGGACATCTGCGCGTAGCATCCCGCCAGGATGACGGTCGAGCAGGGGTTTTCCCTGCGTGCCTTCCTCGCGAGAGACCTGCTGTCCCGATCGGCCCGGTGCGTGACGGTGCAGGTATTGATGATCACGACGTCGGCGGGAGAGGTCGGGGATACGACCTCGTACCCTTCGGCGGCGGCCAGTCGGACGACGGAAGCGGAGTCGGCGAAGTTCGCCTTGCAGCCGAGGGTCAGGACCTTGAGGCGTTTTCCCATTCGATCCAGCCGCCTCCCAGGACCTCTTTCCCGTCGTACAGGACCAGCGCCTGCCCCGGGGTAACGCTACGTTGCGGGGAGTCGAAGGCTACCCGGAGACGGTCCCCCTCCACCCGGACGGTCGCCCCCTCCCCCGGATGCCGGTACCGCACCTTGGCGATCGCGCGGAACTCCATCGCGGGAGGAGCGCCGGAAACGAAGGAAACGCGGCTGACGGTGGCAAAGGGAGAAAGCGTGTCGTTCTCCGTCCCCAGTACGATTTCGTTCTTCTCGGCGTCGATCGCGACAACGTACAGCGGCTCCTTCGCCGCGATACCGAGCCCCTTCCGCTGGCCGACCGTATACCGGAGGACGCCCTTATGGGTGCCAAGTACGTTTCCGCCCCTGTCGAGAAACTGCCCTTCCTGCTCCTGGATCCCGCTCCGATTCAGAAACTCGGCGTACGAATCGTCGGTGACGAAACAGATGTCCTGGCTTTCCCGCTTCTCGAACACGGGAAGTCCCGCCTCCGAGGCGATACTGCGGACCTCGTGCTTCTGCATCTCCCCGACGGGAAAGTAGATACGGCGGAGGCGTTCCGACTCCAGGGAGAAGAGGAAGTAGGATTGGTCCTTGGACTCGTCGGGGGCGCAGAACAGCCGGCACCTGCCCGACGGTTCCCGACGGATGACCGCGTAATGCCCGGTCGCCACCCCCTCGGCGCCGAGCTCGTCCGCTTTTCTCAGCAGGGCCCGGAACTTCAAGTGCTCGTTGCACAGGATGCAGGGATTCGGCGTCCTTCCGGTGGCATATTCCCGGACGAAAGGATCGATCACCTCGCGGCGGAACTCGTCGCGCAGGTTGAGCACGTAGTACGGGATGTTCAGGGCGTCGCATACCCTCCGGGCGTCGTAGAGGTCGTCGAGCGAGCAGCAGGAGCCGGCGCGGTCCTTCGTAACCTTCGAAAAGTCGTAGAGGTCCATCGAGATGCCGATAACCTCCCACCCCTCCCGTTGCAGGAGAAGGGCGGCGACCGAGGAATCGACGCCGCCGGAAAGCGCCGCCAGGATCCTCTTTCCCTTCATCGCGCCTTCGCCTCCTTCGGGCTCGTATAGAGCGGGGACAGGGCCCGCAACTTGTTCACGACCGTCTCTATGGCGTCAACGGCATAATCGATATCTTCATCGGTGTTTCCCCGTCCCAGGCTGAAGCGCAGCGCCCCCTGGGCGTCCGTCGGGTCGGCCCCCATGGCCAGAAGGATCGGCGACGCTTCCAGCGACCCCGATGTGCAGGCGGAACCCGAGGAGCAGGCAATCCCCATCATGTCGAGGTTCAAAAGCATTGCCTCCCCCTCCACGAACCGGAAGGAAATATTGAAGGTATTGGGGAGCCTTTGCGTCGGATGCCCGTTCAGGACAAGCTCGGGGATCCGTCCGAACAGACCCTTCTCGAACTTGTCGCGCAACCGGAGGGTTTCGGCAACCTCTTCCTCCATCCCCTCCTTCAGGATCTGGAATGATTTCCCCATGGCGACGATCCCCGCTACGTTCTCGGTTCCGCCCCGGCGGCCCCGTTCCTGGTGGCCCCCATGGGTCATCGCCTCGATCTCGACCCCCTTGCGTACGATGAGCCCTCCCGTCCCTTTCAGGGCGTTGACCTTGTGTCCGGAAAAGGTGAGCAGATCCACGGGGAGCGTTCCGAAGTCGATCGGGATCTTTCCCGTGGCCTGCACGGCATCGGTGTGCATGACGACGCCGGCTTCCCGGGCAATCGCCCCGATTTCGGGGACCGGCATGATGTCCCCGGTCTCGTTGTTCGCGTACATGACCGAGACAAGGATCGTATCCCCGGCAAGGGCGTCCCGGATCGAATCCGGCTCGACGATCCCGTACCGGTTCACCGGAACGTACGTCACGCGGAACCCCTGCGTTTCGAGGAACCGGCAGGTGTTGATCACCGCGGGGTGCTCGACCTGCGAGGTGATGATGTGCTTTCCCGCGTTCCCCTTCCGGTACGCGATCCCCTTGACGGCGAGGTTGTCGCTTTCGGTGCCGGAACTCGTAAACACGACCTCGAGCGGCTGGCACCCGAAGAACGAGGCGATTTCCTGCCGCGCGTCCTCCACTCCCTTGCGCACGTCCCGGCCTGCCCAGTGGATGCTCGAGGGGTTCCCGAACTGGTCGTCCAGGTACGGTTCGATCGCCTTCCTGACTTCGGGATGAACGGGTGTGGTCGCGTTGTGATCGAGATAGACTTTCCTCACGCCTCCGCCTCCCGAAACTTCTCCTCCTGCTGGAGAAAGAGGTTCTCGATCGTGATGGAGTCGAGGAACTCGTCGATTCGTGATTCCAGCGTGTCCCACATGTTCTGCGTCTTGCACCGTTCGATCATCCCGCACTTGCGACCGGAGCTTCGGCAGCCGACGCGCGCGTTCTTCCCCTCGGCGACCCGGATAATCTCCCCGATCGTGATCTCGGCGGGACGACGCGCAAGAATGAAGCCCCCTCCGGGACCTCGAACGCTTTTGACCAGGTTTCGCCGGCGCAGCCTGGCGAACAGTTGCTGGAGGTAGAGTTCCGAGATGTCCTCCTGCCGGGAAATGTCCTTAAGGGAAACCGGGTTGCCATGGGAGGCTCCCGCAAGGCTCACGAGCGCCATAACGGCGTACCGCCCCCTCGTGGTGATCTTCACGGCTTCGATCCCACTTGAGGCAGCTCCGTCTCCCCGTTCAGCCGCTTCATTACTTCGTCCAGGCGCTGTTCCAGCGCCTTCACCTGTTCGGTCAGGCACCTCAGGGCCTTGCCTTCCGGATCCGGCGTTCCGGCGACACCCGTGGGATCCTGGTAGACGTTCCCTTCGCGGAATACTACCCGGCCGGGAATCCCGACGACCGTCGAGTGGGAGGGAACTTCCTTGTTCACCACGGAGCCCGAGCCGATCTTGGAGTTCTCGCCTATCCGTATCGGACCGAGGATTGCCGCGTTCGCCCCGATGATCACGTTGTCTTCTATCGTGGGATGCCGTTTCCCTTTTTTCCAGCTCGTCCCCCCGAGGGTCACCCCGTGGTAGAGCGTGACGTTCTTCCCGATCTCGGCGGTTTCCCCGATCACCACCCCCATCCCGTGGTCGATGAAGAACCCCTCGCCGATGGTCGCTCCCGGGTGGATCTCGATCCCCGTCAGGAAGCGGGCGACATGGGACAACAGGCGGGCAGGAAACCTCAGGTTCTGTTCCCAGAGCCAGTGCGCGGCCCGGTGGATCCGGACGGCGTGGAATCCCGGGTAGCAGAACAGGATCTCCAGAACGCTTTGCGCGGCCGGGTCCCGCTCGAAGATGACGTTGATTTCGTTCTGGATCCGATGGAACATCACGTTCCCCCCTTTTCGAAAAATAATCGCCATTACCTGACCAACTTAGTCAATTATTATTGATAATAGCGATAAAGGGAAGAATTTTTTTCAGCCGTTTTTCCTTGATCCCCCGGACCGTGAGGAGGTCTTCCGGTCGACGGAAAGCCCCCCGCCTCTTTCTTTCCTCTACGACCGCCCTTGCCACGGGAACCGAAATCCCGGGAAGTCCGGAAATTTCCTGGTACGCCGCCCGGTTGATATCCACGCGCCTTCCGAGAAGAAACATTTGCCGGACGGTAAGCGGATCGCCTCCGTGCCCTCCCCTTGCTGCCTCTCCCGGCGAGGCGAAAGAGCCAACCTCACGCGCGGACCCGGAGGGCGAAATACTCTTCCCGGGAGAAGGACCCTGCGGGATCGAAAGAAGCCGATCCGTAGTACCCAGATTCCATACCAGAATGATCATGGATAGGAGGAGAATCGCTCTTGGATCCCTATCCCTCTTCTCCCGGGATGACCCCCCGGGACTTCCATAGCTTGTAGCGGATCCCGTCGACCAGGGCCTGCCAGGACGCTTCGATGATGTTGTGCGAGACACCGACTGTCCCCCACTGGGTTTCCTTGTCGCCGCATCGTATCAAGACCCGTACCGAGGACCCTGTGCCTCCCGCGCTTAAGACCCGGACCTTGTAGTCGAGCAGCTCCACCTCGGAAAGCTCCGGGTAAAATTTCTCGAGCGCCTTGCGCAAAGCGTTGTCCATCGCGTTCACCGGCCCGTTGCCCAGCGCCGCGGTATGCTCGACCGCTCCGTCGACCTCGACCATGATGGTCGCCTCCGCGATGGGATCCTCCCCCTCCGAACGTTTCTCGTCGATCACGCGGAACCCCTTGAGCTCGAAGAAGGGCTCGTGGGTTCCCATCGCCCTGCGGACCAGGATCTCGAACGAGGCCTCGGCACCCTCGAACTGGTACCCCTTGTGCTCAAGGTCCTTGATCGATTCGAGGATCCCCTCGGTGGCGGAGTCTCCGGGCTTGAACTCGATCCCTTTCTCCTGGAATTTCGAAAGGATATTGGATCTTCCGGAAAGGTCCGATATCAGGACGCGCCTGTGGTTGCCCACCGTATCCGGCGTGATATGTTCGTACGTGCCCGGGTGCCGGCGGATCGCCGATACGTGCATCCCCCCCTTGTGCGCGAAGGCGGCGCTCCCCACGAACGGCTGGTGGAGCCAGTGCCCGAGGTTGGCCACCTCCGCAACGTACCGGGAAAGGTCCCGAAGTTTCTTCATCTGGTCCTTTGGCAGAACATCATGCCCCATCTTCAGGGCGAGATTGGGGATTATGGAGCAAAGGTTCGCGTTGCCGCACCGCTCCCCGTATCCGTTGATCGTCCCCTGCACCTGCGTCACGCCGTTTTGCACTGCGACAAGCGTGGTGGCGACGGCCATCTCGGAATCGTTGTGCGTATGGATTCCGAGAGGGATTTTGGCCGTTTTCCGGACTTCCCGTACGATTTTCGCTATCTCCGACGGAAGGGATCCGCCGTTGGTGTCGCACAGGACGAGCCAGTCCGCCCCCCCGTCCCGGGCAGCCGCGAGCGTCTTCAGGGCGTATTTCGGGTTCCTCTTGTACCCGTCGAAGAAGTGCTCCGCGTCGAAAATGATCTCCTCGGTCCGTTCCTTCAGGAATTCCACCGTTTCCCGGATGGCTTTCAGATTCTCGTCGAGCGTGGTGCGCAGCGCCTCGGTGACGTGAAAGTCCCACGACTTCCCGACCACGGTGATGACGGGAGTCTCGGCGGAAAGCAGCGACTTCATGTTGGCGTCCTCCGCCGCCTTCTTCCCCACGCGCCGCGTCATGCCGAACGCGCATAGTTTCGCCGTCTTCAGGCGGAGATGCTTCGCTCGTTCAAAGAACTCCTTGTCCTTGGGGTTCGAGCCCGGGTATCCCCCCTCGATGTAGTGGATCCCGAACTCGTCGAGCCGTTCCGTGATCGCTACCTTGTCCATCACGGAGAGGGAGACCATCTCGGACTGGGTCCCGTCCCTGAGCGTCGTGTCGTATAAATAAATCGTTTTCTTCGGTGTCATTCCTTCCCTTTCCCGTTTCGGGCGGACGTTAATTCGCGTCGGACGATTTTCCCAGGCCGAACGCTTTATGCAGCACACGGACGGCAAGTTCGGTGTATTTCTCCTCGATGAGGCAGGAGATCTTGATCTCCGAGGTGTTGATACCCAGGATGTTCACCCCCTCGGAAGCCAGCGTCTCGAAGACCTTCGTGGCCACGCCGGAGTGGGAGCGCATCGCCAAGCCGACGATGGAAACCTTCGCGATCTTGTCGTTCCCCACGACCTTGTCTGCGCTGATCTCCTTGGCCACCGCTTCTGCGATAATCATCGCCTTCTTGTAATCGCTTCGTCCCACCGTGAACGTGAGGTCGGTGTGCCCGGTCACGGAAACGTTCTGGACGATGACGTCGACGACGATGTTGGCGTCGGACAGAGGCTTGAAGATCTTTGCGGCGATTCCCGGCCGGTCGGGAACCTTCACGATGGTGATCTTCGCCTCGCCCTTGTTGTAGGCCACGCCGCTGACGACAGCCGTTTCCATGATCTCCTCCTCTTTCGTCACGATGGTTCCCGGGTTGTCGTTGTACGAGGAGCGTACGTGGATCCGCACCCCGTATTTCATGCCAAACTCGACGGAGCGGATCTGGAGGACTTTGGCCCCGAGGCTGGCGAGTTCCAGCATCTCCTCGAAGGAGATCTTTTCCAGTTTCCGTGCGTCCGTGCATATGTTGGGGTCCGTGGTGAAGATGCCGTCCACGTCGGTGTAGATTTCGCAGACGTCTGCGGAAAGGGCCGCAGCAACCGCCACGGCGCTCGTGTCGGAGCCGCCTCTCCCCAGCGTGGTGATCGCTCCGGAATCGTCGATGCCCTGAAATCCCGCGACGACCGCGATCTCGCCGTTCTTCAGGGCGGCATGGAGGGCGGTGCCCTCGATCTTCCGGATTCGTGCCTTTACGTGCGCGTCGTCGGTCAGCACCGGGATCTGGAACCCGGTGAACGACCGCGCCTTGTATCCCATTTCGGTGAGGGCGATCGCGAGAAGCCCGATGGTAACCTGCTCACCGGTCGACGCCACCACGTCGAGCTCACGCTCGTTGGGCATTTCCGAGAGCTGCTCCACCAGACCGAGCAGCCGGTTCGTCTCCCCCGCCATCGCGGACACCACGACGACCACATTGTTTCCCTGGTCGTGCGTCTTGGCCACGCGCCGGGCGACGTTCCTGATCTTTTCGATGGTCCCGACGGACGTGCCGCCGAACTTCTGGACAATGAGCGCCATCGATTCTTCATCCTCCCGGGACAAGCGATTTCACACAAGACAGGAATTCGCCGAATCTCGCTTCGTCCGGCATTGCCACCGAAAGCCTTCGACCGGTATACGCCGAAGTGAGAAATGTAACTCTAATACAGTCTGTTGGCAATAGAGACCGGATTTTTTCCGCCCACTCGACAACACAGATCCTGTTACCCGACAGGATCTCGTCGAGACCTATGTCCCGGGCCTCATCTTCCGAGGAAAGACGGTATACGTCCACGTGGCACAACGGCAGGCGACCTTGGTGCTCCGTCATGATCGTGAAGCTGGGACTTACGATACGGTCGGGCAAAATCCCCAGGGCCTCCCCAACCCCTTTACAGAAGACCGTCTTCCCCGCCCCGAGGTCTCCGGTGAGCGCCACCACATCGCCCGGTACCAAAGAACGCCCGAGCGCCCGGGCGATAAGGCGCGTGTCCTCCTCGCCGGAGGACAGAAGCGTAACTTCCATACCGGGTCACCCGGAGTCCGGGAGGACGCTCCGCAGCCTCGGAGGGCGGGATATTCCGGGGACATTCCTGGCTTTTATTTTTCCCGTCTCAGAAGTGTCCCCTCCCAGCGTGAAGGAGTGTCCTGCCCACTTCCGTCACTCCTCCCCGTCAGGCTCGCCCAGAGTCTTCTGGAGCGCCTCTCGGATGTTGTCGATGACGTCGGTCGCGGAGACGGGCGACATCGGATAGCGCCTGACCAGTATGTCTGCGGACATCCCGTGGAGGAAGACCCCTGCGCAGGCTGCGTCGGTCGGCGATAGCCCCTGGGAGGCCAGCGCCGCCACCATCCCCGAAAGCGCGTCCCCCATGCCGCCCGAGGCCATGTACGGGTTTCCCGTTGTGTTGATGAATACGTCGCCCTTCGGCGTCGCGATGATCGTCCGAGCCCCTTTCAGGATCACCGTCACTTTCTTTTCCTCCGCGAAATGCTGAGCCGATCCAACCCGGGATGCCTCGATGGCCTCGATCGACTCGCCGGTCAGCCGGGACATCTCCCCTGGGTGCGGCGTGATGATGCAGGGAGCCCCCGCCTTGCGCAGGATCTCGACCTGCCCTGCCAGCGCGTTCAGCCCGTCGGCGTCGATCAGGAAGGGAACCCGGATCTGGGGAATCATATCCGCCATGAACTCCGCCGCCCCGGGGTAGCTCCCCATTCCGGGCCCCAGCACGACGAAATCGGCACGGGAGATGCTATCGAGGAGTTCCGCGATGCATTCCTTCGGAAAATATCCCTCTCCGCCGTCCTCGATTCCCGCCGACATCACCTCCATCATCTTCGCCTCGACGACCGGCCTCAGGGACCGGGGCACAACGACCGTGATCAGTCCCGCACCCATCCGCATCGCCGCCTGTCCCGCCAGGCAGGGGGCCCCGGTCATTCCGGGGGAACCGCCGACGACATACACCCTCCCGGCGTCCCCCTTGTGGAAATCGGGCGGCCGTATGGAGAGCATGCTCTTGACCACCCGTTCCTCGAGTGCCTCCGTCTTGATCTCGATGTCGAAGACGGCCTTGGAGGGGATTCCGATGTCATAGATGTCGGTCTCTCCGCAGTGAATGGAGCCAGGGAGCAGAACCTGTCCGAGTTTGAGGAGCCCGAACGTGCCCGTGTAGTCCGCGCGGATCGCCTCCCCCAGAATTCTTCCGGACGTAGCGTCGATCCCGCTGGGGACGTCGACGGCGAACACAGTGGCAAGGGAAAGGTTGATCGTCTCCACCACGTTTCGCACGATTCCCTGCAGGGGGGAGGAAAGGCCCGTCCCGAGGATGGCGTCGACACACAGGTGGACCTCCTCGAGATAGGTCCGCAGATCCTCTACGCCGTCCTGGTCCCGGATTATCCGCCCTTCCACGTCCATTTTCTTAAGGATTTCGTATTGGGTCCGGGCGTCCGGCGACAGGCTGTTCCCCTCGGAAAGGAGAAAGACCTCGACATACACGCCCCGGTTTTGGAGGTGTCTCGCGATCACCATCCCGTCCCCGCCGTTGTTTCCGCGCCCGCACACGATGGCGACCGAAGCCTCTTCCGGGGCGACGACCTTCTCCTGCAGGATGCGCAGGATCTTCTCGGTACAGCAGCGGCCCGCGTTCTCCATGAGAACAAGGGAGGGGATTCCGTACCCTTCGATCGTCACCCGGTCGAGCTCGGCCATCTGGCGCGCGGTGGCTACTTTCATACCGGGATCTCCCCCGATTCGATGATCACGAACGCCATTGCTTTCCCCCCATCGTGGGTAATGCTTACGTGTAACCGAGTTCCGTTTAATTTTTTCATATATTTATACGCATTACCATAAAGTTTTACTTCTGGTTTCCCCATGGCTCCGCGAACCGTTTCCACATCCCGCCACAGGATCCCCTGCGACTTCCCCGTACCGAAGGCTTTCATTACCGCTTCCTTCACGGCGAACCGGCCCGCAAGCCGCTCGGCTTCCCGGACGCTCTTTTTTGCGTATCCCGCCTCTTCATCCGTGAACACCCGGCGCAGGAATCGGTCCCGGTACCGTGAAAGGATGTCCTTCACCCTTCCCACTTCCACGATGTCGACCCCGATCCCTACGATCATCTGTTTTCTTGGCAGCACGGGCGCTTCACCCGCCGTGAATGAGGTCGGCCATCTCCCGAACCGCCTGCCTCAGCCCTACGAACACCGCCCTGGCGATGATGCTGTGTCCGATGTTAAACTCCTCGATTTCCGGAAGCGAAAGGATGGGGACGATGTTTCGCATATCGAGTCCATGCCCGGCAAATACCTTAAGCCCGACGTTTCTTCCATACGCAGCCGCGGCACGGATCTTCCCGAACTCTCTTTCGTAATTTCCGGTCGCGAAGGCGTGGCAGAAGGCCCCCGTGTGGATCTCGACGGTGTCGGCTCCCGCATGCTTCGCCGCGCGTACCTGTGCCAGGTCCGGGTCGATGAAGAGACTTACCAGGATCCCCGCCTCCTTAAGTCGCGAGACCGTCCCGTGGAGCGATTCCCGTTTCGATAATACGTCGAGCCCCCCCTCGGTCGTAATCTCCTGCCGTTTCTCCGGAACGAGCGTCGAGGAGAATGGGCGGATACGCGATGCGATCTTCTCCATCTCCCCGGTGGCCGCCATCTCCAGGTTGATTCTCGTCTGGACGACCCGCGAAAGCATTTCCAGGTCGCGGTCCTGGATGTGCCTCCTGTCCTCCCGGAGGTGCACCGTGATCCCGTCCGCTCCGGAAAGTTCCGCTATCCCCGCCGCGGTCACGGGGTCGGGTGCGCTACCCCCCCTCGCCTGGCGCAACGTGGCGACGTGGTCGATGTTTACCCCCAGCTTCCTTTTCATATTTACCGGATCTCGGTTCGCGCCTTCTCCGCAAGCGCGTTGACAATGTGTTCGGTCTCGCTCCTGTCCTCCCCCTCTACCATGATCCGTAGCAGAGGTTCGGTACCACTATAGCGAATCAGTATCCTTCCCCTCTGGCCGAGCTTTTTCTCGAATTCCGCGACCGTTTTGCGAAAACCGGGCAGGTTCTCCAGGGGGACACGCTGCTTCAGTTTGAGGTTGACCAGCATCTGCGGAATCATGGTCATCTTGGCCCCCAGTTCGGCAAGCCGCTTGCCCGACTCGACCATCACCGCAAGAACCTGTAGCGCCGCCAGGATCCCGTCCCCCGTCGTCGCATGGTCCAGAAAGATAAGGTGTCCCGACTGCTCTCCGCCGAAATTGTATCCCCCGGCGCGCATCGCCTCGACGACATACCGGTCCCCCACCTGCGTCCGGACAATCCGGATCTTCCTTTCCCGCAGGAACAGCTCCAGGCCGAGGTTGCTCATCACCGTGGCGACGACGGTGTTTTTCTTTAGCTTTCTCCGCTTGGCCATCTCCTCGGCGCAGATCGCCATGGTCCGGTCGCCGTCCACCACCTGGCCCTTGTGATCGACCACAATCAGCCGGTCGGCGTCCCCGTCCAGCGAAATCCCGATGTCGGCCCGATGCTCCTTGACTTTCGCCGACATCAGCTCGGGGTACAGGGAGCCGCACTTCTCGTTGATGTTCAGTCCGCTCGGGGATACGCCCAGCGGGATGACGTCTGCACCGAGCTCCTGGAACACGAGTGGAGCGATCCGGTAGGCGGCCCCGTTGGCACAGTCGACCACGATCTTCAGGCCTTCCAGGGTCAGGTGCCTCGGAAAGGTGTTCTTCAGGTAGACGATGTACCGGCCCGTTGCGTCGTCGATCCGGTAGGCCCGACCGATCTGTGATGAGGGAGGTCTTACCTCCTTCAACTGTTCCCCCATCATGAGCATTTCGATTTTTTCTTCCTGCAGGTCCGGGAGCTTGAATCCATCCCGGCCGAAAAACTTGATTCCGTTGTCCTGGTACGGGTTGTGGGAGGCGGAGATCACGACCCCTGCGTCGGCGCGCATGGAGTGCGTGAGAAAGGCGATCCCCGGCGTGGGCAGGGGGCCGACGAGCAGCACGTCTCCCCCCATGGAACAGATTCCGGCAGCCAGGGCCGTCTCGAACATGTACCCGGACAGGCGGGTATCCTTGCCGATTACGATCTTGTGCCGGCCGGCCTGGTTCCGGAAACTGTATGCGACGGCCTGGCCCAGCGCCATCGCCGTCTCCACGGTCATAGGGTCGTTGTTGGCGACCCCACGCACACCGTCGGTGCCGAACAGCTTCCTGCGCACGTGTTCGTACCCCCTCTACTTCCGGAATCGTATCGTCACGAGGACGCTTGGATTTCCGACGATTTTAGCATGCCCTTCCGGCAAGTTCACTCGTGCCTTCGCCCTGAAGATTCCCTCCGGCACGTCGGGGGCAACCACCTCGGTGTTCAGTTCCTTGAGACGGGCGAGTTCGTCAGGGAGCGCTTCGACTTCGAGCGTCGGCGGGTTCACCTCCGTCTTTTCGATCCGGGAGCGAACCTCGGGCGTTCCTCCGATCCGGGCACGAACGGGCAGGGTCTTCCTCACCAGTTCCTTCAGCACGATCTCGACGGAAGGAGGGTATATCCGCTCGACCCGTAATCCCGACGGGACTTCGACCGACCGCTCGGTGAGGGGAATGATCACTTTTCCCTTCTTCACGCCGGCCAGGTCGATCACCGCGGAGATCTCATTCTGCTGCAGGCCGTTGACGAGCGTGGGAGGGCCGGCAAGCCGCACGTCCACCTGTCGGTCCACCTTGTTGGTGATGGCCATGTCCGCAGGGATGTTGCGGATCTCGAGCGGGACCGCGAACCCCACGTGCACGTTGCTCTCTCCCGCAACAAACCACCACAGGAGAATGGAGAGGCCAAGCGCCAGAGCCTTCAGCCCCAGGTTTCTCCGGAACATCCGTTTCATGTCTCGAATTGCTCCCGAAGGATCTCTTCCAGTTCCTGCGCGCTTGCCGCCATTCGTATCCTGTTGTCGAAGAACGCCGAGACGTTGCCCGTCTCCTCCGAGACCACGATCGTTACCGCGTCGGTCTCGGCCCCCATTCCCCACGCCGCGCGGTGGCGTGTTCCCATCGTCCGGGTAGCCGGGGAGTCCGGGGGAATAGGCAGGATGACCCGGGCGGTGACGATCCTTTCCCCCCGGATGACGACCGCACCGTCATGCAAGGGGGAAAGCGGCGAGACGATGGAGGAAAGCAGTTCATAGGAGAAGACCGCGTCGATCTTTTTGCCGTGCTCGATGTATTCCGACAGACCCATGTTCCGTTCGAGCAGGAGGAGGGCGCCGGTGCGGGATTCGCCGAGCAGGAAGGCCGAGGCTGCGAGGTCCTCGAGGAATGCAGGCCTCCGGGACAGGGGGGGCCAGCCGAAGATCCGTATCCGCCCCATCCGGGCGAGCCCTCGGCGGATCTCGCTCTGGAAGATCACCGCGAGGATGATGATAAACCCTCCGAAAAAATTTCCGACGACCCACTGGAACGTCACCATCCCGATCCTCTTCGAAAGGATGAACACCCCCATGAGGAAGAGAAGCCCGAACAGGATCTCCACGGCACGGGTGCCCCGGATGAAAAGGAGGATCCAGTAGAAGATGACGGCGACGAGCAGGATGTCGAGAATGTCCACCAGGCGAACAGCGGGGAGGGTTCCTAGCATTCGATTCCTCCCGCCACGGCGTGTGCCACACGGACCGCGTCCATCGCCCCGCTCACGTCGTGAACGCGGACCACGTGGGCCCCTCCCAGCACCGCCATCGTAACCGCCGCAGCGGTCCCGAACGCCCGGTCGTCCGGCTCCCTCCCCGTGATCCGCCCGAGGAAGGCTTTGCGCGAGGGGCCAAACAGGATCGGCTTGCCAAGATTGCGCAGGTCGGACATGTGACGGTGCAGAGCCAGGTTGTCCTCGAGACGCTTGCCAAACCCTACCCCGGGGTCGACCAGGATCCTGTCGTGGGGGACCCCCGTATCTTCCGCCGCCGTAACCCGTTCATGAAGCGTGTCCAGGATCTCGTCGAAGAGAGACCGGTACGACGGGGAGTGCTGCATCGTCTTGGGGGTGCCTAGCCGGTGCATCAGGACCACTGCACACCCGGAATCTCGGACAACGCCGGCCATTTCCGGGTCGTCACCAAGGGCGCTCGTGTCGTTTATTATGCAGGCTCCCGCTGCGACCGCCTCCCGGGCGACGATCGCCTTTGTCGTGTCGACGGAGAGAATCGTCTCCGTGCGTTCTGCAAGTGCCCGGAGGACCGGGACCACCCGGGAGATCTCCACATCGGCCGGAACCGGGGTCGACCCGGGCCGGGTCGACTCTCCCCCGACATCGATAATGTCCGCACCATCCTTTACCATCTCCAGCCCGCGTTCCACGGCATGCTCGAAGGAGAGGTACTTCCCCCCGTCGGAGAACGAGTCGGGCGTTATGTTCAGGATCCCCATGATCCGGGGAGCTCCGGCCAGGGAAAGCGTGCGGTCTCGGCAGGACAAAGCGTATTTCCGGTTCCGGTGCCTGTCGATGGCCTCGCGCAGGGAAGCGAACGGATCGCCCGTTCCGAAGGGATCCTGCTCCGTGTGGTTCAACTGCGCTTTCGATGACACGGAAAGTAGCAGGACGTCCCGCCCCCGGGCCCACGGGATACCCCTTTTTTCAAGAAGCGGCGGAAGAACCGGAAAAACCACGTCCGTCAACGGAACGCTTACGAGAATGGCACGAAGATTCGATATGAGATGTTTCGTCTCTGCTTCGGTCACGCCTAGTAAAGCGATTCGCCGATGCGCCTGCTCCGGGTCCGAGAAATGCAGCACCCGGATCATCACGACGTTCCCGGAATCAGGCCGGGGAACCGGCTTCTGCCGCGGGCGGTTCTTCCCCTCCGGGCGGGGTCACCAGTTCCTCGATGATCTTCTTGATCGCGAAACCGTCGACGACTTCCTTCTCGAGGAGCGTCTGCGCCACCTTGTGCAGCACGTGGATGTTCGCCTTGAGCATCGTCCTCGCCCGCTCGTAACAGCCAAGGACGATCTCCTTGACCTCGTTGTCGATGTCCCGGGCCGTCGATTCGCTATAGTCCTGGTGACGGCCGAACTCCCTTCCCAGGAAGATCGCCTCCTGCTTCTGCCCGAAGGTTACGGGCCCGAGCTTCTCGCTCATCCCCCACTCGCAAACCATTTTTCTCGCGATGTAGGTGGATCTCTCGATGTCGTTGCCGGCTCCGGTCGTCAGCTCCCCTCGAACCAGCTCCTCGGCGACCCGCCCCCCCATGAGGATCGTGATGTTGTCTTTCAAGTACTCCTTGGAGTAGGTATGGCGCTCGTCGATGGGGAGCTGCTGTGTCACCCCCAGGGCCATTCCCCTCGGAATGATGCTCACCTTGTGGATCGGATCCGCACCCGGGATGAGCGTCGCGACGATTGCGTGGCCGGCCTCGTGATACGCCGTCGAGCGCTTCTCCTCCTCGGGGATGATCATCGAGCGGCGCTCCCGCCCCATCATCACCTTGTCCTTGGCCATCTCGAAGCATTCCATCGAAACGCTGAAAAGCCCTACGCTTGCGGCGTGCAGCGCTGCCTCGTTGCACAGGTTGGCGAGATCTGCCCCCGTGAATCCGGGCGTTCCCTTGGACAGGACCTCGAGGTTTACGTCCTCGTCCAGGGGGATCTTCTTCGTGTGGACGCCCAGGATCTGCTCCCTGCCCTTTACGTCGGGCTTGGGGACCACTACCTGCCGATCGAACCTGCCCGGCCTAAGAAGAGCGGGGTCGAGCACGTCCGGTCGGTTCGTCGCGGCGATGAGGATCAGCCCCTCGTTCGCCTCAAATCCGTCCATCTCCACCAAAAGCTGGTTTAACGTCTGCTCCCGCTCGTCGTGCCCACCGCCCAGGCCAGCGCCGCGATGCCGACCCACCGCGTCAATCTCGTCGATGAATATGATGCACGGGGCCGACTTCTTCCCCTGGATGAAGAGGTCGCGTACGCGCGCGGCCCCCACGCCGACGAACATCTCAACGAAGTCCGACCCGCTGATGGAGAAGAAGGGGACCCCCGCCTCTCCCGCGATCGCACGGGCAAGGAGGGTCTTCCCCGTCCCCGGGGCCCCGACGAGCAGGACCCCCTTCGGGATTCGTCCTCCCAGCCGCGTGAACTTCTTGGGGTCTTTGAGGAACGCGATGATCTCCTGGAGCTCCTCTTTCGCCTCCTCGATTCCCGCCACGTCCGCAAACGTCATCTTCGTGCCGGTCTCGGTCAGAAGCTTCGCCCGGCTCTTGCCGAACGACATCGCCTTGCCCCCCCCCGCCTGCATCTGCCGCATGAAGAAGATCCATACGCCGATCAGGAGCAGCATCGGCAGCCAGGAGATGAGCAGGGTCATGTACCAGGGGTTGTCGTCGATCGGTTTCGCGGTGATCCGGACGTTCTTGGCTCGGAGAGTCTTGACGAGGTCCGGATCGTTCGGGGCGTAGGTTTGAAACGCCTTCTTCGCCTTACCGGAAGATTCGACGTACTTGCCGTTTACCTCCTGCCCCTTGATGGTGACCTCCTTCACCAGCCCGGAGTCGACCGCCGTGATGAACTCGGAGAAGGGGATCTCCTCGTAATCGACCTTCTGCGACTTGAAGGTGTTGAACAGGAAGACCATCGCGAGCGCGATGATCATCCAGAGGGCGAGATTTCTGTAGAACTGGTTCAAGATGTCTTGTCTCCTGTCGTTATTTTGCCCACCGAGGTTCTCACCAACAGGGGGATGCGCCTGTTCGTGCAAAGATTGTTCTTCTAATTTAGCATGGATGAACCCCCCTGTAACCCGTCTTTAGGACGCAGGTTCCCCGATGTCCGCCCGCAGAACGATCGTGCGCCTTGTTGCAGGTGTCACGGCGGCATCGGCGGACCGCAGGATCCGGGGAATCCAGACGATCCTCCCTTCGGCATCACACACCACGGGTCTTCCCCACCGCTCCTCCCGGGGAACCTTTCGGTCGATCAGGATCTCCTTTATCTTCTTGTCGGTCTTTAGCCCCAAAGGTCTCACCCGGTCCCCTGCCTTGAGAGACCGGACGGAAAGCGGAAGGCGGAGCAGTTCTGCGTCGAATACGGCCCGCCGTTCGCCCTCTGCTACTTTACGGATACGTCCCGGCGCGATCTTTCTCCTCTCTTCCCAAAAAAAAGATACGGGGGAACCGGCTACGACGACCCCGCTTTCCCGGGCGGGCTGGTTCCACCGATAGATACCTGGACCCTCCATCCTGAAGACGGGTTCCGCGGTCCCCCTCGTTTTTGCCGCTCTTCCCCTTTCTTCTCCCTCCCGGCCTTTTTGTTCCCTCCCCTTTTCTTTTCGCCCGAAACGTGCCTCTCCCCGCCCCGGTGTTCGCTTTTTCCCCTGTGAGGGAAAAATATTGCCTCCTCGTAGCGACACCGTAGCGCGTACCCCTTCCCGATGCTCAGGCGGGCCGAAGGACTTCCGGACACGATGAGTCGGTCCATCGACCCGAGAAGGCGCTCGCTGGGGGACGTGCCGATCCACCGGAAACAAAGGATCTGCAGGATCCGTATCCGGAGAAGGGAGGGTAAGCCGCCATAGGCTTTTCGCGAAAACCGTACGGTTTCCCTGGCAAGGCGCTTATTCTCTCCCTTTATTCCTGAAATACTGCAATTTTCTTCAAGCCATTTATTGGCGTTTATTTCAACGAATACATCAATTTCCCGAAAACGCTCTCCAAGCGTGAAGATCCTCTTCCTGACGGACTCTCCATAACGTTTGGCAAGCAAGGGGAGAAGAACATGCCTGATCCAGTTCCGTTCGAATCGGGTGTCGAGGTTCGACCTGTCAACGCGATAGGGGATATCGTGTTCTTCGAGATACCGGAGAATATCCCCCCTCCAGGTGTCAAGAAGCGGCCGTTCAATCCCCTCTTCCGTTGAGCGCGGAATCCCTTTGCATCCCGAAATTCCCACCCCCTCCAGTACCCGCATCAGGACGGTCTCGACTTGGTCGTCGGCCGTGTGGGCCACGAGGATCTTCTTCGCGCCGTGCTTGTTCCTGATCTCCTTCAAGAACGCATACCGGGTATCCCGTGCCTTCCTTTCGAATCCCGGCAACCACCGATCCTTGTCATCCTTAGATCGTGTGCGTTCCGCCTTTTTTCGAGATCGGGTCATCCCTATTTCCAGAGGCAAACCAAGTTCCCGGCTTAACCGTTCCACGAATTTCCGGTCCTCTTCAGATGCTTTACCCCTGGCCCGGTGGTTGTAATGGGCGACGACTATCCGAGGAGAACGTTTGACCAAGTGGTAGAGAAGATATACGGAATCAGGCCCTCCTGATACCGCTACGACGCTGACGAATCGTTTCCCCTTATTCTTCATAGCCACATTTATATCATTCCCACCTGGTTTTCTCAGGGCTTTTTCCATCCTGTCGCTGATCAGCGGGTTATTTTAAGATAGGGAACACTGACTATACAAATACATACAAATAGCACTATCAGGGAAGAAACCGATGAGAGGGAAAAGTAATCACCACAGGTAAATTTTCGGGAATATTGGGAGAATATTTCCACAGCAAAATGGTTACCCAGGGATGCAAAACAGGTAACTATCCGGTTTTTAAACGATATTCCAACGAACGGCACCGCTATTTTTCAGGCGCAAGACTTGCAGTCCATAAAGAGTACTTACGAGGGCAAAGTTACGATGAAATATTTGGATATAAATGGGTTTCCCCCCCTGTAAAATCGGTTTCCCGCTCGATTTTTCCCCGGAAGAAATCGTTACCCTCGCCGACCCCATCAACACTCTTCTGAAATGCAATTCTCTCCTCGGCACTTCAGTCGATTTCGAGGATTCGATCAAATCGCTGTTCGACATCGCCTGCGAGATCGCGGGAGTAGACCGCTGCGCCTTGATCTCCGTGTCGCCCGATACCAACGACTTCGAAATTGCCGCCAGTCGACGCCTCCCCTCCCTCGAAACCGGCGATAAACAGTCCCTGCTCCTTCCCGCCGCCCTGGCAGGATCGTTCAACAAGGGGATCCACCTGGAGGAGGAGAAAGGATCCGAAATTTAAAAAGGCATGCAGGGAATGGCAGGCAACCTCGCTCGTCGCCTATCCCCTCCGAAGAAACCTGGAATGCATCGGAGCACTCGTATTCGGCAAGAAGGAACCGCCACCGTTTACCCCTGCACAGATGAAGCTCCTCTGGGTCCTTGTCGGCTACGCAGAGAACCTCGTTTTCCAGAGCGACGCGGTTAAATCCCTCTCGTTCTACGCGTTTTTCGATCCGCTGACACACCTGCACAACCGTCGGTATTTCGATGATCTTCTCGAAAAGGAAATCCTCCGTTCGCGCCGAAACGGCATCCCCGTATCTCTCCTCACATTGGACATCGACGGGTTCAAGGCGTACAACACCGCATTTTCCCCTTCCTCGGGCGATATCGCACTGCAGGAAACGGGGACCATACTGCAGGGCTGCGTCAGGGAGATCGACACGGTCGCTCGCCTGGGAGGGGACGAATTCGCCATCATCCTCCCGGAAAGTAATGCAGCCGACTCCCGGCTCCTCGCCCGGCGGATACTCGAACGGCTGGGAAGACACCTGTTTCCCGGCATAGGGAATGTGCGCACCGAGCACCTCTCCGCAAGCGCAGGAATCTCCGCCTTCCCTGGGGACGCGTTTGACAGGCAGGACCTTACGCAAAAGTCCGACCGGGCGCTCCAGATGGCAAGACATGAAGGCGGGGGGAAAGCATGTCTGTACCAGGAAATTGCAGACCTGGTGGCCCCGCGTTTCGAGGCTCCCGAGATCCCGGTCCAGAAGATCTTCGCTGCCGCCAGGTCCGTTGTCGATATGGACAGGTTCCTGGAGATCCTTCTCTTCACCGCCATGCAGGGGATGTCCGCCGACCGCAGTTCGATCGTCGTCATCGATTCCGACGGCAACTACAACCTACGGGCCGCGATCGGGTTCAGAAACGGAGAGGAGCGCTTCGCCCCGGGAACAGCCGTTTCCCCAGGTACCGTGACTTCCTGGGTTGCGGAAAAAAAGGAACCGTTGCTCGTCACCGGGCAGGCTGATCTCCCGCCCCTGATGCAATGGAAGCGGAACGGGTACGAAAGCGACTCCTTTCTCTCCATCCCCCTTCTCGAAGATGGGCGTGTGCTGGGAATCCTTCACCTGACGAACAAAAGGGGAAACCAGCCCTTCACAAGGGACGATTTGACATCGTTTACGCCCGTGGCAAGAGAGATCACAACGATCCTTTCCCAGGGAATCTCCTTCCATGAAAACGTGAAAACGTATTCCTCCACCATCCTGCGGTCACTCTCCACCGCGCTCGAGGTGCGCTTTCCCTTCCTGGGCGGCCACGGAAAGCGCGTCCAGGATCTTTCCTTGCGGGTCGGTAAACGCCTCGGGCTCCCCGACGGGGAACTGACCACCCTGGGAACGGCCGCCGCCCTGCATGACATCGGGATCGTCGGCATCCCGGGGGAAATCCTGACCAAGAACCGGAAGTTGACCGATAGGGAACTGGAAATCGCACGGAAACACCCATTCCTGGGCGCCAAGATGCTGGAAGGGATTCCCGGCATGGAGGAAGCCGGTCAAGATTATCCTGGAGCACCAGGAATACTTTGACGGATCCGGGTATCCCTATGGATTGCAGGGAGAGGAAATTTCGGTCGGGGCACGGATTGTCGGCCTGGTGGAATTCTACGACTCGATTACCTCTTCCCGCCCGCATCGGGGGGGATTGCGCACGGAGGAAGCACTTCAACTGGTTCGGAACAACATGGGTACCATGTTCGATGAAAGGGTCTGCCGTGCGTTTTTCGAGGAAAAACAGGAACTTCAGCCCCGGAGTATTCTCACGCCACGGAATTGCGGTAGGTCTTCCAGTTGATATCCAGGGTCTGAATCTTGTAATTGAGCACCCTTGGGGATATCCCCAGCAGCTGCGCCGCTTCCTTCTGCACTCCATGGGTCGCCCGAAGCGCCCGGATAATCGCTTCGCGCTCCAGTTTTTCCAGATTGAGCGTTTCCCCCCAGGTCATCTCCCCTTCCTCCTGGGGAACTTCCATCGTCAGGTTTTCGGCCTCGATCACCTCTCCGTCGCACAACAGGACGGCACGCTCGATCGCGTTCTGCAGCTCCCGCACATTGCCCGGCCAAAGGTACGACCGCATCTTCTCGATCGCCAACGGGGAGAAACCCGTCACTTTCTTCTTGAAATCCACCGCGTACTGGTTGATAAAGAACCGCGCAAGCGGAAGGATATCCTCCCGTGCGCTCCTTTAGAGACGGGACCCGCAGATTCACCACGTTCAGCCGAAAGAACAGATCCTGTCGGAACCGCCCCTCCTTCACCTCTACGCGCAGATCCTTGTTGGTGGCTGCCACCACCCGGACATCGACTTGGATGCTTTTTCCGCTGCTTCCCAGCCGCTCGAACTCCTGTTCCTGAAGAACGCGCAGGACCTTCGACTGCGTCGTCGGACTCATGTCCCCGATTTCATCGAGGAAGATCGTTCCCTTGTCGGCCTGCTCGAAGCGGCCGATCCGTAGCTTCTCCGCGCCGGTGAAGGCCCCCCTCTCGTGTCCGAACAATTCGCTCTCAAGCAGGTTTTCGTGCAGGGCTGCGCAGTTCACCTTCACAATGGGTCTACTGGAGCGCATGCTTCCGAAATGCAGGTTTGTGGCCAAAAGTTCCTTTCCCGTCCCGGTTTCCCCCGTGATGAGGACCGTCGCGGGGGTAGGCGCCACCTTCCGGATGACGGAGAGAATATCCTTCATCCCGCGGCTCTCGGCCACGAGCGCCCCGCTCTCCAATGCGTTCTGATACGAAGCCTTCTGGTAAAACTCGATTTCCCCCTGCATCTTTCCCATTTTCAGGGCAGTGCGCACCCGGTGCTTCAATTGCTCGAGGTCGAACGGCTTCTGGATGTAGTCGAACGCCCCGAGGCGAAGCGCCTGGATGGCCGTCTCGACGGTTGCGTACGCGGTCATCAGGATCACTTCCGTACCCGTGTTCACCTCCTTGGCTTTTTTCAGGATGTCCACACCGGTCAGGTCCCCGAGCTTGATGTCGCTTACGACGACGTGAAAGGATTCGGTCTCAAGCTTGCGGATCGCCTCTTCCCCATTCGCCGCCTCCTGGATGCCGTAACCGGAATCTTCCAGTGACACCCGGATTCCCGCTCTAAGCGTTTCGTTGTCCTCTACGATCAGGATCGTGTCCGCCATTCCTGCCTCACGGGAATTTTGATGATGAAGTCCGTTCCCTTTCCGGGCTCGCTTTGCAGATCCAGAACGCCGCCGTGCGCGTGGATGATCTTCTGGGACAACGGCAAGCCAAGTCCGGTGCCTGTCTTCTTGGTGGTAAAGAAAGGAACGAAGATCTTCTCCTCGATATCGTGGGGGATCCCCGGTCCGTTGTCGTGGATGGTGATCCGTACGAATTCCTCCTCATTTCCCGAATGGCCGTGGACCATCGGATCCCGCTTTCGGCCGAAGCCGCAGGAAATCGCTGAAGTGGCGAGTGATCCCGAAGGATACCTCCACGTATCCGTTCTCTTCGCAGGCATGCACCGCGTTGGCGATTATATTGTTTACCGCCTGCTCGATCAGTCCCGCATCGACCTCGGACTGATACGACACATCTGCCTGCTTCTTCACCTTGAATTCCATTCCCGGGTACAGAGTGCGGAATCTCTCCACGATGCTCTCCACCACCCTGTCGACCTCGACCTGTTTCAGGCCAAGTTCCGCCGGGCGGACAAAATTCAGGCACTCGCTGATGATGTATTCCACCTTGTCGACTTCCCGGGCCATCATGTTAACGGAAGTAAGGAGTTTTTCGTTTTTCGACAGATGGTCCTTGAGAAGGCTGCAGTGTACGCCGATGCTGGCTATCGGATTGCGTATTTCATGCGCCAGTCCCGCAGCCATCTGTCCAAGGAGGAGAAGACGCTGTTTCAGGTTCTCGCTCTCTTCCGCCATCTCCACATGGGTAAGATCCTTGAAAAAGGCACAGATGCCAATCTTGTTATCCCCTTCCTTGAGCTCGGAGAGAGTGAATCCTATGTTCTGGCGGTCGCCGTCCTTTCCCGGAAGTTCTATTTCGATCCGCGTGGGCAGATAGTGCATCGTGAGAGCTTCGCTCAAGACCCGGAAGAAGGAGTTTTCCCCCGCTCGCAAATGGATATTCTCTCCCTCGGCAAGCGGGCATCCTTCCAGGATCTTTGCCCCGATGGGGTTGACATAAGCGACCGTTCCGTCCAGCTTCAGCGCCACGACGCCGGCTCGAAAACTCGACAGAATCGTATTTCCCAGGCTCATACTCTCCTCGACAAGAGGGTTCTCCTGTGGAGAAATTCTACTCGATGAAGGCAGGGGGGGCAATTTAGAAGGAAAATGTCGCGCCGGGAGAGAAACCGGATTTCATCCCGTTTAATGCCACGGTTCGGATCGAAACGTAATAGGTAACGCCTTGCGAAAGGAAAGGAGAGAGATTGGCGAGGTCAAAAGAAGTCGTCGGTTGTCCGGTTCCCGATTCTGTCGCAGACACTGTAGCCATCTCATTGTCTGTATCGGAGAATGTGCCATTTTCTTTAATGTAAATTTCAAACCTGTCCAGATCCGTCACGGGATTGAGAGGTGTCCCGTTGGTATACTGGGAAGGCGGGCTCCAGGCCAGAATCTTCGCAGGGTAACGTTCCGATCCGCCTGAGGTCCCCCCCCCTCCCCCGCACCCGGAAAGGAATGCAACGATAATAACGAAGGGAAGAATTGTGTGAATCCGCCTGAAGGGAATCGCCAACTTGTCCTCCTTGAATCGTCTGAATGCCTTGGGAAGGGCAAGAGGCGTACCACACAGAAATGTTTTGTAATTAGCAACTTATAAGATATACCTGCACATCGATATTTCAAAAATGAAAGGGGAGTAACGAAATCGTAATTTTACTAAAATGTTAATTGAGTGTTCATTCCGGTCAGACGAACAAAAAAAAAACCGCCCGAAGTGGGTGGAATCTACCAACCAACCTATCTATCTAGAAATATTATGCTTTACCTCTCCCCCAGTGAAGATTATCTAATTTCCCCTGTTTCCATCTAATCTTTGTTATTAAACAGTTTTGAAATCCGGTCTGCTCGTTATCGTTTTCCTTGCCTAGAATACTCAAAGATACCCAATAAAGAAAATAATTCCACCTCTTCTATTTTGTTGCTGTTTGGAATGCATTTCGGTTGCCATTAGGAATAGATTTTCTTAAAAAGAATTAGCGGTAACGCCAGGGTCTCTTTCAAGAACGGCATGGGATCACGCAATGACAGTATGGCATTGGTCTTATTCCTTGAAAGATATGGCGCAATGTACTCACGCCAATGAATGTTCTCTCTTCTGTGGCGAAAAATCGTATTGAACAGGTCGGAATACAGTTCAATCCAATAGAACTCTTCCGTATAGGTCTCGATGTCAATTTGCTGCTGTTCCATCAAATCCATGTAGATAAGCCATGGGAAGTTGATCCCGCAACAAGTAGCCAGCCAGTTGTTTCTGACAAGACGAATGTTGTTTTCTATCAATTTCAGCTTATTGTCTCTCGGATCTTTTTTGAACTCGATGCTGAAGAATCCTTCTCTGAATCCTGTGTGTAATAGAAACCTGTTTGTGAGATCCTCCACTTCCGGATCTCTCTCCTTACTCACCACTACCCTCCCCACACCAAACGGCGGAGGATTTGAGCGAATTTTACTCAGGAAGAACTTGCCGACGATCCGTCCTTTGGAGTTCATATACCCCTGCATCTTACGCAAATCCGTGTCGGGACCGGGTATGATTTCCTGAGCCATAATCCTCAGTCCCGCGTCATGGCAAAGTTTATATTTCTCTGCCATTTCCCGGAAATTATAAACCACAAAATTCTTCTTCTGGAACATTTCCATGAATTTGTAACTCTCTGACGGCTTCAGCACACACGGGTAGCCGATACCATGCCCCCGGTCTCGTAGATCCTCATTACTGTTCAGGATAAACGTATTCGGGCGCGGCACGCCGGCCTCATCAGCCATCCTGTACTGCTTCTCCTTATCTGCGAACAACTGGATGACTTCCCAGTCCGGAACAGCGACGACGTAATGGTTGCCCAGCCTTTTTTTATTCTTCGAGATGGTTATAGCCACCAGATCGTTTGTGGGGATAATAAGAGCGCCGCCCCATGTGTTTGCTTTTTGCATCAGGAAACGGACAAAGGCTTCCTCATCCTTTCCAGGGTCAGGGATCTTGGCCTTTTCTGACGGATAGCGTGACCAATGAGCAATGTCGGTGGGTTCATAATGTAATGCCACCGTGTCTATTTGCTTCAGATGTAGAGACCGGATAACACCCAGACCCATGATATGGCAGCCTACCACCAGCACCTTCGTCATGTCGTCACCGTCCGATGCCCGTATGCCGGCCATTTACCATCTTGAAAACCAACAAAATAGCAAGGAAATATTCTAACCATTTTTCTCTATGCGAAGAACAAAGGTGTTGGCAAAGCAATTCAGAAATCGGAACGCCCAATAGCTCGTCATCCCCTCAATTCTGGCCGATAGGTCCTGCGTCCTCTCCACAGAAAACACCGGCTTCCGAAAAAACGTGAAAGGTCCAAACCCACATCCTTTGATTTCCTTGATCTTCAGTCCATGTGCCTCGAAAAGAGATCCAAGACGATGATAAAGATACTTCCTCACCGTAAAGGTCCCACCTCTTACGAATTCCGTCGCACCCGCCTTACCGCTCTGTCGATAGGAAAGACGTTTAGATAAATAACGTGAAAAAGCAATGAGATAGGAGAACGGGTCCAAAAGATTGCGAAGTTTAATTGCGTTGGGAAGGGTGATAACGAGGAGACCCCCTGTCTTCATGATCCGCCGGATTTCTTCAAGAGACTTGTGATCCTCTTTCTGATGGGAGAGGGCTCCGGCACAGATGACCACGTCAAATGATTGGTTCTTAAACGGCAACGATTCGATATCCCCCAGGAAGCATGAGATCTTTCGGGACCGCAAGCAATCTGCCTTCTTTTTTGAGGCCTTGATCATCTTCGGGGATAAATCCACCCCTACGGCGTCGTGACCCCTTTTCAGGATATCGCATAGCAACACCCCGGTTCCGCAACCGGCATCAATGGTTCTCAATTCCCGATCGCCGGCATATTCATCAATAAAGCTAAGTATAATGTCCCTTCTCTTGAGCACCTCAAACGAAGTATCTTCCGAGTCATAACAACCCTCGTACACGTCATCCCAAGAATGCCATTGTTCCTCGTAATGGCGAACAATGGCATTTTTTTGTTTCTCTTTTAGCCGTCCAGAGGATGAAGATTTGCCGTTAGTGTTTATACATTCCCCCGACATTTTATCACCAACTTCTTACCAACTTGATAATAGCATTACTGTTTATATTCTTCTTTAACAAGGTTCAATAGGTATTCTCCGTACCCGTTCTTTATCATAGGCAAGGCAAGTTTTGCAATCTGCCGAGAATCGATATATCCCATCCGAAAAGCCAATTCCTCCACACAGGCAATTTTCAAACCCTGCCTCTTTTCGATTGTTTCCACGAAAGTTGACGCTTCAAGGAGGGATTCATGTGTCCCAGTGTCTAGCCAGGCAAATCCCCGCCCAAAAATTTCTACCCGCAGTTCCCCGCGGACAAGGTAGTTATTAATCACATCGGCAATTTCCAATTCCCCCCGGGCCGAAGGCGTAAGACCGGAGGCAATCTCCACCACGCGGTTGTCAAAGAAGTACAAACCGGGAACCGCATAGCTGGATTTTGGTTTCTTGGGCTTTTCCTCGATGCACAGCACCTTGCCTTCCCCGTCGAATTCCACGACCCCGTACCGCTCGGGGTCCCGAACCCAGTACCCGAAGACAAGCGCCCCTTTCTTGAATTGCACCGCCTTGTGGAGCATCTGCTGGAACCCGTGACCGTAAAAGATATTGTCCCCCAGGATGAGACAGACGTTGTCCTTTCCGATGAATTCCCTGCCGATGAGGAAAGCCTGCCCCAGCCCCTCGGGACGCGGCTGGACCGCATAGGAAAATCTGACCCCCCATTGGGATCCGTCCTCCAGGAGGGCCTGGAAGCGGGGAAGTTCCTCCGGTGTGGTGATGATCTGGATTTCGCGGATTCCCGCCAGCATGAGCACCGAGAGGGGGTAATAAATCATGGGCTTGTCATAGACGGGAAGAAGTTGCTTGCTCACCGCCTTGGTGATTGGATAGAGACGTGTTCCGGCCCCCCCGGCAAGGATGATCCCTTTCCAATTTGTATGTCCCGGCTTGATCAATTGCTTCCTCCTGTTTTTTCTTTCTAATTTCATTTCATTCCCAACCAGAGTTTAGGGCAGAATATTTCCAGGGGAACGAGAAATAAAAGGACCCCGTCTCGTCTCGTGTACGACGTGAAATTGTCTTTTTAAGAGACATGCCATTTAGGTCGAAGAAAGAGAAGGAAATCGAGATGATTGCCAGGAAAAACAGGAAAAGAAAAAAAGGCCTTCTCCTCATATGCCTTGCCATCACCATTACCATTTTCCTCGCCGGATTATGGCCGTTTGATTTCTACCCTGAAAATGAAGTGTCCTGGTTAAACGGGCAAAATGGGATCCATTTCGGTCGATGGGGAATAGCCTACAGCACAGAACCAATATATGGCCCGCTAAGTGCCATTCAACCGGGTAGTCCATTTAGCATCGAATTGGTTATCCGGCCGACGGGGAAAATGAATATTCCTTTTTCAAGAATCCTCACGCTTTACGGCGGAGGGAACCGTCAATTTTTTTTTCTTACTCAACGTAAATCCCAACTGATCCTTCGTGCCGCTTTGCAAGGAAAAGACATACGCCGTGATTTTCGGGAAATAAGTGTGAGAGACATCCAAAGAAAAAACGTAACATTGTTTATCACCGTCACTTCTAATAAGGGAAATACTATAATTTACGTCGACGGGAGAATGATGAATGAAACCAATGACTTTCCCATTCTGCCGGCAGATTCCAATGCTTCGGGAATCTTGTTACTTGGTAATTCCCCCACGGGCAAGAGTCCCTGGACAGGGGATCTCCTCTTTCTCGCCATTTACGACAGGGAGTTGTCAGCGGAAGAAGTCATGAAACATTTCCGGGACAGGAATGGAACACCGACGTGGTTGCCCGGAAATACCCCTACTCTGCTCTACCGATTCGATGAACGAACCGGTTCGACTTCCCGGAACCACGGCATTGATCGAAACGATATTTTCTTTCCGGCAACCTATCATGTATTCCAAAAAACAGTTCTTCGCCCCCCTTGGCAAGAAGAGTTTTTCCGTCGCTACTTGATCCGGGATGTTTTCATAAACGTCCTGGGGTTTTTACCCTTGGGATTCTTCTATGCGGCCTGGTTAAGAAAAGAGAACGGTTTACCGAGTAAATCCGATTTATTGCTCGTTGCAACGCTGGGCAGCGGTATCAGTCTTATCATCGAACTGCTGCAAATCTATCTTCCTTCTCGAACCTCTTCACTTTCCGACTTGATTTGCAACATTTTGGGAACGATGCTCGGTGCGTATCTGTTCCGGTGGAGTCTCCTTCTTCTAGGGCTTGAAAAGAGAACGAATTAGTATAGATAAATCCAAAGAGAATATATATGATTCATCCCGATTGGGAGACCTTTCATTCCAGGGCAGATTTTTAACTAAAAACTCTATATTACTGAATACCTATTATCTGTGGCGCTAATGGCACGTTGGTTTCGGTTGTGGGAGGAGGTTCTGCGGTTCCAGTTCCGTATTCGTATGCACCGATGTCGGGAGCACTACCTTGTGGAACCGCTACCCCCCCATAGTCTGAGGAAAGGTCCACATTTGTTCCAGCGTTAATCAATGGGGAACCGTTCTGTAA
>CAWEPX010000010.1:0-22196 GCA_963811025.1 uncultured delta proteobacterium
GACAATAACCCTTCCGGTCCGTTCGCGGCGATATCAATTAGTAATGCACGGTTTGTCCCGATTTGCTTCTACGCGACGGAACTGTTCTCCACGTGACGAAATTTCCCTCGCTTGCCTATATCACTCCCTCCACCTTCCTTGAGATACATCACGAACCGCCCCGACCCTTTCCATAGCATTCCGGTCAACATCGCACTGAAATATCCGTCGATGGCATAATGCCATCCAAGATGTGCTCAAGTTTGAAAAGTATATGAAGCGGAAAAAGATGACTGTGTAGATCAAGACAAGGTAATTCAATCGGCCATAAAGGTCATAACACCATTCCAAGTGGATCAGGGCACCTTGATCCAGGATGGACTGGAGGATAAAGCCGGCTCCCATGTAGGCCGATAAAATGGACAACATTGGTAAATGTTCAAGGAGAATCGGGATGCACACGTTCACAAAAAGATAATCATGAGGATGATCCCACGCTATCGCGACCCAAGGCGTATTCCCCTTTGCGCATGGATCCTGTCAAGTAGGGCGAAGTCGGTTCTGACCGAGGCAATCCTCTCCCCCCGCTGGCGGATATCCGATTCGCGAATCGGGCCGAGCCTGCCCGAAGATGCCGCCAGGTGGACCACCTTGTACGGGTCGATACCCATGATGCGGGCGCAGGTGGCGTCCAGCGCCGTCAGGTTGCGCCCCATCACGATCACTCCGGCGTGATGCGGGTTTCCCATGATCGGCCCGTCCCCCTCCATTCCCACGATGCCGTCCACGATGGCAAAATGCGGCTTGACCGTCGCGTTGATGTCGAAAATGCACCGGTCTATCCCTTCCCAGTGGAAGACGTTCTTGGGCCAACCGTAGTAGATCCCCGGCATCAGTCCGAAAAGGTTTTTCATGGAGAGGGTCACCCCGGCCCAATGATGCGTTTTCATCTTCGCCACGGAGACAACCCAGTCCGCTCGCGCAAGAGTTGCCGGCAGCGTCAGGGTGGCAAGTCGGCTTTGGCGGCCCAGATTCCTTGCTTTGTATCCCGGTTCGTAATTCAGGTCCACGAACGGGATGTGCTCTCCCGCAAGCACATCCCCCAGGCCGGACTCCTCCAGCACGAGGACCGAATCCCGTGAGTGACCGGGTCCTTCCCCGACCAGGACCTCGGAAGCCCCCAGCCGCAGGAACGCCGCCGCCGCCGCGCGAACGACCCCGGGATGCGTATTGATGTGGCCTGCCCCCGCGTGCGGCTCGATCAGGTTCGGCTTGAGAAGGATTCGTTTCCCCTTGATCTCCTCCGCTCCCACCGCCAGTTCCCGGAATCCTTTTCCGAAGGCCGAGACGATGTCCGCTTCGTAATTTTGAACCTTCGCAATGAAGGTGTCGGCACGCCAATCCCGTTTCGTACAACCGCCCAACACGGACAAGTAGCCTGATGCCGCGAATCCCCATCCCAGGGAACCCAGGAGGAACTCGCGTCGCCCCCAGTCAACCTTCTTCCGGGTATTGCCCCACAGGGTCATTTTAGCCTGTCCCCTGCCTTCCCACGACGCTTCCCAGTCCGCCGGTCGCCAGGAAGGAAAGCAGAAGCAGGGACAGGAGCGTAGTATCGTAAGGACCGTATTTTCGCTGGAGTTCATAGCTTTCCCGCAACCAGAGCCTTGCGTTTCCCGGTCGCGCCCCCCACGCCCCGAGACCCAGCAGGCCCCAGCCGAGGGACAGCGGTGCCCGTACATGCGTGAGCCGCTCTTCCAGATATCCCAGGCTTCGGGCAACATCGTTCCGCGACACCCGGCCGGCCAGGGCATCGAGCGCAAGCCCCGTGTTTTCCGTCTGGGGATACAGTTCCTGTCCGTAAACGGATGTATTTCCGTAGTTCCATCCTCCCGCGGACAGCTGCCGGTCCATCAGCATCCGTATGGCCTCCCGCGTCCGCCCGTCTTCGCCTTGCCCGGCGGTCCGGAGCGCAATCAGGGAGAGTGCCGTCGGCTCGACCATGGAGTGGGAACCGGCGATCCAGGACCAACCCTTTATCGATGTGTCGTGCTTGACGGGTGCATCAGGATCTTTCACGAAGTGACGGCCGGTCGTTTTCTCAAGGAACGTAACCGCGCGGGATTGCGCTTCGCGGTGCGCGGGCGAGCCCTCCCATGCCAGAACCGCCAACGGGGTGGGCCAGAATGCTTCCGGGTGCTCCGGGGATACGCTCACCCGACCGTCTTCCTGCTGTTCGCCGGCAATCCGGTCCCGCGCCATCCCTAGGAGGCCCTCTTCTGTCCCGGTAGCGGCCAGTGCCATTGCCGCCCAGGCCGTGGCGTCGGCGCGATATTCTCCCGCCGGCCGATGGGAAAAACCCCCGCCGGAAAGCGCCCTGCTGCGAAGTGCCTCCGGGAGCAGGAAGATCTCGGTCCTTCGTCCCTTCATCCCCGTCACTTACCCGATCCGCTTTTCATTTTTCAGTTTGTCAAAACGGCGATCTGCCCCCGGAGCATGAAGGAAAAAACATATTCTGCAAAGCTCAACCACCGCGATCAGGAAATCGGCGGGTCTGACTTTTGAGCCCTTCACATCGATCCACTCCTCGAGTGGGTACTCGACAGAGGAGGTGACCACAGAGGCATTTCCCCCGTACCTTTCGAGCATCAGAAACCGCGCCAATATTTCCACATCAAATGTCCAGTTCACGAGGAACGGTTTCCCGAATACGATCCTCAACTCTTCGCTGTTCTTGAAGATTTTGGCGCCGCACTGGGTATCGTATACCGGCAACCCCGTCACAAGGCTGGCAAACGTGGCGTAGATTCTGCCCGGATAGTGCCTCAGCGCCCTCCTTTCGATTTTTCGCCCCAGGAGCTTAACGCGAGACCCCATCACCAAGCGAACGCCCGGGGTTTCCAGAATTTCACAGAACTTCGTGATAGCGTTGAGGGAGGTAGATAGGTCTGCGTCCCAATATCCGATATTTCGGTAATCCGACGCAAAGGCATGTAAAAACCCTTTCCGCACGGCCTCCGCCTTGCCCGAGTTCTTCTCAAGCGATATCCATGCCATCTGCGAGGGGTTCGATCGGCAAACCGCGGCCAGGATCTCCCTCGTTCCGTCGGTGCTTCCATCATCGACAAAGAGAAAGTGCAGCTGTCCGTTCTGTTCTATCGCCCGGACAAATTCCTCGTCCTTCAGGCGACCGGCTTCATTGTAGCAGGGGACGATTATCGATGTTTTCTGCATAACGCCCATCCGGTGAGGCCGGGGGGATACTCCGACAGGCCTATGTCGACGCCGGTAATGAAACCGATCGTTCTGTCTTTCGCAAGGTCCCGGTTGATGAAACCATCTCCACACCCGACATCCAACATCCACAGGTCCCTTCCCCGAACAATAATTCTCCGGCAAATCGTCCGAATCGCCTTCAGGCGTGAACATTTGCATTGATATCGTATCCCGGTGGATTCGGTTCGTTCCTGCAAATCCATAAAGAGCCTCCTGTATTCCTCGTCTAGGGAAGAAACTCCAGCCCGGGGAACATCTTCTTCAATACGGTAACCGGCCCCGACAGGATGCAGAGACCGGAGGGATCGATCCTCTGACGCAATTCCACCCCATCCCCGGGATCCCTGCACTCGTCACCGTCCGTCAGTATGGCAACCTCGTTGATACGATCCGGTAGATCGATCGCATCGGTCAATTTCGTCTCCCGGTTCACTCCCCAAAAGGTTTTCCGTTTCTCGCCCGTCGATGACATTCTCACATCCACCTGGTACACCCGGTATTCCGGGAGATAATACATGATGTGTCGGAACCCGGAGAAAGCATATGGTTTGGCGACGAATATCGCCGTTTCCTGCGGGGAGAAGGTGCGGATACCGTCGAACATCGCTACCAGCTCCTTGTCATGAAGCCTGATTCCCCGGTACGACGGGGGAAAGGTAGACAGAAAAAACCAGCAGGCGTTTAGAAACACCAGGAAAAATGCCAGCCACGGGTACCAGTTCTTTCGCCATATCCTTTGAAAATCCGAGGACAGGAATTCCAGGGCTAGAGCCGTAAGAATATAGAATGCCGGCATGATGATCAGGGAATACCCGGGATTCGCGGGATGGATGAAGACCAAAAGGTAGAAAAGGATCGACGGGAAAGCCCAAACGGAGAAAAAAACCGATTGTTCCCTGTCCCATGATCTGTGCTTTCCTTGACGTATACATGCATAGAGCGCGAGAACCAGGGGAAAGACCCCGAATCCCAGCCCGTACACGACAAAAAGAAGAAGAGTGGAGGAATACAATCTCAGCGCCGGCCAACCGTTTCCGAAAACGGTGAAAGTCCCCGTGTTGTACGTCCACAGTTCCCGGAAAGCCCCGTAGTAGGCGTCCCACCCCCCCGTCATTCGCAGCATGGGGAGGAACCAGAACAGAGAGGTAAGGACCATCAGGCCGATCGAGAGAGCGATTTTCCGGAGAGGCAGATCCTTCGCGGAATACAGGAAGAGCGGGAAGAGAAAGATCGGGGTGTTCTGGCGAACCCCTCCGGCAACCCCCATCGCGATAGCGGACAGCCAGAGACAGGACCGCTTCCCGCTGCGCATACGCCAGCAGAGAAACGCTATCAGCGTGCTGAAAAACGCCTCGGCTGCATAGGTAAGAGCCACCTCCCCGTGGAACCACAGATTCGGGCTCGTGATCCCGATCGCGGCGGCAAGCACTCCTGTCGAGCGACCGTGAAGTTCCTTGCCCAGATAGTACAGTGCCACGATCGCAAACGCGCTGAATGCGATGCTGATGGAGACAAATACGACGTTGGGGTCGTCCGTGAAGAGGCGGAGAATCCTCCCCAGCATCACGTACAGGAAATACCCGGGTGGATGGGGTTGATGGGCAGGGACACTGTACGTTTCCAATGCCAGCGCAAAGTCGACCGAATCCCAGCTGTACAGAAGCTCGCTTGCGAACGGGATCCTCGTGAGGATGGCCAGCAGAAAAAGGACAACGGGGAAAATAAAGGGTTTGTCTCTTCCCAAACCCTTAACGTCAAGCATCCTATCCCCCGGCCCCGGGAAGGACAGGCGACACGTTCCCGTACTTACGGATGACGTCCCGGTACTCCGGCGTCTCCTTGACGAATACATTCGCCACCTTGTCCGCGTAGATCAGATGCCACCCGCCCCTATCGTACAGCGACCGGGAAAGAAGGGAATCCGCATCAAAGAAAATCCAGCCGATATCGTATTTCTCGATCACCTTCTCCCATCCCGTCTCCAGGCCAATGACCCTCATGTAATCCTTCAGTCTCTCGGCACCGTACATGTCGGACCGACCGTCGAAAAAGACTCGGTATTGGGGATAGGCGGCGTAGATCACGTAATCCCCGAACTCGTCGTTGTTGAACATGTTCCCCGTAATGCGTTCCTTTTTCAGAAATTCCACCGCATCGACCGGTTTTTTCGTTCTGTCGAACCGGAATTCCATTTTCCCCGTGGCAGCGGCCCCCGTCACGAGGAGCAGGCCGAGAATCACCCAGGCATGTCCTTTCACCGAGGTATCAACTGCTGCAATGTGATCCGACTTGGTCCGAAACACCGAATATCGCCGTCCTTCCCTCCGGGCGAGGAAGGCACCGGCCTGCCTTGCGAGAACCGGGGCGGCGACGATGCAGAAAAGAGGGATATAGCGCGCGGAATACAGGGACATGTCCAGGAATATCAGGAGGAGGGAGATCTCGACGAAATCGAGCTTCTTCACGGAAACGGCGAGGATGGCGATCGTCAACAGCAGGAGATACTTGAAGGGCATCACCTGGTGAAAATTAGGAGACAGGAATTCGTTCACGTTGTCCATGAGAAACTTCTGCGAAACCAGGCGGAACGGAAAGAAAAGAATTTGATATCCGTACGGATTTATCAGGGAAACAAGAAGACAGGCGATAAAGGTTATCCCGAGGAAGAGGGTGTTGCGCCTTGCTTGCTCCCTCCCCTCGCGGGCGGAATACCGGTAGGTGATCAAACCACCAAGGAAAAAAATCGCGAGGATAAGGAACCCCGCCATGAATCCCCCATGCAGGTTGACCCAAAGGAGCATCAGGGGAGGCAAAAGATATAACCGGTTCTTCCCTTCTTTCCGGAAATCCTCCAGGAGGCGGTACCAGACCACGGTGAGGATCAACGAAAAGATATGGGGTCTTGCCAACCAGTGCAGGGTGGAGGAGAAGATGACGAGGAAAAGTATCACGAAATCGGCGAGGATATTTCCCCTGCAGGATCGCATCATCCGGAAGAGCAGCGGGTAGGTAAGGGAAATAAGCAGAATAAAAAAGAGAACGACACCCGTGAGGCCGAATGCTCTGTGCAGCAGACCCATGATCACTTCGGAAAGCCATTCGTGGGCAGTCCACTTCGGTGGCGGGGAAAGGAAGGAGAAAATATCGTGGTCCGGAACGGTGAAGGTATTCAGAATATATTCCCCTGCCCGGATGTGGTAGCCGGTGTCCCCATCATTCAGAAGGGTGGATCCCGAATGGAAGGAGAGAGTGAGGAATACTGCCAGGAACAGCCATTGCCCGATCGAAGGGAGGAAATACTTCGCCTTGCCATTCATCGGATCAGGAGGGAGCGATAAAAACGAAGGGATACAGGACCTGCACGGTGTGCCCTTCGGTCGGCTCGAACGTCCATCGACGCACTTTTTCCAGGACGCTTGTGACGAATGCCCCGTCCCGGAAAGAGGATTCCACGGATTCGGCGCGCGAGACTTTCCCGGAAGGGTCGACCTGGAACCGGACCAGCATCCTTCCCCGCAACTTCGGATTCCGGCGGTAGGCGGCGGAATAGACTGCCTCCAGTTCCGGGAGGTATCCGAGGACCTTCCTGCGAATCATGTCGCGGATCCATTCCGGGATCGGTTCCCCTTGGGACGATCCCACCCCGCCGAACATGACCGATGCCTCGATCTCCTTGCCGGTCCCGACTCCGGCGATTCCGGATTGGCGAACCTTCCCCTCCAGTCTCGTGATCTGGCCGAGGAGGGCGCTGTTTTCCGGGGCAACCGCGGGTGCGAAATCTCCCGGACGGGGGGAAGCATCGTTGGCCCATCGGCGAACCGGTATCCCCCCGGGCTTTCCCATGCCCTTGGCTATGGGAGCATCCGGGATGCTCGGCAATCCCGCGTCGAGTTTCCGCAGCCATCTCTGCGACGCGGAGGGCGACTTCGTTTTTTTCGCGGGGACCGGGCGGGGCCTGGAAGCGAGGCTGTTCTTCGGAGGCACGCTTGGGGGTGGCGGAGCGACGGGTTTCTCCTCCGGAAGAGTGGACAACGGAGCTTCCGTCAACTCGACCGTCACCACCGGGAAAGTCGGCGTCCGGGGGGGAAAATAGGATGATACCAGGACTCCGAGGAGCACCATCCCCGCATGGAAGAGGAGGGAGAGCCCGATCATCCACCGGACAAGCCGGTTCTGCCCTCTCCCCCAACCGTCGATGCCGATAAATCCGTTCATTCTTCCTTCCGGGAGTCGACCGGATTTCTTCCCTGTTCGCTCTTCATTTCTCTCCCGGAGCCTTCGAGCGGTCCTTTCCGGAATGTTCCCCTGCGGTTTCCCAGGGGAGGATCGGCCTGGCAAGATCTTCCCGGAAAAGATCGAACCGGACCGGAGGGGGGGAGAAGACCTGGTCCGGCACGGAAACGTAGAGCTGCCCGGGTTTGTCCCGGAAGCCTCTCACTTCCAGTTCCTCCATGCTCAAGGACGGAGTTTCCGCATCCGGTCCCTGGGCCATTCCCGAAAGCGGGAAAATTCCGGCGGCAAGGGTCCCCGTAACGATTCCGATCACGATCCGGCAAACGACCCTGCGTCTCATTGCACTCCCCGTTCCTGCGGGATTTTCGCGAGCAGTTTCTGCGCCTTTTCCAGCCTCTGGCGGATCGAAAGGGCGAGATCGGACGGACCCCGTTCCGCCTCGAGCCGGTCGATCGCCCCGACATACCAGTCCAGTGAGCGCTCAAAGAACGGGCGGGCACGGGCGGCCAACGCGGCTTCATACCTCGCGCGCTCTTCCTCGCTCATCCCTTTCGGCCGCTGGGAGGCAAGAATCGCTTGCCCGAATTCGACCAGAAGATCGCCGGACAGCTGGGAGGCGTTCAATGCCACCTCCAGCGGGGCCTTCTGCTCCGCCTTCGCAAACGCCTGAAGCGATCTTCGGAAGAACCTGTCCTTGATGGCCAGATTCTTTTCCAGGGGCGACGTGAGCTTCAGGCTGCGGAACTGGTCCGCCCAGTACTCTCCGATGGCGATCTGCGCCTTCCCTTCCACTTCGAACAGCTCCCGCGGGGCATCTGCCTCCATGCCGGCCTCGACCTGACGAAGCCCCCCTTCCATCTCCCGGAGGGCGGTCTTGACGCTGCCCTTTCCCCAATCGAGGAGCCCTACCGAGAGGGCAGCGTAGGCGTTCATCCATCGCGGTTGCGGATACCGGTCCCGGTAGGAGGAAAAGCGGATCCGGGCGTTTTTCAAATCGCCGTGGTCCCGTGCCAGGCGTGCGGAGTGGAAAAGAAACCGGCCCGCTGTCGCATCCTTCGAAAATCGATCCGCGACTTCGGCGTATACGTCGGCTGCCTTCAGGAATTCCTTCCGTTCCTCCAGGTACGCTCCGAGAGAGCCCGCGATCTCCACGCTTTCCTCCTTTCGGGGATAGCGCAGGCGGAAGAGGGAGGCGATCCTTTCCATCCCTTCCAGGTCGCCTCCTTCCCGGTACAATCGCACGGCGCGGAGGGAATATGCGGGGGCTTCCGGCGCCCCGGGAAACCGGGCGATCAGATCCTCCAGCAACCTCGCGGCCCCGACGTAGTCCCGGGCGGTCGTTTTCGCTTCCACCTCCTTGAGGGAGGAAAGCAGGAAGAGGTCCCTTGCCTTCTCCCATACCTCGGGCTCCACCCCTTTCCCCTTTTCGAAGGCAAGGATCTGATCCGCTTTCCCGCGGGCACTCGCCGGTTCGTCGAGGAACACGTAGCTCTCCGCCTGGACAAGCATTGCCTTGGGGAGGAGGGCCGCGGGAGTGGATTTATCCGATTCGATTCTCCCGGCAACTCGCTTCGCACCCTCGTACTCTCCGGCTTTCAGCATGTCGGCGGCGGCGCGGTATGCCAGGGAAACGGTCTTCTCGGAAGGGAACCTGTCGAGAAGGAGAAGGGATGCCTTTTCGGCGTCCGCGGCCGTCTGCTCTTTCCTCTCATATCCCGCGATCATCGTATCCGCGTAAAGAATGGCCGCCTTCTCCCCGACCGGGCCGGATGTCTGTTCCTCCAGCAGGCTTTCGAGCAAGCCGATTCCCGTTTCCCTGTCGCCCGACTTGAGCGCGGCAATGGCATATTTGAGACGAAGTTCCGCCTTGGATCCGGGGGATTGTTCTCCTTTTACCGAAAAATATTGCTCCATCCCCGACGCGGCCTCCGCCATCGTCGACCGTTTCCCGGAAAGGACCCCTTCGTCAAATTTCCTCTCCGAGAGGGTCTTCAGCATCGCCGCCAATTTCTCGTGCGCCGCCTTCCGTGCGGCCGGGGAGTGGGAATTTGCCCACGCGGAACCGGGTCCGTATTTCTCATTGAGCGTCAACGCACGGGAATACGCCTCATCCTCCTTCCCTGCCCGAATGAGGTCTTCCACGGATTTCATCTCGTACGTAAGGGCGGCTTCGTCGCCCGTGAACCGGCCGGCCAGGACGTCGAACACCACCGCCGCCCGGGACGTCTCTCCCCGCCTCTCCTCGGCCTCTCCCAGCGAAGTCAGCAGGAGCTTCCCCCCGCATTTCCCCTCCTCGACCGGGGGATAGGAACCCAGGCGTTCCGGGGGAAGGTCCATCCAGGCGCGGGCAGCCAGCGTCAGAACGGATTTCTCGAAAGGTTCAAGCTTCCGGCAGGGAAAGGACGGCTCGGACAGGGAAGATGCCAGTTCCTCGACCGCCCCTTCCGAATCCCCGTTGTGATAGCGAAACCATCCGAGCATGTATCGGGCGATGGAGGACGAGGCGGGACGGGCAATCCTGGCGGCGATCTTGTAGAAATTCTCCGCCGCGGGCAGCTTGCCAGCGAGAATCGCCTCGTTTCCCAGGCGGACGGCTATGTCGCCTGCCAGGGGGGAAGAGGGGAATTCCGCAAGAAATTTCCGCGCCGCGGGCAATGCGTCGGAAGACCCGACCGCCATTTTCAGGGAAGCCCGGACATAGAGCCTCTTCTCGCGTTCTCCTCCGGATGCGCCGCCGTCTTCGAGCCACGGTAGGATCTTTGCGATGATTTCCCTGTCCGCCTGACCCGGCGGACTGCCGGGGTGCGGTTCCCTGGCGCCTTTCCCCTGGAGGAGGTAGGAACCGATATTTGCGGCGATATCCGCCTTGTCGCCCGGCAGGATTTCTTGTGCGGAAAGGTAGGAAACACTTTTATCCAGGAGGGCACGGGCACGCGATGACCACCCCGGAGGCATCGTGGCACGCAGGGAAATCGCCTGGACCACGAAGGTATCCGCAAGCTGGCGGAGAACCACGGGGCGCAGAAGCAGGATTTCCTGCCGTTTCCTCTCCCAGGAGGCGATTCGGGCCCTTTTCTCCAGCGCCTGCACCGAGGGAAGCAGGGAGGCGAAGCGTTCGTTATCGAAAGCGAGCACATCCGCAACCATCCCCGGCGGTTCCCCGGAATCCGTTTTTCCCCTTCCCACACCTTCCTTCAGGAGATCGAAATTGTTGCGCATGAACCCCCGTGCATCGGATGCGATATCCAGAATCGATTCCAGCTCTTTCAGGAATCGTCCGATGTCCTTCAAAAACTGGGAGCTGCCGCCTTCGTCTTCGGTCGTCACCCCTGCAATCGCCGCTTCCCTTCGCTTCCGGATGGCTTCCTTTATCCGAACGGTCTCCTTCTGGCTCATTACGAGTTTCGTCAGGTGGCGATAACGCCGCATGGGGTGACCGATGTTCTGGAGGATGTCGATTTTTTTTCCGATTTCATTCACCAGACCGTCGACGGTATCTCCCCCCAGGATCACCTGTTCGATCTTCAGGAATACCTCTTCTATCTGACGGGAGGACGGAGAAGGGACCGGGGGGAGGGAAGGCGCTGGCGGCATCGCTCCGATGGACCGCGATATCGCGTGGTCCATGAACAGGATATCGAGCAGCAGGTCCACCATCCTTTCCCGGATTTCCTTCGTGTTCTGCCGGCCCGCGACGGCAAGCTGCTGCCGAAGGGCCGAATGATCGGCGATCAGTCGTTCGATGAGTTCCTGGGATTTGTTTTGCTCCAGGCGTGCCGATGCAGGAGGTGTACCCGACAAAAGGGCCGATTTGAGATCCTCCTCGGCCCGGTTAAGGTGGGCAACGGCGGAATCGTAATCGCCTCGTTCCCGGGAAAGCCCCCCCAGCAGAAGGGAAAGCAGCACCCCTTCCCTGGGGGGCATTCCGGCCTTCATCTCCGCGTGAAGCGCCGAATCTTCCGAAATCGCCTCTCCCCTGGCCGCAGCCAGTCCGATCTGCAGGAAAGGGTCCTTGCTCTGGCGGAGAGCGGCTTCCATGAGCGGAACGGCTTCGGCCGGGTGCCCGGTGACGAGGAACATCTCCGCCTGGGAAAGGGCAACCCGTCGGTCAAGGACACCCGGATGCGGGCGGTCCTTGACCAGGAGGCGGACACGGGCGAAGTGATCCAGGGCCGTTTTTGCATCTCCTTCCTCCGCCGCGATCTGGCCGATGGCAAAAAGAGCGAACGGATGGAGGGGATTCCCCGCGGAAATTTGCGAGAGGATCGACCGGGCATCGGAAAGGCGGCCTGCCAGACGCAACCCCGTCCCGTACGCGTACAGGATCGATGGGGTGCGAATACCGCTCCGCAGTGCCATTTCGCAGATCGAGACAAGACCGGACGGTTCGTCCCACCGGCTCTGCTCCACGGCGATCTTCTCGAACAGCGGAGTGGCGTCCTCGCGCGTTATCTGCCCGAGGTGGACCTTCTGCTCCAGATAGCCCCCTGCTTCCTCCCGCAACCCGAGAGATACGTATCCGTCAAAAAGAGAGAGGATCTTGCCGTGTTCTTCCGGAGGGAAGGCCTGGAGGCGGGCCATTGCGGCAATCGATGGAACGGAGGAGGCGGAAGCGGTCCCGAAGGGCAAGAAAGAGGCAAACAGGGAAACGACGAGGATGGAAAGGCACCCTGTGATTATCGATGGGAAACGCGGTTCACGTCCGGAATTCGATTTCATCCCCGACCTCGGTCCCCGTCATCTCGATCGTACCTTCCGGCAATTCGAGGACCCCTCGGGCGGCAAGGAAAACCCGGGAAATGCGATTTCTGCGGAAACGACGATACAGTCCCACCACCTTCTTTCCGGAGTCGAGAAACAGCGCGTCGAACTCGAACCGCATCCCGAAGGAATGAATGCTGTTGCACGGGCAGATCCACATCCCTTCTCCGGGAGCGAGACGTTCGGAGCAAAGCAATCCCCTGATCCGGGAAAAGAACGTGTTCGCCTCCCGGATCGCGTCACCCAGCAAGGTGTCCCTGCTGACATTCCGGGCTTTCATCTTCCGCCTGTTTACGGACTATCTCCTGTTGACCCTTTTCGACCTCACGTAGAGATAGAGGCCGAGAACCACGAAGAAGGCTACCATCCAGGGTAACGCAGCCATGAAATTCTCGCCCAAATTCACCCTCCTTGTCGGTATTTATCCTTTCACCGCGGGGAGAAGGACATGAATCACCTGGAGAAGCCCCGGGCCGAGGAGGATGATGAAAAGGGCCGGGAACAGCAACAGCACCAGCGGAAAGACCAGCTTGATGGTGGTCTTGGCCGCTGCTTCTTCCGCCCTCTGGCGACGTTTCATCCGCAGGGAGTCCGCATGAACGCGCAGCGACTGGGAAAGGCTCGTCCCCAGTTTCTCGGTCTGGATCAACATCGCCACGAAGGACTTCACATCCTCCACGCCGGTCCGGTCCGCCAGCGCCCGCAGGGCCTCCGGTCTTGGTTTTCCCGCGAGCATTTCCCTGTTGACGATGTCGAATTCCTCGCTCAGGGCCTTGCACGTCAGCTGGAACTCATCCGTCAACCTCACGAACGCGGAATTGATGCCAAGCCCCGCGTCGACGCAGACGGATAACAGATCCAGCCCGTCGGGGAGAGCGTCCTCGACCTCTTCACGCCGTTTCCGGACTCTTCCCCGGAGCCACACGCCGGGAAAGAGGAACCCCAGCGATCAATCCCAGGATCCCCAGCAGGAATTTCTTGCTTCCGGGCAACCCGACCGATGTCCCGAACAGGAACGCAAGGACCAGGAAAAAGAGCGGCAACGTCATCCTCACCCACAGGTAGAGGCGATACGCCATCAATTTCCGGTAACCCGCCTGGCTCAGAAGCAACCGCGCGCCGGAGAGCTCCTTCCCCGTGAACAAGGAGAGGAATTCCTCGCGCCCGGGGGCTTTTGCCATGAATCGCTTCCAGAACCCCGTCGCCCACACCTTTGCGCTCTCGTAGGCGCTCGCTTGGGGTTTCGCCCCCCCCCCCGAAACGAAATGCTCGACCCGGCGGGGAAGGGCTCCCTTCCTTCCTTCCAGCCACAGGAAAACGGACACTACCCCGAATACCGTGGCGAGAAAGACGCTGAGCACGATGAAGGAAATCAAGATCTCCCCCTCCGGTTCATATCTTGATCCTGATGATCTTCCGGATGACCAATATCCCGAGGACCTGGAGAATGACCGCGGAAAAAACCATTACCCTTCCGACGGGGTCCTCCCAGAGCGGCCTCATGTACTGGGGATTCAGAAACCCGATCAGCAGCGCAGCGATTACGGGGAGCAGCGCAATGATGAAGCCGGTCAGTCGCGCCTGTGCAGTGAACGTCTTAAGCTGCCCCTGGATCCGGAATCTCTCCCTGATGACGTAGGAGATCTTGTCGATGATCTCCGCGAGATTTCCCCCGGTATCCCGGTGAATCAGGATGGCGGTTACGAGAAACTTGACGTCCAGGCTGTCGATACGCTCCGTCATCCCGAAGAGCGCCTGGCGAAGCGGGATCCCCAGGTTCTGTTCGTCGAAGACTTTCCGGAACTCCGGGCCGACGGGTTCCGGCATCTCCTCTGCCACAAGCTCGATGGCCCCGGAAAAGGAATGGCCCGCCCGGAGTGACCGGGCGAACATCTCCAGGGCGTCCGGAAAATGAACCGTGAAATTCTTAATCCGAAGGTGACGCCTGAAGTTCACGACCGTGTTGGGAATGAGACCCAGGACGAGGCCGAATCCCAGGGCAAGCACCAGGGGCCAGTTCAGCAGGAGACAAACCACGGTCCCGAAGGCGAACAGGGTGATGGAGAGAAGGACAAACGTTCCCACCTTCAAGGCGATACCGGCCTGCTGCAGGCGCTTGTCGAATCGGACGGCAAAATTCAGCTTCGAAAGAACGTGGTTGAGGAGGGGTACATCGCTCATAATCTGGGTTTTCAGGATTGCGGGAAGAGCATCCGCAAGATGCTCCCCCTTTTCCAGGCGGGAAAACCGTCTCTCGACTTCTTTCTGCTCGTATTCGTATTCCAGAATGAGATACCCGCCGATCACGACAACCAGGACCAGCAGGAAGACAATCAGCGAAGTCAGGATCACGTTCTCTTCTCCCGTCCCTACTTCCGGATCGAGAAGGTCTCGTACGGAAGGGGAATCCCCGCAACGTGGACCCTGTCGAGGAATTTCGGCCGTATGCCGGAAGGCCGAAATCTCCCGATTACGTTCCCGTCGTTGTCGACTCCCTGTTTTTCAAAGAGGAAGACGTCCTGCATCACCACGACGTCGCCTTCCATCCCGGTAACCTCGGATACCATCATGACCTTCCGTTTCCCGTCGCTCAACCGTGCGACATGGATGATGACATCGAGAGCGGAAGCAAGCTGCTCCCGGATCGCTTTCGTGGGAATATCGAATCCCGCGAGCAGCACCATCGTCTCGAGCCGGGCAAGCGCGTCCCGCGGGGAATTGGCGTGCACCGTGGATATCGATCCGTCGTGTCCGGTGTTCATCGCCTGGAGCATGTCCAGCGCCTCGCCGCCCCGTACCTCCCCGACGATGATGCGGTCGGGGCGCATCCGGAGGGCGTTGCGGAGGAGGTCCCGCTGGGTGACCAATCCCTTTCCCTCGATGTTCGGGGGGCGGGTCTCGAGCCGCACCACGTGATCCTGCTGGAGGATCAACTCCGCCGAATCCTCGATGGTGACGATCCGTTCGGTGTTGGGAATGTATCCCGAAAGGTTGTTAAGCAGGGTCGTTTTGCCGGAACCGGTGCCTCCCGATACCAGGATGTTCAGTCGCGCCTTCACCATCGCGTCGAACGTGACGGCCATCTCATCGGTCAGGGATTTGTTGGCGAGGAGGCTTCCCATTTTCAGGGGGTCGATCCCGAAGCGCCGGATGGAGATTACCGGCCCGTCCAGCGAAAGGGGCGGAATGATGACGTTTACGCGGGAGCCGTCCGGAAGCCGGGCGTCTACGAGAGGCGACGATTCGTCGACGCGGCGGCCGACTTTGGAGACGATCCGCTCGATGATCGTCATCAGGTGGTCGTCGTCCTTGAACGCGACATCGAGCTTTTGGATTTTGCCGTGTTTTTCGACGTAGACCTGGTTCGGCCCGTTGACCATGATGTCGGAGATCTCCGGGTCCTGCAGCAGGGGCTCGAGGGGCCCGAAGCCGAGCGTTTCGTGCTGGATCTCCAACACCAGCCTTTCCCGTTCCGCGCGTGTCAGCGGAATCCCCTCGGCGGTTATCAGGGACTCGATGACCGTCTTGATGATCCCCGATAGCTGTTCGGGAGGAATCTCGGCAACGGTGGAGAGATCGAGTCGGTCTATGAGCTTGCGGTGGATCGTACTTTTCAGTTCCTGATATGCCCGCATCCCCGCGGCGGCATTGCTTCTCCTGAGGGTAGGGTCACCAAAAAGGGTTGTCGTTGCTTGCCCCCCCTTTTTGCCGGCCCGCCATTCGCCTATCGTCACTTGCTACTCCTTTCGCCGGGAAAGAGCCTTCCGAAAAAACCGCGTTTTCTTTCCTCGGATACCGGTTTCTGTGCGGATACGGGCCCGAGCAGAATGTCCGCCATGCGCCGGAAGCTTCGCGTGACCTCCTTGTCCGGTGCGATCTCGTGCAACAATTTGCCCCGGTTCACCGAGGAGATCACAACGGGGTAGTCGTTCGGAATGGTAAAGGATACCGGCAGCTTCAAAATCCCCTCGATTTTTTCCCTCGGGATCTCGTCGCTTGGCAGGTACCTGCTTATCAGGAGGCGTACGCGATCGTCCCGCAGGCCGATGCGGCCGAAAAGCTCAAGGCATTTCAACGTGTTCTTGAGAGACGGGATGTTGAGCAGCGTCACCAGGAGGATCTGGTCCGACATATCGAGCGCCATCAACGTTCGCTCGTCGAACTGATGCGGGGTGTCCACGATGATGACGTCGAACATCGATCGCAAGGTGGAGAGCACTTCCCTTACGCTGGCGGGGGTGATCTCCTCGGCATCCTCGATCATCGGCGGTTCTGCCAGTATGTAGACTCCGCTGGAATGCTTGACGAGAAGGGTATGCAGGAAGTCGTAATCGGCCTTCGTGGCGTTTTTCGCCAGGTCCAGGATGGAATAGGAAGGGGACACGTTGAAAAACATCGAAAGGTCGCCCTGGGAGAGCACGAGGTCCACCACCACGGTTTTCTTGCCATGGTATCGGGACATCGCGGCCGACAGGTTTGCCGCGATCGTCGTAACCCCGTTTCCTCCCTTGTTGCTGAAGACCGAGATGATCCTGCCCCCTCCGCCGGTCGTCTCTTGCTTGGCCGCCTTGAGCTTGAATATCTTTTCGGCGGCCGCGCGCAGGTCGATCTCCTTCACCGGCTTGTGGAGGAAATCGTTCGCCCCCGCCCGCATCACCTGCAGGATGAGACTGGCGTCCGCGGTATCCGAGAGCCCCATAAGGTACAGTCCGGGGAAATCCCGTGCCATGGAGGAAATCGACTCGATCGCGGACGCGGGATTCCCGCCCAGGCCGATAATGGCCATTTCCGGATGGTGCTTCCGGAGGATCTCGATGCCGGTCTGGATCGAGGAGGTTTTCCAGCGGATCTCGATGCTGCCGATCATGCGGGCCAGGTTGTCGATCTGGCGGACCGCTTCCTGGTCCGACTCGATGATGAGGCAACTTATCCGGTCCATCATCTCGCTATTGTACCAGCCTTGTGGTTTTGAGGGACGGCTCGATCGGATCGGCGAAGGGGGCTCGTTCCCCCGACGGCGCTGTCGGGGATGAAATAACCCCTCACGTTCGCATTATTTGGCCAGGAAGGGGAACCAGAGACACTCTCGATCCAGAATCCCGCGAACCCCGTAACGCTGATCGTGCCAGTCGCCCGCGCGTTTTGCGGGTTGTATAGCATCACGCGCACGACCCGGGGAGAAAACATCCAGTTGTCCCCGGAATATCCTGCGTCCGTGCTGACCGGCGGATCCGAAGCAGAATCCCACGAGGCAGACGGATCGTTGTTGATGAGTTCGTCCTGTATCTCATCGATGGCCGGGACATACGTGGGGATTTTCCTTCAGGCTGAGCGGGATGCCAAAGCTGATCGCGTTGCACCCGTCATAACAGGGAGTACGAATTCTTCGTCTCAGGTCCGATTCCCCGCCCAAGGAATCGCCGCACATCCTTATCGGAAATATTTCTCCTGCCCAATCATGAACATAGCCAGGAGTTCCCCCTGGATACCCCTCGGACGGCTCAGGTGTGTTCGCGACCCGGAATGTTACGTGCAACCCTTGGGGAATCGAGGTAGGTGGGACAATCGGTTCTCCCGGATTCCAACCCCCATTGCCATTCGAATCCGTATACGGATAGGGGAACGCAAGCGGCGTCAGGCATTCAACATTCTGATCCACCGGTATCGCCTCCGCAACGGCAGTGGCGGAGAGCATCACCGTCGGACTCCCGATGATCCCCGCGAAAAAGAGGTTCGCGTTATACCGGGCGGTGACCTGGATCTGGTTCACCACCCCCGGGGGGTACGCGAATGTAATTGCCCCGCTGGTCAGCGGCGCAGGCCCCACGGGATCCCGCGTGGCGAAAAACGTCGCACGATTCTCGGCTTTCGCCTGGAGAAGTGCCGGGACGGGACCTGACACCCAGCCGCCGTCGTTGAAAGCGAATGCTCCGGCAAGCGCTCCGGCATCGACGCTCCGCTGGAGGTCGCTGCGAACGCTGTACATGTACCCCACATCGATGCCGAGGGCGGCAAACCCGAGCAGGACCAGGAGGACGATCGCGAAGATCACGATCATCTGCCCCCCCTCCCGCCCCCCCACGGAGGGTTTCCTTCCCGCGTTCATGAGTCCCGTTTACTCCACCAGATTCGGACTGGTTTCTTTCTCTCTCATCAGTTCCGTGGGGAGTGCGGGGATCTCCTCCTTGTTGAGGGGACGCACGATCTTGGGGGTGACCATCACCATCAGTTCGACCTCCTCATTGCTGTACCGCGCATTGCGGAAGAGCACCCCGAGAAACGGGATGTCCCCGAGAATCGGGATCTTTGAGATCTTTCGGGTGATCCTGTTCTCGAGGAGGCCTGCCAGGACGAACGTTTGCCCGTCGCCCAACTGCAGCCCCGATTCGGCCTTCCTGGTCTTCAGCCCCGGGAGCTGGAACCCGGAAATGGCGACACCATTGGCGAAGTCCAGCTCGCTCACTTCCTGTGAGATTTTTATGTAGATATCCCCGTTGGGAACGATCAGGGGCTTGAATTTCAGGCTGATGCCGTACTCCTTGTACTCCACGGAGGCGGCCGCTCCCGACCCGGCCGCGCTGGCGATGACGACCGGGAATTCCCCCCCCACGAGGAAATTCCCTTCATCCCCGGAGGCCACAACGAGATTCGGCTCGGAAAGAACCTTCAGTGCCCCCTTGTCCTCGAGAACCCTGATCATTCCCGCGAACCGGGTGACACCGGTCGATTTTGCAACAAAGATGTTCGTCAGATCGGAGAAGGTGGCGTCCGCGCCATTAGGATCCTGGATGGAGCCGGAAAAAGAGTTGAAAGAGCCCGGCGGATTCAGGAATCCTCTGTACGTGTTGCCGTCGATTAACCCCTGCAACAGCAGGGTCATACCCAGCTCCTTCGCCAGGGTCCGGTTGATCTCCGCAACGCGGATCTGCAGGAGCACTTGCTCCAGTTTCACCACCTTGAGCAGGTCGACGACGTTCTTGGAATACACCTTGGCGGCTTCCACCAGACGACCCTCTACCCTCTTGGTGCTTACCGTTCCCGTCAGGATCATGGAATCCCCGGATGCCGTCACCTCAAAGGTTTCATCGGGAGCGATGTTGGTCAGATCGGCTCGAACCTTATCCAGGTTCAGGTCGACGACGACCTCGATGACCTTGGGAACCTCTTCGCCGCTCCAGTAGACCAGCGTCGTCGTGCCGGCGCTCTTCCCGACTATGAGCAGCTGCACCGGGGAGATGACGATCACGTCGGCAGTCTCGGGCTTTGCAACGGAAACCCGCTTGATGGAGACAGGGCTGTCGAGAAGGACCGACTGGTTGGCGTATACGTGTATCGAGCGTTCCGGGGAGGGCGGCTGCTCCGTCCCTTGCAGCTCGCCCCCCGCGCGCGCGGCTACAAGGATCCCTAGGCAAACGACGGAAAGGATGAAGGCCTTCCTCGATCTTCCTACCACTGCCCACCCCCAAATAGTGAAATCGGTCCGCGATACCTACTGGAACGTTTGTTCCGACCTGTTGTTTCCCTTGATCACTTCCACGGTGTATTTTCTTGCCGGGGCGGGAGGCGCAGTCGGAGCGGCACGCTTCACGACTCTCCTTGCCCGGGAAGGTCCCGGGGCGGACCGTTCCGGCGAGAGGAGCCGATCCATGCGGATCCCGACGGTTTTCACCTTGTCGGAATCCGCGAAATTCCGGAGGACAAGATGGATACTTCCGTCGGCACTTGCCAGTGCAAGTTTTTCGGCATCCTCCGGGGTAACGGCAAGCGTGACCGTGCCGACCGCGACCGGATCGCCGCTTTTCTGATCGATCTTCTGGCCGGCTGCGAGAACACGAATGTCCTCGAGAATGATCTTGGACATCCTCCCTCTTTCTCCGCCCGGGGACTCGGTCGTCAACACGACATCCACCCGGGAGTCGGGCAGTAGGAATCCTCCTACCCCGACGACTTCGTTCACCCGCACCGTGAAGGCCCGCATCCCCCGAGGGATCCTCAAGGAAAGCATTCCGACGTTCGCTGCGGTGGTGAGCAGCTTCGATTCGACGATGGGCTCGCCGCGCATGAATTCGCGCCGTGCGACCCTGCCGGACGCAGCCTTTACGTCGGTCAGGACGTCTTTCGGGTACCGATCCTTCGGCCATGCGGAGAGAGAAACCTGGTCCGGTCGGATCGTCGATCCGAAGGGGATATCCTCCGCGGCGACGACGACACCCACGGTCTGAAGCCTGGATTCCTCGGCCATGCGGCTTTTCTCCGAGAGAAACCGGTACGTACCGATACTGGCGAGCAAGGCAAGGAAGGTGGCCGTCAGTAAGACAATGACGATTCGCGTCCGGTTCATTCGATCGGGTCTCCTGTCAAGTGGATCTGCCTCCCGGTGCTAGTACCTTTCCCGGCGCATCGTAGCCGTCCCCGTGAGGGGGAAGGACGGCAGGCAATCCGGGGATGAACCCTGTGATGGCAACAGAATACGTGTATAGGTAACATCTACTTGTATCGAATTTACCGGCAGGCCCGGATCGAATACATTTACCGAATCCGCTGTGATCAATGCCGAGGAAAGGACGCTGTTCACGCGGGCGGTCCCTGGGTCTGCGACTGGTATAGTGTTCTGCGCCACGGCCGCCACCCGTGCGCCCTCGCGCGCAGCACCGGTCAGGATATTTTCCGTCATCCACGCTCTTCCGAACTCCGCGATCCCGATCACCAGGAGGAGCATGATCGGGACCAAGAGTGCGAATTCGACGAGGGCTTGTCCGCGTTTCGTCTTTCCGGTCGGATTCATCTCCGCCGCTGCCCCCTCCTGTCCCAAAGGAATCTGCCCGACAAAAAAAAACGGACCCTCCGGGGTGACTGATTCTACCATGTCTTCCCTCGGAAAGCCCACATCAGGAATCTTGATCGGAAAGGAATCTTTCGCTTTCGCTAACTGCCGGATGAGGATGAGAGGGTTGAGCTGATCTGGCTGGTGGAGTACGCGAAGCTTTGTGTCAGGCCGTCTTTGAAAGCCGCTACCGCGCCAATGACCGCCATCGAAATGAGGACGATGATCATTGCGTATTCGACCAACCCCTGCCCCTTGCGGGTTCTAATCATACGCTTCAAGCCGAAACGCCTCCCCCGGGACCTGCTGGCTAACCTCCCGTGTTTGTCTACTGCCTACGACCCCCTGCTCCGCTGGTCAAAGTAGACCCTATACTGTTGAATACATTGTAAATACTCCCCTTGAGTAAAACAAGACCGGCGATCAGGGCGATGGAAACCAGCACGATGATCAGCGCGTATTCGACCAGACCCTGCCCCTCTTCATCCCGGAACATCATGATCACACCGTTTAGCATTTTCCTCCCTCCTCTTGGTCCAGCGAACATCCTTACTTTTGTTACCCTCCGCTGACCAAACTACAAGAATAACAAACAAGTATCGTGCCACCCCCCGCCGGTCCGAAAAGATAAGCCCGAGGGGGCTTATCCTATTGTTTTAATTACAACTAAGAAATCACCCTGTGAAAATAGGTTCACAACTGAACCTTTGATAGGAAATAATATTTCCCATTTATGGCGGCAGCCCCCTCCCTGCCAGGAAAATATTTTCCCTCCCCGACTTCAATACACAGACTCGCACCGGGTGGTTTCCCCCCGGCGGAACCCGCCACATCAACATTGGATCAACTCACCAATATTTTTCCTGTTCCATTCCCCGCCGAAAACACCCTCTTGCGAGATTTACCACATGTAATTCTATCAGTAAACCATTTTTTTTCATCCGTTGAGAATTTCTCCCCGATCGGCAACCGGTGGAGAATGCTCCCGGGCTACCGGTTGCAAAAAATCGGGAGCACGGGAAACGAACGTGGCGATTGACGGCATATCCCGCGACTTTCAAACCCCCGGTCTCGCCCGGAACGGGAAATACCGGGTTCGAGCGAGACAGCCGGCTCTAAAGAG
>CAWEPX010000011.1:0-186554 GCA_963811025.1 uncultured delta proteobacterium
TTCCTCTTCGCTACCACCCCCGGATCTCTCCTCCGGGGGATCCGTACCCGATTACGGGTTGACTCCCCCCCGGGGGGATCCCCCCCCTTCCGGCACACCCATGCATGGCATCTCACACAGGTAGCACTTCTCGGAAAATCGAAGCCGACTTCGGAAGGGGTCTTATATCCAATGGGACACGATCTCGTGGGGTCCTACCCCCCCCATCCGACTGCATAGTTTTTGTATAGTAGACACCCGTAAACAGGACGTACCAGGACGTACAACGGAAATCACTTTTCGCCGGATTTCCCAAACAAGACAAAACAATAGGGGCCACCGACTTAATCGGTGACCCCTTCGGCTGTTCACTTCTAAGCAGCGGGACCGAGGTTCGAGTCCTCGCAGGTACGCCAGTATTCACTTCCACCGGCGACAAGATCTGAACCGCGCCGTTTCTGCTTCCTCTGCGGGAGAAGCGAATGGGTGGCTCATCCATATCGCAAGGGAAGAGGCGACCGAATCCATCCCATGGAACCGGTTAATTATTATAATTTGAATACGACGAGCCAGAACAAGAAGATGAGGCATGTCACGATCGCAATTACGGTCATGGTAGGTTCGAATTTCGTCAGGGTGCCCTCTCCTAAACCGGAGAGAAGGGCGGCATATTCGGCAAGGCCTGCTTGGATCATGTCCCTCGTCCTCCTTCCCGGTCCTCGGTCCGGTTCCCCATTTTCCCCTAAACGATATACAATCTCTAGCGATAGAGGAATGGGAAATGGGAGCCAGGGAGACAATGGCCCCAAGAAACGCCAAGGAATGGAGGGAAATGGATGGAAAGAAACTGCAAACATTGCGAGTATTCGGAATTCAAAAGAACGAACGAGTTCGGTGAGAGCGTCACACTCCTCAAGGGAATCTGCAGACGTTTCCCCCCACAATACACGGTCCGTGGAGCTTCGTGGGGAGATTACTTGTTTCCCACGGTTGAAAGCATTGATTGGTGTGGTGAATGGAAAGGAAAGGAGAGGAAGGAGGAGGAAGACATGGGAGCAGGCTGACCCTTCGTGGGGCGTTCGTGACCGGATTCTGCAGTCCCTGGCAATTTCTCCTAATAACCTCCAGATGGAGGTAGTTCCCCTCCCCTGAGAATTCCTTGCAAGGAACTGCCCAAAATTGGCAATTTTTTCCGTTTCAATCCGGAACCGGTTAAGTAAAACGTCACACAAACAGGAACACGATTAGGGTAAAAATAATATATATCAACACTTTATACTTTTTTTCTGTTTTGGACTGTATCTTGCTATATGTAACGCTGCAAACAGATGCATCGCCGGACAAGTAAGGAAAACCGGCGAAACGGGAATCAAGAAATACCGGGGAATAATTGCAGGAGGGATGAAAATGGAGCAATTCTCCATGGCTTCGGAAAAGATCTTTTTCTTTGTGGAGTGGGGGTGGAAGAGCTTCGGGTGGTGGTTTGTTTTAGGAAGCCTATCCTGTACTCTGATTATCGGTTTGGGAATATTTCGGTCGCCTAATCGTTAAGCACGATAGACAATCTCCAGTCCCTTTCCCGCTTCTATCCGCCCACATTTTCGGGGCACCTCTCACCTGACCCAAACCCCAATTCTTGGACATTCCTAAAGTTATAATTCTCGGTAAATTTGCGGTCCTCATAAAGGGGGACGACGATGCGGAAGGCCCGGTTCAGCGAGGAGCAGATCACGTATGCCCTGAGGCAGGTAGAGTCGGGGAAGCCGGTTGGGGAGGTCTGCCGGCAGCTCGGGGTGAGCGAGCAGTCCTTTTACCGCTGGAAGCGTAAGTACCAAGGGATAGGGATCGCCGAACTCCGCCGCCTTCGGCAGCTGGAGGAGGAGAACCGGAAGCTGAAGAAGATCGTGGCGGATCTTTCGTTGGACAAACACATTTTGCAGGATGTGCTCTCAAAAAAAATCTAAGGCCCGCGCGGAAGCGCCGGCTGGTCGGTTACGTAAAGGCCACCTACAAGACCAGCATGCGTCGGGCCTGTGACTTGGCGCAGGCAAACCGATCGACGATGTACTACCAGAGTTGCAAACGGGACCGTGGGGAGCTTCGGGTCCGGTTGCGGGACCTGGCCTCGGTCCGGGTGAGTTATGGGTATCGCCGCTTGCACGTTTTGCTGCACCGGGAAGGATGGCGGGTCAATCATAAGCTCGTGTATCGGATCTACAAGGAAGAAGGACTGGAGGTTCGTACGAAGAAGCGCAGGAAGCGGGTCAGCGCCTTGCGGATCGTTCTCCCGGCTCCGACACGGCCCAACGAGCGCTGGAGCATGGATTTTGTTTCTGACAGTCTCCACGATGGGCGTAGGTTCCGGGCCTTGACGTTAGTCGATCACTTTACGCGTGAGAGTCCCGCGATCGAGGTGGGAAACTCGATCCCCGGACGTCGAGTCGTGGCGGTTCTGGAGCGACTGGCCAAGACGCACGGGTTGCCCCAGGTCATCACGACGGACAACGGAACAGAGTTCACTTCCCGGGCTGTGGACGAGTGGGCTCATCGCAACGGGGTGAAGATGGACTTTATCCGGCCGGGAAAACCCATAGAGAATGCCTATATAGAAAGTTTCAACGGCAGACTCCGGCAGGAGTGCCTGGAAGAGAACTGGTTCATGTCGCTCGAAGATGCGAAGATCAAGATCGAAGCATGGCGGAAAGACTATAACGAGCACCGGCCCCACAGCAGCTTGAAGGACGAAACGCCGCAGGCATTTGCGGAGGACTGGCAGCTATCTCGGACCGCAAAAGAAGCGGGGATCCTAACTTAAAAAGTGTCCAGGGTTGGGGGCAAGTTCAAACAAACGAAAATCCCCGCGTGCAATTGGTCTAAAAACGGGGGGCAGGTCAGACCACCTCTCCGCCGGCACCAGGCAAATCGCAAAGGCCAACCAAAAGGTCGGCCCTCTTCATTTGGCCTAGTGCTTATAAAGAGGTGAAACCTTTTTCATGCGCACCCGTGTACCAGATGCGGGGTCATAGATTTCCCGCAATCATTTCCTGGGCAACTTGATATATATCAGCCCAATTTCGACAGCGATGATCAAAAGCAGAATCGAATTAAAATCGATTTTCATGACTTCCTCCTTCCCTAGAAGTTTTCTACACGCGCCCTTTTATATCATGTCGTCTCTTTAAACTGAAATATTCAATCCATTTTTAATAATTATGCAACCCGGAACCTCCTACCGAATCCGCCCCCATTCCCGCCATATACTGCATGTGAAAGCACTCCTCAGACTGTGCAGTAAAATGTGCAGTAGATCCTGCCTACGGATACCTACCAGATACAAAAAGGGGGAAACGAATTCTCCGGTTCCCCCGACTGTTTCCTACTATTTACAATCCTGCCTATGGTTTCCGCCCATTTTCTATCCGACTCAAAATCCCGTGGCCGCAAGGTCATGAGGGTTCGACCCCCTCCTCCGGCACCAAGCGGTCCACAAAGGCCAACCGAATGGTTGGCCTTTTTCATTGAGCCTGGTGCTCACAAGGGGGTCGAACCGGCTTCGGGCGCGGAATATTCCGTTCGGACATGCTTTCCCTTTACAGGGAATTCCTGTGTACGATTCCGGCGGGGGATCCTTCCCCGCTCCCCTCTGCCGAGTTATCAGGGATCGGCCAGCCAATTTCCCCACAAACGGCATGTGAAGTGCGCGGCGGCTTGCATTAAGGTGCAGGACAAATAACAACCTTTTTGCCAGAAAATTACTGGAAATGCGAAATAATTTGCCATCCTGCTAACGACCGCAATTTCTGCAAAATAAAATATCTATAATTATATTAAAGAACTATAAAACGATGACCTGTCGGGTGTGATTTTTGCATATTTTTCCAGGGAATATTATTCGGCATCTGTAACCAAACAGAACCTCTTTCACGTTTTTATCCTTGTGTTGGTAGGTAATCGTCAACCCGTAAAAAACCACATCAAACTTTCAGGGAATGGATGAACAGAGGGAATTCCTAAAAGGGGCGTGAGGGATGGGCGCCAGGGTGAGAGAACGCAAAAAGATATATCGCTGCCTGACGTTCGGTTTGCTCACCTTCTTGATCTCCATATCGATGGCTGTTACCGCGTATGCGGGACAATTCGCGGATGCCGACGCCGCCTATGGTCGAGGTGACTACGCGACAGCGTATCGACTTCTCAAACCACTTGCCGAGCAGGGAAACGCCAAAGCCCAGTACAACCTCGGCTTCATGTACGATAAAGGCCAAGGCGTCCCGAAGGATGACACCGCGGCGGCGAAGTGGTTCCGAAAAGCCGCCGAGCAGGGAAATGCCTTTGCCCAGGTAAACCTCGGCTTCAGGTACGCCAAAGGCCAGGGCGTCCCGAAGGATGACACCGAGGCGGTGAAGTGGTTCCGAAAAGCCGCCGAGCAGGGAATCGCCAAAGCTCAATTCAACCTCGGCGTCATGTACGAAAAAGGCCTGGGCGTCCCGCAGGACTACGCCGAAGCGGTTAAGTGGCTCCAAAAGGCCGCCGCGCAGGGATACGCCAAAGCCCAGGACAACCTCGGCTTCATGTACGCCAAAGGCCAGGGCGTCCCGAAGAATGACACCGAAGCGGCGAATCGGTGGCGGAATGCCGCCGAGCAGGGGTACGCCAGAGCCCAGTACAACCTCGGCTTCATGTACGCCAAAGGCCAAGGCGTCCCGAAGGACCATGTTCTGTCGCATATGTGGTTCAACCTCGCGGCTTCGCGGTTCAATGCGTCAGAAAGAAGGGAACGGAAGCTGGCCGTAGAAAGCAGAAATCTTGTCGCCTCCAAGATGACCCCCGCCCAAATCGCCGAGGCGGAACGGTTGGCACGGGAGTGGAAGCCGAAGAAGGGGGGAAAATAGAAAGGCATCGAGATCAGGGAACGAAAACCCGCAGCGGTTGGATGGTATCTCCCCACCCACGGACATTCCTCGGACACGGAAGTACATGGCACCACCCTTTTTTTTGCATATGCACCCCACAACGGGGGAACCGATCCTCCGGTTCCATTTATTTAGTCGCGGATTAACATTTCTCGTCACACATAGCCCCAATAAGGCGATTTTTGTCCACCCATGTTTCCTCCTGATAGCCGTATGTCTCTAATTTATAACAAGTTACAAAACCCATTCCATCGGCTTGGATATTGCATTAAAAGTGGGTATGTTATCAGGGAGTAAAAAAATGATTTTCTCGTTTGCGTTGATGGTTTCACTCACAGGGTGTGCTGCAAGCGCTAGAAACGTTAATCCGTCATATGTTTCAACTTTTCAATATCAAGACTCCATTTGTGACCAGGACCTGCGGGGATTCACCGGGTGCTCTCTTACAGAACAAGAAATGGAAGGACCGCAAGAACGGGGCGCAAACAACGTCGGAGGGCCCACGGGAGTTGGTCTGGCTTTGTTCTGGTGAGCAATGTGCGACAGGAAGCAATCAACGCTAACCGGCAGTGTGAGATAAGGACCGGTCCTTTTACCGCACTCTGACTTGCATACTCTCCATCGTTCCGGCTTCGTCCATACTCCACTCCATCATTGTCCATCCCTTCCTGCTCCGGCTTGAAAATCCCGTGGCCGTAAGGTCATGACGGGTTCGAACCGGATAAAGTGGACGAGACCTATCCCATGGCTTGACAGGGAGAAGCCTCCATGTTTTCATAATGTATACTGTATACATTCCGTCCTCCCTGCGAACCAACCCGAATAACCGGCAACGATCAAGGGACCTGTAGCCAACCGGTATTCTGCCAAAACTAAAATCCTTTCAGGGAAAGGAGTCGTTATGCCGCCCACGTTGGAGAAAGAATCTTTGCTGTCCGTCGCAAAGGTGGTGGAGATTACCGCGTCGTCCGCGAAAAGCTTCGAGGATGCGATCCAGTCCGGCATCGCCCGCGCGTCCAAGACGCTCAAGGAAATCCGGGGCGTCCATGTGATGGATCAGAAAGCGGTTGTCAGGGACGGGAAAATCACTGAATTCCGTGTGGATATGAAGGTAACCTTCATTCTCAAGGACTGATCGCCGACGGGGACGGGGCCGAAAGGCCCCGTCCTTTTTTCCCATCCAAAATGGTGTGGCAGTTCACGCGACCCGGTTCCCTATCGGGTCCCCTATTTCGTAAGCAGAAGGACCGCGCCCCACCTTTTTCCCGCACGGGAAGCCGCCGTCTGTCGCGCGGTGCTCGCCGTTACCGGGAAACCCCGGGATGGTGTACCTCCGCCGGAAACCAGTGCCGCGTCCGGTTGCAGAAGGAGCACACCGACAGCATCACGGGGACTGCCACCAGCACGCCCACCACGGTGGCCAGAGCGGCGCCGGAACCGGCCCCGTACAGGGCGATTGCCGTCGCCACCGCCAGTTCGAAGAAGTTGCTGGCCCCGATCAGGGCCCCCGGCGCGGCCACGTTGTGGGGACCCTTGAACCACTTCATCAAGCCGTACGCGAGGGAGGAGTTGAAGTACACCTGGATCAGGATCGCGATCGGGATGTTGATATGGCTGCCCTCGCCGAATTCCAGAGAACAATTTCCGCAAGCCCTTCCGGTTTCGTCCCTTCGCTCATTGCGCAAACTCCCCCACCCGCCTGCCGCTCCCCAACGGGAAACGGTGGTTCTTCCTGTCGTCCGTTTCCGGCGGAAACGATCCCTGCCTATCTACCCGCAGCATCCTCCGCCCTTGCGGCCCATCCCCTTCCCCTTCACGGGACCCATGTCCGCCATCGTCCCGCAACACCCCTCCGTAAACAGGGAGAACATCTCCCGGGCCTTCCCGGGGTCCTGCATCGTGTCCCGGCAGAAGACGGGCATGATCTTCCGTAGTACTTTCATCTGTTCTTCCTCAGGCATCGCCAGAAATTCCTTTTCGAAATCTTCCGCTTTCATCTCCCACCTCCGGCGCCGGCGACTTCCCGGCCGCACTTGCGCTCAACTACTAAAATACCCCAGTCAACAATAGATGAATATATATTTATGCCAATCAATCTATACGCAGGCCAACCGCACGAAGCGGGGCCAACGGGAAAATCGCCGGCCCCACTTCCATTCCCCGGCAATACGGAAGTTTGTCGAGGTGCATGACGGCAGACCGGATCGATTCCAGGGGGGATGCCTCAAGAAAACGGATCCCTTTTTTACCGGACCACCCCGTAGACCAGCCAGAAGGATATGGCCAGCATAAGGAACGTAAAATATTTCTTGAGCCGGCTCCGGTTCGTTTTGACGCTGAAGCGGGGTCCGATCTGGGAGCCGACCAGGACCCCCGCCGCCAGCGGGATGGCAAGGTGAAGATCCAGATGCCCCTGCAGAAGATGGCCGACAAGGCCGGTCAGGGCAGTTGCCCCTACCATCAGGGAAGAGCTGCCCACGGCGATTCCCATCGGCACGCCGCCCAGAAGAACCAGGACAGGGACCTTGAGCAATCCGCCGCCCACTCCCAGCATGCCGGCCGCGAACCCTACCAGGATCATGACCGGCACGAGAACAAGCATGTTGACCGCATAGGGCTCGGCGACATCCGTTCGATTCCAGCGCCACCAATGCCCGTCGGGCTCGAGCGGGGAATGCTCTTTGATCGGCCGGTACATGAAATAGGCGCCGATCAACAGCACCCCGGCAAAACAGATTTTGGCGAGTTCCGGCGGGATATAGACGGAAAGATAGCCGCCCAGAAACGAACCCAGGTTGGTAGGGGGTTCGATCAGGAGCACCAGCTTCCAGTCAAGCATCCCGTGCCTCGCGAAAATCAGCAACGACGAGAGCGAAACGACGACGATGAGAATCTGGCTGGTGGAAGCCGCCTCATAGAACGGGACCGAGACCGCCAACAGCATGGGGACATAGAAAGCGCCTCCCCCCTGCCCCATCATGGAAAAAACCGTCGAAACCACCAGGAAGAGGAAAACCAGCAGAATCACCATCTGGTATGACATCGATACCCTCTACGTCCAGGTTTCGCCGAGGAGCCGCAATGCGGTGCGCCTGTCGGAGAGCTCCCCGTCTTTGCGCCTCCCCGAGGCGGTCCTCATTCTCCCGCCAGGGCTTTCTCCTGGCAAGGGATACAGACCTTCCGGTCCCCGACGATGCGACCGTACTTTTCGACGACCGTTTCCTCGCACAGGTCGCAGACAAACGTTGCGAAGGTTTCGGAGGGTTTGTCACCATCCATCGGAAATGGCCTGCCGACGTCCAGAATCGCCTCTTCCGGGGCATCCATCACCTGCCGGATCAGCGGATCCACGACGGCATCGGGAACCCGGGAAGCCGGAACTCCCTTTTCCCGGTATTCGAGGAAAAACGGAGTCTCCTTCATCCGTGCCTGCGCCTCCGCCCTGGGCACAACTCTTATGGCCTGTCCGGATTTCCGGTCCACCGACGTCACGCCGAACTTCCCGTACCCCGTTTTCCGCAGGTTCTCCTTCCCGAAGGTGCACCCGGTCACCGTCTGGATCCCGTCGGCGAAGCAGTGGGCACAGTGACCGTCCCCGAGTTCGACAACGGCAGCCAGTTCCTTGTCCTTCGACCGTCCCACGCCGAGCGGGTTCATGGCCGCCATTCCCGCCCGCAGCCCAAGCGGCATGGCGGGGCACTTGTGCCCGTGCAGGGCGAGTCCCGCATCCAGATACTCCTTTGCGTCGATCATGGTCCACCTGCTTGTACGTTTATTCTGGATAAAGAATATGAAATCGCGTCTCCCGGAGCATTGATCGGACGCAAGCACCGGTCGATTTTCCTTGGAAGTCCTACAAGCCGCCGGGGGAAGCCGCCGCCCGGAGGGAGTGCGGGTCGAGGACCTGGAACCGGCCCCGTCCCAGCCGGCGGATCGTCCCGGCCTCCGCAAGATCCGTGATGGCGCGGGAGAAGCTCTCCGGGGTGATCCCGAGCGCCCGGGCGAACTCCCCGGAAGAGACCGGGAGAGACACGATCGCCGTGGTTCCCCCGCTGCGGTCCGGCAGCATGGCGGCCAAGGAAGCCGCCACGCGGGGAATCGCCCCACGTGCCGACAGGACCTCGATCCGGTCGAACGCCTCCCGAAGGCGCCGCCCGAGAAAGGAAAACAGCGGCGACGCCAGGGAGGGATTTTCCCGGAGTCCCCGGAAGAATCCTTCCCGGGACATCGTCCGTGCACGGACATCGTCGACCGCCTCGGCCGTGGCGGGATACGGCCCTCCGTCCAGCAGCGGCAGGAAGCCGAAGAACTCCCCCGGCCCGAACAGGTAGAGGGCGGCGGCGTTGCCGTTCGGCAACATCCTGTAGATCCTGACGTGTCCGGAGTCGATTGCCACGACGACGGAGGCCGGTTCGCCGGCGCGCCAAAGGACCGTTCCGGCGGGATATCGTCGCGCACGGAAATAGGGCGCGAGCATGCCGAAGAGTTCCTTCGTTTCGGAGGAGAAGGAGGTGGAGGGATCCGGAGCAGGCAGGGACGGCGTCCCGGCCTGCCCCGCTGCCTCCCGTCCGGAATCGGTCAATCGGAGGCTTCGGGCCTGCCTGGAGCGGGCGAGATATCCCTTGCGGACCAGGACACGCACGTGGTCCCGGACCGTCCCGGCAGCACGCCATCCAAGAGCCGCGGCGATCTCCCGGTAGGTAGCCGGGACTTGCCCGGCATTCTCCCTCTCGAGGAGAAACACGAGAATCCTGCGCTGGGGAGGAGTCGGAGAGGAAACATGCGTTTCATCCATGAGTCGATGATAAACCATACATTTGTGGGGAACAAGGAAAGTCCCCCGGGGGGGGCGAACGCGAATCTGTCCCCCATCTGTCTCACCCCGTGCCTTAGGATGACGCCAAATGGGTGGCCGCATGGGTGTTTCCCGCTCATCCCGGTGATGGCCAATCATCCCGACGGCCAATGTCTTCCAGGCAACGCAACTTTCCCCCGACAAGTCATCGACTGGTACCAGGCAACCGAACGGTTCCCAGTTGGCCTCGCGACTACCCTGCATCATTCGGGCTGTTCGCCCGCGCCAGGAAAGAGGAGGGGAAAATGCCGAAACGGGTTCTCATCGTAGTTGTCGCGGCGGCCGCCATTCTGGCAACCAACCTCGCAGGCGTTGCGGATTCCGGAGGATTCCGGGGGGATGGGTATCAGCACCATCGGAGAAATATCCCGATCGACTGGAAGGTCTCCGGGACGCTCGCCTATGTGCAGCTGGCTCCTCTCCCCGACCCCTCAACAATCATTCCTGGCGTCATGATCCAGGCGGATTTGAAAGGCGCACCAGGCAAAGCCCACTTCCTGGTCATGACCATCGGGAATGTGCCCGAAGACAGCCTGACTGCTTGCGGAGGTGGTCCGGGACAGACGTTTCAGCATAACGACATGGTTATCAACTTCGAGGATCTGTCGATGATTTTCGCCAGACTGGTGAATGGATATGCGTGCTTTCAGGTAGACGGCTCGGTAGCCGCATACGCCGATATGGAAATCTATGACGGCAGAGGGAAGTACGAGGGCGCCGGCGGGTGGATTCACGGTGAATTCAACGGTGGAAATGTTGGTACTTCGGGTGTCTTGTCGGCGGAGACCGGAACGATCATCGGGGAAATCGAACGGTAATTGATTCAAGCAAAAGGGCATCGGGAGCGAGCCAAGGACGGGGCCGTTCAAGCTCCGTCCTTTATTTCCATGCATAAAGGTGTGACGGACCGCGCGACCCGGTACCCTATTGGGTCCGATAATTCGTGCCGCGCTGCAAAGGCCAACCGGTAAGGTTGGCCTTTGCCGTTGCACGTCCCGCAAGCCCTCCCCGGTTTAATAAAAGCGGGATAACCCCGGTTATCCCTAAAAGTAGAAAAAAAACAGCCAACAAAAAGGAAATTGTTTCCCTCGTCTTTCCTGCCGCCAGGATGGTTTATAAAAAATCACTGCATTTCCAACCGGATAATAATTTTCCCCTTGCCTTGTCCGATGGCATTCTCATTGCTTTAAAATAATGTCGGGTGGTCGCGTTGGGTGAGCGGGCTACTTTTTCCGGATGGTGATTCACTGGGATTTCAATCCAGCGAACCAAACAACGCTTGGGCGGATTCCGATTCCAGGGGACCAAACATCCTAGATAGCCCCTTTCACCGCCACCCCCATGGGCGGCTCCGGGCAGGAGCCGCCCGTCCAATTTTTGAACCTGCCTCCACCGTATCGGCTGCCGGACACGAATTTCAGGCAACGGCTTCCGGGAAAAAGCACAGGGTCTACAATGCTCCCTTGCAACCTTCCTTGCCGAAAGGTACATTTCACAAACAGGATCCAGGTCAACCCCACCCGCGCAACGACGATTCTTCATGCCGTGAACCTCTTGAATACCAGCAAGGGAGGGCAGGGACATGCATAAAAATCCTATATGGGACATAACAAAGAGCAGATGGATCGACCACAAGCCAAATCCAAGGTTCGCCATTTATCATCCCGGCCCCCGAAGAGACAAAACAAACGATGCGGTGCTCGACAAGGAGACCGGTCTTGTCTGGGAGCGAGCCCCCGGCACAGAAAAAAAACCCTGGGACGCCGCCATCGTTTACTCTTTTTCGAAAGCGGTGGCCGGCCGCAAAGGCTGGAGGCTTCCCAGCATCGAAGAGCTATTGAGCATGGTCGATCCAACCCGGAGCAATCCGTCTCTCCCGGTCGGACATCCATTCCTCAATGTGCAGCTGGACGACGTCTATTGGTCATCGACCCTCGGGATGTCTCTTCTCCCGACGTACGCGTGGGGATACGATTTCAGCAACGCGGACACGGGCAACAACCTGAAAAGCACACAACGTTACGTGTGGCTGGTGCGAGGTGGATCCGGGCACGACTACCCTTATTGATCCATGGAACTATGGTGGACGCAGACCGGCGCACGCTCCCGCGGGCACAAGGCGCCAGGGGGAAAGTAGAAATGCGGTATCATAGTCTCATGGCAAAAGCGGTGGCGGGCTTTATGCCGAACATTGCGCTTTTTTCCAAGCGAAGGGAGGATCCATCATGACGGGTAAGCAGGCAATATCTACTTTCGCGATCTTTTCGGCGTTCACGCTCCTGGTGTCGGCCATCTCCGCGGCCGCAGGCGGAGCCGCAAAGTCCGACGCTGCCCAGGTGCCGGCCTTCGCGGAGCGAGTCCATGATCCCCGCGTCCGGCAAGCAGGGGCCGCCCGCCGAAGCCGCCACGCTCACCGGAAGCTGGAAACGGGGGAAGGCCCTTTTCGAGGAACAGTGCCAGTCGTGCCACGGCCCCCAGGGAACCGACAAGGTGCAAAACCCCGGTTCCGACGACGGAACCGTCCCGCCGCTCAACCCCATCGACCCGGAACTCGCAAGCAAGACCCCTTCCGTCTTTGCCGCAAAGATCGACCGCTACATCCAGCACGGCTCCATACCCGACGGGCCCGGCCCGGCGCTCTTCATGCCGAACTGGGGGGACAGCAAAACCCTTTCCCAGCAGCAGATCGCCGACGTCGAAGCCTACGTCATGCGCCTCAACGGGGTAAGCGGAAAAAAGTGATGAGCGAACTGTCGATCACGAGCCCGGCGTTTCTCCCCGGCGGAATGATCCCGTCGAAATACACGTGCGACGGCGCCGACGTCTCCCCCCCGCTCTTAATCGGCAACGTCCCGGAGAAGACCCGGTCGCTCGCCCTGATCGTCGACGACCCGGACGCTCCCATGGGAACCTGGGTTCACTGGGTCGTCTGGAACATCGGGGCCGACACAAGTAAGATCCCGGAAAATTCCGTTCCCCCGGGGGCGCTCCAGGGAACGACCGATTTCCGGAAACAGGAATACGGCGGTCCCTGCCCTCCTTCCGGGACGCACCGGTATTTCTTCAAGCTGTACGCTCTCGACTCCTCTCCAGCCGCACAAGCCGGCGCCACGAAGGCCCAGGTCGAGGAGGCGATGAAAGGACACGTCCTCGCGCAGGCCGAACTGATCGGGCTCTACAGGCGCAAATAGTTCCAAGCCACGGGTTTTCCCGCAAAAGGGATCCCGGGGCCCATATCCCTGCTCGTTTCCTTTGAGTTTTTTTTCAGGATCGGAAAAACGTGATGGTGTCTGCCAGGCTCCGACCGATGCCTGACAGCATCCCCTGTCCCGCCTTGGTGAAGAGAAGATACGCGTATCCTCCGACAAAAAGGAGGAGAAAGAGGAAAGGGACGATCATGGAAGACCACCGGGGCCTGGGGGGGGATTTCGGCAAAGGAGGGAGCATCCATTCCATTTCCGTAGAAGTCGATTGTACGGCCCGCCGGAAGGGATACGGCAGGTTGGGTATCACTACTACCGGATGGCTCCCGGAAAAAGGATGTGTCGTTGGCACATTCCCGTCCGGGCCGATTCCCGCGGGGTGTAAAACATCCAGGGGATTCCCGCATCTCCGGCACCGGAACCGTATCCCTTTGGCCCCCCTGAACAGCGCAAGACCCACATGGTAGTGCGCACGGCATACAGGGCATTCGATGTGTATCGACGAGGTCCGCATAAACATCTCCTCCCTTCTCGTGTTATCGGCATTTCCCCGGCAGGGATTTAGGGGATCCCCGACTTTTCCCTTGTCTTCCGAAGAGGCAACCCGGGGCAATGACGGGGTAAAATACACACGAAACCCTTAGAGAAGACACAGGGGGGCTATTTTTTGATGAAACGTCGGTATGGGAAATCGGCAATTGCCGCCCTTGCGCTTGCGCTCTTTCTTCTCGCCCCGCGGGGTTTTTGCGAGGACCTTCTCCTCGGGAACTTCCGCGCCGGGGACCTTTCCGGGTGGAACCCGAAGGTCTTCAAGGGGAAGACCTCGTACTCCCTGGTCGTCGACGGACAGATGCGCGTCTTGAAAGCCCACAGCCGCGCGGCCGCGTCCGGACTGTACAAGGAGGTAACCCTCGACCCCCGGAAGTTCCCGGTCCTTCGATGGTCGTGGAAGATCGAAGGCACGATCCCCAAAGGCGACGGGAGAACGAAGGAAGGGGACGACTACGCGGCGCGCGTGTACGTCGTCTTCCCGAGGACGCTCTTCTGGAGGACGAAGGCGATCAACTACATCTGGGCGAACAAGCTTCCGAAGGGGGAATCCCTTCCCAACGCATTCACTTCGAACGCCATGATGGTCGCGGTGGAATCGGGCGACGGGAAAGCCGGGACGTGGGTCACCGAGGAGCGCAACGTGTACGAGGACTACCGCAAACTCTTCGGAGAAGATCCGCCCGATATCGGCGCCGTGGCGCTCATGACCGACACGGACAACACGGGCGGGGAAGCGACGGCGTACTACGGGGACATCACCCTCGTGGGGCAATTTCATCACCAGGGCCCGGCAGCGCCGGGCGCCCTTCATGATTCCGCTGCTGTGCCCCTGTCGGGAAACTGACATGATCTAAGGAACGTCTTCTTGCTACACGTGGTTGCGCAGCATCAGCTCGACGGGATGGGGGTTTAGGAAAACCTGCCGCTCGAGGTAGGAGACGCGGTACTTGCGGACGTAGTGGCCGATCAGGGTAATCGGGACGATGATCGGGATCAGCTTCTCCCGGTACCGGGTGATCACCTCGAGGAACTCCTGCTTCTCGTCTTTCGTGAGCACCTTTTTAAAGTGCCCCATCATGTGCAGGAGCACGTCGGCGCTCTTTTTCACGGTGGGCTTTGCGGACAGCACCTCCATGAGCAGGCCCTGGTACCGGTCGTACAGGACGGGGGGGGTAAGCTCCTTCGCGGCGGCGACCAGCTTACCCATCTGCGTGTACCCTTTCCTGTCGTGGGACAGCAGAAGCAGCTTGTGGTCGGTGTGAAAGGTTACGAGCCCGCCTCTTGTCTTGCCTTTGGCAAGCAGATCCCGGAACCGGCGCAGGGTGAAGACCCTGCTGATGAACATCTCCCGCAATACCGGGTCGTTCAGCCGCCCCTCCTCCTCCACCGGGATGAGCGGGAAATGGTCCAGGAACGCCTTCGTGAAGACCCCCGCGCCCACCTTCGCGGGGATCCCGGAATCGCCGTACACCTTGACACGCTCCATCCCCGAGCTTGGGCTGAATCTTTCTTGCAGATGTAGCCGCAAAGGTCTAGCACCCTCCAGCTCTTTCATCTTCCTTCCGGCAAACTCCGACATCTGTTCCGTGTGGTCGACGCCGGTCTTGCTCGTGACCAGCCGTGGAGATTCGGGGTTTCCGACAAGCCGCATCGCCTCCCTGGGCGTGGGCAGGCCGCAGTCGACCTCCGGGCAGACCGGGACCCACGTAACGAACCTGCCCAGCGTCTCCACCAGGTACCCTTCCCGCTTGTGCCCGCCGTCGTAGCGGACCTTCTCCCCCAGAAGGCAGGAGCTGATGAGGATCCGGATCGGCTCCGCCCATCGTCTGTCCTCTTTCCCCCGTTCGCCGTTTGGGATATAAATTTAAGGTTTCCCCTGGCATTATAGGTTCCGCGAACCGAAGACGGAAGGGCACGGCATGGAGATAAAGGTAACGTTTGCGTCGCCCGGGCGGATGCGGGCAAAACCCGGGGACGAGTCTTCCCTGGGCTTCGGGAAGATCTTCTCCGACCACATGTTCGTCATGCGGTACCGGGAAGGGACGGGGTGGCACAAACCTCAGATCGTCCCCTACGGGCCGTTGGCCCTGGACCCGGCGGCCATGGTCCTGCACTACGGGCAGGAGATCTTCGAGGGCTTGAAAAGCTACCGGGGGCCGGGGGGGGCCGTGTGCCTCTTCCGCCCGGAGAAGAACTTCGAGCGGATGAACCTCTCGGCGCGGCGCCTCTGCATGCCGCAGATCCCCGTGGAGGACGCACTTGACGCGGTCACCGCCCTGCTGCGCGTCGACCGGGGGTGGATCCCCGCCTCGCGCGGCACGTCGCTCTACATCCGCCCCACGATGATCGCCACCGAGCCGGGACTGGGCGTTCGGCCTTCCGCGGAGTACCTCTTCTACATCATCACCGGCCCCGTCGGCAGCTACTACGCGCGGGGGCCCGAGCCGGTGCGCATCCTGGTGGAGGAAACGTACGTGCGGGCGGTGCGCGGGGGCCTGGGCGAAGCAAAGGCGGGGGCGAACTACGCCGCGAGCCTCCTGGCGTCGAAAAACGCAAAAGAGAGCGGGTACGACCAGGTGCTGTGGCTCTCCGCCGACGGGCGGGAGGAGGTGGAGGAGGTCGGCACGATGAACATCTTTTTCGTGATCGGCGACGAGGTCGTCACTCCACCTCTATCCGGGTCGATCCTTCCCGGAGTGACCCGCGACTCGGTGTTGACGATCGCGCGCGACTGGGGGATGAACGTTTCCGAGCGCCGGATCGGGATGCAGGAGATCAAGGCAGCGGCCGCGGCCGGCAATCTGCGCGAGGCCTTCGGGACCGGGACGGCCGCCGTCATCTCGCCCGTGGGCGAGCTTCGCTACCGGGGGGAGAACGTCGTGGTCAACGGGGGGGCGCACGGGGAGATCTCCCGGCGGCTGTTCGACGAGATCACGGGGATCCAGCACGGGGAGATCCCGGACCGGTACGGGTGGGTGCGACGGGTGGAATAGAGCGGCGGGGGGCTTGCAACGGGCGGCGGCCTCAAATCCTGGGGGGGTATTTTTCAGAAACCGGTGGCAAATTGCCACCAGTTATCACAAAAGCCCCCCCCTGTATACATTGGCCCTTATAAAGGTTGGCCTTTCGTATTCGGTGGCGTTTCCAATTTCAGGCGGCGGAAAAGTTCCCCCCGCGAGATCCCGGCGACGCGCACGATCTTCTTTCGCCCCCGTTTGCCGGCGATGATCGTAACGCTTGGGCGGGGGACGTCAAGCGACGCGGACAGGAAGCGCACGAGCGCCTCGTTGGCCCGGTTCTCGAGGGGCGGGGCGGTAAGACGGATGCGGACCGCATCCCCCAAAAGGCCCGCCACGCCGGCCCGCGAGGCGCGCGGCATCACCTGGATGTTCACGGTGGCGGACTCCTCCTTCGGGCCGGGTTTCCCGGCAGACTTGCCCCTCACGACATCCGCGCCGCCAGGTCGAAGAGCGTCCTCACGAGGAAGGCCCTCAGGAAATAGATGGCGAAGATCACCACCAGCGGGGAGAAGTCGATCGACCCCGCCATCAGGGGGAACCGCCGCCGCAGCCAGGAGAGCACCGGCTCCGTGATGGCGTACAGGCTCCGGACGATGGGGTTGTACGGGTCGGGGTTCACCCAGGTAAGGACCGCCCGGATGATGATGATCCACATGTAGGCGGTCAGGGTGATGTCGAGAATACTCGCAAAGGCAAAGATCAGGTTTTTCGCGACGAACATCGTGGTCTCCTTACGTGGAAAGTTCGCGGCTTCTCTGCCAGGCGGCGAACACCGCCGACAGCACCGTTCCCCGGAACGCCCCGGTCTCGAGCGCGGCGATCCCTGCTGCCGTCGTTCCCCCCGGCGAGATGACCATGTCTTTTAATTCCGCGGGATGCCTGCCGGTCTCCCGCACCATCCGGCCCGCCCCCTCCACAGTGGCCGCGGCCAGACGTATCGCCTCCGCGCGCCCCATGCCGGCGCGGACCGCCCCGTCGGCCAGCGCCTCGATGAAGAGGAACGCGTAGGCGGGGCCGGATCCGGACAGGGCCGTTACGACATCGAGCAGTTCCTCGCGGGGGAACTCGGCCACCTCCCCGAAGGAGGAGAAGATCTTCCGGACCCAATCCTTTTGCTCCCGCGCAACCCCCTTGGCGAAGTAGATGCCGGTGCTGCCCATGCCCACCTGCGCCGGGGTGTTCGGCATCGCCCTAACGACCCGGGCGCCCTCCCCCAGGACGGAGAGGAAGGTCCGGGTCGGGACCCCCGCCGCGACCGATATGACAAGCTTCCCCTTCGCGGCGTCCGCGGGCACCTGGCGGAGCACGTCCCCCACCCCCTGCGGCTTGACCGCGAAGACGATCGTATCGCATTTTCTAAAGAGGTCCGCCATTCCTTTCGCGACCGAAACGCCGAACCGCTGCCCAAGCTCTTTCCCCCGCTCGGGACGGATGTCCAGGATGACCACCTCCCGCGGCGGGACGAGTTTCGCCTTGAGGATGCCCCGGATCATCGCCTCCCCCATGTTCCCCGCCCCGACGAACCCCAGTCCCTTCATGTCGCTCTCCTGACCCGGCTGCCGAAGATGGCCGTGCCGACGCGCACAATCGTCGCGCCCTCCTCGATCGCCGCCTCGAAATCGTTGGACATCCCCATCGACAGCTCCGTCATCGCAGGCCCGGCCCCTCCCCGGGACACGCATTCGGCCAAAAGCTCCCGGAGACGGACGAAATACGGCCGGGTCTCCTCGGGATCTTCCGTCCACGGGGGAATGGCCATCAGGCCCTTGAGGCTAATGCCGGGAAGTCCCGGGGCGGCCTCGATCAGTTCCGCAAGCGCTTCCGGGTCCAACCCCGCCTTGCTCGCCTCCCCCGCGAGGTTTACCTCCGCCAGGACGGGCAGGACTTTCCCGGCTTCCCCTGCGCGGCGGGAGATTTCCTCGAGAAGCGAAAGGGAATCGACCGTCTGGATCCACGAAAAGAGCGAGACGGCTTTTTTGACCTTGTTCCTCTGGAGCTTCCCGATGAAGTGCCACTCGGCCTGCGGAAAGGCGCGTATCTTTTCCTCCGCGTCCTGGACGTAGTTCTCCCCGAAGACGGCAAGGCCGGCTTCGATCGCCTCTCCGATCAGCTCCACGGGCTTGGTCTTTCCCACCGCGACAAGCCGGATCTCCTCCCCTTTTCGTCCGGACCTCGCCGCGGCCTGCGCCACCCTGGAAAGGACGTGCGCCGCGCGCTCCCGTATCGATTCCACGCCGATCACCCCTTTTCCGCGAACCCGTAAAAGCCGGGGCCGTTCCGGGACACGCCTATGAGCTTCGCCCGGAGGAGCATCTCGACCACCCGCGTCATGGGAAGGCCGACGACGTTGGTGTACGACCCGACGATCCGGTCGATCAGCAGGTTGCCCTTCCCCTGCGCGGCGTACGCCCCGGCCTTGTCGCCCGTCTCCCCCGTCCGCAGGTAGGCCGCGATCTCCCGCCGGGACAGATTCCGGAACCAGACGCGCGTCGTCACGCACGCCTCGTCCCGGTACCCGTCTCGCCGGCGCAGCAGGCAGACCGCCGTCCGTACCCGGTGGTCCCTGCCCGCGAGTGCCCCAAGCATCCGGGCCCCGTCCTTTTGGTCCTTCGGCTTCCCGAGGATCTTCCCGGAAGCGACGACGATCGTGTCCGCCGAGAGAACGAAGGAATCCGGAAACCTGCCCGCCACTTCCTCCCCCTTCTCGCGCGCGGCCCTCCGGACGAAGCGCAAGGGGGGCTCACCCGGCGCGGGAACTTCCTCTACCGCCGAGGGAACCACGCGGTACGCAACGCCCACCGCACGCAAAAGCTCCTTGCGCCGGGGCGAAGAGGAAGCCAGTATCAACCTTGGGAACGGCGCCACGTCTTCCCCATTATATCGGCAACCCAATTCCTTGACCCACGGAAACTTCTCGTGCTACAAAAGGAAAATAGCGTTTCGGGAGAGGAAGCCATGGGTCTGAAGACCATCACGGTCCACACGGAATCCCCCCAACAGTTCATCGACATCACCCATACCGTCCGGCTCGTCGTCCGGGAAAGCGGCGTCACCCGGGGCACGTGCCAGGTGTTCATCCCCCACACGACCGCGGCGGTGACGATCAACGAGAACACCGACCCCGACGTGAAGCAGGATATTCTAAACATCCTCGAAACGATCATCCCCTCGAAGGGCAGCTACCTCCACACCGAGGGGAACGCGCACGCGCACGCAAAAGCGAGCCTGATCGGCGCCACCATCACGGTGTTCATCGAGTCCGGCCAGCTGGTCCTGGGAACGTGGCAGTCGATCTACCTCTGCGAGTTCGACGGCCCCAGGACCCGTAACGTCCTCTTCCGGGTCATCTCCGGATGATGCGCTCGTAGCGGGCGCGCAGCGCCTCCCGTGGCAGGCCGCCTGCCACGACGTCCCAGGGAAACACCTCCGTCGCATCCTTCTCCCGGAAGACGACCTCCGCCATCGCATCTCCCTTGGGAAGCCTGGCCCTTCCCCCTGCCGCCTGCCGGAGGACCTCTTCGACGCGCCGGTCCGACAGGCCCAGGTAGCCCTGGAGCAGGGAGGAGCGGGGGGAATCGGCGCGAACGCGCACGTTCCGCAGGGACCTGACCCCCTCGGACACGCACCGCTGGCGGAGCTTCAGATCCTCCTCCCGGGCCATGGGAGACCACTGCAGCGGGGTGAAGGGCTTGGGCACGAAGGAGGACAGGACGGCGGTGATCGTCCCCATCCGCCCGACCGACTTCGCCTCGCCAAGGACCTCCCCGCGGAAGGCGGAGAGGAAGTCGACCGCGCTCCCCACCTCCTCCTCGACCCCGGCGCCCGGGATCCCCAGGAGGAAATAGAGCTTGAAGGAGACGATCCCGGCACGGACCAGGGTCCGGGCGGCCAGGAAGAATCGTTCGTCCGCGACCCCTTTGCCGATCCGCGCCCGAAGCGTTTCGCTGCCGGCCTCCGGCGCCAGGGCGACGGTCTTGTGGCCGCTTTCCGAAAGAATACTCGGCGATCTCCTCGTCGACGAGGTCCGCCCGCACGGATGCGGGGGAAACGGAGCCGCCCCGGGCGAGGATCTCCCGCGAAAAACTCCGGAAGTGGCTCCAGTCGAGCACCGCCGCGCCGATCAAGCCCACCGTCTTTCGATGCGGCCAGAGGGCGTCCACCGTCGCGCGCACGTGGCCCAAGGGAACCTCGCGGAACTGCGGGCAGGCGTGCGCCGCCGCGCAGAACCCGCACCGTTTGGGGCAACCGCGCGACGTCTCCACCAGCACCATCCTCCCCAGCTCCGCGTCCTGGGCAAGGACGGGGAGAACGGGGGGGAGCTCGCCCAGGGGAAGCGTCTCCCGGACGACCCGTTCCGGGAACCCGGGACGGGGCAGGATGTTGGCGAGCCGCCCCGGAGGCACCAATCCCCTCCCCTCCGGGGGGCTGTACCCGAGGACGTACCCGTCCGGCACGTAGACGCCGGGGACCTGTGCAAGGGCCTTGCGGTATCCCTCGTCGGAAGGCCGGGGGGGACCCAGGTCGAGGATCGACCCGATCGCCCGCTCCCCGTCCCCGACCACCACGGCGTCCGCGACGGTTCCCGCCGGTTCGGGGGAGAGCGACGCCGCGAATCCTCCCGCCAGGACCAGCGGGCGCTCCTTGTGCCGGGAAGGTTCTGCGGCGGCCCGGTCGGTCCGGAAAGGGGGGACCCCCCCGGCCAGAAGCAGGCCGGGGAGGTTAAGGAGGTCGTTCTCGTACGAAAGAGAAAACGCTACGACGTCAAAATCGGAGAGCGGTCGGCCGCTCTCCAGCGTGGTGAGAGGGAGCCCGCGGCCGGCAGGCTCCCCGCGCGGCATCAGCCGCTTGCCGCCGCGGTGGAGGGGATTTCCCGGCCGCTCCCTCGGCAGGAAGGCCCTCTCGCATACGGCGTCCGCCCGTGCGTTCACCCGGGCGTAAATGGTCAGAAACCCCAGGTTCGACATCGCCGCCTCGTACCGGTTCGGGTAGACGAGGGCGACCCGGACCCTTCCTCCCCACTCCTTTCGAACCGCCCCGACCTCGCGGGACAGGATCTCCTCGTTCCGCCGGCGGATCTCCCACGTCATACGCTCGGGGGCCGACGGCGAAGGAACGTCGGGATATCGAACTCCTCCAGGTTTTCTTCCTCGACCGGCTTCTCGGGCACCGGGAGCGGGTCGATCCTTTCGGGTTCCTTCCCCTGGGCGCGCAGGAAGGTCGGTTTCTCCAAATCCTCGCGTCCCACGAGCTTGATCGTGCGGCGCGGCTCCTTCCAGATGGTTTCGGCCACCCCCACTTCGAACCCGGTGGCGATGACGGTGACTTTAAGCTCCTCGTCCATCGCGTCGTCGATCACGGTCCCGAAAATGATGTTGGCTTCCTCGTCCGCCTCCTCCTGGATGAGCGCGGCGGCCTCGTGCACCTCGTTCATGGAGAGGGAGGGACCGGCCGTGATGTTGAAGAGGACTCCGCGCGCGCCCCGGATGGCCACGTCCTCGAGCAGGGGGCTGGAGATCGCCTTCTCCGCGGCCGCCATCGCCCGGTTCTGCCCCTCGGCGCCGCCCGTCCCCATCAGGGCCACCCCGGAACCCGACATGATCGTCTTCACGTCGGCGAAGTCCAGGTTGATGTACCCCGGCTTGGTCACCAGCTCGGAGATCCCGCGCACCGCCTGGTACAGGACCTCGTCGACCTTCCGGAAGGCCTCCACGAACCGCATCTCCTTACCGGCGATCAGGAGAAGCTTCTCGTTCGGGATCACGATGATGGTGTCGACGATGCTCCGAAGCTCTTTCAGGCCGATCTCCGCCTGCCTGCGCCGGGTGGCGCCCTCGAACGCGAACGGGCGGGTGACCACCGCGACGGTGAGCGCGCCCACCTCCCGCGCGACCTCCGCGAGGACCGGTCCTCCCCCCGTGCCGGTGCCCCCTCCCAGCCCCACGGTCATGAACACCATGTCGGCGCCCATGAGGGACTCGCGAAGGATGTCCCGGTCCTCCTGGGCCGCCTGCCGCCCGACGTCGGGGTTGGCGCCGGCACCCAGCCCCTTGGTCAGTTTCGCCCCCAGCTGGATCTTCAAGGGGGCAAGGTTCTTCTCGAGGGCCTGCGCGTCCGTGTTCGCGGAGATGAACTCCACGCCCGTCAGGCCTTCCTCGATCATGGTGTTGATGGCGTTCCCGCCGCCCCCCCCGAGGCCGAACACCTTGATGACCGCGTGGCATTTGTTTTCCTCTACGAGAGTGAACATGGTTTTCCTCCTTCCGTACCCGGTGTATTTAAAAAATATCCGACAGGATCCGCTTTACCCGCTTCCACCCCCCGCGGGCCTCCTCTTCCGTCTTCCCTCCCCCGATTTCCGAAATCTGCGCCCCGTAGAGCGCAAGCCCCACCGCGGTGGCGAACGTCGGGCTGCTCACCACTTCCGCCATTCCCCCGATCCGGATGGGGACTCCCCGCCGCACCGGCAGGTGAAAGACCCGCTCCCCCAGCTCGGGCAGGCCGTCCAGGCGGGACCCGCCCCCCGTGAGCACGATCCCTGCCCCGAGCATCTCCTCGAGCCCCGAACGCAGGATCTCCTTCCGCAGGAGAGTGAAGATCTCCTCCGCGCGAGGCTCGATGATCTCGCTCAGGTATTGCCGCCGGATCGGCCTCGGCTGGCGTCCGCCCACCCCGGGCAGCTCCACGAGCTCGTCCCGGCGGACCTTCTGGATCATGGCGCACCCCGAGGCGACCTTCAGCGTTTCCGCGTCCGACGCGGGGATCCGCAAGCCCACCGCCACGTCGGAGGTGATGTTCCCGCCCCCCAGCGGCAGCACGAAGGTGTGGCGCAGCGCCCCGTCGTAGAAGAGCGCCATGTCGACGGTCCCGCCGCCGAAGTCCAGCAGCGCCACGCCCACCTCCCGCTCCTCCGGGGTCAGCACGGCGTCCGCGGAGGCCAGCGGCGAGAGCACGATGTCGACGATGTTGATCTCCGCCTTCTCGACGCACCGCACCAGGTTGCGCGTGCTCGGCAGGTCGTCGGTCACCACGTGCACCCGCGCGTCCAGGCGGATGCCCGTCATCCCGCGGGGGTCCTTGATCCCCGGCATGTCGTCGACGATGAACTCCTGGGTCAGCACGTGCAGGATCTCCCGGTCCGCCGGAAGCTCCACCGCCTTGGCCAGTTCCAGGACGCGCGCCACGTCGGCATCGGTCACCTCCCGCTCGTTCCGCACGGAGACGGCCGCGTGGCTGCTGAACGACTTGATGAGCGGTCCGGACACGCCGACCAGGGCGGAGTTGACCGGGAGGCCCGTCATTCGCTCGGCCTCGGCGACGCTCGTCATGATCGACTTCACGGTCGCGTCCACGTTGACCACGGACCCCTTCCGCATCCCCTCCGTCGGGCACAGCCCCATGCCGAGGATCTCCAGCCCCTCGGAGGTGTGTTTCGCGATGACCGTCGCGACCTTGCTCGATCCGACGTCCAGCCCGGTGATCACCGGCCCGCCTGACGCATCCATTTAATCCCCCGACCGCACGAAGATGCGGCCTGCTGTTTTGAGGTCCACGACCCCTTTTGTCTTCCCCAGGCTCGCCAGTTTCGGCATCGCCTCCTCCACCCGCCGCATCGCCTCGCCGAAGTCCATCAGGCCGATCTTCAGCTGCAGGCCGAAATCCCGGGTCACCAGCGTGTATCCGTCCTGCGCGTCGAAGTGAACCTCCGAGATGTTCCGGCTCAGGGAACCCGATTCCGCGTACCGCAGGAGGGCGATCGTTTTTTTAAGGTTCCGGATCGTCACCGGGTCCTTCGCCGCCAGGTCGCCACGGGAAAACCCGGTGAGGATCGGCTTGTCCTTCGCGTCGTACGCGGTCAGCCGCTTGAAGATGGTCCCCTCTTCGTCCACGTAGTAGAGGGCGTCCAGGTTGATCATCGCGACCGGTTTCCGCTCCTCGATATGCAGCACGAGCTTGTCCGGGAACGCCTTCCGGACGACAACCTCCCTCACGTACGGATGGGACAGAAGCCGCCGGCCGATCTCCTCCTTGGAGAGCGACCAGATGTTCCCCCCGGCGACCCCCTTGAGGGTCCCCGCGATCTCGTCCCCCGACACGTGCTCGCAGGGGTTCATGTCGACGACCCGCACCGAGAAGATGTCGGACCGCCCCAGCCAGGAGTAGACGGACGCCCCCGCCGCCCCCACGAGAAGAAGGACCAGCAGCGCGGCGGCCACGGGAAGCGACTGCCGGAGAGGGAACCGGCCGCGGTTCCCCTCCTTCTTCTTCTTTTTCTTCTGCGCCGCATACGGCCGCTTCCGCTTCCCGAGCGACTTCTTGTGGTATGCCTTGTACTCGATCATCTACTTGTGCAACCCCGCATCCTCGAGAATCTCCTCGACGAGGTCCCCGAAGGAGAGCCCGTCGAACCGGGCCGCCTTCGGCAGGAGGCTCGTCTCCGTCATTCCCGGGATCGTGTTCGCCTCCAGGAAGAAGAGGGCCCCCGCCGGGTCGACCCGGTAATCGACCCTCGCCGCCCCGCGCAACGACAGGGCGGCGGCGGCCGCGCGGGTGAACTCCGCCGCCCGCGCGAGGATGTCCCGGTCCATCGGGACGGGGATCACGTACTCCGTCTGCCCGTCGGTATACTTGGACCGGTAGTCGTAGAATCCGGAGCCCGACTTCGGGACGATCTCGATCGCGGGGAGGATCCGCCCGTTGACGATCCCTACCGTGATCTCCCTCCCCGGCACGTACCCCTCGACCAGCACCCGGCTGTCGTACTTTGCCGCCTCGGCCAGGGCCCCGCTCCACCCCTCGACGTCGCGGACCACGCTGATCCCCACCGTGGACCCTTCCCGGTCCGGCTTCACCACGAGGGGAAAACCGAACGCCGGCGGAGCCGGGGAGGCAAGCGCATCCCCCTCGAACAGGGCGTCGGGCGGGCAGGGGACGCCGGCGGCGGCGACGACCCGTTTGGCCAGCACCTTGCTCATCGAAACGGCGGAAGCCGCGACGCCCGACCCGGTATACGGCACGCGGGCAAGCTCCAGAGCGCCCTGAATGCATCCGTCTTCGCCAAGCCGGCCATGGAGAGCGATGAACGCCACGTCGATATTCGCCTCCCGGATCGCCCGGAGCCAGTCTCCCCGGATGTCGACCTCCACCACCGCGTACTTCTTCTGCCGCAGCGCCTCCGCGACCGCGAACCCCGTCCGGAGAGACACCTCACGCTCCGACGACTCCCCGCCGAGAAAGACCCCCACCGTCTTTTCCCGGAACCGCCCCTTCTCAGTCACAGGCAATCCCCCACATCTTTACCTCGGTCGCAAGCGAAACCCCCGCCAGGGAACGAACCGCCTCCCTGCCCCGCGCGATGAGCCGTAAGGACCTGGGACGCGGTCGCCCGCCCCCGGTTGACCATGAAGTTGGCGTGCTTCTCCGAATACGCCGCGTCCCCCTCCCGGACGCCTTTCATCCCCGCCCGCTCCAGCAGGACCCCGGCGCTCTCCGCTTCGGGGAGATTGCGGAACGTGGAGCCGAACGTCCTCTCGCCCCAGGGCTGGCTGGCCCGGCGCCTCTCGTTCAGCGCCTTCATTCGGGAAAACGAGTCGTCGGAACGCCCCGGACGGAGGCGAAACTCCGCCCGGACGATGATCCCCGCCACGGGGAACTCCGCCGTCCGGTAGGAGAACCGGATCTCCTTCGCCGGGACGCGGTGAAGCTCCCCTTCGGCGTCCACGATCTCCACCCACTCGACCAGCTCCCCGACGACCCGTCCGTAGGCTCCGGCGTTCATCACCAGCGCTCCGCCGATCGTGCCCGGGATCCCGCCCAGCGCTTCGGCCCCGGAAAGGGCGGACAGGGCGCACAGGACCGCGAACCTCGGGAGCATCACGCCGGCGTCGGCGACCACGCCTCCCCGGGGACCGAAGACCATCTGTCCCATGTTCTTCCGGAGGCCGACGACCGTCCCCCGAACGCCGTCATCCGAGACGAGGAGGTTGCTGCCCGCGCCGAGCACCTTCACCTCCCGGTTCGCGGCCCGCTCGGAGGCGAGGACTTCCTGTATCTCCCGTACCGAACGGGGGAAGACCATCCGGTCGGCCGCCCCGCCGATTCCCATCGTGGTATGGTCCCGCATCCTGGCGCCGGCCACCTCCTCGACCCTGCTCATCGTCCCTCCCGGCCGCCCGTTTTGCCTTCGGGCATCAACGGGATACGACAACATCTGCGAGTTTCCAGACATCTCCGGCCCCCATGGTCAGGAATATGTCGCCAGGACGCAGGCGGGACAGAACGTCGGCCGCCGCCCCGGCGGCTTTCCCCGCGTAAAATACCGCCTTGTGCCCGTGGTCCCGTATCGCCTCGCAGAGCCGCTCCCCCGAAGCGCCCGGGATCGGCTCCTCCCCCGCCGGGTAGACGTCGAACACGAGCAGCAGGTCAGCCTCGTGGAACGCCGAGACGAACTCCTGGAACAGGGCGTTCGTCCGGGAGTACCGGTGCGGCTGGAAGCCGACCACGACGCGGCGGTCCGGCCACACTTCCCGTGCCGCGGAGAGCGTGGCGCGGATCTCGGCGGGGTGGTGCCCGTAATCGTCCACGACCGTCACGCCGTCGCGCTCCCCCTTGACCTGGAACCTGCGGTGGACCCCCCGGTAGTCGGCCAGTCCCTCCCGGATCTTGCCTACGGGGATCCCCAGCTCCGAGGCCACCGTCACCGCCGCGAGCGCGTTGCTCACGTTGTGCCGGCCGGCGCGCGGCAATCGAAAACTCCCCGAGAAGCTCCCCGCGCCGCACCACCCGGAACCGGTTCACCATCCCCTCGGGCACGACGCCGTCCGCCCGGTAATCCGCCTGGTGGGAGAACCCGTAGGTGACGTATGTCTTCTGCAGCGAGGGGATCAGTTCCAGGACGTTGGGGTGATCCACGCATAAAACGGAGAACCCGTAAAAGGGGACCTTGTTCAGGAAGTGAAGGAACGTCTCCTTGATCTGCCCGATGCCCGAGTAGTAGTCGAGATGCTCGGGGTCGATGTTGGTCACCACCGCCACGGTGGGGGACAGCTTCACGAACGATCCGTCACTCTCGTCGGCCTCCGCCACCAGGAAGTCCCCGGAGCCGAGCTTGGCGTTGGACCCGAGGCTGTTGAGCTTCCCCCCCACGACGGCGGTCGGGTCCCACCCCGCCGCCGCGAGAACGGTGGCCACCATCGAGGTGGTGGTCGTCTTCCCGTGCGTTCCCGCGATGGCGATGCCGTACTTCATCCGCATGAGCTCGGCGAGCATCTCCGCCCGGGGAATGACCGGGATCTTCCTGCGGTGCGCCTCGACCACTTCCTCGTTGTCCGGACGGACGGCCGAGGAAACCACCACCACGCGGGCATCTTCCGGTATGTTGGCGGCGCCGTGCCCGGACCGGATCTTCGCGCCGGCAGCCTCCAGCCGTTCCGTGGTGTCGGAGAGCCGCAGGTCCGACCCGGAGACCCGGTAGCCCAGGTTCAGGAGCAGCTCCGCGATTCCGCTCATCCCGATCCCGCCGATCCCGACGAAGTGGATTTCCAGCCCTTTTCTATACACCCTCGTCCGCTCCCATCCCCATCTCGTGCAACGCCGACCGGATGATCTGCCGGGCCGCGTCCGGCCGGGAGAACGCCCGCGCTCCCTCCGCCGCCGTTTTCCTCCTGTCGGGCTCTTCCGCCCACAGGGAAAACGCCTTCCCCACCGTCTCCGCCGACGCCTCCTCCTGCCGGATCCAGATCCCGCCGCCTGCCGCGCAGAACTCCTCGGCGTTCTTTTCCTGGTGGCGGTCGGCGGCGAAGGGATACGGGATCAGGACGCACGGCCGGCCGAAAAGCGCCGCCTCCGCGAGGGAGAGGGCGCCGGCGCGCATCAGCACGGCGTGGCAGCGGGCGAACGCGTCCCCGATCCTCTCCGCAAAGGGAAACGGCTCGATGGGAAGTCCCTCCCGTCTCACCGTATCCTCCACGGCGGCGAATTCCCTTTCCCCGGTCTGCAGGAGAAACCGCATCTCCTTGCCCCTGTTCTTCGCGGCCCGCCCCATGCCGACCACGATCCCGTTGATCGCCCGGGCCCCTTGCGACCCCCCCATCGCCAGGACGGTGAAGGGCGGCGGGGGCGGGGAACCGGCAAGCGACTGCGCGGCCGCCTTCACGATCTCCCGCCGCACGGGGTTCCCGTAAACCACCGCGCGATCCCGCGGGAAATAGGGCGTCGCGCCCGCAAACCCCGCGTACACGCGCCTTGCCATCCTCGCGAGCATCCGGTTCGACCGGCCGGGGACCGCGTTCTGCTCCTGCAGGAACAGCGGAACCCTCGAGGCTGCCGCCGCCAGCGAAACGGGGACGGAAGCATACCCCCCCACACCGAACACGAAATCGGGGCGCCGCCGGCGAAGGATCCGGAACGAGGGCCCAAGCCCGCCGAGCATCATGGCCATACCGCGCACCCCCCCCGCGCCCTTGCCGCGGATCTGCCCCGAGGAGACGAATTCGATCTCGAAGCCCCGGGCCGGGACCACCCTTGCCTCGAGGCCTCTCTCCGTCCCGACGAAGCAGACGGAACCTCCCGGGGAAAGGGAGAGAAATTCCTCAGCAAGCGCTATCCCCGGGAACACGTGCCCGCCTGTTCCCCCGCCGGCGACCAACAGGTTCAGCGACAAATATCTCCGCTCCTTTCATCGAGATGTTGGTGAGGACGCCGATCGCCGCCAGGTGGAGGATGAGGGAGCTCCCCCCGTAGCTCATAAACGGCAGGACCATTCCCTTGGGCGGAAGCATCTTGAGCCCCACCATCATGTTCGCGAGAGCCTGCACCCCGATCACGGTGGCCACCCCCATCGCGAAATACTTCCCGAACGGGTCGCGGGCGCGGCGGCCGATCCGGAACCCCACCCAGACAAGCGTCATGAAGCAGGCGCCCACGGCGACGACCCCCGCAAACCCGAGCTCCTCCCCGATGACGGAGAAGATATAGTCCGTGTGCATCGCCGGGAGATAGAAAAGCTTCTGCTTTCCCGCGCCGATCCCCGTCCCGAGGAGACCCCCGTTCGAGAAGGCGATGAGGGACTGCACCACCTGGTAGCCCCCCGCCCTGGCCTGGGAGAACGGGTCGAGGAAAGCCGACAGGCGCGCCATCCGGTACGGTCTCGCGGCGATCGCGAGGACCACGGCGGCAATCCCCAGGACGCCGCACCCCGCGAGGTATCTCCACGGAAACCCGGCGATCACCAGCAGCGCCATGAACGACGCGGTGATGACCACCGCCATCCCGAAGTCCGGCTCCTTGAGGATCAGCGCCACGAAGCCCGTCATCACGGCCAGCAGCGGCAGGAACCCCCGTATCCCTTCGCGGAAGTTCTCCCCCTTCCGGTCGATCGCATAGGCGCCATAGGCGATGAGGGAAAACTTGGCGAACTCGGAAGGCTGGAAGGTGAAGAGCCGGAGGTTGATCCACCGGGAAGCGCCGTTCGCCGTGTGCCGGATCCCGGGCACGTAGACAAGGACGAGGAGCAGGAGGGTCCCCCCCATGAGGACGCCGATCCGTCGGCGGTAGACGTCGTAGTCGATCCGGGAGAGGAAGATCGCCAGGGACGCCCCCAGGACGAGGAAGAGAACCTGCCGCTTGAAATAGTACGCCGCGTCGTGCCCGAGCCTCTCGGACGCCTCCGCCATCACCGACGAGGCGCTGTACACCATCACGGCCCCCAGGCCCACGAGGATCAGCGTGCAAAGGGTAAGGATCAGGTTCTCGTGCCGTTTTCCGATGTTCATTCGGCAAGCCCCTTCACCGCTTCCCGGAACGCCTCGCCGCGCTCCTCGAAGTTGCGGAACATGTCGAAACTGGAACAGGCCGGGGAGAACACCACGACATCGCCCGGCTGCGCGTTCGCGGCGGCCGCGCGGACCGCCTCCTCCAGGGAGTCGGCCCCCAGGAGGGGCACCGTCCCCGAAAGATCCCGCACCATGCGGTCCCGGGCCTCGCCCAGGAGGATCGCCGCACGCCCCTTGCGCGCAAGCGTCTCGCGGAGCAGGCGGAAGTCCAGCCCCTTGTCCCTCCCGCCGGCGATCAGCCACACGGGTTCGGTAAACCCCTCGAGGCACTTGATCACCGCGCCCACGTTCGTCCCCTTCGAGTCGTTGAAAAAGGAGACCCCCCGCACGTTCCGGACGAACTCCACCCTGTGCGGAAGCCCCCGGAAGGCCCGGAGGCATTCCCAGACCGCGTCGGGAGGGACCCCCATGCGCCGGGCCGCCCCGATCGCCGCCATGGCGTTCTCCTCGTTCTGGATCCCCCGGATCCTGAGGATGGAGACCGGGTACCGCTCTTCCACGGAGCCGTCCCGGTACACCATGTCCCCCTCGTCCCGGGACACGCCCGTGGAAAGGGGGCGGGAGAGGGAAAACGGCACCTGCACGGAAGGGACGACGCGGAGCCGGGCGGCGATCTCCGGGTCGTCGGCGTTCACGACGGCCGCGTCTTCCTTCCCCTGGTTCCGGAAAATCCCCATCTTCGTTTCGGCGTAGGAGGAAAAGTCGGGATACCGGTCCCGATGGTCCTCGGTGATGTTCAGAAGGACGGCCACGGACGGCCGGAAAGCGTCGATCGTCTCGAGCTGGAAGCTCGAGACCTCGACCACGGCCCAGTCGTGCGGGCCCGGATCCGCGCTGGCGAAGGGAGTCCCCAGGTTTCCCCCGACGAACACCCGGGGAAAGACGAGGGACGCCATGTTCCCCAAAAGCGTCGTGACCGTCGACTTCCCGTTCGTTCCCGTCACCGCGGCCACCTTTCCGGAAAATCGACGGAAGCCGAGCTCGAGCTCCCCCCACACGGGCGTCCCGGCGCGGGAAAGCGCCTGGAGGGGGAGCGTCCCGCGCGGAACGCCGGGAGAAAGGACCACGAGATCCGCTCCCGGCACGGAGGTTTCGGGCATCCCGCCCCGGACAAAGGCGATCTCCGGAGGCAGGGGGGTCCCCAGGGTCCGCTCCACGTCCTCTTTCGGGCGCTCGTCGAAGAGCGTGACGACGGCCCCCTCGCGCCGGAGGAGAAGGGCCGAGGCGAATCCCGATATGCCGGCTCCCACCACGAATGCGTTTTTCCCGTTGAACGTCTCCATATCACCGGATCTTGAGCGTGCTGATGGCCAGCAGCGCCAGGATGATCGAGATGATCCAGAACCGGACGATGATCTTGGGTTCCGCCCATCCTTTCAGTTCGAAGTGGTGGTGGACCGGCGCCATCCGGAAGATCCGCTTCCGCGTGGTCTTGTAGGAAAAGACCTGGAAGATCACCGAGAGGGCCTCCATCACGAATACGCCGCCCACCAGTATCAGGACGATCTCCTGCTTCACCATCACGGCCACGACGCCGAGCGCGGCGCCCAGGGACAAAGACCCGGTGTCCCCCATGAACACCTGGGCGGGATAGGTGTTGAACCACAAAAATCCGATGCCCGCCCCCGCCATCGCGCCGCAGAAGATGGTGAGCTCCCCCGCACCCTCGACATAGGGGATCTGCAGGTAGCTTGCGATCTTCACGTTGCCGGTGAGGTACGCGAAGAGCATGTAGGTCCCGGCGGCGATGATGGAGGGGCCGATGGCCAGACCGTCGAGACCGTCGGTCAGGTTGACGGCGTTGGACGCTCCCACGATCACGACGATGACGAACGGGATGTAGGCGATCCCCAGGGAGGGGTTGAGCTTCTTGAAGAAGGGAATGCTCATCTTGTCCTGGATCCCCACGTCCATGTAGATCAGCGTCGCCGCCACCCCCGCAAGGAGGATCTGGCTCGCGAATTTCGCCCTCGGGCTCAAGCCCTTCGCGTCCTTCCGGATCACCTTCTTGTAGTCGTCGTAAAAACCGACGGCGCCGTATCCGATGGTCACGAACACGGCGATCCATATGTAGGAATTGGTGAGGTTCGCCCAGAGAAGGGTCGGGATCACGACGGCGAGGACGATCAGAAGCCCTCCCATCGTCGGGGTCCCCTCCTTTGCGAGGTGCCGCTCCGGGCCGTCCTTCCGGATGGTCTGCCCGATCTGGTGGGAACCGAGCTCGCGGATGAGCCATGGCCCGAGGATGAAGCAGAGCAGGAGCGCCGTGATCGAGGCATAGATCGTTCGGAACGTGATGTACCGGAATACGTTGAAGAACGAGTAATCCACGTGCAGCGGGTAGAGAAGGTGGTACAGCATCAGGCTAGGCCCACTCCTTTTCCACGATCTCGGCGATCTTGTCGAGCTGCATCCCTCTGGACCCCTTGACGAGGATGACGTCTCCTTCCCGCAGCGCGCCCGTCACCGCGTCGCGCAGCGCCTCCCGGTCCCCGACGTGCGTGACCCGTCCGGGATCCATCCCTCCCTCCCGCGCACCGAGGGCGATCGACGCCGCCTCCTCCCCGCAGGTAAACAGGAGGTCCGGGCGCATTCCGGCGACCATGTGCCCGATCCGGAAGTGGGAGACACCGGACGACTTTCCCAGCTCCAGCATGTCCGCCAGGACCACGATGCAACGCCTTCCGCGACGGAGGGAAAAGAGACTCCTCAAGGCCGCCTCCACGGAAGCGGGGTTCGCGTTGTAGGTGTCGTCCAGGAGCAGCCCTCCCCCCCGCAGGGGGACGGGGCGGAACCTGCCGGGGAGGGGGACCAGGGAACGGAACCCCTCCTCCATCTCCTCCGGCCGCAGGCCGAGGGCGTACGCCGCCGCGGCGGCGGCCAGGGCGTTGGTGAGGTTATGCTCGCCCGTGTACGGCAAGAAGGAGGTGAACCCCCCGGAAGGGGTCCGGACCGCGATCCGCATTCCCTCCTCGCCCATGGACAGCACCTTGCCCGAGATCTCGCTGAGCGCCACGCCGTAATAGATCCTGATGGCCCGGCAGCGTCCCGCTTCCCGCATCACCCGCAGGTCCGTCGCGTTCACCACCGCCGTCCCCGATTCGGGGAGGGCCCGGTACAGATCTCCCTTTTCCCGCGCCACGTTCTCGAGCGTTCCCAGCCCCTCGAGGTGGGCGGGTCCGATGTTGGTCAGGACCGCCACGTCGGGCGCGGCGATCGACGAGAGCCTCGCAATCTCCCCCGGCAGGTTCGTACCCAACTCCAGCACCGCGACGTCGTGTTCCGGGGAGAGCGCGAGCAGGGACAGCGGCAGTCCGATCAGGTTGTTCCGGTTCCCCGGATTCCCGAGAACGTTCCTGCTCCGGGAAAGGAGCGCGGCAAGCATCTCCTTCGTGCACGTCTTTCCGGAAGAGCCCGTGATCCCCACGAGGGGGACGTGGCGGAGCCGCTCCCGATGCGCCTTGGCAAGGTCTCCCAGCGCCTCCACGGGGCTGCGCACGACGAACAACGGCTTCCCGCCGAGGATCCCGGGGGGGATCTTCCGTGCCCCCTCCTCCGACACGATCGCCGCCTGCGCCCCCCGTTCCATCGCCTCCCCCACGAAGTCGGCGCCGTCGACCCGCTCCCCGGCAAGGGCGACGAAAAGACTCCCGGACGTAACTTCCCTGCTGTCGATGGTCACCGCGCCGACCGGGTCACGGGTGGGAATCTCCCCCCCTCCCGCAGCGGGTGGAGGACCCCGATCAGGTCCCCGAGCGTTAACCTAGCCGCCACCGGCCAGGATCGATCTGACCGTTTCCCTGTCGTCGAGCGGCAAGCGTCGGTCACCGATGAGCTGGACATTCTCGTGTCCTTTCCCGGCTACCGCAACCGTGTCCCCCGGCCGGGCGATTTCGAGCGCCCGCGCGATAGCCGTTTTCCTGTCCGGGATAACCATGTAATATCCCTCGTCCCAGGAGAGGGGACTCGTCGCCTCCAGGTAGCCTTCCGAGGCGATGCCCGGGATGATGTCCGAAAGGATCGCCCCGGGGCTCTCGTTCCGGGGGTTGTCGGAGGTTACGATCACCACGTCGGACCGGCGCGCCGCGACTTTGCCCATCTCCGGCCGTTTCGTCCTGTCCCGGTTCCCTCCGCACCCGAAGACGGTGATCAGCCTCGCGTCGGCGAGCTCCCCGAGGGCGGCGAGCAGGCGGTCGAGCCCTTCGGGGGTGTGCGCGTAATCCACGAAAACGTGGAGTCCCCGGTCGTTCCGGATCTCCTCCATCCGCCCGGGGATCGCCGGCAGCTTCTTTACCCCTTCGCGGATCACCCCGGGATCGATGCCGAGCAGGATCGCCCCGCAGACGGCCGCCATGATATTCGACGCGTTGTAGTCCCCGATGATCCTCGCCCGAAGGTCGATCCTCCCCACGGGCGTGGAAAGGGAAAGACGGGTCCCCTCCCACGACATCTCCGACGAGAGGGGATGCACCGTTCTCTCCCGGGAGAACCCGAAGGTGAGCGCGCCCGGGAACTCCTCCGCGAGCCTTGCCCCGTGCGGGTCGTCCCCGTTCACGGCCATGCCCGTCCGCTTCCCTCCCGCCGGCAGATACTCCTTGAAAAACAATTCCTTGGCCTGGAAGTACGACTCCATGTCTCCGTGGAAGTCGAGGTGGTCGTGCGAGAGGTTCGTGAACAGGCCCGCGTCGAACCGCACACCCTCGATCCTTCCCTGCGCCGTGCTGTGGGACGACACTTCCATCACGAGGTGGGTTGCGCCCGCGGACAATGCGGTCGCCATCACCTCCTGGAGTTCGTGGGGAAAGGGAGTGGTCAGTCCCGCCCGCAGGAACTCGCCCGCCAGGCGGTAATTGACGGACCCGATCACGGCCGTCTTCTTCCCCGCGGCTTCGAGGATCGATTCGAGAAGGTAGGTGACGGTCGTCTTCCCGTTGGTGCCCGTCACCCCGATCACGGTGAGGCTTGCCGACGGGTCGCCGTAAAAGCGAACCGCCACGGCGGGAAGGACCGCGGTCGTCGACTCCACCCGAAGACAGGGAAGGGGCGGGGCGGAAACCTCGCGCTCGATGAGGGCCGTCGCCGCGCCCGCCCGCGCCGCCGCATCGAGAAAGGAGTGGCCGTCCACGCGCTCCCCGCGAATGGCGACGAAAAGGTCGCCGGGGCGGACCGTCCGGGAATCGACGGAGATCCCGCCGATCTCGAGGGATCCGAGGGAAGCCGTAACCGGTGCGATGCCTGCGAGAAGATTCGCCAATCTCATCGTTTCCCTTACTCCGCCCCGAAGGTCACGGTGCAGGCCGCCCCGGGAACGAGAATCCCGCCGGGTGGGGGGGACTGGGATCGGGCCAGTCCGGTACCGATCAGCTTGACCCGCACCGAATACCGGTCCATCAGGTCCACCACCCTTCCCATGCTCAAGCCCTGGAGGTCCGGCATGACAAGGGAGCTCTCTCCGGGCCCCATGGCCACGCGGGTCACCCGGACGCCCGGACCTTTGGTTTCCTCCCGGGCCGCCGTCGCCGTCGCCGCGTCCTGCCCGACCGGCTCCGTGGGAGTGAGCCCCAGGTAGTAGGCCGTCTTCACCGCGATCTGGTTGAAGGCGGGGGCGGCGACCACACCGCCGTACACCGCCCCTTTCGGCTCGTCGATAACGACGAGGACGAGGAATTCGGGGTCGTTCAAGGGAAGGAACCCGATGAAGGAGGAGATCCGCTTGTTCGGGGAGTACCGGCCGGTCCCCACCTCCACCTTTTGCGCCGTCCCCGTCTTCCCGCCGACGAGAAATCCCTTGATGCGGGCCTGTGTGCCCGTACCGTTCTCCTGGACCACGTTCCCGAGCATCTCCCGCATCTGCGCCGACGTCTTGGGGGAAATCGTTCTCCGCAGCTCCTTCGGCTCGCCGCGGTAGACCACCCGCCCCTCCGGATCGGTTATCTGCTTCACGATATACGGCCTCATCATCTTCCCGCCGTTCACCACGGAAGCCATCGCGGAGGCAAGCTGGAGAGGCGTGACGGCGATCCCCTGGCCGAACGATACGGTAGCGCGCCGTATCCGGCTGAACCGGTCGCGGGAGGGCACCATGCCGCGTGACTCTCCCAGAAGCTCGACCCCGGTCTTCGCCCCGAACCCGAAGGCCCGGATCATGTCGTAGTACCGGCCGGGGTCCATTTTCTCGCTGATCTTGATCATCCCGATGTTGCTCGAGAACTTGATCACCTCGGGAACGGTGAGCCAGCCGTGCTTGTGGGTGTCGTGTATCGTGCGGCCGGCGTACCGGTACGTGCCGTTCTCGCAAAAGACCCGGTCGTGGATCCCGATCGCGCCCAGCTCCAGCGCCGAGGCCAGCGCCAGCACCTTGAAGGTCGAGCCCGGCTCGATGACGTCGGTGATGGCCCGGTTTTTCCTCGCTTCCGGACGGGCCGCGGAAAGGCTGTTCGGGTTGAACGTGGGCAGGCTCGCCATCGCGAGGATCTCCCCGGTCCGGGGCTGCATGACAAGGGCCACCCCGTCGCGTGCCCGGTACTTTTTCACCGCCTCCATGAGCTCGGTCTGCGCCACGTGCTGGATGTTCCGGTCGATCGTGAGGGAAACGGAATGCCCCTGCGAATTGACTTCGATCGGCGTTTCCGCCGGGAGGATGATGCGGCCCCGCGCGTCACGCTCGCCTACCAGGAAGGCGTTCTCTCCGCGAAGATACTTGTCCAGCGACAGCTCGATCCCTTCGATCCCGGTGCTGTCCACATCGGTGAACCCGATGACCGACGAGGCGAGTTCCCGGTTGGGGTAGAAGCGTTTCGGCTCCTCGACCGTGCCGATGCCGTTCGTCCCCCCGTTGTGTTTCCCCCGGGAAAGCGCTTCCCGCACCTCCCGCACGATCTCCTCCGCCATCGAGGAAGGCATCTGCCGCTTGACCCAGAGGAAATTCCTGTCCGAGGAGAAGGCCTTGCGCAGTTGGGCGGCGGGTCGGGAAATCCGGCGGGAGAGAATCTTCGCGGCAAGATCCGGCGAGGAAAGCTTGGACGGCTGGACGTAGATCGACTTCGTGGAAAGGCTGACGGCGAACTCGGTTCCGGTCCGGTCGAAGATCACCCCCCGCTTGGGGAGAAGCGGGATCTTGACGCTGTATTGCCGGGCCCCCCTCTCGCGGATCCCCTCGACGCCCAGCACCTGGATATGAAACGCCCGGAGTACGATGAGACCGTAGACGCCTAACAGTACGCCAAGAATGATCCGGGCGCGGGGGTTCATTTCACCCGGATGATTCTTTCCGTCTTCGGATCCACCATGCCGAGCTGGCCCCGGGCGATCGCCTCGATGCGCGCGGGACTCTTGAGCGTAAGGATCTCCGTCTTCAGGAGCGCCTGCTCATTCTTGAGATCCTGGTTCTCCCCGAGCGCGACCGAAACGCCGTAGCCGATCCGGTAGTACTTCCCCGACAGCCAGACGCTGAACAAGGCCACCGCGAGAAACAGGATGGCCAGGCCCATGAGTCCCCGTCTCCGGGAACCCGTGGGGAACACGGGCGCTTCCCGACGGATTTCGGTGATCATGGCGATGCTGTTTCCGACAACGATCCTCCTCATCTCATCCCTCCTGCAAGATCTTCCAGGCCGCACGCAGTTTGGCACTGGCGGCTCTCGGGTTCGCTGCGACTTCCGTATCTTCCGGAACTACCGGCTTGCGCGTGAGCACACGAAGCGTTGCTTCCGCCCCCGCCGACTGTTCCCGGAACGACACCTTCACCATCCGATCCTCCAGCGAGTGAAAGCTGATCACCGCAACCCTCCCGCCCGGGGCGAGATGGGCGGCAAAACCGTCGAGAAAACCGGCGAGCGACTCGAGTTCCCGGTTTACGGCGATCCGGAGCGCCTGGAACACCCGGGTGGCAGGATGGATCGTCCTCGGCCACGCTTTCCGGGGAATGGCCGATTTGACCAGGTCCGCAAGCTGGGAGGTGCGCTCGATCCGTTCCCTCTGCCGCTGCGCAACGAGGTGGCGCGCGATCCGCCGCGAAAATCTCTCCTCCCCGAACCGGAAGAAGATGTCGGCCAGCTCCCTTTCGGTCGAACGCCGAAGGATCTCGCGGGCACCGGGGCCGCCCGACCCGGGATCCCGCCGCATGTCCAGGGGGCCGTCGCTGCGGAACGAGAACCCGCGGGAAGGATCGTCCAGCTGCGGGGAGGATATCCCCAGGTCCAGCAGCATCCCGTCGAACATCCGTCCTCCCGCCGCCTCGCGCAACCGGGCGAGGTCGGAGTAGTCGGACCGGACCATCCGGACCCGGGGAAACCCGCGGAGGCGCCTGGAAGCCATCGAAAGCATCGAAGGGTCGTCGTCGGCGCAGACGAGAAGGCCCGTGGGGCCTACTCTCTCCGCGATCTTTTCCGCGTGTCCGCCCGCGCCCGCGGTCCCGTCGAGGAATACCTCTCCGGGAACGGGGGCCAGCAATCCCAAAGTCTGTTGTAAAAGAACGGGGACGTGACCGTTGGCCACACCCTATATCCCGAGGGAGTCGATCTCCCGTGCCAGTTCGGGATCCTCGAATCCTTCCTTCTCGAACCTGCCGACTTCCACGTCCCACCGTTGCCGGTCCCAGATTTCGAACCGGTTCGGCATCCCGAGGATGACGACCTCCTTGTCGAGGCCCGCGTAGGACCGAAGCGAGGGGGGAATCAGGATGCGCCCCTGCTTGTCGGGATTGACCTCGACGGCCCCCCCGGCAAAAAACCGGACGAACGCGTTCTTCTTCCTGTTGACGCTCGAGACCTTGCTGGCGAGCTTTTCCTCGATCCGTTCCCATTCCTCGGCGGGATAGGCGTAAAGACACCCGGAGTAATTGGTGATTACAACGGTTTCCAGGCCGGTTTCGGAGAGTTGTTCCCGGAACCGGGAGGGGATGTTTACCCTTCCCTTGGGGTCGATGGTATATTCGAACCGTCCGCGGAAAATCATGTTGGCCGCCTAACCCACCTTTCCCCACAATTACCCACTTGCGGCCATTCTATAGAACGATTCCGATGTGTCAAGCGTTTTTATGGGAAATTCGAGCAGATAACCTGCCAACAAAAACCCGTTCTACCACAGGGAGGTAGGGAATTCTGACGGGGGAAAAAGGATGAGGAGACCGTAAGCCGGGTTCTGTGCGCGGTTTCTGCCCCGCGTACGGCCATTTCTCTAGGACGGACGTTTCCGCCCGCCTCCAGCGACCTTGACCCGAGGGCCTCGGGCGGGCCGCCCTTCTCCCGCGGTCATTCTCGCGGAGTCGCCCTCCTATTCGGTCTTGCTCCGGGTGGGGTTTGCCATGCCGCGACGGTCGCCCGGCGCGCGGTGAGCTCTTACCTCACCTTTTCACCCTTGCCGCCCGGCCGTAAACGGCCGGATGGCGGTGTCTTTTCTGTGGCACTGTCCTCGGGGTCGCCCCCACCGGGGATTACCCGGCACCCTGCCCTGCGGAGCCCGGACTTTCCTCCCGCCCGCCATCGCTTCCGCGTAAGGCGGGCCGGCGGCCGACTGGTCTCCTCAAGCCTTTTGTAAATGATCGTCGATCGCGCGGTTGGCCAAACGGTCGGCGGCCCGGTTTTCCCCGCGCTCTACGTGCAGTATACGCGCCCCGGGGAATCTGCGCAAACGCCGGCAGGCCTCCTGGTACAGGGGTCTCAGAAGATCCGATTTGACGCGGTATTCGCCGGTAAGCTGCCGGACGAGAAGTTCCGAGTCGGACAGGATCGTCAGCGAGGAGGGGGAAAGGTTCTCTGCCTCGGAAAGGGCCAGGAGGAGGGCGCGGTACTCGGCCACGTTGTTGGTGGTCTCCCCGATGTACTCGAAACGTTCGATCGGGACCGCATCCCCGTCCACCTCGAGCACCACCCCGATCCCGGACGGGCCGGGGTTCCCCCGGCTCGCGCCGTCGGTCCGGGCCGTGACCGCCTTCCCCTTCATCCGCCGGCCTGCTCCGCGGCGTCCCCCTCGAAATAGATGATCCGGTTGCAGTTGGGGCAGGAGTAGATCCGGTCTTCGCGCTGGAGGAGGTTGAAGAGCTGGGGGGAGATGTTCATGTGGCACCCCGTGCAGGACTGGTTTCTCGCGGACACGATGGCGACCCCGTTGCGCCGTTCGAAGATCATCTCGAACCGCCGTGCGAGCCCCTTGTCCAGGCCTGCCGCCATAGCGGACTTTTTCGCCTGGAGCTGGGAGATGTCCTTGTCGAACTTCGCCATCCGGGCCTCGATGTCCACCATGCGCTCGCGGTACTGGGCGCCCACCTCCTCGACACCCGCCGACAGGTCCGCGAGGCGCTTTTCCACCTCCTCGTACCGCGCAAGGACCGCGAGAAGTTCCTCCTCGCGCGCGGCGTTGGTCCGCTTCGTCCCCTCGATCTCCTTCAGCATCGCGTAGTATTCCTTGTTGGTCTTGATCGACATCAGCTTCGCCTTGGCCCGTTCGACCTTGTCTCCCTCCTCCTCGATCTCCCGCTCCTTCTCCCTCTTCTCCTTCTGGAGTTGCTCGAACTCCTGCTTGGCGGCGAGAAATTTCGCTTCCCTCTCCTCGAAGAGACTTTTCAGGTCGGCCACTTCGAGGGGAATTTTCTGCTTCTCCGTTTCCGCCATCCTGGACCGGCTCATGATCTCCTGCAGGTCAAGCAGGATCTTCACATTCTTCATCACCGTTTCGTCCCTCCTGTATGCTTCGGCCGGAAAGGCCGCAATGGCTCGTTCTCCATGATCACGCGGGTCGCGATCTTCCCGCCGAACCGCGCCTGCGATCACCCGGCGGAATTCCGGAAGAATCCACTTTTCCCCCGATCCGTGCCCGATGTCCGCCACCGGCATATCGCCGGCGTCCGCCTCGAGCGCCTGATGGTACTTGATGTCCGCCGTGAGAAACAGGTCGGCTCCCGCGGCCCTTGCCGCCCCCGCGAACTCCGAACCGCTCCCCGCCACGACCGCGATCCTGCGGACCCGTCGTTTCCGCGGGCCCGCCACCTTGATCCACGAGGGCCGCACGGTCCGGTGCACTTCCTCCAGCACCTCCGCGAGGGGGGCCTCCCGTTCCCTGTCCCCGACGGCCCCGATCCCGCCCCCGAGGGCTCCTCCCTTGAGCGGGTAGACGTCGATCGCCGGTTCCTCGTAAGGGTGGGCGTTCCGGACCGCGCTTACGACCCCCGGCAGGAGACTCCCCGCCACGACCGACTCCAGGCGTACCTCCTCCACCCTCTCCTCGCTTCCGGCCCGGCCCAGGAACGGTTTCGTTCCCTCCGCGGGGAGAAACGTTCCCGTCCCGAACGACTGGAACGAGCACCGGGTGTACGCGCCGATTCGGCCGCCGCCCGCCTTCGACAGCGCGGCGAGGACGGCATCGGCATGGTCGGGAGGGACGAATACGACGACCTTGCACGCGTCGGACGGCTCGCCGGGGAGAAGGGGGCGGATCCTTTGCAGCCCGATCCTGCGCGCGAGGGCATGGGAGACCCCTCTTGCGGCAACATCGGCATTCGTGTGGGCCGAGATGACCGCCACCCCCATCCGGACAAGCTCGTGGACGGTTGCGGAGGCGGCCTGGTCGGACCGGACCGAAGTAAGGGCGGAATAGATCACCGGGTGATGCGTGACGAGGAGATCGGCCTTTCCGCGCCGGCACGCAGCGACGACCGCGGGGGTGGCGTCCAGCGCGATTACCGCCCTCGTCGCGGGCGCATTCGGATCCCCCAGGAGAATTCCCACGTTGTCCCAGTCTGCCCGATGGGCGAACGGGTATTCGTCGTCGAGCGCCTGCCAGACGTCACGGACCGTCACGAGGGAGGGGGAAGCTGTGCCCCGGGAGCGGCTCACGCCTTCCCCCCACGCATCACGGTGCCATCTGGTGGGCCCACCTGGCCTCGAACCAGGGACCGACCGGTTATGAGCCGGTGGCTCTGACCAACTGAGCTATGGGCCCGTAATCCCTTATGAAATCCGGAATCTGTATTGTCCCCGCGAAACGGGAGCATTGTCAATCCGGTTCCCGGCATTTCCGGGGACGACCTCCCTCTTCCTACTCGATAAACGTCCGAAGCCTCTTGCTGCGGCTGGGGTGGCGCAGCTTCCGGAGCGCCTTGGCCTCGATCTGCCGGATGCGCTCCCGCGTCACCTCGAAATCCTGCCCGACCTCCTCCAGCGTGTGATCCGACTTCTCGCCGACTCCGAAACGCATCCGCAGGACGCGTTCCTCCCTCGGCGTCAGGGTCCCGAGGACTTTCTTCACCTGCTCGGCCAGGTCGATGTTGATCGCGCTGTCCACCGGGGAGGCCGTGTTCTTGTCCTCGATGAAATCCCCGAGGTGGCTGTCCTCCTCCTCCCCGATGGGGGTCTCCAGCGAGATGGGCTCCTTCGCGATCTTGAGCACCTTGCGGACCTTCTCCAGGGGGATGTCCATCCGCTCGGCGATCTCCTCGGGGCTGGGCTCCCGCCCGAGCTCCTGGACGAGGTAGCGGGAGGTCCGGATGAGCTTGTTGATCGTCTCGATCATGTGCACGGGAATGCGGATCGTCCTGGCCTGGTCGGCGATCGCTCTCGTGATCGCCTGCCGGATCCACCAGGTGGCGTAGGTCGAAAACTTGTACCCCCTCCGGTACTCGAACTTGTCGACCGCCTTCATCAGGCCGATGTTCCCTTCCTGGATGAGATCGAGGAACTGCAGCCCCCGGTTGGTATACTTCTTGGCGATCGACACCACCAGGCGGAGGTTCGCCTCCACCAGTTCCCGCTTCGCCTCCCGGACCTTGCGCTCTCCCTGCTCCATCAACCGCAGCGTCTCGGTAAGGTTGGCGGCCTTCAGGCCCGCCTCCCGCTCCACGCCGCGAATCTGCTTCCGCGCCTCGACGATGATCCCCTCCATGCCGAGGAGGCGGTCCTTGCCCACGTGATATCGCATGGCGGCTTTCGCCAGCTTGTCCTTCCTCCCTCTTACCTTCGGGATAAGAACCAGCAGCTCCTTCTCGGACAGCCGGGTTTTCTCCACGCATTCCCGGATCCGGCCTTCCGCCTGGTCGATCGTATCGGCGTACCTGCGGATCTTGTCGCCGATGGCCTCGATCTGCCGCTCCTTCAGGTGGATCTCCTGGATCAGCTCCTCCACCCGACCATAGAGGACGCCGACCTTCTTCTTCATCTGCGCCCGTTCCTTCTCGGGGATCTTCCCCTTCCGCAGCCGCTGCTCGAGCTCCCGGGCGGACTGCATGCCCTTCTTGATCCTGTTCACCACGCGCAGCACTTTCTCCTGGGTCTGCACTTCCTCCTCGTCGCTGGAGTCCTCGTCGAGGTCCTTGATCACGTCGCGGATCTGCAGCTCGCCGGTCTTCAGCTTCTCCCCGATGAGGAACAGCTCGTCGAGTGCGACGGAGCAGCTCTTCACCGCGGCCATGATCGCGCGCTCCCCGTCCTCGATCCGTTTGGCCAGATTCACCTCCCCTTCCCGGTTCAGGAGCGGAATCGAACCCATCTCCTTGAGGTAGAGCCGTACCGGATCGTTCGCCTTGATGCCGCTCGTGTAGTCGACTTCCTCCTCTTCCTCCTCCTGGGCCTCTTCTTCCTGGGCCTCTTCCGTCTCCCCGATCAGCTTGTTCTGGCCGGAATGGGGGGACTTCTGGAACGCGTCGACGACTTCGATCGCATTTTCCCCGAAGATTTCCATCACATCGTCGATCTGATCCCCCGTGAGGACATCGGGGGGAAGCGCGCTGTTCAGCTCGTCGTAGGTCACGAACCCCTGGGCGCGCCCCTTCTCGAGCAGTTCGTCGATGCCTTCCGGTTTTCCCTTTCTGACCATCTCCCGATCACCTCACCGCAGGGTTATTCTCTCCTGCACCAGTCTCTCCCGTTCGTTTCGGACGGCCTTCAGTTCCTCGAACAGACGTCCCTGTTCCGCGGTATCCTTCGTGGAGGCGATTTCCGCCAGCAGGCGGGCCTCCTCCCTCTGCTTCTTCCGGATCCGCAAACCCACCACCACTTCCGGGTAGGCCCGCCTCGACTGCTCGGGCGACATATCCGCCCGCAGCGTCTGCTCGGATATGCGCCGCCTCGCTTCCTCTCCGGCCTCGTCGTCCAGGAGCGCCAGGAGATCGGGAACTTCCTGCGAAGCCGAAAGCCTGCACAACCTCGCCACCACCTCCCGGACCGCCTCCCCTTCCAGCAGGTCCTCCACCCCGTCCTTCCGGACGTCCTCGATGAGGGAGGGGTCCCGGCAGAGCAAACCCAGCAGCATATCCTCTTCCGGCCGGGACGAGGAAGCCCGCGGGGGGATTCCGGGCGCGACGGGCACGGCAGCTTTTTCCCCTCCCCGGAGCCGGTCCCGAACCGTCTCCTCGGGCAGCCCGGCTGCCTTCGCCACCCGCTGGACGTACAGGTGCCGCTCGGCGGCGTCGGTGATCCACGGCAGATACTTCCCCATCAATTGCAGATACGACAGTTTTCCCGGGATCCGGGAAAGGTCGTATTTTCGCCCCGCCGCCCTCTCGATGTACTCCATCAGGGGGATCGCCCGGGCGATCCGGTCGGACAGTTCCTCGGGGGGAGTTTCCTTCGCCCAGTCGTCCGGATCCATCCCCTTGGGGGGGAAGAGGACGAGGGGGCTTATCCCCGCGGCATACAGGGGACCTCCCGCTCGCACCGCCGAACGTTTCCCGGCCACATCACCGTCAAATAATAAGATGACATCCCCCGTCATACGCTTCATGGCGCGGGCGTGACTCTCGGTGAGCGACGTGCCGCATGTCGCGACGACGTTTTTCACCCCTGCCTGCCACATCCCGATCAGGTCCATGTACCCCTCGACCACCAGAATCTTCCGCTCCCTGCGGATCGCGGGAAGCGCCTGATGGAGTCCGTACAGGACCGAACTCTTCCGGTACATTCGGGAATCCGGGGAGTTGAGGTACTTGGGAAGCGACTCGTCGATCGCGCGGGCGCCGAAACCGCAGATACGCCCCCTGGCGTCCGCGATGGGGAAGACCACCCTCCCGCGGAATCGCTCCCGGTACCCGCCGCCCTCGCGGGGGGCGAGAAGACCCGCCGCCTCCGCCCGCGACGGATCGATCCCTTCGCGCGCGAGGGCATCGAGGATGTCCTTCCCCCGTCCGCCGTACCCGAGGAAAAACTCCTGTTCGGCCTCCGGCGATATCCCTCGCCGCCGGAGAAACTCCCGGGCACCCTTCCCGGCGGGAGACGACCTCAGGAGTTCGCGGTACGTTTCGGATGCCCCCTGGAGAATGCGGTACAGATCCTCCTGCGGGCGCTCCGGCGCCGGACCTTTCTCGTATTGGATCGGGACTCCGTAGCGGTCGCCGAGATCCTCGACCGCCTCGGCAAACGACAGGTTGCGGGTTTTCATCAGGAAATGGAAAACCGACCCCCCTTCCCCGCACCCGAAGCAATGGAAGATCTGCTTCGCCGGATGGACGAAGAAGGAAGGAGTCTTCTCCCGGTGGAACGGGCAAAGGCCCCGGAAGCTTGCCCCGCTTCGCGACAGGCGAACGGTATCGGAAACCACCTCGACGATGTCCGCCCTGTCCCGTATCTCGCGCAGCGTGCTTTCCGAGATACGACCACCCAAGTCTGGCCTGGCCTCGCTCTCCCCGGTCGGAAAAAACCCCCGGCGACGCAACCGCCAGGGAACAGCCTTCCTCCCGCCCAGGCTACCCGGCAAGCAGGCGCCGGACGATCTCGTTGACGGTTTTGCCGTCGGCGCGTCCCGCCACCTTCGGCATCAGTTCCTTCATGACCCGGCCCATGTCCGCGGGGGATTTCGCCCCGGCCGCCGCGATCGACTCGCGCACCAGGGATTCCACCTCGGCATCCGGGAGCGGCCTGGGCAGGTACGCCTCGAGAACGGCGATCTCCGCCGCCTCCTTCCCGGCGAGGTCGGATCTGCCCCCGCGCTCGAAGAGTTCGATCGATTCCTTCCGCTGCTTCACCATCGTGGCGAGCAGCTTGAGCACCGCGTCCTCACCGATCTCGCCCCGCGCCTCGATCTCCTTGTTCTTGATCGCGGCCAGGGCCATCCGCAAAGCAGAAAGGGCCAAGGAGTTCCTCTCCTTGGCCGCCTTCTTCATGTCTCCCTGTATCTGTTCCTTGAGACCCATACGTCACTGGCTCATTTTTTTCATTTTCTTCAACGCGCGCTTTCTGGCCGCAAGGGCCTTCTTCTTCCGCTTGACGCTCGGCTTCTCGTAATGCTCCCGCTTGCGGATTTCGGAAAGAATTCCGGCTTTCTCGCACTGTTTCTTGAACCGTTTCAGGACGCTTTCGAAGGGCTCCTCTTCCTTCACTCGGACGCCCGGCATATCGCGATCACCCCTTCCCCCGCAAACTTAATCCGAAAACAATAGATTTTACCCGATTTCAAGGGCAAGTCAAGGAAATCTCTGGGCAAAATAGAGCGGAACGGCTTACCCCAGCTTGTGCCCGAGCCCCTTCCCCCCGATCAGGTGCAGGTGCAGATGCGGAACGATCTGCCCCCCGTCGTCCCCGTTATTGATCACCACCCGGTACCCGGATTCCGCCACCCCCATCTCGTTGGCGATCTTGGAGGCGAGCCTTAGCATCTTGCCCAGGACCGGCACGTCCTTGACCCCCGCTTCGTTCAGGTTGACCATGTGCTCCTTGGGGACGACCAGCACGTGCACCGGGGCCACGGGGCTGATGTCCGGAAAGGCGATCAGGTCGTGGTCTTCGTAAATCGGCTTCGACGGAACCTCCTTCCGGATGATCCTGCAGAAAACACATTCGTCCGCCATCGTTATCTCCCTCCGCGCCGGTAGGCGCTCCGATAGAAACATGTACGTTCCCCTGTGTGGCAGGCAGGTCCCTTCTGGCGGACCCGGTACAAAACAGTGTCCACGTCGCAATCGTACAGAACCTCGTCCACCTCCTGGAAGTTCCCGGAGGTTTCCCCCTTGACCCACAGGGATTTTCGCGAGCGGCTCCAGTACGAGGCCTTGCCCGTGGCGAACGTGCTCCGAAGGGCATCCGCGTTGGCCCAGGCCATCATCAGCACGACGTTGTCGGAAATGTCCTGGGTGACCACGGGCACGAGCCCCCTTTCGTCGAATTTCACCATGGAGACGAACTCGTCCGCCGTCATTTCTCTCCTCCTCCCGCAGTCCGTTCCGGAACCTCGCTCTCCCCTTTCCGCCTCCCGTCGTCCGCCGGGAAGGAGGTCCCGCCGGATCGCCGAAAGGAGGGGCGCACCGGAACGCCGCGCCGGTCAAGGTAATCTTTCGCCTCCGCCACGGTGAACTCCCGGTAATGGAAGATGGACGCCGCGAGCACCGCGTCCGCCCCCCCCGCCGTGAGTCCCTCGTAGAGGTGCTCGAGCGTTCCGACCCCCCCCGACGCGATCACCGGGATTCCCACCCGGTCCGCGATGGCACGGGTCAGACGGATGTCGTAGCCGTCACGCGTTCCGTCGCGGTCCATGCTGGTGAGCAGGATCTCCCCCGCCCCGTACTCCTCCATGCGGGCCGACCACTCCACGGCGTCGATCCCCGTCGGGATACGCCCCCCGTGGGTGTATACCTCCCATTCCTGCGGCCGGTCCGGGATCGCCCGGGCGTCGATCGCCACCACCGTGCACTGGCTCCCGAACCGCTCCGCGGCCCGTTTCACGAATTCCGGATCGGCCACCGCGGCCGTGTTGATCGAAACCTTGTCCGCCCCCGCGGAAAGCAGGTTCCGGATGTCGTCGAGCACCCGGACGCCCCCGCCGACCGTCAGCGGCATGAACACCTGTTCGGCGGTGCGGCGCACCACGTCCATGAGGATGTCGCGCCTCTCGTGGGAGGCGGTGATATCGAGAAAGGTGAGCTCGTCGGCCTCCTCGTCGTCGTACCTGCGGGCGATCTCCACCGGGTCGCCCGCATCCCGCAGGGAGACGAACCGGACGCCCTTGACCACGCGTCCGTCCTTGACGTCCAGGCACGGTATGATCCTCTTGGCGAGCAATTACTGCCTTTCCTGCTTCAGCGCCTCGACGAGCGGAAGGGATCCGTCGTAGATCGCCCGTCCGACCACCGCTCCGCACACACCGTCGCCTTCCATTTCCCCCAGCGTCGAAAGATCCGCGACCGTGCTGACACCGCCCGAAGCGATGACGGGGGACGAGAGGCCCCTGGCGAATTCGCGGATGCTGTGGAAGTTGGGCCCCGCCATCATGCCGTCCCGGGAGATGTCCGTGTAGATGAAACAGGAGATCCCGCTCTTCTCCATCTGGCGTGCGAGGTCGACGGCCGTGACTCCCGTGACCTCCACCCACCCCCGAATGGCGGCGAACCCTTCCTTGGCATCGATCCCGGCGGCCACCTTCCCGGGGTATGCTTTCGTGATCCGCAGCACCTCCTCCGGATTCCGGACGATCGACGTTCCCAGTATGACCCGGGAAACGCCCGACCCGAGATACCGTGCGGCGCTCTCGAAGTTTCGCACTCCCCCCCCTACCTGGACCGGGATGTCCATCGCGGTCACGATACGATGGATGATCTCCTCGTTCACCGGCCTGCCGGCGAACGCTCCGTCGAGATCGACCACGTGCAACCTGGTAGCCCCCATGCGCGCGAACCCCCGCGCCACCTCCAGCGGGGAGTCGGAGAACACCGTGGAGTCCTCCTGTCGCCCCTGGCGGAGCCGCACCGCCTTCCCCGCCTGGATGTCGATCGCGGGAATTACCTGGAATGCCATCGCAATCCCCCCCGCTTTAGCCGCCCGGGGCCCGGGACGGGGCCCCTGCCGCGCGGCAGAGACCGCCGAAGTTGGACAGGACGGCGAGTCCGGCCCCCTGGCTCTTCTCGGGGTGGAACTGGACCGCGGCCATGTTTCCCTTCCCCACGGCGGAGGCGAACGCGACGCCGTACGGCGTCCGGCCGGCGACGGGGGCGGGGTCCGCAGGTTCCACGTAATAGGAATGCACGAAGTAGAAGTACGAGCCGGAAGGGATCCCGCGGAAAACGGGATGATCCATGGTGAAGTCGACCCGGTTCCACCCCATGTGCGGCACCTTGAGCGCAACCGCGCCCACGCCCGGCACCGTCTCCCGCCGGCCGGAGGGAAACCGCACCACCTTCCCGGGGAAATACCCGATCCCCTCGTGGCGGCCGAATTCCTCGCTCTCGGTGAAGAGCACCTGCAGCCCGAGGCAGATCCCCAGGAACGGCCGTCCCTCCATGAGGACATCGGACAGGAACGGGAGGAGCCCCTGCCTGCCCAGGTTCCCCATGCAGTCCCGGAAAGCGCCCACCCCCGGAAGGACGATCCCGGCGCAGCGGGCCAGCTCCGCCGGGTTCCCGCTCACGACGGTGGAGAACCCGAGCGACTGAAGCGCCTTGCTCACGCTGCGCAGGTTCCCCATGCCGTAGTCGACGACGCCGATGGCGTCTCCTTTCGTCATCCCAGCACACCTTTCGACGAGTGGACCCCCTTCACGCGCGGATCGATCCGCACGGCTTCCGCCATGGCCCTCCCGAGTCCCTTGAAGACCGCCTCCACGGTGTGGTGGGCGTTGGACCCGTACGGGACGTTGACGTGGATGCATGCCCCGGAGGACTGGGAGAACGCACGGAGGAACTCCTCGACGAGTTCCAGATCGAACGCCCCGACTTTTTCATGCTCCAGGGGGCAGTGGAACACCAGGTGGGGACGTGCGGAAACGTCGACCGTGACCTGCGCCAGCGCCTCGATCATCGGGATGCTCGCATGGGCGTACCGGGCGATTCCCCCCAGGGTCCCGAGGCTCTTCCGGAACGCCTCTCCGAGGCATATCCCCACGTCCTCCACGACGTGGTGAAAATCGACGTCGGTATCGCCCTTCGCGGTAACGGTCAGATCGAAGAACCCGTGCCGGGCAAACAGGGTGAGCATGTGGTCGAAGAACGGCACGGACGTGGCGATCTGTCCTTCCCCCTCCCCTTCCAGCCGGAGCGTCAACCTGACGTCGGTTTCCTTCGTCGTGCGAACGATCTGCGCTTCCCTCGCCATGGCCCTACGATGCCCCCTTTCCGGTCCGTATCCGGACGGCCTGGGCATGGGCGAACAGCCCTTCCTTTTCGGCAAGCCGCACGACGTGAGGCGCATCGCCCGCAAGTGCCCGTAATTGGTATGATACCACGTTGGTTCGCTTGAGGAAGGTGGCGACTCCCAGGGGGGAGGAAAACCGCGCCGCGCCGCCCGTGGGCAGCGTATGGTTGATCCCGGCCAGGTAGTCCCCCACCGCGACCGGGCTGTGGTCCCCCACAAACACCGTCCCCGCGTTCCGGATTCTCTCGAAGGCGCCCCACGGGTCCTCGAGCATCAGGGCGAGGTGCTCGGGCGCCAGCCGGTTGACCACATCGATCCCCTCGTCGAGTCCCTTGACGAGGAACCCCAACGCCCGGGAGAGCGACGCCGCCACGATCTTCTTTCGCGGCAGCTTTGCGCTCTGCCTCGCCAGTTCAACGTCCACCTTCCCCGCCAGGCGGGGGGAGTCGGTCACCAGTGCGACGAAGGCGTCTTCGTCGTGCTCGGCCTGGGAGAGCATGTCCGCCGCCACGAAACGGGCTTTTGCCGTGTCGTCGGCCATCACCACCAGTTCGCTCGGGCCGGCCAGCATGTCGAGCCCCACCCTGCCGTACACCTGCCGCTTCGCCTCCGTGACGTAGGCATTCCCCGGACCGGCGATCACATCCACCCGGGGAACCATCCCGGTCCCGTACGCGAACGCCGCGATGGCCTGCGCGCCGCCGATGCGGAAGACCCCCTGGATTCCCGCGATCCTCGCGGCGGCCAGGACCACGTCCGGCACTTCCCCTCCCGGTGCGGCGCAGGCGGCGTACACTTCCCGCACGCCGGCCACCCTCGCGGGAACCGTGTTCATGAGCAGGGTGGACGGGTAGGCCGCCTTCCCGCCGGGGACATAGACGCCCGCGCGGACGACCGGCAGCACCCGCTGCCCGGTAAGGGCGCCCGGCATCCCCGTGGTGAAACCGGATTCGTCCTGATGGCGGTGGAACGACTCGATCCGGGAAGCCGCGAGAGACAGCGACGCCCGGATTGCCTTCGGGGTGCGCCTCCACGCCGCATCGATTTCCCTCGGGGAAACCGCAGCCCCCCGCCTCCGCAGGTCGAACCGGTCGAATCGCCTGGTGAATTCCACCAGTGCGTCGTCGCCCTCCTCTCTTACCCGTGCCAGCACTTCGGCCACCACGGAATGCACCTTCGCCGATTCCGTATCCCCGCGCCGCTCCCCCTCGGCAAGAATCTTCCGGAACGCTGCGGTTCCCGATTTCACCCAGCGCACGCGACCCCCCTACTCCTGCACCCGGACGATGTCGGCGCCCAGGGAGGTAAGTTTTTGCTCCAGCATCTCGTACCCCCGGTCGAGGTGGTAGATGCGGAGGATCTCGGTTGTCCCGTCCCCGGCCAGCCCGGCCAGAACGAGAGAGGCGGACGCCCGCAGGTCCGTGGCCATGCAAGGGGCGCCGGCAAGCCGGGGAACGCCCTTGACGGCGGCAGTGTTCCCGGAAACGTCGATCTGGGCCCCCATCCGGCGGAGCTCCGCCACGTGCATGAACCGGTTTTCGAAAACCGTCTCCCGGATGATGCTAAAACCATCGCACAGGCACATGTAGGCCATGAATTGCGCCTGCCCATCGGTCGGAAATCCCGGATGGGGGGAGGTCTTGATGTTGACCGACCGGATCGTCCCGTTCCTGCGCACCCTCACCGCACCCGGAAGGAGGGACACGTCGGCGCCGCTCTCGGAAAGCTTCTCGAGAATGGCGTCCATCGTCTCCGCGTCGGCCCCCTCGGCGGTCACGTCTCCGCCGGTGATCGCACCCGCCAGCAACAGCGTCGCCGCCTCGATCCTGTCGGGCATCGCCTCGTGCCGGACCCCGGACAGGGAGGAGACGCCACGAACGACGATTTCGTCCGTCCCTTCCCCCTCGATATCGGCACCCATGCCGCGCAGCGCCCGGGCGAGATCGCATACCTCCGGCTCCTGGGCGGCGTTTTTCAGGACCGTGGTCCCCCGTGCCCTCGTGGCAGCCATCATCAGGTTCTCGGTCCCGGTGACCGTTTTCACGTCGAAGTAGATCGTGGTCCCGACAAGCCTGTCGGCCCGGGCCTCGATATACCCCTCCGCAAGCTTCGTCTCCGCCCCGAGAAGCGAAAGCCCCTTGAGGTGCTGATCGATCGGGCGGGCGCCGATGGCGCACCCGCCGGGGAGGGAAATCCTCGCCATGCCGTACCGGGCCACGAGGGGACCGAGCACGAGGACGGAAGCGCGCATCTTCTTTACCATGTCGTACGGAGCTTCCGCCTTCCGGGTCTCCCGCGTGTCAATGCGGAGAACGGAAGGGCCGGGCTCCCCGGATTCCACGCGCGTAACCGACGCCCCCATCAGCTCCAGCAGCTTGCCGAAGGTATCGATGTCCCGCAGGCGGGGGACATTGGCGATCTCCACCGGCTCTTCCGCGAGCAGCGATGCCGCCATGATCGGAAGAACGGCGTTTTTCGCCCCCGACACCCGGGCGGTGCCCGAAAGCGGTTTTCCTCCCCTGATGTGGAACGTGTCCAGGTACTCCTCCTATCCGTCCCGTTTCCCGTGCCGCTCTTCCTCCGTCGGGAGGATCCAGCGGGCCACGCGATCCCGCCCCGCCAGGTCCTTCTCCACGCCGACGAAGCGCAGGGGGCCACAGGGGAGCCCCTTCACGGCCGTCCCCTGGGACGCCCCGATCTCCAGCCAGAGCATCCCCCCCGGCTCCAGGTATTCCCCGGCATCCGCCACGAGAGGACGAATCACCGCCATCCCGTCCGGACCGGCCAAAAGGGCACCCGCCGGTTCGAATCCCCGGACATCCCGGGGAAGCGAATCCCATTCCATTTCGGAAACGTACGGGGGGTTCGAAACCACTACATCAAAACGGCACCCTCTTTTCAAGGCGGAATATTTATCCGCGCGGAGAAACCGGACCCGGCCCGCGACCCCGTGGCGGATGGCGTTTCCCCGGGCGACGAAAAGACTCCCCCCGGAAACGTCCACCGCGAGCGCCTCCACCCCGGAGAGCTCCGCCGCGAGCGTCACGGCGATGGCCCCGCACCCCGTGCCGACGTCGAGCATTCTTCCCGTCCCCCGCCTCTCCCTCCGCCATTTCTCGACGATCCGCTCGACGAGCCCTTCCGTCTCGGGTCTCGGTATGAGCGTGTCGCGCGTCAGGTGAAATTCGCGCCCGTAGAAATCCCACGCGCCGAGGATGTACTGGACGGGTTCTCCGGAAAACCTGCGTCGAAGGAGGGAACGAAGCGCGGGAGCCGGATTTCCGACCTCCCGTTCCGCCTCCCGGAAAATGCGGGAGCGGGGGATCCCGGTAAGGTGGGAGACAAGGATCTCCGCTTCGGGCGAGGGGCGAAAGCCCCTCTCCTCCATCTCCCTGCGACAGAGCGCGAGGAGCTCGAAGAGTCGCATACGGTGTCCGGCCGGTTTTCAGCCGGCGTGCTTGAGGGCTATGGTTTGGGCGTGAGCGATCAGGGCATCCACGAACACGTCGATTTCCCCGTTCAACACCTGGTTCAGCTGGTGGACGGTCAACCCGATGCGGTGGTCGGTCACCCGGCTCTGCGGGAAGTTGTACGTGCGGATCCGCTCGCTCCGGTCCCCCGTCCCCACCATCGCCTTGCGGATGCCCGCCCGCTCGGCGTGCTGTCGCGCCATTTCGAGATCGTACAGTCTCGACCGGAGGATCTTCAAAGCCTTGGACTTGTTCTTCAGCTGGGATTTCTCGTCCTGGCACGAGACGACCAGCCCCGTCGGGATATGCGTGATCCGGACCGCCGAGTCCGTCGTGTTCACGCTTTGTCCGCCGGGACCCGAGGAGCGGAACACGTCGATGCGGAGGTCGTCGGGGGCAATCTGTACGTCCACCTCCTCCGCTTCCGGGATCACGGCCACCGTCACCGTGGACGTGTGGATCCGCCCGCCCCCCTCCGTGGCGGGCACCCGCTGTACCCGGTGAACGCCGCTTTCGAACTTCAACCGGCTGTAGGCGCCCTTCCCCTCGATCATCGCGATGACCTCTTTGATCCCCCCCAGGCCCGTCTCGCTGTGGGAGAGCATTTCCACCTTCCACCCCTTCATCGCGGCGTACATCGAATAGGAGCGGAACAGCTCGGAAGCGAACAGGGCGGCTTCCCCCCCGCCGGCCCCTGCGCGGATTTCGACGAGGATGTTCTTGTCGTCGTTCGGATCCTTCGGCAGAAGGAGAACGCGCACCTCCCCCTCGAGCCGCTCCCGCTCCTCCGTGAGTCTCGCGACTTCCTCCCTGGCAAGCGCCCGCATCTCCGGATCCTTCTCCGACTGGGCAAGGGCGAGGTTTTCCTCCATCTCCCGGCTTATCTTCCGGTATCGGGCGTACCCTTCGGCCAGGGGTCTCATCTCGGCCAGTTCCCGGCCCAGTTTCTGGAGCTCCCGCGAGTTGCCCGTCACGGCGGGGTCCCCCATCAGGCGCGTAATCTCCTCGATGCGACCCTGGATCCCCGCGAGCTTATCCCACATGGAAGTCCTCCGATCCTGTCCCTTGCATCCCGGGGAAAAGAGGCGCGCGTTCGATGACGGCACGTCCCCAGGGGACGAACGCCTGTCGCCCCGCGGATCTCATCGGGAGCCCCCGCGCCGCGCCGCCAACTCCCGCTTTACCCCCGCGGCGTCCCCGCAGCTCATCTTCCCCTCGGGACAGCGCCCCCGCAGACAACCCGGCCCGGCGCTCTCGAAAAGGAGGGGGGCCTGTTCACGCGCGATCGCAAGCATTCTCCTGCCCATTTCCCGGATCTCCCATTGGGCGCGCCGGCACAGCCGCAATGCGAAAAAGTGATGCAATTCCCGGGCGTTCATGCTGATCAGGATCTTGGTCTCGGTAGCGTTGGGCAGAACAAACCGGGCGTCTTCGGCCGGGATACCGTCCTTGAGCATCTCCTCGTACAGCTCCGAGCACTTTCGCATGTGCTCTTCGAACTTATCATACAGCGGATCGCCCTCCGGTGCCCGGGTGAGTTTTCCCCTTCCCCGTTCCGTGCCCCGCCGTCGGACGAGGGACTTCGGCGTCACATACCCGAAGGTTGCGGCGACATATCGCTGGCTCTGCTGGGAGTAGGAGGCGATTCGATGGCGAACCAGCTGGTGCGAGGTCGCCCGGGAGATCCCCTCGACGCCGTACGTGAGGGTTACATGCTCCAGTACCGAGGCGTGCCCCATCGACATGACCCGGCGGACGAGATTGCGCACGTCTTTCCGGGAGATGTCCTCCCGCAGGTCAGCGATCGAGGCGGGAGAGTAGCACAGACGTGCAGCCAGCGCCACCAGCCTTTCGGGCTCCGGGGTGCACTGCAGGAGGATTACGTTCACGGAAGAAGGGACGTCGGACGTCCCTTATCGGGCCTTGTCGTACTTCTTCTGGAATTTCTCGATCCGGCCCGCGGTGTCGACCAGCTTCTGCTTGCCCGTGTAGAACGGGTGGCAGTTGGAGCAGATCGCCACCTTGATCTCATCGCTGGAGGACAAGGTCTCGAAGGTGTTCCCGCACGCGCATTTGACCTTCGACTTCATGTATTTCGGGTGGATGTCCGGCTTCATCGGGTTGTCGCTCCCTCTCTGATCATGTATTCATCGAGTCGAGAAATTCCTGGTTGGTTTTCGTCTTGGAAATCTTGTCGAGGAGGAATTCCATGCTTTCCGCGGGCGACAGCGGGGAGAGGAACTTTCGCAGGACCCAGATCCGCTGGAGAACCGCCTTCTCGAGCAGGAGCTCTTCCTTTCTCGTCCCGGACTTGTTGATGTCGATCGCCGGGAAGATCCGCTTTTCGGAGATCTTCCTGTCGAGGACGAGTTCCATGTTCCCCGTCCCCTTGAACTCCTCGAAGATGACCTCGTCCATCCGGCTGCCCGTCTCGATCAGCGCCGTAGCGATGATCGTCAGGGATCCGCCCTCCTCGATGTTCCGGGCGGCACCGAAGAACCGTTTCGGTTTCTGGAGCGCGTTCGCGTCCACGCCGCCGGAGAGGACCTTTCCCGAAGGGGGTACCACCGCATTGTACGCCCGCGCCAGGCGGGTGATACTGTCGAGGAGGATCACCACGTCCTTCTTGTGTTCCACGAGTCGCTTGGCCTTCTCCAGAACCATCTCGGCCACCTGCACGTGCCGCTGCGCCGGTTCGTCGAACGTGGAGGAGATGACCTCCCCGTTCACGCTGCGCTGCATGTCGGTGACCTCTTCGGGGCGCTCGTCGATGAGCAGGACGATGAGGACGACTCCCGGATGGTTCTTCGTGAGGCCGTTCGCGATGTTCTGGAGGATGATGGTCTTTCCGGCCCGGGGAGGGGATGTGATCAGCGCCCGCTGCCCCATTCCGATGGGGGCGATGAGGTCGATGATGCGCGTCGCGTAGTTGTCGTTCACATACTCCATCATGAACTTTCCCTGCGGATAGAGCGGCGTCAGGTTGTCGAAGATGATCTTGTCCTTCGCTATCTCCGGGTCCTCGGTGTTGATCTTCTCCACCTTGAGGAGGGCGAAATACCGCTCGTCCCCCTTGGGCGCCCGGATCTGGCCCGTCACCGTGTCTCCGGTGCGCAGCCCGAAACGGCGGATCTGCGAGGGAGAGACGTAGATGTCGTCGGGCCCCGGCAGATAGTTGGAATCCGGGGAGCGCAAGAATCCGTAGCCGTCGGGGAGAACCTCGAGAACGCCCTCTCCCGAGACGATGACCTCCTGGTCGGTCTGGGCCTGCAGGATGGCGAAAATGAGTTCCTGTTTCTTGAGTCCTGCTGCCCCGTCGACATGGAGGTTTTTCGCTATTTCCGTGAGATCCCCGATACGCATCGCTTTCAGTTCTTTCAGATTCATGCACGTTCCCCCGAAATTGTAGGCTGGTCGAATTCCTTGATGTGCCCGTATCTCTGGTCGGATTTCCTGATGTACTCGTGTCGTTTGATGGGCAGAAAGATCCCGGCGGGTTGCCCGGCTAAACGTATGATTCATTCTCCGCCGTGCGGTTTCCCGATGTCAAGAAAAATCACCCGGGGCCCTCTCGGGTCCGATTCCGGCATATCGGGCGATTTCGCGCCCTTACGCAACGATCGGGTCATTTTGCATCCTGTTTTTTCGAGAACCCTGTTGCGGGAATGCTCCCGTAATAATATATGAAACTCAGCTGTCGGCCGCTCAGGGATTTTTCACGGCGATAGGAGTGGAACGAGCGGGAGCAAACCGTGCAGGGGCCCGTTGCCTCGAGGTTTTCCCTGGGCACCCCCGCTGCGGCAAGGGCCTCCAGGGCAAGAGATGCAAGATCCGCCATCCATTTCCCGGCCGATTTCCCCCGGAAAAGAAACCGTCCTCCCCCGGGAAGCGGCCGGAGAAGGTCCGCCACCTCCTCCCCGATTTCGTAGCAGCATCCCCGGGCCGAAGGCCCCGCCGCGGCGACAAGTCCCCCGGAAGCCCCGCTCCCGAAGCGCCCGCCCAGCCGGCGAACGGTCGCCCCGACGATCCCGGCGGCAAGCCCCCTCCAGCCGGCATGGACCGCGGCGCAGGCCGGCACCCCCGGGGCGGCGATCAGGATCGGAACGCAGTCGGCGGTGCGAATACCGACCCCTGTCCCCTGCACTGCGGTGAACAAGGCGTCCCCCTTCCGCTTCCCGTCCGCTCCCGGGACCGCGTCCCCTTCCGCCCACTCCAGGACGGTCGCGGAGTGTTCCTGTCCCAGCGTTCCGACCCGGGACGGGGGTATGGCGAACACGCTTTGCAGCCTGCCCGCGTCCCCCCGTCCCGGCAGGGGATCGACTCCCAGGAACGCGTGGTAGAACCCGGGCACGGACCGGAGCAGGGGCGACTGGACGATGCGGGGGAGGATCACGGTTGTCCCTCCCCGCGAGCGGAGCTTAAACAGGCGAAGTCGTCGCAAGCGAATCCTGCAAGGCGAGTATGAAGAGTTCTTAGGAACGTCCCGGTTCTTGGCATCTAGCGTACCGCGGAGAGGACGGCCGCCCGGAACTCCCCGAATTCCGGCGGGTCCGGCGCCGTGAACTCCATCTGTCGTCCCGTGAGAGGGTGCACGAACCCCAGGCGGAACGCATGGAGCAGAAAGCGGGAAACCGTCACGGTCACCGCTTCCTTGCCCCTGCCAAGGGCGACCTTTCGCGGCCTCCCGTACACGTCATCCCCCACGATCGGACAGGAAAGGTGGGCGCAGTGGAGCCGCACCTGGTGCGTTCGTCCCGTCTAAGCTGGAACTCGAGGAGGGAGAATCCCCCGAATGACTCGAGAAAGCGGTACCGGGTGACCGCGATTCTCCTGCCGCGTTCGCCACCGGGCGAGACGATTCCGGGCTTCGCTGCGGTTCCGCCGCCGCGGATCCGCGGAGACACGACGGGGAAGACCGCCATCTTCCGCCGGTGAACGGGGTGCCTCCCCACCCGGGTCCGGACCTCCCCCTCGTCCCGCGGAGGCCTTCCCCAGACGATTCCCCGGTATCGACGAACCATCTTGTGAGAAGCCAGCTGCGAGGAGAGGCCCGCATGCGAGGCATCATTTTTCGCGACCACGATGATCCCGGAGGTGTCCCTGTCGAGCCGGTGGACTATCCCCGGCCGATCGACCCCGCCGATCCCCGAGAGGCTGCCGGCCCGGGACAGAAGGGCGTGGACAAGCGTTCCGGCGCTATGCCCGGGGGCCGGGTGTACCACCATCCCCGCGGGCTTTTCGATCACCATAAGATGAACGTCCTCGAACAGCACGGCGACAGGGCGGTTTTCGGGGACGAGATCCAGGGGACGGGGAGGAGGGATGGAGACCGTGATCCTTTCGTTTCCCTTAAGCCTTGCCGACGGCCTCGCCTCCGCATCCGTAAGGGTCACCAGACCCTCGCCGATCAACTGCTGGATCCGGGACCGGGACAGGGAGGGCAGGGCACCCGCAAGATAGCGATCCAGCCGCTCCCCCGCTTTTCCCGGGGGAACCGTGAGACGGTGGGTAACCGCCACGGACCTTTACGCTACCAGGCCTTGGAGGGTACGCGGCCCCAGGGCTTCACCAGGAGGTCGACCAGCGCCAGATTGAAGAAATTGGTGCTCTTGACGACTTCGGGGTCGACGCGGCTCAGGTAATAGTTCCTCCCTTCCTCGATCTCGCTTTTGAGAAGGTCGAACAGGTTGTCCTTCGCGATCCCCTCCTCCACCTTCTTCGCGTTATACAGGGCAATGTCCGACACGACCGCCCGGGCAATGCGCCGTGCCACATCCGGATCCTTCACGACCCCCATCTCTTCCTCCTTACCCTCTGTTCGTTTCTCCCGGCTACCTGTTGCGGAACGCCAGGTACAACTGTCCTCCGTCCCGGTCGACCAGGACGGACACCATCTGCCCACGCGGCGACTTCGCCACCATCCTCCGGTAGGACGAAAGGTCTCCCACCGGCTCCCTGTTGATCCGGAGGAGAATATCCCCCTCGTGTACTCCCCCCGTGCCGGCCGGCCCCGACGGGTCCACGAGCTGGACCTCCACCCCTCCCTCGACCCCCAGGGCGCGCTCCGCCCCTTTCGGAAGAGCCTTCACATAGAGCCCCCAGGAGTCCCAGGGGGTTTTCCGGGGCACCGAGGGCGGCGCCGGACTTTCCAGTTCGGCCAGCCTTACGGTGACCCCCCTCCGTTTCCCGCCGCGAAGGATCTCCATGACCACATCGCTGCCCGGGGCCACGCCCGCCACCATCTTCTGGAACTCCTTGACCCCGGTGACTTGTGTCCCCCCGAACGAGATCACGACGTCTCCCCTGCGAAGCCCCCCGGCGGCCGCGGGACTTTCGGGGACCACACGATTGACCAACACCCCCTTTTCGCCCTTGACGCCGAACGACTCCGCCAGTTCGGGGGTCAGGAGCTGTATGCCGACGCCGAGCCACCCGCGTCGTATCGCCCCGGTGCTCGCCAGCTCCCGCTCGATCTCGAGGACGGTGTTGACGGGGATCGCAAACCCGATCCCCTGTCCCCCGCTCACCATCGCGGTGTTGATGCCCACCACCTCTCCCTGCATGTTCAACAACGGCCCTCCGGAGTTGCCGGGATTGATGGATGCGTCGGTCTGGATCAGGTCTCCCGTCGGGTCGACCCCCAGATCCGTGCGTCCGGTGGCGCTGATCACGCCCAGGGTCACGGTGCTCTCGAGTCCGAACGGGTTCCCCACGGCGATCGCCCACTCCCCGACCTTTATCCGCGTGGAATTCCCGAGGACGGCGACGGGGAGCTTCCGCGACGGTTTGATCCTCAGAAGGGCGACATCGGTGCGAGGATCCGCCCCGACGATTTTCGCCCGGTACTCGGTACGGTCGGCAAGCCGCACGACGATCTCGTCGGCGTCCCGGATGACGTGCTCGTTCGTGACGATGAGCCCGTCCTCGCCGACGATGACGCCCGATCCGAGGGAGTCCTCCGGGAAACCGCCGTTTTCCTCCAGCAGCTCCGCGAGATAATCCTGCATCTTCTTGCCGCCCTCGGAGGGGCCCGCGGAGACCCCCCGCGGGAAAGCGGGTGACCGTCCGGATGTTCACAACCGCCGGGACCGCCCGCTCCACGGCGGTTACGAATCCCTGCTGCAATCGGGCGACTTCTTTCGTCCCCGGGGACGACTTGCCCTCGTCCCCGGCACACGCCGCCAGGAGAAGAGCCAAAACTGTCGCGATCGCCGCCGCGCGCCCCGCCTTCATGCCGTGGACCCCCCGGCGGCCGCAGGGTTCCGCCCCCCGCAGACCTCCACCTTCCTCACGGGAAGCTTCGCCTCCCGGGCATACTGAACATCCTTCTCGATCTGACGCACCAGCTCCTGCACGCTCTTGAATTTTCTCTCGTCCCGGATCCGGTCCCGGAAGTACACGGCGATTTTCTCTCCATAGATGTCCCGGTGAAAGTCCATCACGTGGACCTCGAGGCAGAGGGAATTCTCGCCGAACGTCGGATTGAACCCCACGCTGGCAACCGATCGGTGCAGGATACCCCCGACCTCCGCCTCCACAACGTAAACGCCGGGGAGAGGTACCAGCTCCTGGGAGAACCGTATATTCGCGGTCGGGAACCCCATATTTTTCCCCCGTCCCGCCCCCGTCACCACCGGTCCCGACATCCGGTAGGGACAGCACAGAAGCTCTTCCGCTTCACGAACCCTGCCGGCCAGCAGGAGGTCCCGAATGCGGGTCGAGCTGACGATCAGACCGCCCCGGAGGAGGGGAGGGACCACGTCCACCTCGAACCCGAGTTCCTGCCCGACCTCGGCGAGCATCGCGGGGGATCCGGTCCGGTTCCTCCCGAACGTGAAGTCGTAGCCGACCGTCACCCACCGGGCCCTGAGCCTCAGCGCAAGAATCTCACGGGCGAATTCGTCCGGCCGCATGCCCCCGATGGCGCTGTCGAAGGACTCGATCACGAGCACGTCGATGCCCGTTTGTGCGATGAGATCGGCCTTCTCCTCCTCCCCCGTGATTTCGTAGAATCGGGCACCCGGGGAAAAGAAGCGGACGGGGTGCGGGATGAACGTGAGGGCTACGGCGACCGTTCCCGCCTCGCGCCCGCGGGAAACGGTTCGCCGCAGCAGCTCCCGGTGCCCCAGGTGCACCCCGTCGAAGTTCCCCACCGTGAGGGAGACGTCCGTTTCGGAGGTGAATGCGGAGGAACCGCGGACCACGATCATCCGTCAAGCTCCTTGCTCCCGGCCAACCCGCCCTCTCTTTCCGCGCCCGTCGGCAATAAAATCTCTCAATTATTATGATACTATACACAGATTCCACCGTTTTTCCCGATTTATCAAGACCCGGTTCCCGAAGGACGTACCCGGCACCTGCGTACTACCGGTCAACCGGGGAAGAAGCGGGTTGGCGGCTGAGGAGGACAAGCCCGGGCGATGAAAATCATCCATCGATACATCCTGTCCGAAATCGCAGGACCCTATCTCATCGCCCTTTGCACCTTCACGCTCGTGACATTGCTGCACCGTTTCTCCCGTCTCTCCGATCTCGTGGTCGCCAAGGGCGTTCCCTCCCCGCTCGTGGGAAAGCTGCTGCTTTCCCTTCTTCCCCGGTTCCTCGAAATCACCCTCCCGGCCGCCCTCCTCCTTGCCATCCTCCTGTCCCTCGGACGGCTCGGGGCCGACTCGGAAATGACCGCCCTGAGCACCGCGGGGGTGGGAATGCGCGGCCTGGTCCTCCCGGTTCTCCTGCTCAGCATGGTGACGTTTCTGGCGAATCTCTTCATCGGATGGGCCGGAATTCCCTGGGGACAGCGGCTCCTCACGGAGTCGATCACCCGCATCGTCTCGGTCCGCGCCGGCGCGGGGGTCGAAGAGCACGTCTTCCGGGAAGTGGCCCCCGATGTCCTGCTCTACCCCGACCGGGTATCTTCCGACGGCACCGGTATGACCGGGGTCATGCTCTCCCAGAGGGTGGAAGGCCAGGACCCCCTGCTCGTCTTTGCCAGGAAGGGGAAGTTTCTGCCGGAAAGCGCCCACAGGGCCGCGGGACTTCTCCTCACGGACGGGACCATCCACCACGAGGACAGGAAGACGGATGCGTACCGGATCGCCTCGTTCCGGGAGATGGAATTCTACCTCCCCAGGAAAAACGTCGATGCCGGCAACCGGGCCGGTCCCAACTACCTCACCCTGCCGGAGCTGGCACGAAAGATCTCCGAAACGGGGGGAACAGGGTCCGCGTCGACCTACCTGTACCACCTCCACAGACGTCTCTCGCTTGCGGTCTCCTGCCTGGCGTTCGGTCTCCTCGCATTACCGTTGGGGCATTCGCAGCGCGTTCGCGGGAAATCCCCCGCACTCGCCCTTACTCTTGCCGTCATCCTCTTCTACTACCTGTTTCTCGCCGCCGCGGGGGCGCTCGAGTCGTTCTCGCCCGCGCTCATGACGCTGCTTCTCTGGGTTCCCAATTCCGCGGGGCTCGCGGCGGCATGCTGGCTCATCTGGCGATCCGAGTCCCGCCTGGTATTCCTCCCTGATCTGTTCAGACGTTTCGAAAGGAAGAAATGACGATCATCACCCGCTACCTTCTCCGGGAATTCTCCAGGAACGCCGTGGCGGCGATCGGAGGGTTCCTGGTCCTTTTCATGGTGATCGACTTCGTCGAACGGGCCGATGAATTCCTGAAATACCAGACCTCCGCGGGAGAGGTGTTCCGATACTACCTGTACAGCGCGCCGCACATCTTCCTCCTGACGTCCCCCGTGGCGGTTCTCCTTGCGGTGCTGATCACCGTCTCCCTGCGGGCGAGAGCCAACGAGTTCACCGCCATCTTCTCCGGCGGCATCAACATCTGGAGGGCCTGTGCCCCGATTCTCGCGGGATGCGCGGTCATTTCCGCCCTCTCCCTTGCGGGTTCGGAATTCCTCGTTCCCCGGACGAACCGCAAGGCCAGGGAAATCGTACAGTTCACGGTGGAGCCCGGGAAGGTCGCCGCCCAGTTCTCGCTGAACCGGTACTGGATTCGCGGGGAGAACGGAATCCTCTCCGCCCAGGTGGTCGATCCCGGGAAGCGGGAACTGTTCGGGTTCCAGTACCTCGAGCTGGACAAGGAGTTCCAGCTCGTCCGGCGTATCGACGCCCGATCGGCAACGTACCAAAAGGACGGGGTCTGGGTGCTGCGACATGGTACCGAACGGGATTTTTCCGGCCATCCCGGGGTCGAACACTTCGTCGAGAGAACGTTCGTTTTCCCGGAATCCCTCCTCCCGTTCCTGGAGGGGGAAGCGCCGCCGGAAGAGATGACATTTTCCAAGCTTTCCGGCTATATACGAGATTCCATCGCACGCGGGTACGATGTGCGCCGATACGAGGTGGACCTGTACGCCAAGCTTTCCTACCCGCTGCTGAACATCATCATCAGCCTGGTCGCCATCCCCTTCGCTCTGCGCTCCCCCCGGTCGGGGGGAGTGTGGAGAAGCATCGGGGCGGGGTTGTTCATCGGCTTCGTATGCTGGATCGTGCTTTCGATATCCCTTTCGCTGGGGAAGAAAGGGCTTCTCCCGCCTCTCCTGGCGGCCTGGCTCCCGGACCTGGCGATCGCCTCCGTCGGTGTGTACCTGTTCCGGGGGACAAGTCGGTAGAAAACGACCCTCAGGTCCCCATCTCCCACGAGGCAAGGTACTTCTTCTGCTCCGGAGTGAGGCGGTCGATCCTGGCGCCGATGGCCGCAAGCTTCAGTCTCGCGATCTCCCGGTCGATCTCCTCGGGTACCGGGTATACGACGTTCTCCATCTTCTCCCTGTTCCGGACAAGAAACTCCACGCCGAGCGCCTGGTTGGCGAAGCTCATGTCCATTACGTTCGACGGATGCCCTTCCGCGGAGGAAAGGTTGATGAGCCTCCCTTCCGCGAGAAGGTAAATCACCCTCCCGTCGCGCATCCGGTACTCCTCGACGAAGGGCCGCACGGTGCGGATCGACCTGGCCATCCCCGCCAGGGAGGGGATGGCGATCTCCACGTTGAAATGCCCGGAATTGCAAAGGATCGCCCCATCCTTCATCTTGCGGAAGTGCTCCTCCCGCAACACGTGGATGTTCCCCGTAAGAGTGCAGAAGAAGTCGCCCCTCGGCGCCGCGTCGCTCATCGAGGAGACCTCGAACCCGTCCATGACCGCCTCGAGCGCAGCGAGGGGGTCCACCTCGGTGACGAGGACCCTTGCCCCCATTCCCCGGGCACGCATCGCCAGCCCGCGTCCGCACCATCCGTACCCGGCCACCACGAAGCAGGACCCCGCCAGCAACCGGTTGGTCGCCCGGAGGATGCCGTCGATCGTGGACTGCCCCGTCCCGTACCGGTTATCAAAAAAGTGCTTGGTCTTCGCCTCGTTCACCGCCACGATGGGGTAGCGAAGCACCCCCCCCTTCGCCATGGCGCGCAGGCGGATGACGCCGGTCGTCGTCTCCTCGGTGCCCCCCGCGACGCTTTTCAGATACTCCTTCCGTTTCGTGTGGATCACGGAGACCAGGTCGGCGCCGTCGTCCATCGTCACGTGGGGCTTTAGCGACAACGCCTGGAGAATGTGACCGTAATAGGTTCTCCGGTTCTCGCCCTTGACGGCATAGACGGATATGCCGTCGTCCGCCACGAGCGCGGCGGCGGCGTCGTCCTGCGTGGAGAGGGGGTTGGACCCGCACAAGGCAACCTTCGCGCCCCCCGCAGCGAGCACCTGCATGAGGGCCGCCGTTTCGGTGGTTACGTGAAGGCAGGCGGCGATCCGCGTCCCCTTGAGCGGTTTTTCCTTCGCAAACCGTTCCCCGATGGAGCGGAGAACCGGCATCTCCCTCTTTGCCCACTCGATGCGACCTCGTCCTGCCCGCGCAAGGCGCCTGTCCCTGATGTCGAATGTTTTGCCGCGAGCCATGATCGTATCCCCCTTCCTTTTCTCCCGGGCAAATTAGATGCCCGCGGACTTGCGCAGCGCCTTCACCTTGTCGGTCCTCTCCCACGTGAACTCCGGCAGCTCGCGACCGAAATGGCCCAGGGACGCGGTCTTCCGGTAGATCGGCCTGAGGAGGCGGAGGGCCCGGATGATCTTGGCGGGCCTCAGGTCGAACGTCTCGCGCACCGCCCGCTCGATCCTTTCCGGGGATACGCTGGCCGTGCCGAAGGTGTCCACCATGACGGACACCGGCTCCGCCACGCCGATGGCATAGGCAAGCTGGAGTTCGCATTTCGCCGCCAGCCCCGCGGCGACGATGTTCTTCGCAACGTGCCGGGCCATGTACGCGGCGCTCCTGTCGACCTTGGAGGGGTCCTTCCCGGAGAACGCCCCCCCGCCATGCCGACTGTACCCGCCGTACGTGTCGACGATGATCTTCCGTCCCGTCAGCCCCGTGTCGCCGTGGGGTCCTCCGACGACGAACCTCCCGGTGGGATTGATGTAGATCTTCGCCTTGCGGGACAGAAGATCCGCCGGGATGCTCTTCCGGATGACCTCCTCGAGGATCCCCTCGGTGAGCGTGGCCCGCTTCACGTCCCCCGCGTGCTGAGACGAGCAGACGACCGCGGTCACCTCGCGCGGAACGCCGTCGACGTACCGTACGGTCACCTGGCTCTTCCCGTCGGGCCGAAGCCACGGCAACACCTTTTTCTCCCTCGCCTCGGTCAGCCGGCCGCATATCCGGTGGGCGAACGCGATCGACATCGGCATCAACTCCTTCGTATCGTTGCACGCGTACCCGAACATCATCCCCTGGTCGCCGGCCCCCTGCTTCTCTGCCGCCCCCCGGTCGACTCCCCGGGCGATGTCGGGAGACTGTCTGTCGACCGCCGTCACGACAGCGCAGTTGTTCGCGTCGAACCCCTTCGTGTTCTCCGAGTACCCGATGGCGGTGATGGTCTGGCGGACGAGGGCGGAGATGTCGATCAGGGCGTTCGTTGTGATCTCTCCGGCCACGATGACGAGACCGGTCGTCACCATCGTCTCGCAGGCCACTCTCCCCCGGGGATCCTTCCGGATGATCTCGTCGAGAATCGCGTCGGAAATCTGGTCCGCAACCTTGTCGGGATGGCCTCCCGTTACCGATTCCGAGGTGAAAAGATACTCTCCCATGCCGCAGGACTCCTGTAGGGAAAATGTACGCCGGGCGAATTATACTTCAGAAACGTTCTTCCGGGAATAGCTCCGCCAGCCTTTTCATCAAATTCCCGGCGATATCGTCCGCAGTGGAATGGACAAGAAGCTCTGCCGCAAATTCCCGCGCCTCGTACGCGACCGATTTCCGGAGGATCCTCTTCACGCGCGGGATGGAGGTCGCGTTCATGCTCCACTCGTCCACCCCCAGGCCGAGAAGGACGTAGGCATAGAGCGGCTCGCCCGCCATCTCGCCGCACATGGCTACCGGAATTCCCGCATCATGCCCCCCGTCGACGACCCGGCGGATAAGCCGCAGGATCGCCGGGTGCAGCGGCTCGTAGAGGTACGAGACATGCTCGTTCACCCGGTCGATGGCGAGAACGTACTGGATGAGGTCGTTCGTCCCGATGCTGAAGAAGTCCACCTCCCTTGCCAGCTGGTCTGCGATGATCGCCGCCGATGGAATCTCCACCATGATCCCCACGCGCATGTGGCGGTCGTACGAAATACGTCTCTTCCTCAGTTCCGACCGCGCTTCCTCGACGACCGCGAGAGCGGTGCGCAATTCGTCGACCCCGGAGATCATGGGGAACATCATCTGGACCTGGCCGTGCGAAGAGGCGCGCAGGATGGCCCGAATCTGCTGCTTGAAGATGTCCCGCTCCCGAAGGCAAAACCGGATTGCCCGCAGCCCCATCGCGGGGTTCATCTCCTCGGCCAGTTCGAGCTGCGACGCGAATTTGTCTCCCCCCAGATCGAGGGTCCGGATCGTGACGGTCTGGTCGCCGAACTTCTCCGCGATGCGACGGTAGGTCTGGAAGTGCTCCTCCTCCGAAGGCAGGTCCTTGCGGTTCATGTACAGAAATTCGGTCCGGTACAACCCCACGCCGAGCGCCCCGCTTCGCAACGCCACGTCCGCCTCCTCGGAAAACTCGATGTTCGCGAGAAGCTTGAGCGTCTTCCCGTCCTTCGTGACGGCGGGGAGCTTGGCGAACTTCGCAAGGTCCCGGATGCGGAGGGCGTACGCCTTCTGCTTGTCCGTGTATTCCTTCAGCGCCTCGGGGGTGGGGCGCAGGATCACGACCCCCTCCTCCCCGTCGACGATGACCGTCTCGTTTTCCGCGAATTCCCCCGTCACGCGCTCGAGCCCCACCACGGCGGGGGTGCCGAGAGAGCGAGCGGTGATCGCCGTGTGCGAGGTCTTGCTTCCCACGTCGGTCGCGAAGCCCAGAACCGGACTTTTCAATATCTGCGCCGTATCGGCCGGGGAGAGGTCGTGCGCGATCACCACCACCGGTTCCTTGATGGAGGCTACCGATTCCAAGGTGCGGCCGGCGAGGTTCTCGAGCACCCGGTGGCCGATCTGCCGAAGGTCCTGTCCCCGCTCCCGCAGGTACTTGTCCTCGATGCGGTGGAACGTCTCGAGCAGGTTCTGCAATACCTTGTTGAACGCCCAGTCCGCCTTGAACCGGTTTTCGCGTATGAGACGGACCGTCTGGTCGACCAGCATCGAGTCATCGAGAAGGGCGAGGTGGACGGAGAGGATCTGGTAATGATCCGTGGACTGGTCCTTCACGCCGTCCCGGATCGATTGAATCTGCTCCTTGGAGCGGACCACGGCCCGGAGGAACGCAGCAACCTCGTCGTCGATTTTGTCCACGGGTACCATCGAGTGGACGGATCGCGGGAGCACACGGTTGACGAAGAACGCCTTTCCGATGGCAACACCGGGGGAGGCGGGAATGCCCTGCAGCATCTTCATCCGGGGACGCGCACTATCGGACAAGGTACCTACTCCTCCTCCTCGAATTTCTCCGCGATCAATCCTCCGATCGCATCCACGGCATCGTGGGCATCCGGCCCCATGGCGGACACCGACAGGAAGGACTCCCGGTGTGCCGCAAGCATCAAAACCCCCATGATGCTCTTGCCGTTCACCTCCAATCCCTCCTTCTCCAGCCGGATCTCCGAGGAGAACCGGTTGGCGAGACGGACGAGCTTCGCCGCGGCCCGGGCATGCAGCCCCAGCTTGTTCACGATCTCGAACCGGCGCTCGACTTTCTGCGATTCCACAGCCATATCGCCTTTCCCGTCTCCTTCCGCCGTCATTGCCAAAGGATCAGCGTCCCGATGAGGAAAAGCAGGACGAGAACTTCCGAAGGCGACACCGCCTTCCGGAAAAAGATCGTGAACAGGTGAACCGCCAGGGCGGCAACGAGAAATACCCCCAGTTCCGGCCAGGCTCCGCCGAACAGGTGTGCCGTATGGCTGGCCACCACCCCGCCATACGCTCCGCTCAGGATGGCGGCGATCATCTTCCTGTCCTCCGTTTTCCCGGTGAACCCCGCTTCCTTCAGGAACCGCACCGCGCTCTCCTCGCCTTCCAGGCCAGCGGCGAACCCCCGGAACCGCAGGGTCAAATGGGAACTATTGTAGAGAAACAGGAGCATCGCGATTCCCAGGAGAGGATGGACGAATGCCAGTATCGCGCCCGCCACGGAGGCCATCGGCTTCAGCGCTCCCCAGAAGTACGAGTCCCCGATCGCCCCGAGCGAACCCATCATCCCCACCTTGAACGTCCCGACCGCCCTCGGATCCACCGTCCCCTCCGCCACGCGCTCCTCGAGCCGGATCGTCGAACCCAGGATCACCGCCGCCATCGCCGGATGGGTGTTGAAGAACTCGAGGTGGCGCTTCAGCGCCCGGGAAAACTCCTCCGGCCGGCCTTCGTAGCGGTCGCGGAGCGCAGGAAGAATGCTGTAGGCAAACCCCACATTCTGCATTCCCTCGTAGTTCCAGCAGGCCTGCAGGAGAAACTGGCGGAACCAGACCTTCCGGCGGACATGCAGCGGGATCTCGCTCATCAGACCAGCCACCGAAAAAAGAAGATCGCGGCAAAAACGCACCACATCGTCAGATAAAACACGGGCGAGGTCCGGTCCGTCCTGCTGCAGGAAAAGACCGCCGCCGCGCCGAGGAGAGGGATCGCGGGCAGGAGGACGCCGAACTGGAAGTGGCTCTCCGGACCGAACCGGGTAAGGAGGGATCTCGCCGCGAAAACACCGAGACCGGAAAACAGGAGAGCAAGTGCCATGCCGATAACCCCGAAGAGGACGAGACCGGCCATCAGGCCGTTCTCCACCGCCAGGGAATCCCCCCCCTCCATCCGTTCGACGATCAGATGAGCGATTCTTCCGTTTACCCTTCGTACGAGGCGGTCCGCGTATTTCCCGAGTTCGGCGCATCCCACGGACAGCAGGAGAATCGCGGTGAAACTCCCCGGATCGAGCCCGATCGAGGAAGATGCCGCGGCCGCGGCCGCCCCGCCGAAGATGGCGGCACCGGTGTCGTCCGGGGGTATCGAAGCCCCGACGGGGAGGCGCACGATGTAGAGAAGCTCCAGCACCGCCCCCACCTGCGCCCCCGCCGTGAGGTTTCCGAAAATCGCCCCCGTGACGGAGGCCACGACGAGGGGCCGGTGCAGCATCACCTGGAACGCGGCGGTCCGGTCGAGATAGCAGATACCCCCCCACGCGACGGCCAGCAGGAAACTCCACGCCATCGCCGTTACCTGTCGGGGCCGAACGAAGTGCCGGCTTCGAACGGGGTCGCCTTGACGGTTACGGCCACGCCCTGGTGGGAAAGACAATGAACGGCCTCGAAGTCCTCCCGGGAGAAAAACACCGAGGGGGCGATCTCCACCTTTCCCTCCGCGTAATGCAGGTTGCCGATATTCAGGGTGGAAAAACGGACACCGCGACGGAACATGTCGAGAGCTTCGCCGAATGTCGCGCAGAGAAGAATCGCCTTCTCTCCCACCCGGTCGATCTCGGAAAGGACGGTCCCGACCTCTTCCACACGGCAGAAGACGGCGTGGATGTCCGGCGGCACGGCGATCTCCATGACCGACCTGAGGAACGTGTTGCCGACGAGGTCGTCGTTGGCCACGACGAGACAGTTGGCCCCCGTGTGGGGAACCCAGGTCTCCACCACCTGTCCGTGGATCAGCCGGCAGTCTACCCGCACCAGAACAAGGGACATCGCGTCTATTATTCCGCCTTCTTCTTGAGCATATCGCCCGGTATCGTGATGTTCCGTTGGCCGTATTCGAGAAGGTGCTTCGCCAGCTCGGGGAGGGGCATCGACGGCCGCGCCATCGGTAGCTTCACCATCATCGGCAGGTTTACGCCCGTCACCACTTCCACCTGATGGGTCGCGAGAAACGACAGGCCGATATTGGAGGGGGTGCCGCCGAACATGTCGATGAGGAGGAGAACGCCCTTTCCCGCATCGACCGTCCGGATAGCCGCCTCCACCTCCGTGTGGATCTCCTCCATCCCCATTTTCGGGTGTACATCCACCGTCACGATGTTTTCGATCTTCCCGACGATGATTTCCGCGGCGCGCAGGATCTCGGAAGCAAGCTGTCCATGGGAAACCAGAACTACACCGATCATAGGGGTCTCCTGAAATAGGGAGGTGACCTGCTGATGTCGCGATGGACCACGATGGGAGCCACCGGCTTGGCGAGAAAGCGCTTCACCTCCTCCGCCACGACCACCGAGCGATGTCTCCCCCCCGTGCATCCCACGCCCAGGGTGAAATAGGCCTTCCCTTCCTTTGTATAAAGGGGGAGGAGGAATTGCAAGAACGAGGTGAGTTTACCGAAAAATGTCCGGGCGGACCGGCTCTTCATGACGTAATTCCGGATCTTGGGGTCCAGCCCGGTCAATTGTTTCAGCTCGGGGACGAAATTGGGGTTGGACAGGAACCGCACGTCCACCACCATATCGGCCTCGAGGGGAATCCCGTATTTGTACCCGAAGGAAATGATGCCCACCTGGAGGCCCGACTCCTCGCTCGGTCGAAATCTCCGGAGGATGGTGTCCCGCAACTGGTGGACCGTGTACTGGGAGGTATTGAGGACCGTGTCAGCCATCTCGCGGAGGGGGGAGAGCATCTCCCGTTCCTTTCGGATCGCCTCCTTCGCCCCGCCCCGCGCGGCAAGCGGGTGCTTTCTCCTCGTCTCGCTGAACCTGCGGAGAAGGACGTCATCCTCTGTGTCGAGAAACAGGACATGGACGTCGTGCCGCCCGCGCCGCAGCTCCTCGATGACCCGCGAAAAATCGGGCAGGAATTCCCGTCCCCGCACGTCCGCCACGAGCGCGATCCGGGCCGTGTCGTCCCGTGCTTCGGAGACGAGGTCCACGATCTTCGGGAGAAGCACCGGCGGAAGGTTGTCGACGCAGAAATAGCCCAGATCCTCGAACACCTTTATCACCGTGCTCTTCCCCGATCCGGACAATCCGGTCACCACGACGATGCGGGCGCGGGGTCTCCGGCTCGCCGTCATTCCGGTTCGCTCCCTCTCGCCCGCTTTCCCTGGCGCTCCACAAGATCCGCAGCGGAGAAGACGCCCCGTCTCTTCAGCAGATAGTTCCGGACCGCCACTTCCACGATCGTGGCGAGGTTTCGCCCCGGGGAGACGGGGATAAGGCACGTCGGAAGGCTCACCCCGAGGAGATCCATGCGCCGGTCCGCCAGACCGAGGCGGTCATATTCCTTTCCGGCGGCCCATTCCTCGATCTGGATGACCATTTCCACCTTCTTCCGGTCCACGGTCGCCGCAGGACCAAACAGGTCCCGAATATTGATGATCCCGAGACCGCGAATCTCCATGTGGTACCTGGTCATGTCGTCCCCGGTCCCCAGGATGGTCTCCGCCCCCCGTTTCTCCAGGTGGATGACGTCGTCGGATACGAACTGGTGGCCCCGGAGGACGAGGTCCAGCGCGCACTCGCTCTTTCCGACTCCTCCCTTCCCCAGGAGGGCTACTCCCACCCCGAGGATTTCCATCAGGACCCCGTGAATCGTAGCGGTCTCTGTGAACATCCGCTCGAGTCCCTGCAGCACCTCGTGTATGAGATCCGAGGTGGAGAGACCGGAAACGAGCAGCGGAACCCCCCGGCGCTCGGCTGTCTCCACCAGCGGAGCGGGAAGGGGGAGCGAAGCTCCCGTGATGGCGCACGACATCGGCCGGGAGAAAAAGAGATCGGCGATCCGGGCCTGCCGGTCCCGGGGCTGGTTCCGGAACCAGGTGACCTCGGTCTCCCCCAGAATCTGGATCTTTCCCGGGTGAACGGAGTCGACCTCCCCCGTGATCCCGAGCCCGGCCTTCTGCACTCTTCTGTCGGTGATCACGCGGGACAGGCCGGTTCCCCCCGAGGTCAGCCGCAGACGGAGGGGGTCGGCACAGGACTTGAGGAAACGGCCTACCGTAACCGGCATGTCATGTGCCTCCTTGGCCGGAGCGGCCTCTTTACGAACCGGCGTCCTCCTCGTTGAGGATCATTCGAAGTTCGTCGACGCCTGCCGCCTCGAGGAGCGACCGCCGGAACCGCTCGTCCTTGAGCAGACGGGAAATGCGCGCGAGCGCCTTCAGGTGCATCCCGGCCGAATTTTCGGGGGCCATTATCAGGAAGAACAGATGGGCGGGCTTGCCGTCCAGGGAGTGGAACTGGACGCCGTTGCGGCTCCTGCCGAACGCGGCGACCAGGCGCTCGATTCCGGCCACCTTGCCGTGCGGAATGGCCACCCCGTCCCCGATGCCCGTGCTCCCCAGGCTTTCCCTTTCCATCAGGATGGTAGCCAGGGCTTCCACCGACAGCTTCGGAACGGACTTCGCGATCACCTCGGATAGTTCCCGGAGGACACCTTCCTTCGTGTCCGCCCGAAGGTTGTCCAGGATCGCCTCGGGAGGGACGATTTCCTGGATCTTCATCGGGCCATGGGTTCCGTGAACCCGATGTTCCCGTCCTGCTGTCGGAATACAACGCTCGGCTTGTTGGTCTCCTGGTTGACGAACATGAACACGTCGACCTTCAGGATGTCGAGGTATTGAGTCGCATCCTCCACGCTCATCGGTTTCGGGATGAAATTGTTGTCGTGGCGTACGATGCGGGGGCCCTCCTCGCCCTCGGTGATCGTGAGGGAGGACCCGGAAACGCTCGGCTCCACGGAGAGACCCGTATTCTTGTCCTTTCGCTTCTCCCGGTACTTCTTCGTCTGCCGCTCCACCTTGTCGCAGACCAGGTCGATGGCGGAATACAGGTTGTCGGTGGATTCGAACGCCTTGATCGTGATACCTCGTGACGTCAAGAAGACCTCCGCTATGTGGCGGTATTTCTCCACGGAAAGCGTCACGTTCGCCTCGAAGGTATCGTCCAGGATCTTCTGGATCTTTCCCAGCTTTTCGGAAACGTAGTCCTTGAGAGGCTGGCTCGGGTTGATGTGACGGAACGTCACGGAGATGTTGGTCACGCGGTTTCCTCCTTTGCTCGATGCATTTCGCTTCTGCCTAAAACAGCTTCCTTCTCTTGGACGACGGCAGCACCCCCATCGCCTGGCGGTACTTGGTGACCGTGCGGCGGGCAATCCGGATTCCCTGGTTGCGGAGGATCCGGACGAGATCCTGGTCGCTCAACGGTTTCTCCTCCCCCTCCGTCCTGATGATATCCAGGATCACCTCCTTCACCGACTTGGACGCGATATTTTCCTCTCCCCCGTCCCGATTAAGGCCGGAATTGAAGAAAAACTTCAGCTCGAAGATCCCGTGGGGCGTGTACACGTACTTGTTGTTCGTCACCCGGGACACCGTCGATTCGTGCATGGAGATGTCTTCCGCGACTTCCCGGAGCGTGAGGGGTTTCAGGTTCCTCGGCCCGATCTCGAGAAATTCCCGCTGTATCTTCATGATGCTCTCCACAACCTTGTAGATGGTCCGCTGTCGCTGATGAATGCTCTTGATGAACCAGAGAGCGGAGTTGATTTTCTGCTTCAGGAATTCCTTGTCCTCCTTGCAGAGCCGGTCCCCGGCGGACAGGAGGTCCCGGTAGTACGAACTGAGCCGGAGGCGCGGCTGGCCGTCCTCGTTCAGCGTGACCACCCACTGGCCGTCCCTCTTGATCACGTAAGCGTCCGGGGTGATGTAGTGCACGTCGTCCCCCATAAATGCCCTGCCGGGTTTCGGCCACAGCGTCACCAGCTTCTGGAAGGCTTCCCGGACGACCTCCTGGGGGAGTTTGAGCCGCCTCCCGACGCCGGCCACATCCCCGCGGGTGAAGAGATCGAAGTACTCGGTGAGGATCCTCAAGGGGAGGGAGAATTCCTCGCCCTTCTCCAGGGCCTGGATCATCAGGCACTCCCGGAGGTCGCGGGCCCCCACCCCGGCAGGGTCCAGCGTCTGGATCTTCGCGATCGCCCGCTCCACCTCCTCGAGCGGCTTCCCAAGGGCGCTTGCGGTCTCCTCGGCGGACACCTTCAGATATCCGTTTTCATCGATGTTGCCGATCAGGTAGGGGGCGATCTCGGTCACCGCATCGTCCGCAGGGGACAGGTTGATCTGCATTTCGAGGTATTCCGCGAGGGAAGGCTTCCGGGTAAGAAGGTTTTCGTAGTAGGGCCGGCCGTCCTCCTCCTCGCGATCACGCTCCCCGCGGGTTCCGGACGCCGTGGCGTTATCCCCGAAATAGTAGTCCCAGTCTACGCGGTCGATCAGCTCCTTGGCTGCCGAAGCCTCGGAAGGCTCGGGACTGTCCGGCCCGGCTTCCGGGGGAGATGCCTCCATCGTCTCCTGTTCTTCCGGGGACTCCTCCGCATCATCCTCCAGGGCGGGATTCACCTCGAGCTCCTCCCGTACCGCCTGCTGCAGTTCCAGACGCGACAATTGAAGAAGCTTGATTGCCTGCTGCAGCTGCGGGGTCATCACCAGCTGCTGGCTTAGCTTCAGGGACTGTCGTAGTTCCAAGGCCATGATTTTCCCGGCAACCTACAAGGTGAACTGCTCTCCCAGGTATATTTCCCGTACGCGCGGGGAGGAAGCAATCTCCTCGGGGTTCCCTTCGAGAAGGATCTCCCCTTCGGATATGATGTACGCCCGGTCGCACACCGTGAGGGTGTCGCGCACGTTATGATCCGTTATTATAACCCCGATTCCCCTCTCTTTTAAGCCAAGTATCACCTCCTGCAGGTCTGCGACCGAAATGGGGTCGATCCCGGCGAACGGTTCGTCGAGGAGGAGAAACACCGGGGAAATCACCAGGGAACGGGCGATCTCCACGCGCCGCCGCTCCCCTCCCGACAGGGAATACCCCATCGTCTCCTTCACGTGGGATATCCGCATCTCCGCGAGGAGGTCGGAGAGCCGCTTCTCCCGTTCTCCCTTCGGCAGGGATGTCTCTTCCAGAAAGGCCAGGATGTTCTCCCGGACCGTCAGTTTACGGAAGACCGACGGCTCCTGGGGGAGGTACCCGAGCCCCATCCTGGCCCGCCGGTGCATCGGAAGGCGGGTGATATCCTGCCCGTTGAGAAGGACCGTGCCGTTGTCCGGCCGAACCAGCCCCACGATCATGTAGAAGATCGTGGTTTTCCCCGCGCCGTTCGGACCCAGGAGGCCCACGACCTCCCCGGGGGCAATCTGGAGCGAAACACCCTTGACGGCCTCACGTTCCCGATATCGCTTTCTCAGATCGTAGACGGCCAGTGATTTCAAGGGCTTCCCTTTTCCTTCCCTTGAATAAGGCGTTGCGGGTGGAGGACCGCACGGACGCGCCCGCTCTTCCCACTCGTCACCACGGACCGGTTTTCCCGCAGGAAGATCGTCACCGTATCGCCTTTCAGGGTGTTCTCCCCCTGTTGCAGGTCGGCTCCCCCCGTAAGGACGATCCGCTGCTCCAGGTTGTAGAAAACGGCATGAGCGGCACGCGCCTCCCTCCCCTCCTGCACCACCCGGACGTTACCGTCCGCCGTAATCTTCTCGATGGCATTCTGCTTCCGAGAATATTCCGCGAACAAACGATCGGCATGAAGCGTCACGCCCCCCTGTGTCGCCACGACATTCCCCTCGAAGGTCACGGTACTCCCGCTGCTGTCGGCATTCAGGGTGTCGGCGGTAATCTCGATGGGCTGACGGCCCGCCTCATCCGAACGCAATGCTCCCGGTTTCTCACCGGCCCCGGCCGGGACCGTCATGACCAGAAGGAGCAGGAGGGAAACCACTCCCCTCGCCGCAACACGCGCGAAGTTTCGCAAACGGGTCGTTTGTCCTCTCACGTCCTCACCCTTCCCTTCCCGGAGCCTGGACCCTCCCCGGAAGGATACTGCTCCTGGGGGAATCGAGCGCCACCGTTCTGTCTTGCCACCACCACCGCAGGTTCCTCCCCTCCACCGTAATGCCGGGGCCGGCGAGGCGGGCTTTCTCCGCCATGATCACCTCCGACTTCAGGTCGACGCTCGCCTGGGGGGCGGTCGCGGTCCAACCCGTGCCGTTTTCCACGGCGACCCCTTTTGTGAGATCGATCCGGCCGTCGTTGAGGTCCCAGGATGCCGAGGGGGCGCTCGCCACGACGTTCTCTCCCCGCTCCTGCAGCGAGAGTCTCACACCCGATGCAACCACTCTTCCCAGCGGGATCGAGTAGGAGGCGTTATCCGAAGCGAGCCGGTAGATCCGCCCTTCCGAGTGAACCTCGACGATCTCGACAACGCGCAGAATAATCTTCGCGCCTCCGCCGTTCCCGACGTTCCTCCCTTCGGGGAGAGGGCGCGGGCTCTCTGACAGGTTCTGAACCAGCAGATAGGCCCCGGCGAGGAACGCCACCGCCGCCAGCCCCCACGTCAGCTTCCCGATCACCCTCCCTCCCCGGCGTCGAAGTATTTCGCCGAGACCCTGCTCCACGCACCGGAGGATTTCAGCACGAATTCGATGATCTCCCGCACGGCACCGTGCCCACCGGGCCGGGAGGAGACGAAGTCGGCCTCCGAAAGGACATACTCTTCGGCGTCGGCCACCGTCGCGGCGAACCCGACCTGCCGCAGGAGGGAGACGTCCACGATGTCGTCTCCCACGTAAGCGGTTTCCTCCGGGGAGATCCCTTTCTCCCCCAGGATCTCCCGCCACGTGGCCACCTTGTCGAATATCCCCTGCCGGACGAGGGATATCCCCAGTTCCTCCGCGCGAAACCGCACCGCCTCCGACGTCCTCCCCGTGATGATCCCGACCTCGATTCCCGCCCGCTGCATCATCTTGATCCCATGCCCGTCCCGCACATGGAACCGCTTCGTCTCCACCCCGTTACCGTCGAAGAGGATTCCCCCGTCGGTCAGCACCCCGTCCACGTCGACCAGGAACAGTCGCACCCCGGCCGCCTTCGCTTCGGCATCCCGCCTCGCCCGAGGGCCGCTCATCCGACGCCCGCCTTCAGGAGGTCGTGGATGTGGACGATTCCCACCAGGGTTTCGGGGGCTTTCTCGTCAAAGACGAACAGGCTCGTGATCGAATAATCCTCCATCTTCCGGAGGGCGGACGCGGCAAGTTCCGAAGACGTCAGTCTCTTCGGCCCTCTGGTCATGATCTCTCCCGCCTTCGTCGTGAACAGGTCGACCCCCCGGGCCATCGCCCTCCGGACGTCTCCGTCGGTGATCACCCCCACGAGGGCCCCTTTCCCGTTCACGACTCCCGTAACCCCGAGCCGTTTGGAGCTGATCACGAAGAGGGCGTCCTTGAGCGGCGTCTCCGGAAGGACCAGCGGGATCTCCTCTCCGCGGTGCATGACGTCTTCCACTTTCTGCAGCCGGTGCCCCAGCGTTCCCCCGGGATGGAGCATGGCGAAGTCCTGCGAGGAAAATCCCTTTTCCTCGAACAGGACGACGGCAAGCGCGTCGCCGAGCGCCAGCATGGCGGTCGTGGACGCGGTGGGCGCAAGACCCAACGGACAGGCCTCTTCCCGCACCCCGGCGTCCAGCGACACGTCCGCTTGTCGCGCCAGGATGGAGCCCGGATTCCCGGTCAGTGCGATGAGGGAAAGCCCCAGCCGTTTGAAGATGGGCAGGAGCCGAAGGATTTCCTCGGTTTCCCCCGAGTTCGAAAGGGCGATGACGACGTCTCCTGTGCGGACCATCCCGATGTCGCCGTGCATCCCCTCGACCGGGTGGAGGAAGAATGCGGGGGTTCCGGTGGAGGCGAACGTCGCGGCGATCTTCCTGCCGATCAGACCGGACTTCCCCACCCCGGTCAGGACAAGTTTCCCCGGGGCCGCAAGGAGAATGTCGATGGCCCGGGAGAAATTCTCGTTGATTCTCTCCCGTAATCCGGCGATGCCTTCCGCCTCGATCGAGAGTACGCGGGAGCCCCGCCGGACGAGCGCTTCCGACCGGTCGCGCGGATCACATCCCATTGCTCCTGCCTCCTTTCCCGACGGTCGGGTTCCCCGCCCGCTCGCCAGCGGATCCCTCTCCCACCCTCTCTCTATCCGTCAACCCCTGCCCCTTCCACCGCTGCCCGGATCGCCAGCAGGGACCGGACCAGCGGCTCGACGTCCCGCAGGGGAAGGCTGTTCGGCCCGTCGGACCGGGCCCGTTCGGGTTCGGGGTGGATCTCCAGGAACAGGCCGTCCACGCCTGCCGCCACGGCCGCTCGAGCAAGGGGGGTGATGAAACACCTTTCCCCCGAGGAGGTGTTCCCCGCACCTCCCGGAAGCTGCACGCTGTGCGTGGCGTCGAAGATCGCCGGGCAGATCCCCGCGCGGATCGCGGGAATTCCCCGGAAGTCGACGACGAGATTGTGATAGCCGAAGGAGGTCCCCCTCTCCGTGACGAAAACGGCCCGGTTGCCCGTGGCCGCGACTTTCTCCACGGCGTTCCCCATATCCCACGGGGCCATGAACTGCCCTTTCTTGATGTTGACGGGAAGGCCCGATTCACCCGCTGCGACGATCAGGTCGGTCTGCCGGCAGAGGAACGCGGGAATCTGCAGGATGTCCACCACCTTCGCAACCGGTGACACCTGCCGCGGCTCGTGTACGTCCGTGGTTACGGGCAACCCGTACCGGCTTTTCACCTCGGCCAGGATCTTCAGTCCCTCCTGCTCCCCGGGCCCCCGGTAGGACCGCAACGAGGATCGGTTGGCCTTGTCGAACGAGCCTTTGAAGATGACGGGAATCGACAGCCGGTCTGCCAGGGAGGAGAGAAACGACGCAACCGCGAACGCCAGTTCCGCGGACTCGAGGACACAGGGACCGGCGATGAAGGCCAGGGGATTCCCCCCCCCGATCCGGTAGCGACCCGCGATATCGACCTGCCGGATCACGGTCCGCCCTGTCTCGCGTAGACGATGGCCGCGTGGATGAAATCCCGGAACAGCGGGTGCGGGGAAAGCGGCCCGGACTGGAACTCGGGGTGAAACTGGCACCCGAGGAACCAGGGGTGATCGGGGACCTCCACGATCTCCACGAGGCGTGCGTCGGGAGACAGCCCGGTGATCCGCATCCCCCCCGCGGAGAGCGCTTCCCGGTACTCGTTGTTGAACTCGTACCGGTGACGGTGCCGCTCGGAGATCTCGGGGGCCCCATAGGCCCTGCCGGCGAACGAGTTCCCGACGAGCCGGCAGGGGTATGCCCCCAGCCGCATCGTCGCCCCCTTCTCCTTGACGTCGCGCTGCTCGGGCATCAGGTCGATGACCGGGCACTCGCACTCGGGGTCAAGTTCCCGGCTCGTGGCCTGTGGAAGCCCGCAGACGTTCCGGGCGAACTCGAGCACCGCCACCTGCATCCCGAGGCAGATCCCGAAATAGGGGACGCGGTTTTCCCGGGCGTACCGAACCGCCGCGATCTTCCCCTCGACGCCGCGCACCCCGAACCCGCCCGGCACCAGGATGCCGTCCACCCCCTTGAGAAGCGCCTCCGCTCCCTGCCGCTCCACTTCCTCGGAATCCACGTAGCGATGGAGAACCCGGACGGTATGGGCGATCCCGCCGTGCGTCAGGGCTTCGTTCAGGCTCTTGTACGACTCCTTCAGATTGACGTATTTGCCCACGATGGCGATCGTCACCTCGCCCAGGGGGTTCTTCCACTTCTCCACCACGCTGGTCCAGGGCTCGAGACGGGGTTCGCCCGCCCAGATGTTCAACATCTCCATGATTTTGTCGTCGAGCCCTTCCTGGCGGAAGACGAGCGGCACTTCGTAGATCAGGTCGACATCCCGGGCCGTGATGACCGCATCCTCGGTGACGTTGCAGAACAATGCGATCTTCGCCTTGATCTCCTTTGGCAACGCCCGGTCCGTGCGGCACAGAAGGACGTCGGGCTGGATGCCGATCGATCGGAGTTCCTTCACGCTGTGCTGGGTCGGTTTCGTCTTCAGCTCCCCCGCGGTCTTTATGAGGGGAACGAGCGTGACGTGAACGTAGAGGACGTTTTCCTTCCCGCGATCGGTCCGTACCTGCCGGATGGCCTCGAGGAACGGCAGGCTCTCGATGTCGCCTACGGTCCCGCCGACTTCGACGATGGCCAGATCATACCCTTGCGCCGCCGCATAGATCACCCGCTTGATCTCGTCGGTGATGTGCGGGATGACCTGCACCGTGCCCCCCAGATAGTCCCCGCGCCGCTCCTTGTTGATCACGGAATGGTAAATCCTTCCCGTGGTGCAGTTGTTCTTTTTGCCCATCCGGGTCGACGTGTAGCGCTCGTAGTGGCCCAGGTCGAGGTCGGTCTCGGCCCCGTCATCGGTCACGTAGACCTCCCCGTGCTGGAACGGGTTCATCGTGCCCGGGTCGACATTGATGTACGGGTCGAGCTTGAGCATCGTGATCCGCAACCCCCTCGCTTCCAGAAGAGCCCCGATGGAGGCGGCGGCAAGCCCCTTCCCGAGAGAGGAAACCACCCCCCCCGTCACGAAAATGTACTTCGGTTTTACTGTTCTTTCCGGGCGCATATCCTCCGCTCCACCGCATGGAGATCCTCGAGGGTGTCCACACCCACCGAGTCGAAACCTACGTCAAGGACGCGAATCTTCCCTCCGCTCTGCAGGACGCGGAGCTGTTCCAGACACTCCGCCTCCTCCAGCAGGCCTGGGGGAAGGTTCGAAAGACGGAGAAGGAAGTCTTTCCGATACCCGTAGATCCCGAGGTGCTTCCGGAAGCTGCCGGACCCGGCATTTCGGTAATGGGGAATGGGCGCCCGGGAAAAGTACAGGGCGTCTCCGCGGTCGTCGACCACCACCTTGACAACGGAGGGGAGGAGGAACTCCTCCGGGTCCTCCCGGACGACGGCAGCCGTTGTCATCGAGACCGACGGGTCCGAGAGGAGAGGGCCGGCAACAGCTTCGATCACCGACGGGTCCATCATCGGCTCGTCGCCCTGCAGGTTGATGATGATCTCCTCCGAAAGCCCCCGCGCCGCCTCGGCCACACGGTCCGTTCCGGAAACACACGCGGATGATGTCATCCGCGCCTCCCCGCCGAACCCGCACACGGCGCCGGCGACCCTCTCGTCGTCCGTGGCCACGATCACGCGCGTTGCGCACTTTGAATTCCTTGCGTTTTCCCAAACATACCATATCATCGGGCGACCGTCTATTTGGGCCAGCGGCTTCCCCGGCAGGCGGCTGGCACCGTATCTCGCCGGGATGACCACCGCGACGCCGGGGGAGGAAGGACTCATGGAAACATGGGAAGCCTCCGGAGGCCCTCGTCCTCCGGGAAGCCCATCATGAGGTTGAAGCACTGGACGGCGGCGCCCGAGGCGCCCTTCCCCAGGTTGTCGATCACGGAAACGGCGATCACGCGTCGGGTTTTCCCGTCGAACCGGACGGCGATGTCGCAGAAGTTGCTCCCGGAAACATCCTTCGTCGAGGGAAGGACATCGGGCGGGCAGAGACGCACGAACGGTTCCTTCCCGTAATGCTTCCGGTAGGCTTTTTCCACGTCCTTCGCCGTGACGTTCCTTCGCGCCGTCGCGAAGCATGTCGCGAGAATTCCCCGAACCATGGGAAGGAGATGCGGAACAAAGGTCACAGCCACGTTTCTCCCCGCGGCAAGCGAAAGTTCCTGGTCCATCTCCGGGTTGTGCCGGTGCATGGGAAGTCCGTACGGGCGCACCCCCCCCTCGACCTCCGGATAGTGAAGGCCGGGATTTTGCCCCCTTCCCCCCCTGACACCCCGGTCTTGCAATCCGCCACGATCCCTTCCGCATCGACCAGTCCCTCCGCAAGCAGCGGGGAGAGGGCCAGGATCACCGCCGTGGGAAAGCAGCCGGGAACGGCCGCCAACCGGGTCTTCCGGAGAGCGTCCCGGTAGGTTTCGGGAAGCCCGTATACCGCCTGCTTGCAAAGGTCGGGAAAAGCATGCCGGACCCCGTAGACGGACTCGTACAGCGGGATGCTCCGGAACCGGAAATCGGCCGACAGGTCGATGACCCGTGCTCCCCGCGGGAGGATCTCCGCGGCCACGGGGGCGGACACGGTGTGCGGGAGTGCGAGGAATACCGCATCCACGTCTTCCGTGCGCACCTGCCCCATCTTTCCGAAGGCGACCTTCGGAAGCCTCCCGCGGAAGGGGGCGAACGCCCGGTCCACCGGAAGGTCCGAGTACTGCTCGGAGGTAAGTACCGTGATCTTCACTCCGGGGTGCGACATCAGCAACCGGATGAGTTCGAACCCGGTGTACCCCGTCGCCCCGTATATGGCCACCCTGGTCATGGACACCGCCTTCCCGCTCATATATCTATCGTATCCCCCCCGTGCGGGACCGGTCCCGCTCCCCCCCGGGGGTTCCGGGGGACCCCGCATAAACGAAAAAGGGGAAGGCGCCACAGGCCTTCCCCTTCCGAAACCGTTCGCGGGGCGAATAGCCCTTCGCGCTCACCGCTTGGAGAACTGGAACCGTTTCCGCGCCCCCGGCTGTCCGTACTTTTTCCGTTCCTTGACACGCGCGTCCCTCGTCAGGAAGCCCGCTCGCTTCAGCATGGACCGGAGTTCGGGATTTTCGATCTGCAGCGCCTTGGCGATCCCGTACTTGAGCGAGTCGGCCTGGGATGCAGGCCCGCCACCCGTGACGTTGACTTCCACGTCCACGCTCTGCCGCTTCCCCGTGAGGACCAGCGGCTGCACCGCCGCGGCTCGAAGGGCCAGTACGGGGAAGTACTCCTCGAACTCGCGGCCGTTCACAAGGATGCGCCCGTTGCCCGGTCTCACGTAGACCCGCGAGATGGAAGTTTTCCGCTTGCCCGTTGCATAGATCTTCGCCTGTGCCATACGTTTACGCCCTCTCCTTTTCGTTCACGGCCAGCGGCCTCGGCTGCTGGGCCTCGTGGGGATGGTCCGGCCCGGCGTAGACCTTGAGCTTCGTGAACAACCGGTCCCCCAGCCGGGATTTGGGAAGCATCCCGCGCACCGCCCACTCGATAATACGCTCGGGGTGCTTCGAAGCGAGGACCTTTCCCGCCGTGGTCTCCTTCAGGCCCCCGATGTACCCCGAGTGCCGGTAATACGACTTGTCGGTCACCTTGTTGCCGGTGAGCTTCACCTTGTCCGCGTTGACGACGATAACAAAATCGCCGATGTCCGCATTGGGCGTATAGGTGGGCTTGTGCTTGCCCCGCAATACCGACGCCACCCGCGTGGCGAGCCGGCCGAGCACCTGGTTCTGCGCGTCCACCACGTGCCAATCCTGGTTCGCGTCGTCTCTCGTAAAGAAAACCGTCGTTTTCATCTTGGCAAACCTTTCTCTTCAAAATCAAAGGAGATATTAAACCTCAGCCAACCCCCAACGTCAAGGGGAAAAGCCGTTTTCCCGCTCCCTGCCGGCCGGGCGAAAGGGCGAACCTTTCCCGTATGCCACCTCCCAAAGGAACAATCCGTGGGGCGGGGCGGTGGCCCCGGCAAGCGTCCGGTCCCGCCGCCCGAGCAGTTCGCGCACCCGGTCCGGCGGGTTCCTCCCCTTGCCGACGTCGACGATGGTCCCCGCGATGTTTCGCACCATGTGCCTTAAGAAACCGCTCCCCGCAATGCGGACGGAGACCAGACCCGGAACGGGTTCCTCCTCGATGCCGGTGCGATAGATCTCCCGGACGGTGGTCTTTGCGGTGCATCCCTGTCCCCGGAAGGAGGAGAAGTCATGTTTTCCCACGATGTGCGCGAGACCTCGCCGCATCGCGCCGATGTCGACAGGTTTCCCCAGGTGCCACGAGTAGCGCGCCAGAAACGGGGAGACGACGGGACCGAGATACAGAAAATACCTGTATTCCTTGCCTTTTGCGTCGCGTCGCGCATTGAAGTTCGCAGGCGCCTCCTCGGCGGAAAGGATCCGGATATCCGGAGGGAGAAGGGCGTTCCCCCCGCGGACGATCGTATCCAGGGAACGTCTCCCCAAGTCGGAAAAATCGACCACCTGCTCCCGGGCGTGAACCCCCGCATCGGTGCGGCTGGCCGCCCGGAGGCGGCCCGGCTCCTGGAGGAGCCGGGAAAGGGCGTCCTCCAGCACCGACTGGATGGTGACCCCGTTCGCCTGGAGCTGGAATCCGCAGTACGCGGTCCCGTCGTACGCGAGCGTCAGTTTGCACCGGCGCATCGTTCCGGAAGCCCTCCCTGTCCAATCTCTTCCTGCCGCATGGTTATCACCCCCTTATGTGTGTCCGGAGGCCGGCCCCGCATCCTCGGAGGGGGGCTCCGTTCGTGGCTCGCCGTGTGATGCACCCGCACGGCTTTCAGCTTTAGCTTTACCTCACTGCGCCCCTCCTCCTTCGGCTGCTGCGCCCTGTGCCGCGGATCCATTGGCGATGCGGGGGGTTCCACGAAGCGGCCTGTGGAGCGAGAGTGTTGTATCCCCGCAGGGCGGGGTCCGATCCAGCGAGCGGAACCGGCAGCAAGCGGACGCAAGGTCGCGAGCGTAGCTGAGAGGAATCCCCCGCGAGCCAGGGTCCTGTGCTTTGCAAACAACGGCTTCGGAAGGAGTCCCGGGGATCGAAACACCACCGGGAGCGGAGAGTTCCCCCGCTCCCGGTGGCGCTGCATCGGACCGGACCGCTTTCGGCGTCTACGCGTGGGCGGGTTGCAGGTGTTTCTGGGCGAGCACCTCGGCGATCTGGATCGCGTTCAGGGCCGCCCCCTTCCGCAACTGGTCCCCGCACACCCAGAAGTTCAGGGCGTTCTCCGCGCTCTCATCCTCGCGGATGCGGCCGACGTAGCAGTCGTCCTTTCCCGCGCAGAGAAGCGGCATCGGGTACACGTTGCTCGCCGGGTCGTCCATCACCTGGCAGCCCGGAAACGCCGCGATCAGCTCACGCGCCTTCTCGCGGGAGATCTTCCTCTCGAACTGCGCGTTGATCGAGATCGAGTGGGCGGTCAGGACCGGTACGCGGACCGTGGTGCAGGTGATGCGCAGGTCCGGAATCCCCATGATCTTGCGCCCCTCGTTCGTCATCTTCATCTCTTCCTTCGTGTACCCGTTCTCGAGGAAGGCGTCGATGTGCGGAATCACGTTGAAGGCGATCTGGTGCTGGAACGCCGCCACTTCCAGTTTCTCGTTGCCGGCGAACGCCTTCGTCTGCGCGATGAGCTCGGCCATCGCCTTGGCCCCCGCCCCGGAGGTCGCCTGGTAGGAGGAAGCCACGACCCGCCGCAACGTTCCGAAGTCGTGCAGAGGCTTGAGCGGCATGATCGCGACGATCGTGGTGCAATTCGGGTTCGCGATGATCCCCCGGTTCCGGTATTGGGCAATCGCCTCGGGGTTGATCTCGGGCACCACCAGCGGGATGTCCGGTTCCATGCGGAAAGCCGACGAGTTGTCGACGACCACCGCTCCGGACTCCCCGGCCGCCGGGGCGAACTCCCTGCTCCGGGACGCCCCCGCCGAGAACAGGGCGATATCGATATCCCGGAAGGCGCTCTTCCGGAGGAGCTCGACGGGAACCTCTTCCCCCCGGAACCGGATCCTTTTCCCGACCGACCTTTCGGAGGCAAGCAGCCGGATGTTCCGGATGGGGAACTTCCTCTCCTCCAGGATCCGCAGCATCACTTCCCCGACAGCGCCCGTTGCGCCCGCAACAGCGACATTAAGGTTTTTCGTGGTCATTTCCCTCACTCCTTCTCACGTGTTGTCCCTGATGGTTTGCCGCACCTTGTCACCCATTTCCGAGGTTCCCACCCGCCGAACCCCGGGGCCATCGCGGTAGATGTCGCCCGTGCGGTAGCCGTCCGCGAGCGCCTTCTCCACCGCATCCCCGATCAGGGTGGACGCCTCGACCATGGTAAACGAGTATTCTAGCATCATCGCCGCGGAAAGTATCATGGCCAGAGGGTTGGCCATCCCTTTCCCCGCGATGTCCGGGGCGCTCCCGTGGATCGGCTCGAACAGTCCCACGTTTCCCCCGAGCGAGGCCGAAGGAAGCATCCCGATCGAGCCCGTGACCATCGACGCCTCGTCGGTCAGGATGTCGCCGAAGAGGTTCGTCGTGACGATCACGTCGAACTGTTTCGGGTTTCGGACGAGCTGCATGGCGGCGTTGTCGACAAACATGTGGGAAAGGACAACGTCCGGAAACTCCACCGCGCCCATCTCCGTAACGACCTTTCTCCACAGCACGGACGACTCCAGGACGTTCGCCTTGTCCACGGAGGTCACCCTCCCCGTCCGTTTCCGGCCCAGTTCGAAGGCGACCCGGGCGACCCGCTCGATCTCCGGGCGGCCGTACACCTCGGTGTTGATCCCCGTCTCGACGCCGTCGATCACCTTGATCCCGCGGGGCTCGCCGAAGTAGATCCCCCCGGTGAGCTCCCGCACGACCAGGAGATCGATTCCCTCCACGATCTCCCTTCGCAGGGGCGAGGCATCGACAAGGGGCCCGTACACCTTCGCGGGCCTCAGATTCGCGAAGAGCCCGAGAATTTTCCGCAACTCCAGCAGGCCGCGCTCCGGCCTGACCTCGAAGGGGAGCTGGTCCCACTTCGGCCCGCCGACGGCCCCCAGGAGAATGGCGTCTGACGACCGGGCCAGGGACGACGCCCTGTCGGTCATCGGAACGCCGTGGACGTCGCAGGACGCCCCGCCAAGCAGCTCCTCCTCGATCTCGAACAGTTTCTTCCCCGAGACCTCCTCCACCGTCCGGAGGACCGACAGCGCCTCCCGGATAACCTCGGGACCGATCCCGTCGCCGGGAAACACGCAAATTCTGGGCATGGCCGCTACTTCCCTTTCCGCCGGGCCGCCATGTAGTTCAGCAACCCGCCTGCTGCGACAAGGTCCTGCATGAACGGAGGTACCGGGGCGATGGCGTACGAACGCCCCTTCGTCTCGTTCCGCAGCGTTCCCTGCCGCATGTCCAGAGCAAGAACGTCTCCCGCATCGATCTCGCCCACTGCCTGGGGCACCTCGAAGATGGGAAGACCCATGTTGAACGCGTTCCTGTAGAAGATCCGCGCGAACGAGCAGGCGATCACGGCGGAGGCACCGGACGCCTTGATGGCGATGGGAGCGTGCTCCCGGGAGGAGCCGCACCCGAAGTTCTTCCCTGCCACGAGAAAATCCCCCGGGGAGACCTTCGCCGCATACTCCGCGTCGATGTCCTCCATGCAGTGGCGGGCGAGCTCCGCCGGGTCGGAACTGTTCAGGTACCTAGCGGGGATGATGACGTCGGTGTCGACGTCGTCCCCGTATTTCCAGGCCCGTCCTTGCAGCACCATCGGCTTTCCTCCCCTTTCCGGGTTTCCACGTTCAGGCACCCCCTGTTCCCGCTGGCCCCGCCAGTTGACCGCGCCAACTGGGGAAGGGACCCTGGCTCGCGGGGGGATTCCCCTCAGCTACGCTCGCGACCTTGCGCCCGCTCGCTGCCGGTTTCGCTCGACGATTCGGACCCCGCCCCGCGGGGATGCTCCATTCTCGCTCCACAGGCCGCTTCGCGGAACCCCCCGCATCGCCTAAGGGTCCCCCGTTCACCGGCGCAGCAGCCGCAGGAGGAGGGGCGCAGTGAGGTTAAGCGCAGGCGTGCGGGTGCATCGCACGCCGAGCCACGAACGGAGCCCCCCTCCGAGGATGCGGAGCCGATACCGGGCGCTCCGCCCCGGGGCCGTCCCTACAGTTCGTCCGGGCCGCCGATCCGGCCGAGCACCGCGGACGCGGCCGCCACCGCGGGGTTGGAGAGGTAGACCTCGCTCTCGGGGTGCCCCATCCGGCCCACGAAGTTGCGGTTCGTGGTGGCGACGGCCTTCTCCCCCTTTGCCAGGATTCCCATATGCCCGCCCAGGCACGGCCCGCAGGTCGGCGTGGAAAACGCCGCACCCGCGGTCACGAAGATCTCCATCAGCCCCTCCCGCATCGCCTGAAGGTAAATCTCCTGCGTGGCGGGGAACACGATCATCCGGACGCCGTCGTGGACTTTCCGGCCGCGCAGGACCTCGCACGCGCTCCGGAGATCCTCGATGCGTCCGTTGGTGCACGAGCCCACCACGACCTGGTCGATGGGGACGTTCCCCACCAGGGAAAGGGGGCGGGCATTCTCCGGCAGATGCGGAAACGCCACCTGCGGCTCGAGAGCGCCCAGGTCGACCCCGATCTCCGCCGCATACCGGGCATCGCGGTCTGCCTCGACCACCGTGTATTTCCGGGCGGCCCGCTCGTCCGCGTAGCTCTTCGTGATCCCGTCGAAGGGGAAGATCCCGTTTTTCGCGCCCGCCTCGATCGCCATGTTGGAAATCGTGAACCGCCAGGCCATCGGAAGAGCCGCGAGGCCGTCCCCGGCGTACTCCATCGACTGGTAGAGCGCTCCGTCCACGCCGATCTTCCCGATGATGTGGAGGATGACGTCCTTGCCCTCGACCCACTTCCGCGGCTTGCCGGAAAGCACGATCCGGATCGACCGGGGAACCTTGAGCCACACATCCCCGGAAATCATCGCCGCAGCCAGGTCGGTGCTGCCGACTCCGGTCGAGAACGCGCACAACGCACCGTAGGTGCACGTGTGGCTGTCCGCTCCGATCACGAGATCGCCGGGAACGACGAGCCCCTCGTCGGGCAACAGCACGTGCTCGATCCCCATCCGCCCTACCTCGAAGTAGTTCACGATCCCGTATTCGCGGGCGAAGTCGCGCATTATCCTGGCCTGTTCCGCCGACGGGATGTCCTTGTTCGGCGTGAAGTGGTCCGGGACGAGCGCAATCCGCTCCCGGTCGAATACCTCCCGGACGCCGAGGTCCCGGACCGCCCGGATGGCGATCGGACTGGTCACGTCGTTGCCGAGCGCGAGGTCGACCCTCGCCAGGATCAGCTCCCCCGGCTCGACCGTTTCCTTCCCCGCGTGCCTAGCGAGGATCTTCTCCGTGAGCGTCATGCCCATCTACGGGTGTCTCGCTTTCCAGGGTTTTCTTTCGCTTACCGCGCAACACGCCCACCAGTTCCCCCATCGGCCCGGAGACGATGTACGTCGAGACGAACAGGAAGATCATCACCTGGGGTTCCGCTGCCAGCAGGAGGGAAAGGAAGATGAACACCACCAGCGTGTTGAACGGCCGGCGGCGGAACGGCTCCAGGTCCTTGAAGCTGCTGTACCTTACGGTGCTGACCATGAGAAAAGCCAGTACGTAGATGGAGAGAAGCACGGCCAGATGCTTGAAGCTGCCGGATCCCCCCAGGTAGTAGAAGAGCATGATCAGGGATGCCACGAACGTGGCCGCGGCGGGAATCGGCAGCCCGTTGAACTTCCCCCTCTCGACCGTATGGATCTGGACGTTGAACCGGGCGAGACGGAGGGCCCCGCAGACCAGGTAGAGGAACGCGGCCAACCAGCCCCACCGCCCGAAGCGCGAAAGCGCCCAGCCGTATACGAGGAACGCCGGCGCCACGCCGCAGGCCACGATGTCGGCCAGGGAGTCGTACTCCACCCCGAATTGCGTGGTCGTCCGGGTCATCCGCGCGACCCGGCCGTCCAGGCCGTCCAGCACCACCGCCGCGATGATGGCCATAGCCGCCTTCTCGAACTGGCCCGTGTACGTCGCGGCAATCGAGTAGAACCCGGCGAACAGCGATCCGGACGTGATCAGGTTGGGCAATACATAGATCCCCCGACTTATCCCGTCCTCCCGCTTCCTCCTCCTCCTCATTTCATCACCCCCACGACACTCTCTCCCGCCCGGACCCGGTCCCCCACCCGCACGTTCAGGGAGGCGGACGCGGGAAGCAATATGTCCACCCGCGACCCAAAACAGATGATGCCCACCCGCTGGCCCGCCCGGACGGTGTCCCCCGGGGCCACGTCGCACACGACGCGCCGCGCGACGAACCCGGCGATCTGGACAAAGGCGACCCGGCGGCCCTCCGGCGTCTCGAGGAGCACGCCGTTCTGCTCGTTGGCAAGCGACGCCTTCTCGACACTCGCCACCAGGAACTTTCCCGGGTGGTATTGGACGGACACCACCCGGCCGGAGACCGGAGCCCGGTTGACATGCACATCAAAGAGCGACATGAATACGCTTACCCGCTTCCCCGGTTCCCCGAAATACCTTCCCGGCGGGTTGTCGCCTGCGTACACTATTTTACCATCCGCGGGGGAAATCACCGCACCGGCGAGAGCGGGGGGGAACCTGTCGGGGTTCCGGAAGAACCAACCGATGAAAACGGTGATGAGAATGCCGAAGACCGAGGCGGGCAACGTCCTCGGCCACACAAAGGAGAGCACGGCCACAAGAGCAACCCCGCCCAGAAGAAACGGAATCCCTTCGGGGGCGATCACCCCGCGGTCCCGACCCTTCTCTCCCGGATCCATCGCTTCCGGGTCAGTTCTTCGTCCTGTCGACCAGCCGCCCTTTCGCTATCCACGGCATCATCGCCCGGAGACGGCGCCCCACCTCCTCGATCGGGTGCTCCTCACCGCGCCTCGTGAGGGCGTTGAAGACAGGTCGGTTGGCCCGGTTCTCCAGGATCCACTCGCGGGCGAAGGATCCGTTCTGGACCTCTTCGAGCATCCGCTTCATCTCGGCTTTCGTCTCCGCGTCGACGACCCGCGGTCCCCGCGTCAGGTCGCCGAACTGCGCGGTATTGCTCACGGAGTACCGCATCGTGGAGATCCCGCCCTCGTAGATGAGGTCCACGATGAGCTTCAGTTCGTGCAGACACTCGAAGTACGCCATCTCGGGCGCGTACCCCGCCTCGACCAGTGTCTCGTATCCCGCGAGGATCAGCGCGGTCACGCCGCCGCAGAGGACCGCCTGCTCGCCAAAGAGGTCGGTTTCCGTCTCTTCGCGGAAGGAGGTCTCGATCACCCCCGCGCGGGCGGAGCCGATCGCGCTTGCGTAAGCGAGCGCCATGTCCCGGCTGTCCCCCGCAGGATCCTGGTGGACGGCGATGAGAGCGGGAACGCCCTCTCCCTTCTCGTATTGCGCCCGCACGAGATGACCGGGGCCTTTCGGCGCCACCATGAACACGTTCAGGTCGGCCCGGGGCATGATCTGGGCGTAGTGGATGTTGAATCCGTGGGCGAACATGAGGTACGCCCCTTTCCGGATGTTCGGCCCGACGGAGGTCCGGTAGATGTCCCCCTGCAGCTCGTCGGGAAGGAGCATGACGACGACGTTCGCCTTGCCCGTCGCGGCGGCGGCGTCTACGACCTCGAACCCGGCCTTCTTCGCCTTCGCCGCGTTTTCGGACCCCGGGAGCTCGCCCACGACAACGTCCATCCCGCTATCCCTCAGGTTGTTCGCGTGCGCATGCCCCTGGCTGCCGTATCCCAGGATCGCGATCTTTTTCTTCTTCAGTATCGACTGCTTGGCATCTTTCTCGCGGTAGATCCGGACCATTTTCAACCCCTCCCCGTGTATAGTGGAACCAATCGACCTTTCGCGCCCCCGCTACATCCCTCGCGCAATGGCCACACGGCCCGTTCGCACGATTTCGCGGATCCCGATGGGCTTCAGCAGCTGGAGCAGTGCGTTGATCTTCTCCTCGTCGCCTGTCATCTCGATCGTGTAACACCGGGGCGCCACGTCGACGATCTTCGCACGGAAGATGTCCACCAGGCGCAGCACCTCGGGTTTCGTTTCCGGTTCCGCATTCACCTTGATCAGAACGAGCTCGCGATCGACGGTCTCCGCTCCCGTCAGGTCGATCACCTTGATGACCGAGACAAGCTTGTTCAGATGCTTGAGGATCTGCTCGAGAATCTGGTCGTTCCCGGAGGTCACGATCGTCATGCGGGAAACCGACGGGTCCAGCGTCTCCGCCACCGTCAGCGATTCGATGTTGAATCCCCTCCCGGAAAACAGGCCGGAAACGCGGCTCAAGACCCCGAACTCGTTTTCCACCATCACGGAAATGGTGTGGCGCATCGGCTAAGTCCCCCCCAACGTCACACGAGCAGCATCTTCGTGAGAGGCGCCCCCGCGGGCACCATCGGATAGACCATCTCGTTGGGATCCGTCACGATGTCGATAATCGCGGGGCCGGGCGCGGCGAACCCCTTCCGGAGCACCTCCGGCACCTCCGCGGGCTTCGTCGCACGATAGCCCACCGCCCCGTATGCCTCGGCCAGGCGCACAAAATCGGGGATCTGGGGGAGGCATGTCTGGGAAAGCTTCCCCTGGTAGAACAACGCCTGCCACTGCCGCACCATCCCGAGCGACCCGTTGTTCAGGATCACCACCTTGACGGGGAGGCGATACTGCACCGCGGTCGCAAGCTCCTGGATGTTCATCTGGATGCTGCCGTCGCCCGCGATGTCGACCACCAGCTTGTCCGGCATCGCCACCTGGGCCCCGATCGCGGCCGGAAGCCCGTACCCCATCGTCCCCAGCCCCCCGGAGGAGAGGAACGTTCGCGGTTTGTCGTACTGGTAATACTGGGCGGCGAACATCTGGTTCTGCCCCACCTCGGTGGCGATGATCGCGTCCCCTTTCGTGATCCGGTAGATCTGCTCGACCACATACTGGGGCTTGATCTTCCCCTTCCCCTGCTTGTAGGCGAGCGGGTGCGTCGATCTCCACTCCTCGATCTGGTCCCGCCACGGGGCGATCTTCTTCCGGTACTGCGCAGCCTCCTTCGTCCCCTTGACAAGCTTGATCATCTTCCGGAGCACGTCCTTCAGGTCCCCCACGATCGGGATGTTCACGGGGACGTTCTTCTGAATCGATGTCGGGTCGATGTCCACGTGAATGATCTTCGCCCCGGGTGCGAATTCGTCGATCTTCCCGGTGACCCGGTCGTCAAATCTCGCACCGATGCCCAGGATCACGTCGCAGCTCGATATCGCCATGTTCGCCCGGAAGGTGCCGTGCATCCCGAGCATCCCGAGGGAGAGCCGGTCGGTTCCCGGGAAGCCGCCCAGACCCATGAGCGTGTTCGTGACGGGAATTCCGAGAATATGGGAGAACTCCGTGAGGATCTGGGACGAATCGGCGAGGATGACCCCTCCTCCGGCATAGATCACGGGCCGCTCCTTCTCGAGCAGCATGCGGATCGCGTTCTCCACCTGCCTCTGGTGCCCTTCGTAGGTGGGGTGGTAGCCGCGCAGCTTCACCTCTTTCGGGAGATGGTACTCGGCGGTGCTGGTCAGGACGTCCTTCGGGATATCGACCAGCACGGGTCCCGGGCGGCCGGTGGAAGCGATAAAAAACGCCTCCTTGATGATTCGGGGCAAGTCCTTCGCGTGCTTGACCAGGTAGTTGTGCTTGGTGCAGGGCCGGGTGATCCCGACGATGTCGGCCTCCTGAAACGCGTCGTTGCCGATCATGAGGGTCGGGACCTGTCCGGAGAAGACCACGATAGGGATCGAGTCCATGTACGCGGTGGCGATCCCCGTAACGGTGTTGGTCGCCCCCGGGCCCGATGTCACCAGGCACACGCCGGTCTTCCCGGAGGCACGGGCATACCCGTCGGCCATGTGCACTCCCCCCTGCTCATGACGAACAAGCAGGTGCCGAACCTTCGTGTTCTGGAACAGGGCATCGTAAATGTTCAGCACCGCGCCCCCGGGATACCCGAATACCACGTCCACCCCGAGATCCTCGAGCGCCTTGACGAACATTTCCGCGCCGGTCATCTTCACGTCATTCCCCCTACCGGAGCACCGCGCCGGTTCCCGCCGATCCCACCATCTTGGCGTACCGGGCCAGGTACCCCGTGCGCACCTTCGGGGGCGGTGCTTTCCACGATTTTTTCCGGCGGCCGAGCTCGGCCGCGGGCACGTTCAGCGTGAGCTTCCTTTTCGGAATATCCAGAACGATCTCGTCCCCGTCCCGCACAAGGGCGATCGTCCCCCCTTCCATCGCCTCGGGGGACACGTGGCCGATGCACGGTCCGTGCGTCCCTCCGGAGAACCGCCCGTCGGTGATGAGGGCCACCTTGGTCCCCATTCCCATCCCCATGATCGCGGAGGTGGGGGAGAGCATCTCACGCATCCCCGGCCCCCCCTTCGGGCCCTCGTACCGGATGACCAGAACCATGCCCGGCCGGATCTTTCCCCCCATGATAGCCGCCATGGCGGCATCCTCGGAGCCAAAAACGCGGGCCTTCCCCCGGAAGGTGAACATCGAGGGGTCGACCCCCGACTGCTTGACCACCGCGCCCCCCGGCGCAAGATTCCCGGTGAGAATCGCGATCCCCCCCTCGGGCCGCACGGGGGCGGAAACCTTTCGGATGATCGCGTCGTTCACGACACGTCCCTTCTTCGCGATCGCGGTGATATCCTCGCCGGACACCGTCGGGTTCTTCCTGAGCCGGGGCAGCAGCCGGTTGAGGATTGCCGGGATTCCACCGGAGAACTCCACATCCTCCATCATGTGCGGTCCCGCCGGCGTGACCGTGGTGAGCTGGGGCGTCTCCCGGGACAGCCGGTCGAACTCCGCCAGGGGAAGCGTAACCCCGGCTTCGTGGGCGATGGCCAGCAGGTGCAACACCGAGTTCGAGGACCCTCCGAGTGCGAGGTCGACGCGGATGGCGTTCTCGAACGCTGCGCGCGTCAGGATCTTGCGCGGGGTTATCCCCTTTCGCACCAGCTCCACGATGCGCTTCCCCGTCGCGTACCCGATGTGGCGCTTCTTCGACATGCCGGCCAGGGCGGTGGCGCACCCCGGCAGGGACATCCCGAGAGTCTCCGTCAGGCACGCCATCGTGTTGGCGGTGTAGAGCCCCTGGCACGACCCCTCCCCCGGGCACGCCTCGGCCTCGAGACGACCAAGCATCCTGGCGTCGATCTCCCCCCGCTGGTACCGGCCGACCGCCTCGAAGGTATCCGACACGAGCGAAAGCCGCCTGTCCCCCATCCTGCCCGAGAGCATCGGACCGGCGGTCAGGACGATGGAGGGGACGGGAAGCCGCGCGGCGGCCATGAGCATTCCGGGGGTGATCTTGTCGCAATTGGTCAGCAGGACAAGACCGTCGAGCGCGTGGGCCTCGGCCACCGACTCGATCATGTCGGCGATCAGCTCGCGCAGGGGAAGAGAGTAGTGCATCCCCCGATGCCCCATCGCAATCCCGTCGCAGACCGCCGGCACACCGAAGAGGAACGGGTAGCCGCCCGAGGCGTGCACGCCGTTTTCCACGACGCGCTCCAGCGCCCGCATCCCGACATGGCCGGGGACCAGGTCGGTGAAGGAGGTCGCCACGCCGATGAACGGCTTGCCCATCGCCTCCTGCGGAACCCCGGCAGCGCAATAGAGCGCCCGGTGCGGCATCCTCTCCAATCCCTTTTTCGTCCTGTCACTTCGCATCCCTGAATTCCTTTCGCTCCTTCGGAAATAAAAAAACCCCCGCGGGGATGGAATCCCCCCAAGGGATTTCCCACGCCGGGATCTTCCCCCTGCCCGAACGCGTCTGCGGTCCCAGGCCCGCACCCGTGGAGGAGGGTTCTCCCTTCCTCCCGCTATTGTCCGGACAGCTTCTGAGCGATCATGTCCTTCTTCGCCAGTTTCAGTTTCTGAAGCCGCTTCCGCTCCATTTCCTCGTCGGGGGAAAGATACACTTTCCTGTCGAGGTCCTTCAGTTTCCCGTCCAGCATGCGGTGTTCCTGCACCAGGCTTTTGAACATCGGATCCTTCTCGGCAAGCGCAGCGATTTTCTCTTCCTGGCTCCGCGCCTCCATCGGCACCTCCGGATCTGGGATGATATCTGAGTGTAGCAGAGGAGGGTCAATTGTCAATTTACGGGTCAGCAAGATTTCCCCGGGACCGGCGCGTCTCCGCCTCCGAAATGCGGAGATACGCAGGCACTACCGTTCGCGGTTCCCCCGTCTCCCCCCGCCGGACCATGCGCTCCGCCAGAAAACCGACCGCGGAAGCCCGCGGCAACCCCTCGCCCGGGGGGAAAAGAGGGCGCGCTCGCCCATCCGGTCCCGGAACAGCTCCGCGTACGGGATCGTCCCGTCCCCGCAGAAAAAGACCTTCCCTTCCGGAAACCAGTCCGGGAGAACATCCGGGGGCACGGCGGCGTCGGGGACGGCGCGGAGGCACTCTCCCCCCTGCCAGCGGAAGACGCCTGCGTAGACCTCCTTCTTCTTCGCATCGAGAACAGGGCACACCGGCATCTCTTCCGCAGGGAAGCGCGATGCCAGCGCGTGCAGCGTCGGGACGGGAACGATGGGCAGATCCCAGCCGAAGCAGAATCCCTTCGCGGCGGCCATCCCGACGCGGAGACCGGTGAACGATCCGGGACCCGCTGAAACCGCCACGTGCGTGAGTTCGCCCGTCTCCCGTCCCGACTCTTCGAACAGACGGTCCACGGCGGCGAGAAACGTCCCGGATACCTGCTTCTCCCGGGGAAGCACCGTCTCCCCCAGAACGCGCCCCCCGGAGACGAGCGCGACGCTTCCGCACGGCGTCGCCGATTCGATGGCCAGGATCAAGCAGCTACCCGGCGATCAGGCGGGCGATGTCATTGTAGAAAACGAGCGCGGTGAGCATGAGAATCACGGCGAGCCCCACCTGTTGCGCCAACACCATCACCTGGGGGGTGAGGGGTTTCCGCCGCAGCGCCTCGATCGAGAAGAAGAGGAGGTGACCTCCATCGAGGATCGGGATGGGAAGAAGGTTCAGAATACCCAGGTTCACGCTCAGCAATCCAAGGAAGTAGACGAACGGGGATATCCCCTGCCTGGCCTGGTCTCCCGCAATCTTCGCGATCAGAAGGGGTCCCCCGAGAGTATTGGTGGGGATGACCCGCGTCAGGAGCTTCACCACGGTGAGCACGGTCAGACGAATGATTTTCCCCGTCTCCTCGGCCGCACGGCCGATGGCGGCCACCGGGTTGATCCTTCGCTGGAAAACCTCGTTGCTGGCCACCACGCCGATCTTGGGCCCGTCGACCTTCTCCCCGAAAATGGAGCGTCCTTCCCGGACTTCCGGCTGGACGGTCACCCGGATCTCCTCCTCCCCGCGACGGACGGTAAGAGGCAGTTCCTTCCCGGTCCCCGATGCCTTGATCCCGTCGGCGAGTTCCTCCCACGAGGTGATATTCTTCTCTCCCACCCGGACGACAAGGTCGCCGGCCTTGAGCCCCGCCCGCGCCGCGGGAGTATCCGGCATCACCTCCCCGATTTTCGGAGTCAGCGTGGGGACACCGCCCAGAAAGACCACCCAGAACACGAGAAACGCAAACAGAAGGTTCCCGAAGGGACCGGCGGCCACAACCGCCATCTTCACCCAGACCGGCTTGTGGTAAAACGCCTTCTCCCGCTCCTCGGGGGAAACATCGTCCCCCTCGTTTTCGCCCACGAGCTTGACGTACCCTCCAAGCGGTATGGCGGAAATCAGGTACTCGGTTTCCCCTCTCTGGATCCCGGCGAGTTTCGGCCCGAACCCGAACGAGAACTTCGTGACTCCCACACCGAGCTGGCGGGCAACGATGAAGTGCCCGAATTCGTGCACAAAGATGAGAATGCCCAGAACGACGAGAAAGGACAGAAAATAGATCACGGTCTGCGTGGTCTCCTGATTTGGGATATGATGCGGGACGCCTCTTCCCTTGCCTCGGCGTCAACGCAAAGCACTTTCTTTAGGGTAACAGGCCTTTTCTCCCTGCGCCATGCCGCCATCATGGCCTCCCCTACCCTTACGATGTCCGTGAAGCGGATTCGCCCCTTGATAAACGCTTCGACCGCCACCTCGTTTGCCGCGTTGAGCATCGCGGGAGCTGCTCCCCCGGATGCCGCAGCGGCGTACGCCAACGGGAGAGCCGGAAACCTCTTCCTGTCCGGGGGCTCGAAGGCCCAGCCACCCATTCGATGCGGGAGCAGCCGGGGCAGTTCCAACGGGAGCCGCTCGGGATACGACAGGGCGTATCCGACGGGGATCCGCATGTCGGGGACGCCGAGTTGCGCGATCAGGCTGCCGTCCCGGTACTCCACCATCGAGTGCACGATCGACTGGGGGTGGATGAGGACGTCGATCCTGTCCGGGGGAAGACCGAAGAGCCACGTGGCCTCGATCACCTCGAACCCCTTGTTCATCAGGGTGGCGGAGTCGATCGAGATCTTCGCACCCATCCGCCATACGGGGTGCCCGAGCGCCTCCTCCACCGTCGCGCGGCGCATCTGCCGAAAGGTACGGTTGCGGAAAGGTCCCCCCGAGGCCGTGAGAATTATCCGGGAGATGTCCTCCTTCCTGTGCCCCTCGATCGCCTGGAACACCGCGGAGTGCTCGCTGTCGACGGGAAGGATTTCGCCCCCTCCCGTCCTCGCGGCCTCCACGAGGAACTTCCCCGCCATCACGAGCAGCTCCTTGTTCGCAAGGGCAATCCTTTTCCCCTTCCGGGCGGCCCCGATAACGGGGCGGATGGACGTCACTCCGGCGGCGGCGGCCAGTACGATGTCCGTCCCCTCGGCGCAGGCCACCTCGAACATCCCTTCCTCCCCGAACAGGACGCGCGTCCCGGCGGGGAGACGCCCCAGTCGGGAGACGGCCACCTCCTCGGAAAGACACACGACGGGAGGGCGGAAACGGCGTGCCTGCTCGGTGAGCCCCGCTACGTTCTTTCCCGCGCAAAGCGCGGTCACCCGGAACCTCTTCGGAAATTTCGCGATCACGTCGAGGGCGTTCCGGCCCACCGAGCCGGTGGAACCCAGGACGGCAACTCCTCTGGCCTTCCTCATCCCGTCCACCCCCCCGCGAGCGGTGCGAGCAGCGCGAGCAGGTACAGCACAGGCCCGGCAGAGATGATGGCGTCCACCCGGTCGAGCATCCCCCCGTGTCCCGGCAGGAGCGTGCCGCTGTCCTTCACCCCCGCGGCGCGCTTCAGAAGCGATTCAAAGAGATCGCCGGCCTGCCCTGCGATCCCTGCCACCGCAGAGACGAGGGAAACAAACCAGGAGGGAACCTGGGGGAGGAACATCGCTCCGTAGACGGTCCCCAGAACGATGCTCGCCGCCAGCCCCCCGAGAGCACCCTCAACCGTCTTGCCGGGAGAGATGCCCGGCGAAAGACGACGCTTCCCGATCCCCTTTCCGACAAAATAGGCGAAGATATCCCCCGAGAAGACCACCACGAGACCCAGGAAGATCCAGCGCTCTCCGGCCGGGAGCGCGATGGTCCGGGGATAGGTGGACAAAAATCCTCCGATGTAGATCGCGCCAAGCGTCGCGAGCGCGATCCTCCGCGCCATCTCCTCGTGGGACTTCCCCCCTGCCGGGAACAGAAACGCTCCCAGCGAGACGCAGCACAGCACAGCCGCCACCGTCGCCTCGAACGGCAGCAGAATGCCGGAGAGATAGACGAGAACGGCCAACACCACGCCGGACCACCTGTCCCGTGCGGAAGAGAAGAAGAACCGGAAATATTCGCGGGAACAGAGAACGGTTACCGCGCCCACCAGCAGCGCGAAGGGCCAACCCTTCCCGAACATCACTACCCCCACGAGGGGAGGAAGCAGCAAGACCGCGGTGAGAATCCGTTTCCCGAGCACGGTCACAGGTCGTTCGGGGAACGTTCCCCCTCTTCCGCCGTCAGTCCGAAGCGGCGATCGCGGTGCGAATACTCCTCGAGGGCGGCGAGAAACTCCGCCTTTCCGAAATCGGGCCAAAGGACGTCGGTGAACACGAACTCCGCGTAAGCCGCCTGCCAAAGGAGGAAATTGCTGACCCGGACCTCCCCGCTGGTCCGGATCACCAGGTCGGGATCGGGAATCCCGGCCGTGTCCAGCCTTCCGGCGAAATCCTCGTCCGTAATCGACCCCGGAGCGATCTTCCCCGCCGCCGCGTCCTCGGCCAGCTTCCGGGCCGCACGCACGATCTCGTGCCTCCCGGCATAGGACAGCGCCAGGGTGAGCGTCATGTCGCTGTTTTTCCCGGTGGCCGCCAGCGTCCGGTCGAGCACCCCGCGGACGAGGGGAGGAAGCTGCCCGATCTCTCCGATGACGTTCAGCCGGATCCCGTGCCGGTTGAGGTTGGGCAGCTCATTGGCCAGAAACTCCCGGAGAAGACCCATCAAGGTGGCCACCTCGGGCCGGGGGCGCCCCCAGTTTTCCGAGGAGAACGCGTACAGGGTGACGAAGGAGATGCCGATTTCCCGCGCGCACTCCACTACCGCCCGGACGGAGCGGATTCCCATCCGGTGCCCTTCCACACGAGGCAGCCCGCGAAGGCCGGCCCATCGTCCGTTCCCATCCATGATGATGGCCACGTGCCGAGGAAGGGCGGATGAAGGGGGCCCGCCGCTTTTCATGCAGGTTTTGTCTTCGATTCCCGGCGGAAGCGTCCTAGACCTGGACGATGGCCCCGGTCGGGCAGGTATCGACGCAGGCAAGACACTCGGTGCACTCATCGGTCACCCTGTACTTCTCGCCCTCGACGATCGCTCCGGCCGGGCAGCCGTCCAGACAGGCCCCGCAGGCAGTGCACTCGTCATTGATGATGATGGCCATGCTGTTGTTCCCCCTTCCGTTGTGTCCGTATGACGGAAATGGCCCGACGCGATGCGTTCAGACCTCCATGATCTCCTGTTCCTTCGTCTTCAGGATCTCGTCGATCTTCTTTACGTAGCTGTCCGTCTCCTTCTGGATCCGGTCCTGCCACCGCTTCATCTCATCCTCCGAGATCTCCTTCTTTTTTTCGCTCTCCTTGATCCGGTCGATCGAATCGCGCCGGATGTTCCGTACCGCGATCCGCGCTTCCTCGGCCATCTTTTTCACCACCTTGACGAGGTCCTTGCGCCGTTCCTCGGTCAGGGGAGGGATGGGTATGCGGACGATCTTCCCGTCGCTGGAAGGGTTGAGTCCCAGGCCGCTCGCCTGGATTGCCCTCTCGATCGGACCGACGATCTTGGCGTCCCAGGGGGTGATCGTGATCATCCTGCTCTCCGGGACGGAGAGGGTGCCGACCTGCGCCAGCGGGGTGAGAGTCCCGTAATAGTCCACCTTGATTCCGTCCAGAAGGGAAAAAGACGCTCTCCCCGTCCGGATCTTCCCCAGTTCTTTCCGGAAGGCGTCGATCGATCTCGCCATCTTTCCGCCCGTGTCCTTGAAAAGTGCTTCCACTAGTGACCTCCCCGGACCACGGTGCCGATCTTCTCCCCCATGATCACCTTCCGGATGTTCCCCCTCTTCGTCAGATTGAAGACGACGATCGGAAGGTCGTTGTCCATGCACAGGGAGATCGCCGTGGCGTCCATCACCTTGAGGTTTTTCCGCAGGACATCGATATAGGTAAGCTCCTTGAACATTTTCGCTTTCTTGTGGAGCATCGGGTCCTTGTCATAAACCCCGTCGACCCGGGTGGCCTTCAGAATGGCGTCCGAGCTGATCTCCATCGCGCGGAGCGCCGCGGCGGTATCCGTCGTGAAATACGGGTTGCCGGTGCCCGCGGCGAAAATGACCACCCTCCCTTTTTCCAGGTGCCGCAGGGCGCGCCGCCGGATGTACGGCTCGGCGATCGACCGCATCTCGATGGCGGAGAGGACACGCGTCATCACCCCGTCGCGCTCCAGCCTCTCCTGCAGCGCCAGGCTGTTGATGACGGTCGCGAGCATCCCCATGTAGTCGGCGGAGACGCGGTCGATGCCGTACTGGCGGCTCGTCTGTATCCCCCGGAAGATGTTCCCGCCTCCCACCACCAGGGCGACCTGGACGCCCAGGGAGGAGACATCCCGGATCTCCTGCGACAGGCCCCTCAGGATGGCGACATCGATCCCGTACGCATGTTTCCCCAAGAGGGCCTCGCCCGACAGCTTCAGCAGGATGCGTCGGTACACCGGTTTTCCCACGGGCCCTCCGGGCACAGGGGGGAATCACCCCCGGTTGAGCTGTTTCGCCACTTCCGCGGCCAGATCGTCGGACCGCTTCGCAAGCCCCTCCCCCACCTGGAACCGGGCGAACCGGCCGACGCGGACGGCGACTCCCTTTTTCTCGGACATCTCCTTCAGCAGGTCGTTCACGGTACGTTCGGGATTCTTGATGTAGGGCTGCTCCAGAAGGCAGAAATCGCCGTAGTACTTCTCGAGTTTCCCCTCGGCGATACGATCCAGGATCTTCTCCGGCTTTCCTGCTGCAAGCGCCTGCTCGCGATAGATCGCCTTCTCCCGCTCGACCGCCGCCGCCGGGACATCCTCCCGGGAAACGTACAGGGGATTCGCCGCGGCGACCTGCATCGCCATGTCCTTGCCGAGCGCGACGAACTCCGCGTCGTCCTGCCCTGCACCGAGGAGTTCCACCAGAACCCCGATCTTCCCCCCCGCGTGGATGTAGGGAGCGATCACCCCCCCGGATCCCGCCGGCAAAACAAAGCGCTCGAAGCGGCGGAACGAGATCTTCTCCCCGATCTTCGCCACCTTCTCGTTGAGCAGGGTTTCCAGGGGGACTTCCCCCGCCGCCGGGAGGAGCAGCGATTCCTCGATGTCCTTCGGCCCCTTCTCGTTCACCGTCGCGGCCACCTGTCTCGCAAACTCCTGAAAATCGTCGGTCCTGGCGACAAAGTCGGTCTCGCAGTTTATCTCGACAAGCGTCGCGGATTCCACGGCGACGCAGGCCGCGACGGTCCCTTCGGAAGCGATCCTAGACGACTTCTTGGCCGCTGCGGCCAGCCCTTTCTTCCGAAGCACGTCGACAGCGGCCTCGGCGTCCCCCCCCGATTCGGCGAGGGCCCTCTTGCAATCCATCATCCCCGCGCCGGTCTTCTCGCGCAGTTCGCGTACCATTTCCGCGGATATCTGCATCTTTCGTCCTCTCTCGTTCGAATGTCGGTCTTGCGGAGGTACTTATTCCTCCGCGGCGGCGGGAATCGTTCCGGCTGCGCTCTCCTCCGGAGTCTCTTCCTCCGTGGAGATGAGCGCCATCGTGACCTCCGGCGCTTCGGCTTCCTTGTCCGCCGCCGACGCCGCCTTCTCCTCGTACGCCGCCTTCCCCTCGATAATCGCGTCCGCGACCTTTCCCAGAAACAGTTTGATCGCCCGGATGGCGTCGTCATTGCCCGGAATGATGTAATCCACAAGGTCCGGGTCGCAGTTGGTGTCGACGATGGCGATGATCGGTATCGAAAGCCTCCGCGCCTCCAGGACCGCGATCTCCTCGCGCGAGGGATCGACGACGAAGATGGCGTCGGGAACGCGCCGCAGATCCTTGATGCCGCCCAGCACCTTCTCCAGCTTGATGCGCTCCTTGGCGAGCTTGAGTACTTCCTTCTTGGGGAGTTTGTCGGCCGTGCCGTCCACCGTCATGTCCGTAAGCTTCTGGAGCCGGTCGAGGCTCTTGCGGATCGTCTGGAAGTTGGTGAGCATGCCTCCCAGCCACCGGACGTTCACGTACGGAGTACCCGCGCGCTTCGCCTCCTCCTCGACGGCCTCCTGGGCCTGCTTCTTGGTGCCCACGAACAGGACCGTCTTTCCTTCCGCCGCCAGGTCCCGGACGAAATCGTAGGCGGCACGGAACATCTTCACCGTCTGCTGGAGGTCGATGATGTAGATCCCGTTGCGGGCGGTGAAGATGTACCTCTTCATCTTCGGGTTCCACCTCTTCGTCTGGTGTCCGAAGTGGACCCCCGCCTCCAGCAGTTGCTTCATCGTGATAACCGAACCTTGCCCGTTTGCCATGTCTTCCTTTCCTCCTCGTTTCGGGGTTGTTCCTCCGGGCGTTCCGCCCCTCCCCATCCACCCCGCTCGAACCGGGGCACCCCGGGGAAAGTCCCGCCCGTGGGAGATAAACGGCTAACCTGCTATACGTATCATAAACGATTCGGGATTCTCAAGAATTAATGGTCGCGTCTCACGTCCGGTAACCGGCGTTGATCCGGACGTAGTCGTGCCCCAGGTCCGAGAAGAAGACGAAATAGCTGCCCTTGCCAAGCCCGAGGTCCACGTCGATCCCGTACGCCTGTTTCCGGATCTTCGGGGCCGCCCGACGCATTGCCTGGCGGTCGATCTTCATGCCCCGGCGCATCACCTTCTCCCCCGCGAAGGACACCTCGGTGCGGCCCGGGTCGACGGCAGCACCGGACCGCCCGACGGCGGCGATCACGCGCCCCCAATTGAGGTCCGCTCCGAAAACCGCGGTCTTTACCAGCGGGGACGTCGCCACGGCGCGGGCGGCCGATTCCGCGTCCCTGTCGCTCCTTGCCCCCGCCACCAATACCCGCACGACCCGGGTCGCCCCCTCCCCGTCGCGGACGATCATCAGCGCCAGGTCGAGCAGCAATTCCCGAAGCGCCCAGGCGAAACCGCCGAGATCCTCTCCCTCGAGCGGCGGGAGCCCGCAGGCGCCGTTGGCGAAGATCGCCGCCGTGTCATTGGTACTCATGTCGCCGTCCACCACAATCCGGTTGAACGACAGACCCACGGCCTCACGGAAGGCCTTCCGGAGGTCGGCCGCGCGGACAGCGGCGTCCGTAAACACGTAGGCGAGCATCGTGCCCATGCCGGGGGCAATCATGCCGGCCCCCTTCGCGATCCCCCCCAGCGTGACGGTTCCTCCGCGGACCCGAAGCTCCCGCACCGCGCGCTTCGGGTACGCATCGGTCGTAAGAATCGCATCGTTCGCCCGGGGGATCCCCTCGGGCGAAAGGGAGGCGCACAGCCGTGGGACCGCCCCCAGGATTCTTCCCACGGGAAGGGGCACGCCGATCACCCCCGTGGAGGATACGAGAAGGGAACCGTCCGGAAGCCCGAGCGTCCCGCATGCCTTTGCGGATATCCTCCGGACCGCCGACAGCCCTTCCTTGCCCGTGCACGCGTTGGCGTTGCCGCTGTTGGCGATCACGCCGCGCAAGGCCGACCGGGACCGCAGGCCCCTGCCCCATTCGACCGGCGCCGCAGCGACCTTGTTCCGGGTGAAGAGAACGGCGGACGTGCACGGCAGGTCGCTCACCACGATCGAGAGATCGGGCTTTCTGTTCCTCCGGATCCCGCACCAGAGTCCGCCCCCCCGGAACCCGGGCACCACGATCTTCCCCGCGGCGGGCATCCCGTCAGGCCCCCATGCCGCAGCACTTCTTGTACTTCTTCCCCGAACCGCAGGGGCATGGATCGTTGCGCCCCACCTTCTTCGAGGAGTGACGCTGGGTCGTCACCCCCGCGCGGGAGATGTCCCCGCGGGAGAGGTTGACCCGGCGGGTGGGCGCAGGCCTCAGCCGCGCGGCCTTCTGGGGCTCTTCCTCCCGCTGAACCTTCACGTGGAAGAGACGCTTGAGCGACTCCGCCTTGATCCGGAACACCATATCGGCGAACATGTCGAACCCTTCCCGCTGGTACTCCTTCAGCGGGTCCTTCTGTCCGTACCCCCTGAGACCGATCCCCTCCTTGAGGTGATCCATCGAGAGCAGATGGTCCTTCCACAGCGCGTCGATCGTGGAGAGGAGGAACATCCGCTCGAGGTAACGCATCGCATCCTCGCCGTACTCCTCCTCCTTCTTCCGGTAGGCGGACCGGGCCTCCTCCACTATCCGGGCGGCAAGCTTCTCCCGGACCAGCCCCTGCACCTCGCTCTCCGGAATCTCCATCCGGTATCCGAATTGGGCGAAGACGGCGTCCCGCAGGCCGGCGAGGTCCCACTCCTCCGGGTGCGTTTTCTCCCCCGTGAAGCGCTCGACGTGATCCTCGACGACCTCCCCGGCCATTTCCATCACTACGTCCCGCAGGCTTTCTCCCGAGAAAACATCCCTGCGCATGTCGTAGATGACCGTTCGCTGCTTGTTCATCACGTCGTCGTACTCGAGGAGGTGCTTCCGGATGTCGAAGTTGTGGCTCTCCACCTTCTTCTGCGCGTTCTCCACCGCCTTGTTGATGAGGTTGTGCTCGATCGGCTCCCCTTCCTCCATCCCGAGCTTCTCCATGAGGGGGGAGATCCGGTCCGATCCGAAGATCCGGAGGAGGTCGTCCTCGAGGGACAGGTAGAACCGGGACGATCCGGGGTCTCCCTGTCGACCCGCGCGCCCGCGGAGCTGGTTGTCCACCCGGCGCGACTCGTGCCGCTCGGTGCCGATGATGTGAAGGCCTCCCTTCTCCACCACCCCTTCGCCGAGCTTGATGTCCACCCCGCGCCCGGCCATGTTCGTGGCGATCGTCACCTTGCTTGCCTGCCCCGCTTCGGCGATGATCTGCGCCTCGCGCTCGTGGTGCTTGGCGTTCAGGACATTGTGGGGGATGCCATGGCGGTTGAGGATGCCGGACAGGCGCTCCGACTTCTCGATCGATACGGTTCCGACGAGGACCGGCCTGCCTTCCTCGTGAAGGGCCATGATCTCCTCGTAGCAGGCATGGAACTTCTCTTTCTCGGTGCGGTAGATCTGGTCCCGGAGGTCTTCCCGGATCATCGGCTGGTTCGTGGGAATGACCACCACGTCGAGGTTGTAGATCTGCTTGAACTCGACCGCCTCCGTGTCGGCGGTGCCGGTCATGCCCGCCAGCTTGTCGAACATGCGGAAGTAGTTCTGGAAGGTGATCGTGGCGAGAGTCTGGTTCTCGTTTTCGATCTTCACCCCTTCCTTCGCCTCCACGGCCTGATGCAGACCGTCCGACCAGCGCCGTCCCGGCATCAGCCGCCCCGTGAATTCGTCAACGATGACAACCTGGCCGTCCTTTACCATGTAATCGACGTCGCGCTTGAAGAGGACGTGGGCCTTCAGCGCCTGGTTCACGTGGTGGAGAATCTCGATGTTGTCCGGGTCGTAGAGATTGTCCACGGAAAGAAGGCTCTCGATCTTGGGAATCCCCGAGTCCTCGTCCAGCATGACGCTGCGCGCTTTTTCGTCTACCTTGTAGTCCTCTTCCTCCTTCAGGAAGTGGACGATCGAATTGATCCTGGCGTACTTGTCCGTCGACTCCTCGGCCGGGCCGGAAATGATGAGGGGGGTCCGGGCCTCGTCGATCAGGATCGAATCCACCTCGTCCACGATCGCGTAGTGGAGATCCCGCTGGACCATATCCTCCTGGCGGAACTTCATGTTGTCGCGCAGGTAGTCGAAGCCGAACTCGTTGTTCGTCCCGTACGTGACGTCGCACCGGTAGGCCTCCTGCCGCTCCGGATCGTCCATCCCGTGTACGATCACTCCCACGGACAGGCCGAGGAACCGGTAGATCTCCCCCATCCAATCCGCGTCCCTCTTCGCCAGATAGTCGTTCACGGTGATGAGATGGACGCCGCGCCCCGTCAGGGCGTTCAGAACGACGGGGAGGGTGGCGGACAGGGTCTTCCCCTCGCCCGTCCGCATCTCGGCGATCTTCCCCTCATGCAGCACCAGGCCGCCCACGAGCTGGACGTCGAAGTGGCGCATGGCGAGAACGCGCCTGCTCACCTCGCGGACGGTAGCGAAGACCTCGGGGAGGAGCTGGTCCAGGGACTCCCCATTCGTCAAACGCTGCCGGAACTCCGCGGTGCTCGCCGCAAGACGGTCGTCCGGGAGGTTCGCCACCGTGGCCTCGAGGGAATTGATCCGGTCGACGATGGGGGCCATCCGTTCCAGCACGCGCTCATTGGCCGTGCCGAACACCTTCTTGAAGATATTTTCCAGCATCGAAAAGGTCCTTATTCTGGCTGCCGGCCCTTAAAAAAAAACGCTCCGACGGGGAGGCGCCCCGGGAGCACTAAGTACGCCGCTTCCCGTCCCATGATGGGGAGTACCCGGCGACTGCGCCCTCTCCCTCCTGCTCCTAATTCAGGAAGCGGACCGGGTTCACCGGGAGGCCGTTCACTTGGACCTCGTAGTGGAGATGAGGGCCGGTTGTCCGTCCCGTGTCACCCACCTTCCCGATCAGATCCCCTCTGCGGACGGTGTCGCCCAACTCGACCTGCCGCTCCGAAAGGTGTGCGTAGACTGTACGGTAGCCGTTCCCGTGGTCGATGACGACGAGGTTTCCGTACCGCGACTCGAAACCGCACCGGACCACCTTGCCTCCCCCCGCCGCCCTGATCGGACTCCCCTTCGGGGCATCGATATCCAGGCCGTGATGGAAGACCTTGGTGTCCGTGAAGGGGGATACCCGGACGCCGAACCCCGACGCAAGCAGTCCATGGACCGGCCACAGGGAAGGAAGGCTCTCCAGGTAGGTCCTTCGGACGTCAAGCCTTTCGCATAGGACCTCGAGGTTTTTCCCGTCCACCAGGAGGGATTCCTTCAGCTGGTCGCACCGAAGATCGAGGAGGCTGTCCAGGCGGTTTTTCCCAGAGGTCTCGGGCGTTTCCGCTCCCCCGATCCCCATACGTCACCGCGGTCTTTCTCTTGCCGGGCAGCAGCGCCTCATTGATGTTGACGAGGGACCGGACGCGGGCGTCCAGCGTCCGGATCCGCTCCACCTCGGTCTCCAGACTCTCGAATTTCGCATAGAGGTTGTAGAGCGTAAGGTTCTGCTCGCTGACCCGGTGCCGAAGACTCGCAAGCTCCCTCACTTTCGCCAGATTCTCCCGGTAGTCATAGATAAACTGGGTCGCCAGAACGAAAAACAAGGCGAGCACCCCCGTGATCACGGCCATTCCGGTCCTGCCGATCCGGAATTCCCGAGACCGCCCGGTCGCACCGAACCTGACGGAAAATGTGAATCGCTCCCCCACCTTTTCCCTGGCCCCCCAAACCCAAAAAAAGCAGGAGGTACCGTACCATAGGTACGATTACGGTGTCAACGAAGGGACCCGCCGTACTGAGAGGCAATCCTGCTTTACCCAGGGGGAATCTTACCCCGCGGCCCTTTTCTTGAATTTCTTTTCCGGTTCCCGGTTCCGCGCCACAACGGGGTCGACGATTTCGCCGCAGTTGAGGCACCTCCAGGCGTAGAAGAGGTCCAGCAAATCCTGGAACCGCTCGTATACCATCGCCCCATTGCAACGGGGGCATCGATTTTCGTGTCGTATCGCCATTTCCTACCTCCCGACACCGATTTGATGCCCCGGAAAGAACCCGGTTTCACACGCAAGTTTCTCCCGCTTCTGCCGAAATAATCTGGTAGGATTCCCATATCACGCGTGGGAGGAGCATTCTTGGCGGCCACAAGGAAGCGTATCGGCGAACTGCTCGTGGAGACTGGGCTTTTGTCCGAGGAGAGCCTGACCCGCGCCCTTTCCGAACAACGTACGCGGCGCGAAAAACTGGGCGATGTCATCGTCGCCCTGGGGCTGGCCACCGAGGACGAGATCGCCCAGGCCCTCTCCCTGCAACTCGGGATCCCGCTGATCGACCTCACCAACACGCCCGTCGAGCCCCAGGCGATCGAGCTGATCCCCGAGAAGGTCGCACGGAAGCACCTGATCGTGCCGATCTCGATCGAGGACAGGGACCTCCACATCGCCATGGCCGACCCCTTGAGCTTCGAGGCATTCGAGGACGTCAGGTTCGCCTCCGGCTACACCATCAAGCCCGCCATCGCCACCCGTTCGGGGATTCTCTGGGCGATCGACCAGCACTACCACCTGGGGTCGTCCTTGAGCACAATCGTCAAGGATATCGCCGAGGAGCGGCTGGTGGAGATCGTGCAGGACAGCGGGGAGCCCGACAAGCGCGACACCGAGGACCTGCGGAGGAAGAGCGAGGCGGCCCCCATTATCCGGATGGTGAACCTTTTTGTCGCGGAGGCGGTAGAACAGGGGGCCTCGGACATCCACGTGGAACCCTCGAAAACCATCCTGCAGATCCGAAACCGGGTCGACGGGGTTCTCCGGAAATCCCTCGACTTGCCGAAGTGGGTGCAGGGGGCGGTCATCTCCCGGATCAAGATCATGGCCAAGATGGACATCGCGGAGAAACGGCTTCCCCAGGACGGCCGGATCGGGGTCCGGGTCGGTGCGAAGTCGCTCGACCTTCGGGTGTCCACGATGCCCGCATCATACGGAGAGAAGGTGGTTGTCCGGATCCTCGACTCGGCCAACGCCCAGATCCCGCTCGAGTCGATGGGGATGTCCGAAACCGATCTCCGGCACCTGGAGACGCTGATCCGCCGACCGCAGGGGATCCTGCTCGTCACCGGCCCCACCGGATCCGGAAAGACGACCACTCTCTACGGATCTCTCCACAAGATCAAGTCCGTGGAGCAGAATATCACGACGATCGAGGACCCCATCGAATACGAGATTCCCGGCATCAACCAGGTGGCAGTACAGGAGAAGATCGGGCTCACCTTCGCGTCGACCCTGCGCGCGATGCTCCGCCAGGACCCCGATGTGATCATGCTGGGGGAGATGCGCGACCTCGATACGACCACGACCGCAATGCAGGCGGCGCTTACGGGCCACCTGGTCCTCTCGACGATGCACACCAACAGCTCGGTGGCAACCATCACCCGGCTTCGCAACATCGGGATCCCTTCCTACCTCATCGCCTCTACCCTGACCGGAATCGTGTCCCAGCGGCTGGTGCGGGTCATCTGTCCGAAGTGTCGCATCGAGGACGAACCGTCCGATCTCGACCTCGCCCGGATCGGGCTGGGGAAGACGAAAAAAGGAGAGATCACATTCTACCGGGGGGAGGGATGCCCGGCGTGCGCGGGGACGGGATACCGCGGCCGGACCGGGATCTACGAGATCCTGTCGTTCCACCAGCAGATGCGCGACCTTATCATGGGCAAAAGCTCCGAGACCGACATCCGCCAGCTCGCGGTGGCCAAGGGGATGTCGACGCTCGGCCAGGCGGCGCTGGCCAAGGTAAAGGCCGGCGTGACGACGCTGTCGGAGCTTTACCGGGTCGTGGAAACGGAGGGGGAATTCGGCGCCGGCTGCACGCACTGCGGCACGTCCCTGGGGGCCGACTTCGTGATTTGCCCGGGGTGCGGCCACTCCCTCGTCTCGAGCTGCCCGTCGTGCCGGAAGATGGTCTCCCCGCACTGGAAGTTCTGTCCCTACTGCCGTAACAGCTTCTCGGAAGAGACCCGGAACCGCTCGTTCGCTTAGCGCGGCCTCCAGGCTCCTCCGCCGGCTCGCCGTGCATCCGCTCCGACTTCGCTGCGCTCTCCGCCGTCCGCAGCGGGTACAGCTCAGCCGGAACGACACCGCATCGGCCTCTCTGTCTCGCCCTAGGCGACCTAGCGCGGGGACCTCCCCCCGGCATCGCCTGCGGGGCCCCTATGATCGGCGGTGCAGCCGAAGGCGCCGCATTTTCGGGGGGAGGCGGCTACACGAAATGGCAGGCGGCGTGACGTCCCGGCGCGACCTCGCGCAGCAGGGGGCAAACCTCTTCGCATATCTTCTGCGCCATGAAACAGCGGGTGTGGAACCGGCACCCGGGGGGGATGTGGATGGGGCTGGGAATCTCCCCCGAGAGCACGATATGTTCCCGCGGCGCGCCGCCGGGCATCGACAGCGCCGAGAGGAGGCTCCTCGAGTAGGGGTGGAGCGGCTCTCGGAACAGGTCGGCGGCCGGGGAGACCTCCATCAGTTTTCCCAGGTACATCACGGAGACGGTGTCGCTCATGTGGCGGATCACCCGCAGGTCATGGGAGACGAACAGGTAGGCCATCCCGTATTCCTCCTGGATGTCGCGCAGGAGGTTCAGGATCTGCGCCTGCACGGATACGTCGAGAGACGACACCGGCTCGTCCGCCACGATAAGCCGGGGGGAAAGTGCGATTGCCCGGGCGATTCCGACCCGCTGTCGCTGGCCTCCCGAGAATTCGTGCGGGTACTTGTCGGCGGCATCCGCGGACAGACCCACGCGCAGAAGGAGCCGCTCGGCGTTCTCCCTGAGCTCACCGCCGCGGGCGATTCCGTGAACCCGCCACCCTTCCCCCACGATGTCGCGGACCCGCATCCGCGGATTCAGGGAAGAGTAGGGATCCTGAAAGATGATCTGCATCTTCCTCCGGATCCGCCGGAGCTCCTCCCCGGACAGCGACGTGATGTCGAGGCCCTCGAAGATGACCCTGCCCGAATCGGGCGGGACCAGGCGTATCGCCACCCGGCCGAGCGTCGTCTTTCCGCACCCCGACTCCCCCACGAGCCCGACCGTCTTCCCCGGGGGCACGTCGATCGACACGCTGTCGACCGCATGCACCCGCTGCGTTTCGGACGAGAAGAACGATTTCCGGACCGGGAAGAACTTGTAGATGTTCCTCAGGGAGAGGAGTGCGCCGTTTGGCCGATTCATCCTTCCTTCCCTTCCCAAAGCATTCTCCGGTAATGGCACGCCGCCCGGTGGCCCGGGGGATATTCCTCCAGGGGAGGATCCACCTGGTCGCAGACCGCAAGTTCGTCCGTATCCGTTTCCCCGGCGCGGAACCGGGCCCGCGCATCCTGCCGGAACGGGCATCGGTCGGAAAAAGGGCAACCCGGCGGAATGGCGTCGAGGCCGGGTACAGCCCCCGGGATGGAGGGGAGTCTCCGCTCTCCCGTCCCTTGCCCGGGCAGGGAGCGCAGCAACCCCTCGGTGTAAGGGTGGATCGGGCGTGCGAAGAGGTCCGCCGTCCGCGCAATCTCGACGATCCGGCCCAGATACATGATCGCCACCCGGTCGGCGACCTCCGAAACCACCCCGAGGTCGTGGGTGATAAGGAGAATCGCCATTCCCTGCCGTTCGCGCATCTCCTTGAGAAGGGAAAGGATCTGCGCCTGGATGGTGACGTCCAACGCCGTGGTCGGCTCGTCTGCGATGAGAATCGCCGGCTCGAGGGCGAGCGCCATCGCGATCATCGCCCGCTGCCGCATCCCCCCGCTCATCTGGTGCGGATATTCCCGTACCCTCCTCTCGGCGTCCGGCATGTTCACCCGGCGCAGCCATTCCACCGCCCGCTCCATGGCCTCCGCCTTTCCGCAGGTCCGGTGGGCGGTGAAGACCTCGGCGACCTGTTCTCCTATCGTGAGAACGGGATTGAGCGACGTCATCGGTTCCTGGAAGATCATCGAGATCTCTTTCCCGCGCACCGAGCACATCTCGGCATCGGACAGCGGCGCCAGATCCCTGCCGCGAAACAGAATCCTCCCCCCTTCCATGACGGCCGGCGGTGAGGGCAGAAGGGTCAGGATGGACAGCGCCGTGATGGTCTTGCCGCATCCGGATTCCCCCACCAGCCCGAGCGTTTCCCCGGGGGACAGGGAGAAGGAAACGCCGAAGAGGGCGCGCACCGTCCCCTTCTCCGTGCGGAAGGAGACGGAGAGATCGCGGACACGAGCAACATTCCGGTCACGCCGCCCCTCGCAACGGGGCGCACGCCTACCGGGACTCACGGCTCGTGGGGGCAGGACCGGCGGGAAGCTACGCTCGCGATCTTGCGCCCGCTCACTGCGGATTCCGCTCGTCGGACAAGACCCCGCTCTTCGGCGGGGATGCTTGCCGTTCGTCGCTCCATACGCCGCTTCGCGGCCCTCAAACCCGCATCGCGCTGCGGGTCCCCGGTTGCCGGCGCAGCAGCCGCAGGAGGAGGGGCGCAGTGAGGTAAAGCGCAGGCGTGCAGGTTGATCGCACGCCGAGCCACGAACGGAGCCCCCCTCCGAGGCTGCGGAGCCGACTGGGCGCCCGATGGCCGGGGCGCCGGGTGCGGAGCATGCCGGAGCGTTCCTTCATCCCTCACCTTCCCTTGAGCCGCGGGTCGGCGGCGTCCTGGATTCCCTCGCCCAGGAGGTAGTACCCGAGGACGGTGACCAGGATGGCCATCCCGGGGTAGACGGAGAGCCACCATGCGGTCTCGATGTTGTCCTTTCCGGCCGTGAGCATGTTTCCCCAGGACGGCGTCGGAGGCTGCACGCCGATCCCCAGGAAGGAGAGGCTCGACTCCACGAGGATCGCGCCGGCAACCCCCAGGGTCGCCCAGACAAGGATGGGGGCGATCGCATTGGGGAGGATGTGGCGGAAGATGATCCGCAAGTCCCCGGCGCCCTGCGCCCGCGCCGCCGCGACGAAGTCCCTCTCCTTGAGAGAGAGCATCTCGGCCCGGACGAGCCTCGCTGCCCCCATCCAGGAGGTGAGCCCGATGATGGCCATGATGTTTACGATCGACGGCCCGAGAAACGCGATGACCGCGAGGATCAGGAAGAAGGAGGGGAAACAGAGCATGATGTCGACGAAGCGCATGAGGGTCGCATCCACCCACCTCCCGTAGAACCCGGCGATGAGCCCTATCACCAGTCCGATGAACGTCGCGATGCCCATCGCCACGAACCCCACCTCCATGGAGATCCTCGCCCCGTGGACCATCCGCGAGAGGACGTCGCGCCCCAGCTCGTCGGTCCCCAACGGGTGATCGGCGGAAGGCGGCTCCAGAATATTCCGGACATCGATACGGCTCGGGTCGTGGGGCGCAAACGCGGACGGAACCGCCGCCACGAGGAACAGGAAGAAAACGACGATCCCCCCCGCCACGGCCAGCCGGTTTTTCCCGAGCCGCCGAAGAAAATCGCGAAACATGGAGGAAGGTCCCGCCATACTCACGTCACTCCGTCTTGATCCGCGGATCTGCCAGCGCATACCCGACGTCGGCCAGCAGGTTCCCGAGGAGGGTCAGAAATGCGCCGATCACAAGCGAGCCCATGACCAGCGGGTAGTCGCGCGCCATCACCCCCTGGAAAAAGAGCTGTCCGAGCCCCGGGATGGCGAAGATCGACTCGAAGATGACCGATCCCCCGAGAAGGCCAGGTACCGAGAGTCCGAGAATCGTGATCACGGGAAGAAGGGCGTTGCGCAGCGCATGCCGGAAAACGACCTTCCGCTCGGGGAGCCCCTTCGCCTTCGCCGAGGCGATGTAGTCCTGCCGGATCACCTCCAGCATGTTCGACCGCATGTAGCGGGAAAACCCCGCCAGCCCGGTGAACGCCGAGACGAAGACCGGCAACACGAGGTGCCTCGCGCGGTCCCACACCTTTCCCGCGAAGGACAACGAATCATGCTCCAGGGACACGAGCCCCGAGATGGGGAGCCATCCGAGATGGACGCCGAAGAGAATCATGAGAAGCAGCGCCAGCCAGAAGGCGGGGACCGCATACCCCGTAAACACCGTCACCGTGGAGATCCTGTCGAACCAGGAATCCTTCCGGACGGCCGAATAGATCCCCACAGGCACGGCGACGAGGATGATAAGCCCAAGGGACAGCACGTTGATGCCAAGCGTCACCGGAATCCGCTCCGTGATCTTGTCCGAAACCCGTCTCCCGTCGCGCGAGAAGCTCTGGCCGAAGTCGAGGGTCACCATCCGGCCGAGCCATTGCACGTACTGGACGTGGAGGGGCTTGTCGAGGCCGTAATACTCCACGAGCCTTTGACGGTATTCCGCCGTGGCCTTCGGGTTCAGGTCGGTGGACATTTCCACCGGCCCGCCGGGGGCGGCATGGATGACGAGAAAGGAGATGAGGCTGATCCCGATCAGGAGCGGGATCGTTTGCAGCAGCCTTCGAACGATATACCGGAGCATCGATCCCCTAGGGCTGGAAGGAGGTGTACTTCTGCTCCCCCTTCGGCACGTACCACTTGATGAAATTGTAGGAGATCCCTGCGGGGGCCGGCTCGATGCCGTGGATGCGCTTCTGGACCACCGGAAGGGAGTCGGGATAGTAGAGGAAGACGTACGGCTGCTCCTCCGCGAGGATTTCCTGTATCCGGAAGTACGCTTTCTTGCGCTTCTCGATGTCGAAGGTGCGGCGGCCCTCCTCCAGGAGCCGGTCCACCTCGGCATCGGCGAAGCCGACGAAATTAAGCTCCTTCGGGCCCGTCTTCTTCGAACTCCATATGTCGTACTGGTCGGGGTCCTGCGATATGCTCCAGCCGAGGATCACCGCGTCGAACTTCCTCTTGTCGACGAACTCGTTGATGAACGCCGACCACTCCAGCGTCCGGATCTCCATCCGGATCCCGACGGCGGCCAGGTTCTGCTGGATGATCGCAGCGGTCTTCGCCCGGCTCTCGTTTCCGGCGTTGGTCAGAACCGTGAACGCGAACTTCCTCCCTCCCTTCTCCAGCACTCCTTCTCCACCCGCGTCCTTCCATCCCGCCTCGGCGAGGAGGGCCTTCGCCTGCTCCGGGTCATAGGGGTATTTCTTCACGTCGGGATTGTGGGCCCAGGTCCCCGGCTTGTATGGCCCGGTCGCCTCCTGCCCCAGGCCGAACAGCACGCCGTCGATGATCTCTTTCTTGTTGATCGCATAGGCGAATGCCTGCCGCACCCGCCGGTCCGAGAAGAGCGGATGGGAGAGCCGGAACCCCAGATAGGTGTACCCGAAGGAGAGGTAGCGGTACTTGTTGAACGACTTGCGGAACTCCCCCGTCTTCGTCTGCCTCGTGTACTGGAGGGGGGTGAGCCCCATCATGTCGATTCCGCCGGATTTCAGCTCCAGGAACATGGTGGCCGGGTCGGGGATCACGCGGGTGATGACCCGGGACAGGTACGGCCTCCCCTCGAAGTAGTCCGGGTTCGCCTCGAAGACCGTCTTTTCCCCCGTCTTCCATTCGACGAACCGGAACGGGCCGGTCCCCACCGGCTTCTTGTTCAGCGGGCTGCGGGAGATGTCGGGGTACGTTTCGAGAAGGTGCTTCGGGAGGACGTGCATCCCCCAGGAGGCGAGGGCGGGAGCAAAGGGTTTTTCGTACTCGACGACGAACGTGTACGGGTCCGGGTTCGACGCATGGGTTACCTGCTTGAAGTCTTCCGCGTAGGCGGTCGGCGTGTTCGGGTCGATCATCTTGCGGTAGGTGAACATGACGTCCTCGGACGTGAACGGCTTGCCGTCGTGCCACGTAACCCCTTTCCGGAGGTGAAAGGTGATTTTCCTGCCATCGGGGGACACTTCCCAGGACTCGGCCAGCTCCCCCTCGAGCTTCAGGTCCTTGTCGTACCGGACAAGGCCGTTGAAGACATAGCCCGCCGCCGTGTGGGATGCCGAGTCGCTCGTCACCGCCGTGAGAAAGCCGCTGACATCCCCGATGCTTCCCTCGACGATGGCGTCTCCGTAGGCGGGCACAACACCGGAAGAGGGTGCAGACGTTTCTGCCGCATCCTGCTTCTTCGCGCACCCCGCCGCCAGGGCGACGGCTACCGCGACGGCGATGATCCGGGCGATCCTCATTCCGCATCCCTCTGGAAAACGACTCTGTTCCCCATGACCTCCACCTCCACCCTTTCGGGAGGTCCGGGGGTGTCCCTACCGGGGTATGTCACGGTAACTCGCTTCCCAGAAATATCATATTCCGCCCGGGAGAGCAGTCGCCTCGATGGATCGGAAAAAAGCGTCTGTCCCCTCCCCGCATACACCCACTCCCCGTCCACCGTCCTGCCGGTCTCTCCGCCGGATACGGGATACCCCGCCCCCCCCGAAAGGATGCGCCCGAGCGACACCGGTCCCGCATCGACGGGGCGGATGGTATCCGGCGGGAACTCCCTCGCGGCGGGACCGCGGGTGACCGAAATCCTTCCTTCGCGGTTCTCGAGGAACATGACCGCGCGCCCCATGGAGTCGTAGAACCCCAAGGTCTCGTCCGAAGCCGTCCGGGAGGAAAGGCCGGCCACGAAGGGAACGGTGCTCCCGCGGAGTTCGGCGATGCCCGAAAACGACGCCCGGAGGGGGAAAGAAACGTCCGAGGCGGAAGTAAAAAACGTGGCCGCCGTCCTGGCTTCCTGCCCGACGAGGCGCTGCCGGGAAGGTGCGCAACCGGCACCCAAAGCCACGACCAGCGCGAACAGGGCGCATGCCGCGACGAACGCTGCCCCGCCCCGTCTCTCCCTCGTCGCGGGGAGCTTCATCGGAGAGGCGACCGGGGCCGTCACTTCCCCGTGGAGCCCGCCTTCTGGACCCGGTGCAGTTTGCTCTTTATCTCCTCGGGCTTCTCATGCCCCTGGGAGATCGACTTTTCGTAGAAGACCGCCGCCTCTTTCTCCTTCCCCTGCCCGGACAGGATGTCCCCCATGTGCTCGAGGATTACGGGATCGTCGGGGATGAACGAAAGCGCGCGGCGGATTTCGTTCTCCGCACGCGGGTATTCGCCCTTTCGGTAATACACCCATGCGAGGCTGTCGATGAAGTACCCGTCGTTCGGCCGGATCTCCAGTGCGCGGAGAATCAGGGATTCGGCCTCCTTGAGGCGGATGTTCCGGTCCGCATACGAGTACCCGAGGTAGTTCATGGCCGTCGCGTTCTGCGGATCGAGCTCGATCGCCTTCTCCATGGACGAAACGACATTGTCGAATTCTCCCAGCTTGTCGTAAACCACCCCGATCGAGAACCGGGCCGATGCGTCCTTCGGATCCTTCTGCACCGCCCCGGTGAGAACGTCCAGGGCCTCCCGGTACCGCTTCGCCTCCTCCAGCTGCGTCCCCAGGAAGATCATCAGCGGGACATCGTCGGGGAACTTCTTTCGCAGCTTCTGCGTCACCCCGATCGCCTCGTCGATCTGCTTCCGGCGGCCGAGGGACATCGCGATATGTAGCATCGCGTCCCGGTATACCGGGGACGACTCCGGGATCGCCCGGAATTCCTTTTCGGCTTCCGGGAACAGTCCCTGCGCCTCGTAGGCGGTCCCGAGGAAGAACCGCACCTGGGTGTTCTCGGGCTTGGCGGCCAGCACGAACAGAAACTCGTTGATCGCATCTTCGTACCGGTCGCTGTCGAGATAGAGGAGCCCGAGCTTCGTCCGGAAGTCGAGGTTCCCCTCCTCGAATTTCTTGAGTTCCTCGTACTGGTCGACCGCCTTGTCGATCTTCTTTTCCCGTATGAGGACTCTCCCGAGGCGCTCCCGGATGAACGGATTCCCCGGATTGATCGCAAGCGCCATCTTGTACCTTTCCTCCGCCTCGGCGTGGCGCCCCATCAATTCGAGAATGCCCCCGGAGTCGATAAGAGCGGCGTCGAACGCGGGGTGGATCGAAAGCGCGCTGTCGAAGTCGGCAAGCGCGGCATCGAACTTCTTCTGGCCGGCCAGGATCCTGCCCCGGTAATAATAGGCGAGGAACGATTCCGGGTTCCTCCCGATCAGCGTGGTGAGGAATCCCTCCGCCCGGGCGAAATCCTCTTTCTCGGCATAGAGCATGGAAAGGTGGAGATATGCCTCCTCGTCATCCGGGTCGTCGGATATAACCTGGGAATACAGGGAAATCGCCTTTTCCTTGTCGCCCGTCGCCGCCAGGATCCCGGCCAGGAGATACCGGGAACGAGCATGGTGCTCGTCGATGGCCAGAGCCTTCTCCAGGTATTCCTTCGCTTCCGACAGCCTGCCTTTCTTCACGAGGACGTTCGCGATCTCGAAGAGGATTTCCGGCTCGTCCCGCTGGTACCGCAGGGCCTTGCGGTACGATTTGAGGGCGGCGTCCAGGTCCCCCTCCCGGTATTGGAGGTAGCCGGCGAGAAACTGGGAATACGCTTCCCCCTGGAGGTGCTCGCTGACCGCCTCGTTGGTTCCGTGGAATGCCACGGCATCCTGGACAAACAGGAAAGCGGCCACCAGGGTCGCCGCCAAGAGTTTCGCTTTCATCCGCTCCCTCGGGTACAATTGTTAGGTTTAGTATACACAAATCGGTGAAGAACCGCCCTTGCCCGGTCATCGCGCCCGCCCGGGCGGGCACGGGGGCCGATCGCCGACCCGGAGTGCCTGATGCTGTCGAAGATGCGCCTGGAACCGATCCTTTCCGCGCTGCTCTCCCGGGGAGGGGAGTACGGGGAACTGTTCTACGAAGAGGCGAACTCGCTTTCGATCCAGCGGGAGGACGGGAAGATCGAGCGCGTCCTCTCGGGGACCGACACGGGAATAGGGATCCGGCTCATCTTCCGTGGGAAGACCTTCTACGCCTTCACCAACGAATGCGACGAACGGACCGTCCTCGCCCTAGCGAACGACCTCTCGCGATACGCGAACGGGAAGGGAATTCCCGCCGTGCTCCCCGCCTCCCCCGAGGCCGCCCGCAGGCCCTCCGCCGTCCGCATTCCCCCGGGCTCCCGGGAGGTCGGGGAAAAGGTCGCCCTCGTCACCGGCATGGACCGCACCGCGCGCGGGATCTCCCGGGAGATCCGCCAGGTCCGGGTGACCTATGGGGAGGCGGAACGACGGATCGAGATCGCGGCGCACCCGGGAGTCTTCGCCACGGACGCCCAGACCTTCACCCTCCTCACCGTCCAGTGCGTGGCCGGAAACGGGTCCGGCCTCACCATGGGGTACGAAACCGGCGGCGGGACGAGCGGGTGGGAGTTTCTGGAGGAGTTCCTCCCGGAGGAACTCGCAAGGAAGGCTGCGGAGAGGGCCGTCCGCGCCCTTTCCGCGGGGAGAATCGGTGGAGGCAGGATGCCGGTCGTGCTTTCCTCCGAGGCGGGGGGGACGATGGTCCACGAGGCGATCGGGCACGGGCTGGAGGCGGACCTCGCGCGCCGGGGGATGTCGGTGTACCGGGACTCGCTGGGAACCCGGGTGGCCAGTCCGCTCGTGTCGATCGTCGATGACGCCACCGTGCCGGGAAAGCGGGGGTCGTTCGGAATCGACGATGAGGGAACAACGGGCCAGCGAACGGTGCTCGTCTCGGACGGCGTTCTGAAAGGGTTCCTCTACGACCGGCTCCACGCGATGAAGGAAGGGGTCCGCTCGACCGGAAACGGGAGGCGGGAATCGTACCGGCACAGGACGGTGCCCCGCATGACGAACACGATCATCCTCCCGGGGGAGACGCCGCCGGAGGAAATCGTGGGCTCGGTGGACCGCGGGCTCCTCGTGCGCAAGATGGGGGGCGGACAGGTAAACACCGTGACCGGCGACTTCATGTTCGAGGTGGCCGAAGGGTACCGGATCGAGAACGGACGGCAGGGCGAGGCGGTTCGCGGCGCCACCATCACCGGGAACGGACCGGAAGCCCTTGCGATGATCGACATGGTCGGGTCCGACCTCGGGTTCGGACTGGGCACCTGCGGGAAAGAGGGACAGGGGGTCCCCGTGGGCGACGCCCAGCCGACCCTGCGCTTCGGGCCGCCGTACATCACGGTAGGATAGGAAGCGGCCCGCCCATGGTGACCCGGATACTCGAAGCGCTCGGCGCCTTCATCATTTACGTGATCTCCATGATGGGCCTGCCGGGAATCGTCCTGCTGATGGCGATCGAATCGGCGTGCATCCCGCTTCCCTCCGAGGTGATCATGCCGTTCTCCGGCTACCTCGTTTTCCTGGGGAAATATTCCCTCTGGTCCGTGGGGCTGGCCGGGGCCGTCGGATGCGTCGTCGGCTCCGTTCCGGCGTACTACCTGGGCATGTACGGAGGCCGGCCGCTCGTCGAACAATACGGGAAGTACATCCTCGTCTCCCGGCATGACCTCGACATGGCGGACCGCTGGTTCGAACGGCACGGCGAGGCGACCGTCTTCTTCGCCCGCCTCCTCCCGGTCATCCGCACGTTCATCGCCTTCCCCGCGGGGGTCGCGCGGATGAACATGAAACGGTTCATCGCCTACACCTTCGCGGGGTCCCTTCCCTGGTGCCTCGGTCTTGCCTACGTCGGGATGGTGATGGGGGAGCGGTGGCCCACCCTGCGGTATTACTTCCACAAGTTCGACCTCGTGATCGGCGCCGCGATCGTGGCCGGGATCGTCTGGTACGTCCGGCGGCATCTCCGGAACCGGGTCTAGCGTCCGAAACATCGCCTGCGGCGTTGAGGACCCTGGCTCGCGGAGGATTCCCCAAAGCTACGCTCGCGACCTTGCGCCCGCTCGCTGCGGGGATACTTTTCTCTCGCTCCACACGCCGCTTTGCGGAACCCCCCGCATCGCCTAAGGGTCCTCCGGTCGCAGGCGCCCGGCTGCGAGTGCCGGATCCCCGGTCCCGGAAATGCGGTCAGCGGCGCAGCAAGAGAGCGAAGAAGGAGGAGGGGCGCAGTTGAGGTTAAGCGCAGGCGTGCGGGTGCAACGCACGCCGAGCCACGAACGGAGCCCCCCTCCGAGGCTGCGGAGCGAGACTTGCGACCGCTCGCTGCCGGCGACCTTTCGGCCAAGGGTCTGCTCGGAAGATGCCACGGCCGGTGCGCTCCAGGGAAACGGCATCGTCAGACGAGGGAGGCGGCCTCCCGCCAGAAGGCCTCTTCCCGGTCGGCCTGCCGAAGGAGGAGGTCGGCCACGCGGGGCAATCCCGCGGCATCGTTTCCCTCCGAAACCTCCTTCAGCCTCCCCGCGATCTCCGTCCAGCCTTCTGCAACAGCGATCATTTTTACGGCCAGCCCCGCCCCGGCCAGGGGAGGGAACCAGGCGGACGCCTCCTCGAGGTAACGGGCGTACATCCTCCGGAAGAAGCCCCCGCCGGTGCCGCGCTTTTCGATGACCTGGTAGCCGAAGCGGGCCGCGAAGGCAAATTCCTCCGTCATGGCGGGCCACCGGGAAATCTCCTCCGCCATCCGGCGCATCCCGGAGATGCCGGCGAAGGACCCCCCGGGCGGGTCGAGCATCTCCCGCGCATTCTTCCCGAGAGACAGCGGGACCGCCTCCGGCATCGGACGGAGCTCGCCTTCCGGCTTGACGACGCACCACCGGTTCTCCATCGGATACGGGGGAACGCTGGACGAGCGCGCGCGCTTCAGCGAAGTAACGGAGACCTTCTGCGGATCCTCACGCTCCGAATCGGACAGGAGCGCATGCCCCGCCTCGTCATCGACCCCGAACAGGACGACGCGGTGGCCCGCGAAGTGCGTCCTTGTCTCGAAATAGTCGAGGTAGGCGAGATCGGTGCTGATCAGGACGGGGTGGCCGCACAGAATCGCCTCGCGGGCCCTCTCCCACCCGGCCTCGCCGTCCTCTTCCACATGCTCCGGGAACGGGATCGCAAGAGCGTCGCACAGCTCCCGCTCCATCTCCATGATCCGGCCGTGGAACGCGACGAAGGGGGAAACCGGAAGCTCGGGCACGTACAGGAAACCCGCACCCGAACCCAGCCCGAAGCACATCGGCTCCGAGAAGTCGATCCCCCGGAAGGCGAGAAGGTTCCGCATGGCGGCGGAACCGCAGTGAATCCCGGGCCGGTGGAGATATCCCGGAACGGTATACCGCATTCTTCCCCCTTCCTCGAAGCCGCTGTACTATTACATAACAGAAAACAAGCGCCGGAGGGCCCTTGGAAAACCGGTTTCTCGGCATCCTCGCCGAAGTCGAAAAAGCCCGGAAGGGGCTGGCGATCTGCGCCCTTCTCGTGATCGGCCTGTCCGCGGCCTGCTTCGTTTTCTCGGAATCGATCCTCCTGTTCCTGGTGCGGCTCCTCGACCGGAAGCTCGTCGCCTACGACCCGTCGGAGGGGTTCTTCGCCCTGCTCTCGATCGCGCTGTACTGCGGCATCGCGCTGTCGCTGCCGTTCGTCGCCTGGACGCTGTGGCGGCAAATATTCGTCCCGCGCATGCCGGCGTGGAAACGGTGGGGGTGGGCCGTCATCGGGACGGCGACCGGTCTTTTTCTCCTCGGCATGCTGCTGGGTTATTTCGTTCTTCTCCCGGCAGGCGTCGGGTTCCTCGTGGGATTCGAGTCGGAGGAGGTGCGGGCGCTCATATCGGCCCGGCGGTTCGTCTCCTTCTGCGGAACGATGCTTCTTGCCCTGGGCCTCTCCTTCGAGGCGCCGCTGGTCTCCTACTTCCTGGCCAAGGCCGGGTGGCTTACCCCCGGATTCTTCCGGAACAAGTGGCGGCAGGCCATCCTGGGATGCGTCGTGGTGTCCGCCGTCCTCACTCCCACGCCGGACGTCTATAACCTGACGCTGATGACCCTTCCGCTCCTCGGGCTCTTCCTCGCGAGCTTCGCGGTCGTGTGGGTCGTGGACCGGGGGAAGAAAGCGTGAGCCCGCCGCGGCTCGCTGCGGGAGACGCCCCCGGATCCCGGTGCACTAACCGCGTTCCTCCCGGACCTTTCGCTTCCGCTCCCGTCGCTTTTCCCGGTACACGGTGACCACCCGCAGCGCCAGGAAGTAGGCAATCACGGCAGAGACCAGGGCGATGATCGTGTTCCCGACCAGGTAGATCCCCGCCCCCACGGTCAGGCTGTGCAGCCGTTCCCCGTTCCGGACGCTGGTCATCACCTTGCTCGCGTCGATCCGGAAGATGGCGGCCCCCAGCATCCCGGAAAGAGTCCAGAAAAGCGGCGTCGTGATCGGGTTCATCACCAGGGACCCGAGCACTGCGGATACGCGGTTCCACCGGAACACCGAGGCCAGGAGCAGCGAAAGCGGGATCCCGATCCCGAAGGTGGGAAACACGCCGAGGAACACGCCGAGGGAGAATCCCAGAGCGATGTGGACCGGATCCCCCCCCACGCGGATCAGTCGCAGATAGATGTAGCGGAAGATTCTTCTGCACCGCTCGAGGGGAGTGCGCCCGGGGCGTGGGGACATGGGCGGTATTATAAATGATCCCGGCCGGAAGGAGTTATCTCCAGGGGAAGAACCCCAGCAGCCCCGCGAGGATCCCCTCCGGGAGGGAGCGTGCTCCGTGGGAGACCCTCCCCAGGTAGCGGTCCCCCGCGATACGACGGACTTCTCCTTCGTTCCCGTCCCTTGCCGCAAACGGATCCGGGGTCGTGTCGTTCAGGACAACGCCGGCCACCGGGACCGCCCCCGACCGGAGAAAATGCAGGGTCAGGCACAGATGGTTGAGGGCCCCCAGGCGATTCTTCGCCACCACGAGAACGGGGAGACGGGCGTCTTTCGCCAGGTCGGCAAAGGAATACCCCGTGCAGATATCCACCGTGATCCCCCCCGCGCCCTCCACGAGGACGAGGTCCGACGCTTCCGCCGCCACGGCAATCGCACTCCGGATCCGGTCGACGTCGATCGCTACCCCCTCCGCGCCCGCGGCGAGGTGGGGGGAAAGCGGAGCGGCAAGGGGATACAGGCATATCGCGGAAAGGGGAAGTTCCGGGGCGAACGCCTCGCGCAGGAACGAGGCGTCCTCCGGAAACGGGGCGCCGTCCGCCCCCGGTTTGCACCCGGACTCGACCGGCTTGAGAGGCCGCACGGAAAACCCCTTCTCCCGCATCGCCCTGCCGAGCAGGCAGGAAACGTACGTCTTCCCCGCCCCCGTATCGGTCCCCGTGATCAGGATGGCCCGGCCCGCTTTCAGGGGGACACCCCCGTATCGCGTCTCATGTCGGGGAATGTTCCCCGCCAAGGACCGCGTCGATCGCCCAGGTGGCGGAGCGGACCAGGGACCGGATCTCCTCCTCGGTGGAGGAAAGGGGGGGCATCAGGACGATGACGTCGCCGAGCGGGCGGAGGATCACGTCGCGCTCCCGCACTTTCCGCACCACCCGCTGGCCGATTTTTTCCCCGGGGGGGAACCGCTCGCGCGTCGCGCGGTCCGCGACGATCTCGATCCCCGCCATCAGCCCCTTTCGCCGGATCTCCCCCACATTCCGGTGTCCGGACAGATCCGCGAGCTCGCGCTCCATCGTCCCCCCCAGCCGGGACACCCGCGTGAGGACATCTTCCCGCCCGAAGATCGACAGGGTCGCGATCGCCGCTGCGCACCCGAGCGGATTCGCCGTGTAGGAATGGCCGTGGAAAAACGTCTTGAACTCCTCGTACCGGCCGAGAAACGCCCGATAGATATCTTCGGTGGCAAGCGTCGCGGCAAGGGGAAGATACCCCCCCGTCATTCCCTTGGCGACCGCCATGATGTCCGGCGAAACTCCCTCCTGCGTACAGGCGAACATCGTCCCCGTCCGGCCGAACCCCGTGGCCACCTCGTCGCAGATGAGCAGGACCCCGCACTCCCGCGTCACCGCCCGCAGCCTCGACAGGTATCCTTCCGGCATCAGCAGCATCCCCGCCGCCCCCTGCACGATCGGCTCGACGATCGCGGCGGCCAGGGCGTCCTTCCGTCCCCGGACCTCCTCCTCCATCCTCTCGGCGCAGAAGAGAGCGCAGGAAGGGCGGGAGAGCCCATAGGGGCAGCGGTAGCAATGAGGCGCGGGAACCCGGTGCGTGGAGAACAGAAGCGGGCGGAAGATCCTGTGGAAGAGATCGATCCCGCCCGCGGAGACGGACCCGATGGTGTCGCCGTGGTACGCTTCGGAGAGCGTGAGAAACTCCCGCCGCTCCTCCGCCCCCCCTTCCCGCTGGCGCCAGTACTGGAACGCCATCTTGATGGCGATCTCCATCGCGGTGGATCCGTTGTCGGAATAGAAGACGCGGGAGAGGCCCGGGGGCGCGACGGCCAGGAGCTTCTCCGCGAGTTCGATCGCAGGGGGATGGGAAAGCCCCAGAAAGGTGGAATGGGCCATCCGGTCGAGCTGGGCGCGGACGGCTTCGTCGATCTCCCTCCTTCCGTGCCCGAACAGGTTCACCCACAGCGAGGAAACGCCGTCGAAGTATTTCCGCCCCTCCGTGTCGAAAAGGTAGTTCCCCTCGCCGCGCTCGATGATGAGCGGGGCGTCCTTCTCCCAGTCCGCCATCTGGGTGAAGGGATGCCAGAGGACCGCCTTATCCCTTTGCCGCAACCGTTCCGTCATTTCCAATCCCCCGCTCCCGAAGAACCTCGTCGATCCTTTCAGCCGCCGTGCGCACCATCCCTGCGGTGTGGGTGGCCATGAGCGTCAGGCGCAGACGCCCGGTCCCCTCCGGCACCGTCGGAGGGCGAATCCCATGGACGAACACTCCCCGTTCGAACAAGGCCCGCGATGCCGCCATCGTGTCCACGTCGGATCCCACGAGAATCGGCACGATGGCGGTGTCCGATTCCACCTTCCTCCCCCTTGCCCCCATCTCCTCCCGGAACAACCGTTCGTTATCCCACAGAGCCTTCAGCCGCCCGGGCTCCCGGACCAGGAGTCCGAGCGAGGCAAGCGTAGCCCCCGCGACCGCCGGGGGAAGCCCCGTGTTGAAGATGAAGGGACGGCACTTGTTGATGAAGTACTCGACCATCCGCCGCGTGGAGCACAAGTACGCACCGTACGTTCCCAGCGCCTTCGAGAAGGTTCCCATGAGGATCTCGACCCGGCCGGAGAGGCCGAAGGTATCCGCGGAGCCGCGCCCGCCGGGCGGGAGCACGCCCGTTGCGTGGGCGTCGTCGACGACCAGGATCGCCCCGTGACGGTCCTTGACCTCCACGATGTCGGGCAGGGGCGCGATGTCCCCGTCCATGCTGAACACGCCGTCCGTCACCACGATCTTTCGCCGGGCGGAGGATGCCCGGAGCAAGTCCTCCAGGTGGGTGACGTCCGCGTGTCGGTACACTTCCACACGGGCGCGGGACAGCCGGCAGCCGTCCACGATGGAGGCATGGTTCCATTCGTCGGAAAAGATCGTCGCACCGGAATCGCCGAGGGTGGACAGGATTCCCAGGTTGGCCATGTACCCCGCGCTGAACGTCAGGCAAGCTTCCGCCCCCTTGAAACGGGCCATCGCCTCCTCGAGCTCGGCGTGGACGTCCATGTGTCCACTGATGAGCCGAGAGGCGCCCGCGCCGACCCCGTAGCGTGCTGCGCAGTCTGCGAGCGCCGCCACCACCTCCGGATGGTTGGCCAGCCCCAGGTAATTGTTTGAGGAGAAGTTCAGCACTTCCTCCCCCTCGATCACGATCCGTGCGTCCTGCGGCGTGGATAGCCGCCGCAGGAAACGGTACCGCCCTTTCTCCTTCAGGGCGACGATCTCTTCGTCGAGAAAGGAAAGGCGCATCAGACGGGGAGGAGGGTAAGGCCCAGGTCACGGATCATCCGGACATCGTCCTCCGCCGGGCGACCGGCTGTGGTCAGGTAGTTTCCCGCCATCGTACCGGTGGCTCCCGCGGCGAATACGAGGCTCTGCATGTCCCGCAGGTTCACCTCCCTCCCGCCGCAGACGATGATCTCCCGCCCGGGGTGGCACAGCCGCATCATCGCGATGATCTTGAGACAGGAGAAGGGGGTGAGTTCTTCCCTCCCCTCCACCGGAGTCCCCGGAACGGGGTTGAGGAAGTTGAGGGGAATCGAGTCGACGCCAAGCTCCCTGAGCGTCATGGCGAGCTCGACGCGGTCCTCGGCCGTCTCCCCGATGCCGAAGATTCCCCCGCAGCATACCCACGCCCCTGCCGCCTTCGCGGCCCGGACCGCCCGGACATCCTCCTCGTAGTCATGGGTTGTGCACATCGAAGGGAAAAAGCCCCGGGACGTCTCGAGATTGTGGTGTACCGACCGAAGTCCCCGCGAAAGAAGGTAGGCCACGTCCTCCGCGGACAGCGTACCGAGGCTCACGCAGGTCTCGATCCCCACCTCGACCCGGATTCGCTCGATGGCGTTCCCCACTCTCTCGAGCTCCGTGCGGTTGCGCATCGCGAGGCCCGACGACACGATCGAAAATTCCCGGGCCCCCCGTGCTTTCGCCTCCCAGGCGGCCCGGACCATCTCTTCCTCTCCCATCAGCGGGTATTTCCGGATGTCGGCCGTCGAACGGCGGGACTGGGAGCAGAAGGAACAGTCCTCCGAGCACTGCCCCGATTTCGCATTCACGATGGAGCAGAGCCTCACCCCGTCCCCCTTGAAACGCCGGCGGACGCCTTCGGTGACGTCGAGCAGGCGCCAAAGGTCAGGCTGGGGAAGCGACAGTACCTCGAGGGCGTCTCCGGCGACGATCCCCTCGCCCCCCATGGCGTCTTCCCGGATCCGGTTCCAGAAGTCCTCCAAGCCCCCCCCGCGGCCGCGTATGCGGCGATCCCCCATTTTTCCGGAAGCCGCCGTCGCTGTCAACCCGGGAACTGAAAGCAGGTTTACAGAGAACGGGCAGGCCGGGAGATCCCTTCCTTGTCCCGGAGACGAAGGGTTTTCCATTAGAATGGTAGGCGCGCAAAAAAAATTCTTCCCGAACGGGGAAAGGGACGACATGGAAAAAGCGGTCCGGCTGGTGGTGTTCGACCTTGACGGAACACTCGTCGATTCCAAGGTCGACCTGGCGAATTCGGTCAACTATGCCCTCGGTGCGTTCGGGTTCCCCCTTCTGCCGAACGAGACGGTCCATTCCTACGTCGGTGACGGCGCCTCGATGCTGATCCAGCGATCCCTGGGGACCGACGGGAGGGAAATCCTTCCCCTCGTACTGGAAACGTTCCTCACCCATTACCGGGAGCACCTGCTGGACACGACCGTCCCCTTCCCGGGGGTCAGCGAAAGTCTGGAAGCGCACAGCAATGCGTTCGAGATGGCTCTGCTGACCAACAAGCCGGTCGACATGACCCGGAACATCCTTTCCGGCCTGTCGCTCTCCCGGTACTTCGTCGATGTGCGCGGGGGGGACAGCTTCGACAGCAAGAAGCCGAACCCGGAAGGACTTCTCCGCATCATGGAGAACCGGGGGATTTCTCCCGCGGAATCCCTCATGGTGGGGGACTCGACGAACGATATACTTGCCGGGCAGGCCGCGGGTGTCGCCACATGCGGCGTCTCCTACGGACTCGGCGTGAAGGGGTTCGCAGACCATTCCCCTGACTTCACCATCGACCGTTTTCCGGAGCTGTTCGACCGGATCCGACCGATTCGATAAAGGGAAACCGACGGAAGTGCGTATACGCGGGTCCTTCCCCATCCATGCGGTTCTCCTTCTCGCCGGGATCACCCTCGCACTGCGCCTGGCTACCCGCTATCCCTCCGGGTTTCTGCTGCTTCAGCCCGACCTGCTGGGGGCGGCCCTGTTCCTCTATACCCCTTTTCTGTACTACCGGCGGGGGCGGGCGCCCTCCTGGATCCGGCTTTCGGACGTGAAACGGAGTGGGGCCCTCTTCCTGGCCCTGGGGGCGGGGGGAGCCCTGGTGTTTCTTCTCGTTTCCTCCCTTCCCTTCCCGTTGTTCCCCCCTCCCGGGGAGCATACGGGCCCCCGCTCGGGACATTCGTCTTCCGGCAGGCAATTCTCGTCGCCCTCCCGGAGGAGGTCTTTTTCCGCGGGTACCTGTACGACGTCTTCGAGGAGCAGGGGTGGGAGCCGGTCACCGTCACCTCCCTTCTCTTCGCGGCGGGGCACCTTGTCATCCACGCGTCGGCGTACCGGGCACTCACCTTCTTCCCCGCCCTCCTGTTCGGTTGGGGACGCAAGAAATCGGGCAACCTCTACGTTCCCGTGTTCCTGCATCTCCTGTTCAATCTGATTCCCTACCTCCAGGCGACCCTGTCATGAGCGACGTCCGCGCGGCGGCGGCACGCGCCGAGACGCTGGAGGCGATCATCATCCTGCTGATCGCACCCAGAGATCGTAGCGGGGCTGCCGAGGGCCTGACGGCGCCGGGGCTTTCTGGTACCATTCATGCAGATTGCCTGGGAGGGAACACGATGAAGGTACGGACCATCGACCAGCTTGATCTGTCCGGGAAGCGGGTCCTCATCCGCGTCGATTTCAACGTCCCGCTGGACAAGGCCGGGAACATCACCGACGACACGCGGATCAAGGCCGTCCTGCCCACGATCCGGCTGGCCCGGGAGCGGGGGGCAAAGACGATCCTCCTGTCCCACCTGGGGCGTCCCAAGGGAAAGGTGGTTCCGGAGATGAGCCTCTCCCCCGCGGCGAAACGCCTCTCCTCCCTCCTCGGGAAGGATGTTCCTTTCGTTCCCGACTGCGTCGGGGAAGAGACGGAAAAGGCCGTGGCGGCGATGCAGCCGGGGGACGTCCTCCTCCTGGAGAACGTGCGATTCCATCCCGGTGAGGGGAAAAACGACGAGGGGTTCGGAAAGCAGCTCGCGGCGCTTTGCGACGTGTACGTGAACGACGCCTTCGCGACCGCCCACCGGGGGCACTCGTCGAACGTCGCCGTCACCCGGTTCGTCAAGGAGAAGGCCGCGGGGCTTCTCATGAAGGACGAGATCGCCTATTTCGAAAAAGCCCTCGTCTCCCCCGCCCGCCCGCTGGCCGCGGTATTTGGAGGGGCCAAGATCTCCGGGAAGATCGAGGCGATCAACAACGTCATCGGGAAGGTGGACAAGATTCTCATCGGCGGCGCGATGGCCAACACATTCTTCGTCGCACAGGGCCACGAGGTGGGGAACTCCCTGTACGAGGCCGAGATGGTGGAAATGGCAGGAACGGTCCTGGCGAACGCCGCCGGCCGCAAGGTCAAGCTCTACCTCCCCGTCGACGTCGTGGTCGCCGACCGGCTCGACGCGTCGGCATACTCGAAGGTCGTACCCACCCAGGAGATCCCCGTCGGGTGGACGGCGGCCGACATCGGGCCCGCCACATCGCTCCTTTTCCGGGAGGCGCTCCAGGACGCGAAGACCATCGTCTGGAACGGACCGCTCGGCGCATTCGAGTTCGCACCGTTCGCCAACGGCACCCACTCGATCATGCGGACTCTCGCGGAGAGCAACGCGATCACCATCGTAGGCGGCGGCGACACCGACACGGCGCTGCACAAGGCAGGCCTGTTTTCCCGGATGTCCTACGTGTCGACCGGCGGCGGGGCGTTCCTCGAACTTCTGGAGGGGAAACGGCTCCCCGGAATCGTGGCGCTCGAGGGGTAAGGCGCACGCCGTCCCCCCAAAGCGTTCTCCAGAACGACTCCATCGTTCACCTCTCACGCCGCCCCCCCTGCGGCAGACGAAGGAGTGCCCAACGTTTTCCATTGTATAATCGTGCTGGGAAGCCGATCAAAGTCTTTCCCCAAGACCGTTTGCGAAAGGAACACCAGGATGTCCCGCGGTTCTCCCGCATCCCGCGTCGAGGAGCTGAGGCGAAAGATCCGGTACCACAACGACCGCTACTACCGGGACGACGCTCCCGAAATCTCCGATGCCGAGTACGATTCCCTGTTCCGCGAACTCACCCGGCTCGAGGAGGCCCATCCCGAGCTGGCCGATCCCGAGTCGCCGACCCAGCGGGTGGGAGCGGAGCCGGTCGAGTCGTTCGGCGTGGTGGTTCGCCAGAGTCCCATGCTTTCCCTCCAGAACGCATTCGGTGAGGACGAACTGAGAGAATTCGACGCCCGGATCCGCCGGCACCTGGAGAACCGGGGATACCCCGGGGGGGGACGCGTCGATCCTTTCGGGTACACCGCCGAGGTGAAGATCGACGGGCTGGCGGTCGAGCTCACCTACGAAAAAGGAAGGTTCGTCCGGGGCGCCACCCGGGGGGACGGCGTCCGGGGGGAGGATGTGACCGCGAACCTGAGGACGATACCGGACATCCCGCTCGCCATCCCGCGAGACCCCTCCGCCGGGCCCGTCCCCGAAATCCTGAACGTACGCGGTGAGACCTACATGGAGAAGAAGGAATTCGTCGCGTTGAACCGCGGAAGGGAACGACTGGGGGAACCGGTCTTCGCCAACCCGAGAAACGCGGCGGCCGGATCGGTTCGCCAGCTCGACCCGCGGGTGACCGCGAGCCGGCATCTGAGGCTCTGGGTTTACGGGATCGGGCGGATCGTCCCCCGCGGCTCCGATCTCCCGTCCATCGAACCCTTCCTTTTCGCCACCCACATGGAGGAGCTCGACCGACTCGCCGCCTGGGGTTTCGCGGTCAACCGGGACTGGACAAGGGGATTCCTCCCCGACGAGAAGCGCCATGATCCCGCGGATCGCCATTACCTTGACGACCCGCTCGACATCGAAGGGGTGGTCACGTTTTACCGGGATGTGGAAGCGAAAAAGGAATCCCTTCCCTACGAGATCGACGGAATCGTGGCGAAGGTCAACGAAACGGGCGTCCAGCGCGAGCTGGGGGAAGTCGCCCGCTCCCCCCGATGGGCGATTGCAGCGAAGTTCTCCCCCGATCGGGCGGAAACGACGGTGGAGGATATCGTCGTGAGCGTCGGACGGACGGGAACCCTGACCCCCATCGCGATCCTGTCCCCGGTGACCGTCCGGGGAGTGAAGGTTGGGCGGGCCACGCTTCACAACCAGGACAACGTCGACGCCAAGGACATCCGCGCGGGGGACCGGGTCGTGATCCAGAGGGCGGGGGACGTCATTCCCGAGGTGGTGGAATCCCTCTCCGCGAAGCGCGGGGAGCCCGGGCGGGGAACGCCGTTCCGGATACCCGACCGGTGCCCGATCTGCGGCGCTCCCGTCGAGCGCGTGCCCGGCGAGGCGGCCCATCGCTGCACAGGCAAGGAGTGCGTGGCGCGACGAAAGGAGTCGCTCCGCCACTTCGTCTCGAAGAACGCCATGGACATCGAGGGGTTGGGCCCCAAGCTTCTCTCCACCCTGGTGGACGAGGGCCTGGTCGTCGAGCCGGCGGATCTGTACCGGCTGGACCGGGATACGCTGGCCGTGCTGGAGCGCCTGGGAGAGAAGTCCGCCGACAATCTCGTCCGTGCGATCGAGGGGAGCCGGAACCCCTCGCTGGGGCGCTTTCTGTTCGCCCTGGGGATTCCCCACGTGGGGGAACACCTGTCCGGGGTGATCGCCCGTAGGTTCGGAACGATCGAGGCGGTCCGTCAGGCAACCGCGGAAGAACTTTCCGCCGTCCACGAATTGGGACCCGAGGTGGCGCGGAGCATCCGGGGCTATTTCGGGTCCGCAGAAGGAAAGCGGACCATGGACCATCTCCTGGGGGGAAATACGCTTACGATCCGTCCGGAGCCGGCGACCGTAGGGATCTTCGCCGGCAAGACATTCCTCTTCACGGGAAGCCTCGGGCTCCCGAGGGCGAAGGCCAAGGATATCGTGCGCAAGGGCGGGGGAACCGTCGCGACGGCGATCAGCCGGAGAGTGGACTATCTCGTGGCGGGAGAGAACCCCGGCTCCAAGCTCGCGAAGGCGAAGGAGATGGGGATCCGCGTGATCAGCGAGGAGGAATTTCTCGAGGGAGAATTCGGAGGAGACGGATGAAGGATCTCCAGGAAGCCCACGTGGTGGTGACGGGACGCGTCCATGGGGTATTCTTCCGTGCGTCGACCCGTGACGTGGCGACCCGGTCAGGCGTAGCCGGCTTCGTCCGGAACCTTCCGGGGCAGCAGGTCGAGGCGGTCCTCCAGGGAGAGCGGGAGGCAGTGGAGAAGGTGATCGCCTTCCTGCGCGAGGGTCCCCCGGGGGCGGTCGTCACGGACATCGCCGTGGAATGGCGAATATCCTTCGAGCCGTGCGAGGGTTTCCATGTCCGGTACTGAAGACCACCCTGCCGCCCACTGGCGGGCCGAGGGCGGGGCCGTCCGGTGCGAACTGTGCCCCCACCGCTGTCTCATCTCCGAGGGGAAGCAGGGGATCTGCGGCGTCCGGGAGAACCGGGACGGCAGGCTGTTCGCCCTGACCTACGGAAACGTGGCCGCCGTCCAGGTCGACCCGGTCGAAAAGAAACCGCTCTTCCACTTTCACCCGGGGAAATCGATACTCTCGGTCGGATCGGCAGGCTGCAACTTCCGTTGCGGCTTCTGCCAGAACTACCATCTGGTCGAGAAACGCGTCCCCCTCACCCACGTGCCCATTTCCGACCTCGTGCGGGCCGCCCGGCGGGAGGGGGCCATCGGAATCTCCTACACCTACAACGAGCCGCTGATATGGTTCGAATTCGTCGTCGACTGTGCCCGGGAATTCCGGAAGGCCGGCATGACGAACGTCCTTGTCACCAACGGGTACGTCTCGCCGGAGCCGCTTGCCGAAATCCTCCCCCTGGTGGACGCAATGAACATCGACCTGAAATCGATGGACGCAACGTTCTACCGGAAAATCTGCGGGGGGGAACTCGCCCCCGTGCTCGACACCATACGGGAGAGCGCAAAAGCCACCCACGTCGAGATCACCACCCTCCTCGTCACCGGGGAGAACGACTCGGAGGAGGCGATCCGCGCCGTCGTCGATTTCGTCGCCGGGGTCGACCCGGATATTCCCCTTCACCTTTCCCGATACATGCCCATGTACCTCTTCACCGCCCCCTCCACGCCTCCTGAACGGCTCACCGCGGCTTTTCGGATCGCACGGGAGAGACTGCCCTACGTCTACGTGGGGAACTATCCCCTGCAAGGGGCCGAGGACACCGTCTGTCCGGCTTGCGGGGTAACCGTCGTCCGGAGGAAACGGTACCGAACCGACGCTTCCGGCCTCTCCGGGTGCCATTGCGCTTCCTGCTCTGCGCCCCTCCGTTTCGTGGTATAAATACACGATGGAACCCGTTCCCACTCCGCGCAGGAGGGGAGTTCCCGGGGTCGTATTCGGCCTGCTCTTCTTCTGCTTCTTCCTCCTGATAGCGCCAGCGCTTCCGGTTTACGCGAAAAACGACGCACGGGGGGCGAGAGCGTACCAGGAGCGGGCCGCCGCCGAGCAAAATACGCGTTCCCGTTATCGGCGCCTCGAATGGGCGTCCCTGGTGCTCATCCTCGCTGCGGGCGGGGCGGCGATCTTCTGGGCGGTCAGGAGGAGGAAGTAACCCATGAGGGTTCCATCGCACCGGAGAATCCTGATCGTCGACGACGAACTTCAGATCCTTACCTTCCTCGACGATCTCTTCCGGACGGAAGGATGGGAGGTACAGACCGCCGATTCGGGGTCATCCGGAATCGACAGGCTCGAGGAGAGACGCTTCGACATCGTCCTCACCGACCTGAAGATGCCCGGATCCGACGGGATCGAGGTGCTCCGGACGGCCAGGAAGCTCCAGTCGGACACCGAAGTGATCATGATGACCGGGTACGGCACGGTGGATACCGCCATCGAAGCGATGCGGGCGGGTGCGTTTCATTACCTTGCGAAGCCCTTCAAGGCGGAGGAAGTTCTCCATCTCGTCGACAAGGCCTACACCCAGCGGCAACTGAAGAGGGAAAACCTCTACCTCAAGGCGGAATCCCGCGGCAGGCACCTGTTGCACTCCGTCGTCGGCACAAGCCCGCCTATCCAGGAGGTGATCGCCGCGGTGCAGCGTCTCTCCGACACGGAATCACCGGTGCTGCTGGTCGGGGAGAGGGGCACGGGGCGATCCTTCTTCGCGCGAATACTGCATTTTCACAGTTCCCGCTCCTCGGGTCTTTTCGTCCCGGTGCACTGCGCGGGAGCCGGCGAGGAGAGCCTGGAGGGGGATCTCTTCGGGCACGCCGCGGGAGCCTACGAGGGGGCGGTGCTTCCCCGTCCGGGGAAACTCTCGATGACGAACAACGGAACCATCTATCTTTCGGAAATCATGGAGGCAGGCCCCCGGGTGCTGGAACGCATCACCACCCTCCTCGCCGCGAAGACGATCACGCCCGTAGGCTCCACCCAGGAGGTCGAACTCGACGTCCGATTGGTCGCTTCCTCCTCGACGGACCTCGAGACCCTCACCGCCAAGGGGAAAGTGACGGAAGAGCTTCGCGACCTCCTCGCCCCGGGGACGATCCACATCCCGGCGCTCCGGGAGCGTGCGGAGGACATCCCCCTGCTGCTTCACCACTTCCTTTTCGAGGAGAACCGGAACCGGAAGAAGCCCCTGCGGGGCTTCAGCCAAACGGCCATAGCCGCCCTCTCGGCCTATGCCTGGCCCGGGAATGTGCGGGAACTCGAGGAATTCGTCAAGTCGATCTCCAAGAAGAAGAAGCAGGGGACGGTGGTGGATGCCACGGACCTGCCCACCGAGATCCTGTACGGCAGGAAAGGGAGGAAACCGGCGGGTCGGCAGAAGGAAGTCCCGGCGGAATCCGACATCCGCGACGCCATCCAGGACCTCGAAAAACCGATGGTCCTTCAGGCTCTGGCGCTTGCCGAGGGGGACAGGGAACGCGCCGCGGAATTTCTTCAGATAGACGTCTCCGTCCTCGAGGACCTTATCCGCCGCAACAAGATCGAGTCATGACCCGGCAGCTCGGGACGAATGGCCCCGGGTGCGGATCGCGCCCATGAAAGCTGCCTTCTTCCTCGAGCACGGGGATCTCGAAACGATCCGGTACGGCGAACTGCCCGGGCCCGTACCGGGACCGGGCCAGGTGAGGGTCCGCGTCCGGGCGGGCGCACTCAATCACCTCGACATCTTCGTCCGAACCGGGATCCCGGGGCTTTCCCTCCCGCTGCCGCACGTGATGGGGGCGGACGGAGCGGGTGTCGTCGACTCGGTGGGACCGGGGGTAACACGGCGGAAGCCGGGTGACGAGGTCGTCCTGAACCCGGGCATCCACTGCGGAACCTGCGAGTTCTGCCTCCGTGGCGAACACTCCCTCTGCGCAAGCTTCCACCTTCTGGGGGAACACGTCTGGGGGACCTTCGCCGAATACGTCGTCGCCCCCGAGATCAACGCCTACCCGAAACCCAAAGGACTCACCTGGGAGGAATCCGCGGCGTTTCCCCTCACCTGTCTCACCGCCTGGCGCATGCTCGTAACCAAGGCGAAAGCAAGGGCCGGCGAGTCGCTTCTTATCGTCGGCATCGGGGGTGGCGTATCTCTCGCCGCGTTCCAGATCGCGAAGCTGCTCGGGCTCACCGTCGGCGTCACATCGGGGAGCGCGGCAAAGCTTCGGCACGCGGAAGAGATGGGTGCGGACTTCGGGATCGACCACGGAACGGCCGACTTCGCCGGCGAGACCCGGAAGATCACCGGGAAACGGGGCGTGGACATCGTGCTCGACTCCGTAGGGAAGGAGACCTGGAAACGATCGATCGCCTCCCTCGCACGAGGCGGGAGACTGCTCACCTGCGGGGCGACGACGGGGCCGAACCCGGAGGAGGACATCGCCCGGATCTTCTGGAACCAGCTCACGATAATGGGCTCCACGATGGGGACGCACGCCGAGTTCTCCGATATGCTCCGGATGGTTTCGGGAGGAAGGATCGTCCCGGTGGTCGATTCCGTCTTCCCCCTGTCCGAGGTGAAGGCGGCACAGCAGAGGCTGGAGGAGAAGAAGCAGTTCGGGAAGATCGTCCTCCGGGTCGATTGACGGCCGGGTAGCGGGAGGGGGACACTCCTGTTTTTTGTGGGGGACACTCCCGGGTTTCTCGGCGATAATGAACGGAGCGTCCCGGGTGGAAGTGTCCCCCGGTTGCAGCGAAAACATCCCGACAGGAGGGAAAGCGATGATCACGTTCGAGTACCGGTTCGACATTCTCCCCGGGAAGGCGAAGGAATACGAGAAATATCTGGCGCGCGCGGGAAAGGACCTGTGGACCAAGTTCCCGGGCGTCCGGTCGGTTCGGATCTACAAGAGCATGATGGGCGGGTCCTCGCCGCAGCGCGTCGTTCAGGTGGACATCGACAGCCTCTCGTCCCTGGAAAAGATCTTCGCCAGTCCCGACTTCACGAAGGCGAAGGAAGCGTTCCACGGGATGGTTACGAACGTTTCCGACTCGCTGCTGGTTCAGGTAAGCGAAAAGAAGAAGTAGACGAGGTTCGCGCCAAGGGCTTTCGCGCGGGCGGCCCACGGGCCGCCCGCGTTCATTTCCGCCGCTGCCTCAGGATCTCCGCGTACACCTCCTTGCGGGACAGCCCCGTCCGCCCGGCGATCTCCCGGGCGAGGTCCCGGGAGGAACCGGAGCCCTCCTCGAGAGCCGCCCTGACGGTTTCCTCCACGGACAACTCGACCGTTTTCGGCCCTCCCCCGATGACGATGGTGACCTCGCCCAGGACCGACCCGCGCCCGGATATCTCCGCGTCCAGCTCGGAAAGCGACCCCCGCAGAATCTCCTCGTGGACCTTGGTGAGTTCCCGGACAACACAGGCCTGCCGATCGCCGAAGATCTCCACGGCCTCGCGGAGAAAGGCCGCGAGCCGCTGGGGAGACTCATAGAAGATCATCGTTCTCGTCCCGATGGTGAGGCTCTGCATCGCCTTCCTTCGCTTTTCCCGGCGGGCAGGCAGGAACCCCTCGAACGTGAAGTGGTCGGTCGGCAGCCCGGACACCACCAGCGCGGCGATGAGCGCCGAAGGGCCCGGAACGACCTCGATGGGAACGCCCGCGCCGATCGCCTCCCTCACCAGCTCGTACCCGGGATCCGAGATTGCGGGCGTACCCGCATCGGATACGAGCGCGATGCTGTCCCCGTCGCGGAGTCTGCGGAGGATGCTGGCCCCCGCGCGGAGCTTGTTGTACTCGTGGAAAATGAACAGGGGCGTCCGGATCTCGTACCGGTTGAGGATCTTGACGGTGCGCCGCGTATCCTCGCAGGCGATGACGGACACCTCCTTGAGGATCCGGATCGCCCGCAGCGTGATGTCCTCCAGGTTCCCGAGCGGGGTAGCCACGACGTACAACGTGCCCGTGCTCATCTCCGCCCTCCAGCCAGACCGTTACATCGTGCGGTTGTCGATCACGCGCTGCGCCTTTCCCTCGGTCCGGGCGATCGTCTTTTTCTCGACGAGCTTTACCTCGACGCTGATCCCGAGCTCCTGGGCGAGGCGCTTCCGGATATGTTCCATCATATCCCTCTGCCGCCGCATCTGATCGAAGAAGATGCTTTCGCCGACCTCGACGAGGACGGTCACCTCGTCGAGGGCGCCCTTGCGCTCGATCACGATCTGATAATGCGGCTCCGTCCCCTCGATCTCAAAAAGGATGGACTCGATCTGGGAGGGGAACACGTTCACCCCCTTGATGATCAGCATGTCGTCGGTCCTCCCCCGGACCCGGGCCATCCGGCGCAACGTACGCCCACAGGGGCAGTGCCCGGGAAGCAGGCTCGTAAGGTCCCGGGTCCGGTACCGGATCATCGGAAACGCCTCCTTGGTAAGCGAGGTGATCACGAGCTCCCCCGTCTCTCCTTCGGGCATCGGCCGGAGCGTCTCCGGGTCGACCACCTCCACCAGAAAGTGGTCCTCGTTTATGTGAAGGCCGTTTTGCTCCCGGCACTCCCCCGAAACGCCCGGGCCGATGATTTCGGACAGCCCGTAGTTGTCGGTGGCGGTGATCCCCAGATTCTCCTGGATCTCCCGCCGCGTCCGCTCGGACCAGGGTTCCGCACCGAAAAGACCGTATTTCAGGGAAAGCGCCGCCAGAGGAATCCCCTGCTCCCGGATGGTCTCCGCCACGAGCATCGCGTAGGAGGGGGTTGAGATCAGGGCGGTCGTCTTGAAGTCCATCATGATCTTGATCTGGCGAAGGGTGTTGCCGCTCGAGGCGGGAATCACGGAGGCACCGATACTCTCGGCGCCGTAGTGGAGACCGAACCCCCCGGTGAACAGGCCGTACCCGAACGCGATCTGGACCACGTCGTCCTTCGTTACCCCGCCCATCGTAAGGATCCGCGCCGTGAGGTTGCTCCAGATCCGGATGTCGTTTTGCGTATACCCCACAACCGTCGCAGCTCCCGTCGTCCCGGAGGAAGCGTGAATCCGGACCACCTCGCGGAGAGGAACCGCGAAGAAGCCGTAGGGGTAACTCTCCCGAAGGTCCTCCTTTGCGGTGAACGGGAGGCGGGAGAAATCGGCCAGGGAGCCGATGTCCTCCGGCAGGATCCCGAGAGAGCCGAACTTCTTCCGGTAGAAGGGGACGTGGGAATAGATGCGGTTCAGCGTCGACTGGAGCCGCTCGAACTGGAGCTGCTCGAGCTCTTCCCGGTTCATGCACTCCCTCTCGGCCTCCCAGAACATCTGTCTACCTCCTTCGGTTACGCGCTCTCCTCGGAACTCCACCCCAGATAGGCGCGTTGCACGTTTTTGTTGGACAGGAGCTCCCCGGAGGATCCCTGGAGAACCATCCGCCCGGTCTCCAGGACATACCCCCGGTCGGCCACGCTCAGGGCTCCCCGCGCATTCTGCTCGACGAGAAGAATCGTCAGTCCGAACTCCTTCCGGAGATGCACGATATGGGTAAAGATTTCCCGGACCATCCGGGGGGCCAGCCCCATGGAGGGTTCGTCGAGGAGAAGCATCCGGGGTCGGGAAAGAAGGGCCCGTCCGATCGCCAGCATCTGTTGCTCCCCCCCGGAAAGGGTCCCGGCCAGCTGGTCCTCCCGTTCCTTCAGCCGGGGAAAGAGGCCGAAAACCCGATCCATATCCTCGGTCACCTCCCCGTGCCTTCCTCTCCGGTACTGGACACAGGCCCCGAGGATCAGATTCTCCCGTACCGTCATGGGGGCGAACAGCTGGCGGCCTTCGGGAACGAGCGAACAGCCCAGGGAAACGATCCGCTCCGCCGATACTTTCCGAATCGTCTTCCTTTCGAAGAGAATCTCGCCCCCCCGTGGGGCAAGGAGCCCCGAAACGGTCTTCAGAAGCGTCGTCTTCCCCGCGCCGTTCGCCCCGATGACCGTGACGATCTCGCCGGGGTCGATGTGAAGAGACACCTTTCGAAGGACCTTCAAGGGACCGTATCCCGCCTCGAGGTTCTTGATCCTAAGCATCGCCTTCCCCGAGGTAGATCTGGATCACTTCCGGGTCCTTCTGGATGGAGGCCGGTTTGTCTTCGGCGATCTTCTGCCCGTAACTGAGTACGACGATCTCGTCGGAGATGTCCATGACCAGGGACATATCATGCTCCACGAGCAGGACGGTGACGTTCCGCTCGCGAATCCTGCTGATCAGCTTCCCGACCTCGACCGTTTCCCGGATGTTCAGCCCCGCCGCCGGCTCGTCGAGGAGGAGGATCCGCGGATCGCACGCAAGTGCGCGGCCCAGCTCCACGATGCGCTGCTGACCGTAGGGAAGACGATCGGCTTCCTCGTCCGCCTGCCCGGAAAGACCCAGGAACTCCAGGATCTCCCGGCACGTTTCGCGCGCGCTGCTCTCCTCCTTCCGGAGGAACGGAAGGTGGAGCATGCAGGAGATGAAGCCCCCCCGGCTGTGGAGATGGCGTCCGACCAGGATGTTATCAAGGACCGTCATCTTGGGAAAGAGACGGATCTGCTGGAAGGTCCTCGCCATGCCTCGCGCCGCGATCTGGTGAGGCATGAGCCCCAGCACCTCGGCGCCGTCGAAGACGACGGAACCCCGGTCGGGACGGAGGAACCCGGAGAGCAGGTTGAACAGCGTCGTCTTGCCCGCCCCGTTCGGTCCGATGAGGGCCTTGATTGCGCCCCGTGGCACATCGAAGGACACGTTGTCCACCGCCTTGAGGCCGCCAAACCGCTTGCTTATGCTCCGGACCGAGAGGAGCTTCACGTCTCCTTCTCCCCGCCGGAGTGGAACACCGCGCCTTTCAGCTCCTCGAAAAGCTGCCGTCGCAGGAGCCCGTCGGGCGCGAAGAGCATGATCAGGATGAGGATTCCGCCGAAGACCGCGTCGTCGAACGTCCCGAAATATCCGCGGAGGGAAAGGTAGTTCAGGAGGAGACTCATCAGGAGCGTGCCCCAGAGGTTCGCCATGCCGCCGATCGCGACGATCGCCAGGTAGCGCACCGATTTCATGACGGAGGATTCCGAGGGGCCGATTCCGCCGTTGTAGTGGGTCAGGAGAACCCCCGCGACCGCCGCAAAGGCGGCGCTGACCACGAAGACCTTCAGCTTGTAGCGCGCCGTGGGAATCCCCATCGCCTCGGCGGCATCCTCCGCGCCGTGGATCGAGGTGAGCGCCCTTCCCACGCGGGAGCGAACGAGGTTCAGCAGGAAGACCATCCCCAGGATCACGAATCCCCAGGCGACATAATAATTCGTCACCCGGAGAGAGGATTTCCCGGACACCGCGATCCCCGGAAGCAGGGGAAAGGCCGGGACGTCGTAGATCCCGTCCGCCGCTCCGACCAACTCGGTACCGAGAACGATCCGGTAGACGATGATGCCGAATCCCAGCGTGGCCATGGCGAGGTAATGCCCTTTCAGCCTGAGGACCGGCCCTCCGATGGCATAGGCTATGGCGACGGCGGTGAGCACCGCGAAGATGCACGCGGGCCAGGGATGGACCGTGAGCAGCTCCCTCCCGTAGAGATCGGGGCGGCGCGTGAGAATCCCCATCGCGGCCAGCCCCGAGACGATGGGTCCCCCGTGGGCCGACAGGTCGTGGGTGGTCAGCAGCGCGGAGAGATACCCCCCGATCGCGAAGAAACCGGCGTGCCCGATCGAGATCTGCCCGGCATACCCGGTGAGGATGCAGAGACCGAGCACGACCATCGAGTAGTAGGCGGACATCGTCAGCTGGGTCAGGTGGTATGCGTTCCCGGTCAGGGAGGCCGTCATCTGGATCGCCACGACCACTGCGGCGAACCCGGCGATCTGGAGCCCCTGTTTTTTCATCAGAACTCCTTCAGGCGCGCCGCTTCGGCGCTCCCGAACAGTCCGCTGGGCCTGACGAAGAGGATGACGAGCAGGATGGCGACCGAGATCACGTCCTTGTAGGCCGCCGGAAGCACCGAGACGCTCAAGGATTCGAGAATCCCGAGAAGCATGCCCGCGGCGGCGGAGGCCAGGCTGTTTCCCAGCCCGCCGAGGATCGCGACCGTGAATCCCTTGATCGCCAGCGGCACCCCGCTGTCATACTGCACATAGGTGATCGGGGAGACGATGCACCCTCCGAGCGCCCCTATGCCTGCGCTGAGCATGAACGAGAAGGTCACCATGTTCTTCGCGCTGATGCCGCACAACCTCGCGGCGTCCCGGTTCGCGGAGCAGGCCCGCATCTGCATCCCCAGCAGGGTGTACCGGAAGAAGCCCCCCAGGATCGCCACCACGACCGCGCTGATGCCGACGACCCAGAGCACCTGCGGGGAGATGTAGACCCCGCCCAGCCGGATCGAGGTCACCGAGGTCCCGGTAAAGTAGGGAAGGGCCCGAACGCCCTCCCCCCAGATGTGAAGCGCCGCTTCCCGGATCAGGATCGACAGCCCGATCGTGATGACGATCATCCGCAGCACCGACGGACGGTGGAGCCAGCGGATGAACAGGATCTCGAGGAGCGCCCCGACGATCATCGTGATGAGCACCGCCCCGAGGATGGCCGCCGGAAGGGGGAGAAACCGCCCGAGGGTCACGGCGGTCATCCCGCCGAGCATGACGAATTCCCCCTGGGCGAAGTTGATGATCCCCGTCGCGTTGTAGATGATGTTGAAGCCGACGGCGACGATCCCGTAGATCGTCCCGTAGGTGACTCCGGCGACCATGTATTGCAGGAACAGGTCGAGATTCATCGCGCCCCGTCAAAAAATCGGGAGTATCCGCGACGTGCGCGGATACTCCCGCAGTGAGGTTTCGTGCCGATCCGTCCTTCCTGCTCTCAATAGATGGCAAACTTTCCGTTCTTCACGGTGAGCAGTTCGAACGCGTCGATATCGAGACCGTTGTGGTCCTGCGCCGAGAAGTCGAAGATGCCGCCGGTGCCGACGAACCCTCGCATATTCTCGATCGCGTCCCGCACCTTTTCCTTGTCGGTGCTGCCCGACTTCTCGATCGCGGTCGCGAGGATCATGAAGGCGTCGTAGGCATGGCCTCCAAAGGTGCTCGCCTCCTCCTTGTACTTCTTCTCGTAGTCGTTCTTGTACTTCACGAGAACCGACTTCTGGGGATTGCTGTCCGGAAGCTGGTCGGCGACGAGGAGACGTCCCGCGGGGAAGATGACCCCCTCCGCGGCCGGTCCGGCCGCCTCCACATACTTGATGTTCCCGAAACCGTGGCTCTGGAAGATGGGCCCCAGGAATCCGATCTGGCGCGCGTTCTTGATCACGATCGACTGCGCCGGAACGATCGACCAGTTCACGAGCGCCTGAACGTTGGCCGCCTTGAGCTTGGTCACCTCGGCGGTCAAGTCGTTGGACTTCTTGTCGTACACCTCGCTGGCCAGGATCGTGATGCCGTTCTCCGGCGCGAGCTTTTCGATCTGTCCCTTTCCGGCCTTCCCGAAGCCGGTATTGCCGGAGAGGACGCCGATCTTGGAGATCTTCATCCTCTTCATCTGGTTGAAGATGGCCTGGACGGCATCGCTGTCCTTCTGCGGGGTCTTGAATACCCACTTCGCCACCGGGTTCACGATCACCTCGGCCGCCGCGCAGGAGAGGAGAATCGTCTTCCCCTCCTCGGCAATCCCCTTGATCTTCATCGTCTCCCCGCTCGTGGAGGGCCCCAGGATCGCCAGCACCTTCTTCTCTTCGATCAGCTGCTTGGCGAAAGAGACCGCCTTCTCGGGGTTCGCGCCCGAATCCATGATGTACAGCTCGATCTTGTGCCCGTTGATCCCCCCCTTGGCGTTGACTTCCTCGGCGAGCATCGTAAGCGTCTTGGACTCGGGCCCTCCGAGAAACGATGCCGGACCGGTCACCGCGAGGATCGCGCCGACCCGGATCGGCTCGGCCGCCTGGACGCTCGCGCCAATCATAAGCGCCAGCGCAACGATTGCAACGATGATTCCGTTTCTCCCCCTCATGTTCTCCTCCTCCTTCGTGGGATAGTTTTCGCCTTTCCCTTTCCCTTCCCTTTCCCGATTCTGATTCCCCTGCCTCCCGGGACCCGGCGGTCAAAACGTTTCTTCTTCCCGGACTCTCCCGTTTCACCATGCAGGCCGCTCCTTTCAAGCGGGCGGCGCTACAAAGAGTAGACCTCCTCTCCCCGGAGCACCCGCACGCCGGCAGACGTAAGGACCGATATCGCCTTGTCGATCTCGTCGAAGCGGAAGATGATGACCGCGTTGTCGCCGGACCGTTGCACGAAGGCGTACATGTACTCCACGTTGATCCCGGCTTCGTGCAGGATCTTCAGTATTTCTCCCAGCCCTCCCGGACGGTCCGGCACCTCGAGGGCCACCACCTCCGTTTTCCCCACCGTGAAACCGTGCTCCTTCATGACCTGCTTCGCCAGGTCGCCCTGGTTGACGATCAGGCGCAGGATCCCGAAATCGGCCGTGTCGGCCAGGGAGAGCGCACGGATATTGACTCCCGCCCGGGCGAGAACATTCGTCACTTCGGCCAGACGCCCGGACTTGTTCTCCAGGAATATGGAAATCTGCTCGACCTTCATCGCAGCCCCCTGTCGGGCGAGTCACGTTCGCCCTCGATGTTGGGTGTGCACCGCCTGACGCCGCCTGTTTCCCTTACGCATTGGAATCGGGCCATTTGGAAGCTGAAATGGGCCATTACAGCTTCCTTTTGTCGATCACCCGCTTGGCCTTTCCCTCGCTGCGCTGGATCGTTTTCGGCTCCACGAGCTTTACCTTGCAGGATACTCCGAGCAGGTCCTTGATCTCGTGTTCGATCCGCTTCGCGAGCGTCTCGAGCCCCTTGATCTCGTCCGTGAAGACCGCCTCGCCCACCTCCACCTGCACCTCGAGGAGGTCCAGGGACCCTTCGCGGGAGACGATCAGCTGGTAATGGGGTTCGACGCCCTCGACCGTCATCAGGACCGACTCGATCTGTGACGGAAAGACGTTGACCCCCCGGATGATGAGCATGTCGTCGGTCCGGCCCGAGATCCGGTCCATCCGCACGTGGCTCCGGCCGCAGGAGCAGGGGGAGACATCGAGACGCGAAATGTCGCGCGTCCGGTAGCGGATCACGGGAAACGCTTCCTTGGTGATCGTGGTGAAGACGAGCTCCCCCGTCTTGCCGTAAGGGAGCACTTCCCCCGTCGAGGGGTCGATGATCTCCGCGATGAAGTGGTCCTCGAAGATGTGCAGGCCCCGCTTTTCCTCGATGCACTCCGACGCCACGCCCGGACCGATGACCTCCGAGAGCCCGTAGATGTCGAGCGCGCTGATCTTGAGCTTCTTCTCGATTTCCCCGCGCATCGATTCGCTCCACGGCTCGGCGCCGAACAGGCCGCACTTGAGCCGCAAGGACGCGGGGTCGACTCCCTCCTCCGCCATCACTTCGGCGAGATTGAGCGCATAGGAGGGGGTACAGAGGAGGATGGTGGACCCGAAATCCTGCATGAGCATGATCTGCCGCTTGGTGTTTCCGCCCGAAATCGGGATGACGGTGGCTCCGATCTTTTCCGCACCATAGTGGGCGCCCAGCCCCCCCGTAAACAGGCCGTATCCATATGCGTTGTGGACCACGTCCCCCCTCGTCGTCCCCCCGCATGCGAGCGTGCGCGCCATGAGCTCCGCCCAGGTGTCGATGTCGCGGCGCGTGTAGCCGACAACGGTCGGCTTGCCGGTCGTGCCCGAGGAAGCGTGCACCCGCACGACCCGTTCCATCGGGACGGCGAACAACCCGAAAGGATAGGTATCCCGGAGGTCGTCTTTCGTCGTGAAAGGAAGGTTCTTCAGGTCATCCCCCCCCCGGATGTCGCCCGGCCCGCACCGTGCACCATCGAGTTTCCGGCGATAGAAAGGCACTTCGGCGTAGACCCTCCCGACCAGATCCCGGAGCCGCTTCGACTGCAGCGCCACGAGAGCCTCGCGGGGAAGCGTTTCGAATTCGTTGTCCCAGATCATCCTTCCTCCTCCAGACGGATGGGGATCGCGCAGCCCGCCACCGCGCGGGCTACCGGCCCGCCCCGCGCGGGGCCATGAGCGCCCGACCGGCTTGAAACGCCTTCGCGTTCACCTCCACGATTCTCTCCGGGAGGCGGGCCCGGAGAGCCTCCAGGTAGCACGTCTCCGGAAGCGGGAGCAGGTGCGATGCGGCTCCCACCATCACCATGTTCACGGCGCGCACCTCGCGCAGGGAGAGAGCCGCAGCCAGGGCATCGATCAGATAGAGATTCGGGATCGCCCCGGCCAGCCTCTCCGCCATGTTTCCCGGATACCGCTCCCGCCCGGTAGCCACGGAAGGAGGCATGATCTCCTGCGCGTTGACCACGGCGGCGCCGGCCGGTTTCAGAAAGTGCGCGAAGCGCAGGGCCTCCATCTTCTCAAAGGCGACGAGCAGGTCCGCCGATCCCGCCTCGATAAGCGGCGAGAACACCTTCGGGCCGTACCGCAGGTGGGTCGTCACCGCACCTCCGCGCTGGGCCATCCCGTGGACCTCGCTCTTCTTGACATCGTATCCGCCGACCAGGAACGCCTCCCCCAGCACTTCGGATGCGAGAAGGGTCCCCTGCCCGCCTACGCCCGCCAGGAAGACGTTCCCGCGGGCCTGTTTCAATCCTTCTTCTCCAGGATCGCCTGGAACTTGCACAACGGCGGGCACTGGTTGCACCCGTCGCACAGGAGGGGGTTGATCCGCGCCATTCCCTTCCGGGAGACCTTCTCCCCTGCCGCGACCGCCTCGTCCGGCGTGAACGGGACCCATTCGATCGCGGGGCAGCCGAGTTTGCTGCACGCCATGCACCCCGTGCACAGGTCGGGGATTACCTCGTAGACGGGCCGCTTTTTCCTGCGGTGATCCGGGAGAAGGACGCATGGCGCCTCCGTGATGATCACGGACGGCTCCTCGCGGAAGAGCTCCCTTTTCAGGACCGCCTCCGTCTGTGCCATGTCGTGCGGGTTGACGGTGTAGACGTGGTCCACCCCCACCGCGCGGCACAGAGACGCCAGGTCCAGGCGGCGGGTGACCTCGCCCATGAGCGTCCGCCCCGTGGCCGGGTTTTCCTGGGCGCCGGTCATGGCTGTTGTCCGGTTGTCCAGGATGATCACGGTGGTGAACCCGCGGTTGTACACGATGTCGATCAGGGGCGCTATCCCGGAGTGGAGGAAGGTGGAATCCCCGATGACGGCCGCCACCTTACCGAGGGCCGCCTTTCCCAGCGCCTTCTCGATACCGAAGGCGTTCCCGAGGGAGGCTCCCATGCAGACGCAGGTGTCCATTCCCTTGAGCGGCGGCAGCGCCGCGAGGGTGTAGCAACCGATGTCACCGGCCACCGTGACCCTGCACTTGTTGAGGACGAAGAAAAGCCCCCGGTGCGGGCACCCCGGGCACAGGTTCGGCGGCCTGCCGGGGAGGACCTCAAGCGAACGAACGGGAACCCCTTGCCCGGTAATCCCTTTTCGGACGATCCCGGGGGACAGCTCCCCCACGACGGGAATGATCTCCTTCCCCTGCACCGACACGCCCAGTGCCTTCACGTGCGTCTCGATGTGGGGGTCCAGCTCCTCCACCACCACGAGCCGCGACACGCCCGCCGCAAACTCCCGGATGAGCCTGGACGGAAGAGGGTGAATCATCCCCAGCTTCAGGACCGACGCATCGGGGAACACCTCGCGGACGTACTGGTACGACACGCCGGCCGTGATCACCCCCAGGGCCCGGTCGTCCCATTCGATCCGGTTCCCTTCGAATTCTTCCGCAAACGCAGCCAGCGCCCGCATCCTCTCCTCGACGATCACGTGGCGACGCCTCGCGTTGTCGGGAAGCATGACCCATTTGGCGGGGTCCCGAACAAACCCGGGAGCGAGGGGGGATTCCGACGCTTCTCCCAGGCGGACCGCCCCCTTGGCGTGGGATATCCGTGTGGTGCTCCGCAGAAACACCGGGGTGTCGTACGTTTCCGAAAGAGCAAAGGCAAGCCTTGTGAACTCCTTCGCCTCCCAGGAATCGGACGGCTCCAGCATCGGGATCTTCGCCGCGACGGCGTAGTGGCGGTTGTCCTGCTCGTTCTGGGACGAATGCAGCTCGGGATCGTCGGCGGTGACGATCACGAATCCCCCCCGGACCCCCGTGTAGGAGGCGGTGAAAATCGGGTCGGCGGCGACATTCACTCCCACGTGCTTCATCACCGCGAGCGACCGCACCCCCGCCATCGAGGCCCCATGCGCCACCTCCACCGCCACCTTTTCATTGGGGGCCCACTCCGCGTAGACGTCGGGATACCGGGCGAAGTTCTCGAGGATTTCCGTGCTCGGGGTCCCGGGGTATGCGGATGCAACCCTCACACCCGCCTCGAATGCCCCCCGGGCGATCGCCTCGTTTCCGGACAGCAGCTCGACCTTTTCCCTCGCCGGGACGGACAACGATTTTCCTTTCTTTCCTGATGGGATATAAGTTTTATAAACTATCATATACCCCCGTTCCTTTCAATTGTTGTGAGCGGGACTTTGCTATACTCAAACCATACCCGTGTGCAGGGAGGATGCGAGATGAAGATCGGCGTACTGACCGGCGGCGGAGATTGCCCGGGGCTCAATGCCGTCATCCGGGCGGTGGTCCGGAAATCCGACAATTACGATTCCCGCGTCGTGGGCGTCCGGAACGGGTGGAAGGGGCTGGTCGACATCTCCTACACCGACCTCGACACCAAGATGGTCTCGGGGATCCTGCCCATCGGGGGCACGATCATCGGCACCTCCCGCACGAATCCCTTCAAGGATCCCGACGGTCCGGACAAGGTACTGAAGAACTTCCGCCTGCTCGGTCTCGACGCGCTCGTCGCCATCGGGGGCGAGGATACCCTGGGGGCGGCAAGCAAGCTCTACGAGCGCGGCCTGCCGGTGGTGGGCGTCCCCAAGACGATCGACAACGACCTGTCGGGGACCGATTTCACCTTCGGGTTCGACACGGCGGTCTCCATCGCCACCGACGCCATCGACCGGATCCACACGACGGCCGAATCCCACAACCGGGTCATGGTCGTGGAGGTGATGGGCCGCAACGCGGGCTGGATCGCCACCTTCTCGGGGATCGCGGGGGGGGCGCACGCGATCCTGATCCCGGAAAAACCGATCGACATCGACGCGGTATGCGACCTGATCCTGCGCCGCCACAGCCGCGGGAAATCGTTCAGCATCGTCGTCGTGGCGGAAGCGGCGAAGTTCGCCGAGAAGTCGGGCGAAAGCGGCCAGTTGATCATCCAGGAGACGAAGACCGACGAGTTCGGGCACGTCCGGCTGGGCGGGATCTCGCAGGTCCTTGCCAAGGAGATCGAGAAGCGGACGACGTTCGAATCCCGGTACGTCGTACTCGGCCACATCCAGCGAGGCGGATCGCCGACGGCCCACGACAGGGTGCTGGCCACCCGGTTCGGCGTGTTCGCCACCGAGATGGCCCACCGCGGCGAGTTCGGGAAGATGGCCGGCCTCCAGGGGAAAGAGATCGTCCCCGTCCCCCTGGCCGATGCCACCGCGCAACCCAAAACGGTCGACATGGGGATCTACCACATCGCCGAGGAGTTCTTCGGTTAAGGAGTCGCTTCGTTCCCCCACCTACCGCTGCGCCTAGTGTAGAAACGGCTTCGCAGCCTCGGAGGGGGGACTCCGTTCGTGGCTCGCCGTGCGATGAACCCGCACTGCTGCGCTTAACCTCACTTCGCCCCCTCTCCTTCGGCTTGCTGCGCTCTCCGGCACCCACGAAATGGCGTACCCGGGGACCCGGGGCGATGCGGGGGGGTCGACGAGGCGGCCTGTGGAGCGAGGAGGGATTTGCGTCGAGCGGAACCGGCAGCGAGCGGGCGCAAGGTCGCGAGCTACGCCTAAGGGGACCCCTCCGCGAGCCAGGGGCCCCGGGAGGAACGCCCGGCCTACAGGATCTTGCCTTTCGCGTCGAACGCGGCGGGGAAATAGCGGATGGCCGGGGCGGCTCCGCTTCCGCCGACCGCTGCGACGTCGAACCGTGCCTCCCTCCACGAATCCGGGGGAATCGTCGACAGGTAGGCACGCGCAGCGGCGGCAATCCTTTTGCGCTTGGCCGGCCCCACGGACTCCTCCGGGAGCCCGTGCCCGTCCTCCTCGCGGAAGCGGACCTCGACGAAGGCAAGAACGTCCCCGTCCCGGGCGATGAGGTCGATTTCACCGCCGCGGGCCCGGAAATTCCGTTCCACGACGACGCATTCCCCTCTCCCCGAGATAGGCGCAGACCGACTCTTCCGCTTCGCGCCCCGCAGACGTCCTCTCTTCCGGCGGGCGATTCACCCGGGAGATACCCCGCGGAACGTCCTCCGGTGGATCGGAGAGGGACCGAGCACCGCCAAGGCGGCCAGGTGCGCCTTCGTCGGGTACCCCTTGTGGGAGGCGAAGCCGTACCCGGGATAGACCCGATCGTACTCGAGCATCAGCCGGTCCCGGGTGACTTTCGCGAGGATGGACGCCGCCATGACCGAAACGCACCGGGAGTCCCCGGAAATGATCGCTTCCTGGCGGATGGCTCCCCACGGGCCGCCCTGCGGCGGGGGGATCGTAAGATTCCCGTCGATGTAGAGGAAATCGGGGGCGGGTTCCAGTTCTTCCACCGCCCGCCGCATCGCCAGCAGCGACGCCCGCAGGATGTTGATCCGGTCGATCTCCTCGGGGGTGGAATGGCCGACCGCGAAGGCGAGGGCATTCGAGGTGATAAGGGAAAAGGCCCTTTCCCGCGCTTTCGGGGAAAGGGCCTTCGAATCACGTATTTCCGTCCGGGAAAACCCTGAAGGGAGCACCACCGCGGCCGCCATCACCGGCCCTGCCAAGGGCCCCCGGCCGGCTTCGTCCACGCCGGCCACCATGCGAAAACCACTCGCACGCGCCCGGGCCTCGAAACCGTCCAACGGGGCCGCCCTACTCCTTGGTCTCCGGCGCCTCCGCCTGCGCCGCATCTTCCGGCGCGGCGACACCCCTTCGGGCGGCTCCGCCGTCCCCTCGGCCGGGACTTCGATCCCCTTCTTCCCGAGCCAGTCCTTCTTCTCGCGGATCCGGGCCTTCTTTCCGGACACTTTTCGCAGGAAGAAAAGCTTCGCCCGGCGGACATCCCCCCGTTTCTTCACGACGATCTTTTCGATGAGCGGCGAGTGCAGCGGGAACGTCCGCTCCACGCCCACGCCGTACGATTCCTTGCGGACCTTGAAGGTGGTGGAGGCGCCGTTGCGGTGGAACCCGATGACGATCCCCTCGAAGTACTGGACACGCTCCTTTTCCCCTTCCCGGATCCGCAGGAAAACGCGCACGGTATCCCCGGCCCGGAATGCCGGGAGATCGCTCCGAAGCTGCGACGCCTCCAGTTCCTTAAGGATATTGCTCATCACCTATAACCCCTTTCCCGAGTCGGTTCCCCATGCGAAGCAAGACTAAGTAATCTTATTCCACGCCGCCGCCGGGTGTCAACTTTTTCTTCAGAAGATCCGGGCGCCGCACCCGGGTTTCGCGCATCCCCTCTTCCCGACGCCACTTCTCGATCTCGAGGTGGTTTCCGGACAGGAGCACGTCGGGGACCGTGTAGCCGCGGAACTCCCGGGGACGGGTGTACTGCGGCCCCTCGAGGATCCCCTCCTCGAAGGAATCCCGTCGGGAGGCCGAAGGGTCCCCGATCACGCCGGGGACGAAACGCGCCACCGCATCGACCAGCACGAGGGCGGGCAACTCCCCGCCGGCCAGCACGTAATCGCCGATGGAGATCTCGAAATCGGCGAGGTGGTCCGCCACGCGCTGGTCCACTCCCTCGTAACGGCCGCAAACAAGGATGAGGTGTTTCTCCGCCGCCAGGGAACGCGCCAGGCGATGCGTCAGCAGCTCCCCCCGGGGGGACAGGAGGATTACCTTGCCCTCCCCGTACCGTTTCCGGATCGCCTCCACCCCCGCGAAGATCGGCTCCGGCTTCATCACCATTCCGCCGCCCCCCCCGTACGGCGGCTCGTCGGTCACCCGATGCTTCCCCCCGGCGTACTCCCGCAGGTCGTGCGTCTTAACCAGGAGCAGCCCCGCTTCCCTCGCCCGGGCAATGATGCTGTGGTCCAGCGGCCCGGAAAAGATCCCGGGGAAAAGCGTGAGAATGTCGAACCGCACCTTACCACCCTTCCGGAGGGGCCACCACGACGCGGCGGCCCGGAACGTCGACTTCGCGAAGGAAGGAGGAGACGATCGGAAGGAGGAACTCCCCGTCATCGCGCCGGATGACGAGCCAGTCGTGGGCCCGCCCTCCCTGCACGGCAACGATTTTCCCGACCCGGTCTCCCGCCGCGTCCACCGCCTCGCAGCCGACCAGGTCCACCCAGTAGTACTCGTCCTCCTCCGGCGGAGGCAGCTCCGCCCGGGATACCGAAACGGAGGCTCCCGACCACTCCGTCGCCGCTTCCCGGGAATCGATCCCGCCCAAAGACAAAACGGCGAAACCGCCCTGCGGCTGCGCCGTTCTCACCTCGAAGTCGCGCATCCGACCCGTTTCGGCGGGATTTTCCGAAGTCAACCGCAAGGTCCGTGCGTTCAGAAGCCCGGACGGATCCCCCGAATGGGCCTTCACCCGGATCTTCCCCGCCCTGCCGTGGGCTCCCGCCACGCGTCCGACCTCCAAGTAGGCCTCCCTCATCCGCAACCCCTAAGCCGATGGCGCTCCGAAGCCGGCCGTCCCACCGCTACCGTGGGCCGTCGGCACCAAAGGGGCCGTTACGCGACGGCCTTCTTCTCCTTCTTTTCCCCTTGGAACTTTTTCCAGACCCCCGCCTTACGGAGCAGGCTCCTCACCGTTTCCGTCGGCTGCGCCCCCCGGTGCAGCCACTTGAGCGTCAGCTGCTCGTCGACCAGGAACCGGGGAGGGTTCTCCTTCGGGTCGTAGGTTCCCACCTTCACGATATACCGCCCGTCCCGGGGCGATCGGGAATCGGCCACCACAATGCGGTACGAAGGCAGTTTTTTCCTCCCCGTCCGCGTCAGACGAATCTTTACCGCCATTTCCTCACCTCCCGTATCGTTCTTCCGATTATCGTTATCCGGGGCCCACCTAGAAAAACGGCAGGCCTTTCCCGCCTCTTTTCCCCGCGCCCTTCGAAAACCGCTTGAGCATCCCTTCCGCCTGCTGGAAGTTCTTGAGCAGCCGGTTCACGTCCTGCACGGTCGTCCCGCTTCCCATGGCGATCCGTTTGCGCCGGCTCCCGTTGATGATCTTCGCATTATCGCGCTCCTTGCGGGTCATCGAGTCGATGATCGCCACGACCCGCGAAAGCTCCTTCTCGTCCGGGGCGGCCGCCTTGAGTTCCTTCATCTTCCCCCCCATCCCCGGAATCATCCCGAGGAGGTCTTCGATCGACCCCATCTTCCGTATGCTCATCAACTGGTCCCGAAAATCCTCGAGGGTGAACTCGCTCCGGCGGATCTTGCGCGTAAGCTCCTTCGCCTTCTTCTCGTCGATCGTCTCCTGCGCCTTCTCCGCGAGGGTCAGGATGTCCCCCATCCCGAGGATGCGGGAGGCCATCCGGTCGGGAAAGAAGGCCTCGAGGGCGTCCGTCTTCTCGCCGACGCCGACGAACTTGATGGGCGCGCCCGTGACCGCCCGGATGGAAAGCGCCGCGCCGCCGCGGGCGTCGCCGTCCATCTTGGTCAGCACGACGCCGGTCAGCCCCACCTTCTCGTGGAAGGCCCGGGCGACGTTCACCGCGTCCTGCCCCGTCATCGCGTCGGCCACCAGCAGGATGTCCCCGGGGTCGACCGCTTCCTTGATCCGGCGCAGCTCCTCCATCAGTTCCTCGTCGACGTGAAGCCTCCCGGCGGTGTCCAGCAGAACGGTGTCGCACCCGGTCAGGTCCGCCTGCCGGACCGCCTGCCGGCAGATCTCGACCGGGTCGGCGGACGGGGAGCTATCGAAGACGGGAACGCCGATCTGGGCCCCCAGAACCTTCAGCTGCTCGATCGCCGCCGGCCGGTAGACGTCGGCGGGCACCAGGAACGGGCGCCGTTTCTTCTTCTGCAGGTGGAGGGCGAGCTTCCCGCACGAGGTCGTCTTTCCCGATCCCTGGAGGCCGACGAGCATCACGGGGACCGGCGGGCGCCTTGCCAGGTCCAGGTCCTGCCCCTCCCCGCCCATCATCTTCGCCATCTCGTCGTGGACGATCTTGATGAAGTGCTGGTCGGGGGAAAGGGAGGACAGCACTTCCGCCCCAAGCGCCTTGCTCCTGACGGCGGCGGTGAATTCCTTTACGACCTTGTAGTTGACGTCTGCTTCCAGAAGCGCAAGCCGGACCTCCCGCAACGCCTCCTCGATGTTCCCCTCGGAGATGCGCCCGTGCCCGCGCAGGTTTTTCAGTACGCCCTGGAACTTTTCCGACAGGTTCTCGAACATGGTGCCTATTCTCTCTCCTTAGAATAAAGATGCCAATCTACTGGAAACGGGAGGGTTCCGTCAAACCCAATTTCCTGCCTTCCTGGGGGGAACCACCGGACGGGGGATCAGGAAAGCAACGTCCCCCGATGGGAAAAAAACCCCCGGGGGTTCTCCCCCCGGGGGTTCCGTGTTGCGGGTGGTAACACCTGCCGGATCTAGAACTTGTAGTCCAGGCGGGCGTACGACGTCCAGGCGTCCTTGAAGGTCTTCATATTCGGATCCACAAAAGGATCCGCCGGAAGATCCCTTACGAAATCTCCGAGGAAGGCATAGGCGCCCGTCACGGAGAAGTTGAGCCCCTTCTGGAGGGCCAAGGTCACCGTGGCGTTGACCTCGGTTCCCATGTCATTGTCCCTGCCACCGGCTTCATCAAAACTATAAAGTTCGGTAGCTTCCAGGTGGCCGACGTTGATCTCGCCCTTCAACGAGTCGGTGAACTTCTGGCTATAACCGGCTCCGATGAACCAGAACCCGCGCCCGCTGTTCCGAGTAGCTGTCGCCAGTACTCGCCGCCGGAGCACCCGATGAGGCACTGGGAGGTGGTGGCCATGTTCCAGGTCGACAGCAGGATGACCATGTGGGGCTTGGTGTAGCCGGCAGTACCCGCCGGGAGAGCGTTCTGCTGGTAGTCGCCCAGGGTGATGACCGAATCGAAATCGGTATCGTTTTCGTTGTCGTCCCCGCTGATGTAGAGCCCTTCGAGGAACGCTTTCCGGGGCCGACTTTCACGTCGCCGCGCAGGTTGGCCGCGAAGCCGCTGACATCAAGTCCGAGCCGCCGGGAAGCGTGGAATCGGACGTCCCGGTCTGGTAGAAGACCAAGCCGGAGACCTTTACCGGCCCGGCCTTGATGGAGCCGTCGATGCCCGGCATGTAGAGGTTGCACGTTGTATTCTGGAAACTGTCTTGGTAGGGAGACGTTGCATCAACTGGAGACGCGCCTGGGCGGCCCGGGATAACTGGTTGCTACAGAGGTACCCGTTCGTCCTGCAGGAAGTAGAAGTTCAGCCCCAACTTCACATCCTTCGTCGGGACGAAATCGAGCTCGGCCCTGCACAGGGTCGCATCGTCGGACTGGTGCGTAATCGTTCTCGTAGAGCTTCGCCCAGACTACCTGGTAACTTCACCGGCTCATACTTCCCGGTAGATGGTGATTCCCGCCGCGTCGTTGCCGGCTCCGAAGACCCCCGAATAGTCGTCCTTCACGGTCTGGAGACCGACCGTTCCTTCCATGGAGGTGTTGGGGATCTTGAACCAGACGTTGATCTGCTTGGTCTCGGTCTGGACCTTGTCCGCGCCGAGGGCGCCGCCGAAGTTCCGGCCCGCTCCACCGTCGGTGTTCCCGGCAGAATCGCCCCAGACCATGTCGCTTTCGAGATACCACACCGCTTTCACGTTCTCGTTTCCGAACGTCCATTTCACCCGGAAACGCTGCGCGACGTACGCGTTGGTCTGCTCCTCGTCACCGACGTCGCCCGTACGAAGGCTCGGACCGCCGCCGCCATCATGAAAATTCGAAAGGATGGCAAACCCGTGATAGAACCCACTGGCGCCAATGTCCGCCGCCGCCGCCGGCATGGTAAACACCACCAAGGCGAGCGCAGCAATCAATCCAACCAGGTACTTCCTCATAATTCCCCTCCTTGAAAAGATGAGTTCCTAATTTTTTCCCCAAAAAAAACCAGATAAAGCACTATCGAGTCCTTCCATATCCTCCCTCTGGCCACCACCCCCTTCCGCCTTGGTCTTAATCTCCTGCCCCTGCGCCCCTTGTGCCCCTCGGTTCTTCCAGATAGGTCAGGGAAAAACCGTGTATTTTTCGACCTTGATACCATTACTATACCTTGTCAAGGATATTTCATCGGCTATTTGACTTGTCAAGGATATTTCCTTCGGGGAACCCCGCGATTTTCCCCTATTCCAGCCGGAATAATAGCAACCGGCTGATTTTACTCTTATAAATGGCTGCCCGACTGCTCGATCGCCGAAGCCACGACCATATCCCCCCGCTTAAGACCCGACGGTGACAGGAAATCGGCCCCCGAGAGAAAATGGCTGCTGCTTGCGCTCCCGGCCTTCTCCCGAAAATCCCCCCCGTCCCACTGGAGGAGCACCAGGCGCGTGGAATCGTAGAATCCCTGGATAATGTCGAGCATGCCTTTTTTTACCTCCGGGATCAGGACCAAGGGGAACTCTCTCCCGCCGGGGGCCACGCGCACCGCCTTCCTCAAGCGGTACTGCTGTCTTCGGCCCTCGAGCTGGTCGTAAGGCCCCCACTCGAAGTAATCAAGGCCCGTTCCGTAAAGATTCTGGGATTGATACCGGCTTTTCCCCCCGGCGTCGAGGATCCGGAGGCGCGACGTCTCGTCGGTGTAGATCAGGCGCCACTCCTTGTCGAACCGTGCCGCCGAAAGCCCCGGAATCCCTTTCGAAAGCGGAAGGATGTCCGTGTTCTGGGGAAACGGCTCCCCGGCGGTGAACCCTTTCCCGTCCCAGCGGAGAGGGACGATTCTTCCACTGAACGGCGTATCCATCCCCTCCCTCTGCCCGACCACCACCGGCTTTCCCATCCAGTCCGGGAGAACGACCAGGAAGTAATGGATCTTTCCCGCCACCTCCTCGTACACATCCCCTTTCCTCTTCAGGACGAAGGAATCGAAACTCTCATCGACTGCGAACCTTCAGCGCCCGGCCCGTCACGTTCGTGACGAGAAACTCTTTCCTGCCGTCTCCGTCAAGATCGACGGCATCGATGCTCGCAATATGGTCCTGTATGGGCCTGCTGATCCTCGTGTACGGGAGAATATCCTTTCCCTTCACCCGGTAAATGTAGAGCGTTCTCGTCCCGTAGGCGATGACCTCCCCGTTTCCCTCGGAGTCGATATCCCCCGCCACGACGCCGTATATCTCGTCGGGGATCTTGTCGGTCTGCGCCACCTTGGTAAAGGAGGTAGGGATCCACCCGCTCTTAAGCGTGTCCGGGGCGGCGGGGGCAGGCGGGGACCGGTCCGGGTTGCGCAACGGTTTGCGCCGTCGCCGCAGCGCCGGATGGCGTGGGCGGCGCGGCGGCGGGGGGAGCCGCTCCCGCAGGGTAGTAGGCCGGGGGCGGCGTGTAGGCTCTTGCCGCCTTCACCCCGAACATCTTCTCCGAGATGTCCGCGGCAAGGTCCCCCAGGCGGAGGATGATCTCGTCCTCCGTGGCGGCGGCGGCGAAAAAGGCGCCTGCCGTCTGCCCCGTGGTCAGGTCGGTTACGGTCACGTCGATGCTGTACCCCGCCCCGAGCTTGGCAACCGACCCCTTGAGCAATAGCGGCAGACCGGCTCTTTTCGCGGCATCCTCGGGAGACCCCCCCCCGGGGGGAAGCAGCAGTACCTCGGCGCCCGTCATCGCCATCAGGCGCGAAGAGACGAGCCGGGGGAGGATGTCGACCGTCTGCCGGATATCTTCGTGGGATCCCAGGATGGTGAAGGGGGCAATGGCGATTCGACGGGGATAGTCCGCAGCCGTTGCCGCCGAAGAAACCATCAACAATACGAGAACCGCGAGAACGGATACGGGACCGCAAGGCGATTTTCTTCGCTCTCCACTCCATATCCGGGCAAATCTACCAGACACCGCGGGAAAGTCAAACAAAAACAATATGGCGAGCCGCGGCGCGCGAGCGGAGATTCCCGGCAGACGCAGGGCGCACCCCGGAGCGATGCGGGGGGATCCCGCGGACGGCTCCATTACAGGGGCGGGGATCGGAGCGACGGCAAGTCGCGCTAGCGAGCGGATCCTGCGGAGAGGGTCGGTGCAGGAGCGTTCCCCGGCGAACCGGCGGACGAGCGCTTCCGCGGAAAGCTTTCCCTGGATTCCCCCGAAGCCCCCGTTCGACATGATGAGGATCAGGTCCCCGGGGCGCGCTCCTGCGGAGAGGTGCTCCACGATCCGGCCTACCTCCTCGATATAGAAGGCCTTCCTGCCGCCTTTACACAGGGCGGCAACCACTTCCTCCGGATCCAGCCGGTCGTCGGGAGAAAATTTCTCCGCGCCGAACACGCCCGCGAGGATTACCGCGTCGGCGCCCGATAGCGCCTCGGCGAACTCCTTCTGGAAGACCTTTCTCCTGCTCGTGTTGGACCGGGGCTCGAACACCGCGGTCACGGGACGGCCCGGGTGCCTCGCCCGGATGGCCCGGATCGTCTCCCGGACGGCCGTCGGATGGTGGGCGAAATCGTCGACCACGAGGACCCCGCCGAACTCTCCCACCGTCTCCTGCCGCCGCCGCACCCCGTCAAACCCCGCGAACGCCTCCGCGACCCGGTCCGCCGGGTATCCCAGGCGATAAAGAGCCAGGGCCGCGGCCGCCGCGTTGCCCGCGTTGTGCCTGCCCGGGAGCCGCTGCCGGAATTCGTGCGCCTCCTCCCCCCGCGCCAGGCGGAACCGGGAGAACTCCCCTTCATCCGACAGGAGGGTTACCCTCCACGCCATCTCCATGGACATCGTGGGGCCGGTCGAGACACCGTAAAACCAGACCGGGCACCGCGCCTCCCGCGCGATCTCGACCACGTCCGGGTAGTCGGCGGAGGCGATCAGAAGGCCGTCCGGCGGGATGATTCCGACCAGCTTCCGGAACGACTCCTTTATGTGGGCAAGGTCCCGGTAGATGTCGGCGTGGTCGAACTCGATGCTGGTGAGCAAGCCGATGCGGGGGCGGTAGTGGAGGAACTTCGGCCCCTTGTCGAAGTACGCCGTGTCGTATTCGTCTCCCTCGATCACGAAAAGAGGACCGGCGCCCACCCGGTAGCTCACCGGGAAATTTCTCGGGACTCCGCCCACCAGGAAAGAAGGGTCCGCCCCCAGTGCGAAGAGGGACCAGGCAAGAAGCGACGTGGTGGTCGTCTTTCCGTGGGTCCCCGCCACCACGATCGGCTCTTTGCCCTCGAGGAAGAGGTCCGCCACCGCCTGCGGCATCGAGAGCGTGGGAAGTCCCCGACGGGACGCTTCCCTGGCCTCCGGGTTGTCCCGCGTGACGGCGTTTCCCACGACGACGAGATCGGTATCCTCCGGGATGTTGCCGGGCGCGTACGGCGTGCGGAGCAGGATGCCGAGCGCCTCCAGTTGCGTGCTCATGGGAGGATAGACGTTGGCATCGGACCCGGTCACGCGGAACCCTTTTTCCTTCAGCATCCCGGCAAGCGACGCCATTCCCACGCCGCACGCCGCGATCAGATGGACGCTCTTCATCCCTTTTGCAACGCCTCCATGACCGCGTCGTGGATCGCCGGCCTAAACGTTTTCAGCCGGGGGTTATCCTGCCCGTAATACACCCGGTTGGCCAGAAAGGCCACCGTGATCTCCCGGGCGAGGTCGATCCAGAGGGAGCATCCCGCGTATCCCAGGTGGCCGATCGATCCCGTCGGGAAGTGACGCCCGGCCTGCGACCCGCCCGCCTCCCCGGAAGTCGGGGTATCCCACCCCGGGGTAAAGGGGCATCCCGGGGGCGTTTCGACTTTCGCCGTCATCTCCCTTGCCGACCGCCGGTTGAGCACCCTTCCCTCTCCCCGACGCGCCCGGAGGATTTCCCGTGCGAAGAGGAAAAGGTCGTGCGCGGTGGAAAACAACCCCGCGTGTCCCGCGACCCCTCCCATCGCCGCCGCGTTCTCGTCGTCGACTTCCCCTACTTTCTCCCTGCCCCGCTCCTCCGAATGCCCGGTCGACACCAGCCTCCCCGTCTCGCACTCGGAAAGCGCACGGAGAGGCAGGTAGCCGGTGTCGTGCATCCCCAGAGGGGCGGCGAGCTCCCGCCGAAGCAGGCGGTCGAGCGTCGTGAAGGACGCCGCCTCGATGGCCCGCCCCAGGAGGAGGAAATCGAGGTCGCTGTACACGCACACGGTCCCCGGCGGGGACTCCAGGGAAAGGGACAGGACGGCATCCACGATCCGGTCGTGGCCCTCTGCCATCCCCCACATTCTTCTCCCTTCCTTCTCCTCGGTCTCCCGCAATTCGCGGTAGAGGCGCCGGTATGCCGGCAGGCCGGAAGTGTGGGACAGAAGGTGGAGAAACGTGATCTCCGGAAACCCCGGATCGGTCGAGCGCACCGGGAGGACCTCGGAGATCTTCCCCCCCGGCGAAAGCGTCCCCTGCTGGACGAGGAGGTAGAACAGCGAGGCGACCAGCGGCTTGGTCACGGAGGCGATGTCGAATATCGAGGAGAGGCCTGCCTCCCCCGCCGCACCGTGGAGGAGTATCTCCTCTCCCCGGGCCACCAGGACGACGGCGGCCTGGTACGCCCTCTCCCCGGCGCCGCGCCGAAGCAGCGCAAGCGCGTCGTCGAAAACGGTCCGTGTCGCCCCGGCCCCCGGGTCATGTCGCCGCCACCGGGGACTCGAGCAGGAACAGCCGCCCGCGCGCGTCGATCCTCGCCCGCACGCCGAACGGCAGGGGGTAGTTCGGACGGGTGTGGCCGGCGGGGAACCCGTACCAGACGGGGACGGACAGACGTTTGCCGGCGGATGCGAAGACCCTCCGGATCTCTTCCTCCTCCTCGTGTTTCGCCGGGGTGATCTTCGCCACCACGATGCCACCGATCTTCCGAAGCCGGCCGGACTGGACCCACTGCGTCAGCATCCGGTCGATCCGGTAGGACGGCTCGTTGACGTCCTCCAGAAAGAGGAGCGTCCCGCGGAAATCGGGCTCATACGGCGTTCCGAGGAGTGCGGTGAGCACGGAGAGGCACCCGCCGGTGAGAATCCCCTCCGCGGCGCCGCCGCGCAACCTCTCGCACGGCAGACCCCAAGGCTCCCGCGGGCTTATGTGCCCCCCCACGAGCCGGACAAATGCATCGAGCGCATTCCGGTCGGGCCTTTCCGCCAGGTCCGCCGTCGCCGCCATCGGGCCGTGGATAGCGGCCAAGCCAAGCCGGGTGGAGACGTACGCGAGGAACGCCGTGACGTCGCTGTACCCGATCAGGAGCCTTGGATGCGCTGCGGCCCGCCTCCAGTCGATGAGCGGCAGGAGCCGGGTCGTGCCGTACCCCCCTCGTGCCGCCATGACGGCCCGCGCCGCCGGGAGGGTGAGCGCCCACTCCATCTGCGCCGCCCGGTGCCTGTCGTTCCCGGCCAGGAACCCCTCCCGTCGAAGCAGCCCCGCCGCGGTCTCGGGAACAAACCCCGCGGCCGAGAGGCGGGCAAGCCCCCGGGCGAGCCTTCTCCCGTCCACGGGACCCCCGGGGGCGACGATCGCGATCACATCCCCTTTTCGAAGCGGCCTGGGCAGGATCCTGCGCATCCTTCCTCCCACGGAAATGTGCACCCGTATCATCATATGACGAACGCCGGGACAAACAACAGCGCGAAGGCGTATGCGGCAGATCGTACGCAGGCGGGGGCAGGCCTGCACCCGTTCCGCACGCGGCGAACGAAAGCAAGAAGAGGACGATGTGCATTCCGTACATGGTCCGCCGGTCCTTCCACGCGGGAAAATCGACGGCAAAAGATATCATGTTCCCGCTATAATGGACGGAAAGCAGCCGATTTCCCGGGGGAACCCCGATTTTGCCCGTAACGCCTTGGGACATAACGCTCGAAGCCCTCGAGTGGAGCAAAGTCGTGGCCCGCCTCTGCCAGCACGCCTCCTCCGACCCGGGAAGAGACCGGTGCGCCGGCCTTTCTCCCGGGACGGACCTCGACGCCATCCGGATCTCCCTCGAGGAGAACCGGGACGGCCGCCGGATGCTGATCGACGAGGGACCGTTGCCCCTTGAGGGACTCAAGGAGATCCTCCCCCCGGTGGAGAAGGCGGAAAAGGGGGCGCCGCTCTCGCCCTCCGAACTGCTCCTTGTCGGGCAGACAGCCGGGACCGGGGAGCGCATCCGCAGATTCTTCGAGGACCGCCGCGGAAAGTACTCACGTCTTGCGCACCATGCCAAGGGGATTCCTCCCCTGCGCGACCTGGCCGACGAGATCGTTTCCAAAATCGACGTTTCCGGGAATGTCCTCGACCGTGCGTCCCCGTCGCTGGGGGCCCTGCGTCGCCAGCTGCAGCAGCTGAGAAACCGCCTCCAGAAGACGGCCGAGGAGATCATCGGGTCGCCGCGGTTTGGCCGCCACATACAGGATGCGTATGCCACCCTTCGTTCGGGGCGGCTCGTGATCCCCTTCAAGGTCGCCGCCAAGGGACTTTTCCCCGGCATCGTGCACGACACGTCGCAAAGCGGCCAGACCGTCTTCTTCGAACCGGAGGAACTCGTCTATCTGAACAACGAGGTCAAGATGGCCGAGATCGAGGTGGAGCGGGAGATCGCCCGGATCCTGGCCGAGCTGAGCGGCAAGGTCGGCCACCGCTCCGAAGAGCTCAGGCAATGCCGCACGAACCTGTCGTACATGGACTTCCTCCAGGCACGGTGCCTCCTCGCGGAGGAACTTTCCGCCGCGGAGCCCACCGTGAACGCATCCGGCGAGGTGAACCTCCTCTCCGCGCGTCATCCCCTGATGGTGCTGGCCCGCAAGGAAATCGTTCCCAATGATCTTAAGCTCGGCCGTCCCTACCGCTGCCTGATCCTCACGGGACCCAACGCCGGGGGGAAGACCGTCGCGCTCAAGACGATGGGACTGTTGACGCTCATGGCGATGGCGGGGCTGTCGATCCCTGCCTCCGGCGACTCGACGGTTTCGACCTTTCCGCAGGTATTCGCCGCCGTGGGGGACGAACAAAGTGTCGAGCAGGACCTTTCCACCTACTCCGCCCACGTGCGGCGGCTGAACGAGATCCTCGCGGGGGCGGACCGGGGATCCCTGGTTCTGCTGGACGAGGTCGTATCGGGGACCGACCCGAGGGAAGGAGCGGCCATCGCCCGGGGATTTCTGGAAACCCTCGCGGACCGTGAGGTCCGCGTCCTGGCCACAACCCACTTCGAGGAGCTGAAAGGTATCGCCTTCGGGGACCGGCGCTTCGAGAACGGCTCGATGGAGTTCGACCCGGAGGCGCTTCGCCCCACATACAGGCTTCGGCTCGGCGTCCCGGGAAGGAGCATGGCGATGGAAATCGCCCGGTCGCTGGGGTTCCCCGAGGAGGTGCTCTCCCGGGCAAAACGGTACCTCACAGGAGAGGAACAGAAGCTCGACGATGTCCTCGCGCGCCTGGAACGGGAGAGGGAAAAGCTCGCTGCCGGGACCGCGGAACTTGCCGTGAAGCGCCGCGAAGCGGATGAGGAAATGAAACTCCTTCGTTCCCTGCGGGACCGTGCGCGAGAGGAGGAGTCGAAGACGCTGGAAAAGGGGCGCCAGAAAATCCGCGAGGAGATCCGGAAGGCGGAAGTCGAGCTGCGGGCGGCCACGCAGGATCTGCGCAAGGAAAGGAAGATCGAGACGGTCCGGAAGGCGTCGTCGGTGCTGCGCGAGTGGAAGGAAAAGGCGAGGACGGCGGAGGAGGATCCCGCGGTGCGGGCGATGATGAGCAGGACCGCTCCCGTGCAACCGGGGGCCGTGCTCTACCCGGGGCAGAAGGTATTTCTGTCTCCCCTCTACAAGGAAGGGGAGGTCAGCGCCCCGGCGGGGCCGGATGACAACGGGGTAGAGGTGCGCGTGGGGGGGATGAAAACGCGGGTGGCGAGGGAGCAGGTCCGGGTCTTCGCTTCGGGCCGGCGTCCCGCCGGGTCGCCGGCCACCGGCACTGCGCGCCACACCGGGGAGTCCGCCGGTGCGGTGTTCTTCCAGACCCCCGAGAATACGCTCGACCTGCGGGGCATGTACGTGGACGACGCCCTCCCCGAGGTGGAGGTCTTTCTCGACCGGCTCTCCCTCGCACAGGCCTCACACGCCTTCCTCATCCACGGGCACGGAACCGGGGCGCTCAAGACGGGGGTGCGACGCCATTTGAAAACCTCCCCCTACGCCAAGCGGTTCCTGGCCGCGCCGAGGGAGCAGGGGGGCGACGGGGCGACGATCGTCGTGCTCGCTTAAAACAGGGACGTTCCTAGAACTCCGAACCCTTGTTTTTTGGAGTTCTTAGGAACGTCCCTGTTCTTGGCGGAATGCCTTCCACGCCTTCCGGGAGAGGCCGGGATCGGTGAAGAGATCGCAGGCGGAAAGCGCCAGCGCCCGGATCCCCTCCATCATCCCCTCCAATCCCGCCGGACTCGTGGTCGCCTCCTCGAAGGCGCGCGTGTGGATCTCCACCCGTTCTCCGCACGATATCGGCACATTCGGCTGGAGGGCCGGAACGACCCGGGAGACGTTTCCGATATCGGAGGAGCCGCGATTCCGGTCCGTGGGAGCCCCGCTCTCCTTTAGACCCAGACGCGAAAGGGCGCTCCGGTAGCAGTCGGCGAGCACGGGGTTGACCCTCATCGCGGAAAGGGTATACGGCCCTTCCTCCATCCGCAGCCGGCATCCCGTCGCTTTTGCCGCGCCCCGGGCGCAACGCTTCACCCTCCGGACCGCATCGAGCATCTCCGGGTCGGCCTCTCCCCTCACGTAGAAGTATGCCTGGGCACGCTCCGGGACGATGTTGGGAGCCTTCCCCCCTTCCGTGACGATCCCGTGAACCCGGACGGTGTCCGGAAGATGCTGGCGCAGCGCCGCGATCCCCTGGAACAGGAGGAGAACCCCGTCGAGCGCGTTCACGCCGTGCTCCGGATAGGCCGCCGCGTGCGACGCTTTTCCCCGGAAGGTGAACCGGATCTTGTGGAGAGCCAGGTACCCCTTGTCCACGTGGCGCCGGGAAGAGGCGTGGACCATCATCGCCGCGTCGATTCCCGCAAATACCCCCTCCTCGACCATCCGGGCCTTTCCGTACCCCGTTTCCTCGGCGGGGGTCCCCAGGGCGATGATCTTCCCCGCGCGGAAAAGGCCGGTCCCGAAGCGGGCCACCGCCGCGGCCGCGCAGGCGGAGGCGACCCCGCCCAGGTTGTGCCCGCAGGCATGCCCGAGCCCCGGCAAGGCGTCCATCTCGCACAGAAGCGCCACCGCCGGCTTCCCCCTGCCGAAGGGAAACTCCGCCAGGAATGCGGTGTCCATCCCCGCAATCCCGCGTTCGACCCGGAACCCGCGATCCGCAAGAAACGTGGAGAGGATTTCGGACGTTCGCGTCTCGCGTAGCGGAAGTTCGGCGAACCCGGTGATCTCCCGAAGGATCCTTTCCGCCTCGGGACGGAGCGTTCCGGCAATCCGAAGGAGTTTTGTCCTGTTCCGTTCCATTATTCTGTCGTGGCGGAGAGGCAAGGTGCTATCTTAGCATATTCATGGTACGGCTTTTTCGCACGGAGACCGGCCAAAGGAACGCAAAAGGCGGGAGAATGACACGCTGGAAATCGATCACCGTGGAGACGCGACGGGAGGCGGTGGACGCTCTCTCGCATTTCTTCACGGAACACGGTGCGCTGGGGATGGCGTACGACGAGCGGCTGTTCGGCCCGGAAGGGGATCCGGCGGACCCCCTTCCTCCCTCCGACGAGGTGACCCGTCTCACCGCATACTTCCCCTGGGAGTCGGATCTGCACTCCGTGAAGAGGGAATTCCTCGATTTCCTCCCCGTGCTGGCCGAGTCCTTCGGCATGGAGGGGGGGGCCTTCATCTCGGCGGCGGAGATTACGGACTTCGGCTGGGCGGAAAAGTGGAAGGAGCACTTCAAGCCGGTGCGGATCGGGAAGCGGATCACCGTGAAACCGTCGTGGGAGCCGTACTCGCCGGAGCCCGAGGAGGTCGTCCTCACCATCGACCCCGGCCAGGCATTCGGCACCGGAACGCACGAGACGACCCAGATGTGTCTCCGGTTCCTGGAGGAGACCTTCGATGCAACGCCTGTTCCCCGCCGGGTGCTGGACATCGGAACCGGGACGGGGATCCTCGGTATCGCGGCGGCCCGCCTGGGCGCGTCGTTCACGCTCGGGATCGACGTCGACCCCAAGGGAGTGGAAGTCGCCGGGGAAAACGCCCGGCACAACGGCGTGGAGGACCGGTTTCACACCGCCACGACCCCTCTGTCGCACGTGGAGGGAAGGTACGACCTCATCCTGGCGAACGTTCTCGCGGAGATCCTCTCCGACCTCAAGCAGGAGATCACCGACCGGCTGGAGCCCGGGGGGAACCTGATCCTCTCCGGAATCGTTTCGGAGAAGAGCGACTCGGTGGCAAAGGAGTATGAAGCCATCGGATGCCGGCTTGTGGGGAAAAAGGAGGAGGGCCAGTGGGCCGCCCTCCTCTTCCGGCGAGAAAGAGCACCCGAATAGGATGCCCACGTTTTTCGTCAACCGCGCAAAGGTCCAGGGGGACACGGCCGTTCTCTCCGGCACGGAGGCGGGGCATATGCTCCGGTCGCTCCGCCTGGCTCCCGGCGACTCGTTCTTCGCTTTCGACGAGGAGGGGAAAAGATACCGGATGCGGATCCTCGAGGCGACGTCGCGGTCGCTCCGCGCCGAAGTGCTCGAATCCTGGCCGCCGGAACCTCCCCCGGAGGTCGCCGTCACCCTTCTCGTCGGGTTGCCCAAGGCCGACAAGATGGACTTCATTCTCGAAAAGGCGACCGAGCTCGGCTGTTTCCGGGTGGCCCCGTTCCGGTCGTCCCGGACGATTCCCCGGCTCGACGCGCAGGACGCGCGCAGGAGACTCCTGCGCTGGGAGCGGGTGGCGCTCGCCGCCGCCAAGCAGTGCGGCTCCGCCCGGGTGCCGGAGATCCCGGGACTTCTCTCCTATCGCGACGCGCTGGCTTTCGGAGCCGCGGCGGACGGACGAATCGTCTTCTACGAGGGAGAAGGACGATTCGGGCTGAAGAAGGTCATGTCCGACATGGGGGAGGCGAAACGCGTGGCGCTACTCATCGGTCCCGAGGGGGGATTCTCGGAAGACGAAGTGAAGGAGGCGGAGCGGGCGGGGTTTGTCCGAGCGGGGCTGGGACAAAGGATCCTGCGCGTGGAGACGGCCGCCATCGCCGCGGTGAGCATGGTGATGTATCATTTCGGGAACCCATGACGGGCTGGCTCACGATGAGGGAGGGACACCGTTACGCGGGGTTCTGGATCCGCCTGGTCGCGCGCGTCATCGACCTCATCCTTCTTCTCGCCGCGCTCAACCTTTTCATCCTGGTGGACCGGATGGGGGCGGACGCGGGTCTGTGGACCCCGACCGGACTCGACGACGGGATCCGGGTTCGACCGGCTCTCCGTGGAGAACCTGGCCCGGGGCGCCTTCTTCCTCCTCTTCCCGGTCTTCTACTACGTATACCTTCACGGGGCCTACGGCCAGACCTTCGGCAAAATGGCCCTCCGGATCAAGGTGCTGAACGAGGACGGGTCTCCCCTCGACTACCGCAAGGCGTTCCTGCGTTGGCTCGGATATTTCCTGTGCGACCTGACCTTGAACATCGGCTACCTGTGGGCCGCCTTCGACCCGCGCAAGCAGGGGCTGCACGACAAGGTGTGCAGGACGATCGTCGTCCATGAGAACCCGGCGACCGGCGCTTGACAGGATCTGGCCGGTGTCATTACAATTATTCGTTCCGGCACGTGGCCCTTTAGCTCAGATGGTAGAGCAGAGGACTGAAAATCCTCGTGTCCGCAGTTCAATTCTGCGAGGGGCCACCAGTAAAATCAAGGGGTTACGGGTAAAGCCGTAGCCCCTTTTTTGTTGCCGCAGAGAACGTGGTGGGACCTTCTACCTCCATCCCTCACCCATCGCCCTTTCCCGATTCCCGATTGAAACCCTCTGCCCCCACGGGATACACTCGGGTTAAATCCCGATCCGTTCCGTGGGAGGAGGTGAGATCGATGGACGTCAGGGTGCAAGACCGCAAAGGGGCGCGTCGCCGTCTGGCGTTCGGTCTGTTCACCCTCCTGTTCTCTGCATCCCTGGCTATTTCCGCGTGTTCAAACCGATACGAGGATGCCTCCGCCGCCTATGAACGAGGAGACTTCGAAACGGCAATCCGACTGATGAAGCCGCTGGCCGAGGAGGGAAACGCCAAGGCCCAGTACAATCTCGGGGTCATGTACCACAACGGCGAAGGTGTTCCGCAGGACTACACCGAGACAATGAAATGGTACCGGAGGGCGGGCGAGCAGGGCATCGCGGTTGCCCACTACAACCTCGGGGTCATGTACCACGAAGGCGAAGGCGTTCCGCAGGATCGCACCGAGGCGGCGAAATGGTTCCGGAAGGCGGCCGAGCAAGGAAACGCCAGGGCCCAGTACAACCTCGGGGTCATGTACCGCAAAGGCGAGGGTGTTCCGCAGGACAACACCGAGACGATGAAATGGTACCGGAAGGCGGCCGAGCAGGGCATTGCGGATGCCCAGTACTTCCTCGGCGTCATGTATGACAAGGGGGAAGGCGTCCCGCAAGACCGTGTTCAGTCGTATATGTGGTACAGCCTTGCGGCTTCGCGGTACTCGGATCCAGATGTAGAGAAACGTGAGATGGTCGTAATGAGCAGAGGCATTGTCGCGTCCAAGATGACCCCCGAACAGATCGAAGAGGCGCAACGGTTGGCGCGGGAGTGGAAGCCGAAGAAGGAGGAGAAGTAGATAACGGGCCCTTTCGATCCCCCGGTTCCTCTCCCCCCAATATGTCCCCTATCCGTCACACCCGATAAGGCAGATTGAGAGCGGCAGGGGGGGCAGGACCAAAGTCCCCGATATAAGGATCTGTCTCCCGGAAGCCTTATTCGTATCCGCAGGAAACCTTCTGCCGAAGATGTCGGGTGGGTCCGGGTGCCATGGTGGAAAAATTTCTGATGGTGATTGCAGGCGCGTCCTTTTTCCTGCTCATGGTCCTGTTGTTACGAGGATGCTGATCGATCGATCGGGCCGACGCCGCGCGTATACTCGACGGGACCCGATCCCTACCCTTCCAGCTTCTCCATCACCGATCGGACCTTCCTCTCGATGGACGAGGTCTTGTCGCGACGATCGTCAATCTTGATCAGCGTGGATACGCGCACGGCGCCCTCGGCAAACGGCAATTCGTGCATCCGTCGCAGGACCGGCAGAATCGCGTCGATGTCTCCCTCGATGATCGTCCCCATGGCCGTGAGCTGGCTTTTCAGGCCGCTGTCCTTGAGAACCCGCTCCACCCCGGCCACGTAGACCGAAAGGCTGGTAGTCGCGGTCCCAAGGGGTGCAATACTTACGAAGACGATGGCCATTCCTTTCCTCCCTGGTCGTTTCGAAAAATCCCGCGAGGTTACGCCTCCCGCACGAGCTCGATGTCGATGGTGATTTCCACCTCGTTGCCCACGACCACCCCTCCGGTCTCGATCGCCTTGTTCCACGTGAGTCCGAAATCCTTCCGGTTGATCGTCGTGGACGCCGTTCCCCCGACGCGCATCTTTCCCTGGAGGTCCTTGACGGGAGGAGTCGGCCCCTCGACGTCGAGCACCACCTCCCTGGTCACACCGCGGATCGTCAGGTCTCCCGTCACCTTAAGCTTTCCCTCGCCGGCCCTTTCCACCCTCTTCGATCGGAAGACAAGGAAGGGGTACTTCTCCGCATCCAGAAAATCCGGGCTTTTCAAATGCTTGTCGCGTTTGGCCACGCGGGTATTGATGGAGTTCGCATCGATCGTGATGTTCGCCGAAGACCGGGAGATGTCGTCCTCATCGTAGGTGACGTCTCCCGATACCTTCTCGAAATCACCGCGTACGTTGGAAACCATCATGTGGCGCACCTTGAACTGGACCGACGTGTGTGCGGGATCCAGCTCCCACGTTCCCGCCGGAGACGCCGCAGGAAGCATAGACAACAGCACGGCAACGCTCGTGAGATACAACCGCCCCATCCATCTCCTCCTCATCCGGGAGCATCCCTGGTCCCCGGGTTCTTCGATACGATTCGCCGGAACCTGCGCTCCTCCTGGTTTTCCAGGGATCAGGCCTCGGAAGACGGGACTCCCTTCCGGGACTGTTTGACCATGCTTCGTTGATGCTTGAACTCCAGCCTGCGTTCCCTTGATTTTCTCGTAGGCCGGGTTTCCCGGCGCAACCTGGCGGGTTCGGCAGCCTTGCGGATCAACCCGGCCAGGCGTTCCCTGGCATCTTCCCGGTTGCGCTCCCTGGTCCGAAACCGGCGGGCTTCGATGATCAGGACGCCTTCGCCGGTCATTCGCCTTCCCGCCAACCGGACCAGGCGTTCGCGAACCGCATCGGGAAGAGAGGGGGAAGTGCGGACATCGAACCGGAGCTGTACCGCCGTAGCCACCTTGTTGATGTTCTGCCCGCCGGGGCCCGAGGAGCGGATGAATCTTTCCCGTATCTCACCTTCCGGGATAAAGATCGTCTCCGTAACGCGAATCATATCGGTATGATAACGCTTCGCACGCCCGGCGGAAAGCGGCAGGTTGCCGAATCGGTATCCTCATGAGTTGCAATGGGCATCAAATACCCGAAAATGGCAAAATTTTTCCCTATATTATTCTCCTTGATTCCCACTAAAACACAGCGTCTATTCAGGTAAATGCTTTTCTTTATGGTATCTTATTACGTTTTTCCGCCTGGCATCGATATTGCTTTAGACTAAAGCGGGGAAAGACACGAAAAGGAGGGCATGAAGCGATGCAACGGGACGGCGAACGGAACCCTAGCGCCATGCAGTTGCTGTCCGCGGGAGAGGTGGCGAAAATGCTAAGCCTTTCCAGACTGCACGTCCAGACCCTGGCGGTAAGCCGGGAACTCCCCGGAGTCTGGCTGGAAAACACGCTCCTCTTTCATCTGCGCGATGTGGAAAACTACCTGCGGGCGCACCGAAAGGAAACGCTGGCCATCGCCTGACACCGGGGGTTTCCCGCGTTCCCCTGCGATGCCTCCGGCAGGATTTCGGCTGCAAGGCTTGCCGTCAAAACGTTACGGGGGCTTCCCATAATACCCCTGCTTCGCCGCTTTGCGAAACCACTTCATCGCCTCGCCGCCATCCCGATCCACACCGAAACCGTTGTTGTACATCACGCCCAGGCCGTGCTGCGCTTTTGCGTCCCCTTGCTCGGCGGCCTTTCGATACCATTTCACGGCCTCGGCGTAATCCCGGGGAACACCCTGACCGTTAGCATACATCAGGCCGAGAGTTGCCTGAGCCTCCGCAACGTCCTGGTCCGCGGCTTTCCGGTACCACTTCGCCGCCTCGGCGTTGTTCTTCGGAATGCCTTCGCCCTCGCGATACATCTTTCCGAGGGTTAACTGGGCGTCGGCGACCCCTTTCTCCCCAGCCTTACGATACCAATTTACCGCCTCGGCGCTGTTCTTCGGAACACCCTCCCCGTCGCGATACATCTTCCCGAGAGTGGACTGGGCGTCCGCATCCCCTTGCTCCGCAGCCTTGCGGTACCACTTTGCCGCTTCCGCATCGTTTTTCGGAACCCCTTCCCCTTTCTGATATCTCTCGGCCAGTGCGGTCTGGGCTTCGGCATCCCCCTTGTTGGCTTTTTCGACCAGTTCGGATATATCCGCCGATGATGCTGCCGCGGGAAAGACCGAAATGCCAAGCACGATGACCAGACAAAACATGCCCGCGAGCCGCAACCCCCGTCCCGCAGCGGAAGCCATCTTTACCCTTTCCATTTTTTAACCGCCTTCTCCAACGTCTTTTTCAGATCATCCAGGGCGGCCTCCGCCCCCGCCTGCAGATCCTCCCACGCCTCCCCTCCGGCTTTCCTCAACTCGTGAAGTTTCTGCCGTGCCGATTCCTGCTTGACGCGCAGCTCTTCGGCCTGTTCCTGGAATTTTCCCTTCGCCTCCGACCCGAGCTTGTCGGCCTTTCCGCGAAGCTTCTCCACCTCGTCGCCCCAATCACTTAACTTCCTCTCCATCTTTTCGAGAACCTTTTCCCTCGTTCCCGCGCCGGGATCCTCGTAGGCGACGACCCGGACGACGCCGATCGCCTCCCCTTTCTCCCCGGTGGTGACAGCGTCACTCACCGAAATCACCTTCCGGATTCCCCGGGAAGCGACGAAATCGTTGACGGCCTGGTCCAACTCAAGCAGCTCGTTGCGGGTGTGGAAAATCTTCAGCTGGGACGAAAACGTCTTCACCCTGATCATCGCTTTCGCTCCTTTCCCTGGTGCTGTGTTCCCTCATTACGCATGTATTCGAGCATCGCTGCATCCGCCTCGACTCTTTTCCCGTATCCCCATTGTACCCCTTCCCTGCCGAGAGGGAAGCATATCGCCTCCCACTTCCGGCAAGCCCGGGCGCGCGGTTATGGTGGAAAACAACGGACGAAATCGTAACACCTGCTCACGCCATATTACGGATATGCACCTGCCCCGTTATCGGGGATCCAAGGCAAGCCCCCGCGTCCGTTACGAAAACCACCCTTCCATCTCTTGGCACGTTTCCTGTTTCCCTCTATATCCGCAGGGACTTCCGGTACGGAGGAATGCGGGAGGAGGATGGAAATTGACGGGTAAATCGGCGTTACGGATAGTCCGCATCGCGACAATCCTATGCCTGTCCGCCACTCTTGCGCAGGCCGAAGACATGTCTGGCCACGTCCCGATTTTTTCGGGCGACGACGGCAACAGGGCCTGGGTCGAGGTCTCCCGGTCCGGGAACAGGATGAAAGCGGTCCCGGTCCTCGAGATCTCCGGGAAAACCGTACGGAAGATGACCGCGGGCGACGATACGGGACGCGGACTGCTCACTCCTCCCGCAAGGGACGGGGGGAGAGCGGTAAAAATGCGCGCCGACATCGGGGATATCGCGGAACGGCACAAGTCCCTGGTGATCCGGGAAGGCCCCGAAGGGGTCTCCCTCGGAAATGCCTTCGATCTTGTGGGGGAGATCCGGGAGGCGCTGAAAACGGGGCGAAGAAAAGAAGAGAAACTGCAGGGCATCTTCCGTGCCCTGAAGCACGTCCCCGATGCGAAAAAGCCGGTCGCCACGACCGGTTACGTCCCCCCGAAGATTCCGGTTTTTCGGCCTCCGCCGGCGCCCGTCCCGGTCTCGTAAGCCGCTAAATCCCTTCCCGCTCCCGCGCTTGCCCGCCTTGCCCCGGGTCTCCCCGGTCCGCGAGAAACCGTTCCGGGACAGGCCCCGGCAGCGGCGCTCGAATGCCAAGGCAACTCAGGTTCCGTACTTCGCTTCGAAATCCTCCTCGGACATCGTCAGGTACAGAATCCCCTCGATCAGCCCCGCCACCGCGGGAATGAGCGTCCAGCAGAAGAGCACGTACAGGATCCCCCATCCTATCTGCCCGAGGTAGAACCGATGGACCCCGAAACTGCCGAATATAATGGCGAAGATCGCCGCAGCGACCCGCCTGCTGATCTTTCCCGGACGCCTGAGGGACGGTTGTCGCACTCCGCAGGCAGGGCAGATCTCCGCTCTGGCATCGATGGAGGCCCCGCAATTCACGCAATATTTCCCTTTTTCCATGGCACCTTCCCTGTCGATCGCTTGGCATCGCCCGGGGCGGCGGGAGCGACCGGATTTCAGCGATAGCGTTTCCGCCGGAAAAGATCGGTCTTGATGGAGGATACCCGGTCAAGAAACAGGTATCCGTCCAGGTGGTCCACCTCGTGCTGGATGGCGACCGCCTCGAACCCGATGGCCTCGAGGATCGTCTGCTTCCCCTCCCTGTCGAGCGCGTCCACCAGAACCCACTGGGCGCGCTGCACGTTCGCCGTATAGTCCGGTACGCTCATGCACCCCTCCCGGACGAGCTGTTTCCCTCCCCTGGCGAGGATCTCGGGATTGACCAGCACGAGAAGGCCGTGGTTCTCCTCCTGGCCGCCCCGCCGGTGGGTGGAGACGTCGACCACGATGATGCGGCTTGCCATCCCGACCTGCGGCGAGGCAATGCCGACGCATCCGGGAGAGGCGCGCATCGTCTCCAGAAGGTCATCGATGACCGCGGACACCTCGGCGGTCACTCCCGTCACGGGGACGGACTTTTCCTTGAGCCGGGGGTCCGGGAACTGCAGGATCGGAAGGATCGCCATGCCGGGCGCCTGTCACAGCTCCAATGTCTCGATGGGGCGCACCGAAATGGACACGCCGAGTTCCTTCTTGATCCCGTCGAACACCACGTCCAGCTCCTTCATGTCGATCCCTTCCGGGAGGTCCACCTCCAGAACCATGACGTAGACGGGGCGCTCCTTCGACCCGACGACCTGCGTGTTGAGGTCGGTGATGTTCACCTTCCGCCGGGCGAGTTCCCGGGCCACGGAATATACGATCCCCGGCCGGTCGGCCCCGTACACGGAGATGATATGAGGGCGCCCGGTGAACGACTTGTCGTGGACCACCTCGTCCGCCTTGAGCGAGTGGATCGTTACCTGCAGCCCCATCTTCTGCCGCACGTCGTCGAAGGAGGGGTTCATCTCCGCGGACGTCATACGCTTCTCGTGAAACACGACCAGGATCATCGCGAACTGCCCGGAGAGGATCGTGCAGGTCGAATCCTCGATGTTGCACCCAAGCTCGTAGAGAATCCTGCTGACCTCCGCGACGATCCCCGGCCGGTCCTTTCCCATCACACTCACCGAGAAATGTCCCATCCCGCAAAGCCCCCTTCCCCCCCGAGGGTCGAAAAATAGGAAATCATGATATCATGCGCTCCCCCCGGAGCAGAACCGGAGGGGCAGTCCATGCGAAGAGAACGGGTCCGCCGCATCCCCCCGTCGCAAAGGAAACCGCAAGAATCGGGTTGAGTCCTTCCGTCGCGGGTGTCATCGTGTCTGTCAAAGCCTAAAAATCGCGGGGGATAATCATGCCGCCGGTCGAATACAGACGGATCGAGAAAGCGATTCATTTCCTGGAGGAAAATTTCCGCCGGCAGCCGGGCCTCAAGGAGGTGGCACGCCAGGTAGGTCTGAGCGAGTACCATTTCCACCGGCTGTTCTCGCGCTGGGCGGGGGTCAGTCCCAAGCGGTTCCTCCAGTTTCTCACCGCGGACTACGCGAGGCGCCTGCTGCGGGAGTCTGCGAACGTGCTCGATGCCGCCCACGAAACCGGGTTGACGGGACCCGGGCGCCTGCACGATCTCATCGTCAACGTATACGCCATGACACCGGGGGAACTGAAGGAGGAAGGCGCCGGCCTCACGATCCGGTTCGGCGTCCACCCGAGTCCGTTCGGCGACTGTCTCGTGGCCGTCACGGACAGGGGGATCTGCGCGGTGTCGTTTCTCTCCGCGGAACGCGGCAGGGAGAAATGGGAAAGAGCTCGGAAAACAGTGGCACCGTGCCACGTTCAAGGAAAGCCAGGCCGGGACGAAAGACGTGGCAAACCGGATCTTCGACCCTTCCCGATGGAAGAACGGCTCCCCGCTTTCCGTGATCGTCCGGGGAACGAACTTTCAGGTCAAGGTGTGGGAGGCGCTCGTCCGTATTCCCCCCGGTTGCGCGGTTTCCTACGAACAGGTCGCATCCCGGATCGGGGCGCCGGCAAGCGCGCGTCCCGTGGGCTCGGCCATCGCCCGGAACCCGGTGGCGTTCCTGATCCCCTGCCACCGCGTCATCCGAAAGACAGGGGACTTCGGAGAATACGGCTCCGGATCGGCGAGGAAAAAGGCGATCCTCGCGTGGGAGGCCGCCCGTTTCCGCGAACCGCCCGGTCTTCGGTGAGGGGATCGCCAACCCTTCGCCCCGCCCGGGAGGCCCACACGCCTGAAGGGGGGTGCCCGGCCGGATGTCGTTACATGGATCGTATCCTGTTCAACAACGCCTCGACGGTGGGACGATCTGCCGGGCCGACGCCGACATGGTGCAGACGGACGGTCCCGCCCGGGTCGATCAGCACGTCTCCGCCACGCTGGAAGATGTCTCCTCCCGATTTTATGATCTTCTTCCCCTTGACGATCTCCTTCAGGTAAGCCCACCAGGTTTTCGGACCCCAAACATCCCAAAAGGAAGCGGAAAGCATGCCGTAGTTCCTGTACGTTTCGCGGGTATCATCGACAAGAAGAGGCCAGGTAAGCGCAGCATCTTCCACGTAACGGCGCGCAAGAAAGCCGCCCTCGAATGTCACCAATACGATCTTTACGTTCCGCTTGCCGAATTCCTCTTGATGATCACGCAACTGCGTGATGTGCGCCCGGCAAGGGAGTCAGCCGAGGTGGCGATGAAACACCAACAACAGCCAACTTCCCCGGTAGTCTTCGAGAAGGTGGGGTTTTCCGCTGCTGTCCCGAAGGCTGAACGGGACGGCCGGGTGTCCCGTCAAATCGCTCATACTACTTCCCGTAACGCTCCTCGTAGAATTTCTTCATACTGTCCCGCTCCTCCTTGCTGATCCCCTTCATCCACTTGTGCTGGTCCTGGGCGAGGATGAAGGAGGTCGAGCCGGGCAAAAGCTTCTCGGCTTCGGGGAGAAGTTCCATGTAGAACCGCTCCGCGACCTCGAAGAACCCGTGCCACTGCGTGTAGTCGGGAGCCATCATCGACGCCCCGTGCCGCGCCCGCCGCCCCTCGTGATGCCACAGGAGGAACCAGGTCCATTCGATCTTCTCGTCGAACTGGGTCGGCGTGAGTTTGCCTGCGTCACGAAGCTTCTTCATCAGCTCCGCGCCCGGCTTGGCGAACTTGTCGTTGTAGAGCTCTACCGTGATGTCGTACTGGGTGAAGAAGGCGTCCGAGAACCTCCGGTTGTGGCAGTTGACGCACACGGTCTTCATCGTGTCCCGCTTCGTTTCCCAGTTCTCGAGCTTCTTCGAGATCGCCGGCCGGAGCGTCCAGGAGATCCTCTCTCCCGGGTCGTGTGTGACGGGGAGGTCGACGGTCGCGCTCAGGTGGCAGGTGGAGCAGGTAGGCGCGGCCGTGTAGTCCTTGCCGAGGACCCACGATCGGGAGTCGAGGTTCATCCGGTCCCGGTTCGCGTAAAAGGCGATTCCGTGCTTGGACTCGTCGTAGATCTCCTTCTGCGGGTGGTCGGGGCCCAGGTGGCACTTCCCGCACGACTCGGGAGAGCGGGCCACCTTCGCGCTGAACAGGTGGCGGGAGTGGCACGCGGTGCACGATCCCTTCGATCCGTCCGGGTTGATCCGGCCGATCCCGGTGTTGGGCCAGGTTGTCGGGTCCACCTTGCCGTTCGGGAGGATCTTCACGATGCTTCCGTGGCACTGCTTGCACCCGGAGATCGCTGCAGGCGGCCCCTCGACCACCTCTCCCAGGAAGTTGTCGAGGCTTCCCAGGATGTCCCCGGCCCTGGCGTGGTGGCTTCCCTGGAACTGCTTCGACTCTTTCTCGTGGCACTGCGCGCAGTCGTTCGGGGTTACGATCGTGGCGACAAGTTTCCCGTAATGATCAAATGCGTCCCTGTCCTCCTTCTTCGCCTCGTGGCAATCGAGGCAGCCCACGCCTTCCCCTGCATGGGTGCTGTTCTTCCACTCTTCGATCGCGGTTGCCGCCACCTTCTCCTTCCGATGGCAGTCGACGCACACCTTGCTCCCCTCGGGTATCGCGACCTCCTTCTCTGCCATCGCCGCAAACACGGTCCCGGCGGAAAATGCGATGATTCCCAACGCCGTCGCTGCCCATGCCCACCGTTTCATCATGCCTCCCTCCTATCGTGTTGGATGGTTCAAACCAACCAAACCCCCACCGGGGGACATTGGGAGAGTTACCACAGGGACAACGAACGGAAATTGACGGGGATCAAGACCATCCACCGGACATTCATGGCACCAGCGCGCCGAAGAGGGATTGCGCCTTGAGGATCCGGATCTGGTTTCCCTTGACCCGGATCTTTCCTTCCTCCTGCAGCTTTTTCAGCGTGCGGGAGAACGTCTCCGGAACGGTTCCCAGGCGGGACGCCAGCACGTTCTTGCTGACGGGGATCTCGTACACCGCCCCGTCCCGGAGCGTAAGCCCCCGGCCTTTCATCTCCTCGGCCACGAAAAAGACCAGGCGGGCCTCCACGTCCCGGAGCGCGAGGTTCTCCACGAGGTCCGTCATCCGTTTCAGCCACTTGGACAGGGATGCGAGCACGCGGAGGACCATTCCCGGGTTTTTCTCGAGAAGTTCGATGAACGGACGCTTCGGGAGGAAGAGGAGATCGCTTTTGCTGAGCGCCTCGGCGTTCGCGGGGAAGCCCCCCCCCTCGAAGATGGTCGCCTCCGCGAAGGACTGCCCCGCCTCGAGAATATGGAGAACCTGCTCCTTCCCGTCCTCGGAGATCTTGAAGACCTTGACGCTCCCCGAAACGGCCACGAAGAAACCGTCCGCGCGGTCTCCCTCCCGGAATACGGTCTCCCTCTTCGCATAATGGCGCAAGGTGGATATATCGATTATGCGGGCGAGATCTTCCGGGGGGAGGTTGGCGAACAGAGGCGACCTCCGAAGCGCCTCGGATATCGTGGGAACCATGATATCATTCTCCTTTAATTTTCCGGTCGGTCAAGGAGGGAAACCCGCCTCCGCGAGGAAGGGGCGACCGACGGCCGGGACGGGATTTCCGGGCCTTGCAACCCAGGCTTCGGGTATCACGGCATCCCGGCCGTCCTGCGGGGGTTGACCGAAAAGTGAGGCGGCAATGAAGGGAACGATCGACTCGTTCATGGAAGCGTTCGGTATGACGGAATACCCGGTGCTGTTCCGGTACACGGACAGCCTGCCGGAGGAGACGCTGCTTCCCCCGGAGGGGAAGCACGTTTGCGTCTTCGCCCTCCTCGCAAAGACGAGGGCGGAGGGAAGGCCGGTGGCGCTCTCCGCCATCCCGTCACGGCTGCGCAGGAGGGGGGTATTACCTCGGATTCCTCGACGCGCCGCGGGAGGGGATCGAATACTTCCTGTCGTGCGGCATACCGGGGAAGATGGAGGGCGAGCGCTACATCAAGACCCCGGAACTTGCACGCGCCAAGTTCGCGCAGATGCCGGTTCGTCCCGCCCCAAAGGAATACGGCCTGTTCACCCGGGCCGACAGGCCGCACTCCGCGGACGAGCCGGAAATCGTGATATTCTTCGCCGCCCCGGACCACCTCGCGGGCCTTCACTTCCTGGCCTCCTACGACAGGGAGGGGGAGGCAGTGACCGCCCCCTTTTCTTCCGGATGCGGGGCCATCGTGGCATTTCCGCTTGCGGAAGCGGAACGGCCCGAACCGAGGGCGGTGATGGGACTATTCGACCCGTCTGCCCGACCCTACGTACAGGAGAACCTGCTCTCCTTCGCCCTGCCGTATTCGCTGTTCGGCAGGATGGCGGAAAATATCCCGGAAAGCTTTCTCGGAACCAGGTCGTGGGAAACGATCCGGAAACGGATCCGGGGGTAGAAGCCTACGCCCGGGTGGTCAGGGCAGCGAGCCGGGGAGAGGGTCGCGGTACTTCTCGAGAGTCCCCAGCATGGCGGAATCCGGGTTCCACCCACAGGCAATCGCCCTGTCGCAGGTAACGATCGCCGCTTGGAATTCTCCGCGTGCATAGTGCGCCTTCGTAAGGCCGGCCAGGGCTCTCGCATTGTTCGGATCGATATCGAGCACTTTTCGGTACTCCCGGATGCCTTCCTCCACCATCCCGTTTGCGCACAGGGCGGCAGCAAGATTCCCGAGAGTGACGGGATTGCGGGGACGTAACGAGGCCGCCTTGCGTGCTTCCACAAGGGCTTCCGGGAACAGGCCTTTCTTTGCCAGAGCCACCCCGAGATTGTCCCGGGCAACGACGAGGGTCGGGGTCGAGGTCGAGCGCCCGCCGGTATTGCGCTATCGCCTCGTCGAGCATACCTTTCTTCTGGAAGGAGACCCCGGCGTTGAAATAGACATCGGGGAGGCCCGGGTAGTAAACCGCCGCCTCCCGATACAGGCGCAGGGCACGATCTTCCCTCCCTTTCCGGGAGTAGGAGGCCCCGAGACTCTTCAGGTACACGGCGATCATTTCGTTACCGCTCAGCGATCGCAGATACGGTCGTCCTCCTGCAAGCCGGAATTTGCGGAGATACCGTCCATCCTCCCATTCGGCCCCTTTCTCCCCCGTCTCGATATTGACCCGAACGCCCACGTCCTCGTACCGGACGAAGACATGGGAGGGGACGTACACGCCATGCAGCGGGAGAGAAAGCCGCTCGGCCAAAAGAAGATAGAGAGCGGTCAGGCCGAGGCAGTTGCCGCGTTTGCGCGCGATCACCCGGTCCAGGAGGAAATTGTCCGGATTTGCCGCTACGCCGTCGTAGACATACCCCTCTTCGACGAACAGGAAGCGATTGAGAGCGGAGATCACCCTGCGGGGGTCGCTCCTGTCCTCGAGGGCGGGACGGACCCTCTCGGCGATCCGGGCGATTTCCTTCCGCACAGCGTCGCTGTCGACGGGAACGCCGGTCAGTTCCGCCCCCAGAAGGGAGGAAAGTTCGACGAGGGTTTCTCCCATCGGCAATTCCCGGTCAGGCAGGCCTGCGACGGCGGTAAGGCCGGGAAACCCGTGGGGCACCTGCGGGAGATATCCTCCACCGGATGCAACATCGACAGGAACTTCCAGGAAGAAGAGAAAAAGAAACAGGATAAGGAAAAAGGAGCCAGGAAACCGATATTTTTCCCGCACGTTTCGCAATGTCTTCCCGAAATGCCGCGCTTCCCCGCCGGGGAATGCGGAAAGATGCCATGAAGGTAGCAGGATGGCGGGGAAAAGACAATCTAATTAGTAATAGGTATCGTGGAAATCCCGCGGGAGGAATCGATGGGGGCCGGTCGGGGAGGGGGAACGTATCCCCTTCTCCCGACCGGCCCTTCCTCCATCATCTGTTTGTCGTACAGTCGTTAAACGGCCAGGCCGAACCGGGTTCCCGCCGGGTCATCCCCCGTCAGATTCAGCGTGGAAGGGATCCTCCTCGCTTTCCGCGGAGTTGGTATCGTCCGAGATCGGCAGGGTTCCAACTCCCACCGCCTCGTTGTACTCCCCGTCATCTCCCAGGGTCGGTCCGTATTCGCCCTCCATCGCGCTTCCGTGATCTGGGGGCGTGGTCTCGGTCGTCATGTTCGCCGAGCCGTCGTCCCCGCCTGACTCGTGCATCATCCGCCGGCATGGGAAATACCAGCGAATATCAACAAAAATCCTGCCAATACCACAGTGGCAGCGAACGATCTTGCCTGCATCTTTTCTTCCTCCTTCTCGAAACCCGCCTCTTATTAGCAGGGCTTCTCACTTGGGGGTTGGATGAAGATTCTCGATGGGGGATTCCTCCCGGCCGATTTTCGCCTCGGGCCAGAGCCGCCCCGTCCGTCGAGTCCTCTCCAGACATGCCAAGGGGGGCTGGCAACGTATCCGTTTCAGATCAGCCGCTTTGCCGAAAAGAGGATCTTCCATGGAAAACAACCCGGAGATTATCCTGTAAAATGGTATAGACTATTCTCAAGTCCCGTTCCTTCCGGCTTATCCCGCACAGCCATCGGGAGTGGCAACCCGCTGATATTCCGCCCGCTTCGTGATCCGCATGTTCTGACGTTCATGGCATGGCGTATGCAGTACAATAGAGTTTGCAAAAAAACGGAAACCGGATTCGGGAAGGATAGTAAAATGACAGGTCACTATGGGTCTTGACATTCCAATCGGCCTGGCATTCCTGGCCGGCCTGGCCTCCTTTCTTTCCCCCTGTGTCTTCTCGCTGGTTCCCGCGTATATCAGTTACCTGGGTGGCCGGGCAGCCGGAGGGGAAAACAGTGCCCGGGATCGCCTGATTACATTTACACACGGCTTGGCTTTCGTGCTTGGCTTCAGCGTCGTCTTCGTGGCGATCGGCGTCACGGCATCCGCTTTCGGCAGTCTGCTCTACGGGATGCGCACCTGGGTAGCGCGTATCGGCGGGATAGTGGTCATCATCTTCGGCCTGCATATGACCGGCATCTTCCGTATCCCCTTTCTGGAATACGATCTGCGCATTTATTACGATGGCCATTCCAAATACACGAGAGGATACATCACCTCGTTTCTGATGGGTGTGTTCTTCTCGGCGGGATGGTCACCATGCGTCGGCCCCGTGCTGGGTTCGATCCTGACACTGGCAATCGGCGGCGGATCCGTGATCCTGGGGGTCAAGCTGCTCTCTGCATATTCCGCCGGCCTGGCAATTCCCTTTCTGATCGCCGCCCTGAGCATCGGTTGGATATTCGGGATCCTGCGTCGCCATGTCAAAGTGATTCGCTATGTCGAGGTGGGAATGGGAGTCGTCCTGATCATCGTCGGATTGATGTTGCTTTTTAACGTGTTCCAATTGATCTCAACCTATGGCCAGTTCTTCTGGATCGATTTCGGCCTGTAGCAAGCAGGAAATTATTTGCCCCGTCTATCGGGCGGAAAACAATTTCGTCAACACGCTTATCCCGTTTAAGCGGGACCAATCCCGTTTGCCGGGGTGAGATATTTCATGTCGACGGTGGATGAGAATGGCAGAAACAGAGGCGCACGCAGCGGAAAAACGTAGCCGTAAACCCGGCCGTTTCATCGTTTTCATTATGATCGCCGTGCCGATCGTCGTTTTTCTGCTGTGGTACGTTTCATTTATCAACCGGTCTCACAGGGTCCTCGTCCTCGTGGGGGATACCGCGCCCAACTTTACCTTTCCCGGGCTTGACGGCAAGATGGTCAGCCTGAGCGATTACAAAGGCAAGGTCGTCTTCCTCAATATCTGGGCCACGTGGTGTCCTCCCTGCAGGAAAGAGATGCCATCCATGGAGAAGCTCTATCAGCAGTTGAAGGGTGAGGATTTCGAGATCCTGGCAGTCAGCGTCGACACAGCCGGGGCCACGGTTGTCGGCCCGTTCATGAAAGAATTACATCTGAGTTTCCCCGCCCTGCTCGATACCCGGGGGACGGCACAAAATCTCTACGGGACGACCGGACTTCCGGAAAGTTTTATCATTGGCAGGGAGGGGATTATTGAAAAAATCGTCATAGGGCCCACGGACTGGTCTACCCCCGAAGTGGTCCGTTTCTTCCGTAATCTGCTTCGGAAGGAAGCCGGATAACCAGGGGTTCGCCGGAGCCGTTATCGGCCAAATTCCTTGTCTATGATATCGCTTATCTCTTTTATGCTTGTGCCTTCCTTGTAAAGTTCCGAGGCCCGCCGGGCCTCGTTGAGGCAGATGCCTCAACCTTCTGCGTGGTGGTCCACAAAACAACTTAAAAGACTTACGTGGTTGAACGGTTCTCTTTCACAAAAGCAATAACATTTCACACTGTCGAAGACTTGAGGTATATCTTTTGCCGCCTGATACATGCTTGCAACAAACGGATCCGCAAAAAGTGAAGGCGAAAGGGTCTCTCTTGTTTCCCCCTTACGCAAAGATTGATCATCCACCGCAGAAACGGAATACGATGCTTTTTCCGTAGGTCCTTTCCGTTGCATGACAACTACGACGACAACCGCAATAACGACGATTACGGAAAGCGCTATGACAATGGTCGCTTTGGGAGTCTTCCCTTTTTCCGCTTGTTTCCCGCTGGGATAGTCTTTGTCGGGTTCGTTCTTTTCGGACACCGGTCATCCCCCCCTTTTCAACAGACGGAATGAGTGTATATTACGGCAAACGTTGTCCGGAATCCACCCGGTGCACCGCATGGGAGATTGCCCTTCTCCAACTCTCTTATGCAAACGAGACAACACAAGACATGCCAAGGGGAGCATGCAACGATCAGCCGATTCATCCGTTGTGTCCCCCCTCCTGTCAAAGATGCCGGAATATCCCCTAAAGGATTGTGCGCCTGAGCCTTAACGCGTTGCCCACGACCGAAACCGAGCTGAGGCTCATGGCGGCCGCGGCGATGATGGGGCTGAGCAGGACACCGAAGAACGGGTACAGAACGCCCGCCGCCACAGGGACCCCCACCGAGTTGTAGACAAAGGCGAAAAACAGGTTTTGACGGATGTTGCGCATCGTCCCGCGACTCAGCCGGCGGGCCTTTGCAATTACGCGCAGGTCGCCCTTGATGAGCGTCACGCCGGCCGATTGCATGGCCACGTCGGTCCCCGTGCCCATGGCGATGCCGACGTGGGCCTGCGCCAGTGCA
>CAWEPX010000012.1:0-31256 GCA_963811025.1 uncultured delta proteobacterium
TCTTGTGAAACAGTTCCGGGGAAAGGGTTTGTGTCTTCATGGTTCTATTCTCCTTTTTTCAGTCAGGGCCGAGAACGCGGCAAACCGTCTTGGCGATCATGCGTTCCTCGTCCGTGCGAATGACGCGGACCGCAACCCGGCTGGCCGCCGCGGAAATCACGCCCTCATTCGCCGCGTTTCGCTTTTCTTCGAGTTCGATTCCAAGAAATCCCAGCCCGTCGCAAATCCGGGCGCGGACCGTGGGCGCATTCTCACCGATGCCACCCGCGAACACCAGCGTGTCCAGTCCACCCAACGCCGCCGCGAATGCGCCGATACATTTCTTCACCTGGTAGCAAAACAGCGCGACCGCTTCCGCCGCTCTCACGTCCTGCGTTTCACGGTCGAGCAAGTCGCGCATGTCGGAACTGGTCTCCGACACGCCGAGCAGCCCGGACTGGAAATTGACCATCTCATGGAATCGTTTTGCATCGAGGCCTTCGGTGCGTGCCAGATACCAAACCAGCCCGGGATCGAGATCGCCTGAGCGGGTGCTCATCGGCACCCCGGCGGTCGGGGTGAAACTCATGCTTGTGTCCACGGGTTTGCCGTCACGCACCGCCGCCAGGCTCGCGCCGTTGCCGAGGTGGGCGAGGATGACCCGGCCTTGTGCCGCTTCCGCTCCGGTCAGGCGGGCCAGTTCCTCCATGAGAAACGCATACGACAACCCGTGAAAGCCGTACCGCCGTACGCCCTGCGCCTCGTACCGGCGCGGGATCGGCAGCAACCGCGCCACGCGCGGCAGGTCATGGTGAAAAGCCGTGTCGAAACACGCCACTTGGGGCAGGTCGGGAAATCGGCGATGAAACGCCTCGGTCAACAGGATCTCCTCCGGCAGATGTTCCGGATCGAATGGACTGAGCCGGCGCAGCTCCTCAACCATTTCCGCGGTGATTCGCTGCGGCTTGCTATACTTCGGCCCCCCATGCACCACGCGATGCCCCACCGCGGTCAATGCATCACGCCCGATGCGTTCCTCGATCCAATCCATCAGCGCGCCCACCGCCGCCGTGTGGTCCGGTGCCGCCACCGGCCGCGAAAAGTTGTCCGCAGAGTTTACGCCTTTCACCCGGAGGGTAGTCTCCGGCAGTCCAATCCGCTCCATCCCGCCCTTCAGAATCTGTCGGAGCGCGTCACCGGCCTCGAACAGCGCAAACTTGATGCTCGACGAGCCGCCGTTGATCGTCAGGATGCGTGGTGGGTCCCGGAGCAGGTGGGTTCGGTTTGTTATTCATGCAATCGAATCTCCCGTTTCGCCAGCCGGTAACTTCCCTCGATGATCACCGCCAACGCGACCATCGCCGCCAGCACCCACAACTTGCCGGGCCCGGTCCGCGCCGTCTGCCAAACCAACGCGCCCAATGCCGCCAGACACGCGACGGCCCCGGCTGCCGAAATCCAGCCGCGGCTTTTCGTGTGTGGCGCGTGCCGCGCGTTGGCGGCGTTCACGGCCGCGAAGATCAACAGAAACCCGGCGCTGCCCAGCGTCGAGATGCTGGTCAGGTCAAATGCGTTGGCCACGAACAGCGTCAGCCCGGCGGTAATCAACAGTCCTTCCACCGGCTGACCCCACACTTTCCGCTCCAGCATGGCCGGCAATTCGCCGTCGCGCGCGATGCAGTAACTCAACCGCGCTGCCCCGTAGAGCGTGGCGTTGATCGCGGAAGCGGTGGATAACATCGCGGCGATCGCGATCAGCGTGAAACCGGCCTGCCCGAGAAAGGGTCGCGCCGCTTCCGCCAACGCGTAATCCTTGGCCGCCACGATCTTGTCCACCGCGAGATTGCCCACGGTGACGAGCGAGACCAGCACATACAACGCGATCACGAACCCCACCGCGGTGTAGTAGGCACGCGGCAACGTCCGCGCCACATTCCGCACGTCGTGCGCGGTGTTGGCGATCAACTCGAACCCTTCGTAGGCCAGAAAGATGATCATCCCGCCCGCCGCCAACTGCAGCGGCGGCGACCACGAGCCGGGCGCGATCTGGGCGGTTTTGATGCCGGCAAACCCAACGCCGACGAAAAACAACAGGATCGCCACTTTCAACCCGACGATCCAGTTCTCCGCCTTGCCGATCACCTCGGCGCTGAGCAGGTTCAAGCCCGGTAATCGTGATCACGCTGAGACTGATCAGCGCATGTTTGCCGATCGCCTGCCACGCCTCCGGCAGAAACGTCGCGCCGTAACTGCCGAACGCGAGCGCATACAGCGACAGCATCACCACGTAACTCAGCCACAACAACACATTCAGGCTGCCGGTGAACATGCCGGACCCGAAAGCGCGGTCGAGGAACGTGACCGTCCCGCCGCGACTCGGATAAGCCACGGAAAGCTTCGCGTACGAATACGTCGTCAGCAGCGCCACCACGCCCGCCAGCGCAAAGGCCACCGGCGTGCCGCCGTGCGCCAGTTGCACCGCCAGCCCCAGCACCGCAAAAATCCCGCCCCCGACCATCCCGCCGACGCCGATGGCAACCACCGCCCACAACCCCATCTTGCCGTCGCCTGCTTTGCTCATGTGCCGGTTGTCTCCTGTTTGCCAGAACGATGTTATCCCTCAACCGTTTTGATTCTGATGCGGAACCGTGATGGGTTGGCCACGTTCATCATTTCAGTCCCAATGTCTCCAGTGCGGACCGCGTCGTCTCCAGTCCCTGATGATTGCAGTCGCTTTTTTCATCGTCTTTTCTTCCGCGATCGGATCACCGAAACCACCGGATTCATGCGTCTTTCAGCGGGATCGCAATGCTGACGCAGTGCGGAATCATGCGCGCCGTATCGTCCGCGGGTGGGCGGCGGGCCGCTGGCACATGCGCGTAGTGTCTGTATTGCCATGCTTTCATAATGCTCGAGAATGCTTTCCCGCTCGCCAGTGCGCTTCAATCTCTTCGAGGCTTCTCCCCTTGGTTTCCGGCACCAGGAAAAACGCAAAGAGCCATGCTGTGCCGGGAGCCAGAGCCGCCCCGATGGCACCCAAACCGAAAACAAGCGCGGTGAGAATCAATAATCTCCGGCGTCCAAGGCGGTCGGCCAGGATTCCTCCGACTACCGCGCCGACGAGCGATCCCAGCAGGACCGAACTGACGACGATTTCCTCCATGCCCGGAGAAAGGGAGAACTCTTTCTGGATGAACAGGATGGCACCGGAGAAGACACCGATGTCATAGCCGAACAGCATGCCGCCCAGCGCCGAGATGGCGGTGGCGAGATAGATAAAACGTTTCCCGTCCGCCTTTTCCGTGGCCTGGCCGGACACGGGCGGCTTCCGGCCGGTTGGCTGTCGCGTTCTTTTCGGTCTTTTTGACCCTTTCATCGGTTGTCTTCTGTCGTCTTTCTCCCGTTCCAGGTTGATTCACCGCTGCCAGAGAATGAGATCGACTTCCAGGGGAACCGCAACGCCGGCGCGGTGCGGTAGGATACGCGCCGTATAGTCCGTTGCGAGACGGTTCGCCGAAACCGCCGCGCCGTAGATGTGACATCCGGCTGCGCCCGCCGGTTGTTCGCCGCGCTTCATCTCCTGCCGCACCGGAGCGCCGCCGTTGACTCCATCCGCATAGAGCTCGACTCGCACCGCATTCGGGTCGAGATCGTTCAGATAGACTTCCACCGTAAATGTGTGCCACTCCGCGTCGGTTGCAATCTGCACTTCACCGAAGTGCAGCGCGGCCCATTTCTGTTCCAAGGCGTGCCGCCAATCGACCATCTGCTTCCCCCCTGTGCCTTGATCAGCAGCGCGTTCACGGTAGGCGGCCGCAGCCGGGAGGTAGCGTTGCTCGGTGTATTCACGCACCGTGCGGTTGGCGGAAAAGTGCGGCGTCAACTGCGCCATGCTTTCCCGCATCCGCTTGATCCATGCGGTGGGAATGCCGCTCTCGTCCCGGGTATAAAACTCCGGGATCACCTCCCGCTCGAGCAGGTCGTAGAGCGCGTCGGCTTCGACAGCGTCCCAAGCGGGATCGTCGCCATGCTCCCGGCCGTCTCCCAACGCCCACCCTAATTCCGGGGTGTATGCTTCCGCCCACCAGCCATCCAACTCCGACAAATTGATGCCTCCATTCACGAGCACCTTCATGCCGCTCGTTCCGCTCGCCTCCCAGGGTCGCCGTGGCGTGTTGATCCAGACGTCCACCCCCTGCACCAGATGCTCCGTTAACAGCATGTCGTAGTCGCTCAGGAAGACGATGTGGGGTCGGGTATCCGGCCGGCGGATGAAATTGATCCATTCATGGATCAACGCCTGCCCCGCCCGGTCCTCCGGATGGGCCTTGCCGGCGATGATGAGTTGCACCGGGCGCTCAGGATTCGCCAAAAGGCGCAGCAATCGCGTCGGATTGTGCAGCAGCAGGTTCGGTCTCTTGTAGGTCGCAAAGCGGCGCGCAAAGCCCAGTGTCAGAGCGTTGGGATTAAACAGCTGCTTCGCAAGGTCAACCTCCCCGGGCGACGCGCCTGTGGAGGTCAGTTGCCGGGACAATCGTTCGCGGGCGTAATCAACAAGAGACTTGCTGGCGGCGGTACGAAATTGCCAGAGCCTGGCGTCGGAAACGCGGCGGATGTCCTGCTCCAGGGTTTTCGTCGTCCCCAGCCAGCGGTCCTTTCCACAGGCTTCCGTCCAAAGATCATCGGCAGGAGCCGAGTCCCAGGTCGGCATGTGGACTCCGTTCGTCACGTGTCCGACCGGGATTTCGTCCTCCGGCCAGTGCGGAAAGAGCGGCAGAAAGAGGTGCCGGCTTACCTTCCCGTGCAAGCGACTCACGCCGTTGACCGCCCCGCTCCCGCGGATTGCCAGATAGGCCATGTTGAAACTCTCCGACGAGTCGTTCGGGTTCCGGCGGCCCAGGGCCAGCAAATCGTGGAGCTGTAATGCCGAGCTTTTGCTTGGCGTACCGACCGAGGTATTGCTCGATGAGGGCCGGAGCGAAACGGTCAAAGCCGGCTGCCACTGCCGTGTGGGTGGTGAAGAGGTTCCCCGCTCGAGTAACGGCCAGTGCCACTTCGAAGGGTTGCTTCGTATCTTCCATGAAACTCCGGGCCCGTTCCAACACGGCAAAGGCCGCATGCCCTTCATTCAGGTGACAGACTTCCGGCTGGATGCCAAGTGCACCAAGCAGTCGCCATCCGCCGATCCCGAGGAGCAGTTCCTGCTTGAGGCGCAGCTCCGGCCCGCCGCCATACAGCTCGCTGGTAATCCCTCGATGAGCGGGGAAGTTCGCCGCGTCATTGCTGTCCAGCAGGTAAAGCCTCACTCTGCCGACCTGGACCTGCCAGGCGCGCAGCCAGACCGAGTAACCGGGTAAGGCAATCTTCAACCGCAACCACTCCCCGTTCGATTGGCGCAAAGGCGTGATCGGCAACTGTCCGGGGTCGTTATACGGGAAGAGGGCCTGTTGCGCTCCGTCCTTGTCGATCACCTGGCGAAAATAGCCTTGCTGGTACAGCAGTCCCACGCCGACCACCGGCACGCCCAGGTCGCTGGCGGCCTTGAGCTGATCGCCGGCCACATTGCCAAGCCCGCCCGAGTAGATGGGCAAAGCTTCGCTCAACATAAATTCCATGCTGAAATACGCGGCGCAGGTCAGGGAACCGTGAGGATGATTCTGCTGAAACCACGCGGGCGCCTCCACCGCTTGCCGCCTGGTCTGCAGCATGACATCAACGTTTTTACGAAAAACGGGATCGGCCAACACGCGCTCGATCCGGTCGCGCGAGACCGTCTGCAGGACAACCCAGGGGTTATGCGTGATTTCCCACAGTTCGGGATCGAGCTGCCGCCACACTTCGTCGGTGGCGTGATTCCACGACCAGCGCATATCCAGGGCCAGCTCGGCAAGGGAATCGAACCCCTCGATCTCCGTAGGTAGAAGATTGTATATGGGGTGGCTGGCACGGGTTGGTTTGCTCATGATCTCTCCCTCCCACGAAGAGCAATAAAAAACTCAATATTCAAGTAACGCCGGCACGATGGGGAGAGTGTATGTAGGAGTCTGGTTCTCATCCGGGACACTCCGGCACTCATGGGATGAGCGTATTCGTATTATTGGCGATGGAAGGGGGCAAATCAAGGAACGCGATCTTTCCCGATGTGCTTCATTATTCCCTTGTCAGCCACCATGGTCATGCGTTTGGATAACTTTCAGGAGGATGGATCAGGCCTACCGTCCTTTCTCCCGGGATATTACAATGATTCTGATCCCTGCATTTCACCGACATCGAACGGCCGTCGGAAGCGACGGCGCGCTAACCCGAGCCCCGAAGGGGGGAATATGCCACCCGATGGAAAAAAGAACTGGCGGATACTGTAAGAGACAAGCTGCGTTCCCTCTTCGGTCCCAGGCCCCCCCAGAAAACAAAGGACGGCCTGCCCCCGAAGGTTCATTTCAGCATCTGGTATTTCCTGATCGCGTTCCTGCTCATATCCTCCCTGCAACAATACTATTTCTCGCAAAGGGTGGAGACGATCCCCTACAGCCAGTTCAAGCAGCAACTGGCCGCGGACAACGTGAGCACATTGGCCATCGACCCGGAAAGCATCAGCGGAACGTTCAAGGGAAAAGACAAGAAGCCGGGGCAGGAGTTCGTGACGGTCCGGGTGGATGATCCCGGCCTGGTGAAGGATCTGGATGAACACAAGGTCAGCTATTCAGGCCACTATGAGAGCAAATTCCTGGCCACCGTGCTCTCCTGGATCATCCCGATCGGCATATTTCTCCTGATCTGGCGGTTCGCCATGAAAAAGATGGGGCCGGGGATGGGGGTCATGTCCTTCAGCAAGAGCAAGGCGAAGCTTTTTGCGGAAAGTGAAACCAAGGTCACTTTTGCCGATGTGGCGGGGATCGACGAGGCGAAAGAAGAGCTCCAGGAAGTCGTGGAATTTTTAAGGACGCCGGAGAAATTCCAGAAGCTGGGGGGGAGGATCCCCAAAGGGGTACTTCTGGTGGGCCCGCCGGGGACCGGGAAAACCCTTCTGGCCAAGGCCGTGGCCGGGGAGGCAAAAGTCCCTTTCTTCAGCATCAGCGGCTCGGAGTTCGTGGAGATGTTCGTCGGCGTGGGTGCAGCGCGCGTTCGCGATCTTTTCTCTCAGGCCACAAGCCAGGCCCCCTGCATCATTTTTATCGATGAACTGGACGCGTTGGGGAAAGCCCGCGGGATGAACGTCATGGGGGGGCATGACGAGCAGGAGCAAACCCTCAACCAGCTCCTGGTGGAGATGGATGGATTCGAAACGAACAAAGGGGTCATCATCATGGCTGCCACGAACCGGCCGGAGATCCTGGATCCCGCCTTGTTGCGGCCGGGGCGGTTCGACCGGCAGGTCCTGGTGGACCGCCCGGACATCAACGGGCGAGAGGCCATCCTGAAAATCCATTCCAAAAACGTTGTATTGGGCCCCGACGTGGACCTCCGCGAGGTCGCCGGCCGCACCGCGGGTTTCGTGGGAGCCGACCTGGCAAACCTCATCAACGAGGCCGCCCTCCTGGCCGCCCGGAAAGATAAGGATTCGGTAAGTCTGGCGGATTTCGACGAGGCCATCGATCGATTGGTTGCGGGGCTGCAGAAGAAGAACCGCGTGATGAACCCGAAGGAGAAGGAGATCGTCGCTTTCCATGAGTCCGGCCATGCCATCGTGGCGGAATCGGTCGAGCATGCCGACCCGGTGCACAAAATCTCCGTGATTGCCCGGGGGGTCGCGGCCCTCGGATACACACAGCAGCAACCCACGGAGGACCGCTACCTGATGACGCGGTCGGAGCTTTTGGACCGCCTGGCCGTGCTGCTGGGGGGCAGGGTGGCGGAGGAGCTGGTGTTCGGGGAAATATCCACGGGGGCACAGAACGACCTGCAGAGGGCTACCGACATCGCCAGGTCCATGGTCGCGGAATACGGCATGAGCGATCGCCTGGGGCTGGTGACCTACGAGCGCCCTAATCAGGCCAGGTTTCTCCCGGGGAATCTGTCCCCGAACAAGACCTACAGCGAAGAGAAGGCGGCCCAGATCGACGAAGAAATCTCCCAGGTGATCGAGCAGGTCCACCAAAGGGTGCGGAACATCCTGTCCGCCCGCAGGAACATGCTGGATGAGGTGGCCCATCTTCTCTCCCGGAAGGAAATCGTGCAGGGGGACGAACTGAGAGAGATATTGGGCAAAACCCCCGCGGAGTAGCCCCGCGTCCCGGCGGGCGTCGGTAGGGCCCCGGGAGGAGGTGTGACGGTTATGGACGAAAGGAGCAGCCAATCCGTGCAACCGGCCGAAGCGACAAGACGGGGGTTCTTCCGGATCGCGATCGGTTTCCTGGCAGGTGTCGGCGGTCTCGTACTCGGGATCCCTCTTGTGGGGTCCCTGATCGGCCCCGCCTTCCGGAAAAAACGTGCCCGCTGGTCCCGTGCGGCGGCGGTCGCAGACCTGCCGGAGGGCACGCCGACGGTCCTGTCGTTCACCGACCGGTCCTCTGACGCCTATCTCCGGGAAACGGTGACGCGCAACGTGTGGGTGGTCAGGCGGTCCGCTACGGACGTGACGGTGTACTCGCCGATCTGCACCCACCTGGGCTGCCGTTACGACTGGGAGCCGAATTCGGGACGTTTCGTTTGTCCCTGCCACGGAAGCGTGTTCGCCCTGGACGGAAAGGTGCTGGGGGGGCCGGCGCCCCGCCCGCTCGACACCCTCCCCCTGAAGATCGAGAACGGGGAGCTTTACGTCGAATGGGAACGATTTGAACCCGGTATCCCGAAGAAGATTCCCGTATAGGAGACCCGCCATGTTCGACCGGATCGTACGATGGGTCGATGAGCGCATTCCTCTGACAAGCATGATCCGCCAGGGGCTGGACGAGGAAATTCCCGGGGGGGCAAGGTTTGCCTACACGCTCGGCAGCGCAACGCTGGCCGTCTTCGTCATCCAGATGATCACGGGAGTCTGGCAGCTCCTCTATTACGTTCCTACCGTGGATCACGCTTACGACAGCCTCAATTATCTGCGCACGGATGTTCCCTTCGGGTGGCTGATCCACGGCCTTCACTACTGGGGGGCCAACGCCATCATCGTGCTGGTCGGCCTGCACATCGCCCGCGTGTTCATCTACGGCGCATACAAGGCCCCGAGGGAACTGACGTGGTTGGCAGGGGTTGTCCTGCTGCTCGTCACCGCGGGCCTCGTGTTCACGGGCGCGCCGCTCCCGTGGGACGAGCGGGGGTACTGGGCGGCGGAGGTGGGCACCAGCATCGCGGGCACGGTACCCTTCCTCGGGGATGCGGTAAAACGCCTGCTCCGGGGGGGCGATCTCATGGGGCAACTGGCCCTATCCCGGATGTTCGTCCTGCACGTCGCGATCCTTCCGGCCATCCTCCTGGCGTTCCTTGCCGTTCATCTTGCGGCCTTCCGACGGTTCGGAAGCGTCGGCCCCTGGGACGAGGCGAAACGCCAACGCAGCGGGCCGTTCTGGCCGGATCAGGTTCTCAAGGACGCGATCGTCGCCGCCTTCCTCCTGGTCTTCCTGATCGCCCTTTGCGCCTATGCATCGCCCCCGTTCGCCGGGCCCGCGGACCCGCTGGACACCTCGTACGTGCCAAAGCCGGAATGGAACTTCCTGTTCCTCTATGAAACGCTGAAGTTCTTCCCGGGCCGCTTCGAGCCTATCGGAACGATGGGGATTCCCCTCATCGGCATCCTGATCCTGGTCCTGCTTCCTTTCCTGGACCGGAGCCAGGAGCGCAACCCGGTTCGCCGTCCTTTCGCCATGGCGGGCGGAGCGATCTGGGTCGGTGCCGTGGTCGCCCTCACCGTCATCGGCTATCGGAGTCACCCCGGGGGCCCGGAGGCCGGGTCGCGGGCGCCGGGTGGTTCCCATGCGCGTCTGTCCCAAAGTGCCCGGGAAGGGGCCACCCTGGTGGACTCCCTTGGCTGCACGGGATGCCACACCATCAACGGAACCGGCGGGTCGGTGGGACCGGACCTTTCGAACGAATCACGTCAAGGAAGGTCCCGGCAATGGCTCATGGACCAGATCCGCGACCCGAAATCCCACAACCCGGGCTCGATCATGCCCTCCTACCCGTCGCTTACGAAACAGCAGCTGAACCAGATCGTCGACTACCTGCAGAGCCTGGGAGCCGCGAATCCTCCCGGAGAGGGGAGGGCGACCGTTTCGCTTCCCGTTCGGGCAAACGCCGGACCCTGCGCCTCCCCTCCGGCAATCACCCGTTGCCCCGCCTCCTGCGGCATCTTCTCCCTCCAAACCTTCCGGCGCCATCCACGGGCTCGGGCCTCTCCCCCCCGGCTCGTCTCTCGGGCCGCCGGGCCGGGCAGCTTCCGTCATCGGGAGCGGGGAGCACGGCGCCGTCCTGTTCCGCCTCTACTGCGCCTCCTGCCACGGCCCCGAAGGAAAGGGGGGGATCACCAATCCCGGGTCCGCGGGAGGAGCGATCCCGCCGCTCAGCCCGATCGACCGGAAATTCTACAGCAGCGATCCACAGACGTTCGCCAACAACATCGACCGGATCCTGCAGTACGGTTCGATCCCGAAAGGACCGATGCCTGAAAAGAAGATGCTCGTGTTCGGAATGACGAACTCGCTGACGCAGGAGGAGATCGCCGACCTGGAGGCCTACATCCTGGAACGCAACGGCGTGGACCGGGCGCAGGTGCTTCATCCGGGGATCCCGCCGAAGATCTTTTTCTATCTCACGATGGCCGCGCTCGTCTTGATCGCGGGGGTGCTTGGGGGAGTTTGGGCGCGCATGCGGGCAAATGCCCGCAAAAACGCTTCCTGAAGACGTTCCCGGACGGGGAGCCTTCTTTCGCGACGCGTCTCCCCGGGACCACCATGGAAGCAAGTCGCGTCTGGCGCCGTGTCTCGCAAACAGGCTGATGCACCGGGACCGTCGATGCGCCGCGGTGGTCGAATGCCCGGTTATTTTCGAGACGCTGCACTAGGGCTCCGGTTCCTGCTTCACCAGAATGATGGAGCACGGCATCCTCCGGATGAGGTCTTCGTTGCTGCGGCCGAACAGGAAGTGCTCCAGCCTGCCTTCCTCGTGGGCGGGGACGAGGAGGAGGTCGATCCGCCTGTCCTTGATCACCTGGAGTATCACTCCGGTGGGTTCTCCCTCCCTGATCATCTCCGTCACGGCCAAACCCTTCTTTGTTTCGTCCCGGATGACCTTCGCCAGCTCCTCTTTCGCATCATCAAGTACGTTTTTATACTCCTCGTCGAGAGACAGAAAGGGAAGATTCCATCCCTCGGCCCCGAAGGGATCGTGCACCACGTGGAGAACAACCAGCTCGGCGCCATAGCTCCTTGCCAGCGATGCACCATAGTGCACCGCCTTCCTGCTGTTCATGATGTCCGTCACCAGGACCAGGATCCGTCGGACGTCTTCCATGGCAACCTCCATGCGATATTGAGAGTGTCGTCCAGCAAACCGTTCTTTCCTCCCGGCCCCGGGTCTCACGGCCCTGTCCCGGCGGTGAGGTTCCAGGCGCGGATCACGCGGACTTCTCTCTCGTAGCCGAGCACCCCGATCGAGGAGGTCCCCATGGCGAAGAGCCGGCCCCCGGTCGGGCCAAGCCCGAGCCAGCGGGCGGCGAGGACCCGCAGGAGGTGGCCGTGCGCGAAGAGGGCGACGTCGCCTCCGGCCTGCGTCGCCTGCCGGATCACCCGGTCGGCGCGCCGGCCCACGTCCGCGGCCGTTTCTCCGCCCGGGACCTCACCTTCCCAGATCGTCCATCCGGGCGTCTCGCGTCGAATCTCTGCTGTGGTTCGCCCCTCGTAGTCGCCGTAGTCCCATTCCTGGAGATCATCCTCCGCCCGGGAGATGTCCCCGTATCCCGCGAGGCGGCACGTCTCCCAAGCCCGGGAAAGCGGACTCGACAGGACGAGGGCGAAGTCCCTGCCGCCGATCCTTCTGCGGAGCGCCATAGCTTCCCGCTCGCCGGCGGCTGTCAAGGGGGCGTCCGTGCGCCCGGTGTGCTTCCCCTCCCGGCTCCAATCGGTCTCTCCGTGCCGGAAGATCCAGATGTCGGGTCGTCGCTCGTCCATCGCCATCCCGGCGCCGCTACCGCGCGCCTTTCGGGTTGTGCCACGCCCCGGGCGCCACGATCGCGTCGGCCTCGCCCGGCCCCCAGCTTCCCGGCTCGTACTCGTGGACCGGCGTCTCTCCCATCAGCGCGGGGTCCACGATCCGCCAGGCCTCCTCGACGTAGTCCTCGCGGGCGAAGCGGAAGGGCTCGCCCGCCATGGCGTCGCCGAGAAGCTGCTCGTAGGCGTCCGCCTCCTCCGCGTCGGTCTCGTGGCTGATGAGGAGTTCGACCTCGTCGCCCGCGGACTCCTCGCCGGGCCGCTTGAGCATGGCGCTCACTGCGATCGTCGCCTCCGGTCCCAGTCGAAAGCGGAAGTAGTTTGCCGGATGCGTCGCCGCATAGATGGGAGGCGGCTGCCGCAGCGTCACGATCACTTCGGTACAGGTGACGGGCAAACATTTTCCGGCACGGATGACGAAGGGCACTCCCTGCCAACGCCACGACTGGATGGAAAGGCGCACGGAGGCGAAAGTCTCCACCGTCGAATTCGGCGAGACCCCGGGCTCCTTCTGGTACCCGCGAAACTGCCCGAGCACAACGTCCGCCAGGTCGAGGGGGGGGATGGCCTTGAGGACCTTCACCTTCTCGTCGCGAACGCTCTCGTTGTCTCCGCTGCCGGTGGGCGGCTCCATGGCCACGTTGGTGAGCACCTGGAGCAGGTGGTTCTGGACGACGTCGCGGATCGCTCCCGCCTGCTCGTAAAAGGCGCCGCGGCCCTGCACCCCGAAGCTCTCCGCCATGGTGATCTGCACCGACTCCACGAAGTTGCGGTTCCAGACCGGCTCGAGGAACGAGTTGGCGAAGCGGAAAAAGACCAGGTTCTGTACGGCGTTCTTTCCGAGGTAGTGATCGATGCGGAAGATGGCGGGCTCGTCGAAGCGGGAGTGGAGGACGCGGTTCAGCTCGCGGGCCGAGGCGAGATCGCGCCCGAAGGGTTTCTCCACGACGACGCGGGCCCCCTCGGCGCATCCGAACTGACCGAGCTGCTCCACGACCTCCTCGAAGAGGGACGGCGGGATGGCAAGGTAGTGGGTGGGGCGGCTCGCCGGGCCCAGCTCGCGGCGCAGCGCCTTGAACGTCCCCGGGTCCGCGTAGTCGCCGTCCACGTAGCGGAGGAGCTCCGAGAGCTTCGCGAAGGCGTCCCGGTCGAGGCCGCCGTGCTTCGTCACGCTCTCCCTGGCCCGCTCCCGGAGCTGCTCCAGGCCCCAGCCCGCCTTCGCGACCCCGATCACCGGCACATCGAGACGCCCGTGCCGGATCAGACGCTGCAGCGCGGGGAAGATCTTCTTGTAGGCGAGGTCGCCCGTCGCTCCGAAGAAAACCAGCGCGTCCGACGAGATGCGAGTCATTTCTTCTCCAGGTGGCCGCCGAAGGCGAAGCGCATGGCGGAGAGGATCTTGTCGGCGAAGTCCGCCTCGCCGCGGGAGGCGAAGCGCTGGTAGAGAGCGGTGGAGAGCACCGGCGCGGGGACCGCCTCGTCGACGGCGGCGTGGATGGTCCATCGCCCCTCGCCGGAGTCGGAGACCCGGCCGGCGTACTTGGCAAGGCCCGGGGTCGTCGAGCAGGGCGCCGGCGGTCAGGTCGAGGAGCCAGGAGGCGATGACGCTCCCGCGGCGCCAGACCTCGGCGATGTCCGCCAGATCGAAGTCGAACCGATAGTGCTCCGGGTCCCGAAGCGGTGTGGTCTCCGCGTCCCGCTCATGCGTATGCTTCCCGACGCCGGCGTGTCGCAGGATGTTGAGCCCCTCGGCGTAGGCGGCCATGAGGCCGTACTCGATCCCGTTGTGCACCATCTTCACGAAGTGCCCGGCGCCGTTTTGCCCGCAGTGCAGATACCCGTGTTCGGCGGTGCCGTCGCTCTTCTCCCGTCCGGGTGTGCGGGGGGCCGATTCGACGGGCGGCGCGAGCGCCCTGAAGATGGGGTCGAGGCGCTTCACGATTTCCGGCTCGCCGCCGATCATCTGGCAGTATCCGCGCTCGAGGCCCCACAGGCCGCCGCTCGTCCCCACGTCCACGTAGTGGATTCCCTTCGCGGCGAGCTCCTTCGCCCGCCGGATGTCGTCCACGTAGTAGGAGTTCCCTCCATCCACGAGAACGTCGCCTCGCGCAATCCGCGGTGCGATGTCGGCGATGGCCCGGTCCACGACGGCCGCCGGGACCATCATCCAGATGACGCGCGGCTTCGGGAGCTTGCCCAGGAAGTCGTCGAGCGAGGCGGCGCCCGTCGCCCCTTCCTTCGCAAGCGCCGTCACCGCCTCCGCCGAGGTGTCGTACACGACGCTCTTGTGCCCGGCGCGCATCAGCCGCCGCACCATGTTGGCGCCCATCCGGCCGAGGCCGATCATTCCAAGCTCCATGGTCATTCCTCCTTTGGCACGCCGCTGTCGGGTCTTCCTGCCGGTTGCGGGTCGACTGGATCGGCTGTCCGGAAGGGGGGGCTTGCTTCCGCTAATCCGGTTCCAGGTATTACGATGCCGTAAACTGCACAATGATGCATAGCGAAAATCCGGCCGTGCTCGGAGCCGTGTCCGGGTACATCGCCGGCCTCGGCAAGATCACCTCGGCATCCGGATTCGCGCCGCCGCACGTTCGATCCCGGTGGCGGAATTCGCAAGAGGCGATATTCTATCCGGAGCGATGATCGGCCGGAAGAAATTCGCGTCAAACAGACGCAATCTGCCGACCGATCACGTAAGCGCTGAAAGGATTGCTGCGTGGATTTTATCCATTCCCTCCTGCCCGCTCTCGAACATTTCCGGATGCTCGGCTACTGGGTTGTCCTGCTTGTTTCCCTCCTGGAGTCTCTCGCATTCGTGGGGGTCGTGGTACCCGGCGCCGTTGTTCGTCGTGTTCGCCGGCTCCCTGGCGGCAAAGGGAGTATTTCGACATCGGCGACCTGGTCTGGTTCGCCGCCGCGGGAGCGATTCTCGGAGACGGCATCAGTTTCCGATTGGGCAGGGGCGGCCATATCCGCTTCCGGGAGGAGAACCGGATCTTCAAGCCGAGGCTTCTGGAGAAGGGGAAGGAGTTTTTCGCACGCCACGGAGGGAAAAGCGTTTTCCTCGGGAGGTTCGTCGGCCTGATCCGGGCCGTCATCCCCTTTGTCGCCGGGCTTTCCGGGATGGAGAAAAAGAAGTTCTACCTGTGGAACGTCGCAAGCGCCATCCTGTGGGCGGCTGCCCACCTGCTTGCCGGGTTCTTTCTGGGGCAGGCGTGGCGGGCCGTGGAGACATGGTCGACCCGGTTCGGCCTCGTGCTGGCGGCGATTCTGCTGCTGGCGCTTTGTGCCTACTGGCTGAAGAGGTTCTTCGAGAAACGGGGAAGGGAGCTCCTTGCGTTCGCCGGATCGCTGCTTTCTTCGATCGTAGAGGCGATCGCCGCGAATCCCCACGTGCGGGAACTCGTCTCGAAACATCCCGCCTTCTTCGCTTTCCTCGGAAAACGTCTCGACAGGAAGGAGTTCACAGGCCTTCCCCTCACCTTGCTCGGCACCGTGTTTCTGTATTTCCTGCTGCTCCTGGCGGGGGTGATCGAGAGCGTGCTGACCCTGGAACCCATCGTCGCGCTGGACGCCCGCATCGAGAACCTCCTGTATGCCTTCCGTGATCCTTTCCTGGTCAAGGTCTTTCTCTGGATCACCCTGCTGGCCAAGGCGAAGATCGTTTTATGCTTCCTGCTGCTCCTCGTGCTCGTCTTCCTCCTCTGGAACATGCGGGAGTTTCTCTTCCCCTTGATGGTGACCGTTACCGGGACTAGCCTGTTCAACCTGTTGGGGAAGGTGACCTTTCATCGGCAAAGACCTCCCGGGGTCGGCGTATATACCGAGACGTCTTTCTCCTTCCCGAGCGGGCACGCCGCCGTGGCGGCGGCTTTCTACGGATTCGTCGTCTACTTCCTCTGGCGCCGGACGGCAACGTGGGGGAGGCGACTGAACATCCTCTTCGCCGGGGTAATTTTCATCGCGGCGATCGGGTTCAGCAGGCTGTATCTGGGAGTCCACTTCCTGAGCGACGTATTGGGAGGCTACCTGCTGGGGTTGTTGTGGCTGATCATCGGCATCTGCATGACCGAGCTGCATCTGCGCGAGGAACGCCCTCCCATGGGATCTTCCCGGTCCCCGACTGCGACGAGACGGTTGACTGCGGGACTGGTGATCGCCTGCATCGCCTTCTACGTCTATTCCGGTCTCCGGTACAGTCCTGCCGCCTATTTCCCGCCTCCCCGCCCGCCAATCGTCGTTGCGGCCGCGGACATCCTGAAGGAGTTCGACCGCGCGCTGCCGAAATACACGGAAAACATCCCCGGCGACCGGCAGCAGCCCTTGAGCGTGGTCATCGTTGCCCGCAACGACGGGAATCTTGTCGACGCGTTCGCCAAGGCCGGATGGGTGCCTGCCGACCCCTTGCGGTTCGACACCATTATCAAACTGGCGGGAGCGCTGATTTCCAGGACGAGCTATCCGTCCGCGCCGGTGGCCCCCTCGTTCTGGAACCGCCATGTGAACGATTTCTCCTTCGAGAAGCCGACTCCCGTACAGACCGTGAGGGAACGGCACCAGGCAAAACTATGGAAGTCCGATATACGGACGTCTGACGGCCGTGCGGTGTATGTCGGGACGGCGGTTCTCGAAGTGGGCCTGAAGTGGCATGTCGTGTACCGGATCCGTCCGGACGTCGACGCCGAACCGGAGGGGTTGCTCCGGGATCTGGTCGCCGCCGGGGTGGTCGCTTCGGACGGGCGGAACAGGTTCGTACCCCCGATGACGGGAAGGAACACTTTCGGGGATCCGTATTTTACCGACGGGAATATCACGACCATCCGTCTCAAATGATCCGCCGGCACCTCATTTTCCCACCACTCCCTTGATTCCCCGCGAGACGAGGATGCCGATGCTTGCCAGAATCCGCGGGAGGGCGATCCCTGCGGGGGACGCGAGGTACTTCGGTTCCCACACCGGGTCGAATTTCTCCTTGTACTGCCTCACGCCCCGGAAGTTGTAGAACTGCTCCCCGTGGCGAAACAGGAAGGCGCCGACCTGATTCCAGAGAGGGGCCAGTTCCTGTTCCCCCATCCCGGAGAGCGGCGCCATCCCCAGGTTGAACCATCGATATCCTTCCTGCTTCCCCCAAAGCATCAACTGAAGGAACATGAAATCCATCGTTCCGTGGGGGGAACCGGGCAGGTGACGCATGAGATCTATGGAGATCTCCTCTTTCCCGAATCCCTCCAGGATGTTCGCGAACGCCACGATCCTCCCTTCCCGGCGGACGACCCCCAGGGGAAACCTCCTGAGGTATCCTTCGTCGAAATACCCTATGGAGAACCCCTTCTCCCTCGTATTCTTCTCTTTCAGCCATGCGTTCGAAACCTCTTTCAGTTCCGGCAACAAGGGGCCGACGTCTTTTGCCGGAACGACCTCGAAGGCGGCCCCTTCCTTCGCAAGCTTGCGTTCCACGTAGCGGAGGTTCTTGCGGGCGCTGCCTTCGAGAGAAAATTTCTCCAGAGGTACGCGGGCCTCCTCCCCCAGCTTCAACGGCGTCAGCCCAAGGTCCAGGTAGAGCGGGAGGGATTCCGCCCGGACCTCGTAGAAAACGGTCCACCCATCGTGGCGATCGCACATCTCATGGAATCGCCAGGCCAGCTCGGAGCGCTCCTCCGACGGTCCGACCGGATCTCCCAAGGCGACCCAGCTCCGTCCCTGTACCCCGTACATGAGGAACGATCTCCCGCTGTCGCTGAACAGGAGCGCCTTGTCGCCGAGAAGACCGAGGTTGGCGTTCGTGTGCGGGGATTGCCGGGCGATCCCGAATGCCTTCTCCAACTCCTCCTCGCCGGGGATCGCCGGGGAGGGCGCCGCGGGATGAAGCATCCTTGCCAGGGCGAAGATCAACGCGATGCCGGACGCTCCCGCGGTGGCGCGAAGGAATCGGGGTGCGTCCCCGTGGAGGACGAACTTCCACCAGAGCTCCTGCGAGTACTCCACGTGCTTGTAGGAGAAGAACCCCAACCAGGTTGTGCCCAGGAAAGCGAGGAAGATGACCGTCGTCCACTCGGACGTGAAACGTTCGCTGACGAGGGAGGTCTTCCGGTAGAAATGACGGCGGCAGGGCAGCAGGACAAGAAGCATGACCGATAGAGCGACCGCTTCCTCGTAATCGAGCCCCTTGCCCAGGGAGAGGAGGATCCCGGCCGAAAGAAGCCCTGCCGATAGGAAGTAGGCCGAATCGAGCCGCTGCTGAATCCCTCTCGCCAGGAAGAGCAACCCCATCCCGGCCAGGCTCCCGAGGAAATGGGACACCTCCATCACGGGCAGGGGAAGGAAATCGGCCAGCCAGGCGAGTCGGGAACTCTCCGCCGGGATCGCCCCCGAGAACAGGAGGATGACTCCCCCGGCGAAGGTCGAAATCGCCAGCACCGTCGGCGTGATCCGGGAACTCCACGCCCCCGAGACACGGGCTGCGCGCAGAACCGCTTCCTTCCTTTGAAACGTTTCGTAGGTGCCGATCGCCAGCACGGCCAGGGCCAGCGGAAGGAGGTAGTAGACCGCCCGGTAGACCAGCATCGCCCCGATCAGTGAACCCCGCCCGACGCGGGGAGAAAGCAGAAGCAGGAGCACCGTCTCGAAGACGCCCACCCCCCCGGGAATGTTGCTCACCAGCCCCGTGATCTGCGCGATGAGGTAGGGACTGAGAAACTCGGGGAAGGAGAGGCCCTCCCCGGGAGGAAGGAGTGCGTACAGCACGCCGGCCGAGAGGTACCAATCAAGCGACCCGAGGGTCACCTGGGCCAGGGCGAGGCGCAGGGAGGGAAGGGGGATCTCCCATTCCTTCAATCGAAGAGGGGTCCGACGGAAGGCACAGGCAACAAGGTACGCGGCAACAACGGCGAGGAAGACCGCCCCGAGAAGCCGCAATACGACGGGCGAGACGGGAAACCCGGGAGGGAGACGAAGCGGCCCCAGCAGGAGGTACGCTCCCCCGACCGAAAATAGTCCTACCCAGAGGGTCAGGGCGCAGAAGACCACCACCTTGGTGATCTCCACGGTGGAAAATCCCCAAAGCGAATAGAGGCGCATACGCACCGTCCCGCCGGAGACGAGGAAACCGCCCACGTTGTTGCTTACCGCATAGCTTATGAAGGAGACCAGCGCCGTCCGGGAATAGGGAAGGGCATGACCGATGTAGCGTACTCCTGCGGCGTCATACCCCGTGAGGGCGAGGTAGCCGAGAGCGGCCAGCGCAAGAGCGAGGATGACCCGAAGCGGGGGGAGCGCCCGGATCGCGCGCGCGACATCGGTGTAATGAACGGTTTTCAGCTCGCGGTGCAGAACCCACAGGGCGAGGCCGAAAAGGAGGACACCCAGAAAAGGCAGGAGTTTCGACGGCTTCAGGGTGTCCATCGACACTCCTTCGGTTGGTCGGCGCCGCGTTCTTCCATTACTTCGCGGTTTTTCGGGCGATCTCCTCCATCAGGTCCATCTGGATCTGCTGGATCTCCATGAGCTTCTGCCACTGGCGCAACAGGAGATGGTCCATCTTCTCGTGCAGGTTCCGGATCTCCAGCTCCGCCTTGAGGTTGATCTGGTAGTCGTGCTCGGACCGGAGGCGGTCCCTCCCTTCCTGGCGGTTCTGACTCATCATGATGACCGGTGCCTGGATGGCGGCGAGACAGGAGAGGACCAGGTTGAGGAGGATGTACGGGTACGGGTCGAAGGGCTTCGCAAGCAGGGCGGCGGTATTGATAGCGATCCACGTGAACAGGACCGCGCCGAACAGGAGGATGAATCGCCAGCTTCCGCCGAATTCCGCGATCCGGTCCGCCAGCCGCTCCCCGAAGGTGCGCCGGGTATCGTACTCCACGTTCATGTTGTGGGCGAAGAGCTCCTGTTCCTTGAGGCTGTTTATGACCTGCAACTCCAGCTCCGCCACCTCGCCCTTTTCCGTTTCGAGAACCTTCCTTACATGTTCCGCCCGGAAACGGTTCAGGTCGGGTTTACAGATGTACCCGCCTGCGGACCAGTCCGGGTATGCCTTCCGTATCGTTTCGATGACGGAATCCCGGATCAATTCCGCGGGAACGACCTCCCCCATCCTCTTCTCTTTTTTGCAGATCTGGCATTCGACTGTCTTTATTTGACTTTTCATCTGGTTCCCTCCCGGCTCATCCAGGCAAAGGAAATTATGGCACATCGAATACGGGAGGATAATCACTCGAGATCCCGACAACCAAGGAAAACGGCTCGGGCCGTCGTCATCGGGATGTCCGGCAAGGTGCGTATCCGATCCTAATGTCGCCCTCCCCGATACATCCATGTATCATGATATGGACCTCGGGTAAGTCAGTAAGGGGTTTCGGGAGAAAGAGGGGAGACGACATGGAGAGGGATTGGGCAAGGAAATCCGTTTCGGCGGAGGATGCCGTTGGCGTGATTCAAAGTGGGACGAACGTTTTCGTGCACGGAGCCGCCGCTACCCCCACACCGCTGCTCAAGGCGATGGCCCGGCGGAAGGATCTGGACGGCGTGCGCCTTTTCCATCTGCATACCGCCGGAGAGACGCCGTTAGTCGATCCGGATTGCGAAGGGCGCCTCTTCTCGATTTCGCTTTTCACCGGCCCTGCTCTCCGGAAGCCGATCGAGGAAGGGCGCGCGGATTTCATGCCCATCTTCCTGTCGGATATCCCGGCCCTGTTCCGGTCCGGGAGAATCCGCCTGGATGCCGCGATTCTGCAGGTCTCCCCGCCCGACATGCACGGGTATTGCACGCTGGGAACATCCGTGGACACGGCCAAGTCGGCGGCCGATTCCGCCCGCGTCATCGTGGCGGAAATCAACGAGCAGATGCCGCGCACGCACGGAAACACCGTAGTGCCGTTCGAGCGGATCACCGCCTTTATCCATACGGATCGTCCGCTCGTAGAGCATTTTCCCGCGCCGGAGACGGATGTGGAGGCGCGCATCGGCGAGATCATCGCGGGCCTGGTCGAGGACGGCTCGACGCTGCAGATGGGCATCGGGGGGATACCGGATGCGGCGCTCAACCGATTGCGCGAGAAGCGGGATCTGGGGATCCACACCGAGATGTTCTCGGATCGCGTGGTGGAACTGGTGGAAGCAGGCGCCGTCACCAATCGGTTCAAGAGCGTCCATCCGAACCGGATCGTAACGAGTTTCGTGAGCGGCACCCGAAAGCTGTTCCGTTTCGTCCACGACAACCCGCTGGTCGAGTTCCATCCGTGCGACCGGACCAACGATACCTCGCTGATCCGGCGGAACGACAAGGTCGTGGCGATCAATTCGTGCCTTCAGGTGGACCTTACGCGGACAGGTTTGCGCCGACTCGATCGGCCACCGCATCTATTCCGGGATCGGCGGCCAGATGGATTTCATACGCGGCGCGGCGCTTTCCCGCGGCGGCAAGCCGATTCTGGCATTTCAATCGACCGCGGCCGGCGGAAAGATATCCCGCATCGTTCCCGAGCTTTCCCCCGGGGGCGGAGTGGTCACCACCCGCGGGCACGTACACTGGATGATCACGGAACATGGCGCGGTCAACCTGCATGGCATGACGCTCCGCGAAAGAGGCGAAGCGCTGATATCCATCGCCCACCCCGACTTCCGCCCCGAGCTTACCCGGGCGCTGGGTGCCATCCGGCACTTCATCGTGCCGGGCCCTCGCTGACCGGACACTGTTCGAACCGACCTGTACGTTCTTTTCCTGCGTGATTTCGTTTCCCCGGTCTTGACGTACTGTTCCGTTTTCTTGCCCGGAGGTACGCAGCCGAATACACGATTCTCTTTCTTTTTGGTCCGGAATCGGCGGGCATTACCATAAACTTCCTTGAATGGGACGCCGATACACCATATGGAGGGTGGTCGACGTCATCTTTCGTGCAAAAGGAAGCCCCAATGATATTGCACAACTTGCGCACTTTGAAAATTTTTCTGGGATCCCTTCTGGTCGGTTTATCGGCATTTGGATGCGCTCACACGGTCGTTGTTCAAATCCCCCCGAAAATCGATTTGCAGCCGTATGGAACGATCGGCATCGTGGAATTTGCCTCCAACTCCCAGGAGAATCTCAATCAGATCGCCACCCAAAAATTCATGGGCTTTATCCAGAACGCCCAACCTCAAGTTCGCTTTCTTGAATTGGGGCCGGAGGACCAATTGGTAAAAAAGCTTGGCCGGAACTCGTTGGACATCGAGGCCATGAAAGCGATTGAAGAAAAATACGGGGTGAGTTCGGTCTTTACGGGAAACCTTGAAATTTCAAACGTGCAACCCAAGGTGAGTATTGCAAAAGACCTTTCTTCCCTCCGCGCCTCTGCGGTTGTGAATATCTCGATGGTTTCAAAGCAGTGGGAAACCGCGAGCGGGGCGACGATCTGGAGCAATTCGCGTCAAGGACATTGGAAGGTGGCAGGCATCCGTTCCAACGCCAATGACATCTCGTTCAGCATGAACGCTCCCGAAGAGCAATACGATCGTTACCTCGAAGAGCTCGCTTATGCGCTAACCGATAATTTCAGGCCTCACTTCGAAAAAAGAGATGCCCCGAAATGATCGGCATGGCAGTGGCTCCGATGTACTCCCCCAGGTTTCTCATCGTTTTTTTTTGCCTGTTGGGTCCCCTGCCAGACGGACAGGGGTGACAGTTTTGGACAGGAAGTGACGGCAGGGGCCAAACACGGGTAAATAAAGAAAGGGTCACCGGCTATTCCGGTGACCCTTTCGGGTTGCATCATTTACGGGCAGTCTTCGTTACTTGGTCGCTTCCCTGATCTCCACTCTCCGGTTCTTGAACCGCCCTTCCTTGGTCTTGTTGTCCGCGATGGGTTCGGTTTCCCCGCGTCCCTCCGCCGTGATCATGTCGGCTTTCGCGGACCCGCTGTCCAAGAGGTATTTCTTGACCGCCTGCGCTCTCCGCTCCGAGAGCTTCTGGTTGTATGCATCGGTCCCCGTGCTGTCCGTGAACCCCACCACGGAAATCTTGGTGTCCGGCCACCTCTTCAAGAAATCGATCGCTTTCTGCAGCTCCGGCAGGTCGGCCTTCCGGATTTCGGCCTTGTTCGTGTTGAAGTTGATGTGCAGGGTCGTTCTGTGGTACACGGGGACTTCCACGACCGCCATCGCAGGGCCGCCCGCGTTGGTTGCGGTGACCGTGTACTGCATGGTTTTCTTGGGGCAAACCTCCTTGGTGCCGCTCATGCCCACACTCCCGATACCCTGGTCGATCATCGCCGAGGCGGCGTTCTGGGTAGACCAGCTGAGGGTGGTGCACTGCCCCTCATAGACATACTTGGGGTCCGCCATTATCGAGGCGGCAGGCGCCGGGGGAGGGGGTGGCGGAGGGGGAGGAGGAGGTGGCGGCGGTGCCATTTTCGGCTGCTTCGCCTCCCAGCAAGAGGTCGTCTTGGCAAGGAGGTCATCGGCGGCCTTGTTCGCCGCGCCGATATGCTTGGGAGCAGTCTCCCAGGGTTCGATCGTCTCGTGACGGGCATAATCGCGCTCCGCCAGGGCGTAGGCCAGTTCCACGGGAGCACATTCCTTGGCGTCCATCTTTTCCGCCTTGGCGATCTTTGCCGAGATGGCTTCAAACTGGTCTGTCTCGCCCTGTGTCATCATACGTGTTCCGGCGCAACCCGCAGCGAGAAACACCGCGAGAAGAACCGTCGTGCTAAGGATGACGAGTCGATTCCTCATTTCGCACCTCCACCCGACATCTCAAGCGCTTTCGTGGCATGCGCCTGCGCTTTCTCCGTGAAGGAGTCCGCAGCCTTACAGTCCCCTTCTTCCGCCTCGACAACAGCTTTTTTGAGGTACGCTTCCCCCGCCTTGTACTCGAACGGCGCTTTGTACACTGCCCCTTCGGCTCTCGCCTGGTCCATCGTCGCCTGGGCGGCGCTGATCCTGTTAGCCGTAGCGCAGCCTGCAGCCGATAGCCCGGCGATGAGCACAATGGCCCATAAGCCCACCCACGGTCGTTTCATCGGTGCCCTCCTTTTCGATTGGTCCTACCGATTAAATGCATCTTTACCGCTACACCGACGCGCAATCGCGTCTACATCCCACAGGTTTTCTTTTCCATTTAACGCCTTGCAGGCGAACCCAATGTCGACAGAGTACTAATCATATTATAAATGGGAATAATAACAAGATCGAAAATTGCCGGGGGTGGTCCACGGAGAGCGGTTCACCTGCAGTTCATTGGAGACTTCGGGAGGGTTTTTACACTAAAATTGGGGGGACCGTTACTTGCGGTGTGTCGTCCGGACGGGGCAGGCGGACGCTGGTTGCACCGTGCGGATGGAGGCGTCGGCGGTTGTGGTAGCGGTACGTGGAATCGCAGGAGCTTCAGGAGGATCATCCGTGAAAGAATTTGATATTGTAGGAGAAATCCGTCGCTTTGTCCTGGAGAGCGGATTCAACCGGCGTGACGAATCCGGGGATTTCTGGTTTGATGAACCGATGCTAGGGTTTGCCTCCGCCCGGGATCCGATTTTCCGAGACTACAAGACCATCATCGGAGACTTTCACCTTACCCCGCCCGAGATATTCGAGAAGGGATCGGAGGGAACGTTGACCGAAGGGACGGTGATCTGCTGGATTCTTCCCGTCGCTCTGCCGGCCCGGGAAACCAATCGCGTGGAGCGGCGCTGGCCCTCCCTGGAATGGGCGAGAACCCGGACCCACGGAGAGGAGTTCAACGACAGGTTAAGGAAACACGTTGTCGGAATCCTCGAAAAGCAAGGGTACCGCGCCGTGGCGCCGCTTCTCACAAGTCATTTCCGGTCGATCCATGATGCACGCGTCGGCCTGGCGTCGACCTGGTCTGAACGCCATGCTGCATATGCCGCTGGGCTGGGGACTTTCAGCCTGAGCGACGGGTTGATCACCGAACGCGGGATTGCCCATCGATGCGGCAGTGTGGTCACGAACCTGGTTCTGAAACCGAATACTCTCCGAAGGAAGAACCCCAGGGGCAATTGTCTTCATTTTCATGATGGAAGTTGCGGAACCTGTATCGGGCGTTGTCCGACTGGAGCGATCGACGCCTCCGGGCACGACAAGCAGAAATGCAAAGAGTACGTGCACGGGACCATTCCGGTCGAAACAACCGGGCGCTACGATGTCCATGTTCTCGGGTGCGGATTATGCCAGACGGACGTTCCTTGCGAAGGAAGAAATCCGGTGAGGTGAGGAAGATCCCTCCTTCCTTCACGTTTCATCTTCCTGCCTGCCCGTTTTCCGGTTGTTGGACGATGGACGATCGGATCGTCCGAATCCTCCGCCACCGGGCGTGGAGACGAGCAGCCTGTCTCCCGTTTCCACGGCGATGTGGAACTTCCCCGGGAGCCGCGTCTCCTCCCCGCGATGAACGAGTACGTTTTCCCCGCAGGAACCCGGCTCCCCTCCCGACAGTCCGTACGGGGGGATCTCCCTCCGCTCCGAGATCATCGTGACGGTCGCGGGCGCGAGGAACTCGATGTCCCGATGGATGCCGTCTCCTCCGGAGAACCTCCCTTTCCCCCCGACCCGGACCGGATCGCGTACCGGGTGACCTTCAGCGGGTAGGCGTGCTCGAGAGCCTCTACGGGAGTGTTCATCGTGTTCGTCATGTGGGTCTGCACCGCGCTCGCCCCATCGTGTGCCGGCGTCGCGCCGCATCCGCCCCCGATCGTCTCGTAATAGGCGTAAGGCCCCCCCGTGCGGGGGTCCACGCCCCCCACCGTGAGGTTGTTCATCGTGCCCGCCGAGGCCGCGGGGATCCTCTCGGGGAGCGCCTGCGCGAGCGCCCCCAGGAGGACATCCGTGATCCGTTGCGATGTCTCCACGTTCCCGGCGGCCACCGCGGCGGGAAACCGGGCGTCCACCACCGTGCCGGGTTGCGTTACGACCCGGAGAGGCCGCATGATGCCGGCGTTCGAGGGGATGTCGCCCCCCACGATGCTTCGGAAGACGTAGAAGACCGCGGAAAGTGTGATCGCGTAGGTGGCGTTCACGCTTCCCCGGACCTGGGGGGCGGAATCCGAGAAGTCGACGACGGCCGTGTCGCCCCGAACCGAGACCGTGACCGAGATCCGGACGGGGCCCGGGAGGACGCCGTCGCCGTCCAGCCAGTCCTCGAAACGGTACTCGCCGTCCGGTATCCCGGCGACGGCCGCCCGCGTCATTCGCTCGGCGTAGCCTTTGAGTTCCTCCGTGTACCGGAGCACCTCGGAGGTTCCGTACTTCCCGCAGACCTCGAGCATTCTCCGCTCCCCGATGCGGTTCGCCGCGACCTGGGCGGTCAGGTCCCCTTCGCGCTCCTGCGGAGTGCGCACGTTCGCGAGGATCAGGGCGAGGACGTCCTTCTGCATCCTCTCTCCCGCCACGAGCCTGACCGGCGGGATCCGAAACCCCTCCTGGAATATCTCCGTCGAGAGGGGGAGGGACCCCGGGGACATCCCCCCGATGTCCGCGTGGTGGGCCCGATTCGCCACGTAGAAGAGCGGGGAACGGGCGCCTGCGGGGTAGACGGGGGAGACCATCGTCAGGTCCGGAAGGTGCGTTCCCCCGCTGAACGGGTCGTTTACGATCACCACATCCCCCGGCTCCATCGGCACCTTCTCGACCGCGCTTTTCACGGAGAGAGGCATCGACCCGAGGTGCACCGCGATGTGGGCGGCTTGCGCCACCATCTCCCCGCGGCCATCGAAGAGGGCGCAGGAGAAGTCCCGGCGCTCCTTGATGTTCGGCGAATAGCCGGTCCGGCAGAGCGCCACCCCCATCTCCTCCGCGATCGAGGAGAAGAGATTCTTGTAGACCTCGAGCTTGATCGGGTCGAACGACATCGTCATCGGGGCCCCCCGCAAGGTATAAGGACCAGGTTCCCGCGGCGGTCGACACGGCACTCCCATCCCGACGGGATGTAGACCGTCGAGCTGAACTCCACGACGATCGCAGGCCCCGCCACGAGGTTTCCCGGTGCGAGACCGCCGCGCCGGTATACGCGGACTTCCCGCTCCTTCCCGTTTTCCACGAGACACCGCTCCTCCAGGAACGCCGCGCGGGGGTCCTCCCCCGAAAGCTCCCGTTCCGGAAAGACCGGTTTGCCCACCGCTCCGACCGCCCGGACGCGCACGTTGACGATCTCGGTCTCCCGTTCCGGGTCCTGGTAGCCGTACATTCGCTGGTGCTCCCGGTGGAACTCCCGCTCGAAATCGCCGTCGTACGGCACGGTGATCTCGTACGACTGTCCGCGGTAGCGCATGTCGAGAAACCGCTCCACCCGGATGTCCCCGGCGGGGACTCCCTCCTTGCCCATGCCAGTCAGAGCCTGCTCCGCAAGCGGCGCGAAGAAGGAGTCGATATCCTCCCGGGATACGGCCGCCGTCTTCCGCAGGTGGGTCCGGGAATAGTCCCTGATCACGTCGGAGAGGAGCATACCGAGGGCGGACAGAAGCCCGGGGTTCTCCGGGACGAGCACTTTCGGGATGGAAAGCGCCGCCGCCAGATCGCACGCGTGGAGCGGGCCCGCCCCCCCGAAGCAGACCAGGACGAACTCCCGGGGATCGTACCCTTTCTCGACGGAGACGACCCGGATCGCACGCTCCATGGCGGCGTTGGAGACCCGCACCACCCCCTCCGCGGCAGCCATCGGCGAAACCGACAGTTGCGAGGCCAGCGTTCGGATCCTCTCCTCCACGCGCTCCCCCGCAAGGCGCATCCTTCCTCCGAGGAAGTGGTCCGGCAGGAGGCGCCCGAGGTACAGGTTCGCGTCGGTGGTCGTGATCTCCTCCCCCTTCCCGTAGCAGGCCGGGCCCGGGTCCGCCCCCGCGCTCTCCGGTCCCACCCGAAGCGCTCCCCCGGCGTCCACGCGGGCGATCGAACCGCCCCCCGCGCCCACCGTGTGGATGTCGATCATGGGGACCCGGACGGGGAAGCCGGCGACGGCCGCCTCGGCCGTCGTGCGGATCCCCCCGTCGCACAGAGACACGTCCGTGGAGGTTCCCCCCATGTCGAAGGTGATTACGTGGGTCAACCCGGCGGCCCGGGCCGTCTCGAACGCCCCCACAACGCCCCCCGCCGGACCCGAGAGGATCGTCCGGACCGACTCCTTCCTTGCCGTCTCCGCAGCAATGCTCCCGCCGTTGGATTGCATGATTCGCAGGGCGTCCTTGCCCATCTCCCGGTCGAGATGCGAGAGGTACCGGTCCATGAGAGGGGAGACGTACGCGTTCACCACGGTCGTGTACGGTCCGCTCGAACTCCCGGTATTCGGGCAGGATCCGGTGGGAGACCGAAACGGGGATCCCCAGTTCTTCCGCCATGGCCGCAACCGTCTCCTCGTGGGCATGGTTGGCGTACGCATGGAGGAGGCAGATGGCGAGGGACTCGACGCCCGACGTCCGGATCTTTTCGAGGACCTCCCGGACCTCCGGGGTTTCCGGCGCCTTCTCCGCCTCGCCGCTGCACAGGACGCGCTCGTCGACGCCGAACCGGAACCGCGCATCGACCAAGGGGGTCGGACGAACGACGAAGAGCCGGTAGATGTCGGGGCGCGTCTGCCGCCCGATCTCCAGCACGTCCTCGAACCCCTTCGTGGCGATCAGGGCCGTCCGGACCCCCTTCCGTTCCAGGAGGGCGTTCGTCGCCACCGTGGACCCGTGGACGACGCTCTTCGGTCCGGCAAGATCCGTTTCGTGCAACCCCGCGAGCACCGCCTCCGCGGGGTTGCGCGGGGTGGAGAGCACTTTGTGCGCGCTCACCCGGCCGTCGCGGAGCACGAGAAAGTCCGTAAACGTGCCGCCGGTGTCGATCCCGACTCTTGCCGATCGCTCTCCCGGCGGCGGGTTCATGCATTCCTCCGCAACGATTCCGGCATGGCCCTTATCGTCCTCCCGAATCGTTCCTGTCCGTGGACGAGTATTATATTGCACGGTTATTCCGGGGGTATCCACCGTGCGCTCTTCCTCCGCCGGGGAAATGGAAAGGGCGTGGCGTTCCTCCCGCCGGTGCGGGCTCATTCCTTGCGGTCGAGAAACCATTCGATCAACCGGCGGGCGATCGTCCCGTGACGCGGGACCTCCAGGCGGGCGATCTCGTCGGCGTCGAACCAGCCGGCGCGGATGATCTCCTTCTCCTCGATCGCCAGGTCGCCTCCGGCGTATTCGGCGGTGAACCCCACCATCAACTGGTGGGGGAACGGCCACGGCTGGCTGCCGAAGTACCGGAGATTCGTCACATCGATGCCGACCTCCTCCCGCACCTCCCGGCGCACGCACTCCTCGAAGGTTTCCCCCGGTTCGACGAACCCGGCGAGGACGCTGTAGAACGCGGAAGGGAAGCGGCGTGCCTGGGCGAGGAGGATCTTCCGGTCCCGCACCACGGCGACGATGACGGCCGGCGCAACGCGGGGGAAAAAGTGCATCCCGCAACCCGGACAGGTCCTTGCCCGCTCCCCGTCCAGCGGTTGGGTCGGTCCGCCGCATTTCCCGCAGTACAGGTGTGTGCGTTCCCAGTCCACGATCTGGTAGGCCCGCCCCGCCAGGGAGAACAGGGAGTCCGGCAGTGTTCCCAGAAGGGAACGCAGGCCGCGAAAAGTCGTGCCGTCCGGTTCGACCGGTTCCGCCAGCTCGCCGCCGTAACAGGGAACCCCGTCCAGGGTCCCAAGGTATTGCGTCCGTATGGGCCGAAGACTGCGCACACCGGGCAGCAGACCGTGCGGCACCGCGACCGCATCCCCGCAGGTTTCGACCAGCAGTCGATCGCCGTGGAACAGGAACCACCACGCTTCGCGGTTCGTCTCGGGGGGAGGTGTCACGGCGGGGATGAAATGCACCCTTGATCCTTTCCGGTGGAAGGCTGCGGGGAATCCGTCAGGGATCGCCGCATAGACGGGAATATACCATCCCTCGGCCGAGCCCTGATGGGACTGTATTTAACTCCCTAAAGTAAGAGAGATCCGCGGATCCTGCGGTTTCATCGGACATGCTTTGACCGCCTCTTGGGGGAAGCGGAATTTCGAGGCGGCAAGTAGATGCTATCGCGAATCGTTCGCGGGCCGTAAGGCATCGCATCCAATACGAAAAGGCAGGCAACCTGTAACAATTCCCATTACCAGAAGGAGGAGCAATTATGGCACGGAAATACATCGATTGCCGCGACCACCCCAGCGATGTGAAATGCACCGTGGCGCTATCTGCGGATTCCGAGGAGGAATTGATGGAAGCCGTGGTCCAGCACGTGAAAACGGTGCACAAGTACGACATCACTCCCGAGTTCAAGGACATGATCCGGAAGGGGATGAAGGCGGGAAGCCCGCCCGCGTAACGTTTTCAGGACGGGGTAACCGGGCACGCTGGGGGGCATGTAGTCGCCGGTACGTTTATTCGGCGCAGTGCCCCCCAGGTGTTTCCCATCCGAACACCCCCGTAAATTCCTGTTTATTTCAAGAATTCCATGCGACTATCCCGTTTGAAGGGAGTTTCCGGGCATGTGGCATGAACGGATCGGCTCCTTCCTGCCCAACCACTGGAAATTCCGGTGGCGCTATTGGTGTCGGCAGACTCCCTGGGACACGCAAGTCACCCCGCCGGAGGTGATGGATTTCATCACCCGGACCCCGCCCGGAAAAGCGTTGGATCTGGGATGCGGCACGGGTACCAATGCCGTCACCCTGGCTAGGGCCGGATGGCGGGTCACAGGCGTTGATTTCATACCCGAAGCGATCCTCGCCGCCCGCGCCAAGGCGGCCCGGAGCGGATTTGCGATCGATTTTCTTGTCGCAAGCGTCACCGACCTTTCCACCCTGTCCGGTTCTTTCGACTACGCCCTGGACATCGGCTGCCTGCATGCCCTGAAAGCGGAAGATCGGATGCGATATGCCGGAAACCTGTCCCGGTTGCTGCGGCCGCAGGCCTGGTACATGCTCTACGCGTGGCTGCCGAGGCAAAGGGGAGGCCGGGGTGCAGGCATCTCCGCCAAAGAGGTCGAATCCTTGCTGGGATCGGATCTCTCCCCGGTTCGGACGGTGATCGGGGAAGAGCGCGGTACGCCCTCCGCGTGGTACTGGTTTCAACGGCGTTGAAGAGGGGGGAGAACCGTAGGGGTTCGCATTCTCCCCCATTATCCGATTCACGTGTTCTTTCCAGTGTT
>CAWEPX010000013.1:0-28355 GCA_963811025.1 uncultured delta proteobacterium
GGAGACCGGAGAGCGCAGGCGTGCGGGTGCATCGCACGCCGAGCCACGAACGGAGCCCCCCTCCGAGGATGCGAAGCCGTTCAGGGCGCCTTGACAGCGGAGAAGCAGTGCAAGGAGGGAGTTGATCCCCACGCTCCCGGGATCGGGGCGGCCATGGTATCCTGGTCGGAAAACCACCCGAGGGAGGTGAGGCATGTACACGGCGAAGTGGAACGACATCGAAGGGAAGGCGGTCACCGATGCCGGGGCGAAAGGGGTAACCATCCGGGTCCTGATGGGGGACAACGTCGGAGCGCCCACCTTCACGATGCGACACTTCAAGATCGCCCCCGGCGGATGCACACCCTTTCACGCCCACGCGTGGGAACACGAGGTCTACATCCTCTCCGGCAGGGGAAAGGTCCGGCAAAAGGACGGCGACCGGGAGGTGGGCCCGGGCTCCTTCGTCTTCGTGCCCGGAGACGAGGAGCACAACTTCGCCAACGCCGGCGATACGCCCCTCACCTTCCTGTGCGTGATCCCCGCGAGCCAGCACTGCGTCAAGTAGGAACCGCCGTTCTCGCAGGAAATGTCGGGGCGGCCCGGCGGGAAAAATTGTTCGTGGATTATCCCCCTCCGTTTGGGTTAAAATCTGGTTTCATTACACAATAGTTGTCATCTCCGCCCGTCAGGGGACCGATGCTCAGGACGCGCATGCAGGACCTCATCGCGCTCGCTCTATTCGCCCTGCTTCTCGCCGTCCCGTTTCCGGCGGAGGCACAGAAACCCCAGCCCATCCAATACAGCCACAAGGTCCACGTCACGGACAACAAGATCGATTGCCAGTTCTGCCATTCCTCGGCGAGGAGGTCGAAATACGCGGGGATTCCTTCCGTAGAGAAGTGCATGATCTGCCACCGGGTGATCGCCGTGGGCAAACCGGAGGTGAAGAAGGTCGCGAAGTACTGGAGTGACCGGAAGGCAATCCCCTGGAACCGGGTGACGGAACTGCCAGACCACGTATACTTTCCTCATTACCGGATGGTAAATGCCGGCGTCCCTTGTCTTGAGTGCCATCCCGGTATGGACAAGGCGGGAGTGGCTGTCCAGAACAGGGAGTTCACGATGGGATTCTGCATGGCCTGCCACAGGAAGCGAGGGGTTTCGATCGATTGCTGGACGTGCCACTACTGAGACCAAGGCGGGAAGACGGATGCTCGACCGGAGAGATTTCCTCAAGCTGAGCGGGGCGACGGCCTTCGCGGTCCTGTTCGGGGGATGCGAGTCGGTCCCGAAGAAGATCATCCCCTTCGTGATCCCCCCCGAGGACTCCACGCTGGGGGAGGCCCTCTGGTTCGCCACCACGTGCCGCCAATGCCCGGCGGGCTGCGGCATCGTGGTGCGTGTTTCGGAGGGGCGCGCCAAGAAGATCGAGGGAAACCCGCTCCACCCGGTGAACCGCGGAAAGCTGTGCGCCCGGGGACAGGCAGGGCTGCAAACCCTCTACCATCCGGAGCGACTGTCCCGCCCGCTGGTCCTATCCGGCCCCCGCGGCTCGGGGAAGTACCGGGAAATCTCCTGGGAAGAGGCCCTCTCCACGCTCCTGGACGGATTGAAACAAGTCCGCGCCGAGGACCCGGAATCGCTTCTGTTGTTCACCGACCCGATGCGGGGGCATGGCAACCTCGTCGCCGCCCGCTTCCTGCGGGGGTTCGGCTCCCCCCACCGGGTGGCCTGGGACCCGTATGGCCAGGACGCATTGCTTGCGGCTTCCCAGGCGGTCTTCGGCGTCCGGGATCTTCCGGAATACGACATCGCGAACGCACGCTACCTCCTTTCCTTCAGCGGAGACTTCCTGGAGACATGGGTCTCGCCCGTCCACTACGGCCGGGCGTACGGCGACATGCGCCATGGCCGCGTAACCGTGCGCGGAAAGTTCGTCCACTTCGGGCCTCGCCTCTCGCTGACGGCCGCGAACGCCGACGCCTACCTCCGGATCCCGCCGGGGACGGAAGGGATCGTCTCCCTCGGGCTGGCCCACGTGATGGTCCGGGAAAAACTGACTCCCGCCGCCGCGGAGGCAACCACCCTGTGGAAGGACGGGCTTCGCGGGATGACCCCGGAATCGGTCGCCGGGCGGACCGGCCTGTCCGTCGCCGATATCGAGGGTGTCGCGCGCGAATTCGCGGCGAACCAGCCGGGCCTCGCCATCGCGGGCGGAGGAACCGCGGGCTGCACCAACGGGACGTTCAATCTCACCGGCGTCGCCCTCCTGAATGCCCTGGCCGGCAACGCGGGAAGGCCGGGCGGTGTCTCCTTCCCGAACCGGACCGCCGGCTTCACGCGACAGGGAACCGAGGCCGACCTCCTCCTGCCGCCGCCCGAAAGCGGGTACGCCGCCGTGCGCAAGGCCGCGGAGAAGATGAAGCGCGGCAAATTCCGCATGGCCCTCTATGCCGGAGCCGCGAACCCCGCGTTCACGCTGCCGTCCACGGTCGGGTTCCGGGAGGCGTTCCTGTCGATCCCCCGGGTCGTCTCCTTCGCCTCCTTTCTGGACGAGACAACCTCCCTCTCCGACCTCGTCCTTCCCGTGCCCACCTACCTGGAGGAGTGGGGGGACGACATCGCGCCGGCCGGGCATGCGGGCAACACCGTGAGCCTGGGACAGCCGGTCGTGAACCCCGTCTACGATACCCGGTCCCTGGCCGACATCCTGATCGCCGCGGGAAAGGAACTCGGCGGCCCCGTGGCCGCCGCCCTTCCGTGGGAGAACCTCAAGGACTGCCTGGAAAAGGAGTACGGCAAGATGGGGGTCAACCTGCAGGAGGCATACAAGAACGGGGGGATCTTTCCCCGTGAGGCGGGAAGATCACGACCCATCCGCAACCCGGGATCGGTGCCCTTCCCCAACCCCGGGGAGGCGCGCTTCGAGGGCGAACCGGATCGATACCCGTTTCTCCTGCACGTCTATCCCTCCACCTTGTTTTACGACGGGAGGGGGGCGAATCTTCCCTGGCTGCAGGAGCTGCCCGACCCGCTCTCCACCGCCGTGTGGCACAACTGGGTGGAACTCCACCCGGACACCGCGAAAACCCTCGGCCTGTCGGACGGAGACGGGGTAACCGTGGTCTCCCCCTTCGGGTCGATCCAGACCTTTGTCTCTCTTCATCCCGAAATCGCGCCGGACGTGGTCGCCATCCCCCTGGGACAGGGGCACACCCGGTACGGGAAATATGCCCGGGAGCGCGGCGGCAACCCCTTCACGCTCCTCCCGGAAACGGAAGAGGGGACAACCCGGGCCCCCGCCTGGCAATCGACGCGCGTAGCCCTTTCGAAGGCGACGGTGCCGGGAAGGCTGGTCCGGACCGCCAGCACGGAAGGTCAGTGGAAGATCGAGCACATCCTGTAGCGGAAACGGAGGCTTCGGCAGAATGAAGCACCGATGGGCGATGGTGATCGACATGGACCGCTGCACCGGGTGCGGGGCCTGTGTCGTGGCCTGCGTCGCGGAGAACAATACGCCGACGGTCGGGGAGGATGAGGTCGAGAAGGGCAGGATCATGCACTGGCTCCGCGTCGCACGCTACTGGAAGAAGGAGCTGGCCGAGGTTCGACCCGTCTTCCTGGTCGTCCCTTGCATGCAATGCCAGCAGGCGCCCTGCGAAATCGTCTGCCCGGTGTATGCCACCTACCATGACGAGGACCATCAGATCAACGCCATGGTGTACAACCGCTGCGTCGGAACCAGGTATTGCGCAAACAACTGCCCCTACTCGGTCCGGAAGTTCAACTGGTTCGATCACCATTGGGAAAAACCGCTCGATGAGCAGCTCTCCCCCGACCTTTCCGTCCGAAGCCGCGGCGTCATGGAGAAGTGCACGTTCTGCATCCAGCGGCTCCGACGGGGAGACGAAACGGCCGGCAAGGAAGGGCGCAAGGTCCGCGACGGCGAGGTCATACCCGCCTGCGCCCAGACCTGCCCCCCCGGCGCGATCGTATTCGGCGACCTCCTGGATCCGGAGAGCAAGGTATCCCGGGTGATCGAGAACCCGCGCCGTTTCCGGCTGATGGAGCACCTCGGCACGGAACCGGTGGTCTCCTATCTCAAGAAACTGCGGGGGAGCGGGCGATGAGCGCGGAGAACCACCTGTCGCGTTCGGGCGAAGAGCATCTCTACGAGGAACTCTCGCGCTCGAACCGCGTGACCACCCGGTGGTGGTACATCGGGGTGGCGGGGCTCTCCGCCGTGGTGCTCTGGGCCGTCGCCGTCTTCGTCTACCAGATGATGACCGGAATGGGGGTCACCGGCCTCAATCTTCCGGTCTTCTGGGGGATGTACATCATTCTCTTCGTCTTCTGGATCGGCGTCTCCCACTCCGGCACCCTGATCTCCGCGATCCTCCGGATCACCCGGGCGACCTGGCGGGCGCCGGTGCTCCGCGGGGCCGAGGCGATGACAGCATTCGCCCTCCTGGTGGGGGGACTCTTCCCCCTCATCCATCTCGGGAGGAACTGGCGCTTCTACTACATGATCCCGTATCCGAACGAGCGGGGACTGTGGCCGAACTTCCGGTCCCCCCTCATGTGGGACGCCGCGGCGATCTTCACGTATCTCACGGGGAGCACCCTTTTCCTCTACTTCGGGATGATCCCGGACCTCGCGCTGGCCCGCGACCGCTCCTCCGGATGGAGAAAGACCCTCTACACGATCCTCGCGGCGGGATTCCGCGGGACGCATCGCCAGTGGCGCCGTTACCACGTCGCCTCCACCCTGTTCGCGATCCTCATCATCCCCGTTGCGGTCTCCGTGCACTCCATCGTGAGCTGGGATTTCGCCATGGCGAAGGTCCCGGGGTGGCACAGCACCATCTTCGCCCCCTATTTCGTCGCGGGGGCGATCTACTCGGGAATCGCCGCCGTCATCACCGTGATGGCGGTTCTCCGGAAGATGTTCCGACTGGAACAATCGCTCACTCCGAAGCATTTCGACAACCTCGGCAAGCTCCTGCTGACGATGACGCTCCTATGGGGCTACTTCTACTTCTCGGAGTTCCTGACCATCTGGTACGGGCGTCTCATCGAGGAGTGGGCGGTGCTCAGCTCCTACGGCAAGCACTACCTCCCCCTGTTCGCGGTGATGGTGTCCTGCAACTTTCTCATCCCGCTTCCCCTGCTCTGCTTCCGCAGGATCCGGAGGTCCATCCCGGCCCTGTTCGTCATCTCCCTGATCGTGAACGTCGGGATGTGGACGGAGCGCGCGCTTATCATCGTGCCGTCCCTGGCCCGGAGAAACGACCCCTTCGTCTGGCACAACTACTTCCCCTCCTGGGTGGAACTCTCCATCTTCGCGGGGTCGATCGCGTTTTTCGCGCTCCTCTACGTCCTGTTTTCCAAGATCTTCCCGGTCATGGCGGTCACCGACATCAAGGAGCAGATGTTCCACACGACCGACAGAGCGATGGGGGGAGTCACAATGGCATCGGTGTCCCATGAACCGGGCGAGGACGAGACATGACCGATCGGGGGAAAACAGATCTCGTCGTCCTGGGGTTGTTCGATTCCGTGGAACAGGCCGCAAAGGGGGCTTGCGCCCTGCGCTCGCTTCCCCTCCCGGCGCACGACATCACGACCCTCTCCTCGGTCCCCCTGCCCGACGGAGCGGTGTGCGAGGATACGGCTCCCATCCGGTTTCCCTGGGCCGTCGCCGCCTTCTGGTTCGTCGGCGCCGCAGCGGGGCTTGGGCTCTCGCTGGTCACCTACCTCGATTACCCCCTGATCACCGCCGGGAAGGAGATCATCTCGGTTCCTCCGATGATTATCGTGACGTACGAAATCGCCATGCTCGGAGCGCTTCTTGCCACCCTCATCGGCAGCTTCCGGTCGATCGGCCTTGCGCGCCTCAAGGGCAGAAAGGTAAGGAAGGTGTTCGATCCCCGGATTCACGAAGGAAAGATCGTCCTCTGCGCCCGCGTGGAGCATGGGGATGAGGAGAACCGGGCCATCGCCGCGATGAAGGAGACCGGGGGGTCTCGATGTCCGGGCCGAGGAGGGGGAGTTGTGATGACCCGGCGCGCATCCCGCGGATTCGGGAGCCTGTTGGGGTGCTTCCTTCTCCTTGCGGCGGCGGCGATCGCGCTGCCGGGGTGCGAAAAGATCGACAGGAACATGTACGACAGCCCGGCGTTCAAGGCGCAGGAGGAACCCGTTCGCCTCCCGCCGCCGGACTCGATCCCGACGAAGGGGCGGGAGAAGGTCCCCTTCCTGTCGGAGGCATCCCGGCTCGAAAACCCTGTCAAGTCCACCGACTGGACGCTGCTGCAGGGGAAGGAACTGTTCGGGATCTTCTGCTTCCCCTGTCACGGGGAAACCGGCATGGGGGACGGTCCGGTCGGGAAAAAGTACGCACCCCCTCCCGCCGACATCCGCCAGTCCGCCATCGGGGGGAGGCTCTCCGACGGCGAACTGTTCGTCATCATTTCGAGCGGTTACGGAGGGATGCCGGCATTCCGCTCCGACCTTTCCCCCGAGGATCGCTGGAAGATCGTCCTCCACCTGAGGACGCTCAAGTAGCCGTACCGGCCTGCCACGGACAATAGGAGAAGACGGATGTGCCGCATGCTTGCCTACGCATCGGACGGCCCCCGCGATCTGGCGCCGTACCTCGCCCACCTCGCAAGGCTCTCGGCTCACGGGAGGCTGGAGGACCGGTGGGAAAAGCGCCCGGGCGGGAACCACCCGGACGGGTGGGGCATCGCCTTCCGCCGGGACGAGGAGACCTGCCTGTTCCGCAGCGGGAGTCCCGCATCCACCGACCCTTACCTGGCCGGGTTCCAGGGGGTCACCGACTGCTTTCTCGGACACGCCCGGTACGCGGACAATACGGAAACGATCGATGCGGGAAACGCCCACCCGTTCCTCCTCCAGGGGATCGCCCTCGCCCACAACGGGACCTTCGGGGGAAGGATCGGGGAGGAGGCGGACAGGCGCCTGGTCTGCGACAGCCTCGTCTTCCTCGAAGTGCTTGCGGAGCGCTGGAAGGAGAGGACCCATCCCGGGCTGTGCGAAGCGCTTTCGCGTCTGCTGGGAGATACGGAACTCGTGGGGGCATACTCCGCCGCGACCATGCTGATCGCTTCGGGGAAGACGATGTTCGCCCTCCGGAACTACCGGAAGGACGAGGACTACTACACGCTTTTCGTCCGGGTGCAACCCGACCTGGTCGTCGTGGCGAGCCAACCGCTGGACGATTCCCCCGGATGGCGGCTGCTGGCAAACGGGGAACTCGTCGAACTTTGCCTGCCGGCCCCAAAATCGCTTTTTCTGACCGCGACGACGTGAGGAGATCATGACGGCCCCGGTAGACCTGCGATCCGACACCGTAACGCTCCCTTCCGCGGGAATGCGCAAGGCGATGAGCCGGGCGAAAGTCGGCGACTCGCAGCGGGGGGAAGATCCTTCCGTGCGGGCACTGGAGGAGCACGCGGCCTCCCTGTTCCGGAAGGAAGCGGGGCTCTTCGTCCCTTCCGGGACGATGGGCAATTTGATATCGGTCGCCTCGTGGACCCACCCGGGGGATATCGTTGTCGCCTCCTCGTCCTCTCACATCGCAGGGCGCGAAGCACCGGGCATCTCGAACCTTGCCGCCGTAGCGCTCCTGGGGATCGACGCCCCCGGGGGGATTTTCACTGCCCGGGACGTCGACGAGGCGATCGCGTCGGCTCCCTTGCGGGGCAGGGCGAAGGTCCGGCTGGTGGCCGCGGAGAACACCCACAACGCGGGGGGAGGAACGATCTTCCCCGTCGCCTCCCTGCGGCGGATCCACACCCTCTGCCGCAAGGCCGGCATCCCGGTCCACATCGACGGATCCCGGATTTTCAACGCCTCAGTCGCCTCCGGGGTGCCGCCCGCGGAATACGGAAAGACGTGCCACTCCCTGATGTTCTGCCTTTCCAAGGGACTGGGGGCGCCCGTCGGTTCCGTCGTCGTGGGCTCCCGTGATTTCGTCGAGGAGGCGAGGAGCGTGGGGCTTCGTATCGGCGGGGGGATGCGGCAGGCCGGTATCGTCGCGGGGGGGGGGCTCTACGCCCTGCGGAACAATGTCCGGCGGCTCGCAGAGGACCACGAGAACGCGAAGGAGCTTGCCCGCGCGCTCGCGGAGCTCCCCGGAATCGAATTGATCAATTCTCCCGTGATGACGAACATCATACAGTTCCGGTGGAAGATGCCGACCCTGTCCCTCCCCCTGTTCCAGGAGGCGCTTGGCGAGAAGGGCGTTCTCATAGACGACCGGGCGTTCCCGGTATTCCGCGCGGTCACCCACCTGGGAATAGGGAAAAAGGAGGTCGCCCGGGTCATCCGGGCGTTACGGCAGGTCTTCGGGCGGGCCGCCGCGTAGAAAACGCATCGTCTGTTGCCGGGGTGGTTTCCCGGGCATTCAACCAGGAGTGTCCCCGCTCAATGGCCCTTCGAACCGCGGGCGATATCCTCGGCCACCTCACCCACCGTCTGCTTCATCATTCGATCCTTGATCTTCTTCGGGCTGTCTCCCGAGGCGGCCATCTTGGAGACCCAGTTGCCCCCCTTGCGGATGAATCCGCCGCCTCCGCCGACCTGTCTCGCGGCCTTTCCCCCGCAATGCGGGCACTTGGAAAGCGGCGGGTCGGTGATCCGCTGCTCCTTCTCGAACTCCCCGCACTTCGCACACATGTATTCGTAGGTCGGCACGTCGTCCCCTCCGCGGCATTCCTTGACGCGGTTGCATTATCGCACGATCCCCCGCTCGCCGCCAGACAGTTGGCCCCGTGTAAATCACCTTGATCCGGGAACGGCTTCCTCATCCTCGGAGGGGCCCGGTTGCCGGCGCAGCAGCCGCAGGAGGAGGGGCGCGGTGAGGTTAAGCGCAGGCGTGCGGGTGCATCGCACGCCGAGCCACGAACGGAGCCCCCCTCCGAGGCTGCGGAGCCGGGTCGCTTCCGATGCAAACACCGCAGGGGGGCAAGCATTCATGGGAACGTCCCTGTTTTTTTTGGGCAGCCCGCTGGTCCGCCTCCGGGACGGGGTGACGCCCGCAGAGTGGGAGAAAGGGTGACCGGGTCGCGTCGATTCGGGGATAATGGAGGGAAATCCTGTTTCACGGAGGTCAAAGCCGCTTGTCCCTGTTCTTCATCGTCGTTTTTTTGATCTACGGAAGCGCCCACGGCTACGCCCTCCTCAAGGCGAAATCGGCGCTCGGGTTCGGGTGGGGGACGGCGGCCGCCATCGCCCCGGCCCTCATCGCGTTCACCTTCGCCCCGCTGATCATCTATTTTCTCGGGAGGCACGGCATGGAGGGGGCGGCCCGGGCGGTCTCCTGGGTCGGATACACCTGGGCGGGTCTGCTCTTCTTCTTCCTCTGGACGAACCTGGCCGTCGACGCCCTGAATCTCGTCCTCCGACTCGCCGGCGCAATCTCGGGGAAGGGGGCTTCCGCGTATCTTCTCGCAGGGAAAGGCCGGTTTTTCGGGCTGGTCGCTCTTTGCCTGGTACTCGGGGCATACTCGTTCTTCGAGGCCCGGGACATCGGCGTCGAGCGGGTAACGATCCGAACCGACAAGCTTCCCGCATCCACCCCCCGCGTTCGCGTCGCGCAGGTCTCCGACGTGCACCTCGGCCTGCTCGTGCGCAACGCGAAGGCTTCGATGATCGCCGAGGTGATCCGCCGGGCCGATCCCGACATCCTCGTATCCACGGGGGACCTGGTGGACGCGGAGATCAACCACCTGGAGGGGCTGGCGGAAATCTTCGGGAAGATCCGCCCCCCCCTCGGGAAATACGCCGTCACCGGAAACCACGAGTTCTACGCCGGTATCGGCCAGGCGCTCTCGTTCACGAAACGGGCGGGGTTCTCGGTCCTCCGGGGGGAAGCCGTAACAGTGGGCAGCCTCGTGCGGATCGCGGGAGTCGACGACCCTGCTGGTGCGGCGCTCGGCGCGGCCCCCGGCCGGCCGGAGGCGGAGATTCTCGCGGGGAACCCCGGTACGATGTTCACGATCCTGCTCAAGCACCGGCCCCGGGTGGCGGATGGGTCACGGGCACGGTTCGACCTGCAGCTGTCCGGTCACACGCACAAGGGACAGATCTTCCCGTTCCGCTACGTGGTCGGGCGCCCCTACCCGTACCTGTCGGGGCTGTATCCCCTGGGGGGATCCTTCCTGTACACCAGTCGCGGAACCGGGACCTGGGGGCCTCCGATGCGGTTTCTCGCCCCCCCCGTCGTGACGGTCATCGACATCGTGCGCGCCGGAGCGCCCGGCGCTTGATCCATGGGGCCCTTCCTTTTCGTCACCGACCTGCACGGAGACCGCCGAAGGTATGAACGGACCCTGGCGCTGGCCGTAGAGACCGGCGCCGGGCTGGTCGTAAACGGCGGCGACATGTACCCCCACGGCCGGGTATACGGGGACCAGGAGCGGTTTCTCCGGGAATTCCTCGACCCCCACTTCGCGAGATACCAGGAGGAGGGGATCCGGCATTTCGGGTTTCCCGCCAACGACGACCTCGGCGTGCACGATCCGCTGTTCAACGAAATCTGCTCGCGGTATCCGCTGGTGGAGAACCTCGCAGGGCGGATCGTACCGACGGGCCCGTACGAATTCGTCGGCTTCAATCTGGTGCCCGATTTTCCCTTCCGCCTCAAGGACCGGGCTCGCATGGACACTCGCGATTTCGTCTTCCCGGCGCAACTTGGCAGCGGAATCCTCTCCCGGCACGGAGGGTGGGAGGAGATCCCCGACTGGAAGGCGTATGCACAGAGGCTTCCCACGATCGAGGAGGAACTGGCCGCGCTTCCCGAACCGGGCGACCCGGAGCGCGCCGTCTACGTGATCCACGGCCCTCCCGCGGGATTGGGGCTGGACGTCGTCCGGGGCGGGCATCCGGTGGGTTCCCTCGCCACCACCCGGTTTCTCGAGACGGTCCGGCCGCGCCTGTCTCTCCACGGCCACATCCACGAGTCCCCGGAGGAAAGCGGCGTCTGGATGAGCCGGCTCGGGAACACGGTGTGCATCCAGCCGGGCCAGTCGCACCCGGGACTCACCGTCGTCGTGGGGAACCTGGACGAGAGGAAGTTCGACATGCGCGTCCTTCCGGTCGACTGACATGCGGGAAACCTTCGATGAGAAGCTTCGCGCCGAGAACCGGTACGGCCTTTGTCCTAGGCCGGACCGTCCTCGTCCAAGGAGATTCCGTACAGGTTCCCCTCGGGGGGCTGCCCCCGCTTCTCGAAGGAAACCTTGCACTCTTCCGGATGGGGTTTTCCCTTGCGGTGATGGGATACCAGGACCTGTACGATGTCCCAGCCGATCTTTCCTTCCTCCGCCATCGCGGTAATGACGTCGAGGGCCGTCCGGCTGTCGTAGGTGGACTCCCGGTACGGCCGGGGGGAGATGAGTGCGTCGTAAACGTCGCACGCCGCCACGATCTCCACGAAACGGGAGGAGAGGAGGACCCCCCGGGGGTACCCCGAGCCATCGCGGCGTTCGTGATGGTCCCGGGCGATCCTGGCGGCAAGGACCCCGGGATCCTTAAGATAATAGGACAGGAGGATGAACCCGGCCAGGGCGTGATGTTCAAGGGCCTTTCGCTCGGATTTCCGGAGGGCGGTCGTCTTCGTCAGGATCTCCAGGGGGACGCAGATCTTGCCGAAATCGTGGAAAGGCCCTGCCGCCGCCTCCTGGAGGATCTCCTCGTACCCATCCAGCAGATTCCTTGCGAGGTGGCTCGACAGGGCGAACACCAGGAGAATGTGGTGGTACGTATAGGGATCGTTCCACTTGTAATACCCGATGGACTTGAGCACGGGGAGGGGCAGCCAGGGCATCTCCATAAGGCGGATGAGCCCGCGATACTCCGCTTCGTCGCCGAAGATCGTGCGGTAGACCCCTCGTCCGGTCAGGGCGAGAAGGTCCCGGCGCACCGTGCCGAACTCCATGGCGGGAAGGGCGGGGGAGCGGATTTCCTTTCCCCGGGCGGCGACTTCCTCGATGACGGTGTCCGAAAGGACGGTGCCCGAAGGAAGGATTTCCTTCCCGTCAAGCGTGTGGACGGGGTAGTGCAGCGTCAGGACCGCCACGGAACTTCCCTCCAGCGGATTCGCCCGCCGATCCTCGATCGATTGATTTTTTAATCATACTGAAAGGATGGACTTTGTCAAAGGAGCCCGCCCCGCGAAATCAAGCGACGGCAAAGGCTTCTTCACGGGGCAGGGAATGAGGGGCGGCCCTTGAAGTTAGGACCGCCCCTGCGGAGGAACCGTCTGAAATTCGCGTGATCAGCCCCGATCGGAACGACTTCTCAGTTGTGGCACAGTGTGGCGTTAAAGCAGCCCGGGGTGATCCCCGCCGGGGGAGGCGTCGGAGGATGGTTCCCGGCCCCCGGTTCGTCGTAGTGGCAGTAGGCGCATACCGCCGCATTGTTAAAGTTCGTGCTTCGGTGCGTATAGCCTCCGGCTGTTTGCCATTGGCTTCCCGTCGGATGCGGCGCGGAAACCCCGTGGCAGGTATAGCAGGAGGTCCCCGACGATCCGCCCGCGAAGTCCCCGGCCGGCGTGCCGTGGCAGTCCTGGCAATAGGCGAACCCCGTGGTCGCCCCCGGCGCCGCCTTTGCGTCGTCCCCGTGGGGCTGCGCGGCGGGAGACGTCGTCACCCAGGTGTTGTCCAGCGGGTGCGGAGCAGGGGGTGCCCCGTGACACAGGGTGCTGTTGAAGCAGCCCGGCGCTGTCCCGGCGGGCGCCGGAGGACTGGGCGGCGCGATCGGCGAATTCGCACCGTCCGTATGGCAGAAGGCGCAAACGGAAGCGTTTCCTTCATCCACCGATGTATGGACGTACGTGTCCCCGGTGCGCCAACTCGCCGGGTGCGGAGCGCTCGCCCCGTGGCATGTGTAGCAGGAGGTCCCGGACGAGCCGCCCGCAAAGTCCGTGCCGGTCCCGTGGCAGGTCTGGCAGTAGGCAAGCCCCGTGGTCGCCCCCGGCGCCGCCTTTGCGTCGTTCCCGTGGGGTTGCGCGGCGGGGGAAACCGTCACCCAGGTACCGCCCACCGGGTGCGGAACGGCGGACTCCCCGTGACACAGGGTGCTGTTGAAGCAGCCCGGCGCTGTCCCGGCCGGCGCCGGAGGAGACGGCGTCCCGATCGGCGAATTCGCGCCGCCCGCATGGCACTGGGCGCAAACGGAAGCGTTCTCCTCCGCCGTGGTCGTGTGGACATACGTATCCCCGGTGCGCCAGGAAGCGGGATGTGGCGTCTGGACCGTTCCGCCGTGGCAGCCGGTGTTCAGACAGGTGACGTGCGCCCCGCCGCCGAGGAAATCGTTCCCGTGGCAGATCTGGCAGGAGACGAACCCGGAGCTGCCGGGAACGGCCTTTGCGGACGCGCCGTGCGGCTGCGGAGCGGGAGACGCTGCGATCCATCCCGGGATCGTGCCGTGGTGGCACTCGGCGAGGAAGCAGGACCGGTTGGAGATCCCCCCCGTAAGGTCGTTCCCGTGGCACGTCGTGCACTGATTCACCTCGGCAACGGCGTACCCCGGGTGGGTCGAGAGAAAATTCGAGGGATGGTTCCCGTTCTCGTCGACGAGGGAAAGACCCCCGTTCTCGGTGCTGGTGGAGCAGCCGGTCGCGAAGAGGGCTAGAAGGACCGAGATCAGGACGGGCCACAGGTGCCGGATTCTCCCATTTGCCATCATGTGCATCGCTCCTTTGCGCGTTCCCGATTCGTTTCGCTCGTACGGATGTGCCCGGCGCCGTTTTCAGAAAAAATCAGCGATGGCAGGCCCGGCACCTGGTGTCGTTCTTGTTTCCGTGGCACCGGAAGCAGGAGCCGGGGTCGAGGCGACCGTCGAGCTGGTGGAGCACGACGTAATCCCCCCGATGCTGGAGAACCCGGCCGGGCCGGTCCCCCATCTTCGTGCTCGGCTTCAACTCGTCTTGCCGGACGTGGCACGTCTGGCAGAACGACGGGGCGTGGCACGCCGCACAGAGGTTCTGCCCCTGCGAGGCGTACATCGAGTGTTCCTTGATGAACACGGTGGAGTGCCGGAAGGAGGCGTACGGCTTGAGCGCCCCGGTGGATACGTCCTCGTGGCACTCCCGGCAGTCCGGCCGCATCGCCGCCAGTTCCTCCGGATGCTTCGGGGGAACGGACTCGGTTTGGGAAACCAGGGAGCAACCCGTGAACATGGCAAGGGCAACCGCCCCCATAACGAGCGCGAACGCTTTGCGGCGCATCATCACTTCCCTCCCGTGGTGGTGCCCAGGTCCAGTGAGGCCCGAACCAGCCCGGCGTAGTCTTCCGTGAACCTCGGGCTGCGGGTATACGTCACGTCCCCGGAGAGCTTGAGATACGGGAGCACCTGCCACCCGGCGGTCCCCACGACCTGGTAGGCATCCTTGATCCCGCTGATCTCTTCCTTGTATTTCTGGGTCAGGGCATCCAGGGTGAAGCGCCAGACGTCCATGGTGTAGGTCCCGAAGATCCGGTACTCCTGATATTCGTTTTCGGCCCGGTCCGCCGATGCGATGGCCGCGGACAGGCCGCACAGGTCCTTGCTGTCATTGTAGGCGTAGCGCAGTCCGGCCTCGACCCGGGTGGCGTCCCCCGGGTCGCTCGCATCGTGCTGGATAGCCTTGACGCCCCCTTCGAGCGTCAACCCGGACACCACCTCGATGTCGACGGTAGCGAACACGATCTGCGCCTCGTCGTCGGGGTCGATCGACGGGGAAAGGAAGGGGGAATTCAGGGCCGTCTGAAACAGGTCCTTGTACTTGTATTCCTCGTATCCCGCCGCCACGTCCAGTCGGGCAATGGGTGTCAGGCGCAGCACGTACCGCTGCTGGGCGAGAGCGCTCGTGGAGACGTTGTAGGAGGCGCGGCCCGAAAGCTCCACTCCTTTAAACAGTTGGACCCAGAGGTCCCCACCGACCATCTCCCGGTCGTCCCCTTGGAAATCGCCCTTCTCCATGAGGTAGGTGACCCCGAGCTCGGTAAACCCGGGCCGGGCAAAGAAGAGCCGCCCTCCGTAAATCGAATCCCCCGTGTCCGTCGAGGTGGTGGAGCGTTCGACGGGAACCCCGCCGAATACGGAGAGGCCAAACCCTAGCGGGGTCCGCGCCTTGAGGAAGATCCCGTCCATGATCTCCGCCGCCGTCCCTTCCGTGAAGAAGAACCGGCCGAGGCGCATCTCCGCGTTCCCCGTTGGGTGAAGGTACTGGATGTAGGCGCTGCCCAGATCGCCGCCGCGCCCGTCGTCGTCCGTGTCGTCCGCCAGGTCGACGCGTCCCCACCCGTAGAAATGGAATGAGAGCGGCTTGTCGCCCAGGTTGCTCGCGTCCGCCGAGAGATACTCGTACAGGGGGGCGTAATTCTTATCGCTCCCGCCAGTTACGTCCCTCTCGTAATAGAGAAGGTACGACCGGGAGGAGAGGGTGATGTCGGCGGCCTGGCAAGGGGCGGGAAGAAGGGCTGGGAGGAGGAGAAGAAGAAGGGCCGCACAACACAGGCCCGTCCATAGGAGCGGGTCCACCCCGAGTCTGGCATCTCGCATCGTTTTCCCCCGTCGGTAAGTGTCGTTGGAACCGGATTGCGGAATTCCGATAACGTGGTTGATACCGCCTCCCGTTCCAGCAAGAAGCACGGATTTCCCGGCGGAAAGAGGGGCTTGCCGGAAAACCGGCACATCACAAAATCGCCATCGAAATGGTATACAATATACCATCGATTTTCGAACTCTCAAGGGAAAAAAAACGAGACACAAGGAGACAAAATGAAGTTCCCCCTCTGCCTGTCGATCGCCGCCTCGACCTGCCTCCTCCTCGCCTGCGCCCCGGCCGCGCGGGCGTTCCAGAAGGATTCCGGCCCCCGGAAGGAATGCAGGGAGTGCCATACCCTCACCGTCGATGGGGCGCAGAAGATCCTGGGGGGCGGCGTGGACAACGTCGTCGCCGTGCTGCCGGGTCCATTTCCGGGAATCTGGGAGATCGACGTGGCGAAGGCCGGGAAAACGTACCCCCTCTACCTCGACTACTCCGGCAGCTACATTTTCAACGGGCAGGTCATCCGGGTGCGCGACAGGCAGAACCTCACCTCCCGGCGGTTCGCCGACCTGAACCGTATCGACGTCTCCACGATTCCGCTTGCCGACGCGATCGTCCTGGGCGACCCCGGGGCGAAATACAAGGTCATCGTCTTCGACGACCCGGACTGCCCCTGGTGCAGGAAACTGCACGGCGAGATCAAGAAGATCGTGTCGCGCGACCCCGAGGTGGCCTTCTTCATCCGGGTCTATTCGCGCAACAACAACCCGGCATCCGTCAAGAAAGCCCTCTCCATCGTCTGCGGGAAAAAGGATGCCGCGAAACTGCTCGATGACGCCTTCGCAGGAAAGAAACTCCCCGCCCCCGGTTGCCAATCGAAGGCGGTCGAAGTGACGACGGCGATCGCCAAGCGTCTGGGCATCCAGGGTACCCCCGCGATCGTTCTCCCCGACGGAAGACTGATCAGCGGCTACATGCCGGCCGACAAACTGCTCGGCCTCATCCGCCCGGGGAAGTAGTTCTCGCCCGGACCGGAAACGTTTAATGAATGGATTTGGAAGGAGGAGAGGGGAGGGGGGGCAGATCCGGGCGGTCTTCCTGCCGGGGCGGAGACGGGGGGTGCCCCTCATGGAACGTATAATCGGGCAGGTATCCCTTCACGAGGGTGTCCAGCCCCCGGACGACTCCCATCCTGTCTCCCCGGGCCGCTGAATCGAGCAGACGTTCGACCGCCGCAAGCCAGTTCGCTTTCATCCCCCCGTTGCCGATCATCTTCATGACCTTGGGATGGGAGGTGCGCGTGACATCCTCCCCTTCGATCACGAGCTCCTCGTGGAGCTTTTCCCCGGGCCGCAGCCCGTTGAAGACGATCTCCGCGTCGACTCCGAGTTCCTTGCCCGAAAGGCGGATCATGTTCTCGGCAAGATCCGCGATCTTCACCGGCTGCCCCATGTCGAGGACGAAGACCTCCCCGCCCCGCCCATCGAGCCCGCCTGCAGGATGAGGCCGGCGGCTTCCGGGATCAGCATGAAGAATCGCGAGGCCTCCGGATGCGTCACCGTCAGCCGGCGACGGAGGAGCACCCCGGCGGGAGCATGGAGGATTCCTGAAAACCGGTTCCTGGCTTCGCGAATGATTTCTTTTTCCGTCATATCACGAATAGGCGGGTTGCCCGGTCCCTTGCATCATGAGGTACGGAAATCCCACATGCCACATTAGGTTCGTATCGGCCGTTTCGACGATTCCTATCAATATGTCCTCCGGAGTCTGCCGGAGCCCTTTTGTCTCTCCGACCGGCGTTTCCGGGCCCGGACCCGCTCCTCGAACCGTCCGCCCGGATGCGTTCCTCGTCGTCTCGAGCTGTCTCCGGAAGATCGGGACGACGCTTCCGGCGCTGTCCAGGACGTTTCCGAACCGGACCGCGGCGAAGATCGTGCCGCCTCCTTTCCGGTTCCTGTTCTGGACGATGATCTCCGCCACCCGCTTGGTCGCCCCCATGACGTTCGTGGGGCGCACCGCCTTGTCCGTCGAGACGAGGACGAAACGCCCCACGGAAAGCCGGGCGGCCGCATCCGCGACGATGCGCGTCCCGAGCACGTTGGTCTTCACGGCTTCGACCGGATGCATCTCCATGACGGGAACGTGCTTGTAGGCCGCGGCGTGGTAGATGACCGCGGGACGGTGGGCGGCGATCGTCTCCTCCACCCGCCCCCGGTCCCGGATGTCCCCGATCACGGGGACGAGCGGAAGGGCGGGGAACTCTTCCCGCAACTCGTTTTCCATGTCGAACAGCGGGGTCTCCGCGATATCGAACATCACCAGCTTCGAGGGGGAAAGCCGGGCCACCTGCCGGCAAAGCTCCGCCCCGATGGAACCGGCGGCCCCCGTGACCATGACGGGGTTCGCCGTGATGTCGCGACGCAGCAAATCCGTATCGAGCCTCACGGGATTGCGGCCGAGCAGGTCGGCGAGGTTCACGTTCCGCAGCCGGCTCACGCTCACCCTCCCGTCGATCAGTTCGCCCACGCCGGGGAGAATCCGGAACCGGGCGGGAACCTCCCGGCAACGTTCGACGATGTGGCGGATGACGGAAGCCGGTGCGGACGGGATGGCGATGATGATCTCGTGGACCCCGTGGGCGCCCGTCGCCTCCCCGAGCTGCTCGTGCCCCCCGAGCACCCGCAAGCCCTGGATCCTCCCACCGATCTTCGCCGTGTCGTCGTCGATGAATCCCACCGCGGTCATCCCGAGAGCGTTATTTTCGCGGATCTCCCGGGCGATCATCTGCCCCGCGGCCCCGGCCCCCACGATCAGGACGCGCCGGTCGGTCGCCCGGTCCCTGCGCCCGAAGGTCTCCCTGCCCATCCGGATGGCATAGCGGGCGGCGAGAACGAGAACGAGGGTGTTGCCCCAGTCGAGGAGGTAGATCGAGCGGGGGACGAGCGGGGCTTTGAGAAAAAGGATGCCGAAAACGAAAAACAGGACGGTTCCGAGGGTGCATCCGCCGACGATCGGAAGGATATCCCGGATCGACACGTAACGCCACCAGCCGTGGAAAAGCCCGAACGAGAGGAATCCGAGTCCCTTCGCCACGAGAACCAGCGGGATCGTCGCCCGGATGACATCGAGGTATTCGCGGGGAATGGAAAAATCGAACCGGACCAGATAGGCGAGGCAATACGCCGAAGCGAATATGGTGAGGTGAAGAAAGAACTTCACCGTCCCCCGGCGACGGAGGAGCACCCCGGCGGGAGCATGGAGGATTCCTGAAAACCGGTTCCTGGCTTCGCGAATGGTTTCTTTTTCCGTCATATCACGAATAGGCGGGTTGCCCGGTCCCTTGCATCATGAGGTACGGAAATCCCACATGCCACATTGGTATCGTATCGGCCGTTTCGACGGTTCCAGTACTCAATCATCTTCTCGTCATCTGTTGCTGGGCCGGATCGTCCGCCGCATCCGGATCCTGTTTCTCAATATTTCGATCTGGTCGATCCCGCCCCGGGGCGAGGATGACGCTCCCGGTGCCGGGGGAGCCGGCGGCGACACGGATCCCGGGGAGGAAAGCGGCCTCGGGGGAGACGAGCCGGCGCTTCCCGCCGCTTGCATACGGGACGTCACTGACGGCGCCGTCGGGGGTCTGGCCACCTCCGTTCGAAGAGGACCGGAACCCCCGGACTTCGGCGGCCCCTCGTACATCGGGAGGAGAAACTCCCTGCCGTCCGCTGCCAGCCGCACTCCTTCCTCCCCGACCGTCCTTATGGTAAATCCCGGAAGCGCGTCCCCCGGGCCGACCTCCCAGCGCTCCGCCGGGCCGGATGTCTTCCCGACAACCACGGCCGTGGACCTCTCCCCCTGCAGGATGACCCCCACGAGGCGAAACCGGGAAAGCTCCGCCCCGTAATTCCGCACCGACACACCGGCGGCCCCGTCGTCCTGGAACGGCCGGCGGTCGGGGCGGAAGACCGGTCTCGCGAGGACCGCCGCCAAGCCGGCCGCCACCTCGGCCTCGCGCGGGCCGATGTCCCGGGATCCGGCCTGCCGCTTCTTCGGGGAGAAGGGCGCTGCCGTGGACGGGCCGGACCCGACTGGAGCGGTCCAGGCGCGATACGTCGCCCAACCGAAGAACAGCGAAGCGGCAAGGAAGAGAATTCCCCACCTGCCTGACCGGTTCATCGTCCTCCGCGCCCCTCCTTCCCTCGCCCCTAAAGCTTCGCCGGCCCCGGGCCGGGATCACCACCGAAACGTTCCCCCATTGTACCGGTTATGGGGAGTTTCCATCGCCGTCCTTCGAAGGATCGAATGCAGGAAGGAGGATGCGGGCCGTCGTCCCCTTGCCGACATCGGATTCGAACAGGAGCTTGCCCCCGTGCTCCTCGATGATGGAACGGGAGACGGAAAGCCCCAGGCCCAGTCCCCCCGAAGTCCCTTTCGTGGAGAAAAACGGACGCGTGACGTTTTTCAGGACGTCCGGTGTCATCCCCGTGCCCTCGTCCCGCACGACGATCTCCACGGTGCCCGACGCCCGGTCCGTCGAGGCGGATATCCGGATCGCCCGGGTCCGGTCCGGGAGCGCCTGCAGGGAGTTCTGGATCAGGTTGATCAGCACCTGCTCCAATTCCTGGAGACATCCCTTCGTGACCGGGGGATCGGGCGCATAGTCCACCCGGAAATCCCGGCAACCCTTGAGAATTTCGTGGTGGAGGATCCCGACGGCGGTACCGATCGCCTGGTGGACGTCGACCGGGGATTCCAGGTCCCGCGGCTCCGGGCGGGAGAACCCTTTCAGGTTTTCCACGACGCCCTTTATCCTTCGGGACGCGTCGGAAACTCCCTCGAGAAGCCTCGGGACGATCGTTCGCATTTCGGAATACGGAAGCCCGCCGAGCGAAAGCTGCGGGTCCTCCCGGTGGTGCGACTCCAGAATCCTGTCGGCGTCCCGCCACGCCTGGAGGATCATCGGGGCGTTGACCATGATCAGGTTGTTGGGGTTGTTGATCTCGTGGGCGACCCCGGAGACCATGGTGCCCAAAGAAGCCATCCGGCTCGCGTGGATCAGCTGCGCCTGCCGGGCTCTTACCTCTTCCTCCCCCTTCTTCAGGCCGGTGATGTCGCGCGATACCCCGCGCCAGCCGCGGAACGTTCCGTCCGCGTCGTGAAACGGGACCCCGCTCGTGGTGAGAACGACTTCCCGGCCGTCCCGGTGGCTGAGGATGCTTTCGACGTGCTCGAAACTCTGTCGCCTCGCGAGCACGGGGGCGATCGCCGCCCTCACCCGTTTCGCCTCGGAATCCGGCATCAGGTCGAAGGGAGTCTTCCCCAGCAGCTCTTCCGGGACATACCCCAGCAGGTCGTGAAAGCGGGGGCTCAGGTAGGTGAAACACGTATCCGCGTTGATCTCCCACACCAGGTCATGGATCTTTTCCACCAGGTTCTGGTACCGTTCCCGGGTTTCGCCCGCCGCATCCTCGGCCAGCCGTTTTTCGGTCACGTCCTCGGCCACCCACAGGAAATTGCTGACGCCGCCCCCGACGTTCCGGACGGGTGTGAGAACGGCGGACTCCCAGTAGAGCTCGCCGTTCCTGTGCCGGTTCCAGTACTCCCCCTTCCAGCCGGTCCCGGAGGCGATCGCGGTGCGTATCTGCTCGCATTCGCGAGGGGAGATATCGGCGGGGCAGGGCTTGACCGCCTGGAGAAGTCCCTCCCGGGGATATCCGGTCATCCGGACGAACATCGGGTTCGCGTATTCGATCCGGCCCGCCGCGTCCGTGATCGCGATCGCGCTTACGCTCTGGTCCACCGCGAGATGGAGTTTCCGGAGCTGAAGGTCTTCCGCCTCTTTGCGGTCGGTGATATCGAAGAAGGAGGCGATCTGCCCCGTGACGCTCCCGGCGCCGTCGCGCAGCGGCGCCGTGTTGACCGAGAGGGTGACGCGCGTGCCGTCGCTGCGGCTGGCCGTAAGCTCCACGCCGCGCAACGGTTCTCCTGTTCTGCCCACCCGGGGAAAGGGGAGGTCCTCTTCCGAATACGGTCTGCCGTCGACCATGGGGATCTCCCACGGGAGGTCGCAGCAATGTTTCCCGATGATGGCGCCGCGGGGGATGCCCAGCAGGTCGGCGGCCTCGAGATTGGCGTACGTGACGTCGCCCCTCGTATCCATCACGACTACCCCCGAGGTGCTGGTCTCCAGGATGCGGGACCGGATATTCTCGCTCTCCCGGAGAGCCGCCTCCGACCTGCGGATCACCGAAATCCCGTACCCGAGAAGAAGGAAGAGGCACCCTGTGCTCAGGAGAGCCCAGAAGATGTCCTTCGTGATCGGTTCCCAGCTGTCGAGGAACTCGTGCTCGACCAGGATCCACGCCGTCGTCGCGAAGAAAAACAGGAGACTGATCGCCAGGGGGAGTCTGCCCATCCCTCTTTTCCGCGATAGCGTCTCCTGGAGGAAATCTCTGGCTTTTGCGACCGGCATGCCTGGGTACCGACCCTCCGAATTCTTCGCGAACACGCCATTTGCCTGTCCGGACGTAAAAACAAACGACTTTCTATATGATAATACATCTCAATATTGCCCGGCAACGTGTATACCAGGGGCCAGCCGTGGAATCCCCTGAAAAACCAATGTCTTTAGTAAGGGAGGAGGAACTACGGATGATTTACATCGTCCATTGCCGGGCAATCCGACGACCTTGCCGGTCAACGGTATCGTCACCCGTCCCGGCGAGCGGGCATACAGTCTCACCTTGAAGAAGAAATCATCCGATGTCATGTTATCAGAATAACCTGTTGCCGGGAAAGAAAGGAAACGTTCCCGATGCAGAATCTGATCGATTCCCTCGATACCTACCTTGCGGCGGGGTCCCTCCTGTCCTACGCCGCCGTGTACGTCGGGGGGGTTCTCATAAGCTTTACGCCCTGCATCTATCCCGTACTTCCCATCACGGTAGGCTATATCGGGGGGAGAAGCCAGGGAGCGAGGGGCCGGGGCTTTTTCCTGAGCCTGTCGTACGTCCTGGGGATGGCGATCACGTACGCGGCGCTGGGCACCCTGGCGGCGGCATCGGGCAAGGTCTTCGGCCAGGTGGCGGCAAACCCCGTGACCAACGTCGTCGTCGGGAACATCTGCATCCTGATGGCGCTCTCCCTGCTCGACGTATTCCACGTGAGGATCCCCGCCTTCTTTTCGGGGAGTACGGCCGGAACGAAGCGCGGAGGCATCCTCGGCGCCTTCGGGATCGGGGTTGCCTCCGGGCTCGTCGTGGGGCCGTGCACCGCCCCGGTCCTGGGCGCCCTGCTGGTCTACGTGGGTTCGAAGCAGAACGTCCTGTTCGGCACCTCCCTCCTGTTCGTCTTCGCCCTCGGGATGGGCTCGCTCCTCCTCGTCATCGGGACGTTCACGGGCCTGTTGGCCAACCTTCCGAAATCGGGATGGTGGACGGAAGGCCTCAAGAAGGTGTGCGGGTTCCTCCTGATCCTGGTGGGGGAATATTTCCTCCTCGAGGCGGGGAAACTGCTCCTGTGAGGAGACGGGATGCCCGAAATAGGAGAGCGGCGGTCGGTGTATTGGCGGTCCTCACCCTGCTCCTGCTGGCGGCGACGCCCCCGTTCGCGGAAAAGTGGGCGCAAAACGGGAGCGCTCCGGCAGCCTCCAGGCAAACCGCCACAGAGCCCCTGCCGGACTTCACGCTCCCGGACCAGAACGGGAAACCGGTATCCCTGCACCAGTTCATCGGAAAGAAACCGGTGCTCCTGGCGTTCTGGGCCACCTGGTGCCCCCACTGCGTCGAAGCGGTTCCCGAGATCAACCGGATGAACGCGGATCTGTCCCCGGGGGAGAAGCTCCGGATCCTGGCGCTGGACTACATGGAGAGCGGAAAAAAAGTAACCGCCTTCATCGCGGCGAAAAGGATCTCCTACACCGTCCTCCTGGACCGGCGCGGCGGCGTCGCACGGAAGTTCCACGTGGTCGGCATCCCCACGTACATCCTCATCGACCGGAGCGGCAACGTGGTGTTCCGGGGCTACGAAATCCCCGACATCCGCCGGTACCTCGAATAGCCTGATCGATTCCTTCGCCGGTCCGCCCTTCCCCCCTATTTCGGGGGGGTCTCCTCCTTTCCGGAGTTGATCCCCTTCGCCTCCCCGATCCGCGCCTTGAGTTCCTCCACGCGGTTCTCGAACTCCTGGCTCAGGCGCGTCCCCTCTTCGATGCTTCCGATCACCCGCGGCGTGATGAAGAACAGGAGCTCGGTCCGGCTGACGGAGGTCGTCTCGGCGCCGAAGATCCACCCGACGATCGGGATCTTGTAGAGAAACGGGATCCCGTCCCTCGTCCGTTCCCGCCTCTCCTTGACCAGCCCCCCCAGGACGATGCTGCGGTCCTGCGTGGCGATCAGGCTGGTACTAACGCTCCGCTTGAAGAAGCTGGGGTTCCCCGAGGATCCCACCGAGGACGACTTGACGTCGCTCACCTCCTGCTCGATATCGAGCGTGACGATCCCCTCGTCGTTGATGTACGGCGTGTAGGTGAGCAGGATCCCCACGTCCCGGTACTCCACCGTCTCGGTGACGAAGTTTTCGACGCCGGGGTTGGTGACCGACCCCGTCACGATGGGGATCTGGTCGGCGACGTCGATCTTCGACTTCTTCCCGTTCGTCGAGATCACGCTGGGGGAGGACAGGATGGACACCTTCCCGTCGTTCGCCAGCGATCGCAGCGCCGCCGTGAGGCGGTCCGTCTTGTCCACGACGTACTTGAACCCCGACGTGATGTCCGCCGCCGAAGTGGCCAGCGAGACGGTGTGCTTGTAGTCGCCCGCCTGCCTGATGTAGGTCCAGTCGATCCCCAGCTTCAGCGCATCGTCCAGCTGGACCTCCGCGATCAGCACCTCGAGCAGCACCTGGCGGGGATAGACATCGATCGTATGGAGCGTCTCCAGGATCGCCTTGTACTCGGAGGCGCTCCCCCGGATGATCAGGGCGTTCAGCGGCTCGTCCAGGATGATGTCGAACGTCCCTTCCTGCAGGGACTGCGGTTTCGACTCTGCGCGCGGGGCGGGGGCCGGGGCATTGGGCGTGGGGGCCCTGCGCACCGGCTCGGCGACCTTGGCCTTGAACTCCGTCGCCTTTCCCGGAGAGGCGCCCGACTTCCCGGGGTAGAGCCTCTCGAGAATGTCCATCACGTCCTTCGCCTTGCCGTGCCGGACGCGGTAGAGGTGCACGGCGCGGGAGGTCCCCGACGGTTCCTTGTCGAGCTCCCGGATCCAGCGCTCGACGTCCTCCATCGACCTCGGGGAGGCGGACACCACGAGGAGCGCGTTCATCCGCGGGAGGGGAACGAAATTGATCCCCGCCGGCTTCCCGCCCTCCGCCCCGAAATCGAGGGCCCCGAAGATCGTCTCCAGGCTTTTCCCCATCTCCTCGGGGTCCAGGAACGTAAGCGGGAACAGCTTGACCCCCGCCGAGCGGAACGCATCGGAGTCGAAGAGGCCCACGATATGGGCGAGCTTTTCCACGTTCGCCGCCGTGTCCGTCACGAGCACCATGTTGGCCCGCGGCACTTCGGTCGCGTCTCCGCCCGCGGACAGGAAGGGCTTGAGCACTTTCGCCATCTCGGCGGCCGAGATGTGCTGGAGCGCGAAGGCCCGCAGGACAGGCCGGTTGGGAGAGGAACGGTCCACCTCCTGCCCTTCCAGGGCGAGGAGCAGGGGCTCCATCTTCGCCTCGGCCATCGGAACGATGTGATAAATATCCCCCTCGCGGACCGCCGTCGCGCCGTTGATCCGCAGGATGGAGAGGAGCAGTTCCAGCGCCCCCTCCTTGCGGACGGTCCCCTGCGTGTGGACGTTCACCAGGCCGCGGACCCGCGGGTCGATGAGATAGTTGATCCCCGCCATCGGTCCGAGGGTGTGGATCACCTCGTAGAGGTCGGCGTTGTTGAACTTGACGAGAAATCCGGAGCCCCCGGACGGACCCGGACGGGGAGCCGGAGGCGGCGGGGCCGGCACGGGAGGACCGGCGGGCGGGGCTGCCGGGGCACCTTCCATGGCCTTGCCCGTCACCGGTTCCTCCGCGATCGGCGCAACCCCGGTCTTTTCCGCCTCTTGCGGGACTCTCCGGGGAAAGCCCCTTTTCGGCCGCACCTCCCACCGGAGGGGCGGGAACCGAAACGGCCGGACCGGGAGCGGTCGTCCCGGGGGAAGAGCCATCCGCGCCTTCCCCCGGGAGGGGGACTGCCGGAGATCCGGGGGGCGAAGGGGATTCCCCGGCCTGCGAAGGCGGCGGTGGCTGCACCTCGCCTTCCCGCTGCTCCAGCAGGTCCAGAGCCCGATGGGGCAGGGGAGCGATGTCCTCCGCCCTTCCGACGGAGGCGAACAGAAGGAACGCGACGGCTGCAAAAACCCGGACTCTCATCCTTGAAACCCCCCTTGCATGCGGTTATCGGCGCCCCGGAACGTAGGTCCGGGGGTATCGTCTCGGCGGCAACCCGGGCGGTGTCGTCGGGGAAGACGGAACAGCGCCCCCGGGAACGGTCATGACGGAATTTTTTCGCGGCTGTTGCCGTGCGCCGGGGGATGCCGGGGCGACCTCGGTGCGCAGCGTCGTCCCCTGCGTGACGTTCGGCCCCCCCGCGTACAGGGGGAGCGTAAATTCCCGGTCGTCCGCCACGAGGACCAGCCCGTCGGAGGTTACCTCCTTCACGGTAAAGCCGGGCAGTTCGTCGCCGGCTCCCGCCTCCCACCTCTCCCCCTTGGCGGCCCCCTTCCCGACCACCAGCGCCTTCCGCTCTCCCCCCATCATGAGGACGCCCAGGACGGTGTACCGGGAAAGCTCCAATTCGTAATTTCTCGTGGGCGCCGCCGTCGTCACCTCCCGGTGCGGACGCCTGTCCGGGCGGAATACCGGCCTGCCGAGAACGGAAGCCAGCGCGCCGCGAATATCCTCGCCGGGCGCTCCGGGCGGAAGTGTCGCGGAGGATCGCAGGGAAAACGGATCTCCCGCGGTCGTCCTCTCCATGGGGAGAACGGGCATCGTCCATGCCCGGTACGTCTCCCACCCGAAGACGCACGCAAGAAAAGCGAGCACCAGGATCGGCAGCGACGTCCGGTTCACGAACCGCCTCCCTTCTCTCCCTTCTCTTCCTTCGTCGCCTCCGGCGTCGCGGCCAGCCCCGACACCGTCAGGGAGACCCGCAGCGTTTCGGGACGGTTGGCGCGACCCGCGATGTAGGCCGAGGAGATGACGCTTAACTTTTTCACCCGCAGGACCTTCTGCTGCCTGGGGACCGCCGCCAGGATCGACGCGAGCCCCTCCATCGTGGTCTGCATGTCCATCTGCACCGCGACCTCGGTGTACGCCCCCTTCGGAACGGGGGAGATCGACCGGACCGAGGTAAGGCGCGTGTCCGGCCTGTCCGCCATCGGCTTGACCAACCCCTGCAGGGCCGCCCCGGCGGCGGACGGGTCGCTCCCCGCCAGGAGCCCCTCCTCCGCCTTCTCGAGCTCGCGGACCTTCGCCGCAAGCGCGCCCGCCACGTCCCCCTCCCCCGCCCGTATCGCGCGATAGCGCGCAAGCTCCGCGCGGCGCACGGGGATCAGGGCGCGTTCCTTCCGGTACTCCGCCTGCGCGGGGTAGACCATCCAGCGCACGACGCCGAAGGCGACCACGACCAGGGCGCAGGCCAGAAGGATCGTCCGCTCTCTCGCGGAAAGGAGGCGGATCCTCGCCTCGATACGGGCCGCAAGCGTCATCGCGCACCCTGCGCGGGCGAACCCGGGACGAACTCGGCCCCGATCCGGAACCTCTCGACATTGTTGGCCTGCCGGGTGATGGGGGAGGAGAAGGCGACGTCCCGGAACCTTCCTTCCCGCGCAAGGAGGGGAAAAATCTCGTTCGCCGAGGGGGAAAGGCCGTCGATCTCGACCTTCCGCCCATCCACCCTAAGCCCCGTAAGCCACGTCCCGTCGGGAAGGCGGTCGGTGAGTTCCGAAAGGATCAGGAGCGGCTCCCCCCGTCCCGACGCCGCCTCGCGAAGCAGGGAGATCTTCTCCTCGACCCGGGAAAGGGACGTGACCGATTTCTCCACGCCCGCCACGGCGGGGCCGAGCGCTGCGATTTCCGCGTCGAGGCGGGAAAGTTCCGCCTTCGTCCGAAAGTAGAGGGTCGCGGGCCAGGCAAGCCCCAGGAGAACCGCCGCCACGGCAAGCGTCCCCACGATGGCGCGAGCCCGGCGGGACGACGCCGCATCCGATCCCCAGGCCGACAGGTCGATCGCCTTCTGGGCGACCGCCGCGCCGAACGCCCCGGCGACCTTCCCGCCGGGGACGCGTTCCTCCTCCGCGCCCCGATCGCGCGGGGGTGCCGCCTCCGGATACGGAAAGTCCCCGACATAGCGGACCGCGTTGCCCCTTGCCCCCCCGCCTGCCTCCCCGTCCCCAACCCACCACTGCGGCGGGGCCACCAGTTCCACGGGGGCGTCGTCACCCCGCGGGGGCGCGTCCACCAGCCCCTCCTCGAGGAGCGAAAATCCTTCCGCCGCCATCTCCCCCGCGGGGCACCGCCGCAGCGCGGAAAAGACGGGAACGTCGTCCTCGAGAACGGTGCACTCGACCGCTTCCCCCGCCTCCCGGAGAATGCCGACGAGCCCTCCGGAGCCTTTCCGCACCCCGTCGGCCCCGGAAAGGGCCGCCGACAGGGCCCAGCCGACGGGGATCGCGCCGGCGGGCCGCAGGCCGGCACGGGAAACGGCGTTCTCCCACCACTCGAGATAGTCGGCGGGGGCGGCCGCCACGACCAGCGCGGCGTCTTTCCC
>CAWEPX010000014.1:0-7116 GCA_963811025.1 uncultured delta proteobacterium
ACGCCTCGCGCCACCTTCCGCGGGACGACGACGAGATCCCCTTCCATGACATGGCGCCGCTTCTCCCCCGCCACAACCTCCCCTCGCCCGGACAGGATGTAGAGGACCACGTGAACGTCGGGCTCGTGGATGGGAATGAACTGGCCGGCCCGGAAGGCCGCCCGAATGACCTTCATCTCCGGGCTTTCGAACAGCGGTTTCGGCACAAAGCGGTTCGGGTCGAACACCACATTCTCCGTCGGTCGGGCGAACACGGGTGCGGTCATCATCGTTCCTTCCTTTCATCATGGTACCTTCCCGATCCTTATCTCACAATCACGGACACGGGGCTTTGAGTTGGATCAAGAAGAGATGGATAGCATCGGCAGGAGTTGCACGCAGCGGGAAACAGCTTGCGGTTCCCGTACGGTTCCCCTTGACAAGCGTGACATACGATTTCATAATGCGACGTTATGTTCATATTTTTCGGTTGCCGGACGGCCCGGTGCAGGATTCGGCGATGAGAGTCGCAAAGCTCCCGAGGCGGGAACGGGAGAAATTGCGGCAGCGCCAGGAAATGCTCGCCGCCGCGCTCGATCTGTTCTCGGAGAGGGGATACCATAACGTCTCCATGCACGAGATCGCCCAGAGGGCCGAGTTCGCCATCGGAACACTCTACAAGTTCTTCCGTAACAAGGAGGACCTCTACCAGGCCCTCGTGCTGGAGCAGTCCGACCGGTTCCACGACGCCCTCCTGCAGGCGATCGAAGCCCCGGGGGACGAGATCGAGAGGCTGCGGAAGTACGTGCGGACCAAGGGGGAGCTGTTTTCCGCCAACCTTCCCTTCATTCGCCTGTACATCGCCGAGAGCCGGGGAGCGAGCTACAACCTCAAGGCAACCCTGAACGAAGAGGTGCGTAAACGCTATTACGATTTCCTGGAACGACTTGCCCTGGTATTCGACGACGGAATCAGGAAGAGACATTTCCGGAAGATCGCCAGCCCCTACCAGCTCGCCGTAGCTCTCGACACCGTTATCAACGCCTTTCTTCTGCTGTGGATCGAAGCGCCCGAACGCCATCCTTTCCCGGATTCTCCGGACGCCATTCTGGACATTTTCTTCCGGGGATTGCTTGCCCGGGATTTCGCGAACGTATAGGCCTTTGCGAGCCGAATACGCTCATCCATCGACCTTGGGGGGTTCCGATGCGATTCGACATTAGGAGGGGGAAACGACGGAAACGGATGGTGGCCTTCATCGCTCTGGCGGGCGGTCTTCTGCTCGGGGGCTGCCAGAACACGGATGGGCGGCGGGCCGCTCCGCCACCCGTTCCGGAAGTCGCGACCGTGACCGTTGGAACACAGCGAATCGTGCTGACCATGGAGCTGCCCGGTCGCACTTCCGCCTACCGGATCGCCGAAATCCGCCCCCAGGTGAACGGGCTCATCCAGAGGCGTCTGTTTACGGAAGGCTCCGAAGTCACGGCCGGCCAGGTGCTCTACCAGATCGATCCCGCCCCCTTCCAGGCGGTGCTCGAGAATGCGATGGCCTCCCTGGGCAAGGCCGAGGCCAACCTGCCGGCGGTCCGATCGAAGGCGGAACGCTACCGGGAAGCGCTTGTTGACAATGCGGTCAGCCGACAGGATTACGATGACGCGGCGGCCGTGCTCAAGCAGGCCGAGGCCGATGTCCAGTTGTGGAAAGCGACGGTCGAGACGGCCCGCATCAACCTGGGATACACGCGTCTCACCGCGCCCATCTCCGGCCGCACCGGCAAGTCCAACGTGACCGAGGGCGCCCTGGTGACGGCGCATCAGCCCGTGGCCCTGGCCACCATCCAGCAGCTGGATCCCGTGTATGTGGACGTTCCCCAGGCCGCCACCGAACTGTTGCGGTTGAAGCGCCGACTGGAAGACCGCCGCCTCAGGAGAAACGGGGCGAAGCAGAACAAGGTCAGGATCATTCTCGAGGACGGCACGCCCTATCCTTTGGAAGGAACGCTTCAGTTCCGGGACGTCTCGGTGGATCCCAGGACCGGGTCCGTCACCCTGCGGATCATTGTCCCGAACCCGGACCGAGTCCTGCTGCCGGGGCTGTACGTCCGGGCGGTTGTGACCGAAGGCGTCAACGAGGGGGCCATCCTGGTTCCCCAGCAGGCGGTCGTGCGCGATCCGAAGGGAAATCCCCTGGCGCTCATCGTGGACAGGGAGGACAAGGTCGAACAGCGGATGCTTCGCCTTGACCGTGCCATCGACGACAAGTGGCTCGTCGCCTCCGGACTGTCGCCCGGCGACCGGTTGATCGTCGAGGGATTGCAGAACGTGCGGCCCGGCGACTCCGTGAAGGCGGTACCCCTGGATCCCGGAGGGAGCAGGAAGCGGCAACCCCGGAGGATGCGGCCCGGCCGGCCGCGGGTTCGAACGGGGGGGTGTGATGCTTTCGCGATTTTTCCTGGACCGCCCCGTCTTCGCCTGGGTCATCGCCATCATCATGATGGTGGCAGGCGGCCTGGCGATCTACAACCTGCCGATCTCGCAGTATCCGCCCATCGCCCCGCCGTCGATCGCCATTACCGCGTTCTACCCCGGCGCCTCCGCTCAGACGGTGGAGGACAGCGTGGTCCAGATCATCGAGCAGAAGATGATCGGGTTCGACAAGCTGTTGTACATGTCCGCGACCAGCGACGCGTCCGGCGCCGGGAGAATCGAGCTTACCTTTGCTCCGGGGACCGATCCGGACCTGGCCTGGGCCCAGGTGCAGAACAAGCTCCAGCTCGCCATGGCGAGCCTGCCGGAGGTGGTGCAGCGCCAGGGGGTCACGGTGAGCAAGTCCACCCGGAACTGGCTGCTGGTCGTGGGCCTGGTTTCGGAAGACGGCAGCATGGATACGTTCGACCTGGGCGACTACGCTCAGTCCAACATGGAGAAGGTGCTCTCGCGGGTGCCCGGCGTGGGCGAGGTAGAGACCTTCAGTTCCCCGTATGCCATGCGGATCTGGCTCGACCCCGGCAAGCTGACCGCGTACCGCCTGACGACGGACGACGTCGTCCGCGCCCTACGGTCCTATAACGTGGAAGTTTCCGCGGGCCAGTTCGGGGGGGCGCCCGCGGTCAAAGGCCAGCGGTTGAACGCGTCCATCATCGTTCAGACGCTGCTCCGCACCCCGGAGGAGTTCGGCGCCATTCCCCTGCGCATCGACCCCGACGGCTCCACCGTGCGCGTGCGGGACGTAGGTCGGACGGAGCTGGGCACAGAGCGTTACGGGTCCAACATTCTGTTCGGCGGCAAGCCCGCAGCCGCCCTTGCGGTCCGGCAGGCCGCCGGTGCAAACGCTCTGTCCACTGCCGATGCCGTCAAGGCGAAAATTGCCGAGATGTCCAGATACTTTCCCCCGGGGATGAAGGCCATCTATCCGTATGACACGACCCCCTTCGTGAAGGTGGCCATCCAGGAAGTGGTCAAGACCCTGTTCGAGGCGATCGTGCTGGTCTTCCTCGTGATGTACCTGTTCATGGGGAACCTCCGGGCCACGCTGATCCCGACCATCGCGGTCCCGGTGGTGATCCTGGGTACCTTCGCGGTGCTGGGACTGTTCGGGTTCTCCATCAACATGTTGACCATGTTTGCGATGGTGCTCGCCATCGGCCTCCTGGTGGACGACGCCATCGTAGTGGTGGAAAACGTCGAACGGATCATGAGCGAGGACGGACTCCCGCCCAGGGAGGCCACCGCCAGGTCCATGGACCAGATCACCAGCGCCCTGATCGGTATCGGGCTGGTGCTCTCGGCCGTGTTCGGTCCCATGGCGTTCTTCGGCGGCTCCACCGGGGTCATCTATCGCCAGTTTTCCGTGACCATCATCGCCGCCATGCTTCTGTCGGTGGTCGTGGCCCTGATCCTCACACCGGTTCTCTGCGCTTCGCTTCTCAAGCCAGTGCACAAGGGAGAGGACACGGCCGGAACCGGGATCCCCTTCCTCCGCTCTTTCTTCCGGTGGTTCGACCGAATGTTTTACCGGGCCCGGGATCTCTACATCAACCTCGTCGGCTACACGCTTGTACGGAAACTGCGGTTCCTCATTCTGTTCCTGCTGATCACCGCGGCCCTGGGACTGCTGTTCCGGCGGATGCCTACCGCCTATCTCCCCAACGAAGACCAGGGGTCGATGTACTCCCAGGTCCTGCTTCCGGCGGGTTCGACCCTCGAGCAGACCGAGGAGGTCATGGCCCAGGTCCGTCGCTACTTCGAGGAGAACGAAAAAGAGTCGGTGGAGTCCGTTTTCACGATCTCAGGTCGCGGCTTCGCCGGAGTGGCGCAGAACTCGGGGTTCGCATTCATCAAGCTGCGGGACTGGAAGTTGCGCGACCGTCCGGACCTGAAGGTGACCGCTGTTGTCGCACGTGCCATGAAGGAGTTCTCGAAGATCCGCAACGCCAGGGCGTTCGCGTTCGCGCCGCCGGCGGTACGTGAGCTGGGCCAGTCGGGGGGGTTTGATTTCCAGCTGCAGGACCGGGGGGGACTGGGTCACGAGGCGTTGATGATGGCACGCAACCAGTTGCTCGGCGAGGCCGCCCGGGACCCGAGGCTGACCCGCGTCCGCCCGAACGGCCTGGAGGACGTGCCCGAATACCGGATCGACGTGGACTGGGAGAAAGCCGGCGCCCTGGGGGTTCCCATCGACGCCATCCACGACACGATCTCGGCGTCCTTCGGCAGCGCCTACGTGAACGATTTCATCCAGGGGGGACGGGTCAAGCGGGTGTTTGTGCAAGACGATGCTCCCTTCCGGAGGCTTCCCTCCGATCTGGAGCGGGTGTACGTGCGCAACAGCGGGGGCGCCATGACGCCGTTTGCCGCGTTCGCCTCGGGACACTGGACTTATGGAGCCCCGCAACTGCGGAGGTACAATGCCTTCCCGGCCATCAACATCTGGGGCGAGGCCCCGCAGGGCAAGAGCTCGGGGGAGGCAATGCAGGCCATGGAGGAGATCGCCGCAAAGCTGCCCCGGGGGATCGGCTTTGACTGGAGCGGGATCTCGTACCAGGAGCGGATGGCCGGTTCCCAGGCACCCATCCTGTACGCCTTCTCCATCCTCGTGATCTTCCTTTGTCTGGCGGCACTGTACGAGAGTTGGCCCATTCCGCTTTCCATCATGCTGTCCCTTCCCCTGGGAGCGATCGGCGGTGTGATCGTATCGTCTCTCCGGGGGTTGCCCAATGACGTCTATTTCCAGATCGGGTTGCTGACCACCCTGGGCCTGACCACCAAGAACGCCATCCTGATCGTCCAGTTCGCAAAAGCCGGCTCCGATGCGGGGATGGGGCTGATCGAGGCGACCCTGGAAGGGGCGAAATTGAGGCTGCGACCCATCATCATGACCTCGCTGGCCCTGGGATTCGGGGTCCTGCCCCTGACCCTTGCGAACGGGGCGGGGGCGGGGGCGCAGAACGCCATCGGCACCGCCGTCCTCGGTGGGGTGGTGACCGCCACCTTCCTGGTGACGGTCTTCGCGCCGCTTTTTTACGTGCTGATCGAAAGCACCTTCGGGAAGCGCCACGCACGTCGTGCGGCGGCGAGCGCCGAAATCCCCCCATCCGGGGATCCAGCGAAATGACCGGGAAACCTTACCTCCTGCCGATCGGTCTGGCCATCTTCCTGGCCGGGTGCAGTATGGCTCCGAGCTATACACGACCGCAACCGCCGATCCCCGCGGACTGGCCGCAGGGACCGGCGTATCGGGACGCCGCGGCGACCCCCGGCGCTCCGGCGGCCCCGGACCTGGGATGGCGGGAATTCTTCCCCGACCGGAAATTGCAGGAGGTCATCGGGATGGCCTTGGAACATAACCGGGACCTGAGACTGGCCGCCCTGAACGTGGAACGGGCACGCGGGCTTTACGGCATCAAGAGGGCGGATTTGTTTCCGATCCTCGAAGCGGTCGCCAGCGGGAGGAAACAGCACGTGCCCTCCACGACGTCCGGGGGCAACGGGGAATCGGTTACGACCGAGCAATACGATGTCACCCTGGGCGTAACTTCCTGGGAGATCGATTTCTTCGGCCGAATCCGCAGCCTGAAGGATCGGGCGCTGGAGGAATATCTGGCCACGGACCAGGCTCGCCGAAGCGTGCAGATACTGATCGTGTCCGACGTCGCCAACGCCTATCTGGTCCTCGCCGCGGATCGGGAAAACCTTCGATTGTCCGAGTCCACCCTGGAATCCCAGCGATCCGCCTACGACCTGGTCCGTCGGCGCTTCGAGCTCGGGCTGGCGTCCGAGCTGGATGTTTATCTGGCACAAATGAGCGTGGACTCGGCGCGTGTCGCCGTTGCCCGTTACACGCAGAGGGCGGCGCAGGATCAGAACGCCCTGGACCTTCTGGCCGGCACTCCCGTTCCGCACAGGCTCCTGCCCGTCGATCTGGACAGCGTCCGTCCTCCCGCGGAGATTTCCGCGGGGATGTCCTCCGAGGTGCTTCTGGGCCGGCCCGACATTCTGGCCGCGGAACATCTGCTCAAGGGGGCAAACGCCAATATCGGCGCCGCCCGTGCGGCGTTCTTCCCCCGCATCTCCCTCACCGCCGCATTCGGGACGGCCAGCTCAGAGCTCTCCGGGCTTTTCGGTCCCGGTTCCGCCGCCTGGACGGTCTCGCCCGAGGCCGTCCTCCCAATTTTCGACGCCCGGATCTGGCCCGCACTTGCGGTGAGCAGGGTGGACAGGGAAATCGCCGTTACGCAGTATGAGAGGGCCATCCAGAACGCCTTCCGGGAAGTGGCGGACGCCCTGGCGGTGCGGGGAACCGTAAACCAGCAGATCTCGGCACGGAAATCCCTGGTCGATGCGAGCGCGCGGAGTTATCGCCTCTCCACCATACGCTACGAAAAAGGAATCGACGACTACTTCGGGGTTCTCGATGCTCAGCGGTCCCTCTACGCGGCGCAACAGGCGCTGATCCTGGTCCGTCTGGAAGGGGTTGCCAACCAGGTGAGGCTCTACGCAACGCTGGGCGGAGGCGGAGAATAGTCCACTCGGGAGAGCGGTACCGGCAGTTCAACCTCTTCCCCTGCTTCCTGATCCGGCTTTTGCCGAGTGACGCGTAGACCATCGTCGCCCTGATGTCGGCATGGCCCATCGTCA
>CAWEPX010000015.1:0-12229 GCA_963811025.1 uncultured delta proteobacterium
TCCACCAATGCATGGAAAAAGGAAGCGCTTTCAAGAGCTACGTCATCCGCATCTATCATCGGGACCCGAAAGATCCGAAGAAAATCTTCGGGGTAGTCGAGGAATTCGGGGGAAAAGGGAAGATCGGATTTCTGAGTCCCAATGCCCTCTGGAAGATTTTGGACTCACCGAGCCGGGAAATGGCACAAAGGGAGAACGCCCCGAAAAAGGCAAAAAAAGGCGATCGGCTCAAGAGTTTTGCAGAGATCATGGAGTCGATCCGGGAAGAAATGGAGGAGGAGGAGGTCGAACCCTCACAGATGGCCGACGATGAAGCACGACAAGGGTTCCCGACCGTTCGGAATGAACTCTTTTCCAACTGAATCCTGGGGACCAGGATTCAGTCATACTTACAGATCTGACGGATTTAAAGTTTCAGGAGGCACGGGCAAGCGAAGGCGAAGGAGGAGGAGGACGCCATGACTGCCGGGATCGATAGGTGCTGGAAAGGAACAAAAAATACGCAGAAGGGTTCAACGAGGGGGGTCTGCCTGGAAGGCCAACCAGTCTCAGACTCGCTATTCTGGCCTGTATGGACTGCCGATTACACGTACCGAAGCTGTTGGGACTGGAATTGGGCGATGCGCACATAATGCGCAACGCCGGCGGAATCGTGACCGAAGACGTACTGCGATCGCTGATCATCTCTTGCCAAATCGGGGGGACGCGGGAGTTCATGATCATCAACAACACGAAATGCGGCATGCTCACCTTCAAGGACGAGGAACTTGCGGCACAGCTTCAGCAGGAAACAGGCATGGCGCCTGTCGTACCGGCTCGATTCCTTGCATTCACCGATCTGGAGCAGAACGTGCGCCAGCAGATTCTAAGGGTGAAGTCGCACCCGTGGATACCCGAAAGTCTCCCGGTCCGTGGCTTCATCTACGACGTTGACGCCGGGCACCTTTCGGAGGTATCCGCCTGACATGTCGCCGGAACGATATGGTCATGTAGGACCGACATGGCAGTGTATGGGCTTTCCTCTGTAAATTCAGAAATGCCCTGTCAATCGTAAGTAACCCATTCATCGGCACTCCACAACGGGGGCCAGAAATGAGCCACTCGGGGCATTTTTAAGAAAAAAGGGATCTTGGCGTTAAGCCGAAATCCCTTTAGTTATTCGAATTGTGCCAAAGGGGGGACTCGAACCCCCACGGGTCTCCCCACCACCCACAGCGTGTACATAATAATCTGCATTTATTCATTATCGAGAAACTCGATAAAAAAATGGTTCATCTAAATAATAGTTCATTATCCGTCAACCCGAAAAAGGGGTGAGAGGGAGATGGCAACGATCCCGGAAGGCATATTGATTCAAATCGCAGAACACCGACCCGACTTGGCGTGGATGTGCGAGAAGGTTCGTCGCGCCCGCCGACAAGCGACGGTATGCGAATACGAGCGACTCCTTGCGACCTTTTACCTTCACGGAGTATCTCAGCTAAACCAGGAGGAGAAAACCGGACTAATCGGATGCGTTGCCGGACAGGGCTATGAAACGCAGCTGGCGGCGTGAGGGGATTCCTTACCCTGTGATCAATAGTTATTCCCCTCCTCGCATTCGGGAAATGCAGTAGCTAAGCCGCATTCTTCTTCTCTTCCTTCCCCCGCCGGTCATACCGTGCCGTGGTGGAGGGGTCGGCGTGTCCCATCATCTTCTGCACCGTGGAAATGTCGGCTCCGGCATCGAGTATCTTGGAAGCAATGTTCGCCACCAAATTAAAGAAAAACTAATTGTATGTCGATGTCTCTAAAAGGAAGATGCAGGGCAAAGTGCCCCCTACAAACAAATGGAGAAAGTAAATTGAGGAAATCGAACGGGACAGGAAAAATACTGGATATTGCCAGCGGTAAGGTTGAGTGCACAATTTGTAAGGAAGTTTGGTACCCACCTCAACGCCCAGATGGATGGTTCAACGAGGGCGCGTTTCAATGTCCTTTCGGTTGTACTGAAACGGAATTAATCAAAAACCTCAATTATCAGGATACGGGTGGGTAGGGTATCTCCCGACAAAGGCCTGCCCCCTTCTGGGTTCCTTTTACCCACCCCTTGCGTACGGGAAATGCAGTAATAATGAGGCCTTCTTTTTCGCTTCCTCGTCGAGCCTATCGTCTCGGTAATAAATCTTTCGGGGCAATTTCACACAATATCGTCCGCTCTAGAAGGCTGAATCAATGGAGAAAAACCCCCCGACTCCCTTCCGGGGAAATGGGAGAAAATTGGCGCATTAAATCGAAATAGACAGGAAATATTAGATTAAGGGGGTCCCAATTCCGGCTGCCATCATCATATCCCCACGGGTGAGTGCCATGGTGCCGAAGGGGAGACTCTAATCCCCACGGGTCTCCCCCAATTACCTTCCGTATGAACCATCGCCTGATTCCCCCTACCGATGGCAACATTTCAGCATGGCAGCAATGGCGGATGACAGCGTGAATATATCGATCGGAGGGCTTAATCGCTGGCAAATGCATGATCGATGATGTACCGCCAGGACCCGTCATCCTGCTGTCTGACAACCTCCGCGGTACGCGAAGATATCTCCACCGGTTTTCCGTCGGGCCGAATCCCGGACAGTTTCCACTCCGCCTGCAGCAGCGCAATGCGGTCCACGCGCATACAGTAGAGATTCCTACAAGTCATCTGCCCATCGGTTGCGAGAAGCCGCATAAGAACCTCACGGATGGCGGTTTTACCGACAGCGCGTTTTCCCGGACTGGGTGCCATCATTGCGTCTGGCTCGTAGAGCGCCATGAGGCGCTCGATCTCCCCCGAGTTATACGCTTCCTCGAAAGCGGCGTTTATGTCCTGCGGCTCCATCACCTTCATCGCCCCGCCCTCCTCTTTTTCCGGAATGATCGGTTTTATCCTTGGATGTCGAAAGACGGCCCATGAATTTCCCTGGGGCTCATTCTCCACCCGTCCCATGACTTAGCGCCTGATGGACAGTTGGAAATCGCGTCATCAACTCAAAATAAACAGGGAAAATTAGGTTAAGCGGGTCCCGGATCCGTTTGCCATCATGAAAGGCGACGGTGCATGCCTACTACGGGACACCCTTAATTCACCCCGAAAATATCGATGGTTTGCGCGGAGTTTGCGGTCCGTGCGGCTTTCCTGAAAAGCATTAACACATCTCAGGACGAACCTTAGATGGCTACTAATACTTCTAACGGAAAGGCGGAAGTCTGACACTCATTGGGAGGTGATCTATGCGATTTCCTGGGGTACCGTGCCTCCCCTCGTCCCAGTGGGATTTTTGTCAGAAAATTGGGGAAGCACGTGTCGAGGAAGTGGGACACGCCAACCCTCAACGGATTTAACGGGGTCCAGTCAGATGGAACCTGAAAGGAGATTGCCATGTATATTGTTGCCGAGCACACGATTACCAATCCGGATGTTTTCTTCGGACTTGCCTCGAAAGTCACCGATGCACCTTCGGGAATCAATCCAATCCAGTTTTTACCAAGTGTGAACAAAGATCGGGCAGTCTGTCTCTGGGAAGCTAAATCGGTAGACGCTTTGAAGGGCTTCTTGGAACCCTTGATTGCTAAAAGCAGTCGAAACACCTACTACGCGGTGGATAGCACCGTTGCGATGGGTCTTCCGGGCAAAAAATCTGCGGCATAGACGGAAAAACTCTTGGAGCCGGCGTGGCACGCACCGGCTCGTTTTCTCCACATTCCTAAAATCCATCCCACACCAGCACCATGTCTCCGTCCCAACCAAGTGATTGAATCAATGGAGAAAGACTTCTCGCGCCCCTTCCAGGGAAATGGGAGAAAATTGGTGCATTAAATCAAAATAAACAGGAAAAATTAGATTAAGCGGGTCCCAATTCCGGTTGCCGTCATGAGGCGCTGGAACACACTGATATCATTAGAAGTTTCCCCCGTCAACAGCGTTCCGGCAAGACCCCTTTTTCACCCCGAAAACGGCCGTTGTTTGCACGGGGGTTGCGGTCTGTGCGGACTTCCATTCCGAGTAACCTAATCAGGTGAAGGAGGTCACGTCAGTAATAAAATTAAAGGTTTGCTATCCCTTAGGAAGGAATGACTGAATGATTTTCGCAGCCTGGCGGATATCTTCTTCGGATCGGGCGGTGATCAGGACGAAATCGGCGGCCGGGTCGAAGTCCAGCCGGCGAAGCAGGGAAGGAATGCGACCACGGATGGCGCGCCGAATTCGCCGGTCGGCTTCATAATTGTTGCCCCCTCCCACAACGCCGGTCAAATCCTGGCAAATTGACCAGAGGCCCTCGTCCCTGAATTCGCGAATCTCGATCGCATCCGCTGGATGGATAACGAAATCCGGAACCCCGGAGGGGGTTATCACTTCCAGGTCCAGCTTCGGCCGACGCCGGCGAAGCTCCTGCTCTTGACGTGCCAGATCGCCGACCAGGAAGACGCGCTTTAGCCGGGGCAGGCCGAAGAGGACATCGAGCCGGCCGTCATCCACGCATGCATTCCGGCCCCAGAATTCTTCCAGGTCCCGCATCCTTGCCAGGAAATCAAGGCTGGGAATGTGGCCGTCCGTCGTCACGGTTCCAAGAGTCACCTCCAGAATGCGCAAACCGGTGAGATCCGCCAGTGGAGTGAAGTCCTTCCACTTTTCGCTCGTTCTCAGATCGAGCCGACGGAGACCGCTGAGGGCGGCGAGCGGCTCCAGGTCCGGCAGTTTCGCGCCAAAGCACCCGAGCTCCTCCAGAAGGTGGTAGACCTGGATCCCCTCAAAGGAACGGAGGCTTCCTCCAAGCTTGAGCGACTTGAGCTTGCTCCAGCCTCGGAAGGCCTTCAGGCTCGTGAGGCGGACTCCCATCATTTCCACCCGTTCCAGGTTGGGAAGAGCCCCCAGTTTATGACATCCTTTGTATGGACCACCGAAGGCCAGCCAGCGCAAATTTGCAAGCTCCGCCACAGCCTCGATCCGCCTGTCCCGGATGAAGCCTTTGATCAGAAGTCGTTCGAGACTTCGGACATGTTGGAGCGCCCCGATGGATGGAAGCAACGGGTCTTCGATCATCAGGTCTCGCAGCGCCAGCATGGAGTGGAGCACGTTTAAGTCGATCTTCCTCGGCCCGATTTCCTTACCACCCAAGACCAGGCAAACCAGACCAGGGAAACGGCGTAGTAAATCTGAATCGACGGCCCAGGAGGAATTGGTGATGAACAGCTCCTGGATCTGCGGATATGGCTTGCTTACCACGAACGGCCGGTCGGCAATCACAGAGACGACGCTTGCCGTCTCGAGATATGGATCCAGGGACATGGCCGGGGAGTGTTCCTCTCCCCAGCGGCCACAAAGCACCACCTGCTCGTCGCCCGGTTGAGCCAACTCGATGGGAACCACCGAGCGCGCAAGTGCGACAAGATGGTGGGTGCCCGTAGTGAAGTCCTCAAAGGTGACCCGCTTTGGCTGCGGCGGCCTTTCCAGTGGTTCGTTCTCGAATAGGCGGAAGGGGGCAACTTGGGATCGCTTTCGAGAGCGGCTTTCCGTTGTGGCCATACGAGAATCTCCAGAACAAAGGGAAGTCATCTTACCTAAAGGGGTTTCCGGCGTCAACCGCTCATCCGAAGAACCCCTTTTTCACCCCGAAAGAGGGCGTTGTTTGCACTTGGTTTACTGTTCGTGCGGCTCTCCCCATCAAACCAGGGAGTGATTCCTAAAAAAATACATCCTATGTGAAGCCGTTCTCCTTGTGCTTTTGCGAAATCGTGCGTGCCAACTGGTCCAAGGCGCCAATAACAGTCCCTGAGGGAACCCCCTTGCATAGAACAGGCTCCAACACCTCGACTTTCAAATTGGGGATCATTCCGGCAAGGGTTTCCACGGTATTCCCTGCCCATCCGTAAGATCCGATAATGGAAAGATACTTCGCCTTGGGCCTCAAGGCATTCGCCAACAGCGTCGCATAGGCGGCCAGTGGGTGAGGACCGATCAGTACGGTTGGCGTACCCACCACAACGGTCCCCGCGTCGACCAGCGCCATGGCAAGTTTTCCGATATCGGTGACCGCCAGGTTGAACAGTTCGACACGAACCCCATGCTCGACCAGGGCGGAAGTCAGATGATCGACCATTTTCCTGGTGCTGCCGTGCATGGACACAAAAGGCAATACGACCAAATTGTGAGGAACGCCCGTTAACCAATCCCGGTAGGCATCCATGATCCAGGCCGGCTTGTCATAGATCTGACCGTGGCTCGGGGCGATCATTCGAATGTCATACCCTTTGAGTTTTTCCATGTTCTTGTCGATCACATTGCGAAAGGGCATCATGATTTCCGCGAAATAGCGTTTGGCGGCTTCGTACGCACGCCCTTGATCCGTAACGTAAAGATCGGCGGTGGCGATATGGGAACCGAAAAAATCACAACTGAACAGGATTTTATCTTCTGCCAGATACGTCACCATGGTTTCCGGCCAGTGCACCCACGGAGTGTGGATAAACCTGAGGGTCTTGTCTCCAAGGGACAATGTCGCACCGTCTTCCACGGTGTTAAAACCGTCTTCGGAAATCTTCAGAAGATCGATGAGCATGCCTTTGGCTTTGGGGGTCACAACCACTTTCGCTTCCGGAAAACGCTCCAGCACGCGTGGAATGGTGCCGGAATGATCCTGCTCGGCATGGTGGGAGACGATGTAATCAATTTTGGAAACATCGGCCAGCTGGGCCATCAACTCGTCCGCCATGGACGGATCGACCGTGTCCAGCAAGGCGGTCTTTTCGCTCCCTTCGACCAGATATGCGTTGTACGACGTGCCGTCCGGAAGCGGAATGAGCGAGTCAAACAGGCGTCTATCCCAATCGACGGCACCCAGCCAGTGGATCTTTTCCTTTATTTGTCTCTTTTTCAAGGTGATACCTCCTTACCGCGTTATTGATCTGTTCAGGCCTTCGCTCAACCCTACCCTCCCCTGTCGGTGACGGAGAATACCGGATCGCGGTGAGCCGCCCGGTCAACATCGCGGGATAGTTTCGATCGTTCCTTGCGCCTACCGTCCAGAAAGTGGAACAGGGACAGGATCGGATGGCGCCAGGCCATCCGAGGGCCGGCGTACCGCATCACGACCTTCATCTTCTCACGCATCGCCGGCTTGTAGCAGTGCACCGGGCAGTTGACGCAGGTGGGCTTGTCCGCATGGAACGGGCATAGGTCCACACGTTGGTTCGCGTAGTCCCACAGCGCAAGGCACTTTGCGCACAGGTCGGGACCGCCGCCATGCTTGTCCCGGCAGTAGAGGCCGATCATCACCCGGACGGTCTTCAGTTCACGATGGATGCGGCGTCCTGAGGAATCCATCCTGCCCATGTGCCTCGCCGTTGCTCGAACGGTCAGAGAATCTTTGTCGATTCGGTGGGCTTGGGGACCTTGACGACCAGCACCCGGAACAGTTGATCGCCGTCATTGGCGAGCCGGTGCGGAATACGGGCAGGACTCTCAATGAGCATGTCCCGGCCGACCTTCTCCTTTTCCTCTCCGATCTCGACGACGCCGGTTCCCTCGAGAACGTAGAAGAAGACGTCCACGGGTGTCACATGTTTTTTGAGCGATTGCCCGGGCATCAGTGTGATGTGCACAACCATGGCGTTCGGGCTGTCGTAGATCGGCCTGGCGCTTACCCCATGGGGATTGGGTGCGCTTTCTGCGGTCATTGCGTTCGTGATCTTCATGGGTCTTCCTCCCTAGGGTAGTCCGCGGACCAGTCCGGCGCACCAGCGCAGGAAAGAGGAAATCCTCCTCCTTGGCATGGTGGCACCGGTCGACAAACACCTTGAGGAATTCAAGGATGCGGTCGATTTCATTTTTCGATCCTATCCCTTCCCGGTCAATGCGCGTGGGCTTTGACAGAAGCCGGCTCGGGGTGGCCATGCTTTCCTTCCCCGATATCCCCTCCACCATGGGCAATCGGCGTCGAAGCTGCATCATAGAGCCGCTCCACAAAGTGCACGTAGGGGACGTACGCCTGGACGTAGTCCCTGCCCGCTTCCACGCTCTCCCCGGCATGCACCTTCTTCTCGATAGCGGTCATATAATACTTATGGATCCCATCGTGGAATTTCTGGTTGATGAGATTAAGCAACGCCTTCGGGTCTCCCGTTTCGAGCGCCTTGTCTGCAGCCGGGATGGCGGGCCCAAGGTCAAGCCCCGCGGGTTCGAGGCCCGTGAACGGTGCACCTTCCCCGGCGCGGTGAACCCGGACGAGTGTCTCGAAAAAGAACCGGTCTGCCAGCTCCTTCTCCTTCTCGCCCTTCCCGCGTACCGCGACCGCCAGCTCGAAGGCGTGCCTGATCTCCCCCTCATCTTCCGCCGCGACCCACGGAAGAACGAGTGTTACGTCCTTCTTCTCAAGGGCCTCCCTCGCCTTGGTGACCACCGGCCCGTCCAGAGTGTCACAGTGGGCGAGCGCCCTGCCTGCAGAAATCCAGGTAATGATGATGACCGCCGCCGCGATGCATCCGAATTTTGCCATCCTCTTCATCGTCTTCCCCTCTTTCCCGCATGGCATCGTGGGGATCCGATGGTTGCTTCCGATGAGGGGATTATCCCCCGGTCCCCCCCCTGTTGCATTGATCTCTGTCAATATATCTTTCCGGGTCATGATCCCTGGTTGCGGTGGAGAAGAAGCTGCGAGCCACTTTTTAGCCACTCGGTCCATTTTCACGAAAAAAGGGGCTCCGGCAGAAAACCGAAATCCCTTTGATCATTGAGATGGTGCCGAAGGGGGGACTCGAACCCCCACGGGTCTCCCCACCACCCCCTCAAACCGCCGCCTTCCTATAATAACCTAGAATCCTTTTTCCTATCGGATAGTTACGACCATGCCAAAATTGCACATTCCGTTGATTTAGGGAGATTTCCGTAGGTTTCCGTAGAAATTGGACACAAAATGGAGCACTCGGCATCGTGACATTATTTCAGAGCTCTTTTTGGCACTCTCGAACACTTCGAATCCGAAAACGGTTCGAGTCCTATACGGGTCCCCAAATGTGTCGCTCTACCAATCACTCGGAGCCTGAGGTCTGGTTCCAGATCATCCACATCGCCCAAGCAAGGCAACAACAGTAGTCCTGTGGCGGACTATCGAGAACAAACAGTCGAGATCACACTCGGGCCCAAGGGGACCTTCGAAATCGGCGACATCGCCATCGTGATGCGCCGGGAGCCAACCGGGATGGCAGAGGAACGCCGTTCTTCCGCGCAGGATCCCCGGGACCCTGTAGGATATCCTTATAGCCGAAGTCCGACGAGGGGACGTACTCCCATGAACGGCGCTCCCGAATTTCTCAAGAACCTGGCGACGGTTCTCTGCGTCGCCGGGGTCACCACGGTGATCTTCCAGCGGCTCCGCCAGCCGGTGGTCTTCGGATACCTCGTCGCCGGCATGATCGTCGGGCCCCACATCCCCATCCCCCTGGTCGCCGATTTTCCCACGATCCACACGCTGGCGGAACTCGGCGTCATTCTCCTCATGTTCTCCCTGGGGCTCGAATTCAACCTCCGAAGGCTTTTCGACGTGGTGCCGACCGCGGGCGTGGCCACCCTGGTGGAGACCAGCCTCATGATCTGGCTGGGGTACGTGGCGGGCCGGATGTTCGGCTGGACTCCGCTGGAGAGTTTCTACGGCGGCGCGATCTTCGCCATCTCCAGCACGACGATCATCGTCAAGGCGTTCCCGGAGCAGGGCATCAAGGGGAAGTTCACCGAGACCGTCTTCGGCATCCTGATCGTCGAGGACCTGATCGCCATCCTCCTGCTGGCGATCCTTACGACCGTTTCCGCCGGCAGCGCCGTCTCGGCGCGGGAACTTGCGTGGGCGGGCGGGCGCCTCCTCGCGTTTCTCGCCAGTCTCCTGGTCTTCGGGATGCTGATCGTTCCCCGCCTGATACGCGCCGTCGTCCGGCTGGACCGCCCGGAGACGACGCTCGTGTCCAGCGTCGGGATCTGCTTCGCCGCCGCGCTGCTGGCCCACGGCTTCGGGTATTCCGTCGCGCTGGGTGCCTTCATCGGCGGCGCGCTGGTCTCGGAATCGGGAGCGGGGCGAGGACGTCGAGCGGCTCGTCGAGCCGCTGCGCGACGTGTTCGCTGCGATGTTCTTCGTCTCCGTGGGGATGCTGATCGATCCGCTCCTGGTAGCCCGCCACTGGATCGCCGTCGTCCTGTTCACGCTCCTGGTCGTCGCCGGCAAGATCGTCGGAGTCACACTCGGCGGCTTTCTCGCCGGATACGGGGTCCGCACCTCGGTCAGGGCCGGGATGACCCTTTCCCAGATCGGCGAGTTCTCCTTCATCATCGCAGGGGTCGGCCTCGCCTCGGGCGCCACGCGGGAGTTCCTGTATCCGGTCGCCGTCACGGTCTCGGCCATCACCACCCTTTCGACCCCCTGGATGATCCGATGGTCCGACGCCGTGGCCTCCCGGATCGACCGCGGTCTCCCCAAGCCCCTGCGCACCTTTGCCGCGCTGTACGCCTCCTGGCTGGGGGATCTGCGCACCAAGAGCGAGACCTGGAACCACGTCCGTCCCGGATGCGCAGGCTCGTGCGGATGATGCTGACCGACCTGGCGGTGGCGCTCGGGATCCTCATCGGGAGCCTCCGCGTGGGGAAACGAGATCGCCGCATGGATCGCCTCCTCCACGGGGCTCTCCCCCTCGGTCGCCCATTATGCCTTCCTCGCCGCAGTCGTTGCGATATCGGGCGCCCTCTGCTTCGGGATCGTCCGGAGCGCACGGTACATCGCGCTCGCGCTCACCGCCAGGGCGATGCCGGAAGCGGAGCCGGGCAAACTCGACCTGGCGGCAGCCCCTCGCCGCGCGCTGGAAGTCACGCTGCAGATCGGCATCATCCTTCTGGTGGGAATGCCGGCGCTTGCGATCGTGCAGCCGTTCCTGCCCTCCCTGCCGGTGGGCGCCGTCCTCGCGGGGGCGTTGCTGCTGTCCGGGATCTGGTTCTGGCGCGGCGCCGCCAACCTGGAGGGCCATGTCCAGGCGGTGTCCGAGGTCATCGCGGATGTCCTGGCGAAACAGACCGGCCCCAGGGACACCGAGGGCGACGCCCACGCGCTCCGGCGGATTCGCGAGGCGGTCCCCGGATTGGGAAACATCGTCCCCCTGCGCCTTGGCCTCGGCAGCCATTGCGTGGGAAAGACGCTGGCGGAGCTGGACGTGGGGAGCCTGACCGGGGCGGCGATCCTGGTGATCCTGCGAGACGACGGGGAGGCGCTCATTCCCACTGGCAAGGACATCCTGCGGGTGGGGGACCTCCTGGCGCTTGCCGGGTCGCCGGAGGCGATCGAAGCGGCCCGCAAATTGCTTGTGTCGGGCCCGGAGAACTCCCGGTAAGCCCCTGGGCGCGCATGCGGCCCGTATCTTCCCCCCGCCGGCAGCCTACCACGAACAGATTTGAGATCGCTTGAGACCAAAGATTCGTCAAAAACGGCAATATCGGAGCCCTGACGCGCCTGGCACCGGGGATTCAGGGTGTTCCCCGTCATAAGAAGTGGCACAAAGGGATTCGGGCATTTAAGGTACGGGTCGGGGCTTTCGGGAGAGAGATTTCCGGGGTCTTGACTGGATCGTCCGGTTCCGCGATGGTTGCCGTGTGAGGCAACCGGAAAGGAGCCGTTCGATGGGTATGGACGTTGTCGCCCAGATCCGCTGGAGGGCCAACGGAAGAAGTACTCTGCTGAAGAGAAGATTCGCATCGTCCTGGAAGGGTTGCGGGGCGAGATCCCGATCTCGGAGCTGTGCCGTCGGGAGGGAATTGCTCCGACGATGTACTACCGCTGGTCGAAGGCGTTCCTGGATGCGGGGAAGAACGGGCTGACGCGGGACACGCAGCGGGACGCCACGACCGCGGAAGTCCGGGCGCTCAAGGACGAGAACGCCACGCTGAAGAAGGCGTTGGCGGAATCTATCCTTGAGACGATGAAGCATAAAAAAAGCTTGGGCATGTAGGGCGCCGCCGGTACGTCCGCATGAGCGCCGAGAAGAAGCTGGAGATATTGCGCGGCGTTGAGGGATCGGGGGTTCCGGTCACCGAGGCGCTGGCAAAGCTTTCGATCTCTCCGTCGACGTATTACCGGTGGCGGAGAAGGTTCCGCACGGGTGGGCGTGAATCTCTTCACGACCGCAAGCCCCACCGGGAGCGGAACTGGAACCAGTTGTTGCCGGAGGAGCGGACGAAGGT
>CAWEPX010000016.1:0-3329 GCA_963811025.1 uncultured delta proteobacterium
GCCCCGACGTCTCCCGATCGCTCGCGCGAGATCGAGCACCTTTTCGTATCTCTCTTCGTAGGATCTTTGCATCCGCCCGTTCCCCCGAGGGGTATTCCTTCTCCCTGGTATGATGCCACCATAACGGATTGCGGGTAAAGAAGGAGAGGGGGTACATTGGTTCCCACGAAACGTTTCGGGGAGGGAACGCCATGAGGGCGGTGGTCCAGAGGGTGAGCCGTGCGTCCGTGACCTCGGGAGGGGAACTCCTCGGCAGTATCGGGCAGGGGCTCATGGTGCTCGTCGGATTTTCCCATGGCGACGACGGCGACGCCGTTTCCTGGATGGAGGTGCAAATTATAAACGACGGGCCCGTGACGATCCTGCTTGAGCGGCCGGCGAGGCCTCTCCCCGGGAACTGACGATACGAAGGTCCGTTTCCTCTCCCCAGGGGAGGATATTTGCACCGGGGGAAACAGTAAACTTTCTTGTGGTTCCTTCCGATAAAGGAGAAACGAAACAGGGCGAAACGGGAGACAGGGAGCCCGTAAGACCCGCTGAAGCAAGGGGGAAAGATATGATCGGCCATATCCTTATCGTGCTCCTGTTTCTTTCCATTCCCCCGCTCCCGATTCCCCCCCACCGGGAGTTTGCTTCCCCTATTGGGAAAAGATGCGTGAAACGACAACGGCGGGATCGTAATCGTTTCGTCCCTATGAGTAAAGCGTCGCCCGGTAACAAGGGATTTACCCTCGTAGAAATCGTCATAACCCTGATGATCATCGGCATCCTGGCGGCCATAGCGATTCCTGCCTACACCAACTACATCGATCGGTCGCTTGTAAAACTGACGATCAAGAATATCCGGATCCTGGAACAGTCCATCAAGGCGTTCGAGTTCGAGAACATGCGTCTGCCGAACAGCCTGAACGAGGTGGGATCCGTCGAATTGCTGGGCGCAAATGGGAATTCGATCACGCAGTCCCCCCCTTCCTCGACCCCTATGGCAACGCGTATCGATACTTGAACTTCGCCAACGAACCGTCCGGTTGGCCCAATTGCCGCAGAGACGGGGTCGACAAGCCGCTGAGCCTGGATTACGACCTCTACAGCATGGGTGCCGATGGGGTGACCCAGAAAAAATTGAACCATGCAAAGAGCCAGGACGATATCGTCCGCGCACGATCCGGGAAATTCGTTGACCTTGCCTCCAAATACTGACGGGGAACCGTCGTGAGACTCTCTCTTCCCGTCCTGCGCGGGACCGTCGCGAAGCGGATGCTGGGGCTTTTCCTGATTTGCGCCCTGCTCCCGATCGGCAGCCTCGCGATCCTTCCCTTTGGGAGATGACAGGCAGCCTGAAGAAGCAGACCGATCGCAGGCTGCATCAAGCCAGCAAGAACGTCAACCTGGGGATTCTCAGGGCTTGTACTCCCTCCAGGGCGAATTGGGAGTGCTTTCGTTATCCCCCGAAGGTCTTTTGCGGCAATCCTTCGAGGCGATGGGGAAGACCGAGCTTGTGGGCCTGAACCGGCATTTCCTCGGCATGACCCTGTTCCGGGAGGAGGCCAGTGAGGACCCTGTTCGGGACGCCGTGCCCTTTCCCTCCCCTGACCGAGGGCACGCGAAAGCGTCTGGCAGACGGAAACGCCCATGTCTTTGTCCGGGAGGTTCCCGGGGCGCCTCCCCGCATTTACATGGGGGTTTCCTCCGGCCGGCGGATGCCGGGAGAGGGGATATTGGTGGGGGAAGTCCATCCGAAGTACCTGGGGGAAATCATCGAGAGTGTCATGCCGCCGGAGGGCGATCTGACGATCCTGGATTCGACCGGCGCCATCCTGTTCAGCTCCCGGCCGCTGCCTGAGGGGGTTGCCCGGCGTGTCGAGGGTGAGCTGGAACGCAATTTTTCCGGCCAGTTCGAGTGGTCCGGAAAGGGTGGCACCGTCCTTATCAACTACCGGTCGATCTTTTTACAGGCCCCCTATCTATCCGGGAACTGGGCGGTTGTCGTCAGCCAGCCCAAGGTGGATGCGTTCGCGGCGGTTACGACCTTCACCCGGACGTTTGTTCTGATCGTCGTGCTTACTCTCCTGGTGGTCACGCTGCTCGGCATCGGGCAGATCCGCCTGAACCTTGCCCCCCTGGGGGAACTCCGGAAGGGGACCCAGAGGATCGGCGAAGGGAACTTCGGGGACCGGATTAAGATCGCAAGCGGCGACGAGTTCGAGGAACTGGCCCTCTCGTTCAACACCATGGCGGAGCGGCTGGGAAACCAGTTCCACGAATTATCGGAGGCGAACCGGCGGATGGAGTTGGAGATCGCCGAACGGAAGAAGGCAGAGGAGCAGCTCCTCCATGCGCAGAAAATGGAGGCGGTGGGGCAACTCACCGGAGGGATCGCCCACGACTTCAACAACCTCCTGACGGTGATCAACGGATACAGCGGGATCGTGCTTAAGCGCCTGGGAAAAGACGACCCCATCCGGCAGCAGATCGAGGGGATCGGCAGCGCCGGGGAGCGGGCCGCATCGCTGATCAACCAGCTTCTTTTGTTCAGCCGTAAAAAGGTCCTCGAACCGAAAGTGGTCAATCTGAACGAGACCTTCTCGGGCATCGATATGTTGCTCCGCAGGCTGGTCGGAGAACAGATTAACCTGGCCGTGATCCGGGCGAAGAACCTGGGGCGCGTGCGAGTCGACCCCGGGCAGATCGAGCAAGTAGTGATGAACCTCACCGTCAACGCCCGGGACGCGATGCCGGACGGCGGGGAACTTACGATCGAGACGGCGAACCGGGACATCGACGACACGAACGGCTCCCCGGCTCCCTCCCTTCCTCCGGGAAAGTATGTGACGATAACGGTGACCGACACCGGGTGCGGAATGGATGAGAAAACACGATCCCGGGTCTTCGAACCGTTTTACACGACCAAGGCCCCCGGGAAGGGGACCGGGCTTGGCCTGTCGACCGTCTACGGGATCGTAAAGCAAAGCCAGGGGCACATTCTTCTCAACAGCGAGGTCGGGAAGGGCACCACGTTCACGGTGTACCTGCCCCGGTTGGAGGACACGAAAATGGAAGCGGACACTTTCCACAGTTCGCACATAGAGCTCACGGGAGGAACGGAAACGCTGCTGCTGGCCGAGGACGAAGAACTGGTGCGGGATCTGGTCCGGGCCGTTCTGGCGGCCCGCGGATACAAGGTGCTGACGGCGCGGGACGGGAAGGAATCCCTGGAGATCGAAAGCAGGCACGAGGGGACGATCCACCTTCTGGTGACCGACATGTCGATGCCGAACATGAACGGACGGGAGCTTGCGCAGCGGCTGGCGGAGATTCGTCCGGGAATA
>CAWEPX010000017.1:0-172989 GCA_963811025.1 uncultured delta proteobacterium
TTGGAATTTTTGGTAGCGGGGACTGGATTTGAACCAGTGACCTTCGGGTTATGAGCCCGACGAGCTACCTGACTGCTCCACCCCGCGCCATAAAAAAGTTATTAGACACCCTTAGCGTCCGAGCGTCAAGTTTTAAAACGGAAAAACCGATTAGTTTGTCGGTTTTTTTCTGTCCGGGGACGGAGACCGCTTTCGTTTCCCCGGCCTGGGCCCGCCCGGAGATCCCGGTCCTTTTGGAACTCCTTTCGGGGAGCGCTTCCACTCCGGTTTCGGTTGCCGCGGGCCCTTGCGCTCCCCGAGGGTCGCGGCGGTTGCGGTTCTTTTCGAGTTTCGGCGCACGCGCCGCCTCCCGCTCCTTCTGCTCGATGTAGGAGACCAGGCTGCGCACTTCCTTCCCCGTCAGGTAGCGCCAATCCCCCGGCTCCAGGTTTACCAGCTCCTGCGGGCCGATCGCCACCCTGCGAAGTTTCATCACCCGGTGGCCGATCGCTTCGAACATCTTGCGGACCTGGTGGTGCCGCCCCTCGGCGATCCGGATCGAGATCCACGCCTTCCCGTCCCGCGACTCCAGAAAGTTGACCTTCGCGGGGTTGGTCATCACGCCGTCGATCGGCAATCCCCTTCGCAGGACGCCCAGCTTACCCTGCGTAGGGATACCGTTCACCTTGGCGATGTACGTCTTCTCGATGCCGAACTTGGGGTGGGTGAGCCGATAGGCGAAATCGCCGTCGTTGGTGAACAGGAGGAGCCCCGTGGTGTGGTAGTCGAGCCGCCCCACGGGAAAGACGCGCGAGGACAGCTCGCCGACAAGCGAACCGGCGGTCTTCCTGCCCTCCTTGTCCTTCATCGTGGTGACGACGCTGTCGGGCTTGTACGCCACCAGGTAGATCTTTTCCTCCGGTACGTCGAGGATGAGATTGCCGTCGATGCGGACTTCGCAACGGGAGGAGTCCAGAAGGGTCCCCGGGTCGAGCACCGGCTTTTTTCCGACGGTCACTCTCCCCATGCGGATCATATCGTCGGCGGTGCGGCGGGAGACCCCCGCGGCTCGGGATAGATAGCGGTTCAGCCTGTCCGTGAGCATGCCGACCCCTCTACCGGTTAATCTTCCGGCTGGTCATCCCCCTCGTCGTTTCCCACCTTCGGCAGGTCGGAACGAGAGGTAACCAGCGGCTCGGCGGGGTCGGAGGAAAAGTGCTCCCCCGAGGAGGCAAACTTGGAAAATCCCTTGCCGGCGGGTGTCAGGGGCTTGATCTCGGTATCGTCCGCCTCCGTCCTCGATGCGGCGTCGACCAGCACGTCGTTGGAGACGCCTTCCGGCAGAACGCTCGGGGTCGCCATGAAGAGGTCCCCGTGCCCGGTCTCTTCCAGCCCGGCTGCGAGCTCCTCTCCGTCCCCGGCCTGACCGCCGAATGCCGCGAAGAGCTGCGGCGCACCGGGGGCCAAGGGCACCGGCGTGCCCGTCTTGGCCGCGAGGAAGTCCTCGATGTCATGCATGGAGGGGAGCTCGGAGAGGCTGGACAGCGAGAAGACCTCGAGAAACTCGCGTGTCGTTCCGAACAGGAACGGCCGGCCGGGCACGTCCTTTTTCCCCACCACCTTGACCAGACGGCGTTCCATGAGGGTTTTCAGCGAGGCGGCACAGTCCACACCGCGTACCTGCTCGATTTCCTGACGGGTCACCGGCTGGCGGTAGGCGACCACCGCCAGCGTCTCCAGGGAAGGCCGGGAAAACCGTTGCGGTTTCGTCTCGAAGAGCTTGCGGACGAACTCCTGGTTGGCGGGGTTCGTGCGGAGCTGGAGGCCCTTTGCCACCTCCTCGACGAGGATCCCCGACCCGGTCGCCGAATACTTCGATTGCACGGCCTGGACCACCTCGCGCACCTCCTGTTTCGAGAGACCTCCGAGGAGCTGGCCGATCCTGTCGAACGGAAGCGGCTGCGAGGAAACGAGCAGAAGGGATTCCAGGACGGATACCGACCGGGAGATGTCCCGTTGTTCAGGCATCTCCGGGCTGTCCGGTGCCTCCTCACTCTGCGTCGGGGTATTCGGGTCCTGTTCCATCTTCCCCTTCCCGGACGGCGGGCACGATGGTGATCAGCCCCATCGGCGTCGCCTGGTAGGCCTTCACCGTCCTCATCCGGATCAGTTCCAGTATGCCAAGAAAGAACGAGAGAATCTCGTTCCTCGTCGTGAATTCCTGAAGAAGCTGGTCGAACCGGATCGCCCCCTCCTCTTTCAGCCGGTCGAGAAGAAAGGCGATGGCGTCCGCCATGGAGAGCCGGTCCACGAAGATATCGACCCCCTCCCCCTTCGGCATCTTCTCCAGGACGTCCTTGAAAGCGGAGATCAGGTCGGCAAGCGACAGCTCGGTGATCGCCATCTCCCCTTCGGGGATCTCCTCGCCCAGGAAATCCCGGACGAAGACGTCGCGCCCCAGCAGCGGACGTTCGGCCAGGCGCGCCGCCGCCTCCTTCATCCGCTCGTACTCGACCAGTCGGCGGGAGAGCTCGGCGCGCATCACCTCCGGGTCCTCCTCCGTCTCCAGTTCGTCCTCGTGCCGGGGGAGCAGCGACCGCGACTTGATGTACAGAAGCGTCGCCGCCATTACCAGGAACTCCCCCGCGATGTCCAGGTTGAGCGCCTTCATCACGTCGATGTAGGCAAGATATTGCTCCGTGATCTTCGCGATAGGAATGTCGTAGACGTCGAGGCGGTTCTCCCGGACAAGATGAAGCAGGAGATCAAGCGGCCCCTCGAAGACCTCGAGCTGGAGCCGGATCCCCGGGACCTGGCCGTTCACCGGGGAGGACTCGTCCCCCGTCCCGCCTGCGTCGGCAAGCCGTGCTTTATCATCTCCGTTATAGTCCGACAGCTTCGCGCACCTCTTTCATCTTCCTGGCCGCCACCTCCCGCGCACGTTCCGTTCCTTCCGTAAGGAGATCCCGTACGGCGACGCCGCTGTCCACGATCTGCTTCCTGCGCTCACGGACGGGCCCCAATACCGTCTCCATGTTCTCGTACATCCATTTCTTGCACTCAATGCAGCCGATCCCGGCGGTGCGGCACCCCACATCGGCCTTCCCGATCGTCTCCGGCGGGGAGAAGATCTTGTGGTACGAGAAAACGTTGCAGATTTCCGGATTGCCGGGGTCGGTTCGCCTGACGCGCGCCGGATCGGTCACCATCGGCTTTACCTTCCTCCAGACTTCCTCGGCGGTATCGGACAACAGGATCGCGTTGCCGTACGACTTGCTCATTTTCCGGTTGTCGGTCCCCATCAGCTTGGGGGTCTCGGTGAGGAACGCCTCCGGGATGGCAAACACCTCCTTGTAGAGGAAGTTGAACCTCCGGGCGATCTCGCGCGTCAGTTCCAGGTGCGGGACCTGGTCTACCCCTACGGGCACGAGCGACGCGTCGTACATGAGGATGTCCGCCGCCTGCAGGACAGGATACCCCAAAAATCCGTAGGTGTGCAGATCGCGGGAGGCCTGCTCCCGCAGCTGCTCCTTGTACGTGGGGTTGCGCTCCAGCCACGGCAACGGGGTAATCATGGAGAGCAGCAGGTGCAGCTCGGCGTGCTCCGGCACATGGCTCTGGATGAAGATCGTCGACCGTTTCGGGTCGATCCCCGACGCCAACCAGTCGATGATCATGTCGTCGATGCTCTCGCCGATGATCTCCGTGCGCTCGTACTCGGTCGTGAGCGCGTGCCAGTCGGCCACGAAGTAGAAGCAGTCGTTCTCCTGCTGGAGGTTCTTCCAGTTCACGAGCACACCGAGATAGTGCCCGAGGTGCAGCTTACCGCTCGGCCGCATGCCGCTTAGCACCCGCTTGCGCACGAAAAATCCCCCTTTACGGTAATCTACCCAGAAAGATGGAGAAGAGCAGGTTCATCACGGGATAGATGATTCCCCGGATTATACCAAACGGGTCGAACATGAACAGGGCGATGACGATGAAAATCCCGTACCGCTCCACCGAGGCAAGCGCCTGGGAGGGACCGTACGGAAGCAGTCCCACCGCGATCCTCCCCCCGTCCAGGGGGGGGATGGGGATCAGGTTGAATATCGCCAGGAGCACGTTCCACTTGATCGACGCCACGCACATCAGCGACACGGGGATCAAGACCATCTGGAGGGGACCGTCCGGCTGGGCCGACAGCCCATGGTAGAACGCTTTCTGGATGGCGTAGGGGTCGAAGAACCCGATCAACCGGAAGATCACACCCGAGACCGCGGCCAGCGCCAGGTTCGTTACCACCCCGGCGGAGGCGACGTAGATCGGATCGCGCTTCTGGTCCCTGAGGAGCCGGAAGTTCACCGGGACCGGCTTGGCCCATCCGAACAGGAACGGGCTCCGTGTGAGGATGAGGAACGCGGGCAACAGGATCGTCCCTATCGGGTCGATGTGCGCCAGGGGGTTGAGCGTTACCCGGCCGAGCATCTTTGCGGTCGGGTCCCCTTTTTTATTCGCCACGTACCCGTGCGCCGCCTCGTGAAAGGTGATGGCGATCACTAGCGGAAGCGCCTCGACGGATAGCTTGTGCAGAAACGAAGCAATATCGTGCAACGGGAAACCTCTCTCCTCTTAAAAAGTGTATCTTACCAGATCGGGCGTTCGAACGGGGTGCCTTCGGCCGATTGCAGGGAAGTCACGGCTTGGGGAATCGCATGAGTACGAACGACATCTCGTCGGCCTTCGTAAGGAGTTCCCCCACGAATTTTCGTTCGAGGATCTCGTCCATGACTTGCCTGTAGAGGGGACCGGGCGGATATCCCAGTTCCTTGAGGTCCTTCCCCGTAAGAAGCGGCCGCACGTACTTGAGTTGGGTGAAATAGAGAGATATATACCTTTTAATATCGTTATGTTTCGCCTTTGCCATAAGGTAAAGGATTACCTCGTTCGGCAGCGGGTTCAGGCAGTCGTAGATGAACTTCCTCGAGACGGCCCGGGCGGACAGAAGCCTGTGTATGATGCCGGGTGCCTCGTCCTTGGCGAAGCGGATCATGCCCCGAAGCTTCCGCCCCAAACCTGATTCATCGGCGAAATGTTTCGCCTCCTCGGGGAGCAGGGGATTCAGAAGCGACAGGAACAGGACCGCCCACCGTTCCACCTTCTCCTCCAGGAAGAGAAGGGAAAACCACACGAGGATCTCGGAGGTGTCCTCCAGGAGGGCGATCTGGTCCTTGTCGAGGGTAATCCTCGGGTGGAGGGAGGGGCCGATGCCGAATGTGGCAAGCCGCTTCAGGATCCCGATGGGCTCCTCTTCCTTGAGGATCAGCTCCACCTCGCTGCACAGCCGGGACTTGGGCAGCCGCGCGATCATGTCGAGCCGGACCGCATTGCGGATGAGGTTCTGGGTGTGCCGCCCGATCGCGAAGCCGAAGCGCCGCTCGAATCTCGTGGCGCGAAGGATCCGGGAGGGGTCCTCGATGAAGGACAGGGAGTGGAGGATGCGCAGCACCCTTTCCTTGATGTCGCGCTGCGCCCCGAAGAAATCGATCATCTCCCCAAATACGACGGGGTTCAGCCGCACGGCCAGTGTGTTGATCGTGAAATCCCGCCGGTACAGGTCCAGCTTCAGGCTGCTGTACTCGACAGTGGGAAGCGCCGCCGGCTCCCGGTAATACTCCACCCGCGCCGTGGCGACGTCGATCTTGTAGCCGTCCGGGAAAACGAGGACCGCCGTCCCGAATTTGTGGTGGGGTCGCACCCGGCACGGGTACTCCTGCGCGAAGGCGTCCGCGAAGGCGATCCCGTCCCCCTCGATCACGATGTCGACATCGAGGTTGTGATTGCGCATCACCAGGTCCCGCACGAACCCGCCGACGACGTACGCCATCATTCCGAGACGCTCCGCCACCTCCCCGGCGCCGACCAGCAGGCCGAACACGCGGGCCGGAAGGAGCTCCTGCATCAGCTTGTGGACCATCTTGCGCCGGGCGAGCGCCCCTTCCGCGGGGATGTCCTCTCCGGAATCCGGGTGCACCACGTCCCGCACGTCGTGGAGGAACCGGAGGAACCCGGTCCGGGTGATGATCCCTTTTATCTGGCCCTCGGAAACGACCGGAATCAGCCGCTGGTTCTTCCCGATGATGAACTCCTGTACCCGCTCGATCCCGTCCCCGGGTGCTACGGTGTCAAAATCGTCATTCATGTATTCCTCTACCCTTTCACCTCCAAGCCCATGAAATACCGCCTTTTCTACCACCTGCCTGGTGATGATGCCGATTACTTCTCCTCCCTTCAGCACCGGGACGGCGTTGATGTTGTAGCGGGTCAGGAGGTAGTGGATATCGGTTATCGTGTTCTCGACCGTGGCGTGACGCACGGGGGAAGCCATGAGGTCGGCCGCGGTGCGCCGCGGGATGATCTTTTCCGCCAGGGTCGAAAGGATCTTCTCGCGGATCTGGAAGATCGTTGCGTCCTTGACCGTGGCCGACGCCGCGTAGTGGTGCCCGCCGCCGCCGAACTCGCGCATCAATACACCGACATCCACCTCGGGCTTGCGGCTGCGCGCGACCAGCACGACCCGGTCCCCCATCTGGCAGACGGCGAAGAGGACGCTGATCGCCTCCATGTCGCGCAGCTTGTGGACCAGGACGGCCAGGTCCCCCACGTACTCCTCCCGCCGCGCCTCCGTGATGACCACCTCCACCCCATGGATGGTGTACGTCTTCGACGACTGGATGAGGTCGTACAGGAGCGAAACCTGCTCGGCAGTAAAATCCTTGGCGAGGATGTCCCCCACCGCCCCCAGGTCGGCGCCGCAGGACCGGAGGTGCGCCGCCGCGAAATAGTCCGGGACCGTCGTCGAAGGGAAGGAGAGCGACCCCGTGTCCTCGTAGATCCCCAGCATCATCACCGTCGCCTCGTCCGGCGTGATCGGGATCCCCCGTTCCTTGAGGATATCCACGAGGATCGTCGTGGTCGATCCGACTTTCCTGATCACCTCGAGGCTCCCCTCGATGTCGGCCTCCCCCTCCGGATGGTGGTCGTAGACGTGGACATCCACGCCTGGTTTGCCGATCAGATCCCGGAACGCGCCGATCCGCGACGATTTCCGGATGTCGACGAGGATCAACCGGGTCACCTTCTCCAGGTCGATCTCGCGGAGCTTTTTCATCTCGACCGAGTACAGGGCCGACTGGAGGAGGAACCCCTTGACCGTCTCCTCCTTCGCGCCCGGGAGCACCAGGATGGCATCGGGGTAAAGCTTGCGGGCCGCCAGCATCGAGGCGATGGTGTCGAAGTCCGCGTTGATGTGGGTGGTGATGACTTCCATGATGGGAAAATACTATATATTACGATAATTTACAATCCAGACATCTTCGCTTGCATGTATATTGACACGTAGTGCTCTATCGTTTCCGGAAATTTCGATTGTACCTCACACGCGAGCATCCTAAGGATTCGCATAGAGGTAATATAGTACACTTTATGGTGGTTCTTTCCTCACCGACGGATAAGAATGGATTGGGAAAGCGGAAGGCACGGGTATAGGGACGCCACCAGTTTCGGCGCATCACCAAGTCCGAGCCAAGTCCCCGCAAAGGGGAGGTAGGTACATTGAGAAATGCGCTGGCCGCGGTCTTCTCGCTCCTTGTCGCAATCGTACTCCCGTCGCAGATTTGGGCGCAGGGCGACCTGCCGCCGGTCAACTTCACGATCGCTTTCATCGGCGACCAGGGGTTGGGATCGAACGCCAGGGCGGTCCTCAATCTGATCAAGAATGAGGGAGCAGATGCCGTAGTCCATTCGGGCGACTTCGATTACAACAATAATCCTGCGGGCTGGGACGGGCAGATCAATGACATCCTCGGTCCCGACTTTCCCTACTTCGCCTCGGTCGGGAATCATGATGAGGCACGCTTCTATGGATCGGGCGGTTACCAGGAGTTCCTCGCAGCCCGGATGAACCGGCTGGGCATCCCCTGGGACGGTGACCTGGGTGTCCGGTCCTCGTTCCATTACAATGGGTTTTTCATCTTGCTTACGGCTCCGGGGACCTTCGGCACGGGCCACGCTTCCTACATCCGGGACCAATTGGCATCGGACAACTCCGATTTGGCGAATCAGCAGCTGGCACAAGAACATGCGTTTGATGCAGGTTGAATCCAAGACCGACGATACGGGATGGGGTGTCTACGAGGAATCAAGGAAAGGTGGGGCAATCGTCGCAACGGGCCACGATCACTCCTACGCCCGAACGCACCTGCTCAGCAGCTTCCAAAACCAGACGGTCGCAAGCACAGGCAACACGCTCGTCTCTCGCTTCCGACGATCCAAGCACACCGTCCGACGAGGGGCGAAGTTTCGCCTTTGTCTCCGGGCTTGGCGGGGAAAGTATCTATTCGCAGACGCGAAGCGGAGACGTGGTGGGCAAGCATCTATACCTCCACTCAGGGGGCGAACTTACGGCGCCTTGTTCGGTGTCTTCAACTACCAGGGAAATCCACGCCTCGCGCACTTCTACTTCAAGAACATCAACGGGACCATTGTGGACGATTTCTACGTCCAGAGCAGCGTAGGCGTGGGCGGTGGAGGAGCGAACCAGCCGCCCAGCGTGAATGCCGGCCCGGACCTGGCGGTTACCCTTCCGGCCGCTGCATCCCTTAACGGGACGGTAACCGATGACGGACTGCCCGTTCCCCCCGGCGCAGTGACCACTGCCTGGAGCCTGGTCAGCGGCCCGGGGACCGTGACCTTTGCCAATCCGAACGCGGTGGATACGACGGCGAGCTTTTCCGGGTCGGGGACCTATGTCCTGCGTCCTGTCCGCCAACGATGGGGAACTCGTGACCAACGATACGGTGAGCGGTAACGGTAAGTGGTGATGGAGGAGGTGGAGGTGCAGGTGGGGGAAGCTGTTCGCTGGGATCAAACAATTACTCCGGGCATCTGGCCATAGGAAATTTGTCCTCTTTTCGATCCCCGTGATCGTGCTTGGACTGCGACGGGCAAGATCTTCACCTACGCAATCCTCGCGATCCTCGAACCGATCGAATCCATACCGGTCTTTATCGGCCTGTATAGAGAATCAGGAATTCGCGCGACATGGCAGAAAGTAACGGACTAAATTCACCAATAATCTATTGATACAAGCCTCGTCAAAGAGTAACGGTTTTTGAAGTTTCTCCTAGCTGTACATTATCGTCTACCATGACTTCCAGGAAAATAGTGGAACCGACTCCAGAGGAAGTACTGTACGTAATCGTATATTCGTTGCCCAGGATTTGGGAAATCGTCGAATAGATGTTGGACAGATCCGAGGCGTTGGGATTAGTAGAAATATTGCCATCCGGTATCCGCGGCCAAATTTTGCAACATTGTATTATCGACGCGGGGCACCGATACCGATCGTAAATAATCTGCAAGTTGTTGTTAAGCATGACTAGTAACGATCACGTCCATTATCGTTATTGGGTAGACCGCATATCCTTACCATCGGAAACCGCAATGATCGCGAGACGTGGATTCGATCGTAAGGATGTAGAAGTAATTGAGGATTCCAGAGGGCGTCATACAATAGCCGTTCCCAATCTTAGTAAAAACAGGGAGGGTTGTCGATGGCCGCTATTAAAGAGACTTGATCTTGTGTAAACGGTTGCATTACTTCGCATATTTGCGCTTTGAATTTGATGATTTCCGCCTTCGTCATTTACAGGGTCGAGCAGATCAACAAATGATTTCGCTGCGGTTTCGACATCCGGTGTTAAACGGGATCATGGTGCTGCTGTAGTCCAACACCATACCGACGGATACAGGAGGCCTCATGGTATTGGAAACGTTGCTATGTGTTTATTGGTGATCCGTATTCTCGACTAGGGAAAAGTTGCTCGCCACCAGGTTGGTAACAGGGTCGTCAAATCTGGTCTCTTACTGAGACAACAACTTGAATGGTATTGTCGGACCCACTCATGAAAACGTGGTTGATGGACATGCTGAAGGCTCTTCCCTTTCCGGTCAAGGTAGCGGTAAGAAGTCCCGCATCGCTGTCGTTGCTGGGGATATCGAAACTGCCGGAAAAATCACCTTGAGACGGTCGGGAGCAAAATGGATTGTCAACTGGCATTTGGATGACGGAGGAATATTCACACCCGAACAACTGTCATTCATGCTGAATGGACTGGCTGGTTGCGTAATTTGGCCTATGGAAAGATTTGCGCTTCCCGTGTTCCAAATTTCAATGTGCTTGTCGGCGGATTTGTCCAAAACGGTTACACCGAAATCGGTTTGCGCTGAAACCAAACCGATGTTCGGAGTTCCAGAAGTTGAACTGTCTCCCCCTCCTCCCCCACAACTGCTGATTACCATTGCGGAAAAAATGATAGAAAGGGATATTAACAGGTAATGAACAAGTGTTTGCGTTTTCAGTGGTGTCACGTGAGGACACCTCCCTTTTATATGGATCCTGCCAAGTGTTTTTAATGCAATCTTCAGGCCATTGGAGGTACGCTCTTATTGAAGAAATTAACGATTTACATCCATGATAAAGAAATATTTTATTCGTATGCGTAATTTTCAGACTTACAATAAGGAAATTTTCTTTTTCTGGGATGCGGAAGAAGGAAAGTTTGCCGTGACCTGCCACCCAATGGGCTAACTCGCCGAAATATTGAGATTCATACTGTTACTGGGTAAATATTTCCCCTGCTACGATGAATCGAACCATGACGTCCACCGATTCCGCTTCCGGTGCGTCGTGGCGGTACTCGTTCATCTTTATCCCCGCCGGCCCGAAGCAATTCATGCGGATCCGGATGTAAACCTGTTGAAATAAAATGGATTCATTATGTATTTATTTTCCTCTTCCCATGGGATTACAGCTCATAACCATCCGATTATTATATGGATTTACGTTGGCATCATTATTGCTTTTTTATCCTCAGGTTCGCCTCATGCCCGTGGAAAACAAGTGGGGGATATCGAAGAATTGGAACGGCTATTCTCGGTCTACAAAGTGGAGGGGAAATCCAGAGTCCTGCTTGGAGGACTGGTGGAACGTCGCAAATCCCCACGTGAAAAATCCAATGGAGGCGGGCTCGTGGAATGCGCGAAGCGGAAATTCGCGGAATCGCAGGACGAGGATATCAAGATCTTCCTCAGGGAAGAACAATGACACCGATGATCGAGGATTGCATCGTTTCGCCAGGTACGTGATCAGCTAAAATCAGATACCTATCCTCTCGGGTGGTGCTTCCGGTGGATCTCCCGGAGCCGTTCCGCCGTTACATGCGTGTAGATCTGGGTAGTCGAGATGTCGGCGTGCCCGAGCATCGCCTGCACCGCCCGCAGGTCCGCTCCGCCTGCCAGAAGGTGCCCGGCGAAGGAGTGGCGCAGCGTGTGCGGGGATATCGATCCACGGATTCCGGCCTCCCTCGCCCACCGGCCGATCCGGTTCCATAGCGTCTGCCGCGTGATCGGCCGCCCCAGCCGGGAGAGAAACAGGAGGTTGCCCGCCCCCTTCTTCCTGAGGAACCTCGGGCGCCCGTGCTTCACGTACTCCTGGAGGGTCTCGAGTGCAGGCTGCGCGACGGGGACGACCCGTTCCTTCCCCCCTTTGCCGACCACGCGGAGGAACCCGGCGTTACCGTCCACGTTCTCGAGGCGAAGGGACACGACCTCCGTGGCACGGAGGCCGGATGCGTACATGAGCTCGAGCATGGCCCGGTCCCGCATCCCTTCGGGCGTATCCCGGTCGGGGGCGGACAGAAGACTCTCCACTTCGGAATGGGTCATGTATTTGGGGAGAGGGCGCCCGATCTTCGGCCCCCGGGCGTCTGCAATCGGGCTCGCGGGCAGAAGCCCCTCCCGGACAAGGTAGCGGAAGAACGACCGGACCGTGGAGACGTGGCGGGCGACGCTGCGCGCGGAGAGTCCTTTTTCCCGAAGGTCGGAGAGGAACGAGAGGAAGTCGGAACGGGAGAAGGACGGCAGTCCGGCCCCCGAGGAGAGGAGGAACGAGGCGAACCGACGCATGTCGAAGCCGTATGCCTCGACGGTGTTGGCGGAAAGCCGCCGCTCGGTCCGGAGGTGGAGGAGGAAGGCGTCTGCCAGAGCGTCGATGTCCATGCCCGCCTACCGTATCCGGCGTTGCCGGGGTGCGTCCCCCGACAGATTCTGTCCATTCGCGGTGCCGGGCCGGATTTCGCGGATGCTCGCCTCCATCTTGTCGAAATCGATCAAGCCGCAGGTCGCCTTCCCGCTTACGAACCCGCATGCCTCGCCGGGGTTCAGGATCAGGGCCCTCCCTATGCGCATCTTCAGCGGGCGGTGCGTATGGCCGAAAAGGATCAGGTCGAATCTGCCCCCCTCGCCGATCTCCTCCTGGAGCTCGTCGAAGGAATGGGCCATGAGGACCTTCCGCCCGCCGATCTCGGGCATATAGGGTCCCTGATGGAAACCGTTTCCGGAGACGGCCTGCAAGCCCTCCTTGTCGAAGTCGTTGTTGCCGTAGACGCCGATCATCGGGATCCCGCACTCCCGGTATGCGTCGATCGTCTCCGGGCGGCAGACATCGCCCAAATGCAGGATCACCTGGACCCCCTCCTCCCGGAAGAGAACGAGGGCGTCTTCGGCAAAACCCCTCTGGTCGTGCGAGTCGGACAGTATCCCCCCCTTCATCATCCGCCCCCGTCAGTCGCCAATCGCCTCGAGGAGCGCCTGGCGGACCTCCTCGACCCGTTCCGGGTCGACGATCTTCCTTCCGTCGCTGTCCATGAGGTAGAAGACGTCGGCCACCTGGTCCGCCTTCGTGGAGATCTTCGACAGGACGATATCGAGCCCCAGGAAGGCGAGCGTGCGGGTGATGTCGTAGAGCAAGCCGATGCGGTCGTAGGTGAAGATGTCGACCACGGTGAACCGGGAGGAGACCGAGTTGTCGAAGACCACGTGCGTGGGGCGGAACTTGGCCACCTTCTCCCGTGAGAACCGGGCGACCTTCCTCTCGGCGATCAGTTCCCCGACATCGATTCCCCCGATCAGGACGGCAGAGAGGTCGGCGGCCACGTACTCCTTCTTCGGGTTGTCTTTCAGGCTTTTGCCCATGTACGTCACAAAAAAGGTGTCGAGTGCCACGCCGTCGCCCGACGTCGCGATCGTGGCGTTCAGGATGTTGATCCCGCTGGCCGAAATCGTGCCGGCGATCTTGGAGAAGAGTCCTTGCTGGTCGGGGCAGACGACGATCAGTTCCGATGTGCCGACCTGGGGGGAGTCGAACGTCTCGATCCGGGGGGTGGCACCGTCGTAGGAGGACAGGATGCGCAGGTGGTCGCCGAGCCGATCGTCTGGCGTCCCCAGAAAATACCGGTCGTCGAACCGGGAGAGGTATTCCGAGACCGCATCGGGCGGAAACTGCCAAAGAATCTCTGCCACCTGTTCGCGGCGCTGCCTGGCCCGTTCCGTGAACGGCCGCTTGAGCCTCCCGGTCTCGAGGACGTTTTTCGCTTTCTCGTACAGCTCGAGCAGAAGCATCGCCTTCCACTGGGTCCACACCTCCGGACCCACGGCGCGCATGTCGGCGTAAGTGAGAAGGTAGAGCATGTCGAGCCGCGCCGGGGTATCCACCACCTCGCAGAAGCGGATGATCAGCTCGATGTCGTGCATGTCCCTCCGCTGGGAATCGTGCGCCATCAGGAGGTGGTGCTCCACGAGAAAGACGAGGTCATCGATCTCGTCCCGTGCAAGCCCCATCCGCATCCCCATGCGCGCCATGATCTGCGCACCGATGCGGGAATGGCCGTGCCCCTTCCCTTTCCCGATGTCATGGCACAGGATCGCAAGCGCGAGAAGGTCCTTCCGCGGAATCGACCGGTAGATGGCGAGAAACGCCTCCTCCTCGCTCGTACGCTGCTTAATCCCCGCGAGGCCGGGGAGGATGCTCGCTGCAAGTATGAGGTGTATGTCCACGGTGTAGACGTGGTAGATGTCCCGCTGCACGAGGAAGGAGAGAGAGGCGAACTCGGGGATGAACTTCCCCAGGAACCGGCATTCGTGCATGGCGAGCAGGGTCTCGTGCAGGTAGTGCGGGTCCGACAGGATCGACAGGAACAGCTTCGTCGCTCCCGGGTCCCGGGGAAATTCGGGCCCAAGGGACGAAAGGGCCCTCTGGATGCTCTGCTTGGCATGCGCCGTGGGGACGGCCCGGGTCTTCTGTATAGCCTGGAAGAACTCGAGGATCCGCAGGGGCTCCTTCTGGAACGAGACACCGGGCATTGCGCTGAGCTTCCCCTTGTACAGGACGCCGACCCCTCCGACCTTCTTCTTCTGAAGGGAGTAGAGGGACTTTCGGAACCCTTCCATGAGATGGCGGTCGACCTGCTCCAGGAGTTCATCGGCCAGGGCCGCCGTGATGGCGGCGTTCATGTAATAGCTCCGCATGAACCGCTCCACCGCCAGGTTCCTTCCGCGGTCCCGGTACCGGAAGACTTCGGCCATGGGGTCCTGGACCTCGAAAGAGAGAACGTCGGTCTTCTTTCCCGTCAGAGAGTGCAGCTCGTTCCGTATCCGGAGCAGGTAATCCTGGGCGTGCCCGATCGCCCGGACAGTCTTCTCTCCGACCACCCCCTTGTTGCGCAGTTCGTTCAGGTTCCGGCACTTGTATTTGACGCGCGCCACCCACAGGGCAGAGTGAAGGTCGCGCAAGCCACCCTTCCCCTCCTTGACGTTGGGCTCCAGCACGTAGACCGTTTCCCCGTATTTCGCGTGGCGCTTCCGCATCTCGTCGAGCTTCTTCCCGATGAACCGGTCGGCGTCCGAGAAGAAGAGGAACTTCTCGATCTCGCGCGCCGATTCCCGGAAGAAGCTCTCTTGCCCCCCGACGAAACGAAAATCCATGAGCGCCGTTCGGATCGAATCGTCCGACGCCGCCATCTTGAACGTCTCCTTGAGGTTACGGACGCTGTATCCCACGTCCAGCCCCATGTCCCAGAGAGGGTACAGGATCCGTTCGGTCACCGCCTCTACGTAGGGATCCGATTTGTACGAATAAAGGAAGAGCAGGTCGATGTCCGACTTCGGGCAAAGCTCCCCCCGCCCGTATCCGCCAACGGCGATGACCGCCATCCGGTAATTCAGGTCGGACGCGGAGGCCAGGTACTTCGCCCGGGCGCGGTCATGGAGGACGCGCAGCACGTTGTCCATGGCGTCGGCGAGCGTATGGCAGGCGAGGTTCCCCCCGGCAGTCCCCGTGCGCTGCTCCTCGCGAATCGCGGCGAGCGTCCCGGCCAGGTAGGACTTGAGATACTCGACGAGGTCTCCGTCGGACAGGCCCGGCAGGGCGGTTTCCGGACGAAAGAGGGGAACGGACACGGGTCCCCTCACGACCCCGAGCGGGCCAGCGTGCCGTTATCCCCGTAGTACCGGATGGCCTCCACTACGCTGTCGGCAATCGTCTCCAGGTATGCGTGGCGGCGCAACCGGCGCTCTTCCTTGCGGTTGCTGATGAAGGATGTCTCCACGAGAACTGCCGTCATCCGTGCTCCCACAAGGACGTAGAAGGGCGCCTGCTTCAGCCCCAGGTCGTGCACGGGGCCGTGCCGGCTGCTGATGTTCCTTACGATGGCATCGTTGACGGTCTTGGCGAGCTTGAGCGACTCCTTTTTCCTTCCATAGGTGGACAAGTCGTCGATGATGAACTTGACCTCGGAGAGCTTCTTCACGGAGACCCCGTTCTCGCGGGCGGCGAGCTCCAGCGCCTCCCGGTCGGTGGCGCGGCTCAGCACGTAGGTGGAGATCCCCCGGACCTTCCGGTTTCTGCTCGAGTTGATATGGAGCGACACGAAGATGTCGGCATTGCCCTGGTTCGCCATCGCCGTCCGCTCCTCGAGCGGGATGAACACGTCGGAGTCCCGGGTCATTTCGACTTCGAACTGCCTGTACCGGGCCAGCTTTTCCCGTACCATCCGCCCGATCGTCAGCACGACGTCCTTTTCCTTCAATCCCGTGGGGCCGATCGCCCCCGGGTCCTTCCCGCCATGGCCCGGGTCGAGCATGACGACGATCTTGCCGAACTTGTCGGGGACCGCGGCATGTTGTCCCTCTGCCGGCGCCCCCTCCACGTCCACGATGATCCGGGGCGGGCCGGAAAGGTCGAACACGCGGTACCCGCTCTCCCGTTCGAGATCGATGACGACGCGCACCACGTCCGCCCGGAACCGGCCGGCGCGGATGCGGGTGAGAAGTCCGTTGTGTACCTCCGTCGGGTGACGGACGATCTCGTCACGAAGGAACGCCTTCTTGATGTCGATGAAGATCCGGGGGGGCAGGTGTCTTGCGGGGTCGGCGGGCAGGAAATTCGCCTCGTACTTCGCCTCCGCATCGAGGTCGATGACGACGCGAGTGTACTCCCGGTTCGTCCAGTGGCGAATACCCGACACCGCGGCGAAGCGGGCGGGGGATGGTGACACGTGGGGCGGAAACAACAGGGACGCGACGACAGCGGCCGCGAGAAGATGGCGGGTGAGGGAACTCACCGTTTTCCCTTTGACAACCTCTCTTTCCACGCCGCAAGGTGGAGTAGCGCGTCCATGGGTGACCACCGGTCGACGTCGGCCTTCCGGATCTCTTCGAGCACCTCTTCGTCGCCGGGGGATCCCTTGCGTCCCCCGAACAACTCCATCTGGCTCGAATCGATTCCCCTCGCGGCGCCCGGTCCGGCGATGCTGGGCATTCCGTATTCATTATACTCGGCGGACTCGAGGTTTTTCAAAATATCTCGGGCCCGTGCGATCACTTCGTCGGGCAGGCCCGCCAGCCTGGCCACCTGGATCCCGTACGACTTGCTCGCGCTTCCCTCGTCGATGCGGCGCAGGAAGATGATCTCTCCCTGCCACTCCCGGACGGAAACATGGAAGTTCTTCGCCCGGGGCGCAGTCCGCACGATGTCGGTCACCTCATGGAAATGCGTGGCGAAGAGCACTTTGGGCCGATGCGGGGACTCGTGGAGGAACTCGGCCACCGCCCAGGCGATACTCAAGCCATCGAAGGTGCTCGTCCCCCTGCCCACCTCGTCGAGCACGACGAGCGTCCTCTCCGTCAGTCCCGATACGATCCGTGAGGTCTCCCGCATCTCCACCATGAAGGTGCTCTCCCCCCGGGAGATGTCGTCGGACGCTCCGATCCTCGTGAAGATCCGGTCGACCACGCCGATCTCCGCCCTCTCGGCAGGGACGAAGGATCCTGCATGGGCCAGGAGAACGATGAGCGCCACCTGCCGGATGTAGGTGGACTTGCCCGCCATGTTGGGCCCCGTGATCAGGGCGATCTGCGTCTCCCCGGTGTCGAGCCGGCAGTCGTTTGGCACGAAGGCGTGACGTCCGATGATCCGTTCGACCACGGGGTGCCTGCCGTTCTCGATGACGATGTCCCGGCCGGAGGTGACAACCGGCCGGCAGTAACCGCCCGTGGCGGCAAGGTCCGAGAACGACAGCAGGACATCGATCTCCCCTACGGCCTCCGCGGCCCGGGTGATCTCCGGCAGGTGAACCTTAAGCGCTTCCCTCAGCGCGAGGAAGAGCTCCTCTTCCCGGGCGTGGAGCTCCTCCTCGGCCCGCAGCACCTTGGCCTCGAAGTCCTTGAGCTCCGGGGTGATAAACCGTTCCGCGTTCACCAGTGTCTGCTTCCGGATGTAGTCGTCCGGCACCCTGTCGAGGTGGGAGCGAGACACTTCGAGGTAGTATCCGAAGACGCGGTTGTACCGGACCTTCAGGTTCGGGATCCCGGTCCGCTGTCTCTCCCGCGCCTCCATCTCGGCAAGCATCCCCTTCCCGTGGGTGAGCAGATGGGAGAGCTCGTCGACGCGCGCGTCGTACCCGGGACGGATTACCCCTCCGTCCTTTGTCCCGGTGGGCGCCTGCTCGTGAAGGGCCTCGGTGATCTTCCCGACGGCCTCCCCGTGTTCCCCCAACCGGTCTCTCACCCCGCAAAGCAGCGGCGAAACCGCTGACGCCAGAAACTCCCGGATGCCGGGGAGGATCCTGAGGGCGGAGGAGAGCGCAACGACGTCCCGCGGTCCAGACCGGTCCTGGGCGAGCCGGGATGCGAGTCGGGAAAGGTCGGGCATCCCGGAGAGACGTTCGGCCATCTCCCTGCGATCTGCAGGGTGCTCCGAAAGCTCGGCCACCGCCTGGTGTCGCTCCCCGATTCTTGCCACGTCGACCAGCGGAGCGGAGAGCCAGGTGCGAAGCAATCTGGCCCCCATTGGCGTCCGGGTCCGGTCCACGGCCCACAGCAGACTCCCTTTGCGTTCCCCGGACAGGGTAGAGAAGATCTCGAGCGTCCGCACCGCGGTCTCGTCCATCGCCAGGTACCGCCGCCCCTCCCTTTCGGAGATCCGGGAAACTTCCGCAAGCGCCGCGGGTTGGTGCAGGTGCAGATAATACAAAACGGCGCGCACCACGCCGTGCGCCGGATGATCCCGCTCCGGCACTCCCTCGATCCCTTCCGGGACGGAAAAGTCCCCCACGGCCGAGGGAGAAAGCGACGTGGCGAGCTTTCCCTCCAGGATCCGCCCGAGCCTCCCCTTCGTCCCGCCTGCCTCCTCGGGCGGAAGCGTCCCCTCTCCTTCCAGGAAAACGAGTTCGGCGGGGGACAGCAGGTACAAGGCATCCGCCAGCGCCTCTCCCGAGCCGCAACCCTCGTAGAAAAACTCCCCCGTCGTGGCGTCGAGGGCCGCATAGGCGAAGGGGTGAACGGTCCGTACGGCGGCCAGGAAATTGTTTCCCCGGGCGTCGAGGCATTCCTCGTGGAAGACCAGGCCCGGTGTCACCACCTCGGTCACCTCCCGGCGGAACAGCCCCCGGCCCCCCTGCTCTTCGAGTTGCTCGCAGATCGCCACCTTGCACCCCTGCCGGATGAGTTTCGACAGATAGGCGTTTCGGGCGTGGTGCGGGATACCGCACATCGGGATGTTCGCCTCCTTGTCGCGGGAGGTCAGCGCGATGTCGAGCAGGCGGGATGCCCGGATCGCATCCTCGAAGAACATCTCGTAGAAATCACCCATGCGGAAGAAAAGGATGCAGTCCCGGTGCCGGGACTTGATCTCCACGTACTGCCGCATGGCGGGAGTGAGCTGGGTCGACATCTTCCTTCCGGAAAACCGTGTGACGTCAGGGTGTAAGCGCTTCGAACCGGGCCGACAGCCGCCCGTGAGTCTCCAAGAGCGACTCGGGAAGAACGCGTGTCTCCAGGACGGAGGTCAGGAAGTTGGTGTCCCCGCCCCAGCGGGGAATGAGGTGGACGTGGAGGTGGTCGGCAATCCCCGCCCCGGCAACCTTGCCCAGGTTCATCCCCACATTGAACCCCTCGGGGGAGTACTCCTCCTTCAGAACCTTCGTACCCAGCGCGACGAGGGAGAGAAGCTCTCCGCGCTCCTCCCCCGACAGTTGCATCAGATCGGCGACGTGGCGGCGGGGTGCGATGAGCACGTGCCCGTTATTGTAGGGGTACCGGTTGCAGATCGCAACGGTGTTCGCATAAATTCCCAGTACCAGACGCTCAGGGTCCCGCCGGTCCTCCTCCCCTATGCAGAAGATGCAGCGGGGTCCGCCCGTACCTCCCCCCCGGAGATATTCCATCCGCCAGGGAGAGAACATCCTTTCCATGGGAAGAGGTCAGTTATTGACCAGTTCTCGCAGTTCCTTGCCGACTTTGAAGAAAGGGATCCGCTTTTCAGGGATGGAGACTTTCTCCCCGGTCTTGGGATTGCGCCCCTCCTTGGCCCGGCGGACGCGCACCGTGAAGCTGCCAAACCCCCGGATCTCGATTTTCTCCCCCCGATGCAGGGCGGCTCGCATGTTCTGGAAGACCGTGTCCACGATGACCTCGCATTCCTTCTTGGTCAGCGTGGAAATTTTCTCTGACAGCGTCTGCACGAGATCACTCTTCGTCATACCCTATCCCTCCGATTATGTTATTGCGCCAGATAGTCGAGCCGGATCTGCGTTCGGGTAAGGTGTTCATCGATTATACTTTTCGCCTCACCCCTTAGCAATTCGAGAATGGAATACTTATTTTTCGCCGGGGTGACGACCTGGGGCTCCCCTTCGATCTTCGCCATAATCCCCGCCTCGGCAATGGCGTCCTCCAGGTTGCCAAGGTTGTCGACCAGTCCCAAATTCTTGGCCTGCTCCCCGGAGAAGATCCGTCCGTCCGCGATCGCCAGAATGTCGTCGCGCGAGATATTTCGCCTCTCGGCCACGGTGTTCACGAACTGGGAGTAGACGTTGTCTATGACGCTCTGGAGGAGTTTCCTCTCCTCCGGCCTCATCTCCCGGAGCGGAGAGCCGATGTCCTTGAAATCGCCGCTCTTTATCACGATCCCCTTCACCCCGATCTTCTCGATCAGGTCCCGCACGTTCACGAAATTCATGATGACGCCGATCGAGCCGGTGATCGTCCCGGGGTTTGCGTAGATCTTGTCGGAGGCGCACGCGATGAGGAACCCTCCCGATGCGGCCAGCGCTCCCATGGACGCGACGACCACCTTCTTCCCGCCGACCTTCCTGACCTCCTCGAAGATCTCCTGGGATGGCCCCACGCCCCCTCCCGGCGTGTTGAGCCGCAGGACGATCGCCTTCACCGAGTCGTCCTTTGAGAACTTCTTGAGCTGCTCGATTGTGGCCTCGGAGTCGATGATCAGCCCGGTTATCGGGAGCACCGCGACCTTATCCCCCCGCGCGAAGGTGAACCACTCCATATTCGATACGGCCACGATCAGGACGAAGAACCCCGCCATGACGAGGACCATGATGAGACACCCGCGGAGGAACGGGTGCCGGGCCCTCTGCGGTTTGTAGGAAAACCTTTCAGCGCTCATCCGACTCCCGGATTCAATCCCCGTCGATATTCAGCTTGGCCCGGAGAGCTTCTCCAAATGCGGTTGTCTCCTCGGGCGGGTCGGAGGAGGGAGACAGATAGGATTCCATGTCCTTGCGTTCCGCCCCGTCCTGGTGCGCGCGAATGCTTAGCGAGATCTTCTTGTTGTTCCGGTCCACGGAGAGCACGACGGCCCCGACTTCGTCCCCCTCCTTGAACAGGGCGTTCGGGGTGTCGACCTTCTCCCGGGAGAGCTCGGAAATGTGCACGAGCCCTTCGACCCCGTCGGCGAGCTCCACAAAGACACCGAAGTCGGCAACCCGGGTGATCCGACCACTCACGGAGTCCCCTTTTTTGAAACGCCGATCGACCCCTTCCCACGGATCCGGGGACAGGTGCTTTACCCCGAGCGAGAACTTATGCGCCTCCGGGTCGATCTTGAGGACCTTCGCCTGGACACGATCGCCTTTCTTGAGCACCTCGCCGGGGTGCTTGATCCGCTGGTTCCAGGAGAGATCGGAAATGTGGATCAGGCCGTCAATCTCCTCGCCAATATCGACGAACGCACCGAAATCGGTGATGTTTTTCACCACACCCTCGACCACCGTCCCTTCCGCGTGTGCCGACCGGAGCTCGTCCCAGGGGTTGGAAAGGAGCTGTTTGTACCCCAAGGAGATCTTCTTGTTTTCTTTCTCGAGCTTGAGGACCAGGATGTCAACGGTGTCCCCCGACTTCATGACCTCGGACGGGTCCTTGAGGCGCTTGCTCCAGGACATCTCGGATACGTGAAGGAGCCCCTCCACGCCTTCCTCGAGCTCGATGAAAGCTCCGTATCGTGTGATGTTCGTGACCCGCCCCGAGAGCTTCGCACCGACCTGGTAACGCTCATCGATATCGAGCCAGGGATCCGGCCGCATCTGCTTCAGTCCCAGGGAGATGCGTCCTTTCTCCCGATCGAACCGGATGACTTTCACGTGTTGCGTATCGCCTACCTTGCAGACGTGGGACGGATGGGCGACCTTGCCGTAGCTCATGTCGGTGATGTGCATCAGCCCGTCCAAGCCCCCCAGGTCCATGAAGACGCCGTAGTCGGTGATGTTCTTTACCTTCGCCACGACCTCGTCGCCTTCCTTGATGCTATCGAGAAGGGTTTTCCTTTTGCTCTCCCGTTCCTCCTCGAGATGGGCCCGCCGGGAAACTACGACGTTGGCCTTCTTGCGGGACAGCTTCAGGACCTTGAACATTCCTTCCAGGCCGATCACGCTGTCGTTGTCACGAACGGGCCGGATATCCACCTGGCTCCCCGGCAGGAAGGCCTTCACGCCCCAGATGTCGACCGTGAAACCGCCCTTTACCTTGGCTACGATCGATCCCGGAACAGCGGTCCCTTCCTCCTGGGCCTTCTGCAGATCGTCCCATACCCGGATCCGCAGGACCTTCTCACGCGAGAGAAGGACGAATCCCTGCGAGGAGTCATACCGCTCCACCATGACATCGATGGAATCTCCGGGGGAAAACGTTTCTTTCTCCTCTTCGGTGAGTTCGGTAAGGGGGAGCATCCCTTCGGACTTTCGATTAATGTTGATCGCCACATACTCCTTGAGCACTTTGATCACCACCCCGTGGATGATTTCCCCTTCCTCGGGGTTTTCGATGCTCTCCGCGAACATCTTTCCGAAATCGTCTTCGGGCCTTACTTCTTCAACCTTTACCTCTCCCGCTGTTTCGTTGCTCGCTTCCCCACTTTTCTCCTCGGGAAGGTCGGAGTTCGTTGGGTTTTCCACCATCAAGTAGCTCCTCTTGATATTTTCTGCTTGTATATCATAACCCGTAATTGATGCAAACCATTAGAAGAAATTCCCTATATTCTCATTTATAGTACGCCACGTCGATCTGTTCCCCCTGCCACATTCTCCGGATTTTTCCCACCAGGTCGTCGATGATCCACTGCGGCGTGGAGGCGCCCGCGGTCACACCGACGCAGGCGGCTTCGGCCACCAGGTCGGGGGAAAGCTCTGCGTCCGTCTCGATGTGGAGTGTCCGGGGGTTGATTTCCCGGCAGATTTCCGCGAGGCGGCGGGTGTTCGCGCTGTTGTACCCGCCGAGGATGATCATGACATCCGTCTTCCCGGCCACCGCGGTGGACTCCTTCTGCCGGAGGATCGTGGCGTGGCAAATCGTGTTGAAAACGCGCACTTCGGGAAATTTTTTTAGCGCTGCGGAGACGAAATGCATCAAATTCTCGAACGACTGGGTGGTCTGCGCCACGATGCCCGCCTTCCGGACCACGGCCGCGCGCCGGATGTCCTCAAGGGAGGTAAGGATTGGAACTCCGGGCTCGATGTAGCTGATAATGCTTTTTACTTCCGGATGGTTAGGGTCGCCAACCACGATCACGGCGTACCCTTCGCGGCTCAACGACCCCGCGTGCTCCTGCGCCTTGTTCACGAAAGGACAGGTGGCGTCGATGATCCGCACCCCCTTCTCGACAAGTGACTCATGATCAGGCCGCGTGATGCCGTGGGAGCGGACGATGACCTTTCCGCAGGGGACCTGATCCACCGACTGGATGACGTGCACACCGCGCTGTTCGAGCTCTTCCACTGCCTGGGGATTGTGGATCAGGGGCCCGAGGGAGTAAATCGGGACATCGGCGGGAGCGTTGCCCTCCCCGCCTGCAGCGGTCTCATTGGCGATGGAGATCGCCCTTTTCACGCCGAAGCAGAATCCCGCGCTGCGGGCGATGAGGATGCGCCTCACGACTTTTCCCCCACGCTCGTCCCGGGCGTCGGAGAGGGAATGTTGCGAAGCATCTCCTCGACCACTTCTTCCGCAGTGAGGGTCGTGGAGTCGATGTAGGTCGCCCCTTCCGCCATCCGGAGCGGGGAGTGCTGTCTCGTGCTGTCTTGAATGTCACGCCGGAGCACGTCCTGGAGGACTTCCTCGTATGTCTTCCCTTCCGCCGCGGCCCATTCTCGATACCTTCGCAGGGCACGTACCGCTGCATGGGCATCGAGGAAGAACTTCGCCTCGGCGTCCGGAAAGACAACCGTTCCCGTGTCGCGCCCTTCGAGAACGATGCCGCCTCCCTCTCCCATCTTCCTCTGGAGCGCCACCATGGCCTCGCGTACCGGGGCGTGGACCGAGACCTCCGAAGCCCCCATGCTGATCTCCGGGGTACGGATCGCGTCGCTCACGTCCTCTCCGGCCAGGAAGAGCCGCATCTCCTCCCTTTCCCGCCGGAACCCGATCGAAAGTCCCGCGCACATCCGCCCGAGACGCTTCCCGTCGGACCAGGGGATGTTCGATCGTCGGGCGGCGAGCGCGCACGCCCGGTACATCGCTCCCGTGTCCAGCCGGGTGAGGCCCGCCCGCTGCGCCAGAAGTTTGGAGACCGTCGTCTTCCCCGCACCGGAGGGACCGTCGATCGCCACGACCGGCCGTTCCCTCATCGGACTATCTCCCGCAACATTTCGGGGAACCCGGGAAACGAGGTGGCGATGCACTCGGTGTCGGAGACCACCACCGGGATACCCGACGCCGCGGAAAGGATCATCAGTGCCATCGCGATCCTGTGGTCTCCGTAGCTATCGACCCGCTGCCCCCCGGTGATCCGGGCCGGGCCCTGAACCCAGAGCCCGTCGGGGTATTCACCGCACACGACGCCGAGGGTGGTAAGCTCCTTCACCATCGCGCCGATCCGGTCGGATTCCTTGACCCGAAGCTCGGCCGCCCCCCGGATAACCGTGCGCCCTTCCGCCATGGCAGCGGCCACGCACAGTACCGGGACCTCATCGATCAGGGAGGGTACCTCCTCGGGAGGGACATCCGCGGCAGTGAGCCCGCGTCCCCGAACCACGATGTCGGCCACCGGCTCACCTCCCTCCTCCCGGGGAGACTCGAGCCGGACGTCCGCGCCCATCCGGAGCAACACGGAAATCACCCCGGTGCGGCCCGGGTTGACCCCTACTCCGCGGATGCAAAGACTCGCACCGGGAACCGAGGCGGCCAGAACCATGAAGAACGACGCCGACGAAATGTCCCCGGGAACGGTGATCGCAAGGGGATGAAGCCGCAAGGCCGGGTGGACGGAGACGCTCCTCCCGTCCCGTACAACCCTTGCCCCCATCGATGCGAGCATCCTCTCGGTGTGGTCCCGCGTAGGAAGCGGCTCGACCACGGTCACGGGGGAGTCGGCGTAAAGGCCGGCGAGCAGAATCGACGACTTCACCTGAGCGGAGGCGACAGGCATCTCGTACCGGATCCCGCGCAGGTCTCCCCCCCGGATGCAGAGCGGAGGCATCGTATTATCATTCCGTCCGGCGATCGTTGCGCCCATCTGGGCAAGCGGGCGGACGATGCGCCCCATCGGCCGGCGGCGCAGGTACGGATCACCCGTAACGATGGACAGGAACGGCTGGGCGGCGAGGATCCCGGACCCGATGCGGATGGTGGTCCCGGAGTTTCCCGCATCGATGATGTCCTGGGGCTCCTTGAACTCCCGCATCCCGCGACCGTCGATGCGGATCTCGGTCGGAGAACTTTCCTGGATGTCTACCCCCAGGGCGATCATCATTCCCACCGTCCGCAAGGTGTCCTCCGCGGGGAGAAATCCCTGTATGCGGCTTTGCCCCTCAGCCATCGCGGCGAACATTACGGCCCGGTGACTGATCGACTTGTCCCCGGGAACGGATATGGCACCCGATATCTTCTGCGTGTTCTTCATGCTACAGCCGGTCTCTCGTCCGCTTCGCTCTCCGGAAGTAGCCCAGCAACCCTTTTGCGTCCCCTCGCCGGATGAGTCCCTCGAGTTGGGCGAAGTTCCTCCGGTAGTGCTCGGTGGCACGGAGGATTTCATCCCGGTTCTGCAGTACGATGTCCTTCCACATCTCCGGGTTGCTCGAGGCGATCCTCGTGAAGTCCCGGAAGCCGCCCGCGGAGTACCCGAGGGGGACCGGGAATCGAGGGTCGCCACCGAATGGACCAGGGCGTAGGCTACGGCGTGGGGTAGGTGGGAGACGTAGGCGAACACGTGGTCGTGCGTTTCCGGGTCCATCCGCACCACCCGGGCTCCCGTCCTCCTCCACAGCGCCTCAACGCGTCGAAGGGCGGCCTCGCTGTTTTTAGCCGACGGGGTGACGACCGACGTCCTGCCGCGGAACAGGAACGGGTCCGCCGCCGCGTATCCCGAGTTCTCCGTTCCCGCGATCGGGTGCCCGCCGACGAACTCCGCTCCGCTCGCCACGCTCTTCTGCCCGGCACTGACGATCTCGGACTTGACGCTCCCGACATCGGTGAGAACCGTCCCCGGCCGCATCCTCTTCCCGATGCGGCGGATGAGGTCGACGGAACGGATCACGGGCACGCACACCACGACGATGTCGCATGCCGCGATCTCTGCTTCGGTGCAGGCGCGGGCGAGTACGCCGCCTTCCCGTGCCAACCGTACCGTCTCCTTGCGCCGGTCGTACCCCCAGATCTCGGGCGCCCCCCGCTTGCCCTTAAGCGACAGGGCGAGTGACCCTCCGATGAGTCCCAGTCCCGCGATGCCGATTCGTTCCGTGTTCACGCCTTCCCCATCGTCTTCCCGACGGCGGTCGCGATCCCCTTGAGCCGCGCGGCCACCTCCCGGAATGTATCGGGCCGAAGCGACTGCGGCCCGTCGGACAACGCCGTCTCGGGGTCGTGATGAACCTCGATCATGACACCGTCCGCACCCGCGGCAATCGCCGCGGCAGCGAGAGGCTCGACCAGGCTCATCTTCCCGGCGGCATGGCTGGGGTCGGCGATCACCGGGAGATGGGAGAGACTCTTCACGACGGGGATGGCCGAGACGTCGAAGGTGTTCCGGGTGGACGGCTCGAACGTCCGTACCCCGCGCTCGCATAGGATGATCTGCCGGTTCCCCTCCGCGGCAATGTATTCCGCCGACATCAGCCATTCCATGATCGTCGCACTCAACCCCCGCTTGAGGATGACGGGCTTGTCGAGACGGCCCACCTCGGTCAGAAGCCGGAAGTTCTGCATGTTCCGGGCTCCGATCTGGATTACGTCTGCGTATTTGACCACGAGATCGATATCGCGCGGGTCCATGAGTTCGGTGGCCACCGGAAGTCCCGTCGCCTCGCGCGCCTCGGCAAGATACTTAAGCCCCTCCTCCCCCAGTCCCAGGAACGCATAGGGGGAAGTGCGCGGCTTGAAGGCCCCCCCGCGGAGAAACGACGCCCCGCACGAGGCGACCTGCGCCGCGATCCCGAGCATCATCTCTCTCCCCTCGACTGCGCACGGCCCCGCGAAGAGCGCGACCGTGCCGCCCCCGATATTCTGCCCCCGCACCGTGATGACGGTGTCCTCCTTCTGGAAATCCCTGCTGACGATCTTGAAGGGCTTGAGGATGCGGAGCACCTTCTCGACGCATTCCATTCCCTCGAACGCCTCGGGCTGCATCTTCCGCTCGTCCCCGATGGCACCGATGATGGTGCGCTCCACCCCTCGCGAGGTGTGCGCCGCAAGGCCGTACGCCTTGATCTTCTCCTCGACCAGGCCGATCTCCTGGCCGGTGGCGCCCGCCTTCAGCACGATGATCATGTACTTGTCCTCCCTTTTTCGTCTTCCGCCGTCCCTGCCGCCGTTTCGTCGTCTTTACGGGATCAGATCGCCCGAGGGTAGGATCCGAGGATTTTCAGATACGAGGCGCGCATCCGGAGCTCTTCCAGGGCCCTCGCCACCCTATCGCCCGTGATGTGCCCCTCCATGTCGAGAAAGAAAAGATATTCCCACGCTTTCTTCTTCACGGGGCGGGATTCGATCTTCGTGAGGTTGATCTGGTGGCGGGAGAAGGGCTCCAGCATGAGATGCAACGCGCCCACCTCGTCCCGTGCGGAAAACAGGACCGACGTCTTGTCGTTCCCGGTCCGCTCCGGGGCGATCTTTCCGATGATGATGAAGCGCGTGAAGTTGTTCGCGTTGTCCTGGATCCGCTTCCGGATGCCTTTCAACCCGTAGATCTTGGCTGCCGCGTCCCCCGCGATCGCCGCCGCGGACGGATCGTCGGCCGCGAGCTCCGCCGCGCGGGCGGTGCTCTCGACGTCGAAGACCGCGACGCCGCGCAAATTCCGCTCGAGCCACGTGCGGCACTGGGCGATGGCGTGGGGATGGGAGTAGACCTTCTTCACGTGCTCCATGTCACCCGTTACCGAGAGGAGGTCGTGGGCCACCTCGATCAGGATTTCGCCGCTGATGAGGAGGTGGTGGTCGACGAACATGTCGAGGGTGTTGCTCACGATCCCCTCGCTCGAGTTCTCGATCGGTACGACGCCGAAGTCCGCGTTTCCGCGCTCCACCGACTCGAACACCTCGGAGACGTTGATCTGCGGGACATAGTCGGCGCTCTCCCCGAAATGTTTGAGGCACGCCAGATGGGTGAACGTCGCACGGGGGCCCAGGAACGCCACGCTCAACGGTTTCTCGAGAGCGAGGGAAGCCGAGATGATCTCCCGGTAGATCGACTTGAGCGCGTCGTTCGGGAAGGGGCCGGGATTGATCCCGGTGAGCCGGCGCAGGATCTCGACCTCGCGCTCCGGGACGTAGAACCGCAGGTTCTGATCCGACTTGATCTTCCCCACCTCGATCACCGCCTCCGCGCGTCGGTTGAGGAGGGTGAGGATCTTGTCGTCCAGCGCGTCGATCTCCTCGCGGAGCTCCTTCATCCGTTCCTTTGTCACCTACGAACCGCCCGCCTTCCGCTTGATTCGGCCGATCTCCCGGTATTTGGCGTACCTGCGGTCGAGAAGCTTCCGGACGGGAATGGACCGTAGCGATGCGAGCGATTCCAGCAGGGCCGCCCGGACCGTATCGGCGGCCGCCTTGTGGTCTCGGTGCGCCCCCCCTACCGGCTCCGGCAGGATCCTGTCCACGATGCCGAACTTCTTGAGATCCGGCGCGGTGATCTTCATCATCTCCGCGGCCGTCTCCGCGCTCGCCGTGTCCCGCCACAGGATGGATGCGCACCCCTCGGGAGAGATGACCGAGTAGATCGCGTATTCCATCATGAGGATTTCGTCCCCGATCCCCAGCGCCAGTGCGCCGCCGCTCCCCCCCTCTCCGATCACGACGACCACGATCGGCGTCTCGAGTTTCGCCATCTCGAGCAGGTTCCGGGCGATCGCCTCGGACTGGCCGCGTTCCTCGGCGCCGAGCCCCGGGAAGGCGCCGGGCGTGTCGATGAAGGTGACGACGGGGATACGGAATTTCTCGGCGAGCTTCATCAGCCGGAGCGCCTTCCGGTATCCTTCCGGGTGCGCCATCCCGAAGTTGCGGCTGATCTTCTCGGTGGTGTTCCTCCCCTTCTGCTGGCCGATGAGCATCACCTTTTCGGAGTCGAGCTCCGCGAAACCGGCCACGATCGACGGGTCGTCTCGAAACGACCTGTCCCCGTGGATTTCGAGGAAATTCTTGAAGCAATGGTTCACATAGTCGAGCATGTAGGGGCGGTTCGGATGACGGGCCAGCTGGGTGATCTGCCACCGGGTAAGGTTGGAGAAGGTCTCCTTGCGGATCTTGACGATCTTCTTCTCCAACTTCCCCGCCTCCTCGCGCAGGGTCTTGTTGGTCCCGTCGTCGAGCCGGCGGAGCTGTTCCAAGCGGCTTTCCAGATCAACGATCGGCCTCTCGAAGTCGAGGTATTGGAGAATCATTCGAGCTCCTTGTAGAGGGTAAATATGTAATTTATTGAAAAAAGGGGCTCAAAACAAGAACTTTCTGGCCTCTTCCACGGCCGCTTCAGGCGCCCCCCCCTCCTCGAGCCGGACCACCCCGGTCTCCCCCGACAGCCAGGTGACCTGCCTCTTCGCGTACCGGCGGGTGTCCCGCTTCATCTGATCGACCGCCTGTCCCCGGGAGATCCCGTCCAGAAGATGGGAGAGAACGTGCCGGTATCCGAGGGCCCCCATGCTCGCAAGATTCCGGCCGTACCCCCTGGCAAGAAGCCCGTTCACCTCCTCGACAAGCCCCGCGCGAAACATCTCTTCCACCCGCCTGTCAATGCGCCGGTACAGCTCCTCCCGCTCGACCGAGAGCACCAGAAACAGGACCCGGAAGCGGCTTCCCCCGTAAGCCCAGCTCGCTTTTTGGGCGCTGGCCGGCACTCCCGTTATCTCCGCCACTTCGAGGGACCGCACTATCCGGGCCCGGTCCGAGGGATGGATTTTCGCCGCGGAGACCGGGTCGATGCGCTTAAGCTCGCCATACAGCGCCTTCCCCCTGTCCTCCTCCCAGCGGCGGGTGAGACGGGCCCGGACACCCGGGTCGGATGGAAGCGCGTCGAGCCCCCGAAGAAGCGACCGGATGTACATCCCCGTCCCCCCTGCAACGAGCGGCAGGCGGCCCTTTTTGCGGATACCACGCATCGCCTCCTCGGCCTCGGCCACGAAACGGCCGGCGCTGAATTTCTCGTCCGGATCCGCCACGTCCACGAGATGGTGGGGGACTTCCGCCCGTTGGGCAAGGGTCGGTTTCGCCGTCCCGATGTCCATGCCTCGGTAGACCTGCATCGAATCGGCGCTGACGATATCCAGGGGGAATGCGCGCGCGAGGGAGATCGCGATCGCCGTCTTTCCGGACGCGGTGGGACCTGACAGGACGAGGATCCGGTTATCATCCATGAGCAGGTTACGTACGGCCGAACATCCGTTTCATCTCGGCGGCGGAAATCTTCACCCATACAGGGCGCCCGTGCGGGCAGCTGTGGGATGCGAAAGCGCGGTCAAGGTCGGAAAGGAGGGCACGCATCCCTTCCTTTTCGAGCGGCATCCCGGCACGCAGAGAGGCATGGCATGCGATGCGCCACAACTCCCGGTCCGCATCGAATATCCCCTTCGGTACGCCGCCCTGGGAGAGGAGAAAGTCGCCCAGGTCCTTCCACCAGCGCGAAAGGTCGAAATGTTCCAGGATGGCGGGCCCCCCGGAGATCTTGAACGTATTTTCACCGAAGGATTCGCAAAGAAATCCGACCGCCGACAGAAACCTTTCGACCTCGGCGCGCTCCTTCCTGCCCGCCCCCGGGAGGGAGACGACCTGCGGAACCAGCCACCGCTGAACGGGCGCGTTCTTCCCGAGGTAGGAATCCTTCAGCCGGGAAAAGACGATCCGCTCGTCGGCCGCATGCTGGTCGATGATCACCATCCCCCCCATCCCCTCGCAGACAATGTACGTCCCCAGAATCTGGGCGACGGGCCGCAAGCCTCCGAACCCCCCCTCGATCTCCGAAGCCGGGGAGTCGTCCCCTCCGGCGCGGAACAGGGGGGATTGCGACGTGGAGCTGCCGAACAGGTTCTCCCACGCCTGTGCGCCGGCCTTCGGATGGAGCGGAGCTCCCAGCCGGACTTCGGCGCCCGGCAGGGAGGAAACGACGGGAGAGGATGCCGGGATCTCCCCCAGTGCTTCACCGATCGCATGACGAACCAGTGCGAACAGGTCCTTCCCGTACCGGAATCGCACCTCCATCTTGGCAGGATGGACGTTTACGTCGGCCTCGGAGGGGTCGCAAACGATGAACAGGTAGATCACCGGATGCCGGTCGGGGGGCAGAATCCCCCGGTACGCCTCGCGAACCGCGGCGAACACCCCCTTGTCGCGGAAATGCCGGCCGTTGACGAAGAAGTGGACTCCCGAGGCGCCGATCCGGGAGAGGTGGGGCAGCCCGGCCCAGCCGGTGATCCGGAAAAAGGCCGAGGAAAGCAAAAGCGGAACGAGGTACTTGCTCCCATCGCCCGCGTGCCGCGCTGCCCGTTCCAGGCGCGATTCCCCCCTCTCGTAGGAGACCTCCGTTCTTCCGTCCCCCATCCGGAAGGAAATCCCCTCGCCGGGGACGGCTACGCCGTGGAACACCTCCCACAGATGGGCCATTTCCGTCCGGGGGGTCTTCAGAAATTTCAGCCGGGCGGGGATGTTCCCGAAGAGGTTCGTCATTTCGACGGTCGTTCCGCGCGTAGCGCCGGCTTCCCCCATCGATATGGATCTTCCCTCCCTCCACGACGATTTCCGTGCCGAGGTCCTGGCCGGACGGCCGGGTGAGAATCCGGAGCCGGGACACCGAGGCGATCGAGGGGAGAGCCTCCCCACGGAACCCGTAGGTGGAGAGGTTCTGGAGATCCTCGGCCGAGGCGATCTTGCTCGTGGTGTGGCGGCGGACGGCAGCTTCGACCTCATCCGCCGTCATGCCTATGCCGTCGTCGGAGACCCGGAGCGAGAAGGGGAACGGGCCGAAGACCTCCACCTCGATCCTGTCCGCGGAGGCGTCGACGGCATTCTCCAGGAGTTCCTTCAGGAGGGAGGACGGTCTTTCGACCACCTCCCCGGCGGCGATCTGGTCGATCACGCCGTCGGGAAGCAGGTGGATCCTTCCCCCCATCGGCTACCTCTTTCCCGGCACGGTATCGAGGGCGACTCCGCGCCGGCGCTTCCCCCGGAGAGGATCTCTCCCCGAGAGATGGATCTCGGCCTTCACCCGGTTCCGCTTCTTGCGCAGGAATTCCGTCCGTCGTTTCGCGGATCCTTTTTCGCCCATGAGGGCACGGGTTATGATCTTCCCCCCCTCCACGCCGGGCTGGTCGAAGGGGTCGATCCCCGCGCACTCTCCTGCGATGGCGGTCACCCACTCCCAGAAGTGCAGGAATGCTCCCAGGTGGGCCTCGTCCCTCTTTCCCACCTCCATCCGGACGATGGGGCGGCCCGCCTCCCAGAGGGCGCCGATCGTGCCCTCGAACTCGGCATCGAACAGATCGCGCAGGGGCCTTTTCCCCAAGACCTCCATCCCGGGGGCAAACCCGCCGGAAGGGACGTTCCCTTTCTCCCTGCCGGCCATCCACTTCACGAAGGTAAAGACCTTGTCGGCAGGACCGTCCTGGTAGAGCTGCATCTGCGAGTGCTGGTCGGTCACTCCGACGGCGCGGGCCGGCGTCTGCCCCACGGGATCTCCTGTGCTTTTCCGCTTGCCCAGGCTCTCCCCCCAGAGTTGCTGCCACCATTCGGCCACGCGTGCCAGACCCTCCCCGTACGTAAACCAGACGTGTACATGTTTCGGGTTGTCGATCAGATAGTGGGAGTAGACGGCGGCGGCGGCCAGGACGGGGTTCTTCTCCCCCTTTCTCCCGCGGAACGTCGACTCCATCCACCGGGCGCCGGACAGCAGTCTCTCTATGGAAACACCCGCCGCAGCCAGCGGGAGAAGACCCACGGGGGACAGGACCGAAAACCGTCCCCCCACATTGGGTGGCACGGGAAACGAGGCGACGCCCAGTAAGTCCGCGAGCCGGCGGAAGGAACCCTTCTCGGGATCGGTGAGGATTACCAGGCGGTCCTTCCACTTCCTCCCGTTGGCACGTTTCAGGGCCTCGATGGCGAGCGCGAGCTGGGCGTTCGTCTCCGCGGTTCCGCCGGACTTGCTGATGGCCACGACCGCGGTTGTCTTCATCGGGTGGGAACGCAGCAACGGGAAGAATCCGTCGGGGTCCACATTATCGGCAACCGCAAGGCGAAGCCCCTTCCGGTCTCCCTCTTTTCCCACCCCCTCAGAGACAGCCTTCGTCCCCAGCGCGGACCCGCCGATCCCCAGGACAAGGAGATGGGTAAACCGCTTCTGCATCTCCGCGGCGAACCGGGAAAGGGCGCGCGCCTCTTTTCCAAGGAACGGAAGGCCGGGGAATCCTATCTCCCCGGCCGCATGCCGGAAGGCGAGCTTCTGCGCTTCCCGCTCCGCGCGCCGGACCGCCCGGCTCATCTGGCGGGGAGTGAGCCCCTCTCCGTTGCGAAGGTTCCCTTCGTGCACGAGCGAAAAGTCGAAACGGAACCGGATTCCCCCGGCCATCGCTCCCCCTTCCCGGAAAGTACCGGACGGGCGATGTGCCCGTCCGGTACTTCCTGCCTTACGCTTTCACCTCTTCCCGCGGCGTCATGACGCGGAAAAGGGAATCCATTTTCTCCAGCCTCTCCACGATCCCGCCGTACTCGAGCTCGCTGTACGGGAGCATTGCGGGTCCGAAGAAACCCTGGCGGCGCAAGTCCTCGGACTTTGCCGCCACTCGGGTACGCACGTATTCCCAGTACGGATGGTCGAAGGGATCCGCAGGCTCGGTGAGCTTCCCGTTCTTGACGCAGAAGGCCAGGCAGGAGACGATCGGCGGCCCATCGAAGAACGAGGTCCCGGTGTTTTTCGGTACCGGCATAAGCGCTCCATGATGACTCCCGCGCATGAAACCCGCAACGAAGTGCCCGATGGTGAACGGCGAGAGAACCTCGCCGGTCGCGGGGAAGTTCCCCTGTACCCGGACGAGCATCACGGGGTCATCCTTGCCGGTGTATTTCCCCGCGATGTTGTGGAGCCTCGTGGTGGAAACCGCGAGGGCGATCTCCCCCGTGGCCCGGGACCGAATCGACTCGACGACGAACCGCTCCTGGTCGCGTAGCAGCGCGGCGATGTCGTAGAGGTCTTCCGGGGCATTCAGGTCGATCACCCGGTCCCCCTCGGTATGCTCGACGTCCATGATGCGGAAGGTGAACCCCGCACCCACCTTGGGGGAAAGGATGAGCCCGGCGCTTACCATGGGGTCCGCGAAGGAGAGGTAGCACGGGAGGTTGTACGCCCCGGGGTCCGTCTTGTCGGCGGCGAAGAGCAGGAACGGCTCGTTCGGCCGCTCCTCGAACTCCAGCTCCGCGACGGCGGGCCCCATTCCCTTCACGTTCCCGGAGAAGGAGTCCTTCAGCAGGTCCTGCCCGGCGCCATAGAGCCCCTGCGCCTTCGCCACCTCTGTCCCCGCAAGGAAAGTATCCCAGGCAAGTTTGTGCACCTCTTCGTTCAGGACTCCCCCGGTGTGCGTCATGAGAATCGCGATGTCGTCGCCTGTGTACCCCACGTAGGAATCGAGCAATAGCGATTTCCCCTTCTCCGCAACGGATCTTCGCACCGTCTCGACGAGCCGGACGCTCGGCTGAATATGGCCTCCGATGGAGCCGATATCCGCCTTGATTACGGACAATGTGATCTTCATCGGTCACCTCCTCGAAAAGTGGATTCGGCCAGAATGCCCCGATACCATCGCACAAACCTTGCAACCCCTTCCGTAACGGGTATTTTCGGGTCGTATCCGATCTCCGAGCGGGCGCGGGTGATGTCCGCGAAGGTCACGGGAACATCCCCCGGCTGCACCGGCAGATACCGACGGTTCGCCCGGATTCCGGTGGCCTCTTCCAGCAGGCCGATGAGGTCGGATAGGGAGATCGTGTCGGATCTCCCGAGGTTGTAGATCCGGTACCCGGGCGGCCCGGAGAGAGCGCCCAGGACCCCGCCCACGACGTCGTCGACGTACGTGTAGTCGCGCCGGCTCGACCCGTCCCCGTATACGTCGATTTCCTTTCCCTCGTGGAGAAGCCTGGTGAACTTGTGGATCGCCATCTCCGGCCGCTGATGCGGGCCATACACGGTGAAGAAGCGCAGTGACGCTATGTTCATCCCGTACAGGTGGTAGTACGTATGGCACAAAAGCTCCCCCGCCTTTTTCGTTGCGGCATAGGGGCTTACCGGGTGGTCGACGGGGTCGTCCTCGGAAAAAGGGATCTTCGGGTTCCCGCCGTATACCGACGAGGACGAAGCGAACAGAACGCGGGGGACGTCCCGGTTCCTCGCCCACGCAAGGATACGCGCGGTGCCCGACACGTTCACATCGGCGTACCCTGCAGGATCGGCCAACGACGGGCGAACGCCCGCCTTCGCGGCCAGGTGGATGAGCGCGTCTGCGGGAAAAGAGTCCTTCCACCGGCCAAGCGCGGCTTCGTCCCGGATGTCGCCTTCCGTAAAACGGAACTCCGGGTAAGCGGACAGGACCGCCAGGTTCCGTTCCTTGAGCGACCGGTCGTAGAACGGGTCGAAGTTGTCCAGCCCGTGGACACGGTCACCCCGGAGAAGGAGGGCTTCCGCGACGTGGGACCCGATGAAACCGGCAACTCCGGTAATGAAAATCGTAGCGGCCAAGAGGACCTCCGGGGCAGACCAAACGCGGAACGTACGAAAACAATAATACCATCTTATCGAAAAAAATGAATACGGACCGGTCCTCCGGGAACCGGTGCGACGGCCGCCACACTTGACACCGCGCCTCGCTTCGGCCGAGAATACGACTACGGCGGCATAGCCAAGTGGTAAGGCAGAGGACTGCAAATCCTTTATCCCCCGGTTCGAATCCGGGTGCCGCCTCCAATTATTTCGGGGACTTAGCCAACTCCGGTTGAGTCCCTGTTTCTTTCTCGCCCGCCGGGAAGGCGAACGGAGAACCGGACCCTTTGATCTTTTATCTGGGCGCAGGTGTCGTTCTGGGACTGTCGGCGGGATTCTCCCCCGGTCCGCTTTTCGCCATGGTACTTTCCCACACAGTCCAGCATGGGGTCCGGGAGGGAATCAAGATCGCGGTGGCGCCCCTCCTGACGGATCTGCCGATCATCCTGGTATCGACGTTCCTCATGACCAAGCTTACGGGCTCCCGAGCCCCGTTGGGGGTGATCTCCCTTCTGGGCGGGTTCTTCCTGATTTACATGTCCCATGAAACGTGGACCGCGAGAAGGCAGGAACCTGGAACAAGCACCGCCGGAGCACAATCGTTATGGAAAGGCGTAATCACCAATGCGCTCAGCCCGCACCCCTACCTGTTCTGGCTGACCGTCGGATCTCCGACGATCATTCGAGGATGGGAAACAGGCCCGACCGCCGCCGTGGCCTTCGTAGCCGGTTTCTACGGATGCCTCGTCGGCTCCAAGGTCTTTCTGGCGGTGTTGACCGCCCGGTCGAAACATCTGATGACCGATAGAATCTACCGGTACCTGATGCGTGCGCTCGGGTTGCTGCTCCTCCTGTTCGCGGGCCTGCTCTTCCGGGACGGGCTGGCTTTGCTGGGACTATTTCGCTGATGTTTTTATGGTATCTTTCTGGGGATGCGCCCGGGTGGCGGAACTGGCAGACGCACGGGACTTAAAATCCCGTGGCCGAATAGGCCGTGCGGGTTCGATCCCCGCCCCGGGCACCAACTCCTGCTTACGCCGAGGCGATGCCGCTAAGGAGCAACCGGACCGTAAGCCGCCTCACTCCCTGGCTCCGTGCCTCTTGAGAAGCTCCACAGTGGCTTTATGCCCTCTCGAAGACGCCTCCTGAAGAGGCGTTCTCCCTTTTCCCGGGATGCCCCCCTCCTCCCTGGCGTCAACGTCCGCGCCGTTATCGATGAGGATCCCGGCCACGCCCTCGTGCCCCCAATGAGCCGCCACATGCAACGGTTTCCAGCCGGCGGCGGAACTTCCGTTGACGTCTGCGCCGTTGGCGATAAGGTAGCCGGCCATCTCTTTTTGCCCGCCAAGAGCCGCAACGTGCAGTGGTTGCATGCCATCGAAGGCGTCCGCATCGACATCCGCCCCTTTTTCCGCGAAAAACTGGTACACGTCCTTGTGGCATCTGCTCGTGATTCCCGAACTGTGCAGCGGTGCAGCGCCATGTTCGGCCTTCGCATTGACGTCCGCGCCTGCGGCGATGAGTGCTTTGGCAACCCTTTCGTGCCCCCAGAGAGCCGCCACGTGCAGCGGTGTCCATCCATTGACGGCGTTCGCATTGACATCCGCGCCGGACTCGATGAGAAGTGCGGCCACGTTATCATGATCGCCGTTTGCGGCAAAATGGAGCGGCGTCATGCCGTTACGTTCCTTCGCATTAACATCGGCGCCTGCCGACAAGAGGACTGCGACCACATCCCTGTGCCCCCAGGCGGCCGCAGCGTGTAGCGGGGTGTTGCCCTCATCGGTTTTCGCATTGACGTCCGTTCCCTCGGCGAGGAGCCGTCTCACCTGCTCTACCTCGCCGGCCCCGGCGGCATCGTGGATGGGACCGGCCACGGCCGTCGCATAAAGGAAGACCCCGAGAACGACCATCATCCCTATCCGGCAGCCTTGCCTCACGGGAGATACCCCCCCCTCCTCCACACAGCCATCCCCGAACGATACCCGCGCAATGCACCATGCGACAGGGCGGGGCAATCGAACGGACGAATACGGAAGTTTGGTTCCCCGGACTTCATGCGGACTCTCGGGGGATCCGCCGGGCATCGATAGTGCGCAGCGTTCTTGAAATATTCATTTTCTTCAACCCGTCGAAAAATTTACGCCTTCCCGGATACCGGGCGGCAAATCTTTTCCCATCCCTCCTGTACGCCGCCCACGATTCCGCAAAATCGTCGAATTCGTTTCCCGAACCGTTGCGAGGCTCTTTCTCCCTCGTCCTGTTCCACTTCCCCCTCAATCTGCCGTCCAAAAAGGAACTGTACCGGTTGTGAATATTCAATCCCTCGGAGTAATATCGCAGCCATCGCTTCTTCTCCCCGGGGCCATTAAACAGGTGTTCAGGGGCTTCGGAGAGCCGCAACGGGATGGAGATCCGGATTTTTTCCCCGCTCAGGAACAGGAATCCCGGAACCCTTTCCTCTTCCATGATCAATCGAAGGGCGGGATTTTTTTTCAGGCTTCTTCCTTCCCTCCGTTTCAGGGCCTGGTCCTCCTTGAGCAACAGCTCCAAAAGTCCGTCTCTGCCGAAAACCAGGAATGTCCTGTAGTCTTCCGCCTCGTCCAGAAAATGAAATTCCATGAACGACTCATTCTTTCCGATCAACTCCTCGGCAAGCGCGTCTCTTTGGGATTCCTCCCCCCGTTTACAGACCCAGACCCACAACTTGTTTTTCTCATCCCTGTAAAGGAATCTGCTTTCCACATCCAGCGTCCGGTCGCACGACGGACATCGAATGCGATGAAAGTCACCGGACAGGATGGACTCTTTCAGCTCGGGGTCGTGCTCGGAGAACACGTATTCGTAAATGTCTCCGGCGAATGTCGCGCCGCAGCCGCACCGGATCTCATAAGCCGCCTTCAACGCCATGGGTCTCTTCCGAAAAAAAGGTGCCGGCGGATCATCGTCTCATCCGCCGGCGCCCTGTCAAGTCCGTCCCCGGTCAAGACTGTTTCGGTATCACAAGGGTGTTTTTGTCGGCAAATTGCTTTCCGACGAAATAGGCCTTGGGGATCATGGCATGAATGCCCTTCGTGTAGTCCACGAGCTGGGTGACATGCAGGTCGACAGCCTGGGAGCAGAAGGAATACGCTTCCAGTGCGGGCATGCCATAATGCAGGTTCAGGAACTTGATCGCCTGCTTCACGGCCATCTGGCACGACTTGTACAGATCAGTATGGAATCCCATCATGACCCAGTGGCTGGGACTCGAGGCCATCGGCCAATCTACCAGTTTTTTAAGATCTTTTCTGACGGTGAACCGCAGGGTGATGTTCTTGAAGGCCCCCTCCAGGGCGTTCAGGTTCACCTCTCCATGACCCTGGGCGAGATGGGCATCCCCCGTTTTGAACCCCGCCCCCTTGATCCAGATCGGAAGATACAAGACGGTCCCGGCGACCAGGTCCTTGTTGTCGAGGTTTCCGCCGTGCTTTCCGGGAGGGACGTTGCTCCACATGCCTTTATCCGGCAGTTCCACGCCGATGGTCCCGGGGAACGGCTTGACGGGAACCTTGATCCCCGGCAGGAATTCGTACGTCATCTCCTTCCGGTCGACGGCATACCAACGGACCTTTCCTTGGGGATACTCATCCGCCAGGACACCCAGTTTCATGAAGGACGTGGTCGGGTTCAGGTTGAAGGCGTACGGGCCGGGGTCGATATCGAGGATTTCGATCTGGAGCAAGTCTCCCGGTTCGGCCCCTTCGACATGGACCGGGCCGGTCAGGTGATGGTGGCCGGCGCCCTTCCTGATCTTTTCCGCCCCCGTAGTCTTGTCCGGATAGAAATACGTTTCGGCAGTCTTGTCGATGACTTCCTTGTACCAACTCATCCAATCCTCGATCGTGGCCCCGGGCACCATCTTCCCCATGAGGTGCGTCCCGGTTTCGACATAGACGGTATCGCCCGACTGGATGTTGAGGACCGGTTTCGTGGAATTGTCCCAATATCCGTCGGTGGAGGTCATTCCATTGCATCCCAGGATATGGACCTTCCCCCCCATATCCATTCTCTTCATCTCGACGGCATGGGCTTTCGAGAAGGCGATCTCGCTCAATGCGAAGGCGGCGCCCGCGGCGCCCATGTATTGCAGGAATTTCCGCCTGTCCATTTCTGCTTCCCGGGTTTGCTTCCCTCTGTCATTGCCCATGGAAAACCTCCCTATTTTGTTGTTTTACCTGCACTTTAGCGCCCCGAGAAAGGTCATATCCTGGCCGCGGTTTCTTCCCGATCGCCTCCTTTCTTCAAATATCTTGGTTTTCGTGCGTGGAGTTTATGAATGGATAAGTATGGATGCAGGAAACCATACACCGGAAGAAATTGTCAAGAATATTTCTCCTTCTCGCGACGATGCGCACGCAGGAAATACCGACTCTTATGCACGATCCGTGGATCCGGGAATGTCACCTTGGCAGGCGACATGGACCGAACGACTGCCGGGCCGTCAGGGAACGGGAAGAAAAGGGGGCTCCCCCGATGTGGTAAGATGCACGCATTCGATTTTCCAGAGGGAGAGCCGAACAGCATGAATCGGGCGCAGTTCGTGACGCTTACCGAGGCCGCCGCCGCCGTGCCGTCGGGGGCGAAAATCGCGATCGGCGGGGCGATGGTCATGAGCCCGATGGCATTCGTCCGGGAATTGGTCCGGCAGAAGAAGAGGGATCTCGACCTCGTCGTCGTTCCCGTGGGGGGGATCAACATCGACTTGCTGGTCGGGGCCGGGTGCGCCCGCTCCATCGAGTTTCCCCAGATCTCGATGGGGGAGTTCGGCATGGCGCCGAACTTCCGGCGGGGAGTCGAAAGCGGTCGGATCATAACGCACGAACACTCCTGACCCGGCATTCTGGCCGGTCTCCAGGCTGGAGCCTCCGGATTGCCGTTCCACCCCATGCTCGGATTCGCCGGGACCGACTACGAAAAGGTCCGGGAGGATTTCCGGACCGTCAAGGACCCGTATTCGGGGAACGAGATCTTCGTCGTGCCGGCGATCCGCCCGGACTGGGCGGCCATCCACGCGATTCGCGCCGACGAAACGGGAAACGTCGTCTGTTCCGCTCTCGAGTCGGACCGGCTCGCCGTCCTCGCGGCGAAGCGTGCGATAGTAACCGTGGAGGAAGTCGTCCCGCCGGAAAAACTCGTCGCCCGGCCCGGGGAGATCTTCCTCTCCGCCCTCCACATCGATCTGGTCGTCGTGACGCCTCGGGGCGCTCACCCGGCAGGATGCGCCCACTGCTACGGGATCGATCGCGCCCACGTCGAGGAGTACCTCGCCGCGGCGAAGACGCCGGAAGGGTTTATGGAATACCTGTCCCGGTTCATCCTCGGAAAGACCGAGGAAGAATATTACGGGCTAGCCTTAAGGAAGGTGGTCTGACGCGCCATGCCCCTCGCCCTCGAGGGATGCCTCCCGGAGGAATACCTTGCCTTCCAGGTGTCCCTCGAGGTTCGGGATTTCGAGCGGACGGCGGTGGGGACTCTCTCTCCCGTTCCTCTCCTGGGGGTGCTCCACGCAAGGGCCCGTCATGCCGACCACGGAAAGTTCCTCTTCTTCGGGTCGGAAGACACCCCCGTGACCGACGGATCCCGGGAGCTGTTCGACCTGGCGCAGCGGGGAAAACTCGACCTCTTCTTCCTGTCGGGCGCCCAGGTCGACCGGAAGGGGAACATCAATCTTACCTGCATCGGGGAGTACGCGAATCCCCGCGTCCGGCTTCCCGGAGGGGCGGGTTCGGCGATGCTCTACTACATGACGCGACGCGTCGTCCTGTTGACCCTTGCCCACTCCCCGCGCGTGTTTGTGGAGAAATGCGACTTCATCACTTCCGCGGCGAGTACCCCGCACTACCCGTGGCGCCGGGGCGGTCCCACGAAGCTCATCACGCCCCTTTGCACGATGGAGTACGACGGCGACGATGCCGAGTGGCGTCTTGCCTCCCTCCATCCCGGCGTACCGTTCGATGAGGTGCAAAAGCAGACGGGATTCCCCCTCATGCCGGAGAAGGTTCCGGAGACGCCCTCCCCTTCCCCGTCCGACCTCGCGCTGATGCGCGCCCAGATCCCGCTTCTTCGGCGCTCCTACCCCGTCTTCGCCGACGAATTGTCGCGGAAGATCGGGTAGTCCGGAGTGGGCGGGGCGGGTCTCGCTCCGCAGCCTCGGAGGGGGGCTCCGTTCGTGGCTCGCCGTGCGGTGAATCTGCACGGCTGCGCTTAACCTCACTGCGCCCCCACTCCTTCGACTTGCTGCGCCCTTTGGCCCCCGCGAAATAGCGCGCGCCATCAGAGGTGTCCCCCATAAATGGGCGTTCCGGCGCCCGCCGCAGGGGAGGAAGAGTTCTTAGGAACGTCCCTGGTCTTAGGGAAAAAAACCCCGGAAGCGCTTTCGTCTCCGGGGTTTGCGAGGTCGATGGAGCGGGCGACGGGATTTGAACCCGCGACTTCAACCTTGGCAAGGTTGCACTCTACCACTGAGTTACGCCCGCGTCGGGACCTCGATTCTAAGAGAATCGCCACCGCGTTGTCAAGAAATCGGTCCGGCCACCCTCCTACTTGAAGATCTCCCTGACGAACCTGAGGAAATAGTCCAACCCCGACAACGCCGTCAGGATCAGGCCGGGCACCAGGAACAGCATCCCCAGAAGGTGGAAGTCGATCCCCATCAAGGGGTAGTTGAGGATGAGGGCCCCGACACCGATGGACAGAATGATCGTCTTCGCCTTCCCCAGGCGGGAGGCCGCAATGACGAATCCCTCGGTGGAAGCGACCCCGCGGAGCGCCGTGACGCCGATCTCCCTGCCAATGATGATGACCACCATCCAGGCCGGCACCCTGCCCGAAGGAATCAGCATCACGATCGACGCGCAGACCAATAGCTTGTCCGCCAGCGGGTCGAGCAGCTTCCCCAGGGAGGTGACCATCTGGTAGCGCCTCGCGATGTACCCGTCGAACAGGTCGGTGAAGGACGACACGGTGAACAAAATTGTCGCCGCCACCGACCGGGACAGGGAAATGTCGCGGCCGTCCGGGGTATACAGCAGAAGCACGACGATCGGAACGGTGAGAATCCGGATAAGGGTAAGAACGTTGGGCGGGTTGAGCCGGCTGTTTCCGTTCATTCGAGGGACTGGTATCGCTGGTAGTAATTCATCACCCTTTTTACATAGAGACGGGTCTCATCGTACGGCGGAATGCCGCCATACTTCTTCACTGCCGCGGGGCCGGCATTGTAGGCGGCCACGGCGTTGACGAGATTCCCGCCGAACGTCCCCAGCAATTCCTTGATGTACCTTACCCCCCCCTCGATGTTCTCTATCGGATCGAAGGGGTCGGTGACGTTTAACCGCTTCGCCGTGAACGGCATGAGCTGCATCATTCCCTGCGCCCCCTTGGGCGACACGGCGAGCCGCTCCCCGTTTGATTCGGCCTTGATGATTGCCTTGATCAGGGCGGGGGGCAGGTTGTTCGCCCGGGAGCACTGTTCGGCGTACGCCATCATCCAGGCATTATCCCTCGCCGAAGACCTCCGAGCAGGGGGGGGCTTGGGGGCCTCCCGGAGGTAGAGGTCTGCTTTCGTGTCGCCCGGGGTGTTGGTGAAGTGAACGACCCCGGCCCGGTCCACATATCGATAGATATCCCCCCAAATATCCATTGGACATAAGAAGACGGATATGATTAAAAATATGCGTAAATACTTCATATTTTTGCATTCTAGTAGACTCGCATTTCCCTTGTCAATCGGGATGAGGTTCCGCAGGAGGCGGTCAATGGAAAAGCATTCCCATTTTCTGGTCGTCGGAAGCGGCATCGCAGGCTTGAGTTTTGCGCTCCGCGCGGCCAAGAAGGGGTCGGTCACCATCATCACGAAAGGGAAGGCCTCCGAGTCCAGCACGCAATACGCCCAGGGCGGAATCGCCACCGTCTGGAGCATCGAGGATTCGTTCGAATCCCATATCGAGGACACGCACCGGGCGGGGGCCGGGATCTGCCAGCCCGACGTGGTGGACATGGTCGTCCGCGACGCTCCCGAGAGAATCCGAGAGCTGATTGAGTGGGGAGTCCGGTTCACTCGCGGGGTCGGGGGGAAGAAGTTCGACCTCGGCCGCGAGGGGGGACATTCAAAGCGCCGGATCTTCCACGCCCGGGACCTGACCGGACGCGAGGTGGAGAGGGCATTGCTTTTCCGGGCACGCGCCAATAGCCGGATCCGGATCTTCGAGAACCATGCCGCCATCAACCTCATCACCCGCCACAAGGTGGAGTCGTTCGAGCGCCGGAAGGAAGACGAGGTAATCGGAGCCTACGTCCTCGACCTGAAGACGGGGAGGATCCACACGTTTCTGGCGGACGCCACGATCCTTTCCACAGGCGGATCCGGCAAGGTCTACCTGTACACGAGCAACCCCGACATAGCCACCGGGGACGGCATCGCGATCGCGTACCGCGCAGGAGCGACGATCGCCAACATGGAATTCGTCCAGTTCCACCCCACCTGCCTTTACCACCCGCACGCCAAGTCCTTCCTCATCTCGGAGGCGATACGCGGTGAAGGGGGAAAGCTGCTCAATCGGGCGGGCAGACAGTTCATGAAGGGGGTGCACCCCATGCGGGATCTCGCCCCCCGCGACATCGTCGCGCGGGCCATCGACGCGGAGCTGAAGCGGACGGGGGAGGACTGCGTCTACCTCGACATCACACACAAGGGGGCTGCCTTTATCCGGAAGCGGTTCCCGAACATCCACAAGACGTGCCTTTCCTTCGGGATCGATATCACCAGGGAACCGATCCCGGTCGTCCCCGCGGCGCATTACCAGTGCGGCGGCGTTCGGACCGACATGAACGGGGAATCCGACATGCGGCGGCTCTTCGCCATCGGGGAATGCGCGTGCACCGGCCTGCACGGGGCCAACCGGCTCGCCTCCAATTCCCTCATCGAGGCCCTCGTCTTCTCCGACCGGGCGGTCGCGCGGGCCGCCCAGGCGTATGCCGGGAAGTTTCGCCCCAAGGTCCGCGTGCCGGATTGGGACCCGGGGAACGCACAGGACTCGGACGAAGCGGTCGTGGTCTCCCACAACTGGGACGAGATCCGCCGGTTGATGTGGAACTACGTCGGCATCGTCCGCTCGAACAAGAGGCTGGAACGGGCGCTCGACCGGATCGAACTCCTGAAAAAGGAGATCTCGGAGTACTACTGGAACTTCAAGGTGACGGGGGATCTGCTGGAACTTCGCAACATCTGCACTGTCGCGGAGGTGATCGTCCGGTGCGCCATGCAGCGGAAGGAAAGCCGTGGGCTGCACTCCACGATCGACTACCCCTACCTCGACGAGGAGCACGGGCGGAAGGACACTCTCATCCGCCGCACTTGGTTTTAACGGGCGCCGGCCTCCAGGGTTCCGTTCCGGAAGAGTCCGAGCACCGAGAGGGCCGATGCGACCTGTCCGGCGAGGCGCCAGACCGAGGCGTACCCGCGGCGGTACGGTGAGGGATGGCACCGAAGCCGGCTAGTCCCAGACCAGCACGGCGCGCCCCTGGACCCCCGAGAGGACCAACTTGAACCGGGGCGCGGCAATCGCCGTCTCCACCTTCTCCCCCGCCTCCTTGGGAAACGCCACTTCGTAGGCCCGGTACCAGGTGCCCGAGTAGGGGAAGAAGCGCGTTACCTCCTCGGAACGCAAGGATGTCCTCCTCACGTAGACCGGCCGAAAATCTCTCTCGTCCGCCCGCACGAGGTGGAGGCTCCACAGGGTTTCTTTCTTGTCGAGATCGTTCGCCCGATCGTCGGGTATAAAGAGGGCAACGAAAAAGCGTTCGTACGTTTCGGACTCCTCCCTCCACCGGTCGATCATCCGATTCTTGCGTTCCGCATCGAGGTAGTAGATGTTGGCATACTCCTCCGAGAATGCCTGGACCCATTCGGGGGAAAGCCACGTGGAGGAGAGAATAAACCGTATTTCCAGGCCGTCGTGCACTTCCCTTGTGCGCGTGAATGCCTCGGTGGTGCGCGCATACCGCTTCGACCCGATCACCTTTTCGTAGAGCTGCATCACACGGGTTCCACAGCCGGCGGACAGGAAAACGAATGCCGCGAACGCCCCCGCGAGGAGGCAGATCTTTCTGCGCACGCGGCCCTCAGGCATTTTCGACGTCCTCTTTCCGGAACATCGGCTCGAGGCGGTAGCCCTTTTCCGAAAGGAACTCCGCCCCGCCCTCGTTGCGGTCGACGATGCAGAGCACCCGAACGACCACCAGTCCGACCTCCTCGGCCCGCTCGATCGCGCGGAGGGTGGATGCCCCGGTGGTGACTACGTCCTCCACGATGGCCACCCGCATGCCGGACTTCAGGTTCTTGACCCCCTCGACCCACTGCGCGGTGCCGTGTTTCTTCGGTTCCTTCCGGATGATAAAGGCGGGGATCGGAGTGCCCCGGAGAGCGCTGGTCAGGGATACGGCGGTCACGATCGGGTCCGCCCCCAGCGTGATCCCCCCCACCGCCTCGGGCATTCCGTCTCTCGCGAGCATCTCGCAGAGGATCCTCCCGGTCAGGACAGCCCCCTCGGCGTCGAGCGTCGCCTGCTTGCAGTCGATGTAGAAATCCGATTCCCGTCCCGAGGAGAGGATCACTTTCCTCTTCTCGTAGCTTTTCTCCTTCAGGATGGCAAGAAAACGCTCCCGGTCGCCGCCCATCGTTACGCCCCCGGTCGTGATGAGATCTCAGCTATGCGATCAGATCCTGACGGATCCGCGAAACAACGGGAGTTGCTCCTCGATGTCCAGGACTTCGAGAGGCACCATGTAGTCGCCCGTAAAGCAGGCATCGCAGTACCCCTTTCCCTCGTTGGGAACACAGGCATGAAGACCCTCGACGCTCAGGTACGCCAGGCTGTCGGATGTGAGATACGTCCTGATCTCCTCCAGGGTGTGGGTCGCCCCGATGAGGTCGCGTCGCAGGGGGGTGTCGATTCCGTAGAAGCACGGGTGGGTCGTGGGAGGAGAGCTGACCCTCACGTGGATCTCCTTCGCCCCGGCGTCCCGAATCATCTTTATGATCTTTCGCCCTGTCGTCCCGCGCACGATCGAGTCGTCGACCACGACTACGCGCTTCCCTCCCACCACGTCCCGGACCACGTTCAGCTTGATCTTCACCCCGAAGTGCCGGATAGATTGCTGCGGCTCGATGAATGTCCGCCCCACGTAGTGGTTTCGGATCAGGCCCATCTCGAAGGGGATGCCCGAAGCCTCCGAGAAACCGAGCGCCGCGGGGACGCCCGAGTCGGGGACGGGGATGACGATGTCCGCGTCCACCGGGCCCTCCATCGCAAGCTGGCGGCCGAGGCGCTTGCGGACCTGATAGACCGAGGAGCCGCCGAAGATCGAGTCGGGGCGGGAAAAATAAACATGCTCGAAGATGCAGAACCGGTGCGGAGCGGGGAAAAAGGGGCGGGACGTATGGGCGCCGCGATCGTCGATCACGATCATCTCGCCCGGCTCCACTTCCCGGAGAACTTCACCCTCGATGAGGTCCAGCGCGCACGTTTCGGAGCAGAGGACGTACCCTCCTTTGATCTTGCCGAATACGAGGGGCCGAATCCCGTGTGGGTCCCGCACCCCGATCAGCTTATCCCGGGTCAGGAAGAGGAGAGAATACGCCCCCCGTACGCGGGACAGGGCGTCCACGATCCTGTCCTCGAGACGGTCGAGACGCGAGCGGGCGATCAGGTGGACAATGACCTCCGTGTCCATCGTCGACTGGAAGATCGACCCTTCCACCTCGAGGTCGCTTTTCAGCCGATGCGCGTTGACCAGGTTCCCGTTATGGGAGATTGCGATGGAGCCGCTTTCGAAATCGACGACAAACGGCTGTGCGTTCTTCAGTTCGGATGTCCCGGCCGTGGAGTAGCGCACGTGCCCGATGGCGATATTGCCGGGCAACCTCGCGAGGATGTCCTCGGAAAAGATATCGGCGACCAGCCCCATCTCCTTGTGGAAGATAATGCCCTCGCCGTCGGAGGATGCGATCCCCGCACTCTCCTGCCCCCTGTGCTGGAGCGCGTAAAGTCCGAGGTATACGAGGTTCGCGGCCTCCGCGTGGCCGTACACCCCGAATATTCCGCACTCTTCGTGTATTTCCGGCAGCATCTCCGTCACGCTTCCCCCATGCCCGTGGACTGGCCCGGGGCATCTTCCCGCTCCCGGGCGTTCTCTCCGGGCCTGACACCGGCGATCCCGGGGAACTCTTCTCCGGCAACATCTGATTTTATTGTATTACGGAATCTCCCGTCGTCCGTGCAACCCGCGTTTTTCTTCCGCGAAATTCCCGGGATCGAGGCGTCCATGCGCGCTACCATGGGTAGAAGGCCTCCTTGGGGCACGATTCTGCGGACTGCCGGCAGGCCCGCAGCAAGAACACCTTCGGCCGTTCGGCCCGTTTCAGAACACGCGGTCGAATATGGCATCTATATGCTTCAGGTACTGCTTCCCGTCGAACAACTTCCGAAACTCCTCCCGGCTCATACGCGACCGGACCTCTCGGTCCTTCCATAACAACCCCGCGAGGTCCATTTCCTTCCGCCACGCCTCCATGGCCGACTTCTGAACGATCTCGTAAGCCCGTTCACGCGACAGGCCCCGGGCGGCGAGCGCCAGCATGACCCGTTGGGAGAACAGAAGCCCGTGCGTCCCGGCAATGTTTTTCTTCATCCGCTCCGGATTCACGACCAGCGTCTCCATGATGTCATGGAAGCGCGTCAGGGCGAAATCGAGCACGATGGTGGCGTCCGGCGCAATCACCCGCTCCGCGGAGGAATGGCTGATATCGCGCTCGTGCCAGAGGGATACGTTCTCGAGAGCGGTGAGCGCGTACCCCCGGAGAAGGCGCGCGAGCCCACACAGGTTCTCGGACAAGACCGGATTCCGTTTGTGGGGCATCGCCGAGGACCCTTTCTGCCCTTTCGAGAAGTGTTCCTCCACCTCCCGGACTTCGGTCCTTTGCAGGTGCCGGATTTCGGTGGCGAACTTCTCGAGGGATGCGCCGACGACGGCGATCGTGGCGAACACCTCGGCGTGACGGTCCCGCTGCACCACCTGGGTCGAAACAGGGGCAGGCCGCAACGACAATTTGCGGCAGACGTACTCTTCCACCGACGGATCAATGCTGGCGAACGTGCCTACGGCCCCCGAGAGTTTCCCCACCGAGATCACTTCCCGGGCTCGCGTGAGGCGGGCGATATTCCGGCGCATCTCGTCGGCCCACACCGCCATCTTCAGGCCGAACGTCACCGGCTCGGCATGGATACCGTGGGTGCGGCCGATCATCACCGTATCCTTGTGCTCGAACGCGCGCTTCTTGAGGACCTCGAAGACCTTCTTCGCATCCCGGATGAGGAGCGTGAGGGCCTGCCGCATCTGCACGGCGAACGACGTGTCGAGAACGTCGGAACTGGTCATCCCGACGTGAAGAAACCGGGAATCTTCCCCGACGTGCTCGGCGACCGAGGTGAGGAAGGCGATGACATCGTGCTTCACCCGTTTCTCGATCTCGTCGATGCGCGGAATGTCGAACTTCGCGTTCTTTTTGACCCGCACAAGAGCGTCGGCGGGAATCAGTCCGTCCCGTACCATCGCCTCCATGGCGAGGATCTCGATGTTTAGCCAGATCCGGAAGCGGTTTTCGGGCGCCCAGATCCTCCCCATTTCGGGCCTTGTGTACCTCTCGATCACGTCGCCCCTCCCCTACCCGGTATGTCCGAATCCCCCCTCGCCCCGAGGAGTTGGATCGAGACTTTCCACCTCCTGCCATGTTCCCCGGGCGACGGGGGTGAAGACGAGCTGCGCTACCCGGTCACCCCGCCGGACGGAAAACGGCCCGTCACCGAAATTGGCCAGGATCACGCAAATCTCGCCCCGGAAGTCGGAATCGATGGTCCCGGGCGAATTCAGGCACGTGATACCGCTGCGGATTGCCAGGCCGCTCCGGGGCCGGACCTGGCCCTCCACCCCGGGAGGAATTGCCGCCGAAATCCCCGTCGGGATGAGTGCCCTGCCCAGAGCGGGGATGGTGATCTCCCCCTCGATGTCGGCCCGCAGATCCATCCCCGAGGAGCCAACTGTCTGATAGCGGGGCAACAGATCCCTGCTGCTTTCGCGGACGAACCGGACGGGAATCGAAAGATCGGCCGACATACGTCAAAAGGAAAGCGCGGACGCATCCGCCAGATCGCCCAAGGCGGCGAGCGAAAACCGTTCCCGGAGAAGCATCCTGGACGCAAGCTCCCGGACCCCGTCCGGCGTCACCTCGTCCACCTTCCGTATCTCGTCCATGGGATCCTCGAGACGTCCGAGGAACATCTCGCTCATCGCCAGCCGGGTCATGCGGAACCCGGGGCTCTCCATGCTGAGCAGCATACTCCCCTTGATCAGTTCCTTGGCCAGGACTATCTCCTCCTCTGACAACCGCCCGTCCGTCAGGTCCGAGAGGATCTCTCCGGTAACTTTCAGTACCTCCCCGGCCTTTTCGGGCGTCGTACCCGCGCAGATCTTCAGGATCCCCGTGTCGGCGTAGGAGGAGAGGGAGGAGAAAACGGAATACGCAAGGCCGCGCTTCTCGCGGATCTCCTGGAAAAGCCGGCTGCTCATGCTGCCGCCGAGGATCGCGTTCAGGACGTGGGCTGCGTACTTCCACTCGCTTGCCCGGGACACCCCGGGGGCACCAAGGCACAGGTGGATCTGTTCGATCGGCCTCCCTCGCAGGAAGACCCCGCATTGCGGGGCCGGAGCAGGCCCGGGGACGCGGCGTTCCCCCAGGTGAAAGGACCCCATCCCCTTCTGTAACTCGTCCACGACACGCTCGTGCGGGACGTTCCCGACCACGGAAACGATCACCCCGCGCCGCCAGAACCGGTCCCGGAAATATTCCGTGACGCGCTCGCGTGTAAACGCCGCGACGTTCCCGGACGTTCCCTGGATCGGAAGCCCCAGCGGATGTCCTCCCCAGTACGATGCGTGGAAGAAGTCGTGCAGCAGGTCCTCCGGACTGTCCTCGACCATGAGAATTTCCTGGAGGATAACGTCCTTCTCGCGGTCAAGCTCCTGCCCGTCAAACAGGGAGTTCATGTAGATGTCCGAAAGAAGGTCGGTGACCAGGGGAAAATCTTTGGTCAGCACCTTCGCATAGAAGAAGATGTACTCCCGGTCGGTGTACGCATTTATGGTCCCGCCGACCGACTCGATCTCCCGTGAAATGTCGATCGCCCTCCGGCGCGCAGTCCCCTTGAACAGCATGTGCTCGATGAAGTGAGCGATCCCGTTTTCGGGAGGGGATTCGTCCCGGCTGCCCCCGGATATCCATACCCCCACGGTAGCGGACCGAAGATACGGGACGTTCTCGCTCAGGATGGTGACGCCGTTGTCGAGGACCGTCTTCGCGACCGTCATAACATCGCGCCCGCTGACAGCACCTACCGTCTCCCCTGCCTCCGGCCCCCGGAATCCCGGTCGCGCCCCCCGCGCCCCCCTCCGCCGGCACGTTTCGCCGGGTGGTTCGCTCCGTCTTCCCCTCCGGTCCGGCCCCCGGTATCGGGCTCGAGGTTGGGGTTTTCCCCTTCCTTTTCGAACTCCTTATGCGTCAGGCGGATCTTCCCGTCCCGGTCGATCTCGAGGACCCGAACCGTCACATCGTCGCCCTCCTTGTAGATGTCGGAAACGGCCCGGACCCGGTTCTTGCTGATCTGGGAGATGTGGAGAAGCCCGTCGGTTCCGGGGAAAAGCTCCACGAACGCGCCGAACTCCATGATCCGCCGGACCTTCCCCTCGTAGACCTTGCCGACCTCCGCCACCTGCACGATCCCCTCGATGATGGAGATGGCCGCCTTCGCGGACTCCGCGTCCACCGCGGCGATCTTCACGGTCCCGTCGTCCTCGATGTCGATCTTGACGCCGGTCTGTTCCTGGATGCCGCGGATCACCTTCCCTCCCGGTCCGATGATCTCGCGGATCTTATCGGGTTTCACGTGCATCACGTAGATGCGGGGCGCGTACGGCGATAGTTCGGGACGTGCCTTGTCGAGGACGGAATTCATTTTTTCGAGGATGTGCAGGCGTCCTTCCCGGGCCTGCCGAAGGGCCGCCATCAGGATCTCCCGGCTCACACCCCCGATCTTGATGTCCATCTGGATTGCCGTGACCCCTCTTGCCGTCCCGGCCACCTTGAAGTCCATGTCCCCGAGGTGGTCCTCGTCCCCGAGAATGTCGGAAAGCACGGCGACCTGGTCCCCCTCCTTGATGAGGCCCATGGCGATGCCGGAGACGCTACCTTTCGTGGGGATTCCCGCATCCATCAACGCCAGGGACGCCCCGCACACGGTGGCCATCGACGAGGAACCGTTCGACTCGAGAACCTCGGACACGAGGCGAATGGTGTAAGGGAACTCGAGCTCGCTGGGGAGGACCTTCGATACCGCCCGCTCCGCGAGCGCACCGTGCCCCACCTCGCGCCGGGCCGGGCCGCGGAGCATTTTCACCTCGCCGACGCTGAAGGGGGGGAAGTTGTAGTGAAGCATGAAGGACTTGGTGGAATCGCCCAGGAGGGAGTCGATCCGCTGCTCGTCCTGGGAGGTGCCCAGCGTGGAGGTGACGAGAACCTGGGTCTCCCCCCGGGTGAAGATGGCGGATCCGTGGGTACGCGGGAGCACCCGGACCTGCGAATGGATGGCCCGAACCTCCTCGAGGCCGCGGCCGTCGATCCGTTGTTTCTTGGAAAGGATCTTCCCGCGGACGATCCTCTTCTCGGTTTCCCGGAAGGCGTTCGCGATTAGCGTCGCCTTCTCCAGACGCTCCTCCTCGGAGAACGCTTCACGGGTTGCCACGGCGATCTCCTCGATTCTCTTCCGCCGCTCCTGCTTGGCCAGGATTTCGTAGGCCGCCTGCAGGTCTGCCGCCGCCACATCCTCGATCTTGCGCAGATCCTCTTCGCCAAGCACCTTCTTCTCGAAGGCAACCTTCGGTTTGCCCCATTCGCGGGCCATCGTCTCCTGGATCTCCAGGATGGGCATAAGGGAGCGGTGCGCAAAGAGAATGGCGTCGAGGATTTCCTCCTCGGGAACCTCGGAGCCCTCTCCCTCCACCATCAGGATCGCGTCCTTGCTCCCGGCAACGAAGATGTTGATGTCGCTCCGCGGCAGGTCGGGGATCTCGGGGTTGATGACCAGCTCTCCGTCGATCCTGCCGACCCGGGCGCCTGCGATAGGGCCCTCGAAGGGGATCGCGGAAAGCGAAAGGGCCGTGGAGGCCCCGATCATGGCGAGCACCGCCGTGTCATTCACCTTGTCGGCGGAGAGGACCGTCGCGATGACCTGGATCTCGTTGTAGAACCCTTTCGGGAAGAGGGGCCGGATCGGTCTGTCGATCATCCGGGAGGTAAGAATCTCGAACTCGGACAGCCTCCCTTCCCTCTTGAAGAAGCCGCCCGGGATCTTCCCTACGGCAGACGTCTTTTCCACGTAATCCACAACGAGAGGAAGGAAGTCGATGCCCGGGCGCGGGGTTTCGGATACGCACGCGGTCACCAGGACAACGGATTCCCCGTACGTAACTACTGCAGCGCCGCCCGCCTGTTTTGCCAACTTCCCGGTTTCAATGGATAATTTTCTTCCAGACAATTCCGTTTCGTACACGTTTCCCACTTGTCGTTATTCCCTTCTTGATGGCCCCCGCGGGGGCGAATTCTGGCGGATGGATTCCCTGACTACTTTCGCAGGCCGAGTGCTTCCACGACGGCTTTGTACCGGAGCGATTCTTTCGACTTCAGGTAGTCGAGCAGGCGTCTCCTCTGACCAACCAGCTTTAACAATCCCCGACGGGAATTGAAATCCTTTGAGTGAGTCTTCAGGTGGTCCGTGATCATGTTGATCCGCTCCGTGAGAAGCGCGATCTGCACTTCGGGCGATCCGGTGTCCAGTTCATGGAGCCGGAACTTGCCGATGACGTCCTTCTTTTTCTCCATTACAACGCTCATTTCTCCCCTTCCTTTTCCCATGATCACGCCCGTCAACTATGCGGATGATTTTCCTAATTTATACCATATCCCCGGGGGAGAAGTAAATTCATATGCCCCGTAAAATCCTCCATGTGCCGGAGGCAAGCCGCTCCACCAGCGCAACGGGACCTTCCTCCCCGGAGGTGAGAAGAACGACCCCCGTTTCCCGCCCCTCCCATTTCCCTTCCAGCCACGGAGCAGGCGACCGGCCTTGCCGTACGGCCGCAGCCGCCTCCGGCGGGATCTCCCGCCGGGAAAATCCCTCCATGGCACGCTCGATCGAAACCAGGGCGCTGTCCGCTTCCCCCCGCATGCCGGACGCAACAAGATCCGTGAGCAGGATCGAATCCTTGATCCGGAACGGGCCGCTCCTCAGGCGGCGCAGCTCCGATACGGTCATCGGAACGCCCAGGGCGCGCCCCAGATCCCGGGAAAGCGCACGGACGTAGAACCCTTTCGTGCAGTGCAGGAAAACCCGGAACCCCTCCTCCGACCACGAGAGGACCCTTGCCTCGTACACGCGCACTTTCCTGCCGGCGAGTTCAACGCTTTTCCCCTGGCGCGCAAGCGCGTAGGCCCGTTTCCCGGCCACTTTGATCGCCGAATAGGCCGGGGGGACCTGTTCCCACTCCCCCACGAGACCGGCGATCGCAGTCCGAACGGCTTTCTCCGTAGCGGTTCCCCCCGGGGCGGCGCCGGTCTGCCGACCTGCCGAGTCTCCCGTGTCCGTTTCGACCCCGAACCGGAAATAAACTTCGTATTCCTTCTCCTGAACGGCGAGATACCCGGCGATTTTGGTGGCCCTGCCCACGCAGACGGGCAGCACGCCGGTAGCGATCGGGTCGAGGGTCCCTGTATGGCCGCATTTCCTCTTTCGGAACACCCGCCCCACCCGCTCCACGGCCTGGAAGGATGTGATTCCGGACGGCTTGTCCAGAACGATCACACCGTCAGCCGGCGTCACGGGAGAGCAGCCTCCAGCATGCCGAAAACACGTCTTTTGGCCTCCTCCAGTGATCCCGGGACGGTGCATCCCGCGGCATTGCGGTGCCCTCCCCCGCCAAGCGCGGAGGCGATGATGGACACGTCCACCCTTCCCTTGGACCGCAGGCTCACGCGGAACTCCCCCTCGTCCTCCTCGCGAAACGACACGGCGACCTCGACGCCTGCGATAGAGCGGGGGTAGTTAATGATCCCCTCGAGATGGTCCTTCGTGGCGGAAAATTCGCGGAGATCCTTCTTCCTCGCCGTGACCGCGGCCACCCTGCCGCCCGCGGCAAGTTCCAGGGATCCAAGGACCCTCCCGAGCAACCCGAGTTTTTCGGCCGTCTGGGTCTCGTACACCTTTTCCGCCACCTCCCACGGGTCGATTCCTATCCGGACCATGTCTCCGGCGACGTAGAAGGCTTCCGGGGTGGAGTTCGAGTAACGGAAGGAGCCGGTGTCGGTCAATATCGCCACGTAGAGGTTCATCGCGATGTCGTGGTCGATCGCCAGTCCCAGTGCGGAGAGAATGCGGTGCACCAGGATCCCGGTCGCCGGCGCGTCGGGATCGATCAGGCAAAAATCGCCCTGTGCGTCATTGGTGGCATGGTGGTCGACATTCACCATGACGGAGCACTTCCGCAGCTCGTTCCGGACACGCCCGGTGCGTTCGGGCGACCCGCAGTCGACGACGACGGCCACCTCGTGGGTCGAACCGTCCGCCTCGAAAACGATCGTGTCGACGCCGGGAAGGAAACCCAGGTTCCCGGGAATGGGGTCCGAGTTCAGCACGGTCGCCATCTTGCCCATCTTTCGGAGGGCAAGGGCGAGCGCCAGCTCCGAACCGATGGCGTCTCCCTCCGGGTTTTCGTGGCATGCGATCAGGAATCGGTTTTTCTCCCGGAAGAGGCGGCAGATCGCCTCCAGGTCATTCCTCACGGGAGATCTCCTCCGCCGCCTTCCGGAGAAGGATGTCGATCCGGGCGCCTTTCTCGAAGGAAGCGTCGTAATGGAAGGTCACGTCGGGGGAGTACCGCATCTGCAGGGCTCGGCTCAGCTCTTTCCGGATGTATCCCCGGGAGCGCCGGAGCCCGTCCCGGGCCGCGATCCGCTCCTCATCCCCTCCGTGAACAGAGTAGTGAATGCGGGCGATCTTCAGGTCGGCGGTCACGGTGACGTCGGTGACCGTAATTCCTCCCAGCCCGGGATCCTTTGCCCTGTGCTGGAGGATCAGGGAGATCTCTTCCCGTATCCTCGCCGCCACCCGCACCGAACGGTCTCCGCGCCCCTTCATGCTTCCCCGTCTTCCATCCGGATAAGCTCGATACGGCGCCCGGAAAGCTCGATTTCGCCGCCCCGCCCCAGCATGTCCGAGATCCGATCCAGGATCGACTGGGCCAACCGGGAGTCCGTCGAAACGAGAGCCACCCCGATGCGTCCCCGCTGCCACAGGTCCTGGAGTCCGACCTCGGCCACGGAAACCGGGAACCCCGACCGGATCCGGCCCGTCAGGCTGCTCAGCCGCCTGCGTTTGTCTTTGAGGGAATCCGCCCCGGGAAACAGGAGGTCGGCCACCAGCACCGCGACCAGCATTCCCCCGCTGCTCCGCCCCACTGTAAACGTCTAGAGAAGGGTCTCGGCGACCTTTTCCATCACAAACGCCTCGATCTGGTCGCCTACTTTGATGTCGTTGTAGTTTTCCAGCCCGAGCCCGCACTCGTACCCTTCGACCACCTCGCGGACGTCGTCCTTGAACCGTTTCAGCGAGGCGAGTTTTCCCTCATGGACGACCACGTTATCGCGCAACAGCCGGACCGTTGCGTTCCGGGTGATCTTCCCGGAGAGAACATAGCACCCCGCCACGGTCCCCAGCCGGGAGATATGGAACGTATTCCGCACTTCCGCGCGGCCGACCGGCATCTCCCGGAAAGAAGGATCGAGCATCCCCTCCATCGCCTTCCGGATATCCTCCACCACATCGTATATGACCGAGTAGAGCCGGACGTCGACCTGTTCCCGTTCGGCGAGATCCTGACCCTTGACCTCCGGCCGAACGTTGAATCCGATGATGACGGCCGTGGAGGCCGATGCGAGCATCACGTCCGACTCGGTAATCCCGCCCGCCCCGGCGTGGATGACGTTCACCTTGACCTTCTCCCCGGAGAGCTTGTTCAACGAATACAGGAGCGCTTCCAGCGAGCCCTGCACATCCGTTTTCAGGACGATGTTGAGTTCCTTCAGCTCGCCTTCCTCGATCCGGCGATGAAGCTCCTCGAGGCTGAACCGGGGACGGGCGATGACTTTCTCCCGTTCCTTTTCCATGCGGTGCATCGCGATCTGTCGGACGGTCCGCTCGTCGCCCAGCACGGCGAACTTCTGACCGGCCGCCGGAACTCCGTTGATTCCCTGGATTTCCACCGGGGTCCCCGTGGTGACCTCCGTAAGCCGCTTTCCCTTCTGGTTGATCAGCGCACGTACGCGTCCGTAGTGGGTCCCGGTCACCACCGGATCCCCGACCTTCAAGGTGCCGTCCTGCACGAGAACCGTTGCGACGGCCCCGCGCCCCTTCTCGATCCGTGACTCGATCACCGTTCCCCGTGCGAGTTTGCGCGGATTTGACTTGAGTTCGAGGATGTCCGCCTGGAGGAGGATGAGCTCGAGAAGAGAGTCGATGCCGGTCTTCTGTTTTGCCGAGACATTCGCATACAGCGTCTGCCCACCCCACTCCTCGGGGAGCAGGCCATGCTCGGAAAGCTGCTGTCGGATCCGGTCCGGCTGCGCGCCGGGCTTGTCGATCTTGTTCACCGCGACGACGATCGGGACGTTCGCCGCCTTGGCGTGATCGATCGCCTCCACGGTCTGCGGCATGACGCCGTCGTCCGCCGCCACCACCAGCACAACGATATCGGTGACCTGGGCACCGCGTGCCCGCATGGCGGTAAACGCTTCATGGCCCGGCGTGTCCAGCATGACGAGGGGACGGTTTTCGTGTTCCACCTGGTACGCCCCAAGGTGCTGGGTAATCCCGCCCGCCTCCTGGTCGATCACGTTGCTCGCCCGGATCGCGTCCAGGAGCAGAGTCTTCCCGTGATCGACGTGCCCCATGATCGTAACGACAGGGGGCCGGGGGACGAGATCCTCCTCCCGGTCTACCTCCTGATCGATGAGACCTTCCACCTCGGGGGCGACGTTCTCCACTTCGAATCCGTACTCCTGGGCGAGAAGGCCTGCCGCGTCGGCATCGAGGAGCTGGTTCACCGTGGTGGGCATTCCCATCTCAATCAGCCGCTTGATCACTTCGCCTGCCTTGATCCCCATCCGGTGGGCCAGATCCCCGACGGTGATGACCTCCTCGATCTTGAACACGCGCTTGCTAGCTTTCGGCGGAAGGCTGGAAGGGGCCCTCTTCTCCCGTACGGGCCTTCCCCCTCTCCTTTTCTGGACGCGGACCGGCTTGAACTGCCGCACCACCGCAGTTTCGACCGGTGGGGCCTCCTCGGCGATGGGGGTCCCTTCCGGTTCCTCGACGATTTCCTCGATGATGTGCTTCTTCAGCACCCCCTTCTGCACCTTTTTCTCGTGAGGTTTGACCTTCTTCCATTTCTTTTCCTTCTCTTTCCTCTCCTCATCGGCCTTCGAGGGAGGCGGGGCCTCCACGACGCGGATTTCGGGGTCTGCGACCTTTTCCTCCACCTCCGGCAAGACCTCCGGTTCCGCCGGTATCTCGGGAACCTCTTCCTCCGCGGCGGTGGGTGGCATCGCCGGTTCCTCCGCTGCGGGTACTTCTTCGTGGGAAGCGGGCGGCGGTTCGGCCGGCACTTCCGGTTCGGGTGCACTTCGCCGCAACACCACCCTTCGCGACTTGCGCTCGAGCGACCCGTCCTCGCGCGTCACCTCGAGCGGCGTTTCCACAGGAGGAGGAGGCGGGGTTCCCTTACGGAAGTGGCTCCTCACCTTCTCGATCAGATCCCCCTCGATGTTGCTCGACGCGGACTTCCCTTTCTGGCCGGCTCGTTCCAGGAACAACAGGATCTCCTTGCTGCTCTTCATCCCGAGTTCCTTGGCAAGCTCCCTTATGCGAACCTTCTCCATCCACTCCCCCCGCAAGTCATCCTACCGTCCCATGATGCGCCAGGTCTCTCCCGGAGACAACTCCCGCAGTGAATACGAGCCGTCCGAGACCATTTCGAAGAACGGGCAACCACCCTTCAGTCCCCGTCCATCCAATCTTCCAGAGAGTCCGCCAACGACGCCGCGGAGGCGCCCATTCGGAAACGCCTGCCCCCCTTCGGCGTGCGGATTCTCCGCGCGAAACCCCCGATGCAGCCCGTACCCCGGCAAAGGTAGATCCCGCGGCCGGGCCTCCTTGCCGCGGGGTCCGGCTCCCACCCCTTTCCAGGGCTTCCGGCAATGCGGAAGAATCCGTCCTTGTGTCCCTTCGCTCCGCACTGCACACACGTCCGCTCCGGGCGGTGACGATCAGGCCGTGGAACCATCCTCCGGCTTCATCCCGGGGGTCTCCTCCGTCTGCGGCACGTCTCCGTCGACCCCTTCGGGAACAGGCACTTCTACATTCTCTCCCGCAGTTCCGGGGTCCTCCGGCCTCGCCTCCGCTGCCCCCGGTTCCGTCGAGGGCGGTGCCTCCCCTTCGGGCGCTTCCCCTTCCGTAGTCTCGGGGGAAGCCTCGCCGGCGCCCTCCTCCTCGGTCTTCTTCGGTGCAAAGAGTCCCTCGGCCTTCTTGAGCGCGTCCTCGACCTGCCCTTCCGCCCGGACCTCGATTTTCCATCCCACAAGCTTGGACGCCAGCTTCACATTCTGTCCCCGCTTTCCGATCGCCAGAAGGAGCTGCTCCTCGGGGACGATGACCTCCATCGTTTTCTCGGACTCGTTCACCAGGACGCGAATGATCTCCGCGGGCTGCAGCGCGTTGCACACGAATTTCGCGGGATCCTCGTCCCAGGCAATGATGTCGATCCGTTCGCCCCGTAGTTCCTGCACCACGCTCTGAACCCTGGACCCTTTCATCCCGACGCACGCGCCCACGGGGTCGACGTCCCTCTCCTTCGACTTCACCGCGATCTTGGTGCGGAACCCCGGCTCCCTCGCCACGCTCAGGATGGAGACGACGCCCTCGTAGACTTCGGGGACTTCCTGCTCGAAGAACTTGAGGATTACCCGAGGATCTGCGCGGGACAGAAGGATTTCCGGCCCCCTCGTCGTCTTGCTCACATCCTTGATATAGGCCCGGATCCTGTCTCCCTGGCGATACCGTTCCCTCGGGATCTGCTCCGAGGGGGGCATCACGGCCTCCGTCCGCCCGAGATCGACAATGATTGTGTCTCGCTCGTACCGCTGAACGATGCCGTTGAGAATCTCCCCCTTGCGGGTGATGAACTCATTGTAAATGACTTCCCGCTCGGCATCCTTCACCTTCTGCATGATGATCTGACGCGCGGTCTGTGCGGCAATCCGCCCCAGATCCTTGGTACTCATCCGGAACCCGATGCTGTCGTTCAGCCGTGCCTCGGGATCCAGCTCCCTGGCTTCCGCAAGCGTTATCTCCAGTTCCTCATCCGTCACCTCGTCCACCACGGTCCGGAACTCGAGGACCTCGAAATCCCCCGTATCTTCGTCGTACATGGCCTCGAGGCGCTTGTTCATCCCGTACTTCTTTTTCGCCGCGCTCTCCAGGGCGTCCTTGATCGCACCGATGATGACGCTTCGGTCAATCCCCTTTTCCTTTCCCAGCTGGTTGATAATCTGGCCGATATCCAGAATCATCGTCTCCTCGTTCCTTTTCCGAATAATTCCTCCTGGGATACTACCAGGTTCGCCTTCCGCATCAACCGGTACGGCAGCCGGAAGGTCCTGCCGTCCCTGTCCAGTTCGATCCCTTCCTCGTCGCTGCCGAGCAGGGTCCCCCGGAAGTTCCGGCTCCCTTCGACGGGAGCGGAAAGGGAGACTTTCACCCGCTTCCCCTTGCAGTCAGCAAAGTGCTTCGGCCGGCGGAGCTTCCGTTCCATCCCCGGAGAGGATACTTCCAGGGAATACGGGCCGTCGAGGGGGTCCTCCACTTCGAGGATCGTGCCGAGCTTTCGGCTGAACGATACGCAGTCGCGCAACTGCACTCCCCCTTCCCTGTCGATAAAAACGCGAATAATCAAACGAGGGCCTTCCGCGACGATCTCAACGTCGACGAGCTCGACCAGTTCGTCCTGCGCCACGTTTTCGGCAAGAGCCGCGATTATTTCCGAGTCGACCTTCATCGTCGTCCATCGAAAAAAAAAGTGGGCATCGCCCACTTTCCGGTAAACCCTTCCACGAGAGAAATTATATCCCTCCCCGGAGGGAAACCTCAAGGGGTTTTTTCCACCTTGAGCCCGCCCCGGTAATCGGCAAGCCTGGCGATCTTCTCTTCCCGGAAAAACGCCTCCATCCCCTCCAGGATTTCGATGCATGCCCGGGGGTTGCGAAAGTTTGCCGTACCGACCTGAACTGCCGACGCTCCCACCAGGAGAAATTCCAGCGCATTGGCGGAGCTTTGGATGCCGCCGATCCCGATCACGGGGATCCTGACGGCTTTCGCCGCTTCCCATGTCATGCGCAGAGCAACCGGCTTGATCGCGGGTCCGGAAAGCCCTCCCGTAACGTTCGACAGTTCCGGGCGTCTCGTGCGGTGATTGACCGCCATGCCGACGATCGTGTTGATCAGGGAGACCGCGTCCGCCCCGGCCTCCTCGGCGGCTTTCGCGATACACGCGATGTCCGTCACATTCGGGCTCAGCTTCACCCAAAGAGGCTTTCCGGTGCATCTACGTACCCGCGCCGTGAGTCCCGCGATCCCTTCCGGAGTGGACCCGAATGCCATCCCCCCTTCCCGGACGTTAGGGCAGGAGGCATTCACCTCGATCGCCCCGAGGGAAGGGACGTCCGAAAGACGGCGGGCTACCGCCTCGTATTCCTCCTCCGTCTTCCCGTAGATGTTCGCGACGAACGTCGCGCCGAAATCCTCAAGACGCGGGACCACGTCCCCGATGAATCGTTCCACCCCGATGTTTTGCAGGCCGATCGCGTTTAGCATCCCCGCTGGCGTCTCCACGATTCGCCCGGGGGGGTTCCCCGCGGTGGGTGCGAGGGACAGCCCTTTCACGATGACCGCCCCCAGCCGGGAGATATCGTAGAAGGGGGTGAACTCGAGGCCGTATCCGAACGTCCCCGATGCGCTCATGACGGGGTTTTTCACCCGCAGCCCCCCCAGGGAGACGGAGAGGTCGGGGGTCACCATACGACCTCCTTCGCATCGAAGACCGGTCCCTCCCGGCAGACCCGGCGGTATGCCGTCCGGTCACCGTCCCACAAGGTAACGACGCATCCCCAGCATACCCCGAATCCGCACGCCATGTGGTTTTCCAGCGCCACCTGCACCGAGGCCCCCCGTTGCAACGCCTCGACGGCGATTTCCTTTAGCATATCCCTCGGCCCGCAGGCGAGGATCGTCAGTCGCGAGGCCGCCTCGGGGGAGAGTGTACACATCCGCTCTATGGCCGCGTCGGTGACGCGGCCATGGTAGCCTGCGGTCCCGTCCTCGGTACAGAAGTGCGTTCTCCCAGGTGTTTTTCCCCCGGGGGTCCACTGCTTTGGGGGAAGATGCTCCCTCGTCCGGGCGCCGAGAAACATCTCGTACCCGGTACGGCGCCGCGACAGGACTGCCGCGGCGGGAAACACCGAGGAGAATCCGACGCCGCCACCCAGCAGCCAGTACGTCCGGCCCGCTTGCCCGAGGTCGAACCCGCGCCCGAGAGGAAGCGTGATGGACAGTGTCTCTCCGGGGTGAAGACCCGACAGCAGGGCGGTCCCCCTCCCCACGACCTTGTAGACGAATTCGATCTTCCCCTCCCCGCGTCTCCCTCCCGACCGGAACACGGCAAGCGGACGAGGCAGAAGCGGGTCGTTCCCCGGCCACCCCGAGACCATCGCGAACTGGCCGGGAACGAACCGTAGAGGTTCGGGAATCGCGGCCTCGATGCGGTAAAAGATCTCCCCCCGCCCCTCGTTCCGCAGGATCCTGCCCGTGACGAACCGCGGGCGGTTAACTGGCATCCTCTTCCCCTATCTCCCGCGAGAACACGATCGCATCCTCCCCGGTATCCGTATAGTACCCTTCCCTGAAGCCCACGAAGCGAAACCCCTCCCGCCGGTACATGCGGATCGCCTGCTGATTGCTCGGCCGCACCTCAAGGAAGATCCTCCTTGCCCCTGCTCGCGCCGCCCTGCGAAGGCACTCCTTGAGAAGGGCCCGGCCGATTCCCCGTCCGCGTGCGTCCGGCCGGACCGCGATGTTCAGCAGGTGGGACTCCTCCCCGACGGTCCAGCAGATCGTGTAACCGACCACCTCCCCGCCCGGTTCCTCGACGACCACGACGGCGTCGGAAAACGTGCGCCCGATCTCCTCCTCGAAGAGCTTGCGGGACCAGGGGGAAGGGAAGGAAGCCATCTCAATGGCCATCACGTCGTACAGATCCCCCGGTTCGAGGCCCCTGAACCGGAACCGCAGGGGGCTCTTATGAATCACCAACGGATCAGGGACGAGGCCCACGTGAACCCCGACCCGAACGCCGCGAGGCAGACAAGATCCCCCGACCGGATCCTCCCCTCCGAAACACACTCGTCGAGGGCGATCGGTATGGAAGCGGCGGTGGTGTTTCCGTACTTCTCGATGTTGGAGAACACCTTTTCCGGAGGGATGCCGAGGCTCTTCGCGACCGACTGCGTGATCCTCAGGTTCGCCTGGTGCGGGATGACGATCGAAAGGTCCGAAACCGCCATCCCGTTTGCGGAAAGCGCCTCCAGGATCACCTCAGGGAAACGCCGCACCGCATGGACGAACACGGACCGGCCGTTCATGGACCCGAAATGCCTCCTGGCGTCGAGCATCTCCTTGCTGATCCTCGGACTTTCGGCGGACGCCGGGGCCTCCGTCATGAGCTCGCGCGCGTACTTCCCCTCCGAGTGAAGGTGGGACGAAAGGATCCCCACCCCAGCCTCCGCAGGGCCGACGACCACCGCTCCGCCGCCGTCCCCGAAGATGACGGATACGTCCCGCCCCGCGGTGCTCATGTCCAGGCCGGTGCTTTGCACTTCCGCTCCAATGACGAGGACGTTATCGTGGAAGCCCGATTTGACGTACGCCTCCGCCACCGACAGGGCGTAGAGGAACCCGGTGCACTGGGTGCGGACGTCAAGCGCCCCGATCGTGTCCAGCCCCAGCTTCTCCTGCACGAACACCCCGGCGCCCGGGAAGAACAGGTCGGGCGAGAGGGTGGCGAATACGAGGAACTGGATATCCTTCGGCGTAAGCCCCGCGCGTTCGATTGCCACGCGCGCGGCCGTAACGCCCAGGTCGGAGGCGCCCGTACCCGGCTCGACGAACCGCCGCTCCCGGATTCCCGTGCGCTGTACGATCCATTCCTCTGAGGTGTCCATCAATGTGGTCAGCTCGGCGTTGGTCACGACACGGGGCGGCAATGCCCGTCCCGTCCCGAGAATTCTCGCTCCTCTCATCGGTCCTCCCTCACAGCACGAAGACGGCGGCCGCAATGACCGTAGCGTACTCGTCCTTCACGATAGCCGACTGGGTGATATTGAACGACCGGTAGATCTTACCGCTGATCTTCCAGACCTCCTTCTTTTCGTCCCAGCTTCTCTCCTCGTCGAACTCGATGCCGAGGGTGGAGGCGAGCATTGCGGCGGCCAGATCCTCTGCGTAGTCGCCCGCCACTTTTTCCGGTTGCCCGTACGCGTGATGCTCGCTCAGGTAGCCGTACACGGAACGGTCCGAGGGAAGGGCGCACCCCACGGAGGCCGCGATGAGCCGGCGGGGTTCGTCGCTCTGGCACTTGCTCATGACAACGAACACGATTTCGCCCGGGGTCAACTCCCGCAGGCCGGCTTCCTTCTTGATGATACGGCACTTGGGGGGGAATATGCTCGACACCTGTACGAGGTTATACTTCTCTATCCCCGCGTCACGAAGGGCAAGTTCGAACGACGTCAGCTGCTCCCTGTGCCGTCCGACTCCCTTGGTGAAAAATATCTTCGACGGCACGAACATCGGCGACGCCTCCTCTGACGGGGGATATCCCCCCTACTTCTCCTGCCGCTTGGCGAGAATCCAACCCATCAGCCGGTAGCACAGCTTCGCCGCGAGGAATTCGGGCGCGACGATGCCGGGGATGGGGGAAAGCTCCATGATGTCGAATCCAACGATGTTGCAATCCGCGCGCATTACGTCCCGGAGAATGTCGATCACCTCGAACCAGTCCAGCCCTCCGGGTTCCGGCGTGCCTACGGCAGGCATGATGCCCGGGTCGAAGACATCGAGGTCGATCGAGATGTAGACGTTTCCGGAGAGACTGCTCACGATCCCCCGGGTGACATCCGCGAGGCTTTCCCGGACCTCCGAGGCGTAGTACGTCTTGACGTTCTCCGCCCTGCGCAGGAACCGGTCCTCCTCCTCCGAGATGCTGCGCACCCCAACCTGGACGAGTTTCGCTCCGGAATCGACGATACGGCGACCCACGCAGGCGTGGTTCCAGGGCGTGCCGAGGTAGCTGTCTCGCAGGTCCGCATGCGCGTCGAACTGGAGGACGGTGAGATCTCCGTATTTTTTCTTCAGGGCGGAAACCGCTCCGCACGTTCCGGAGTGCTCCCCGCCCACGATGACGGGGAACTTCCCGGCCCGGGTCACCGCCTTTATCCGCTTCTCCAGCTCTTTGAGCATGGCCAGCGGGCCCGTGGTCAGCACCGGGATCTCGGTGGACACGAAGATCCCCGCCCGGTACGGTTCGATCTTGTTCTCCTCGTCGAACAGCTCCATGTGCCCAGACGCCTCGATGAGTGCCCGGGGGCCGTTGCGCGTCCCCGACACATACGTTGTGGTCAGGTCGATCGGGAACGGAACCACGACGAATAACGCCTTCTTCCAGGAGGAATACTTGTCCGGAATTCCACCGAAACTCACGGAATACGGTTTCACGACGCTCCCTCCTTCATCTCATCCCTTTCCGCTCATCCCTTGGCGTCGCGCAGATTTTACCCTGACCGCAATGCGGTAGACAACCACGTAGGCGAGCGCCGCCGCGGCAAGTCCCACGATCGTCGTGCCTAAAAACAGGGGAGCAGCGTATGGGACCGCCGCCTTCAGGACGGTCTTGAGCGTGTAGGTTTCGAATGACGGCGGGGGGATCTTCATCCCCAGGATCCATTCCCCCAGACGGAAACTCCCGTAGAATACGAAAGGCATCGTATAGGGATTGTTCACCCAGACCCCCACCATGGTAGTCACCTTGTTTAACCGGAAGGCAACAGCAACGAGCAGCGCCAGGACCATGTGGAGCGTCACCAGGGGGCTGAAACTGAAGAAGACGCCCACGGCGAACCCCGCGGCAAGGCTTCTCTCATCAGAATCGGCCGCGATCGCCTCGTGAAATTTGCTCCGGATCTTTCCCCAGCCGATCAAGGAACCACTCCGACCGGGATTCAGAGGCCCGGCGCGGCGTTTCCCACCGGGAGTCCGGAAGGTCGCGCGTCGATCAGCCGCAGCCGGATCGAACGGTTCCCCCGGAATACCGTCCATTGGGGGGTAAACAGGATATCGAGTGAGCCGCCCGGTCCCGACGGCAACTTCGAGCGGTGAAACGCCACCGCCTCGAAAGAACGTGTGTCCCCCGAGAGTTCGGCTCTCAGATGCCGAATCTCTCCTCCGAACAGGGAATGCCTCTTCACGTGCACGTCCCGCGCGAGTAGCACCGGCTCCTCGTTTCCCATTCCGAACGGGCGCAAGCGATCCAGTTCCTCCATGAAACCCGGGGAGATCTCGCCAAAGCGAACCGGCGCATCGATCTCCACCCGGGGAACCGTGTCCCGCCCTGACGCGTACTCCCGCGCGGACCGGTCAAATCCCTCGCGGAAAGCAGGGAGATTCGCGACGGGAAGAGCGATGCCGGCCGCCTGCATGTGTCCCCCGTACCGGGTCAGGAGTTGCGAAAGCCCGGATAGGGCGTCGACCAGTGGAAACCCGTCCGTGCTGCGAAGGGACCCTCTCGCCTCGTCCCCCTCGATCTGGAGGAGAACCGTGGGGCGGTGGTACCGCTGCGCGATCTTGGATGCGACGATGCCCAGGACGCCCGGATGCCAGCCGGAGTCGGCAAGAACAATCGCGGAGAGGGACGAGAGCGAGGGGTCCGACTCCACCGCGGCGATCGCCTCGCGCAACGATCCTTTCCTCCTCGCGTTGCCTCCGGGCATTGTCCGCGTTTAGCTCCGCCGCCATCCGGAGGGCCCGGTCGAAACTGTCCATCACGAGAAGCGCCGAACCGCGCATGGCATTCCCCACCCGTCCCGCCGCATTGAGGCGGGGCCCGACGCGGAAGGCGAGGTCGATCTCGTTCACACTGTCCTGCGGTATCCCGGATACGGAAAGGAGCGCCCGAATCCCGGGCCTTGCGCGGTGCCGGATCTCCTCGAGTCCGGCCTTCACGAACAGGCGGTTGTCGCCCCGCAGAGGAACCATGTCCGCCACGGTGCCGAGAGCCACGAGATCGAGATACTTCCGCAAAACGGGTTCGTTCTCCCGGGAAAACGCCCCCTCTTCCCGCAGCAGGCGTCTGACCCCGCACATCAGGAGGAAGACCACGCCCACCCCCGCGAGATCTTTCCCGGGGTACGGGCAGTCCCGCCGTTTCGGGTTAAGAACGGCGAATGCGGGAGGCAATGTTTCCCCCGGGACGTGGTGGTCCGTCACGATGACGTCCATTCCCGCCGCTGTGGCATGCCTTACCGCCTCCCCGTCGGTGATGCCGCCATCCACGGTGACGACGAGCTTCACTCCGGCCCTGGCGGCAGCCTCCAGACGATTCCTTTTCAATCCGTATCCGTCCACGATCCGGTGATTCTGGTGGATTCGCACATCCACCCCGGGAAACAGGTCGGACAGGAAGAGCAGCAGGCACGCGGCGCCCGTGGTGCCGTCCGCATCGTAATCGGCGTACACCAGGATCGGCTCCCCCGTTCGCGCTGCGTGCACGAGCCTGCGGGAAGCCTTCTCGAGGTCCCTCATCGGGAAGGGAGAGGTGAGATCGGTAAGCGTTCCGTTGAGAAAACTTTCCGCCTCGCGGGGGGCGGAGATCCCGCGGTTCACCAGGAAACGGGAAGCGGCATCCGACAGTCCGGTCTTTTCCCGGATCCCCCGGACGAGCGATTCATCCGGCGCGCGGAGAGTCCACTGTCGTATGGCCTGCCCGGCCAAACCTCGCGATTACCTTTTCACCTGGACCATCTTCTCGCCCCGCCACCTCGCCACGATCGGACTGGCCACGAAGACGGACGAATAGGTCCCGATGATGATGCCGAGGGCAAGCGCCAGGGAGAAATTCTGCAGGACGACACCGCCGAAAAGGAGGAGCGCGATGCACGCCATGAACGTGGTGAGGGAGGTGATCACGGTGCGGCTCAGCACCTCGTTCACGCTGAGGTTGATCGTCTCGGAGAAGGTGCTCCTCTTTCGCAGGCGTATATTCTCCCGGATCCGGTCGAAGACGACGACGGTATCGGTGAGCGAATACCCACCGATAGTGAGAAGGGCGGTGATGAAGAGGAGGTCCATTTCCCGACCGAGCAGGTAGAAGATCGCTACGAGCACGATGACGTCGTGAAACGTCGCCAGCGCCGCCGCCACGCCGAACTTGAACTCGAACCGCCAGGCGAGGTAGACGATGATCGCCAGGGCGGAGACCGCCAGGGCGAAGAGTGCGTCCGTCCGAAGCTTTTTCCCGATGGCCGGCCCGATCTCGGCGACGCTCTCCACGGTCTGCGGGTTGGAGGGGAATCCCTGGCGGAGGATGTTCTCGACCTTTTCTCCGACCATCCTCTCTTCGGTCCCCTTGGCGCTCACCTTGATGATGTAGATATTCTCCCCGGGGACCGACTGGAGGCTCGCCTCGGGGAATCCTCCGGAAGTGAGGACCTTCCGGACCTGGTCCTCCTGGACCTGCTGTTCGAACCGTACCTGGAGGGAGGTTCCCCCCGCGAGATCGATCCCCAGGTTCCCTCCGCCTGTAAAGATCTGGAAGACAGCGTACAGCCCGATCAGCACGACCGTTCCGGAGAAGGCGAACGAGTATTTCTTGAGCCGCATAAAATCGATTTTGGTTTCCTTGATGATTTCGAGCATCGTCGTCGTTTTCCCCTGTGGTCCGTCTTCTTAGTCTGTCGATGCAGCCGGTCAGATGCTAAGCGCCTGCATCGGTCGCCTCGCATTGAGATAATCGAACACGACCTTGGTGCAGACGAGCGCCGTAAAGAGGTTGATGGCCACCCCCATCGAGAGCGTCACGGCAAATCCCTTGATCGGGCCGGTCCCGAACTGGAAAAGGATCATCGCAGTGATGAGGGTGGTAACGTGGGAGTCCACAACGGTCCAGAAGGCCTTGTCGTAACCCGCATCGATCGCGGCACGCACCGTTTTTTTCGACCGTAGCTCTTCCCGGATCCGCTCGAAAATGAGGACGTTGGAGTCGACCGCCATGCCGATGGCCAGGATGATCCCAGCGATCCCGGGAAGGGTGAGTGTCGCCCGCAGCAGGGACATCCCCGCCAGCAGGTACAGAATATTGAAGACCAGGGCAATGTCGGCCACGAGACCCGCGAAGCGGTAGTAGACCAACATAAAACCGACGACGAGGATCGCCCCGATGATCGCGGCCCGGATCCCTTTCTCGATGGAGTCGTGCCCGAGGGACGGGCCTACGGACACATTCTGGATGATCTTCACCGGAGCGGGAAGCGATCCCGCCCGCAGGACGATGGCGAGGTCCGAGGCCTCCTCCGGGGTGAAGGAGCCGGTGATCTGGGCCTCCCCCCCCGAGATCCTCTCCTGGATCACGGGCGCCGAGTAGACCGTGTCATCCAGCACGATCGCCAGCCGCCGCTTTACATTTTCCGCGGTTACCCGGTCGAAAATCCGGGCACCCCTGCTGTCGAAGGAAATGGATACGTACGCCCCACCCCGCTGCGACTGGAAGTTGACCCGGGCGGTCTTGATCGTGTCCCCCGTGAGAACCGCGCGCGCTTTCACGACGATCGGGGTTTTAGAGGTGCGCCCGGTCTGGGAGTCGACGTTCTTGATGTAAAGGAGCTGGTCCCCTTCGGGGATATTCCCTTTGAGCGCCTCTTCCACGCTCGCTCCCTCGTCCACGAGCTTGAATTCCAGCAGGGCGGTTTTTCCGACGAGTTCGATGGCGCGTCGCTGATCCTTTACGCCCGGGAGCTGGACGACGATGCGATTCTCCCCCTCCGCAAAGATCTGCGGTTCGCGAACGCCGAACTGGTCGATCCGGTTCCGGATCGTCTCCACCCCCTGGGTCACGGCGTTCGTACGAATCGCCTGAACCTCGCTGGGCGGCATCATTCCCTTGATCGTGGCCCTCGACGAGGTCACCGACCCGAGGGTGTAGCTGATCGTCCCCCCCTCCTCCTTGAGCACCCTCATGGCCCGGTCCGCGAAATCCCCCGGGGGGAGAGTGAGCAAGAACCCGTCGATCCCGTCTTTCGCAAGGGAGAACACAGGGATCCCCTTTTCCCGCAGGATCGCACGGGCGTCATCGGCGTACCGCATGGTAGTGTTTTCGATCGCCTTGTCGATCTCCACGGCAAGGCGCAGGAATACCCCTCCCTGGAGGTCGAGCCCCAGGCTGATCTTCGGGCTCTTCTCCGTCCAGGCGGCCGGCAGAATATTGGTCAGGCTCGGCAGCACGAGAACGATCGACGCCGCCGTCAGGACGCCGATCAGTGCGGCTCGCCCCCAGATGTTCTTCCACATGATCTTCCCAGTGCTCCTTTCCTCGCCTCCTGATCTCTTCCTAGCCGGTCTTCGCTTCGGGTGCGGCCGCCTCCTGGCCTGACCCTCCGATGGCGCTGCGTGTCACCTTGACCCGGACCTTGTCCGCGATCTCGAGAGTTACCGTCGTGTCCGTCAACCCCGTGACCGATCCGTGCAGGCCGCCGGAGGTGACTACCCGGTCCCCCATCTTGAGGTTCTTGATGAACTCCTGGTGTTTCTTCGCCGTCTTCTGCTGGGGGCGAATGAGGATGAAGTAGAAGACCACGAACATCAGGAGAAGGGGGATGATGCCCGCGAGTCCGCTTCCCGCTCCTCCGCCTTTCGCGCCCAGGGCATAGGCGAGCCCGGTAAAGTACATGTCTGATTACCCTCCTGGAATTACTTATTCCCCTCTTGAACCGGGTGATTCTTGCATAAAATCCATCAAATTTCCAATAGAAATTGCCTCGCGGATCCTTTTCATCCATTGCCGGTAGAAGTGAAGATTGTGCACCGTCAGGGCCATGGAGGAGAGAATCTCCTTCTGGATATACAGATGCCTGAGGTAGGCGCGAGAGAAAGTAAGGCAGGTGGGGCAATCGCAATTCTCGTCCGGCGGCCGGGGATCGTCGGCATACCGCGCCTGCTTGATCGACACCGGCCCGGCCGAGGTGAACAGCATCCCGGTCCTGGCGTTCCTCGTCGGCAGCACGCAGTCGAAGATGTCCACCCCACGGGAGACGGCAAACAGGATGTCTTCCGGCGTTCCGACCCCCATCAGGTATCTCGGCTTTCCCGAGGGGAGAAGGGGGGCGGTGAACTCCACCGTCTCCCGCAGGAGTTGCTTTCCCTCCCCGACGCTCACCCCGCCGATGGCGAACCCGGGAAACGGCAGTGCACAGATCTCCTCGACGCTCCGCTTCCGAAGTTCGGGAAGCATCCCCCCCTGGACGATCCCGAACAGACCTCCCTCCTCTCTTCGGGATGCGGCCAGGCTGCGGCGTGCCCACACGGCAGTTCGTCGTACGGCGTCCTCCACCTCCCTCCGTCCGGCGGGAAACTCCACACACTCGTCGAGGACCATCCGGATATCGGAGCCGAGCGCTTCCTGGACCTCCACGGCGAGCTCAGGCGAGAGGACGTGCCGCGACCCGTCGATGTGGGAACGGAAGGTCACCTCGTCGTCGGACACCGACCGGAGGGAACTCAGGGAGAATACCTGGTACCCCCCGCTGTCGGTCAGGACCGGGCGGTCCCAGCCCATGAACCGGTGCAACCCCCCGAGGCGGCGAATCCGCTCATGCCCGGGACGCAGGTAGAGGTGGTAGGTGTTTGCCAGGACGCACTGGTACCCCATCGCTTTCAGCTGGGTCGGCCAAACCCCCTTGACTGTCCCCGCCGTCCCGACAGGCAGAAACGCAGGGGTCCGGACCTCTCCCCGCTCCGTTGCGATTGTCCCCGCGCGGGCATGGGTGCCCGTGTCGCGGGCCGTAACTTCAAAGGAAATCGCCAATCTTGTCTCCTTGCGAAATCCAGGGGCGGCCCCCCGGTCATCCCCTATGCACTTCCCAACCTCCGTCGTGAACCGCTACCTTCTTGTGATTCCGCCAATGCTGTCTCCGGGACCGTTCCTAAAGAATCAACATGGCGTCGCCGTAGCTGAAGAACCGGTACCCCGTCTCCACCGCAACCCGGTACGCCTCGCGAACCGGTTCCACACCGGCGAAGGCCATGACCAGAGCCAGGAGGCTCGACCGGGGGAGGTGAAAATTGGTGATCAGGGCATCGACGGCCCGGAACCGGTACCCCGGGTATATGTAATGTCGAGTCATCCCTTCCGCGGGTTCCACCCTCCCGTCCGCGCGCGCGCGCGTTTCCAGGACCCGGACGCTCGTCGTACCCACCGCGATGACCCTCCCTCCCCTGTCCCGGGTCGCGTTCACAACGGCCGCCGTTTCGGGGGAAAGCCGGTAGGGTTCGGCATGAATCCGGTACGATTCCACATCCTTCGTCCGGATCGGGGAAAACGTTCCGTACCCGACCGACAGGGTCACCGGGGCGACGTCGACCCCCCGGCTTCTTACCTCCCCGATCATCTCCTCGTCGAAGTGAAGCCCCGCCGTAGGGGCGGCCACCGACCCCGGGTTCGCGGCGAACACCGTCTGGTACCGTTCCGCATCGACCGACGCCGCGGGATCACCCGCCGACCGGCGGATGTAGGGAGGAAGGGGGACTTCCCCCACGCGTTCGAGGACCAGGGGAACGGGGGCATCCGCGGCAAGTCTTACCAGCCACTGTCCCTCTCCCCTTCGCAGGAGGGTAACGCGGAGTCCCTCCCCTACCCGGAACTCCATTCCTTCCCGCAGCCTTCGGGAGGGGCGCGCCAGGGCCTCCCACGTTTCCCCTTCCTCTTCCCCGCCGTCCCGCCTGGCCAGCAGGAAGATCTCCACGGACGCCCCGGTCTCCTTTCGCGCGCGAAGACGCCCCCGGATGACCTTCGTGTCGTTCACGACGAGGAGATCCCCGCAACGGAGGAATCCGGGCAGGTCCGAAAACCGGTGGTGGGTGATCTTCCCCGTTGCGCGGCATACGACCATCAGGCGGGCGTCCCGTCGCCGGGGGGCGGGCGTCTGTGCGATCCGGTCTTCCGGCAGGGGGTACGAAAGCAGGTCGGTCTTCAGGGCACCCCCCCCGGATTCGGGGCGAACGGCCCGACGCCCCCGGGAAGGGATGCGACACGGGTGTGCAGATAGTACCGGGCGAGAATCTCCCGGTATCCCATCCCCCTTTTCGCTTTGCCGTTGGCCCCCCACTGGCACATGCCGACCCCGTGGCCGTACCCCTTACCCGTAAATTTCCAGCCATCGGCCGACGGAGCGATTTCCATCCACAGGCTCTTCACCCGCGTGTACCCCGCCGCTCTGCGGAACGACGATGCCTTGACCTCCCGTACGGTCCCGGCGGACGCGAGGCGCACACGGCGAGCCCGCCCCGTGGGCGTTCGCGCCGTGATTTCGATCCCGAGGTCGCCGCCTGCATGCACTCCGAGATCGAGTGCGACCCGCTTTCCCTCCGCCCGGCTCATCCGATACTCCCACCGCCACGCCGGACTCTCCCGGCAGTCGTCGCACCACACGGACCGCAGGTAGGGGAAATCCGTCCCCCATGCCGCTGCCGCGCTCTCCGTCCTTCCCCCGCAGGTCGAGTGATACACCGTTCGGGCCAGCCCGTCGCGGTAATAGAGGACTTCCCCCCGGGTTGCCTCCGCCGCGTTGCGAAATATCGCGGGAATGTTTTCGACTCCCTCGAACACCTGGTCATCGACTCCTGCCACGAGGTCATAGTCCGGGTCGCGCGGGGCTGCGATGGCAATAAGGGTGTACGTGCGCACCGCAATGGCAAGGGCGGAAAGCGCCTCCGGATGAAAGGAGGGGGGGGCTTCACGAGACAAAACGGCCTCGACGTACTCCTCCAGCGGCACGACCGCCACCACCCGGATCCCGCCGTCTTTGGCAGAAATGCGGACCCTGCCGGGGAGGCGCCGCCCCGAAAGCGACAAGCCGCCGGGTGCCCACACGTCAATCGGAGATTTCAGCAGCTTCGACTCACTCCACCCGATCCTGTCCCCAAATGCTCGAACTCTCACATCTCCATTCTCCATCGCGATCAGCCTCCCGCCTGCGTTCCAGGCACGCAACGAATCACCACGGAGCAGAAGGACGGCGGGATTCCCCTCCATCCTGACGCGCACGGGCCGGGAGGCAGCGGCCGGAACCGGAGGAGAAGATTCCGAAACTGACGGAGCCGGAGGAAGGGCTGACGGAGGAGGCGCGGGAGGAAGTTCTCCTTGCCGGGTGGGCGCGGGTGCGGCACACCCGGCGAGGAGAACAACAGATGCGGTGAAAACGAGAAGGAGCACGGCAGCCCACGCGCTCCCTTTCCGGACGTCCGACACCTATCGCGGCAGGCGGCTCATTCCCCGCCTTCCCCTTTCCGTCCTGCTCCCCCAGATCCCCCCTTCTCCTTGGCGGACCTGGCCAGCTCGATGAACGGCGTGAACAGATCGATAGGAACCGGAAATATGGTGGTCGAGTTGTTCTCCGCCGCCACCTCCCGAAGCGTCTGCAGGAAGCGCAACTGCAGCGCAATCGTGTGCTCCCCGAGAATCTTCGCGGCATCGGACAGTTTCTGTGCAGCCTGATACTCCCCTTCGGCCCCGATGACCTTGGCGCGCCGCTCCCGCTCCGCTTCCGCCTGTTTCGCCATGGCGCGCTGCATCTCCTGCGGAAGGTCGATGTGCTTGATCTCCACCTTCGACACCTTGATCCCCCAGGGGTCCGTATCCTTGTCGAGGATCTCCTGGATGTGCGCGTTGATCTTCTCTCGCTCGGAAAGCAGGTCGTCGAGCTCCCCTTGACCGCATACAGACCGGAGCGTCGTCTGCGCGAGCTGCGAGGTGGCGTACAGGTAGTTCTCCACCGTGATGATCGCCCGGTTGGGGTCCAGAACGCGGAAATAGAGGACGGCGTTCACCTTGACGGACACGTTGTCCCGCGTAATCACATCCTGCGAGGGAACGTCCATCGCCACCACGCGAAGGTCGACCCGGACCATCTTGTCGATCATGGGGATGAGGAGGATCAGCCCGGGCCCCTTGGCGCCGATGACACGGCCGAGCCGAAATACCACGCCCCGTTCGTACTCGTTCAATATCTTGATAGCGCTGTACAGGAACAGGACTGCGATGATCAGGATCGCAACAGAGGGAAACATTGCGCGCTACCTCCTATTGGGTTCCGCCGGACTGAGGCGGGGTAATTCCTGCGGCTTCACGACCAGCGTCATTTCCTTTCTCTCCACTACCGTCACCTTGTCGCCTTTCCGAAGGGGGAGGAGGCACTCCGCGTCCCACAATTCCCCCACGACGAAGACTTTCCCCTTTCCCGTGAAGTCCGCCACCGCCACTCCGGTCTCTCCGATCATCCCCTCCGACCCCGTCGCGGGCCGACGGAGCTGGGCGCGCACCGCAAGGGTGACGATCGTCCCGAAAAACACGGCGGTGAGCCCGACCATGGTGAGGATGACCATCCAGGAGATGCGCAGATACGGATCCGCGGAGGACCGGAAAAGCATGATGCTCCCGAGGGCCAGGGAGATGATTCCCCCGATGGTCAGGGCCCCGTGGGAGACGATCTTGATCTCCAGAATGAAGAGGATCAACGCCAGCGCGATGAGAAGAAACCCCGCATAATTGGCCGAGAGCGTCTGCAGGGAATAGAACCCCAGGATCAGGGAGATTCCTCCCACCACGCCCGGCAAGACCGCGCCGGGGTTGGAGAGCTCGAAGAAGATCCCGTAGATGCCGCCCATCAGCAGGATATACGCGATGGTCGGGTCCGCCAGCACCGAAAGCACCCGGTGCCGAAACCCCATCGGAATACGCGTTATCGGCGCGCCCTTCGTACGCAGGGTGACCTTTTCCCCGTCCTTCTCGATTGCGCGCCCGTCGATGGCAGATAGGAGGTCCTTGAGGGACGGGGCGACGAGATCGACCACATGCTGCTTTCTGGCATCCGTCGCCGTCAGGGATACGCTCTCGCGGACCGCCTTCTCGGCCCACTCCCCGTTACGCCCCTTCTTCTCCGCGAGGGACCGGGCATACGCGGCGGCGTCGTTCTCCACTTTCCTCGCCATCGTGTTGTCCATCCCGCCGCCGCCGATGCCGACGGGGTGCGCCGCACCGATGTTGGTGCCGGGAGCCATGGCGGCGATATCCGCCGCGAGGGTGATCAATACCCCCGCGGAGGCGGCACGTGCTCCCGGGGGGGAAACGTACACCGCAACGGGGACGGGGGTCCGGATAATATCCTGGACCATCTGCCGCATAGCGGTATCGAGGCCTCCGGGAGTGTCCAGCTCGAGGACGAGCAGTGCCGCCTTCTCCTCCTCCGCACGTTCGATGGCGGAGGCGAGGTAATCGGCGGTGACGGGGTTGATGGACGTGGAGATCGTTGCGACCATCACGGGGCCCGGGGCCGCGGCCAGGGACCCACCGACGCCCCACGCCGCGGCAACCCACAGGAGAACCGCGAGCGCCGTCAACGGACGCCCCCGCCCGCAGACAGATGCGGCGGCGGCCCGGGGAGAGTACAATCCATGAACAGGCGGCTTCACGTTCCTCACACGCGTAACACGGCAAATTTGAGATATTCCGTTTCGGGCACCCCGAGAAGGACCGGGTGGTCGGGGGACTGTCCCCCTTTGGCGATGACGTGAACGTCCACACGGGCGTCGGCGGCCGCGTCCCGGAGCGCCTCATACCATTTGGCCATATCGACCAGTTGCGTGCAAGAAGAGGTGGCGAGGATCCCGCCGGGTGCCAGAAGGGACAGGCCGAGCCGATTGATATCCCGGTATCCCCGGACCGCCCCCTCCCTTCCTTGCCGGGACTTGGCGAATGAGGGGGGATCGAGGATGACGAGGTCGAATCTGCGTCCGGCGCTCAATAGCTCCCGCAGCACGGGAAAGAGGTTCCCCGCCCTTCCCTCCCACCTGTCCCCGAATCCGTTCCGGGCCGCGTTTTCGCTAGCCGCGGCAACCGCTTCCACCGAAACGTCGATTCCAAGCACTCTCGACGCGCCCCCCGCAAGAGCATATATTCCGAAGGCCCCGGTGGAACAGAACCCGTCGAGCACAGACTTCCCCCGTGCCAGCCCCCGTACAATCCTGCGGTTCTCCCGATGATCCAGGAAGAACCCCGTCTTCGGGCCCGCCTCTGCATCAACCAGAAACCGACATCCGTCCAGGGTAACCGTTTCCTGCGGAGGTCCGTCCCCCCCAAGCACCCCCTTCCTCTCCGGCAGACCCTCGAGCCTGCGAAAACCCCCCTCGGACCGCTCGTATAGGAGGCGGGGGGACAGCAAATCGTCGAGAACCGACACGACCTCACGGCGGAGCAACTCCATCCCGGCCGTGAGGATCTGCACGGAGAGAAGGTTCCCGAACCGGTCGACGACAAGTCCGGGGAGGAAATCTCCTTCGGAATACACCAGGCGAAGGGCTTCCAGGCCCCCCATTCCCGCCTCCTCCCTCCGCCGCAGTGCCTGGCGGATCCTCTTTTCGAGGAATACCCTCGAGGGGCGCACCGTGCCGTGCGAAACGAGCCGAAGCGCGATCCGGCTCGCGAGGTTGCAGGTGGCGGTCCCCAGGATTTCCCCGGCGCGCGAGGTGACGAGAACCCACTGCCCGTGCGGCAGGCGGGGCGGAACCTCCCGCAGGTCGTCCCCGAACACCCAGAGGTGCCCGCAACGGAGCCGTTCCTCCGCCTTTCTGCTGACCATTACCGAGGGAAGGGAATCGTCCATCTCACCCCGATCGGAGGCGTTGGGCAAGGAGATCGAAATCGGCCACCACCTCGTGCTCCCGCGTCGCGTTGCGCAGGATATAGGCCGGATGATAGGTGGGAAGGACGGGGATCCCGTCCAGATCGCGCCAGTTCCCCCGCGCCCGCGTGATGCGGTCGTTGTTCCCGAGGAGATGGTTAAGCGCTACGCCACCGAGCGTGCAGATGATCTCGGGCCGGATGGCCCGGATCTGCCTCCGGAGATAGGGCAGGCAGGCCGCAGCCTCTTCCGGGAGAGGCGCCCGGTTCCCCGGAGGCCGGCACTTGACGATGTTCGCAATGTAAACATCCTGGCGGACAATCCCGATGCGCTCGATCCACTTGGTAAGCAGTCTTCCCGCCGCCCCGACAAACGGTTCGCCCTGCCGGTCCTCCTCCGCTCCTGGCCCCTCCCCGACGAACATCAGTCTCGCGCGGGGATTGCCGACCCCGAAGACGACGTTTGTCCGGCCGGAGCATAAAGGGCACCGGCGGCACGCCACCACTTCATTCCGGATGTCCTCGAGATTCTCTTCGCCTTCCCGTGCGGGAAGGTTTGCGGCTTCGGCACTCCGCCTGGCGGGGACCAGGACGAAGTCGATCCCGATTTCCCGCAGGTGGGCGGCAACCATGTTCCGGGAGAGGCGTTTCGTCATCTCGCGAACAGCTTGCCGTGGAGGGCCAGCCAGACGCCGACCGCGATCCCTTCCTTCGTGGCGAGGGGAAGTTCCCGGATTTCGCCGTCGGAGAAGAAGATCCGCACCTCGTTGTCATCCGATTCGAACCCGATGTCGGTGCGCGAGACGTCGTTTGCGACAATTGCATCGAGGTTCTTCTTCCTCATCTTCTCGATGGCGTTTTGCGCGATGTCGCCCGTTTCGGCCGCAAACCCGACGAGAACCCGCCGTCCCTTGTTTTTCCCAAGCCCCTCGAGGATGTCGACGGTGGGTGCAAGCTCCAGTTTCCAGCCGTCCCTGTTCTTCTTGATCTTGGTGGGAGCGACTGTCGCGGCACGGAAGTCGGCCACGGCGGCGCACATCACGACGGCGTCCGCATCCGGGGATTCCCGTTCGACCGCTTCCCGCATCTCCTCCGCCGTGCGCACGCGGACGGTCTTCATGAAATAGGGATCGGCAAGCGCGGTCGGTCCTGTCACAAGCGTTACGTCCGCACCGAAACGCAGAGCCACGCGCGCCAGCGAGTACCCCATCTTGCCCGAGGCCCGGTTGGAAAGATAACGTACGGGGTCGATGTTCTCCGCGGTGGGTCCGGCGCTCACGACGACCTTTTTCCCCTCGAGGATCTTCTCCGCGAGCACGATCTTGGTCATCTCGACGATCTTGCCGACCGTCGCGAGTCGCCCCGGTCCCACCGTTCCGCAGGCAAGTTCCCCCTCGTCGGGCTCGACGAACCGGAAACCGCGAGAACGGAGAACCGCGATGTTTTCCCGCACCGCCGCCGACGCGTACATCTGGGTGTTCATCGCCGGGGCGATCACGACGGGAGCCGTCGTCGCCGTGACGACGGTCGACAGCATGTCGTCAGCGATCCCGCTCCGGATCTTTCCGATGATGTTCGCCGTGGCCGGGGCGACCAGGAGGAGGTGCGCCCGCTGCGCCAGGGAGATGTGCCCGATCTCCGACTCGGAGAGCAGGTTCCAGAGGTCCATCACCACGGGGTTCTTGGAAAGCGTCTGGAGGGTCAGGGGGGTGATGAACTGCGATCCGGCGGCGGTGAGGATCGTATGGACGTTGGCCCCCTCGTTTCTCATCTCCCGGATAATCTCGCACGCCTTGTAGGCCGCGATCCCCCCCGTAATACCCAGAATAACCTCCTTGCCCGACAGAACGCCCACTCGACTCCCCTCCCTCAGAAAAACGGATTCGACTGTTTTTCCTCCCCCACTGTCGTAGCCGGCCCATGCCCCGGGAACAGGACCGTATCGTCGGGAAGGGGGAAGATCTTCTCCCTGACCGACTCGATCAGCTGTTCGTGGTTACCCCCGGGAAGGTCCGTACGGCCGATGGAGCCCGCGAAAATGAGATCCCCGACGAACGCCATCTTTCCCACGAGAAAGGATACACATCCCGGGGTGTGCCCCGGCGTGTGCGCCACGAGAAACTCCTGCTCCTCGAGTCGCACGACGTCGCCCTCCTCGACGAGTACGTCCGGCGCAGGGGGATCGGGCACGGACAGGCCGAACAGCATCCCCTGGCGGCTTGCTCCCGTCATCCGGCTGACGTCCGCCGGGTGGAGGTGAACGGGGGCCCCCGTCTTCTCACGGAGAAGACGTCACCGCGCCCACGTGGTCGAAATGGCCGTGGGTCAGAAGGATCTTCGTCACCGTGAGGCCCAGGCGGGCGATCTCTCCGAGAATCGCCTCCCCATCGTCCCCGGGGTCGATCACGACGGCTTTACGTGTCCCCGTGTGCTCGACGAGGTAGGCGTTCACCGCGAGCGGCCCCACCTCCATCATGTAGACCCGGAGCGGATCCCCTCCCGTCATAGCTTCTGCGCCCACGTGGCGAAAAGGTCAACGTAGGACGCAGCGATCTCCTCCGCTTCGCGTTTGTCATCGGCCTCCACCCGCAGGTGAAAGTACGCCTCGTCCTGGCTCGGGTAGACGAGCGCCCAGTCCTCGCCGTGGAAGATCTTCACCCCGTCGACGAACTGGCTCGGCTTCCCCTTGGCGTGCTCCGCGAGCATGCGCATGAGCGCCCCCTTGCGTTCCCAGGCGCAGGGGATCTTCTTCTTCACCATCACCGTCGGCGGGATCTCCCTCAGGATGTCGGAGAGGGAATCGCCCTCGGCGGACAGCATCTCCATGAACCGGACGATCGCGAACATGCCGTCGAAGGCCGGCTGGAACCCGGGGAAAATGTACCCCCCGTTGTCGTCGCCGACGAAGACGACCCCTTCGCGGGCCGCCGTCTCCATGAGGGAACGGGGAAGGGTCCTCGTCCGAATGACATCCATCCCGTACCGCGCGGCGATCTTCTCCAGGGTCCGGGAGGCGGTGACGGGCACACCGATCTTCCCGGATCTCTTCCTCCGGCAGGCGAGGAGGCAGATCACCTGGAGGGCGACCCAGTCCGGGAGGACGTCCCCCTTCTCGTCGACGAGGAAGATCTTCTCCCCGCCGGTGTCGATCATGGCACCGAAATCCGCGGAGAGGGACCGGGAGATGGTCGTCAGGTGGGTAAGCCCCTTATGGAATTCTTCCTCCGTCTTCGTGATCTTCGCCGCGTCGAGGTTGGCGTTCAGCGCGACCGTCTCGACGCCCAGTCGCCCGAGAATGCGCGGAAAGATGAGGGCCGAGGCACCGTGGGAGTGATCGAGGACGATGTTGAATCCCCGCTCCTTGACGCTCTTCACGTCGATGGCCCTGAGAAAGCCGTCGACATAGGTGTCGAATCCCCCCACGGGGAAGGAGATCTCCCCCGTATCCTCGGAGTCCGCGCGCACAAAGTCCTCCCGGAAGAAGAGCAGCTCGATGTTCCGTTCCATGCCAATGGGGAGGTTCAGCCCGTTTTCGTCGAAGAATTTCAGGTCGAGGAAGGACGGGTCGAAGGGGCTTTTCCTCGTGTGGACGCCCCCCTTCTCCTCCCGGTGGCTGCGGGCGAGGTACCGGACAACGGGCAACGGCGTGGCGCCGTAGTCGTGGACGTCCACTCCCACCGACAGCATCCCGGTCATGATGGCCCGGTTGATCATCCGGGACGTCTTGTGGCTGTCCCGGCTCGTGGAGAGCACGACCTTTTTCCCGAAGGTCGCCGCGAACGCCGCCCCGACCTTGGCCGCGAATTCGGGCGTGATCTCGTGGTTGGCCAGCCCGTAGATTCCGTGGACGCTGAACAGGGAACGGGCCCACTTCTCCGCCCACACGAGGGAGGAGGAAAGAACCGCTCCGTCCTCCACCTCCTTGTGCGGCCACACCTTGACGTTCGCCTTGACCACCGCCTCGGTCCCGATGACGCAATGATCGCTGATCACCGCCCGCTCGGACAGAAACGCACGCCCCTTGATCACGCAGTCCGAACCGATGACGTTCTCGAGCAGCCGCACCCCCTTGTGAATCGTCGTCCGGGGCCACACGACCGAAGACTGGAGCACCGACCCTTCCTCGACTACGCACCCGTCCCCGAGCATCACGTTCTCCGCGGAGACACCGCCCTTCACGACGCAATCTCTCCCGATCACGACGTTTTGGAGGTCGGAAGTGAAGTCGACCCGGGAGTTCTCCCCGATCCACACGTTCCTGCTTCCCGCCTTCTTCCCCTCGAACTCGATTCCCGCCTGTCCGGAGAGGATATCCAGGTGGACGTTCAGGTATTCGTCCAGGTTCCCCACGTCCTTCCAGTACCCATCCGCGACGTACCCAAGGAGCCGGTCCCCCCGCGACAGCATCTCCGGGAAGACATTCCTGCTCCAGTCGAAGCTTTTCTGGGGGGGGATGAAGGAGAGCACCTCCGGCTCGAGGATGTAGATGCCGGTGTTCACCGTATCGGAGAAGACTTCCCCCCACGACGGTTTTTCGAGGAACCGGGCGATCCGTCCGTCCTCCTCCGTGATAACGATTCCGTACTGGAGCGGGTTGGGGACCCGGGTAAGCACGATCGTGGCGGCGGCTTTGTGCTCCCGGTGGAATTCGATCGCCCGGGAAAGGTCGATATCGGTGATGATGTCGGCGCTGATGACCAGGAAGGTGTCGTCGATCCGCGACTCGGCGTGCTTGACGGCTCCCGCCGTCCCGTAATCGGCTTCCGCGCCCATATAGTGGATCTGGACGTCCCAGGGGGAACCGTCTCCGAAATAGGAGATTATTTTCTCGGGGTAGAAATGCAGGAGGACTTCCAGGTCGACGATCCCGGCGCGCTTGAGGAGCCGCACCACGTGCTCCATCATCGGCCGGTTGGCCACGTACGCCATCGGCTTGGGCAGTTTTTCGGTGATCGGGCGAAGCCTCGTCCCGAACCCGCCCGCCAGTACGACTCCCTTCATCCCGACAGGCCTCCTCACCGTGATATGCGGATCAAAGCAAACGAAAGAGCTTGGTCATTCCGAAATACCCGAATGAGACCGCAAAGAAGAAAAGGAACAGGGCGCAGGAACCCACGACCCACCGGTAGACGCGGTCAGTGAACCGCCTTCTCCCCGCGGAGACGGCGAAACCGATGAAAAGGTACCAGACCGCGTCGGCGAGGATGTGCCCGGCGAAGAACAGGGCGACCCCTGTTGCGCCGAGTTCCCGGGAGATGACGAGATATCCCAGGCCAATGGTGGCCCACCAGATCGTCCAGTAGGGGTTCGATATCGATGCCACGACGCCCGAAAGGACCGGGCGGAATACGTCCGCCCGGCTGATGTTTCCCCCTTGCGGTGGTCCGAAGTTCGTCTCCTTCCCGCGGATCTCGAGCCGAAGCGTACCGACTTCGCGTGCCATTCCCACCGCCATCCAGAGCAGCATCGCTCCCCCGGTCAGCGCGATCGCCGCCGTTGCCACGTCCCCCCGCATCCATTCCGCCAGCCCGAGCAAAATGAGGGCGAGGAGACCGGCCTCGAGGATCCCGTGCCCGAGAACGAGAAGAGGCGCCGCCACGAATCCCCGCCGGGTCGTGTCCCGGACGGTCACGGCAAGAAGCGGACCCGGCATCAGGGCCCCCGAAAGAGCGATGATGAAGGAGGAAACGAATATGGCGGCGGGACTCGCGAAATTCATATAGACTTTATAACACAACAGGAGGAAGTGGTGATCCGTGGACCCATTCCCACCGTGGACGTCATCATCGAGGTCGGTCGGAAGATCGTCCTCATACGGAGGAAGCACCCGCCGACGGGATGGGCCATCCCCGGAGGGTTCATCGACCGGGGGGAGAGGACGGAGGATGCCGCATTACGGGAAGCGCGGGAGGAAACAGGACTATCCGTAACCCTCACTACCCTGTTCGGCGTATATTCCGACCCGGCACGGGATTCCCGGCTCCATACGATATCCACCGTGTATCTCGCAACCGCCCATGGAACGCCAGTGGGAGGGGATGACGCTGCCGAGGCACGCCTGTTCGGGGAGCAGGACCTGCCTGCCCCCCTCGCGTTCGACCACGCGAACATTCTCGCCGACTACTTCCGCTTCAAGAGGACGGGGAAGCGCCCGCTGTGAGAATGCGGGGACGGTCCTGTCATCCCTTTTCCACTTACCACCCCATGTCGTGAACCAAGATCCCGTTGCAGTTTTACCAGGTCCTGCCCCAGGACCGTCCCCTATTTGAGGGCCTTGATCGCCTGCTCGATCCGGTCGATCCCCTTTTCGATGTTCTTCATCGATGTCGCGTACGAGAGTCTCTGGCATTCGTCGGCTCCGAATGCCACCCCCGGGACGGACGCCACCCGATGGTCTTCCAGAAGATAGGCGGCGAGGGCGGCGGAACCGTCGATCACCCTGCCCGAAGGGGTCTTCTTCCCGTACACCTTCGAGAAGTTCGGGAAGACGTAGAACGCCCCCTGCGGCAGGAGGCAGGAAACGCCGGGAATCTTATTGAGCCTCTCCACGATGAGGCGCCGCCGCCGGTCGAATTCGGCCCCCCACTCCTTCATGAAATCCTGTGGCCCGTTGAGCGCCTCGATGGCGGCCTTGTCACAGAAGGAAACCGGGTTGCTCGTGCTCTGGCTCTGGATGTTGTTCATCGCCGCGACAAGATCCTTGTCGGCCGCGACATACCCGATTCTCCATCCGGTCATCGAGTAGGCCTTGGACAGCCCGTTGACGACGATCGTCCGCTTCCTGATCTCCTCTCCGAAAGAGGCGATGCTGACGAACCGGAATCCGTCGTAGACGAGCTTTTCGTAGATGTCGTCCGACAGTACGGTCACGTCCCGCCGGACGATCACATCCGCGATCCGCTTCAGCTCCTCCTCCGTGTATGCCGCCCCGGTGGGGTTGGAGGGGCTGTTCAGCACAACGCACTTCGTCCGGGGCGTGATCGCCTGGTCGAGCTGTTGGGGGGTCAGCTTGAACCCCGTCTCCTCCTTCGTGTCGACGATCACCGGGGTGGCGCCTGCCAGGAGGACGATGTCGGGGTAGGAGACCCAATAAGGAGCGGGAATGACGACCTCGTCCCCTTCCTCGAAAAACGCCTGGGCAACATTATAGATGGAGTGCTTCGCCCCCACGGAGACGATGATGTTCTCCCTCTTGTACTCCAGGCCGTTGTCGCGCCGGAATTTCGCGATGACAGCATCCTTGAGTTCGGGCGTGCCGGGCACCGGAGTATACTTCGTGTAGCCTGCGTCCAGGGCCTTCTTGGCCACCGCCTTGATGTGTTCCGGCGTGTCGAAGTCCGGCTCGCCGGCACCGAACCCCACGACGTCGATCCCTTCCGCCTTCATGGCTTTTGCCTTGCTCGTGATGGCCAACGTGGGGGACGGCTGAATTTTGGAGACTCTTCGTGCGAGTTTCATCGAGATGCGCTCCTTTCCCCGCGACTCGGGGGTTGTTGGGTTATTTCTTCCTTCCGAGTTTCCGGAAGACCATGTTCCTGACAAACGGCGGGACCAGGTCGTCGATCTTCCCTCCGAATCGAGCGATCTCCTTGGCGATCTGGGAGCTGATGTAGGAATGCCGCTCTCCGGTCATCATGAAAACCGTGTCGGTCTCGGGGGAAAGTTTCTTGTTCATGTGCGCCATCTGGAACTCGTACTCGAAATCCGAGATGGCCCGAAGGCCTCTCACCACGACGTGGGCATCCACCACCCTGATGTATTCCACGAGGAGCCCCCGGAAGGAGTCGACTTCCACGTTGGGGAAGGGCCGGGTGAGCTTCCGGAGCATGGACACCCTCTCGGCCGGTGTGAACATCGTGTCTTTCTGGAGGTTCTTTGCCACGGAAACGATCACCCGGGAGAAAACCCGGGACGATCGTTCGATGATATCGAGGTGGCCGAATGTCGGAGGGTCGAACGACCCGGGGTATACCGCGACCGTTTTCATCCTCGCTCCTTTCCCACTGTGAAGATCATCACCCTCGTGTCCCCGTACCGTTTGTCCCTGGTCCGTTCCCAGGCGGCCGGGAATACCGGGGTCGGAGTTCGCGCGGCCTCTTCCACCACAACCGTTCCGCCGCATTCCAGGAGGCATGCCCCGGCAAGATCTTCCGCCGCGCGCTCTGCGATCCCTTTTCCGTAGGGGGGATCCAGGAAAACAAGGTCGAACCGGCTGTCCCGTCCCCCCAGGACGCGAACGGCGGCCCGGCAATCCATCGGGAGAGTCTCCGCCGCATCCGCACCCAGATCCAGGACGTTGCGGCGCAATACCGCGAAGGTGCGGGGATCCGATTCCACCAACACCGCCGACGAGGCCCCGCGCGAAAGAGCCTCCAGCCCGAGCGCCCCTGTCCCGGAGAAAAGGTCCAGCACCCGTGCCCCCTCCGTCCCGCTCCCAAGGATGTCGAAGATCGCTTCCCGGACGCGGTCGGCCGTCGGCCGCACCGCGTGCCCCCGTGGGGTGCGAAGCCGCCTGCCTCGCCATTTCCCCGATACTACACGCACCCTTGGGCTATACGCGGGTGGAGAGGTAATCGGCAACGATTCGAGCCGTACCCTCGGCACGAAAAGCCCGAAGTAGCGCGAGAGCCTCCCGGTAGGCGGCGTCCTCGATCCCTCCGGCGTATTCGGCGGGAACCGCATCGATTTCCTGCTTGAACTGCTTCGTAGCGAACTTGATGTCCTTGCCGGCCCCTTTCGCCCACTCCCGCATCCTCTTCATCAGAGCAGGAGGGAGGCCCGCGTGGGCGATGTTCTGCCACTGGGTGCCCACGTTCCCCTTCCGGATGCCACACTCGGCGAACCGGCCGATGAGGTGAAGCGGCGTGCCCGTGATGCCGTGCTGGGCGATGGAGACGCCGAACCGACCGTTTATGGCGTCATAGATTTCACGGGTCCGCTCCAGGTCGATGAAGATCTGCTCCCCTTCGAGGTAGTTCCCGTGCTTGGAGCCGTTGTTGATCGCGAGCAGGTCCGATTTCACCCCGGCTCCCGTAAGACGCGTCATGAGTTCGACGGCCTCATCGACCGTGGAAAGGGAGGCGTCGCTGCCAGCTGCCTTGATCTCGCCAACCTCCACCTCGAGCCCGAGATTCCGCTCCCCGATCGGCCGGGACAGGTCCGCCACAATTCGGGCGTTGTCCGGGATCGGATTGAAGGAGGCGTCGATGGCGAACGAAGTATACCCCGCGGCGATTTCCGCCTCGATCAAGGCGCGAGAGCTCTCGATCTCCTTCTCGGATGTGTTCTTGACCGTTATGTGATCCCCGTGAATGACAAAGGGGGCGGAGAACCCGGCCTTTCCCGCATAGGCAAGGATCGTGGTCACGAAGATCTCAGGCGTCATCCCCGTGTACCCTCCGTCCAGGTTCCCCTCGCTCTTGGCAAGCTCGAACGCGACGACGGCGTCAAGCTCCGCGGCAGCTCTCATGATCCCGGGAATGACGGAGGGGATGCGGATGTTGCACGCCATCACGATGACGTCGTGGGGGGCGAGCGCCCGCCAAACATCCCGCCCGTTCACGGGACAGGCCGGGTTGTCTGGCGGCATTTTCGATGCGGCATTCTCGGGAACGAACTTCTTCAGCTGCTTCGCGACCATCTGCCACCCTCCTGGGATATCTGCCCCCTCATTATTGGAATTTCGCACCCCTACGTCAAGGAGTCGGCTCGACAGGCGCTATCTCCCCTGTCATTCTAGAGGCCGTACCATCGTGGTACACTATCGACGGGAAAATCCAGAGAAGGACCGCGATGAAGATTCCCCCGTTTTTCCCCGCCCTCCTCATTCTCGTGTCCGCCGTCCCCGCATTTCCCGACTCCGGAGTCGCACCCCCTCCCCGGGAGATCACGATGAGAGAGTGCGTGGAGGCTGTCCTGCGCAACAACATCGACGTCGCCGTTTCCCGTTCCGAACGGAAGACGACGGAACTGGGCGTCCCTTTGGAGGAGGCGGCATTCCTGCCTAGGTTCACCGGGGACTTCTCCTATTCCCGCTCCATCGGGCCGACCGGTTCGTCGATCGCCGGAACCCTGACCATCGACCAGAACTCCTGGAATTTCGACGCGGGAGTCCGGGAATTGCTTCGTTCCGGAACCACCCTTTCCCTTTCCTTCGAAAACCAGCGACTGGAAGCGGGTACCGCACTCTCCCTGTTCAATCCCGAATACTCGACGGCCCTGACACTCTCCGCCCAACTACCGCTCCTGAAGGGATCCGGGAAGCTGGTCACCGAAGCGCCCCTTGCGATCGCCCGCGCCGGAGCGGAGGCGGCCACCGGAGACTGGCTGGCGATGGTGATGGATATCGTCGCAGGGGCGAGAACTTCGTTCCTCGCGTTCCACGCGGCCTCCCGTGAGGTCGAGGTAAAAAGAACCGCCCTTTCCCTCGCCGTGCAACTTCTCGAACAGACCGGTGCGCGAATCGAGACCGGCCTGTCCGCTCCGGTGGACCGGCTGTTCGCGGAAGCCGCGGTGGCTTCCCGCAAGGAGGAGCTTCTCCGAGCCGAGGCGGCGGCGCGAAACGCGGAGGACGACATGAAGAACGTCCTCGGGCTGCGGGCCGACGAAAACTGGGAGGAGCGTCTGGTCCCGGCCCTGCCCCCGGATCTCCCGTCTCCCCCGGGCATCGACGACTCCTTCGAGGAGGCTCTCCAGCGGCGGCCCGAGGTTGCAGCCCTTTCCGCCAGGGCGCGCCAGATGGAAATCCGGGAGGCAGTCGCCCGGAACGGAATCCTGCCCGACCTGTCGCTTACCACTTCGGCGGGCCTTACCGGCCTTGCCGGATCACCGTATCCCAACCCGTTCTTCCCCAGTGGGGGAACCGAATTCGAAGGGGGGTACGGGGACAGCCTCAGGGAAATGTTCTCGGGGAAGTACTACAACTGGTTCGTCGGCCTGTCGACCGAGATTCCCTGGAAATTTGCCCGGGAGAAGGCCGAGTGGGCCCGCGCGCGCAGCGTTCTTGAACAGCAGCACCTTCGCGAGGAGGGTCTCCGCGCACGAATCCGAACGGAGGTTCGAAAAGCCCGACGAAATCTCGCGTCCTCGCTTGCGCGCGTCGACGCGGCCGCCGCCTCCGTCGCCGCCGCACAAGGAAAGCTGGAGGCAGAGGAACGCCGGCTCGCCCTCGGAGCCTCGACGACAACGCAGGTTCTCGAGGTCCAGCAGGACTACGCCCAGGCCCTCCTCGCCGAGGTGACAGCGAGGACGGACGCGTACGTATCCCAGACCCGACTGTGGCGCTCCGTCGGGACGATCCTCGAGAAGGAAGGGATAACCGTCCGTTGAGGCGCGCGAAAATCATCGGCGCCGGTGTCTTATTCCTGGTCGCGGCGGCTGCCGTTATCCTTCTCCGCTCCCGATCAGAGATCCCGGTCGATGTATTCGAAACGAGGAAAGGGCCGATCGAGGAGATCGTCACGGCCGTCTCCGCCGGGACGGTCAAGTCCCGGCGGGATGCGACCATATCGGCAGAAGTAAGCGGCAGAGTCGTCGAGGTGCGGGTGGGAGAAGGGGATCCCGTGCGCAAGGGGGACATCCTTGCGCGCCTGTCCGACCCCGAGTTGTCGAAGCAGGTCGACGCGTCGCGGGCGGAGGCCGCCCAGGCCGAAGCGCTGGTGGCGCAGGCGATCGCCCGGCGCGAGGAAGCAGAACGAAAACATCGTTCGGATGTGGACCGCGCCGCGAGCAACCTGGGCAAGGAGGAACAGGATCACGAACGCGCCATGGAACTCTTTCGGGGCGGGTTCCTGTCAAAAGCGGAAAAAGAGCGGGCGGACACCCGCCTTGTGAACGCGAAAGAAGACGCGAGACTTGCAGCTATCGGGGAAGTGTCCCTCCGGGCGATCGATCAGGAAATCGCTTCCCTCCGGGCGAGAGCTGCCGCTACGCGCGCCAACCTGGCGGCCTTTGCGGAGCGGAGGGGAAAACTGTCGATCACGTCGCCCTTCGCCGGCATAGTGACGAGCAAGTCCATCGAGGTGGGGGAGACCAAGCAGCCCGGGGCTCCCCTGTTTGTCGTGGCGGATCCCCACGACATCTACATCGAGGCGCCCATCGACGAATCGGAGTCGGCCAAGGTGCGGAAGGGGCAAAAGGTCCGCCTGTACCCCGACGCCTACCTGGGAGATACCTTCTTCGGGGTCGTCTCCGAAGTCCGCCCGACCATCGAGGCATCCAAGGAGGTCTCGCGCGCCAATACGATCGAAGTCCGGCCGGAATCGTCGCCCAAGCCGCTCCGCCTGGGAATGTCCGTGGACGTGGAAGTCCTGACGGGGCGAAAGGAGGAAGCCCTCCAGGTCCCCTCCTCGGCCGTCATGGAGCGCGATGGACAGAAATTCGTCTACGTCGTAAGGGATGGGAAAATCGTCCGGAGCGACATCACCACGGGGATCTCGAACTGGGACCGGACCGAGATCCTCACCGGGATTGCCCCCGGAAACGCCGTCGTCACCTCCCTGGAAATCAGGGACCTGGTCCCGGGAAGCCGCGTTGGAATCCGCGCCCGCAACTGAACCCCTCCTTTGCCTGCGGGGCGTAAGCAAGATCTACGAACCCGACGTGCAGAAGGTGGTCGGCCTGGAGGACGTGGACCTGGATATCCGTACCGGTGATTTTCTCGCGGTGATGGGACCGTCGGGGTCCGGGAAATCCACCCTGATGAACATCCTCGGCTGCCTGGACATTCCTACGTCCGGAACGTACCGGATCAAGGGCATGCCGGTTTCCCGGCTCCCACCGGAAGAGCTCGCCCGGCTCCGCAACCGGGAGATCGGCTTCATCTTTCAGGTCTTCCACCTTCTCCCGAGATACACCGCCCTCCGCAACGTGGAACTCCCTCTGCTCTACGCGGGGGTGGGGAGGGAGGAGCGCACCGAAAGGGCTTTGGATGCCCTTCGGTCGGTGGGTCTCGAAGAGCGGAAAAACCACCTGTCGAACCAGCTTTCGGGGGGACAGAAACAGAAGGTAGCGATCGCGCGGGCGCTCGTCAACCGCCCCTCTCTCCTCCTCGCCGACGAACCGACAGGCAATCTCGACACGAAATCCGGCGACGAGCTGATGGACATCCTTGTCGGGCTGAACCAGGATGGAACGACGATCGTGCTCGTGACGCACGACCAGGCGATCGCGCGGCGGGCCAAACGGGTCGTCTATATCATCGACGGCCGCCTTGTGGCGAAGGAGGAATTCCGGGAGATCCGCGGATGAATATCCTCGAGTCCGGGAGAGTCGCCCTCGATTCGCTGAAGGCGAACCGCATGCGATCGGTTCTCACCATGCTGGGCGTCATCATCGGGGTGGCCGCTGTGATCCTGCTCGTCTCCCTTGGGGAAGGGACGAAGAACTACGTCGAGGGACAGTTCGCGGGACTGGGCAGCAACATCCTGATCGTGACGCCCGGAAAGATCGAGACGAAGGGGGGACCGCCCATTATCGGCGCCGCCAAGCACAAGCTGACGCTTTCCGACTCGCGCATCCTGGAGAAGAAAGGGTACCTGTTCGGCGGGGTGGCCCCGGTGGTTTTCGGCACCGCCGAGGTGCGGTCCGGCTCCCGCTCCCGCAACGTCCCGGTTTTGGGGATAACTCCCTCCTTCTCCTCCGTGCGCAACCTGCACGTGGAGATCGGCAGCTTCGTCACCGAGTCCGACGTGGAAGCGAAGCGCCGGGTCTGCGTCCTTGGCAGGACAGTCAAGCGGGAGCTGTTCGGAAGCGCCAATGCGCTCGGACAGATCGTCAAGGTGTCGGGCGGCCGGTTCCGGGTGGTGGGGATCATGCAGCAAAAGGGCGTGAGCCTCGCAGTCGACCTGGACGACATCGTGTTCATCCCTGTCCGGACCGCCCAGGACCTCTTCGACACCGACGCCCTGCTGGAAATCATCGTTTCGATCCGGAACAAGAACGACATCGAGAGCGGCAAGGAGCTGGCGAGATCGCTCCTCTTCAAGAACCACAACCGCCACGAGGACTTCACGATCACCAACCAGGCGGCCATGCTCTCCTCCCTCTTTACCATCCTCGACACGCTCACTTATGTGTTGGGGGGGATCGCCACCATATCGCTTCTGGTGGGCGGAATCGGGATCATGAACATCATGCTCGTTACCGTAAAAGAGAGGACGAACGAGATCGGTATCCGAAAAGCCGTCGGCGCAAGGGACAGGGACATTCTGGTGCAGTTCCTGCTGGAGTCGACCGCCCTCTCCTCCTCGGGGGGGATCGGGGGGATCCTCGTCGGGGTTTTCGGCGGATGGGGAATCCGGGAGTTCGTCCCGAAGCTTCCCGTGGAGATCCCCCCGTGGGCAATCCTTCTGGCGTTCACGTTTTCGGTGTTCGTCGGAATTTTCTTCGGCGTGTATCCGGCGCGGAAAGCCGCGACCCTTCACCCGATCGAGGCGTTGCGATACGAATGACGGTGGAACCGGTACTTCGCGTGGGAAGAATTCCCTTCCTGAACCTCCTGCCGATCTTCCGCGCGCTCGAAACGCGCCTTTCGGTGGAGCACGTCAGGTTCGTATCGGGGCATCCGTCCGAGCTTAACCGGAAACTGCGCGAGGGGAAGCTCGATATCTCCCCGTCTTCCTCGATCGAATACGGAAAACTCCCCGATCGGTATCTGCTTTGTCCCGACATCTCGATTTCCTCCCGGTCGAAGGTCATGAGCGTTCTCCTGTTCTCCCACCGCCCGGTGACCGATCTCACCGGGGATCCGATCGCCGTCACGAACAACTCGGACACCTCGGTCGTTCTTCTGGAGATCCTCCTGCGGGAATTCCTCGGCAAGCGGAACCGGCTGGTCCGAACCTCCCTTTCCGCCGGCGAGGCGCTCCTCCGGTACCCGGCGTATCTTGCCATCGGCGACGAAGCGATTCGAGGGAGCCTGTCCGGGGCGGCAGCCCACGTCACCGACCTCGGGGAGTGGTGGAACCGGGAGACGGGAGCGCCATTCGTTTTCGCCCTCTGGATAATTCCCCGGGACGCTCTCCGGGAGGGGGGGAACACCTGCGCCGATTCGCCCGCACGCTGCTCTCGGCAAAGATGATCGCCCGGGAGGAGATGGACCGGGAAGACAGCCGCATTATCGTCCCGGAGTGGATTTCCCGGGATTTTCTTTCGGAGTACTGGCGAAACCTGTCCTACGATCTCTCCGCGGAGATTGAAGGGCTTGAACGGTTCTTCCGTCTCGCCGCGAAAATCGGTCGGATTCCGGCCGCCCCCCCCCTGCGGTTCCTCGACCTCGATTGATCCGCCACCTGTGGTAAAATCATGGCATTCCCGCCGGGAGGGCCGCCATGATCAACAAGGAAATGAAGATCGAAGACGTCCTCCGGAAATTTCCCCAGACAATCGGAGTGTTCGAGAGGTTCGGGATCGACTGCGCCACCTGCGAACTCTCCCGGTACGAGGACCTCGCGCACGGGGCGAAAGTCCACAAGATCGACCTCGAATTGCTGCTCAAGGGGTTGAACGAGTCGTTGAAAAGGTAGGAGACTACCGGCGTGGGCGCGAGTACTCGGCCCATGCATCGTCGGATTCCCACACGGTAACCCGGGAAAGCCTAACGGGGGAGGGGATTTTCCCATCCATCTCGTCAAAAATGTAACGCGCGATGTTCTCCGACGAAGGGTTCTGGCCGTGAAACGGGGGAACCTCGTTGAGATACTTGTGGTCCATCCGCGAGAGGATTTCGCCCAGGGCGGTCTTCATCACCCGAAAGTCGAGAGCCATCCCCCGGGAATCAAGTTCTCCCGATTCCACGGTAATCTCAACCTGCCAGTTGTGCCCGTGAAGCCTCTCGCAGTTCCCCTCGTATTCCGATAGCCGGTGGGCCGCGGAGAACGAGGACCGGACCGTCAGGGCATATCTGTCCGTATTCATCTCTCCTCCAGAGGGGACAACACAATGCTTGATTTCGATGTCGCCCGCTCGAACCAGTTTCGGATTTCCCTTGCCGCGCTCTCTTCGAAGAGTGCCTTCCTCACCGCCTCCCTCGAGACATCCTCGGGGCGCACTCCCGACCGCGCGGCCCGGCGCGCGATCTCCCTCTCCACGTCTTCCTCCTTCACGTCGACGAACGTCGAAATGCGATCCCGGAGGAATTCCCGGACCAGAAGTCTTCTCGCCACGTAATCCCGGACCTGTTCATCGGAAACCTCCTTCGCACAGGGGAGGAGACATGATTTCATGGCGGCGGAGGCCCCGGCGACGGCCTTTTGCAATGCTGTGTTGTCGACCGTCCCCATCGCCAGCTTTTCCTCTTCCTGCCTGACGAGGGTGTCCGCGATCAACCTGTCCCGGGCCTCCGGGAGGGACAACACGACCGGCTCGTCTCCCGGGAAGGCACCGCATGCCCGGAGACACGACTCCCGAACGACATCGGAAAGAAAAAGGACTTCCCCGTTCACCGTTGCCGCCGTGGCCTCGTACAGACGATATCTCCCCGTCCCTTTCTCCTGCGCGTTGGCGGGCGAAAAAAGGATCGCAGAAAGCATGCCCCAGACGAGGAATCCGGAGCGGATCCGTTTCACGGATCGAGCTCGAAGGAGATGTCGAGCGCCGGGGCGGAGTGCGTGAGGGCTCCGATCGAAATCGCCGACACGCCGGCACGTGCGTATTTCTCCACGTTTCCCAGGTGAATACCCCCGGACGCTTCGAGGAGAACCTTCCCCCCGTAGCGGTCCACCACCTCCCGTACCTCCTCGGGAGTCATGTTGTCAAGAAGCAGCGCGGTCGCACCGGCGTCGACCGCTTCTTCCGCCTGGCCAAGACTCTCCACCTCCACTTCCACCCGGGCGAGATGGTGCACGGCGTTCCGGGCCGCCGTCACGGCCATGGCGATGCTGCCTGCCGCCCGAACGGCGTTCTCCTTGATGAGTACACCATCCGACAGGGAAAAACGGTGGTTGTGCCCGCCGCCGACCCGCACCGCGTACTTTTCCAAAACCCTGAGCAGCGGAGTGGTTTTCCGGGTGTCCAGAATGCGGGTGCCGTGCGGGCCCACCCGTTCGACGTACGCGGCTGTTGTCGAGGCGACGCCGGAGAGCCGCTGGAGGAAATTCAGGGCGACCCGTTCCGCGCGGAGGAGCGACGACGCCGTCCCCTCGGCTCCCCCCACCTTCATACCCCGGGACACCCGGGTTCCTTCCCGAAGAAACGTCGCTCCGACCTTCGGGTCGACCTGGCGGAGCACCTCGACCGCCACCATCCCGCCGCAGAAGACTCCCTTGGCCCCGGCGACGAACGAGCCGCGTGCCTTCCCGGAGAAGGAGGAACCGAAGGGATCGCCAAACGGCGCGTCTTCCCGTAGCGCAGCGACGACAAGCCTCTCGTATTCAAGACGCGAGATCACGACAGGTATCGGGTCACCAGGGCAAGGTTCCGGGAAAGGCTTCCGAGCTTCGCCTCGAGCTCCCCCTTGCGGATCCGGTGCGCATCGACAATGTCCCCGGGGGCGTTCGCCAGGAATTTATCGTTCCCCAGCTTCGCGCACACGACGGAGTGCTCCGCGTTGGCCTTGTCGATCTCCTTGCGGAGACGCGAGGCTTCCTTTCGAAAATCGATGAGACCGGCCAGGGGCAGGCACACCTCGATGTCGTTCACCACGGCTGTGGCATCCTCGACCGGGATGTATTCGGGCTCCCTGTGCACCACCCTTTCGGCCCTCGCAAGCCGAAGGATGATCTCCTCGTGATCGCGCAGGAACGCAAGATCCTCCGACTGTCCCTTCAGGCGAATTTCCACCCTTTTCGCGGGAGGTACATGCAGCTCGCTCCGCATGTTCCGTACGGCGCGAATGACTTCCATGAGATGCCCCATGTCTTTCTCGATATCGACATCGGTTCGGTCCGGGTCGGCCACCGGGTACACTTCCGTCAGGATGCTTCCCCGCTCCCCCGGCAGCGAATGCCAGATCTCCTCGGTGAGAAACGGCAGGAAGGGGTGGGATAACCTGAGAATCATCTCGAATACGTACAACAGCACGGCGCGCTGGCGCTCCCGTATCTCCGCGGGCGCATCCGGCTGGAGCGAGGGCTTGATCATCTCCAGGTACCAGTCGCAGAACTCGTGCCATGTGAACTGGTAGAACGCCGAACTCGCCTCGTTGAATCGATACTCCTCGATTCCTTTCCGGATCTCGTCGATTACCCGCTGCAGGCGGGACAGGATCCAGCGGTCCGCGGCGGACCGCTCCGGAGGGAGGTCCCTCACGGTATTGTCGTCCGCGTGCATCCGGACGAACCTGCCTGCCTGGAAAAGCTTGTTCATGAAGTTTCGGTACCCTTCGAGGCGTTCGTCGGACATCCGGATGTCCCGCCCCTGGGCAGCGAGCGCGAGGAGCGTAAACCGAAAAGCATCGGTTCCGTAGCGCTCCATCAGCTCGAGCGGATCGATGACGTTGCCGCGGGTCTTGCTCATCTTCTCCCCTTTCGGGTCCCGGACAAGCGCATGGATCACCACGTCGCGGAAGGGAGCCTTCCCCGTGAATTCGATCCCCATCATCATCATCCTTGCCACCCAGAAAAAGAGGATGTCGAACCCCGTGACGAGCGTGGAGGTGGGGTAATACCGGGAAAGATCCTCGGTACGGTCCGGCCAGCCCAGCGTCGAGAAGGGCCACAGCCCGGAGGAGAACCACGTGTCCAGCACATCTTCTTCCCGGCGGAGGTTGTCCGACCCGCAGGATGAACACCGGTCCGGCGCGTCGACCTCCACCATCGTCAGCCCGCAGGCGGGACAGTGGTAGGCGGGAATCCGGTGTCCCCACCAGATCTGGCGGGAAATGCACCAGTCCCGGATGTTCTCCATCCAGTCGAAATAGGTCCGTTCCCAGTTCGGCGGAATAATCCGGGTCTCTCCCGACCGTACGGCGCGGATCGCGGGTTCGGCAAGGGGTTTCGTCTTCACGAACCACTGGATGCTTTCGGTAGGTTCGACAACCGTCTTGCACCGATAGCAATGGCCTACGTTGTGGAGGTACTGCTCCTCCTTGATGAGAATCCCTTCCTTTCGTAGGCGTTCGAGAACCGCTTCGCGGCAGGCAAACCGGTCCATCCCCGCGAACGACCCGGCCTCGCCCGTCATCATTCCCGCATCGTCGATCACCCGTACAGCGGGCAGATCATGCCGTTTTGCCACCTCGAAGTCGTTCGGGTCATGCGCAGGCGTGATCTTCACGGCGCCGGTTCCGAATGCGGGGTCCACCATCTCGTCGGAAAGCAGGGGGATAGGGCGGTTCATGATGGGAAGACGCAACGTCACGCCGATCCTGCCCGTGTATCGCTCGTCCCCCGGGTGCACTGCCACCGCGGTGTCTCCCAGCATCGTTTCGGGGCGGGTCGTGGCCACCACCACGCTTTGCGTCCCCGAAAGCTCCGGATACCGGATGTAATACAGCCACCCTTTTGTCTCCACGTGCGCGACTTCGAGGTCAGAGAGCGCCGTATGGCACCGGGGGCACCAGTTGATGATGTAACGGCCACGATAGATGAGCCCCTTTCGGTGAAGCAGAACGAATGCTTCCCGTACCGCGCGGGACAATCCTTCGTCCATCGTGAACCGCTCCCGGCTCCAGTCACACGCCGCACCTAGCCGCTTGAGCTGATTCAGGATGGCCCCGCCGCTTTCCTCCTTCCACTTCCAGACCCGTTCCTCGAATTTTTCCCTCCCCAACGACTGCCGGTCGATCCCCTCGCCCGCGAGCAGGCGCTCGACCACGTTCTGTGTGGCGATCCCCGCGTGGTCGGTTCCCGGGAGCCAGAGCACGTTCTTTCCGAGCATACGGTGGTAGCGGATCAGTACGTCCTGGAGGGTCACGTTGAGTGCATGCCCCATGTGAAGGGAGCCGGTGACGTTCGGGGGCGGAATGACGATACAGTAGGACTCGCCCGGACAGGCGGGGTCCGCACGAAAAAGGGACAGTCCTTCCCAGTAGCGGTACCACTTCGACTCGGCAACTGCCGGGTCGTACGATTTCTCCTGGTCCCTGGCTTCCATGCGCGCTCGCCTCAATACCCGTATAATTCGCGGGAAAGCCGAAGTCGTACCGGTCTTCCCGCGAGCGATATTTCCATGCAGTAGGGGTTCGCCTCCCGGCGGGGTGACTAGGAGGATTCCTTTTCGGCTTGCTCGCGTATCCGGGCGATCTCCTCCCGGATAAGCGCTTCCGTGGTGGCCGGAACCACCTCCCACACCACGGCCTCCACGGACTCCCGGATCCTCTCGGTGAACTCCTTCGTGAGGTTCTCCATCATTTCCCACATGACCTTTTCCACGGTTTCCCCTGCCACCTTCTCGAAGATCTCCTGCGCCCGTGCGGCGAACAGTTCCCGGAATTCCGCTTCTCCGGGGAAAGGTCCCGTGGAGGGGGAAGAGGACGACATCCTCCGGATACCCCATCGGCGGATATGTTTTCGGAAGCAACGAAAGGAGGGGAAACCATCGTTTCTTCCGGAGGAGCAGCTCTTCCGGAGGAGCCAACTCGGAAACCTCGCCTTCCGGGACCTCTATTCCCTCCAGCGAATCGATCTCCTCCAGATCCTCGACCTCCTCGATCGCCGGAGTGAGATCGGTGACGGCGCCCGGGGAGTCGTCGAACCCGAGATCCCCGATGTGCTCTTCCGTCAGGAATATCTGTTCCTTCTCCCCCTCGGAAGGGTCGGGCTCGACCGACTCTTCCTGCTCCGTGGCATCCGGCTCCGTGGGTATCTCCTCCCTTTCCGTTTCCCTTTCGATATCCTCGAGGGACACATCGAAATCTCCCAGAGACAAGTTACCCTCTGCGCCTCCGGCGGAAGCTGTCGCCATTCCGGCCAGATCTTCCTCATCCGCCGCCCGGGTCCCGGAAGGTGTCCCCGCATCCTCCTCCATCTCTCTCAAAACATCGCTGAAATCCCAGGGTTCCTCCGCGGAAGAGGAGACATCTCCCTTGTCCTCGGGCACCGGAGCAGGCTCTTCCTTTCCCCGGAGCAGGGCTTCTACCTTGTCGATCAGTTCCTGGGACTCGAATGGCTTGAACAGGACCCCGGCCGCCCCACAACTCTGAAACCTCTCTTCGTTGAAGGGAGCCAGCGTCCCGGCGAGGACGAGCACGGGGATCGGCTGGCCCGTTTCGCCCCCCCCCAATTCGGCGGCCACATCGAACGCGTCCTTCCCAGGGAGGGACACATCGGCAACCACGAGGTCGGGGGAGATCTCCTTCGCAAGCCGGACCGCGTCGTTCCCGTTGTCGACCACTGTGAGAGAGATTCCGGTTTGCTTCAGAGAAAGTTCGAATACTTTCTGGATAGTGAGGCTGTCCTCAGCGAGCAGTAGCTTGGCGGCCATAGTCCCTCCAAATTATCCCTCATTCTAGAGAGAATCCGGAAGTTTTTCAACGAAAAGGAAGTCTATTTCCCCGCGGTCGACATCCGCCCGCCGCAATCGCACAAGCAGCCGGTCTCCCGGGGATAACCTTCTTTTTCGAACGATGCCCTGCCACTCCCCCCGATCCGCCGCATAGCGGTATTCGTCGTCCCGCAGTGTCGAGATCGCAACGAACCCCTCCACGTGGCAGTCGTCGAGCTCCACGTAGAATCCATATCCGGTGACGGAAGTAATGAACCCGGGAAACGTCTCTCCCACCCGTGAGGAGAGATACAGTGCTTTCGCACGCTGATCCAGATCCCGCTCCGCCTCCATCGCCTTTCGCTCCCGTCCACTGAGGTGCGCCCCCATCTCCTTCCCGTCAGCGGAGACCCTCTTCACATAGGGAGCGTATTCCCTGTCCCCCAACGCCGCTTTGAGTACCCGGTGGAGAACGAGGTCGGGATAGCGGCGGATCGGAGAGGTGAAATGGGCGTACCGGGAGAGGGCGAGCCCAAAATGGCCCTGCCGTCTCCGGGCCGTATCGCGCAAGCATCAGGCTGCGGAGCAAAAGCATGTTGATATGCCTCTCGTACTTCCCTCCGCGGGCCGCCGTGGTCCACGCTTGCAGGCGGGAAGAGATGTCCCGCCCCTTCGTCGCCGGAACCGTCATGAGGATCCTCGCTGCGGCTTCCTCGAATTCCTCCATCCGGTCTTCCGCAGGCTGCTCGTGGAGCCGGAAAAGGAGCGGCATGTTCCGGGAGGACAGGAACTCGGCCACCGCGGTATTCGCCAGAAGCATGAACTCCTCGATCAGCCGGTGGGACTCCCATCGGGGTACCGCTGCCACTCGCCGGGGGAGACCGTCCCGCACAAAGACCTTCGTCTCCGGGAGATCGAGATCGAGTGCTCCCCGGCCGAGGCGAGCAAGCGTCAGCCGTTTCGCGACCATCTCCATTCGCCGGAGCATCTCCCCGATCTCTCCCCGGATTTTCTCCCGCCCCCTCCCGTTTCCCTGCCGGCCGAGGAAGGCATGCACGTCCTCGTAGGTAAGCCGTGCCCTGCTCCGGATGACGGAGAGGTAGAAGGAGGCCGGCTTCGGCCTCCCCTGCTCGTGAAAGGGGATATCCACGGTGACCGTAAACCGGTTAACCCCTGCCTTCAGGCTGCACACACCTTCCGAGAGAGACGGAGGCAGCATCGGGATGCACCGGTCGGGGAAATACACGCTCGTTCCCCGTTCCCAGGCGTCCCGGTCGATGTGTCCCCCCGCCGGGACGTAGTGGGAAACGTCAGCGATGGCGACGAGAAGGCGGTCGCGCCCCCGGTCGCGGACGAGGCAGACCGCGTCGTCGAAATCCCTGGCGTCCTCCCCGTCGATCGTGACGAACGGCATCCCGCGCTGGTCGACCCGCGGAAGTCTATCCGCTTCGCTTCCCTTCTTTTTTCCGCCCGCAAAGCGGACCGACTGCGGGATTCGACTCGCTTCCTCCGTTGCCTCTTCGGAAAAGGTCGCAGGCAGACCCCTCGCCGATGTGACGGCAAGGGTCAGTGTATCCATCGTGTGACTTTCCCCGAGGAGACGCACAATCCTCGTGCGCCCTTCCTTTCCGGCCGAAGGATATTCGGCGATTTCCGCCAGGACAAGTTCCCCCGGAACGGGATCAAGACCGTCCGGCACCTCTGCGGGGAGAAGGAGATCAGCCTCACGATCGCGGAAACGAATGAGCGGGCGTTTTCCTGCCATGACATACCGGCCGACGAATTCCCTCATGCCCCGTTCCACGATGCGGATGATTCTCCCGTAAGGGGGAGCGCCCCCGCGGCGCTTCTCCAGCCGGACGAGCACGCGGTCCTTGGGCAGGGCGCCGGAAAGAGCGGTCCCGGGAATGCGGATCGCGGGTTCACCGGGAGAATCCGTGATGACGATGGATCTTCCCTCTCTCGTCATACGAAGGCGTCCTTCCCGCTGGACCTCCCTCCGTCCCTTTTCCCCTTCGCCTCTGCGCGGGTCGCCGGATCCCGCCGCTTTCCCTATTGCGGGCATGCGCGGGAACTTTCCACCTTTTTTCCGCCCTCTCCCCTCCCCGAGGTTTTTCAGCGCCGCCCGGAACCCCCTTCGTTCGCCCTTCGCGACGCCCGCAGCGCGGTACCAGTCCCGGATGGAGGACATACGATTGCGCAGGCCGTCCGCGTTCTGACGCAGCCACGTTTCCCAGAACGCCTGGTGCCGCAACCGTATTCCCCCTTCCCGCTCCCCCGGGATCCCACCGGCGGGGAAACTTTCCCGTTGCCCGCAGAACGACCTTTGCTATAATTCTAATTTCCGCGTTCCGGATGCCGAAGTGGCGGAACTGGCAGACGCGCTAGATTCAGGGTCTAGTGTGGGCAACCACGTGGGGGTTCAAATCCCCCCTTCGGCACCACAACATTTCCTTATCCCACACTCATTGCCGTCCCTGGGGATTTGAACCGGCGAGGGGCGCCGAGCGAGTAGCGGGGAAAAGCGCGACCTTGTGGAACGCGGAAGCCCCGAGCCGCGCTGCAAAGAACGATGGAGCGATCGCCGAGTCTCATGCGGGCAAATCCCCCCTTCGGCACCAGTCATCCCTTCGTCAGATGGCCGGTACCCGCAAGGTGGCGAGGCAGCCTCTGCCGGTGAGGTTCTCCACAGTAATGTCCCCGCCCATCCCGGAAACGATATGGCGGGCAACCGGCAACCCCATTCCCGAATGCAGGGACTCCGATTTGGTGGTGAACCCCTCCTCGAATATCCGGGGCATGATATTCTGAGGAATTCCTGTCCCCTGGTCTGCAACGGTGACTTGGCAGAACCCTTCCTTGACGGTAGCGCCCACGGTCAGCGTCCCCCCCCTCGCTGCCATCGCCTCCGCACCGTTGAGAAGTGCCGCGAGAAGAGCAAGCGCATAATCCCTGTTGTCTCCCCGCATCCGCCCCGCTCCTTCCGTGGAAGGCATCACAAGGGTTACGTTGCCACGACCCAGGTCGTACCGCGAGAACAGGACGATTTCCGAAAGAACGGTGGAAATGGAAAACGGTTCGGCAGCCGGCGCGTGGGGCCGCACGTAATGAGAAAACTGCTTGATGATCGCCGCGATCTTCTCCCCCGCCGACAGGATCTTCCCGGCGCCTCCAAGCGACTTCTTCTCTTCCACTCCCAGGACCTGAAGAAGTTCCGCAAAGCCGAGGACGACGCTCAGGTGGTTGTCCACCTCATGGGATACCCCCATCACCATCCGGCCGAACAGAGCAAGACGGAACTGATCGATGGTTTTCCTATCCATGGAGCGCTCCCGTCGGTTTTACCGCCTGGGCATCCCTTCCCGCCACGACGACCCGGTTCTTTCCCTTTCGTTTGGCGAGGTACATGGCATCGTCGGCGGCCCGGATCAGGGTGTCGATCTCGACGCCGTGTTCGGGATAGGAGGATACGCCGATGCTCACCGTCATGCGTACCTTCCCCTGACGGGTCTGCTCGATATTCTTCCGGATCCGCTCGGCCATGGAAACGGCTCCTGTCGTCTCGACCCGCTGGCGGAGGCGCTCGGCGGCGACCGCCCCCTGGGCGGACACGGACTCGGGAAGGATGATCGCGAACTCCTCCCCGCCATACCGGCATGCGATGTCCACCTCGTAGGAAAGCTTGTCATCGCTTCGCCGGATCTGGGCCTTCAGGATATCCGCAAGCAACCGCAGTTGCTTGTCCCCGGCGAGGTGGCCAAATTCGTCGTTGTACTTCTTGAAGTCGTCCATGTCCAGGATGAGCAGGGAGAGCGTCCGCCCGTACCGCTTCGCCCGCTGGATCTCCGAATTGAACCGGTAGTTGAAGTAGCTCCGGTTGTACAGACCCGTCAGGCCGTCCCGGACCACCAAATCCCGCAGCCGAGCCTCACGGCGGCGGACTGTCTCCATCATGAACGCCGCCACGAAAGCCACGCAGAAATTGGTGATGGTGATCCATGCCCACTTGAGCATCTCGTACGAGTAGGTATTCTGGAGAAGGTTGTTCTCGAAGGGCATTCTCACTGGTGGCAGAATCCGGTAGAACTCGAAGGTGAGAAGCCCCCCGAAGGCGATCGAGCTGGCGAGGGCGATCGCGTAAGTATCCGACTTCTTGTCCATGATCAGGGCGGCCTCGAGAGTGAGGACCATGTACATGGTCCAGAACCAGGATACCGCGCCTCCGCTGTAGTGGACCATCACCGTCACCACGAGGAGGTCGAAAATAAGCTGTACCTGGTTCAGCGAACGGACCTGGACGAACCATCGGTAGCTGTACTGTAAAAAAGCGTTGTAGGCGGCTACAAAAAGGACGGCGGCAAAAGGGGCGATAAGATGGACGTACGTCAGGGACTCCACATCGGCGCTTTCGTCCTGGAAGAAGATATGGACGACCAACCCGAATACGGACAGGATCGCCAGGAGGATCCAGCGGGCCCGGATGACCAGCTCCACCCTCCTCCTGTTCTCTTTCAAGAGTTCCAGCTCTTCAGTCGTGGGGATATCTCCGGAAAAAAACGTCATCTTTCTCCCCCGCTCCCTGAGGAACTTCCCTAGCCGGGACATGCTCTCACTCGGCATCTCGGTCCTTCCCGGAAACATCCCGGAATTCCTCCGTTTTCCGGTGCCACATTCCGACTACAGCCGTCCGCCCGTATCGAATTTTCTCCAACTTCTCCAATTGTTCCTCGATTCTTTCCAGGCCGGGGGAGAGTCCTCCCGGGTGTGAACGGCCCACTCCCGGGAGTCGTGCCTCACGTCGACGCGAAATCGACGGGACGCCCCGGGCCGTGATCAGAGCTGCTCGCCCAGGATCCCTCCCCGCCCCCGTCGTTTCGATTCGTACATCAGCCGGTCGGCGACATTCAGGATCGTTTCCCGTTCCGGGGAATCCGGTAGGCACGCCGCATAGCCGATGCTGGCGGTAAAGGATATCGTCGCCCCCTCCTTTGTGTCGAGGCGGACCTGGGAAATTCCCGCCGCAATGCGACCTGCTATGGCGGAGGTCGCCGCGAGGTCCGTCTCGGGGAGAATCACGGCAAACTCGTCACCCCCGTAGCGGGCGGCCACGTCGCTCTTCCGAAGATGCGCGCAAAGGACGCCCGCCGTCATCATCAGGATGCGGTCCCCGACGATGTGGCCATGCGTGTCGTTGATTTCCTTGAAGCCGTCGAGGTCCAGCATGATCACGGAGAGGGAGCGTCCGTATCGTAAAGCTCTTTCGATCTCGATCAGAAGCCTCGTGTGGAACGCCCCGTGATTGTGCAGGAGCGTGAGGGAATCCTTGTCCGCGAGCGTTTTCACGAAGTGGAAGAGTTCGGCATTCTCGACCGCGATCGCAATGTAGGTGGCCAGCACGCGCAACGTCGCAAGCGACTCCCCGTCGAAAGCATTCGGCACCGGGTGGTTGATGTTCAGGATGCCGACCACTTTTCCCTTCGAGAGCAGCGGTACGGACATGAAGGATCGCACCTCCGGCTTCTCCCCGTTGTAGTACCGGAAATCCGGGGTGGCCCGAACATCCGGGACGTAGACCGCCTCCCCCGACTCGAACACCCGCCACGAAATCCCTTCCCCGCGCCCTATGGCGAAGTCTGGGGAAACGGAGGGAGGCATCCCCGCCGAGGCGCGGCAAACGAGATTTCCGGATTCCGGCTGGTAGAGGAGGACACAGAAGTCGTTCAGCCCGAGCACCTTCATGACCCGTTCGGGAATGATGCGAAACAGTTCCTCGGTGTCCAGCGTCCCGGCGACCGCCGTGGAGACCTCGTAGATAGAATGCAGGTCCTTGATCTTGGCCTCCAGGTGCAATTGAATTTCTTCCAAATCTCGGCGGAGACGCTCGAACTGCCGCAACTGCTCCTCGCGTTTCCGGAGTTCCTCCTCGAGGTAGGCGATCTCCCGCCCGCACCGTTCGGCCACCGCAGCCGCAACCGGGGTAAGGATCCCCGCCTCGACGGGGAAATCTTTTCCGGCACCCGAGGAAATCTCCCTCTGCCATCGGTCGGCGGACCGGAAAATGCTCCGGTTGAAATACAGGAAGAGCGCTGCGCCGAGGGCGAATTCCCCGCAGATGGCAAACCATGCGGGGAGTCCGGCCTGTCGAAAACCACCCGGCGACAGGGCAATGGACAGGACCGTTATCACGGAAATCCCGATCCAGATAGCGAAAAAAGGGAATGTCCACCGGATACCGGGCCCCAGGGCAGGATCCTTTCTGTGGGAATTCTCCCACCATGGAAAACCTAACACGATTTACGCGTGACGAGATAGCAGGAAATTGGAACCCGTCAGAATACGGCCCCGATCGTGAAATGCCACTCACCGGAGGATTCTCCCTCCCTCCTGTCCAGTTTCCACCCGTAGTCCAGGGCAACCGGGCCGATCGGCGTGATGTAGCGGAGCCCGAGACCCGTGCTCTCCCGAAGATCAAAACCGTTTCGGGGATCATTTTCGAACCACACGCTCCCCGCATCCAGGAAGAAAGCGACGAGGAATCCGTATTTTAGGGGAACCCGTAGTTCGACGTTTCCGTTGACCATGTAATCCCCTCCCGTTAAGCTCCCGTCGGGGGCACGCGGACCGAGGTGATCCTCCTTGAACCCCCGGACGGTCGACCTCCCGCCGAGGAAGAAGCGCTTCTGGATGGGAACTTCTTCCGAGATTCCGAACGGTCTTACGACGCCCGCCCGAGCGGACACCGCGAAGGTATTCCTCCGGAATACGGGATGGTACCAGCTGGACTGGCCGACAAGCTTGTAATATTCCACCTCCGACCCCAGGCCGGAAGTGGCAAGTTCCGCGGATCCCGAGTGGAAGGTTCCCCGCTTCGGGTTGAACGAATCGTCCCGGAAATCGAGGACGAACAACACCCGTACAGCCGAGATGGTGGCGGTCCCCTGGTCCTCCGGCGACAGGACGGCCCCCGGCTCGACAGCAAAGATATCGTCCAGGGACAACTCATACTGCAAGGACACGGTGGATCGGGCAAAAATCGTCTTGTTGATACTAGTTACGACGCTCGTCTTCCGAAAGCTGAAGCTTTCGCGCTGGGCCTCGGCATGGGATGCAGTCACTCCTCCCTCCCACTTCCACCGGTTTCCGAAAACCCACGGCTCCCGAAGGTCCGCGAGGTAGATCTGCTCCTTCTGGCTTGCGGTTACGCGCGTGGCAAGTCTCCTTCCCTTCCCGTTCAGGTTCTTGTTCTTCGCGCCCACGAATCCACGTACGCCGGTGTCGGTACCGTACCCCGCACCGAACTCGACCTCGAAGAAAAGAGTCTCCTCCACCTCGACAATGAGGTCGAGGATCCCTTCATCCGTCCGTTTCACCTTGTGCAGGCGAACCGATTTGTAAAGCCCCGTGGCGAAGACGGCCTGCTGGAATGTCAACATCTCCTTCTCCCCGACCGGGGCTCCCTCGGGAATGGTGAGCTCCCGGGAGACCACCACGGAATCGGTGAGCACGTTCCCCCGGACGACGACTTTCCCCAGGCGATACCGCGTTCCTTCTTCGATGTGGAAATAAATGTTGGCCGTGTCTCCCCCCTCGTCCTCCTCGAACCGGGTACTCACGGAGACGTCAAGATACCCTGCATTCCGGTAATGCGCCGCGATCGCCTCCTCGTCCTGATCCAGCACGCTGTAATCGACATACTGACCTTCGCGGTTTTTGATCAGACGAAGGATTTCCTCTCTCAGAAAGTGGTCGTTTCCCTGCACCTGGATTGCCCTGAGCAGATAGCGTTTCCCCTCCTCTATATGGATGGTCGCCGTAATCCCCCCTTGGTCGTCCCAGTCGGTGTCCACGGAGGTAATGCGTGCCCGGGCGAACCCTTCCTTCTGGTAGAGCCCGATCAACGCGCCGAGGTCTGCTCTCCATTCCTCCTCGTCGAATTTCCCGGACCCCGTGATAAAGCGGAAAAATCCCCCGTTCCGAAGAGAGCATCTGCTTCCTGAGCTTTTTCCCCGACATGCTCGCGTTCCCCGTAAAACGGATGCTTTTCAGGTATCCCGCCTGCCCCTCCGTAACGATTATCCTCAGGGAGCGGCCGCCGTCGGACTTCTCTTTCGATTCGATATCGACCGACGCCTTGAGGTAATCCTGCCCCCGGTAAAAGGAGAGCAGACGTTCTCTCAGTTCGTATTCCAGCCCCCCTTCCGTGAGTTCTCCTTCCTCTGCGTAGATCCCCGACACTTTCTCGAGCTTGCTGACGGGGAAGCGGTGCGCTCCTTCCCAAACGACCTCGTACCGGGGACCTTCCTCCACCCGGACGGTAAGGCACAGTTCTTTCCCGTCTTCGCAGAACACCTCGGGTTCCGGAATGCGCACCGTCAGGAATCCCTTCCGCTTGTACGCCCCCCGTAGCCTCTTCACCCCTTCCTCCCATTCCCGGAAGTCGAAGCGGGAACCGGGAGAAACGCCGAGTAGCTCCTCCAGCCTCTCCCGGGGGAAAAAGGAAGTCCCGGGTACCCGCACTTCCTTTACCAGGGCGGGGCTTCCCTCCCTCACCTCGATGCGGACCTTCCCCGTTCCGGTATCCACTTTGCAGAGCGCGGAAACCGAAACCGTCGCCTCGAGGAACCCTTTTTCCCGCAGGAAAGAACGGACGGATTCCTGCGCGCGGGAGAGATCCGCCCCCGTAACCGGTTTCCCCCGCCGGATGCGGGAAATCGCCAGGATCCGGGAAGCGGAAATCCGCTTATTGCCGGTAACCTCTATCTCGGTGACAACAGGGAGCGGGAGGAGATAGAACAAGAGCTCCGCCCTTCCCCCTTCTTCCCGCACGTATGCGGAAAGCTCCCGGAAGAGGCTCTTCCTTTGGAGCCGGCGGATCGACTCGCGAATGGCATCCCGTGTCAGAAGGTATCCCGGGCGCACGGTGACGATCCCTGCCAGCTCCTCGTAGGAAATCAGGTAGGGGGACGCTACCCGGAAAGAAATCGAGTCGATTACCGGAACCAGCTTGTCCGGAACGGATCCTCCACGGGAGGGATGCGAGGGAAGGGCGAAAAGAAGTACCGCCAGGATCGATAGAACCCGGAGGAGCCCGGCCCGCCTCTCAGTCACGGGCACGGAAAAGATCCTTGAATGTGCGGTACCGGTACCGGAATTTCACGTCGGCCCCCAGGTCACCCTCCTTTGTCGTGGTGGCGCTTTCCCAGGTTCCCTCGAGGTACACGTTCTCAAGGACCTTAAACTCCGCCAGGGCGCTGCCCTCCGCCGACGTTCCCACGGTCGTCGAAACCGAGACCGAGAAGCGATCCCCGAAACTCTTCCCGACGACGAACCGTGGTTCGAACGCATTTTCACTTGCGGAAAAGGACGGCTCGATAGCGAATCTGTCCAGGCCGATGACGGACCGGATCCCCTCGGTAACGCGACCCGTTACCGGGTCCAGCGCGATCGACGCCGCCTCGGCGGGCAGCGAGCCCCCTGCCCCAATGGCGCTTCCCGAAGTGGTCCCTAGGGAAAGCAGGCTGACGATGTCGTTCTTGCTGTAGGGCGGGTCGGAGGAGAGTTCCACTTCGTACTTCTCCAGCGTTCCCGTCACGCCGACCGTAACGAGTACGTTCCCCTTTTTCGTCTCCGCCCGGAAGTCGAGCACGGGGTTATTTCGTCTGGGATCCTGGAATTCCATGACCCCTCGCGTCAATTCGTACCGGTTTCCCCGATACTCGACGTGCCCTTCCGTCACATCGAAGGACCCCAGTATGATGACCCGGCTCGTGTCCCCCACAACCTTGAATTCCCCCTTGATGTCCGCGTTCGCCAGGTTGTTCCGGATGTGGATCGTCCCATCGGCCACCGCCTCGAGGTCGAGCCGAATCCGGAAATCGGTTTCCTGCCGGCGTGCCGTAACGTCCGCAAGCCTCCTCCGGAAATCCAGCAGAGCCCGCTCGGGGCGGATGGTCTTCGTGTACCGCGCGGACTGGACTTCTACATCTCCCGTGATGAGGAGGTCTTTTACCGGCCCGATCAACTCGACACGCCCCTGGAGTACCGGATGCAGGTCTTCCGGGTAGGGATATTGCATGTCGAAGAAGTCCACCGTGAAGAACATCTTCTGCCCCTCGTCGAACCGGAGGGGGAGTTCGCCCCTCCCGTCGATGTATCCGCCCCCGCTCCTTCCATCGAAATGCTCGAAGATGATCTTCTCCCGGCTGATCACCGCGTCTACGTTCATCTTCTCGAACAGCTGTGCATAGCCACGGAAGGAAAACGTTCCGTTTTCCATGTGCCCGGTACCGATGACGGAAGGATTGTCCCACTTCCCCTTGACCCGTATCTTCATCTGAAGCGTGCCGTCCAGCCGCTCGAACACGTCCGTTGCCAGTCGGATGGCCGTGGCGGGTACATTCCCCTCGAGACGGAGATCCATGTCCCCCGCCCAGTTTGCTTTCCCGAATACGTGAAGCGGGTTACCTGCGGTCTGCACGGTCCCCCTTTCCCAACGGATTCCCTCGGGGGAAAGGACGATCGAGATCCCTTCTCCGGTCAGGTCGATCCCCTCGTATCGGTAGAATATCCGATCAAGTTGGAGAGTTCCTCGGAGACTTCCTAGGGCAAGAAGGGATCCGCCGAGCTCGGCTTGTCCGGCGATTCGGAAACGCGAATTATCGTTTTCACCCGGGGAGCCGCTATTCCGTAATTTGCCAGGTTCGCCGCCTGCCGCCGCCGTGTCATCAGGTTGTCCTGACGAAAACGAACCCTTCACCCGAAAACCGTACGGCTCCCGAAGCGACAAGGAATACAAAAGAAGCGAATCGGGCAGGGAGGTGCCGAATTCCCCGGCAAGGACATCTCGTTCCTTCTTCCCTTCGGCGTGCAGGGAATCGAAGGAGATCCCGGCGATTGACAGTGATGATGCCGAGAGGGAGAAGCGGAGCTCGGAAATCGCCTCCGGGCGCACCGGCTTCCCCTCGAACAGATCGGCGGCCTTCAGTGCCCCTTCGGCAAGCGCATCCCAGCTCCCACCGGAGGCGGTCTCCCCCTTCCCGATCACATCGAGCACGACTCCCGTCGGGACACCTTCGGCTTTCACTTTGAACGAGACCGGCCACCCCCGTTCCCGACTGATAACTGCCGACGCCTTTACACGGGGCGAGGTGGATACCAGGGAGAGCTCCCCGGAGGATCCGCCGAGGGAACCCTCCGCCACCACACCTTCGATGGCCAGCCCCGCGGCAGTCAACCGGGGAACGGAAGCGGAGAACTTCCCGATCTCCCACCCTTCCGGTCCTGTTCTTGCCTCCACGCGCAGGTCGGCGCGGCCTCCGATACGGGCACCGTATTCCCGGTTCGCGAGGGAGATCGCCGTTGCGAGGTCGATGTCGTCCATCGTCCCGGTGAATGCAGCTTTCCCATCCTCCCCCTTCCCCGCCAGCACGAAATTCCCTTTCCCGAATTGTCCGCCCGCGTGGAACCCCCAGCGTGAACCGGAGGGGGTTTCTCTCCAGTTTCCCGAAACGGATACTTCTCGTGCGCTGATCCCCGAAAACCCGATCTCGGAGGAGGACATCTCCCCGGAGACCGAGAAGGACCCCCTGGCGACCGAGAGTTGAAGGTCTGCGGTGCCCGTGCCGGACATCCCGGACGCCTGCCTCCTGAGGTGGGCCGGATCCTTCCCCAGGGAAGAGAGCACGGCTGCGCCCCATTCCCCGGCGAGGGAAAAATCGATATTGCGGGCGCTAATTGTCGATTCGAGGCGAACAGGGTTTGGCGAGACAGTTTCCGAGATCGTGCCGACAGCGGTCACTTTCCCCACATCGGCAGGAATATCCGCGACGAAGTGTACCAATTCCGCCGGATTTCCCTCCAGCTTCACGGAGAGGGGCACGGGAGGAAGCGCCCTCGCGGCAAGTCCTTCGGCTTTCACTCCCGCGGTCACATGGGGATTTTCCAGGATTCCCGATAGCGTCCACTCGCCGGCGAGGCTCCTCCAGGAAACGGGGTAGACCCAACCGTACTCCGCAGCTTTCCCCCGGGGGGCCAGAAATGTCCCGGTGAACGAAACCCGTTTCTCACGAAGAGCATACGTTCCCCGGCCACCGGCTTCTGCCCTGCCCGCCGTCAGGCGAAATTCCCGTATCTCCACCTCCTTGCCGGGAAGAAATTCGCCGGTCACCGTGGCCGTAACGGGCAGCGCCACCTTCGCCGCCGGAACTCCTTTCCTTTCCTGCCGCTCGAACCCTCCCGGGTTTTTCAGAGAAACGGTCCCCTGAACCTTGTCCCTCCCGCCCGCGACCGACAGGACCAGGTCCCCCCTTCCGGCGGGACGCCAAGATATTCCCGTGGATTCCCACGGCGCTTTCCCGAACGCCGCTTGCGCAATCGATAAACGGGCATCTCCCTTCCCCGTCGTGAAATCATACTTGCCTGCCCCGGAGACGACACCGCCCCACACCTTTCCCCGGAGCGATTCGACCCGGACCGTTTTTCCGGAGAACCCGAGTAAGACCTCCGCGTCGGCCGGCGTGTTTCCCGTAAAAACGAGATTGCGCGTCAGGATCTTGACCGATCCCTCCGGGCTCTCGGGGCTTCCCTGCCACCGGGCGGAAAACGTGAGCTTACCTTCCGTTGCCACGCGTCGGAGCCAGTCCCCTCCCGGGGCACCGGACGCCGTCCAGCCCCCGATATCCGCCTCTCCGGAACCTTTCACGTCGGCCACCCGCCGTCCCCCATCCCATTCCCCGGAAAGAGCAATTTTCACGGAAGGCCCCGAAGCGCGAAACTTGCGTACCCGGACGGAATCTCCCTTCAGAAAGACATCGGCTTCCGCCGAGTCAAAGGGAATGATCCCGCTTCCCGCTTTCGGGAGAGCGATCAGACCGGAAGCCTGCTCGGCTTTGATCGTGACACGGGTCCCCAAAAACCGGACGGGGCGGATGCGAAATTCCGGGATCTTTGCCTCCCACTCCGCAAGTGGCCCCAGGGGGCGGATGCGGACGTAGCCGTCGACGAGAAGAATCTCGGGGGCCTCTTCCTGCCCATCGCCTTTTCCGGAAGCACGGAGTTTATCCAGGAGGGGTCGGTTTTCCTCTCCGGCATGAACGGAAAACGTTCGCACGAGAACGCGGGAGACCGGCAATGCACCCGACAGAATCCGCCTCAGGGAAAGATACACGTCGACATGCCTGGCGTAGGCGAGGGGAATTCCGGCGTTGTCGTCCCGAATCTCCACGTCCTCGAGGGAGACGCGGAGATGCAGCGGATGAAACCGAAACTCCCGGTAGGAGACCCGCAGACCCAGTGCGCGGGCTTCCTCCCGAATCGTATCCTCTGCCTTTGCCAACAGGGGGGGAAATTCCTGGACCAACCGCCGGATTCCGAAGACAAGGAGTACGACGAGGAAGAGCCCCAGACCGATCTTCCACGCCCATCGCCTCGCCATAAGGGTAAATTATAAAGGAATCGGCGTAAAAACCGAAGAGCCCCTCGCAAGGAAGGGGCTCTCCTCTACCGGAAAAACTCCGATGACAAGATGGAGCGGGCGACCGGATTCGAACCGGCGACGTCAAGCTTGGGAAGCTTGCATTCTACCCCTGAATTACGCCCGCACTTCTCCGCTTTTCTACCACGGACCGATCCCGCGTCGCAACAGTATGCTCATCCCCCGAACTTCCGGACACGCTCCCGGAGGTCCCGGTAGTCCGGAAACGATTCGTATAAGGAAAGAAAGATTTCCCTTGCCTCCTCTTCCTTCCCGCTTTGGGAGAAAAGAACCGCCATCAGGTAGCGTACATCCCGCGTTTCGGAAGGGCTGACGCCTTCCGCCGCAAGCACCTCCTTGAGCGTTTCGGTTGCCGCCTCGAGTTCCCCTCTCTCGGCCAACGTCTCGGCAAGCAGGCAAGACGCCCCCAGGAACAGCTTCGACTCCGAGCGGGAGACCCGGAATTCCTCCGCGGCCTCTTCCAGAAGCCCCATCTCCTTGTATGCAATTCCGAGGTTGTACCGCGCCTCCGGATCCGACTCCCCGATCTCTTCCTTCACTTTCGCCTGGAGCTTCTCCACGGAGCTCTGCAGTATCTTCTCATCCTCGCTCCGCTCCCGGGGGGGTGCTGGCGCTTTTTTCTCTTCGGCGGGAGCGGGAGCGGGGAGCTCGGGCTCCGAGATCCTGCGCAAGGCGTCCTCGAAGGACAACGCTCCCGCGAAAACCTCCGCCTGTCCTTTCTCCACGGCGGATATTACCTCGTCCGCCGCCGATCCGCGACTCGAATGCCCCGAACTTCCCAGGAATTCTACCGCCTTTTGCAGGTACGGAAGGCCCTCCTCCGGCTTCCCCGCGGCGACCCAAAGGAAGCCGCAGGACTCGAAAAGCTCGGGATTTTCCATCGCGAGGGAGGTAAGAACATTCATCCGGACGGCAAACTCCTGCTCCATCCGGGACGGGACGACGACGGAGGCCACTCTCGCCATCTCGCTTACGGCCTCAAACAGCTTCCTCTGATACAGGTAAACGTCCGCGACGAGGAGAGACGGCAGCGCGTTGCCCGGCAGGTTTTCCGAAATACTCTGGTAGAATTCGATCCTCTGGTCGTCGGAGGCGAACCGTATTCCTCCGGAGGCCACCTTCTGCAGTTCGCTCAACGCGTCTCCCGTGAGTCCGTGCTGGGCAAGCAGACGGATGATCCAGCGCTGGAATTCGATGTTTGCCGGGTCGTTCTTGAGCATCTGGCGGAGGACGGCGATGGCCTTGGTCGTGAAGCCGCTCTTTTCGTACAGGATGGCCGCCCGTGCGAGCTGGTCGGTTCCCTCCACGATCTCCCCCTGCCGCAGCAGGAAAAGACCCAGCTTCTGCCTCGCCTGGGGATCCTGCGGGGAATCCTGGATCTTCCGCGACAGGGAGGAACGATCGTCTCCCTCTTTCGAGGAGAACTTCTTCCGGAACGAATCGAACAGGCCCAACCTGTCACCCCTCCCTGCGAGGCCGCCGGTCACGCCCGGCAAACCCACCGTCCATTATGCCCTCTTTTCCACAAACTTGGTCCACAAACGACCTTCGGTGAAATCCGAGTCCATCATCATCTTCTTGTGAAAATCGATCGACGTTTTCACCCCTTCGATCCGGATCTCCTCGAGAGCCCGCCGCATCCGCATGATCGCTTCGTTACGGTCCTCCCCGTGCACCACCAGCTTTCCCAGCAGGGAGTCGTACGTCGAGGGGACCGTGTAGCCGGGGTAGATCCCTGTGTCGATACGGACTCCGAATCCCCCGGGGAACATGCACGATGTTATCTGTCCCGGGGACGGGGTGAACGTTTCGGAATCCTCCGCGTTGATGCGGCACTCGATGCTATGACCCCGGAACTGGACCCCCTTCTGGTCGATCCGGAGTTTCTTGCCGTCGGCGATCCGGATCTGCTCCCGCACGATGTCTATGCCCGTGATCATCTCCGTGACGGGGTGCTCCACCTGGATCCGTGTGTTCATCTCCAGGAAATAGAACTCCCCTTCGGAGATGTAGAGGAACTCGACCGTCCCCACATTGTTGTACCGCACCGCGGTTGCCGCGTCGACCGCCGCCTTGTGGATCCGGTTCCGGATCCGGGCGGGGATGAACGGCGCGGGGGCCTCCTCGATCAGTTTCTGGTGACGCCTCTGGACCGAACAGTCCCGGTCCCCCAGATGGATGACATTGCCGAACTTGTCACCTATAATCTGGACCTCGACGTGCCTCGCATGCTCGAAATACTTCTCGATGTAGACGTCCGGGACGCCGAAGGCGGAAAGAGCCTCCGACTGAGCGGTGAGAAAAGCGTTGATGAAGGAGGCGGGAGAATGAACGATTTTCATACCCCTTCCGCCTCCCCCGGCAGCAGCCTTGATGATTACGGGGAAACCGATTTCCTTCGATATCCTAAGCCCTTCCTCTTCTTCCGTGATCGATCCGTCGCTCCCCGGGACGGTCGGCACCCTGACCTTGCGAACCGCGTTGCGTGCCTCGACCTTGTTTCCCATCAGCCGGATCGACTCCGATGACGGACCGATAAACTTTACCCCGTAATTCTCGCAGATTTCAGCGAAAGCCGGATTCTCCGCGAGGAATCCGTACCCCGGGTGGACCGAGTCCGAGTCCGTGATCTCGATCGCACTCAGAATGGAAGGAACATTTAGGTAGCTCTCCGCGCTCGACGGTGGCCCCACGCAGACGGACTGGTCCGCTATCTTTACGTGCATTGCGTTCTCGTCTATGGAGGAATAGATGGCGACGGTTCGAATCCCCATCTCGCGGCAGGTGCGGATGATACGAACGGCGATTTCTCCCCGGTTGGCGATAAGAACCTTGTGAATCATGCCGTATCCTACTCCGCAGAGATGTGGAAAAGCGGCTGGCCGTAGGCCACCGGTTGCGCGTTTTCCACGAGAATCGCCACCACGACGCCTCCCGTGTCGGATTCGATCTGGTTCATGATCTTCATTGCCTCGACGATGCACAGGACCTGACCCTTGGTGACGCGGCTTCCCACCTCGACGAACGGAGCCGCGTCGGGGGCTGGGGCCCGGTAGAACGTCCCCACGATCGGGGAGACGACCTCCTTGCCCGCCGGCTTCGGAGGATCTTTCGGAGGAGCGGGAGCGGGAGCCTCCGCCGGGGGAGCGGCCTGGGAAAGGGGGAGGGGCTGGGCGGCGGCAACCGGGCGCATCTCGCCCGCCGGCCCCCGCCGCACCTTCAGGACGTCCTCCCCGCGGACCACCTCCAGTTCGGTCACGTCGGTTCCCTTGAGAAGTTCGAGAATCTCCCGTATCTCTTTCAGATTCATATCGCTCCCCTTACGCGCGCTCTATGTAAGTACCCGTGCGCGTGTCCACCTTGATCCTATCCCCGACATCGAGGAAGAGGGGAACCTGCACTACGGCCCCCGATTCCAGGCTGGCGGGTTTGGTCGCCCCGCTTACGGTATCGCCCTTGAGCCCCGGTTCGGTCTCGACAATCTGCAGGTCGATGAAGATGGGAAGGTCGATGCCGATCGGCTCCCCACGGTAGAACAGGATCTTGACCGGGAGGTTCTCGATCATGTAGTTTGCGGCATCCCCCATGTGCTCCCGGTCCAGATAGATCTGCTCGTAGGTCTTGGTATCCATAAAGTGGTAGGCGTTCTCCAACATGTACATGAACTGCATCCCGCGCTCGTCGAGGTCCGGCTTGTTGACCTTGTCCCCGCTTCGGAACGTATTCTCCAGAACGGCCCCGGTTTTCAGGTTCTTGAGCTTCGTCCTGACGAAGGCCCCGCCCTTACCGGGTTTCACATGCTGGAAGTACACGATCACATACGGTTCGCCACCGAACTCGATTTTCAGCCCGTTTCGAAAGTCCGACGTGGAATACATTCGCCTTTCCCCTTCAGAGAAGCGATGAGGCCTGCTTGGGAAGATAGGTTACCCTTTCTCCCCGTCTCCCCGTCACCCGGATCATGTCTTCGACCCGGATTCCTCCAAGCCCGGGAATATATACTCCGGGCTCAACGGTCACTACCATTCCCTCGACAAGACGATCCTTCGACCGCGGAGACAGGGATGGTCGCTCGTGGATGTCCAACCCCACGCCATGGCCGGTGGAATGAACAAAATACTTCAAATATCCCGACCGGTCCAGCGATTCCCGCACGAGGGAATCCACGTCCCTGCATGGAACCCCCGGCCGGATACCCCGGATCCCCCGTTCCTGCGCACGCCTGACGGCGTCGAACACCCTGCCAAGCGAAGGTGAGGGGCGAGCGGGGAGAACGGAGACGGTCTCGTCGGAGCAATACCCGCGACGGCGGGCCCCGAAATCGATCACGATAGCCTCATCCCGGCCGATAGCAGCGCCCGTGGGTTCGGCGTGGGGAAGAGCGGAGCGCGGGCCCGACGCGACGATCGCCCGGAAGGACGGCTCCTCGGCCCCCAGCACCTTCATCCCCCTCTCCAGGTCCGCCGCCACCTCCTTCTCGGTCCGGCCACGAACCCCCGCCGAGAGAACCTCGAGAAGGGCGCCCGAGGCAGCGACCGCCGCGCCCTCCATGGCAAGGACCTCGGTCTCCTCCTTCCGCATCCGAAGCGATTCCACCGGATCACGCAGCGCCACCCAGTGGGAATCGCTCCCTTTTGTAAGGTAGCGATAGAGCTCAACGGGGAGATAGCGGGATTCAAACCCCACCCTCGCACGCCCCTTGCGGCCGGAGCGCCGTGTCGACGTTCGGATCCTGCGCGACACCACGGACCACTTCCTGTCGGAAATTACGATCTCCGCCCCGCGCACCTCCTGCCGGGATTGCTCCGCATACCTGCCGTCGGTCACGAAGATCACGTTGTCCGGGGATACCAGGAGGGCGGCATCGCTACCGCGGAACCCCGTGAGATACCGGATATTGCTCATCCGAAGGCAGAGAAACTGGTGAATCCTCTGCCTCGCGAGAACGCCCAGGAGCGCCCGGATACGCGTATCGGTCCCCGGAACCCGGGAGTTACGGCGAGGCAATTCCACCTTCCCCGCGGAGATGGTCGAGGAGGGCACGCAGGGCGAGAACGTATCCGAAACCGCCGAAACCGGCGATCCGGCCGACCACCACATCCTCGATCAGGGATTGTTTCCGAAAGGATTCCCGGCGTGCCAGGTTGCTCAGATGGACCTCCACGGCGGGAAGGCCGGCATAGAGCAGGGCGTCGCGGATCGCAACGCTGGAGTGGGTGTATCCTCCGGGATTGATCACCAGCCCGTCGGCGTTTCCTCTTGCTTCCTGGAGACGGGTCACGATCTCCCCCTCGTGGTTGGACTGAAAGAACTCCACGGACGCCCCCTCCTGCCGGGCGGCTTCGGTCACCCTGCGCCGGATTTCGGCCAACGACCTCGTTCCGTATATGCCCGGCTCCCGCTTGCCGACGACATTGAGGTTCGGTCCGTCGAGAACCAGGATCCGGTGCGCCGCCCGAAGGGCCGGCCGTCTCCCTTCCTTCGGGATTGCGTTCGGACCGCCCGTCTGCCGTTTCCGGGAAGCGGTACCCATCACAGCATCTCTCTGGCCCGCGAGGCTCCCTGCCGGAGGAGGAACCGGCATTTTCCGGGTACCGCTCCCGGGGCCGCTACGAGCAGAAGGAAATAGTCAGCGGTCACTCTCTGGAAAAATACCTGTCCGTTCTCTCCGGCGATAAACACCTCGGAGGCGCCCCCGAGTCCGTGCTCTCCGGCTACCCGTACGCTCTCCTTGAAAAACTGGACCATCTCCGCGCAGAGGGCGGAGAGGTCGAGGCCGGCGGCTGCGCTCCATTCCTCGACAGCCAGCCCGTCCGATCCGGCCAGGGCTCCCCCGCGTATCGAAGACTCCCTCCGATGCATCCCCTCAATGATGTCCCGGAACGTCATAACCGAACTCCTTTGTCATCTTTCTGAGAAATGCGGTCAGGGAGGAAACCAGTCTTTTTTCCCGGCCGACCGCCCGTTTGCCCAGACGCGCCTCCCGCCATGCCAGTGCCCGGGAGTCGTTGGGATGACGACGCAGTATCTCGTCGATAATCCGTATCGACTCCTCCTGCCGCCCCTGGTCCCAGTAAATGCTGGCCATCGTGACCGTCCTGATGAGCGCCCCCGCCTCTGCGGAAGATGTCTCCGGCGGGATGTCAGGCACTCCCGCGCCCGGATCACCGGCGTCGCCACTATCCTCGTCGGGACCGGACCACCGGTCGGCGGGTCGAAGCTCGAACACCCCCTCTTCCAGGATGACGACTTCCTCCAGGAGGGGAGATGTGCTTTCCCCGATTTCCGGCAGTGCCTCTTTCACCTCACGCTCGATCTCCCGTGCCACGCGCTGCGCGCGGGCAGATGAGGGATCCTGGCCCAATACCTCCTTGATCGTCTCCCATGCTCCGGAGGGATTTCCTGCACGCCCGTACGCCTCCGCGAGCGCAATCATAGCGTCCACGTCCCGTGGGTTGAGTACCACCCGTCGTTCCAGCTCCGATATCGTAGGCGCAGCTTCGTCCGGGCCTGCCGGCACCTCACCGAGGGTCTCTTCTTCCGGGGGATGCGTCTTCTCTTTCCCGGCTCCCCATGCCCGTTCCTCCGCAATCACCCGGAGCTCCTCGCGGATGGAGGGCAATTCCTCCCGGAGAAGGGAAACGGGTATGCGCTTCAGGGCACAGGAACCGGACCCGGTCAAAAGCGGCATGTCGATGTCCGACACCATCCTCTTCTTGTCCATCCCGATCGCTGCGGCGATTGCCGTGACCGGAAGCGAGGGGTCGTCGAGCGCAAATCCCATCTCGAGGAGCAGGTCGATCAATCTCCTTTCCAGCCCCGGAGGTGTCGCCCCGTGCCTGCGGGAGAAAATCGCCTCCCACGCCAGCCCCATCGCAACCGCCTCCCCGTGGAGGAGCCGCCGGTACCCGGAGGCCTGCTCCAGCGCGTGCCCGATCGTGTGTCCCAGGTTGAGGATACGGCGTACGGAAGCTTCCCTCTCGTCACGCTCGACCACCGAGGCCTTGAACGCCACGGCGCCGCGGATGACCGAAATCCAGGAGTCGCCAGACATTTCCTTCCAGCTTGCCGCGCAGGCGGTGATGGATTCCAGGAGAGAGGGGGCACCTGCGAAGGCGCATTTCACGACCTCCGCCATCCCCGCCCGCAGGTTCCTTTCGTCCAGCGTGAGGAGGAAGGCCGGGTCGATGAATACCGCCCGGGGCTGGTGAAACGCCCCCACGAGGTTTTTCCCTTCGGCGAGGTTGAATCCCGTCTTCCCGCCGACGCTGCTGTCGACCTGCGCAAGAAGAGTGGTGGGAATTTGCACATAGGGAATTCCCCGAAGGAAGGTGGCGGCGGCGAAACCGGCAAGATCTCCCACAACCCCGCCGCCTAATGCCACGATGAGAGAGTCCCTTCCCGCCCCCTTTCGGGCGAGAAAGGAATAGATCTCCTGCACCGCGTCCCAGCGCTTTCTCTCCTCGCCGGGAGGAAGCGAGAGAACATCGTGAGGAACACCTGAAAGCCACTTTCCGAGGTCGTCCCCGTAGATGGAGTGCACGGTCCGGTCCGTCACGACGAAAACGGGAGTACTCCGGAAGAACCTCGTCACCCACTCCTGAAAGAGGGGGTACACCCCCGTACCGAAAAAAATGTCGTAGGAACGGTCCCCCAGCGACACCGTGATGATTCCGTCGTTCACCCTCTTCTCCTTTCCTTTCGGCCGGTCCTCCCCGCCGGGACACTCTGTACTCTTTGGGAAAGGAGCAGGAAAACCTCTTCGGCCACCCGGGCCGGCGTCAGATTTTCCGTGCTCACCCGGAAATCCGCCTGATAATAAGCTGACCGGCGCCTTTCCATCAGCTCCGTCACCGCCTTTTCTCGATCCGGCCCGGAAAGCAGGGGACGCGACGTGTCCCTGCCCAGACGCGCAAGCGCAGCGGCGGGAGACATATCGAGAAACACGACCGGCGCATACGCCTTCAGCCGCTTCCGGTTATCGTCGCTCAGAAACGATCCTCCGCCGGTTGCGATGACCCTGCCTGGTACCGAGACGGCGTCCCGGATCGCCATGCTCTCCCTCTTTCGGAATGCCTGCTCCCCTTCGGTGGCGAAGATTTCTGCTACCGACTTCCCCCCTTCGGCCTCGATCCGTTCGTCCACGTCGAGGAACTCCGCTCCGAGACGTCGGGCGAGCACCTTACCCACCGAACTCTTCCCGGCGCCCATGAACCCCACCAGCACGGCCCCCCGCGAGGTTCCCCGGCTCCTCATCGGCATCCGATTCGGCGCAGGAATCCCGAGTAATTATAGTGAATCTCGCGCATCGAGTCCCCCCCGAATTTCTCCAGGAAGGCGGACGCCAAGACGATGGCAACCATGGCTTCTGCGACTACCGAGCATGCAGGCACCGCGCAGACGTCGCTTCGCTCGCGGTGTGCATCAGCCCGTTTCCAGCCGCGTATGTTCACGGTGCGCAGGGGGTTTCCCTGGGTGGGGATCGGCTTCATCGCCGCTCGTACGACCAGCGGCTCTCCGTTGCTCATCCCTCCCTCCACCCCGCCTGCCCGGTTCGTTTTCCTATGAACCGGCAGGAACAGCTTGCCGAGAAGACGGTTTCCCTTCCCTTTTCCCGGGAAGATTTCATCTTGCACGGCCTTTCCGGAAAGCGACGCCAGAGGAAAGCCCGCCCCCATCTCGACGCCCTTGATGGCAGGGATGCTCATCAGAGCCTGTGCCAGTCGCCCGTCGAGCCTTCGGTCCCAGGAGACATACGATCCGAGGCCCGGGGGAACCCCGCGGGCGATGACTTCCACCGTTCCCCCCACCGTGCTCCCCGTCCTCTTCGCGCGGTCGATTACCGCGATTGCTCTTCTGGCGGCCGCCGGATCGGCCATTCGCAGGTCGCTCTTCTCCGATGTTACGGCCAGGTCCCAGCATCCCCGGGTCTCCCGGGAAACGCAAACCTTACCGATCGAGACGACGTGTCCCGCGATCTCCACACCCACTTCCCGCAATACCATTCGCGCCAGGGACCCCGCCGCGACACGGGCTGCCGTTTCCCTTGCGCTTGCCCTCTCCAAGACGTTCCGGACGTCCCGGTGTCCGTATTTGAGAACCCCCGGGAGATCGGCGTGTCCGGGGCGAGCCGTCGTCAGGGCGGGGATCCGTCTTCCCTCCCCCTCCTGGGCCATCTTCTCCCGCCAGTTCTCCCAGTCCCGGTTGCGCAGGAGCATGGCAACCGGTCCTCCGAGCGTCCTGCCGAAGCGGACTCCGGACAGAACCTCGACCTCGTCCCTTTCGATCTGCATGCGTTCACCGCGGCCGTACCCGACCTGCCTGCGGGCAAGCTCCCGGTTGACCGCACCCCGGTCGAAACCCATTCCGGCGGGCAACCCCTCGACGACGGTGACCAATGCCGGCCCGTGCGTCTCCCCGGCCGTACGGAAAGTGAACAATTCCTCACGCCTCCTTCAAGAAAAAAAAGGAGCACCAGGCCCTTTCGAGCAGGTGCTCCGGAAAAAGCGAACCCCGTTCGGAATCAGTAGATCCTGGCCTGCGCTGACTCCGTCTTCAGAATTTTCGGTGTTATGAATATCAGCAATTCCTGGTTTTGCGACTGGGTCGCGTCATACTTGAATAAATACCCCAAAACGGGGATTTTGGAAAGCCACGGAACCGCCGACTGGTTCTTTTTTCGCGAAACCTGGAGAATTCCCCCGATCACCGCGGTTTCACCGTCCCTCACCAGGACTTCCGTAGTGGCCTTCTTCTTGTTGATGGCGGGCTGTCCGTTCGCCCCCGTCGCCCCCTGGGAATCGTTCTTCGCCTCGAGCTTCATGATGATGCTTCCCTCGGGCGTAATGTGGGGCGTAACCTTGAGACTCAATGTCGCGTCCACGAACTGGGTGTTCGTGCCGGATGCGGATACGGTCGAGTACGGGATCTGGGTCCCCTGCTCGATCATGGCTTCCTTGTTGTCGATCGTGACCACCTTGGGCGAGGAAACCACCTTCCCCTTTCCGGAGGCCTCGAGCGCCGACAGGGACAGATCAAGACGGAGATTATCCTTCAGGATTCCGAAAGTGAGCCCGCCGCCCGAGCCCAGGCCTACGGACGCCGGGAGGTTCACCGCGTAGTTGGGAGCTGTCGCGGAAGAGAAGGGAATCGTATTGGCGAGGGCCTGATCCGGAACGAACGCCCCGCTGGTGTCCTGGATTCCCGTTATACCGACCGTGGTGTTTGCATCGTTCTTGTACGACCCGCCCCACTGCACGCCGATTTCCCTCGTGAAGTTTGTGTCGACCTCGACGATCCGCGCCTCGATGAGCACCTGGGGGATCGCGGTGTCAAGTTTCGCGACCAGGGCTTTCACGTCTTCCACGTTCTTCCGGAGGTCCCGGATGATGATCGTATTGGTGCGGTCGTCGATCGTGACCTTCCCGCCCTCGGAGAGAAGATCCGTGATCTTGTCCTTCAGGTCGGAGGCCTTGCTGTAGTTGACGGGAATCGTCTCGACCACGCCCTCCAAAGTTGCCTGGAGCTTCTCCACCTCCTTCTTGGCATCGAGGCGGGCCATGTCCTCGGCTCGAAGCGACGCCAGGGGCGCGATGCGGAGAATGTTCCCCTCCTGGGTGGCGCCGAGGGCCTTGGATTTCAGGACGATGTCCAGGGCCTGGTCCCAGGGAACGTTGATGAGACGCACGGAGACCCTTCCTTTCACCTCGTCCGTCGTGATGATGTTGAGATTGCTGACCTCGGCGATGATCCGGAAGACGTTTGCCAGTTCCGCGTCCTTGAAGTCCAGGGAGATCCGCTGTCCAACGTACTTCCTTCGGGATTCGACCTCATGGGTGACGAATCCCCACTTGGTTGTCCCCCTGGTGGGCCCCGCGTCCGGGCCCGCGAAGGCAGGCGGAGAGGACGCTGTCCATCCCTTGACCTCCGCCACCACGGTTCCCTTCCGGCCTGCGTCGGTCTTCGGGAAGGACAGGACTACTGCGTCGTCCCTTTCCTCGACGGTGTAGGCGGAGCCGGGGGCGTAGGTGACCGCCACCTCGACTCCCGTCTTGCCTGCGGCCGGCCTCACCCTCCGGACGGGAATGTCGAACCTGGTGGCATCCATCTCACGCAGCAACCCCTTGTCCGCAGAGGAACCGGGGAAAACGAGCGTCACGCTGTTCTTCCCCTCGATCACCTTGTGGGAGAGGGTTCCGGAGGTAGTGACGACGATGTTCGATGCCTCGGGAAGATCCTCGAGGTCGATGCCTACGACGGCCTTCCCCTTCTTGGCTTCCTCTTCTGCCATCGGGCGGTCGAGGCTGGTCACCTTCTCCTCCTGGCCGCCGCCGACCGACAGGACAAGGCGGTTCCCTTCGGTGGTGACAAGGAACGGGAGCGGAACATCCTCGGGGGTTTCCACCACCATCCGCAGCTTGTCCCCCTGTTGCGAAAGCTTGACCGCCTTTACCTGGGGTGTCCCCGCAGGGATTTCCGAGGCCGCCGGACCCTGCGCGACCCCCCAAATGTCGACCACGATCCGGAACGGGTCGTTGAGCTTGAACGAGTTGTAGTTCGCTATCTCCCCGGACGCCGTCGCCTCGATGTTGGTGTAATGGGGCGTCTTCGAGACGACAACCTCCTCGACCCTTACTCCGGATGCCGGCGGAACATCCGTGGCAGCCTGGACAATCGCCGGGACACCGGCCATCGCGGAGATAAGCACAATGGCAGTCAGCCAGATCTGGTATCGCCGGGGGTATCGGCCCATCGGCCGTAACCGGTTCCTCATCATTTTCCTCCTGCGGTCTCAAGCTTCAGAGAACTATCGCGTTTGACCTTCGATCCGGCGTAATCCCGGAATTCTTCCCGGACGACGATCTCCTTGTCCGTGATCCGGGTGACAACCCCCCCGCTCCGGCCGATCCTTGTCCCGACCGCAACGGTGTACCCCTTCCCTTCTTTATCCTCGACGAGTGCCCGATTTACCTTGGGCCCCCAGATGACACCGACAAATCGAAATTCCCCGAGTTCGTACCTCTGCAGGGGGGGAAGGGAGCCGACGGCGGGGCGTGTGTCTTTTCTCTCCATCTTGAGGAATGGGACGAAGGGATCCCGTTTCCCGGCCGGATTGTACACCACGACGGGAGGAAGTTTCACTTCGGCGACCGCGACGGGATGCGCGGCCTCCGCGGCCTTGGCCTCCTCTTTCGGTATCGTCTTGTTCACCACCGGGGCGGGAGAGGGCTGCTCTTCCTTCGCGCACCCTCCGCCCACGAGCGCGAAAAGGAACGCCGCCGCCAGAACGACCCGAAGGGGGCGATGACTGATCTGCGTCATTTCGCGCTCCCTTTCCCGCCTTGGCCGCCTGCCGCCTGCTCCAGGAAACGGAACGTCGTGGCCGTGCAGCTCACGTTCACCTGCCTCCGGTCTTCCCCCAACCCTTTGGAGTTGGAAAAGACGATGTCGGACAGGTTCACGATGCGAGGAAGATGGCTGACCTTGTCGGCAAAAAGGGCAAACCCGTGATATTCGCCGGTGACGGATATGGTGACGGGGATCTCTGCGTAGAATCCCTTTCCGACTTCTCCGCGGGGAGCGAACTTCAGGAAGTCGAGCCCGGACTCCCTGCCCAGATCCGATACGTTCTTCAGGAGGCTGGGAATCTCCGCGGAGTTGGGAAGCTGGTCGAGGAGAAGCCCCAACTGGTCCTCGAGACGCCGGACCTCGGCCTGGAAGGAGGGAAGATTCTTCGCAATCACCTCCTGCTCCTTGATCTTGCTCTGGAGTTCCGACAGTTTCGTCTGGAGGGTGGCGATCTGCTGGGAGGCCTCCTTGTAGTACAGGTAGTAGTACCCCACGCCGACCAGAAGGCAAATCAGGACCGTGAGAAAGATCTTCTGTTTCGGGGGAATCTTCGAGAGATCCCCTAGCTTGAGAGCCATCCCGGTTCCTTTCCCTGCGCCTTTTGATTCATCAATTCTGTACTGTTTTGAAAGTCAGACCGAATTTCACGAGTTTTACGTTCGCCACCGTCGTCTGTTCCGCCGACCCGAGCACAACATCGCGGAACCTCCCGCTCTGACCCAGGGCCGTCATGAAATTCGCTATCGTGTAGTTGTTGAGCGCGATCCCGCCGAGTTCGACCCGTTCCCCCTTGATGGACAGACGGTCGATCCAGCATTTCTCGGGGATGGAGGCCGACAGCGCTTCGAAGATCTTCACCGGCTCCTTCCTTCCCTTTTGCAGGTTCGAGATCACGTCCACCTTCTGCTGCAGTTCGGCCTTCCGCGCCTTGAAGGTCTCCACCTCTCCGATCTGCTTCTGCAGGCGGGCGATCTCGACGTTGGCCTGGCGGATACCGGTGTTGAGAGACTCGATTTTCCCGACGACCGAACGATGGAACAGCAGGACCCCCACGATCACGACAATAGGGAGCAGGAGGTAGAGCGCGTCGACGTTGAACTCTTTTCTCTTTTTCCGCTTTCCCCGGATCAGATTTATCCGGATCATCGGCGATCCTCCTGATTCCGCAGCGCCAGCCCGATGGAAACCGTGGCCGCCGTGTTGAAGCCCGCCGCCAGAGACCGATCGACCGAGCCTTCCTCCAGCATGAGACCCTCGAACGGGTCAAACAGCTCCACGTCCACTCCGATCTTCTCGGTGAGCATCTCCTTGAGAAAAGCAGATTTCGCCGCGCCACCGGTGAGGTATACCCTGGTGACCAGGCGGTCAGGGTACGTCGCCGAGAAAAAGTTGTAGGACCGCTGGACTTCCGTAGAGAGGATGTTCGAAACCGTCCTCATGATCTCCGCGATTTTCTCCGCCCGTTCCCCCGCATCCTTTTTCCCGATCTTGAGCTCCTCGGCGGTATCGAAGCTCACCGCAAGCTGCTTCTGGATTTCCGACGTGTACATGCCGCCGCCCATCGGAACGTCGCGGGTGAACAGCGGGACCCCCGAATGAAGAATGTTGATGTTCATGAAGGAGGCTCCCACGTTGACCACCATCGGAACCTGCTCGTCGGACACCGGGTGGCAGAGCTCGAAGGCATTCCCCGCGGCGATGGAATCGATGTCGACGATCGTGGGGGTAAGGCCGGCGTCCCTGATCACCGATACATAGTCGTTGACGAGATCGGTCTTCACCGCGACGAGAAGGACATCCATCTTGGACGGGTCCTCCTTCAGCGGCCCGATCACCTGGAAATCGATCTTGACGTCCTTGATGTCGAAGGGGATGTACTGCTCCACCTCCCATTGGATCGACTCCTCCAGCTCCTCGGGGGTGGTCGTGGGCAGAACCACTTTCTTGATGATCACGGAATGGCCGGACAGCGAGGTGGCGATCTCCTTCTCCTTCACCTTGAGCTCGCGCAGCGCCGTCTTGATCCCCTCGATCACCGAGACGTGGTCCATGATGGCCCCGTCCACAATCGCGTCCGGCGGCAGGGGGTACACCCCGAATTTCTTCACGCGGAACTCCACCCCCACCGGCTTGACATGAGCGAGCTTGATGGCGCTCGACCCGATGTCCAATCCGATCAACTCCTTCGATCCCCATAGCGCCATGGCTCCACCCGCCCCGTCAGTCTTTGTTGCTAAACACCTTGTCCCTGTCCGACAACTGCAGTCCGAGAGACAGGATGATCTTCCTCTTGGTATCCATCCGGCACGTCATCCCCTTCTCCACCCGGTCGATGGTCAGCACCGATAACCCGGCGCGCCGTGCCAGCTCCGCCTTGCTCATCAGGAGCCCTTCCCTGATCTTTCGGACGTTGTTCGTCTCGACTTTAACCCTGATTTTATCCGCCTTCATCCCTCTACCCGCCGGACCCGCGTCCCGGCCATAAAATGTGGACGACCCATACTATCGCTAGGCAAATGGTACATTTCCCACAATTAATGTCAAGGTATTTTTAAGTGAACTATAAATTAATATAATTATGCTAAATTACCATCAATTGATTCCATACTCTTTCGCCTTGTACAGAAGGGCGGGATGGCTGATCCCAAGCAATTCCGCCGCTTTTGGCCTGCTTCCCCCGGTCCGCTCCAGGGCCAGCCGGATCATCTGCCTCTCCATCTCTTTCACGGCGCTCTTCAGGTCCGGGCTCACAAGCGAAACGGGGACACGGATGATCACCCTCGGGGAGCGGTCCGCCCCCTTGTCCCCCGATACCCCCCCTTCCCAGATCGAGACCAGCTGTTCCTGCCGGATCTCCCCTTCTCCCCCCAGGAGGACACATCGCTCGACCAGGTTCTCGAGCTCCCGGACGTTCCCGCGCCAATCGTGGCCCGTCAATGTCTCCATCGCATCCGGGGAGAACCGGATCTCGCCCTTCCGGAATTTCGCACGGAAGCGCACCAGGGAATGCTGCGCCAGGAGGGGAATGTCCTCCCTCCGTTCCCGCAGAGGAGGGACGTGAATCCGTATGACGTTCAGGCGGTAGTAGAGGTCTTCCCGGAAGCTTCCGGCCGGCACCTCCTGCTCGAGGTCGCGCGCCGTCGCGGCAACGATGCGCACGTTCACATTCCTGACCTCCGTGTCTCCAAGGCGGCGCAACTCCCCTTCCTGGAGAAACCGGAGAAGCTTCGTCTGGAGCATGAGCGGCAGCTCGCCGATCTCGTCGAGGAACAGCGTCCCTCCGTCCGCCTTCTCGATAAGCCCCGCCCGGTCCGCCGCCGCCTCGGTGAACGCCCCCTTCCGGTGCCCGAATAGTTCGCTCTCCAGGAGGGTTTCGGGAATCGCCCCGCAGTTGATGGCGACGAAGGGTCTCTCCTTCCGCCTGCCGGCAAAGTGGAGCATCCGCGCAACCAGTTCCTTCCCGGTACCGCTCTCGCCCGTCACCAGCACCGTCGTATCGTAGTCCTTGACCTTCTCCACCATGCGGACGACGTCCTCCATCGACCGGCTTGCGTAGAGCAGCTTCACCGGCCCGAAGGCCTTGTCCACCTCCTCCCGGAGAAGCTCGTTCTCCTTTCGCAGTGTTTCCCTCTCCTGGGCCTTCCGGAGCGTCAGGAGAATTTCGTCGCTCATGAACGGCTTGGAGATGTAGTCGTACGCGCCGAGCTTCATCGCCTCGACGGCCGTTTCCACGGTTCCAAAGGCCGACATCACGATGGCCGTCCCGGGAATCTTCCGGGACGTGATCTCCCGGAGAAGCTCGAGACCCCCCATTTCGGGCATCCGGATGTCGCACAGGATGTAGTCGAATCGGTTCCTCTCCAATTGCGCGAGGGCACTCTTCCCGTTTTCCGCCAGGGAGACGAGGTACCCCTCCGCCGAGAGCATTCGGTTAAGCACGTCCCGCATGCTCTCTTCGTCATCCACTACCAGGATCCGGTCAGTCATCCCCCCTCCCGCTCGCATCGCCCGGCGCCGCCTTTTCCGCCGCCTCGGGCAGAATCACGGTAAACGTCGATCCCTCACCCTCGCCGCTCTCGACGACGATCTCTCCTCCGGCTCCCTCCACGATCGCAAGGGAGACCGACAGGCCGAGTCCGGTCCCCTTCCCCGCCTCCTTCGTCGTGAAGAACGGATCGAAAATCGACGGAAGGGCCTTCGGTCCGATGCCGCAGCCGGTGTCCGACACGGAGACCGCAAGCGCACCCCGGGGGCGACCTCTGGCTACTCCCCGCAGACGCAGCACGTCCACTTCAGGCGGATCGGACGCCCGTCTTCTCGCCTCGCGAAGAACCGGCGGCACCCAAGGTCTCACGACGAACGTCCGCACACGCAGAACGCCCCCCCCTCCATCGCATCGACGGCGTTTATCATGAGGTTGAGCAGCACCTGACGGAAGCGCTCCGCCGAGATGCTCGCCCGTCCCACCCCGCCCGTCTCGACGACCACCTCGACGTCCCGGAACATCTTGCGGAACGAAAGCATCTCGACGGTCTCGCGCACGACCTCTCCCACGTCCGCGTCCTCCTCCCCGGCCGGCTTCGAGGAGGTCACCGACAGCAATCCCCGCACGATATTCTCGATCCGTTTCGTTTCCGCCACGATCTTGTCGAGGCACTCTTCCCGCTCCTGCCGGGAAGGGTCGTTCCGCCGGAGAAATTCCGCATACCCCCGGATCCCCATCAGGGGATTGCCCACCTCGTGCGCGACGCCCGCGGCCAGGCGGCCGACGGTGGCGAGCTTTTCCCAGCGGAACGTCTCCTGTTGGGCCTGCTTCGCTTTTTCCTGCGCGGAGAGAATCGCGCCCACCATCCGGTTGAAGGACGCCCCGAGCTGCCCGACATCGTTTGCCGGCGACTCGTCGGCGCGCAAACGGAGGTCGCCCGAGGCAATCTTCTCGGTTACCGCCGCGAGTCGCCGGATCGGGCGCACCACCGATCGGTCCATAAGGAGGAATCCGAAGAGGACGAACACGACGACATCCACAATCACGATAACGACCGTAATCCGGACGAGGTTGCGGGCCTCCGGCTCGATACCGGGGGAAAAGAAGCGCACCCGGATACCCCGCGGGTCTTTCCCCGCCGAGTCGATCTCGTCGAGCGGGAGGGTGACGTCTACGGTCGGATGGACGGTGAAGACCGCGGAGACCTGCCTCCCCACGGGGGTCACCACGACCGAAACAGGCCCCTCGCCTTCCGGGAGAATTGCCACCTCGCGGACATACGGCGAGAGAGTCTCGACCAACCCCCGGACGAAAGGACCGGTCGCGCTCCCCTCCCGTTCTTCCTCCCGGACAACCTTCCGCACCACTTCGGCGACGGAGACCGCCGCCTCCACTTGACGGCGTTTCATGGTGATCTCGATGACCTTGAACGAAAACACCGCAAGAAGGGAGAGAGAGGCGACCGCGATGAGCGACAGCTGGAGGACAACGCCCGCCCGGACCGAAATGTCCTTTTTCAAACGGCCCGCCCCCTCAGGGACTTCGTTGACATGGAACTCACAGCGCTTAGAATAGCAAAAACGGAAGTGGGAGGCGAATGTGACCCACCCGAGCGACCGACGCAGAACCCGGCTGGCGGACAGGCGGTTTCAGATCGGGCTGGCATGGCGCATGCTCCTCGTCTTCCTCCTGTTCTTCGTCGCCGGGATCCTGCTGGTGTTCACCCCCTCCGTTATCGGGCTTCTGACGGGTGCAGACCTGGCGGAGCTTAAGCCCGCCGCCGAGGAGTTTCTCATCCTCCACCATAGAATCTGGCCTGCCGTACTGTTCATTCTGGTCGGCGTATTCCTCTATACCCTCATCTTCAGTCACCGCATCGCGGGCCCCATCTACCGGATCAACAGGGTTATCGAGATGATGCTCCGGGGGGAATACCCGAAGAGCATCACCCTCCGAAAGGGCGACCACTTCCAGGAGACCGCGGAACTCCTCGGACGACTTTCGCAACAGATCGACCGGCAGCAGGGAGAACGCGCTCCCGGCAGACCAACCGGTCCCGCCGTTCCGGGGGAATCAGAGTGAATCCTTTCCGCCTCCGCCGGGGGTTCACGATCATCGAACTCGCCATCGTGCTCACCATCGTCGGAATTCTCGCGACCATCGCGGTGTACACCTACGGCAAGATCGTGAACAAGGCCCGGTTCACTCAGGCGAAAATCGCGCTGAAACATTTGCAGAAGACGGAACTCATCTATTTCACGGATCACGACAGGTACACCGACGACGTAGTCCTTCTCGATTTCAATCCCGTCGACTACGACTATTACGCGATCTCCGTCACCCTCTTCGACAACGCCCTGAACTACATCGGGTACGCAACCGGCGTCAGGGCGATGGAGGGCGATCTGTGGACCATCACCCCTGACGGAGCCCCCGTGCAGGACAACCTCGCCAGAACCTTGTTTTAGAGAAACCCCCAGAAAAGATCGCCCAGGAAACGGGCCATGAGCGCGGCAGCGCACAGGTAAGGGCCGTACGGGATGGCGGTCTTGAGTCCGTCGCTCCCTTTCCGCATGGCCACGACCCCTCCCGCCACGCCCAGCAGGGAGCCGACGAATATCGTGAACAGGGCGCCCCTCCAACCCAGAAACGCGCCGACCATCGCGAGGAGCTTGATGTCGCCTCCTCCCAGCCCCTCGATTCCCGTCACCCGGTGGTACGTAGCGGCGGTGACATAAAGCAATCCTCCCCCGAGCAGGGCACCCGCAAGGGAACCCTGCCAGTCGCCTCCGGGAAGAAACGACAGGAAAATGCCCGCGGCGAGACCGCCCAGGGACAGCTCGTCGGGGATGATCCGGTGGTCGATGTCGATGAACACGATCGGGACGAGCAGCGAGAAGAAGACAAGGTCTCGGAGCAGGGCAAACCCGAGGCCGTCCGCCCACGCGATCAGGAGGAACCCGACGCCGCTTGCCGCTTCCACCGCGGGGTACCGCCAGGAAATCCTGCCCCCGCAGCCGGCGCACTTCCCGCGAAGAAGGAAAAAGCTCACGATCGGCACGTTTTCCCATGCCCGTACGGGACGGCCGCATGCCGGGCACCGCGATGCCGGACGGACGATCGACTCCTCGCGGGGAAGACGATGGATGAGGACGTTGGAAAAACTCCCCAGACACGCCCCGAGGAGAAACGCGGAGATCAGGAGGAACCCGGGCATGGAAATCCTTTCCGGGAAAGAAGCTCCTCATAGAGGCGCTCCTGTGCCCGCACCATCTCCGTCTGGTGGAATTCCGCAAGGAGCCGTTCCCGCTTGTACGAGGGATCGAGACGCGATGCGCCGTTGAGAACCGACACGACACGGTCCGCCATGTATTCCACGTCTCCCGGAGGACACAGGAACCCGTCCTTTCCGTCGTCCACGATCTCCCGGGTCCCGTCCACCGCCGTGGCCACGACCGGAACACCCGAGATCAGCGCCTGGGGCACGACCTTCGGCAACCCTTCCCAGCGGGACGTGAGGAGAAAAACGTCGAATGCCCGGAGAATATCGGGGATCTCCCCGCGCCACCCCATCAGGTGGAACCGGTCGATAAGAGACGCGTTCGCCAGGGCGTGCTCCACCTCGGGACGAAGCTCCCCGTCCCCCACCATCACGAACCGGGCGTTCGGCACCTCCTTCGCCACCCGACGCGCCACCTCCACGAAGTCGAGCGGGGCCTTCTGGTGCTTGAATACCGCGACGGTGCCGACGACGGGCACATCCCCGGGAATCGCGAGAAGGCGTCTCCCCTCTTCCCGCGACCCGGAGGCGAACCGTCCCGTGTCGAATCCGCTGCGGATCAGCCGGCACCTGTCCCGGGTGAAGATTCCTTCCTCAACCCCGAGCCGGATGTTCTCCTCCGAGACGGCCACGAACATGTCCGTCCAGCGGGACGCTACACGCTCCAGCCCCACGAAGAGCTTCCTGACCACGGACGGCTGGCCGTCGTGAAACCCGAACCCGTGGAGGGAATGAATGACGACGTCCGCGCCCGCCGCCCGCGCCGCCACCCTGCCGAGGATACCCGCCTTGGAACTGTGCGTGTGCACGACGAGCGGCGCCCCGTCGGCCCGTCGCTTCTCCTCCCGAAGCATCGCAGTGAGGGATGCGAGCGCCCGAAGGTCGGAAAGAGGACGGATCTCGCGCACAAGGGAACCCACCCGGCGGAAGCGGCAACCGGGAATCGTTTCCGCATCGGGGTCGAGCATCCCCCCGCCGCCGGACAGGAGAACTCTTTCGAACCTTTCCGGGTCGAGTTCCCTGACGGTGTACAGGGTGTTCTCCTGCGCCCCTCCCCACTCCAGAAGCGTGATGATGTGGACCACGGACGCGAAGGGTCGCCACCCTTGTTCGCGACCGTTCCGCGTCATGCCGTCATCCCCGCACCGCCACGGCATCCCGGGCTGCGCGCATGCCGTCCGCCATCGACCGTTCCATCCCGTAGTAATCCCAGGCCCCGTACCTCCCCGCCAGGATCACCCCGCGACGCCGGAATTCCTGCGTGAGGTGCGCCACGGCCTTCTCCCGGGACCGGTCGAAGACGACGTACGCCGGATCGAGCATCACCTCCCGTCGCTCCTCAACGACGCTGCCGCGCCGCAGAATCCCCATCCGACGAAGCCCGCGCAGGGCAGCGGAGACTTCGTCCCCCACCCGGACCGCCGACCCCGGCAGGAAACTCTTCTCGACGAAGATCGAGGCGCCTCCTTCGGGCGCCGCCGAACGGTCCACGTTCGACAGGAATCCCGCGCGGAAAAACGGGTACGCCCGTTCCGGAACGTAGATCCAGTGCCCCGGGGGAGGGGGGACGCCCGCAACCCCGAGGTTTATCGCAAGAACCTTCACCCACTTAAGGGCCTTGGACGCCGCCCTCGCCCCGGCCGAAAGGCCGTCGCACCTGCCCGCCAGTTCGGGAAGGGGGATCGTGGAGATCACGGCCCGGAAGGGAATCTCCCTCCCGTCGGAGGTGCGCACGACGCTCCGGCGCAGGTCCACGCGAACGACGCGGAGTCCCACCCTGACCCGGTTCCCGAGAGGATGCGCAAGCGCACGGGGGAGCGACCCGATCCCCCCGTGGCGGGGATAGCGGAACACGGCGTTGTACCCCATCCCCTCCCGGGTTTCCCCCCGGGCTCCCGCAAGCAGTTCCTCGAAACGGGGCACGGGAACGGACCATGCGGTCCAATCGGTTCCCATCTTTTCGAGGGGCGTACGCCACATCTTCCGGTTGTAAGGGAAGAAGAAGGACCGGCACATCTCTTTCCCGAAACGGCCCTTCAGCCACTGGGCGAAGTTCGTGCAGCGGGCTTCCCCCTTGACCGCCTCGCGGATCCGTTCCGCGGCAAACCCCGCGAGGCATCTCTTCACGAAACCGGGGTCGTGCCCCTTCAAGTTGGCCTGGAAAGGATAGGGGGTAAGCTTCCCCCGGAGCCATACCCGGGCGTCCCTCGAAACCTCTTCCCAGTCGATACCGGGAATGCGGAGAATCCAGTCCAGCGTGGCGGGGTCGGACGAGTGAAGGAAGTGGCCGCTCATGTCGAAGGCATACCTGCCGGCGACGATCGACCGGCAGTGTCCACCCGGCTCCGCCTCCTTTTCCACGACGAGGCACTCCTCGCCGGTCCCCGCGAGCGCGTTCGCCGCCGCGAGCCCCGTGATCCCCCCTCCCAGAATGACAATCACGGTATCCGCCTCCTACAGATTCATGTCGACGGCCTTGAGCAAGATCCCGACGACGAGGAAACCCACAAGAATGGATCCGTACCAGTACAGGGACGAATCGGCCGTGCCGTACATCGCGACGAGTCCCGCGGTGGCGGACACGGCCGCCGCGACGCTGCTGGAGAAGACCGTCTGGCCGGTCGTGAGCCTCCACTTGCGCAGACGGAGGCTGAAGTGGTCCCGGCTCCCGGCCATGATCGGCGCCCCCCTGCAAATACGGAGATAGGAGAGGAACAGGATCTCGAACAGCGGGACCGCGAAAATGGCGATCGCGGTGAGCCATCCCAAGGGGTTGCGGAGGGTGTACTCTCCCCCGATGGCCAACCCTCCCAGGAGAAACCCGAGGAAGAGTGCCCCGGTGTCGCCGAGGTAGATCTGGGCGGGAGGACGGTTGTAGTGGAGGAACCCCAGGAGGGCGCCCGCGAGCGACAGGCAAACGATGACCCCCATCCGGTTTCCCTGCAGGAGGAACACAACCGAGAGCGCGGCCGCGGATACGGTCCCCACCCCTCCCGCGAGCCCGTCCATCACGTCGATCAGATTGAAGCCGTTCATCATCAGGAGCATCCAGAGAAAGGTCAGGGCTACACAGAGCAGCGGGGGCAGAAACCCGACGCGTATCCGGATCCCCGACTTGATCATCAGGAAGACCGCGACCACCTGTACCACCAGCTTGATCCGGGGGGAAAGCCTCCCGATATCGTCGATCAGGCCGAGCATGACCACGATGGTGGACGCGAGGAGGAGCCCCATCAGTTCGTCGCTGAACCGCAGGAAGATCGACACGGGAAAGAGAACGGCGCTGAAGACGGCCAATCCCCCCAGGTAGGGGACCGGCTCCTTCTGCCTCTTGAGCTCTCCGTCGGGGCTGTCCACGATCCCGAACCGGCGCGCGGAGTCCCGGAAGATCGGCGTCAGGTAGAGAGCCAGGAGAAGCGACGCGGCAAATGCCGCAGCCGCGTAAGGGAATATCGGGAACCCGCCGATTCCCGTCACTTGAAGTCCTTTCGCGAGAAGATCAGGCAAGCCAGGACGAGGACGGCGGCGCAATAGGTCAAAAGGTAGCCGGCAGCCAGGGGGATCACCGCCCCGGACCGCGCAGCGCCGTACACCACCTCGTTCTTCCAGTTGAAGGATTCCAGGTTGGGCAACAGGTAGAACAGGGCGGCCGAGGCAGCCCGAATCAGCCCCGATGCCGACCGGCTCCCGAAGACGAGGAGGTCTTTCGATACGTGCCCGATGAGGAACATCGAGAGGGTGAAAATCGCGCTCAGCACCGGCGTGGTGAAGGAGGAGAAGAGGGAGGCGAGGCAGGTAAGCAGAACCAGCTCCATGTAGATTCCCGCAGAGGCGATGAAGATCCCGACCTCGGGTGTTCCCAGGAACCCGGCGTGGATGACAAACAGCGTCACGGCCATCACGAGGGTGGTCAGGAAGAGGGTGCCGCAGAGCCCCCCTGCCTTCCCGAGAATGAACTCCCAGCGGGGCACGGGCCTCGAGAGGACGAGGTACACGGTCTTTCTCTCCACCTCGTGGCTTACCAGGGTGATCCCGAGAAAGACCGCCATGATGACGCCGAAGATGTGGATGCAGGCCAGTCCCACGTCGGCGATGATCCTGGCAAGATCCCCCACGGACAGGTCGGCCAGGAAATAGGAAATACCGATCACGAACAGGGCGAACGCGAGGATCGCGTAAAGGAAATGCAAGTAGAACAGGACGTCCGACGCCAGCCGGACCGCCCGGGACGACGCCCGTCCCCCGAACACCATCAGGTCTTTCGATACGTGGCCGATGAGAAACATGGAGAGGGTGAAGATCGCGCTCAGGGTAGGCGTGGTGAACGAGGAAAACAGGGAGGCCAGGCAGACCAGGAGGACGAGTTCCATGTAGATCCCGGCGGAGGCGATGAAGATCCCGATCTCGGGCGTCCCCTCATACCCCAGGTGGACCAGGAACAGGGTCAGCGACATCACGAACGTCACCAGCGCGAGAGTAGCGCCCAGTCCGACCGCTTTCCCCAGGAGGAACTCCCAGCGGGGGACCGGCCGGGACAGGATCAGATATACCGTCTTCCGCTCGACCTCATTGCTGATCAGGGTGATTCCGATGAACACCGCGATCAGGAGGCCGAAGAGGTGGATGCAGGCGAGGCCGACGTCCACGATGATGCGGGTGAGCTCGCCGACGGAGAGGTCTGCCAGAAACCGGGAGAGGACGATTACCAATAGGGCGAACGCGAGAATAGTGTACAGGATCTTGTTCCGGATCGTCTCCCGAAAGGTGTTCGCAGCGATGGCGAAGATCCGGTTACCCATCCCGCGACTCTTCTTCCGCCCGGGCGGGCATCCCCGCCTCCCGGAAATTTCTGCCACCCACCTGTTCCACGTAGATGTCTTCGAGCCGCCGCTTGACCGGGACGCAGGACCGGACCTGGGAGCCCGCCTCGCGGAATCTTTCGATCCAGCGGTTGGCCTCTTCGAAATCCGTTGCGCGCAGGATGAAGGCACTTCCCTGTACCGTTACGGCCCCTTTGGGGATGCCCGCCTTGCCCACCCACTCCGCGGACGGGACGGGGGAAAACTGGATTTCGACGTACTGGATCCCTTCCTGGCCCACCAGATCGTCAACCGCTCCCTCCGCCACCTTCACCCCTTTGTCCAGCATGATGACCCTGTCGCATAGCGCTTCCACGTCGGAAATGATATGAGAGCTGAAGAACACGGTTTTCCCCGACGCCTTCATCTCGCGGATCAGATTTCGCACTTCCATCCGGCCCACCGGGTCGAGCCCCGACATCGGTTCGTCCAAAATCACCAGCTCGGGGTCGTGTAGCAGCGCCTGCGCCAGGCCAAGCCGTTGCATCATACCTTTGGAAAATTTCCGTATCGCGGTCCGGTCCGCTCCGTCAAGGCCGACCCGGGAAAGCATAAGGCGGGACCGCCCGGAGATCTCGGACCGCCCCATCCCGTTCAGGTGCCCGCAGAGTCCGAGGAACTCTCCCGCGGTCAGGTACTCGTAGAAGTACGGTTGTTCCGGCATGAATCCGATGCGGCGGCGGGATTCGGACCGGCGTCCGGCCTCTTCGCCGAAAACGGTAACGTCGCCCCGGTCCGGGAATGCGAGACGGTTGAGGATCTTGATCGTCGTGGTTTTCCCCGCGCCGTTCGGTCCGAGAAACCCGACGATCTCGTTCTTCCCGACGGAGAAGGAGAGATCGGATAAAACGAGCTCCCGCCTGCGGAAAAAACCCGTCGGATACGACTTGCGGACTCTGTCAACCGTGATGACGGCGTTCTCGGTGCTCATCAGGGGCGGAACACCTTGAGGCGATCGGGCATTTTGCTGCTCCGCACCGTACCATCGGGAGACAGGAGGTAAGTTCCCCCGTTCGGTTCGGCCGGAAGGGACTTGATCAGCCCCTCGCGAACCAGGGCGGATGGCCCGGGAGGCAGTGCACCGGTCTTTTTCCGGTACGCCTCGACGGCCCGTTCCAGCATCTGGATGTCCCTCTCCACGATCACCTCCCGGATGCGCCGATTGAGTATCTCCCGGCGTGCCGGGTCGGTTTCCTGCTTCATTATCGCCGCGAGGAACGCCAGGGCCGTTTCCGGCTTCTCTCCCTCGGAAAACATCCGGGCCGCGAGCAAAGGCAGATAGGAGGGGCTTCCGGGGAGCCGCGCCGCCGCCTCGATGGATCTGCCGCCTCCCACGGGATCGCCGAGCGAGAAGTACCGGAGGTACCCCAGGTAAAACGGGAAGCGCCAGTTCATCGGATGGTTCTTCCACCCCCGTTCCAGCGTTTCGACCGCCTGCGGCACGTGATCCGGCGAGTCCCCCAGCACCAGTCCTCCGAGAAAATAGGGGACATCGAATCTCGGGTCGAAATTGTTGACCGTATGAACGAGAAGACTCAGCTTGTCATAATCGGTTTTGTCCATGCGGCGGATCCCCGCCACCTGGACGGCCTGCAGCCAGGCGAGATCGGCAAGGAAATTTTGAAACCCGAAGGAGAAAGCGGGCCTCCTTCCGATCAGCGCAATCAGCCCTCCTTCCGGGGCCTCTGCCCGCCCTGCGGGGATGCCCGCCATGTGCAGCCCGAAGAGGGACGAGGAAAGAACTCCCGAAGAGAAAAGGAACAACAGCGACAGAAGCCAGGCGCCCGCCCTGCCCTGCCCCCTCATCTCCCCCGCCCTGACCTCAACGACTGGATCCATTCTTTCACCATTGTCCGATCGAGCTCCACGTACTCCTTTTCATACGTTTCGATTGCCCGATCCCGATAACGGGAATTTACCGCCAGCGCCTCCTCGTAAGCCAAGAGAGCGCCTTCGCGGTCCTCCTTCTCCTTCAGGTTCCCGAGGAGAACCCATCCCTTGACATACGCCGGCTCGTCCCGTAGCACCGATTCGATCAGGCGGCGCGCCTCGGCCTCCCTGCCCGCCATGCGGAGCAACAGCGCCTTCAGGTACCGCAGATCCGCGGCGTGGGGGTTGCGCGCAATTGCCGCGTCATACGAGGAAAACGCAGCATCGAGGACCTGCCTCCTAGCGGGAGCCGGAACGTGATCCGTTGCCTTGGAGAACAGGTATCCCAGCCTCGCCGGGTACCGGAAATCCATCGGGTTGCGAAGATACGCTTCCTGCTCCAGCTCGATTGCCCGATACAGGTTCCGTTCCCCCTTTCCCTCCTCGAATAGACGATAGAACATTGCGGAACCCGAGTCCGGATACGTCCCCCGCCACGGGTCCGCGAGGGAGGCCCGCCGGAACCACCGTCCCGCCTCTTCCATGCGCCCGGCCAGGAACGATTTGCTCCCCCGCCCCTCCAGGACCGTTCCCGCGCAGGTCGCCCCGGAGTAAATGATGCACACGCCAAGCAGGAGGTAGGCCATCCCCTTACCTGCGTTCCCCAGCCGGAACTCCCATTCGCGGACCGGGCGAAAGAGGCGCCCGGACACGATGCCCAGGGCAGCCGCGTTCACCAGAAGCATTCCAAGGACGTGATAATTGTACTCAAAAAACGAGTGAAGGAAAGAGGCAAACAGGATCATCACGCCGCCAAGGACAACGGGATCTTGCCGGGAGACGGCCCTCCGCAGGGAGACGACGCCTGCCGCACCCAGTCCGAGGAAGGCGATGACGCCGGGGAGGCCCAGTTCGGACATCACCGAGAAGAATTCGCTGTGGGGGGTTCTCGCGAACTTGGCGTACCGGATGATCGTTCCTTCAACGGGATCCCGGACCAGGTGCCAGTAATACTTGAAGTGACCGACTCCCACGCCGAGAGGGTGCTCGCGAAAGATCCGCAAGGACGCTCTCCACATGTTGATCCGCTCGAAGGCAAAAGGGTCCCCTTTCCCGAGAAACCTGTCGCGAAGGGGGTTGGGAACGAGAAGGACGGCCGCCACGAGGCCGGCGGCCACGGCCAGGGACCTGCGCCATCCTATCCTTTCCGTCGCCAGGAAGGATCCCAGAGCGATGACGAGAAGAAATCCTCCCCGAGACTGGCTAAGGCCGATGCCGACGAGAAAGAGGAGGACCAGGCCGTACAGCCATGTCCGTCCCGACGCTCCAACCGGATGACTTGCCAGGATCCAGGCTACCACTGCGGCATACGCGAGAAATTCCGCGAGGAAGTTCGGGTTTGCCAGCGTTCCGAACGGCCGGATCTCTCCCTGGAACGTCATCTGAAACAGGGCGAAAAGAACCTGGAAGCACGCCGTGGCAAGCAGCAGGATCGCACCCGCCTTCGGAAGCCGCCCTTCCAACCCGGGAAGCGCGCGGATCATGACATACAGGCACAGCGCCGCGGAATGATGGAGAAACCACTGATAGGTTATCCACGGGTAACCGTTTCGTGCGAGAGACACCGCCCCGAGGCTCCAGAGAGAAACCACGAGGATGTCGACGGGATTTACACGGATTCGGCCGGGTAGGAATCGATGCAGGAATATGGCAAAGGAAATAAACAGAACGGAGCGTATGAGGAAGGTGGCGATGGGCCAGTCCCCGCCGTTTCCGAGCACGCCCAGAAGAAGGACAAAAAGAATGGGGGGCGTGAGAACGCCCCCCATTTTGTATCCCGTCGCTTCCCCGGGATGGTTACACGTCATTCTGGGTCATTATAAGCTTATTCCCGTCCGTAATGATCCAGCAGTCCGTGTCGGTGTCGCTGTCGATGTTGCCTACGGCTCCGGCGGTGAACCCGTCGGTAGCACCGGTGGTGAGCAAGGGGGTGGATCCGCCGTTCCCCGTCCAGACCGCCGTGCTTCCACTCATGTCCGCGCCTTTCTCAATGGACGTATTGCCACTGACCGCGCCGGTGAGGGTGTAATGATAGTAGAACTTCGATCCGACCGGTTCCCAGTTGACGGCGTCGAACCCGCTGTAGTCGTTGTTTTCCCCAAAGTAGGCGGTTTCGGCCGTGTAGATCCCCTTCAGGTTCGTCTTGGCTTCGGACTGCTTCGACTTTGCCTGGAACTTGAGGAAGTTCGGGATGGCGATGGCCGCCAAGATCCCGATGATCGCGACGACGATCATCAACTCGATGAGCGTGAACCTTTTCTTGTTTTTCATCATGGTTGTCCCTCCTCCTCTCGGGATGGATAAATCTGTTTTGCAGATGAATTTGCAAACCCGTGCCAGGTTACGAACTCAGATCGTCCGTCTCGTTTACCAAGACTTTGCGGTCGGTTGATGTACCAAATGTCCATGATCGGCATCCGCATCGATACTCCCCCATCCGTAAGCGGAAAATGACAATGCATCCGCGCCGGCCGCAACGATTGCAGGCTCCGGGATTTGCCTCGAGCTTTTCCATACAATTCGGTCCCCGCGGAGAAGGTGTAGTACTGGATCTTCCCTTCCGGAACCCAGCGAATTTCATTGAAAGTATTGCTGAACGCGTTGGCTTCGCCGAAATAGGAGACTTCGGCTTTGTAGATCCCGTCCAGGTTGGACTTCACTTCCGAGCGCTTTGTTTTGCTTACGAAGGATCAGGAAATTCGGGATGGCGATGGCGGCCAGGATGGCGATGATCGCAACGACGATCATCAGTTCGATAAGGGTAAATCCCTTGTTTTTTCGCAATTTAACCTCGATCCGGCAAGTGAATCGAACACGTTACCCGGCTATAATGCAGATTACGTGCCGACTATTCGATCCCGTGCTTTTCGAGGCGGTAACGCATGGAACGGAAGGATATATTGAGGAGTTTGGCCGCTTCGGTCTTGTTCCCGCCCGTCTTTTCCAAGGCTTTGAGAAGCATCGATTTTTCGAGCCTGTCCATCTCCGCGTCGATCGAAACCCCTTCCCCGTCGAGAAAATCCGGGGAGAACGGGATCACGACATCCTCCCGGGTGCCCATTTTTGTCACATTTTGAGGGAGGGAGTCCAACGAAATGACGTCTTTTGTCTCTATGATCGTCGCCCTCTCGAGGATGTTTTCCAGTTCCCTCACGTTCCCCGGAAAATCGTAGGAAATCAGCGCACGCATTGCCTCTCCGTCGATCCGGGGAGGTCGCTTCCCCATCTTTTCGGCGAACTTCGTCAGGAAATGCCGGGCGAGAATCGGGATGTCCTCCCTTCGATCGCGCAGGCCGGGTACCACGATCTGGATGACGTTGAGCCGGAAATAGAGATCGTCCCGGAACCGGCCTTCCTTCATCCACTCCTCGAGGTTCTGCTTGGAGGCGCAGATGATCCGGACGTCCACGGAGATGTCGTCGTTGCCGCCGACCCGACGGAAGGACCGCTCCTGGATCGCCCGCAGCAGTTTGCTCTGCATGCCGTGGGGGAGCTCCCCCACCTCGTCGAGAAACAGCGTCCCCCGGTGGCCCTGCTCGAACAATCCCTTCTTCTGCTGAACCGCCCCCGTGAAGGCGCCGCGCACGTGGCCGAACAGCTCGCTCTCCATCAGCGTTTCGGGGATGGCCGCGCAGTTGATGGGGACGTACGGGTACTCCCTCCGCTCGCTCCGGGAATGCAGGGCCGCGGCAACCAGCTCCTTCCCGGTCCCGCTTTCCCCCATGATCATCACGTTGGCGTTGGTGGGCGCCACCCGCTCGATCATTTCGAAGATCCGCAGCATCGGCTCGCACCGCCCGACGATCCCCTCGTACGACGATTTCTCCTGGACCTCCTCACGAAGCGCCCGGCTCCGGATGTCGGCCGTTTCCTTGCGGGCGATCGCCTTCCGGATGAAGTCGCGCATCTGTCCGAGGTCGAACGGCTTGGTGATGGTGTCCGCCCCGAGGTTGAGCGCCTCCTTGTCGACGTAATCGTAGGCGCCGAGCTTCATCGCCTCGACCGCCGACTTGTGCTCGGCGTAGGCGGTCATCACCACCACCTCGGTGGACGGGTTCTTCTGGATCGCCGCACGGAGGACCTTCAGGCCGTCGTCTTCCCCGGTCATCCGCAGGTCGGTCAGGACAAGGTCGTAGACGTTTTGCCCGATGGCTTTTTCCGCCTCTTCCAGGGAAGCGGCCGTGTCGACCCGGTATCCTTCCTTCCCGAGAAAGATCTCGAGGAACTGCCGCAGACTCTGCTCGTCGTCTACAACGAGAATGTATTCCTTCACTTCCCGCTCCTTGGCGCGACGCAGGGCATCCCTGGAGAATTACCCCGTTCCGGCGACCGGTTCTTCCTCCTTCTTCCCCTTGCAACCCTTGCGAAGACATACGATCTGGGTCTTCCCGCTCTTTCCGGGTCTTCTCCGTCATCACGGGATATCCGCAGACGGGACAGGGACCCGCAACCGGCAGGCTCCAGGAGGCAAACCGGCAATCGGGGTAGCGCGAACAGCTGTAGAACATCTTCCCCGCCCGGGAGGCCCGCTCGACCATCTCCCCCTCCCCGCACTCGGGACATTTCACTCCGATCCCGTACGGGCGGCTGGCACGGCACTCGGGGTAGCCGGAACAGGCGATGTAACGGGAACCCTTCCAGCGGCGCACGATCATGGGCTTGCCGCACTTGTCGCACGTTACGCCCGCTTCCTCGTCCGGGGCGAGTTCCACGCCCCCCTCGGGGGTCTCCCGGAAGTTCGCCGTATGACGGCACTCCGGGTAATTCCGGCACGCGAGGAACTTCCCCGACCTCCCGAAACGGATCACCATCTCCCCCCCGCAGGACGGGCAGGGGATTCCCGTCGCAATGAGCTCGTCCTTGAGTTCGGGCATCGCGCTCTTCGCCCGTTCGAGTTCCTCCGAAAACGGCTGGTAGAAATCGTCGAGCGCCCTCCCCATCTCGAGTTCCCCGTCCTCGATCTGGTCGAGCTCCCCTTCCAGCTTGGCGGTGAAGGCAACATCCATCACGTTCGGGAAACTCTCCTCGAGTAGGTCCGTGACGATCTGCCCGAGCTCCGTGGGGAAGAACTTCCTTTCTTCCATCCGGACGTACCCGCGGTCCCGGATTGTCTTCACGATCGAAGCGTACGTGGAGGGCCGCCCGATTCCCTGCTCCTCCAGTTCCTTGATGAGGGAGCTCTCGGTAAACCGGGGAGGCGGCTGGGTGAAGTGCTGCGCGTCCACAAGCTCCCGTAGCGCGAGGCGCTCCCCTTCCGAAAGGTCCGGCAGGATGTTCCCCTCTCCCTTTTCCCCGTCCTTTTCCTCCTCCTGGCCCCCGGCCACCGGGTCGGTCTGTGGACCGTTCCCCTCTTCGTAGAGTTCGAGGTATCCCAGGAACCGGGGAATGGATCCCGTCGCACGGAACAGATACCCTCCGGACGGGGAATCGGCGGGTTCGCAGAGGATGTCGATGGTGGTCTGTTCGAACTCCGCGGCCGCCATCTGGGAGGCGACGAAACGGTTCCAGATCAGTTCGTACAACCGGTGCTGGTCGCGGCTCAGGATCGGCTTGACCGCAGCCGGCGGGTATTCCATCGAGGTCGGGCGAATCGCTTCGTGGGCGTCCTGCGCGGATCGCCGGTTCCGGTACGTGTGGGGGGATGGTGGCAGAAAAGCCTCGCCGTGCGCCGCCAGGATATAGTCGCGCGCGGCGCTCACCGCCTCGGTCGCCACCCGTACGGAGTCCGTCCGCATGTACGTGATGAGGCCCACGAGCCCCGCGCCGGGGACGTCGACTCCCTCGTAGAGCGACTGGGCGACCATCATCGTCCGGTAGGAAGGCATGCGAAGCTTCTTCGACCCCTCCTGCTGGAGCTTGGATGTGGTGAACGGGGGAGGCGGGGAGCGACGCCGCATCTTCTTCCTGATCTCCTGGACCCGGAACGGTCCGTTCTCGACCGCCTTGTGGAGGGCCAGGGTCTCCTCCCCGGTCCGGGGCCGCACCTTCTCTCCCCCGCCTCCGTGAGTTTCGCGGTGAATTCGGGGGGAACGCTCCCTGCGAAGCGGGCGGTGAGCGACCAGTATTCCTCGGGAATAAAGGAGGCGATCTCCTTCTCCCTGGTCGAAATGATCTTTACGGCGACGGACTGGACCCTCCCTGCCGAGAGCCCGCGCCGGACCTTCTTCCAGAGAAGGGGACTCAAGGAGTAGCCCACGATCCGATCGAGGATGCGCCGGGCCTGCTGGGAGTCGAACTTGTTTTTGTCGAGGGGAAGGGGGGTCGCCATCCCCTGAGTAACGCCTTTTTTCGTGATCTCGTGAAAGAGAACCCGCTGGACCTCGACCGGGGGAACGGCCGCCTCCGCCTTCTTCCCTTTCCGCCGTCGGGCTTCTCCGGCACGGATCGCTTCGGCGATGTGCCAGGCGATCGCCTCCCCTTCCCGATCCGGGTCGGGAGCGAGATAGACCGTCTTCACCGAGCGGGATGCGTCCAGAATCTCGGAAAGGACCTTTTTCCGGTCCCTGATAACGATGTAGTGGGGAGCAAATCCCTTTTCGACGTCCACCCCCAGCCGACTTTTCGGGAGGTCCTTCACGTGCCCCATGGACGGCAGGACCTGGTACCCCCTCCCGAGAATTTTTTTTATCGTCCTGGCTTTCGCCGGGGATTCGACGATGATGAGCGACTTGGCCACCCTTCCTCCTGGGCAGACCCCCTACACGCGATCGTGCGCGGGCCTCCCCGATTTCGACATCTGTTTATAATAGTCCCCCCTCCGCCTTTCAAGCAATTTTCTGAACTCCATATCGAGGAGACGGGAAAGCAGTTCCGGCACGGGGACGTCGAGCGAAACGGCGATTTCGTTCATGTGCCGCTCCGAGGAGAGAAACCCGAGGATGCGTCGCTCGAGATCATCCTTTGCCTTTTCCTTCCCACCTGCCGTATCGAAAGAGAGGCACCCTCCTCCCCCCCAGCCAAGGGCCTGTAGCACATCCGGCGCCCCGGTTACGATTGTGGCACCCTCCTGCAGGAGGCGGTTGCTTCCCTCCGTGTGGGGAAATGCGGGATTACCCGGAACCGCCATGACCTCCCTCCCCTGTTCGAGGGCGAACCGCGCGGTAATGAGCGCTCCGCTTCTCGCCGGCGCCTCCGCCACCACTACCGCCCTCGCCATCCCGCTGATGAGCCGGTTCCTCGCCGGGAACCGGCGAGGAAGGGGCAAGGCTCCGGGAGGAAATTCGGAGACGACCGCCCCTCGGCCGAGTATGGTTTCTCTCAGTCGCCCGGCCTCGGGGGGGTACAGGACATCCACGCCGCAGCCAAGGACGGCGACCGTCTCCCCCCCGGCCGCAAGCGCCCCCTCATGGGCCGAGGCGTCGATTCCGCGAGCCATCCCGCTCACCACGGTGACACCTTGGAGCGCAAGGTCGGCCGAAAGACCATGGGCGAACTCCTTCCCGGAGTCGGTGGGCGCCCGGCTCCCGACGATCGCCACAGGATTCCCGCCGGTTGGAAGGGATCCCCGCCAGTACAGGACCAGCGGCGCGTCCAGGATGGATGACAGCAAGGCCGGGTATTCCTCGGAGCCAAGGGTCACGATTCGGGCGCCGATCCGTGCGCATGCTTCGCGCACCTTGTCAGCCTTCTCGCCGGCCTCCCGGGAGGTAGCCGCCTCGATCCCCTGGCGAAGGAGGGAATCCCCCCGACGGGAAATCCCGTCCGCGAATGAGGACAGACTGTTCCGGAGCGCCCCAAGCAGGGACAGGTGACGAGCGTTGAACCCTTCCACAAGGGAGATGCGAAGGAGTATGTCGGCGGACGTCTGCTCGCGCGTCATGTTGCGGGGGGCCACCTCCCTTAGGTTTCCCCCCGCCCCATCAAGACGCGTGCCGCGCCTTACGAGAAAACGACCCTCACCGGGTTTCGGCGGATGCCGGCTGCGCGATCGCACCCAGCGAAATATCCTGGGTGGAATTCGTCACGTACGCAGTGGCCGACCCGGGCAGGACCCGGACGATCACCGCTTTTCCTACCGGAATGTGCACCTCCGCGATCTCCTCTCTTCCATACCAGGTCGTGCCGCCCCGCGTGTCATAAATGCGGTAGACGTCGCCTACGGCCACGCCGGCATCTGTCCCCTGGTCGAGATAGACGAAGTCGTTCGTCGACAGCGCCACCTTGGGATCCCTTCCGGTGATGACGAATGCCTCTACGCCGCTTTTCCCCTCCTTCGGATACACCGGGGAGTAGGACGGGATTTCCTCGCGGATCAGGTCCGCGCGAGTCAGGTCCGCAAACGACTTCCGGACGACCGCCGTTACCTGGCCTTCGTTCTTTCCCGTCACTTGCACGACCCCCACCAGGAAACGGACGTATCCGGAAACCGGTCTTGCGGTATCGGATTTGACCGGTCCGCGTACCCGGTACACCCCGAGAATCTGGCCTTCCGGGATCTCCTTGTCGAGAGAGAGGTACACCTTGTCCGGCTCCGAAAAGGCGTCCTTGTCCTCCTGTGCACCCACGATCCTGCCGATTCCCATCGGACGATCCGTCGTAAACTCCCCGGCACGCACAAATTCCTCCGGAGGGATATTAAGAGCGGCCATAGCCTGCGGCGCCCCCATGGTGGGTGCCGCGGCAGGCGGGGCCGTGCCCTCCGGGGCTGTCACGGCGGGTTCCCCTTCCTGCGCAGGGGCGGTTTCCTTCACCTCCCACCCGTATTCCCGGGGAGGAGGGGGAAACACCACGACGTTGATCCCGGGATAGATGTAATGGGGGTTCGTGATAAACCGGTTGCGTTCCCAGAGGTCGGGCCACAGCCAGGGAGAACCGAGATATTTCGCGGAGAGGTCCCAGAGCGTGTCCCCCTTGACGACGGCGTGGACGAGCCCTTCGGGGTATTCCGCCGGTTGCGCCACGCCCAGGCTCTCCTGTGCGGAGACCGCAAACGGAAAGAACAGGATCGTGAATAGGACCGCCAGAACCGAAACCCTCGTGCCCCATCGTTTCATTCTTCACCTCGCCTCGCGCCCCACCGGGGGGACACAAAATTATACATCAATTATGCTAAATAACACTCCTTATGACAAAAATTACATGCCATTTTCATGAGAGTCAAGCGGATTCTTCCCGCGGGGTTTCCCGGGGGGACGGGAAACGGTTCGCGTTGCGAGGCAAGATGGCGTGTGGGCGTGGCATTCCGGGTTGCCCACAGGAGGGGACGGTTAGGGTACGCCGGGCCACTCGAGCAGGAGAAATACCTCTCGGTTCCCCTTGGGGCCCTTCACCCGGCTTTCCGCCTCTCCCGCAACGGAAAACCCGGCGTCCCGGGCGAACTCGCCGATGTCGCGCACGACCCGACGCCTCTCCTCCTCGTCCCGCACCACCCCGCCCTTGCCAACCGATCCTTTGCCCGCCTCGAACTGGGGTTTGACCAGGGCAAGCACGCAGGCGCCGGGAAGCAGGAAGGCGCGCAGGGGAGGCAGGATATGCCGGAGCGAGATGAAGGAGACGTCCACTGTGGCAAGGGATACCTTCCGCGGGAGAAGGTCGGGGGGAGCATACCGGAAATTTACCCTCTCCCTCACAACGACTCTCGGGTCGCGGCGGAGAGAATCGTCCAGAAGGGACTCCCCTACGTCGACCGCATAGACTTGCGATGCGCCCCGTTGCAGAAGACAGTCCGTGAAACCCCCGGTGGAAGCCCCCACGTCCATCGCCACGGCCCCCGTGACGGACACCCCCAGATCCGTAAGCGCCCCGGCGAGCTTCTCCCCTCCCCGCGAGACGAACGGGCGAGGCGACGGGGAGACCGAAATCTCCTGGTCGGATCCCACAAGGCTTCCGCATTTCGTGACGACCTTGCCCGCGAGGAGAACACGGCCGGCAAGAATCAGGCCCTGTGCTTTCGCCCGGGTCTTCGCATGCCCCCTGGTCACCAGCTCCGCGTCCAGACGGCTCCTCCCCCTTTTTCCGCCGGGGGGGGACGGCTCTCCCGGGACGCGGGATCAGACAATCTTTTCTATCCGGGACCGGATGCCGTTGAACAGCGAGGGGAAGAGGTGCCGACCCTGGGAACATAGACGGGTCGCCTCCGCGACCACCGCGTCATCGGTCAGGCCGTGCGCCTCGCGCAGCTCGGCTTGCGACCCGTGCTCCACGAAGGCATCCCGCACTCCGATCCGTCGGAACACCTGGGGGTGCACGTCGTGCTCCTCGAGCATTTCGAGGACGGCGCTCCCGAATCCCCCCGCGAGCACGTTTTCCTCGACCGTCAGCACCCGGCCAATGCGCTGGACGAGAGGGACGATGAGCCCGGCGTCCATCGGCTTGACGAAACGGGCGTCCACCACGGCGGCCGAGATCCCCCGCCCCTGGAGTTCCTCGGCGGCGTAGAGCGAGGTCGCCACGGTAGCCCCGATGGCGACGATCAGAATATCCTTCCCGGTGGCGAGCAGTTCCCCCCTGCCCCAGGGAACGGGTTCCGGGTCTGCGGGAATGTCGACCCCCATGGCGGTTCCCCGCGGGTAGCGGATAGCGGCCGGTCTTCCGGCATGGACGGCGGTCCGCAGCATCCGGACCAGTTCCGCCTCGTCCCTCGGCGCCATCAGCGACATGTTCGGGATGTGGCGCAGGTACGCAAGGTCGAACAGACCCTGGTGCGTCGCCCCGTCCGCACCTACGATCCCGCTCCGGTCGACGGCGAATACGACGGGAAGGTTCTGCAGGCAGACGTCGTGGACGATCTGGTCGTACGCGCGCTGAAGGAACGTGGAGTAGACCGCCACCACGGGGATCTTCCCCTCCCGGGCAAGGCCCGCGGCAAATGTGACCGCGTGCGACTCCGCGATGCCGACGTCGAAAAACCTGTCCGGAAAGGCCTCACGGAACTTGACCAGACCCGTACCGCCGCACATGGCCGCGGTGATCGCCACCACGTCGGGATTCTCCCTGCCAATTCCCAGGATGGCGGATTCGAAGACATCCGTATACGAGGGAAGCGTTTCCGTGACCGCCCCGTTCCCCGTCACGGGGTCGAACTTCCCCATGCCGTGAAACCTTTCGGGGTTCCTTTCCGCCGGCGGATACCCTTTCCCCTTCGAGGTCACCACGTGGACGAGAACCGGACCCTCGAGGTTTTCCAGGTTCTGAAAGGTCCTCACGAGATCGTCGATGTTGTGGCCGGAGATGGGGCCGACGTAAGTGATGCCCAGTTCCTCGAAAAGCAGGCCTGGGACGATGAACCCTTTCGTGAGCTCCTCGGCCCGCTTCCCTATCTTCGCGAGCAGCTTCCCGTGGGGCATTGATTTAAGCACGGCCTCGACGCGTCTTCGGAATGAGGTGTAAAACCTCCCCGTCATCAACCGGTTGAGGTAGCCCGAAAGCGCCCCGACGTTCTGGGAGATGGACCACTCGTTGTCGTTCAGGATCACGATGAGATCCCGTTTCTGGTGCCCCGCCTGGTTCAACCCCTCGAACGAGAGGCCGGAAGAGAGCGACCCGTCCCCGATCACCGCGATGACCTTGTGGTCCTCCTTCTTCAGGTCCCTCGCCACCGCCAGGCCGAGCGCGGCGGAGATGGAGGTGCCGGAATGCCCCGTCCCGAAAACGTCGCACGGGCTCTCCGCGATGCGCGGGAACCCGGAAAGCCCGCCGTAGGTGCGCAACGTGGGAAAGAGATCCCTTCTCCCCGTGAGGATCTTGTGGGCGTACGCCTGATGGCCGACGTCCCAGACGACCCGGTCGTCGGGGCATGAGAAGACGTAATGGAGCGCGATCGTCAGTTCGACGACGCCCAGGCTCGATGCGAGATGCCCTCCAGTCCGGGCGACGCTGTTGACGATCATGTCGCGAATTTCCCCGGCGACCTCGGGCAGCCTGTCCTTCGGAACCTTCTTCAGGTCCTGCGGGGAGTGGATCGCCGATAGAAGTTCTTGCATCGTCACCTCACGATCGCCTCGTGGCCACGAGCCGGACGATATCCCGAAGGGTTTCCGCCTCGCTTCCGAACGGCGAAAGAGCCTGGAGCGCTTCCCCGCGGAGGAACTCCGCCCGTTCGGCAGCGGCCGCCAATCCCCGGGCGGCGGGGTAAGTCCGCTTCCCCCGAGCCCTGTCCTTGGCCACCGCCTTCCCCATCTCCTCGAAGCTTCCCGTCTCGTCCAGGATGTCGTCCGTGATCTGAAACAGAAGACCCAGCGCCCTCCCGTAGCGGGACAGGCTGTCCACCTGCTCTCCGCCTCCCCCGCCGAGGATTCCTCCCATTGCTGCCGAGGCGGAAAGAAGGGCCGCAGTCTTTTTCAGTTCGATCTCCTCAATTTCGGACGCCCTGGCCGTTTCGGGTCCCTTTCCCGCCGGGGGGGAAAGGTCCATCATCTGGCCGCCTGCCATTCCCGAAGCGCCCGCGGAGCGGGCCAGGAGCGCCGATGCCCGGATCGCCCTCGCCGGTTCTTTCGCAGCCAGCGGGGATTCCCCCATGACCCGGAACGCCTCGGTAAGGAGGGCGTCCCCCGCCAGGATGGCCGCCGCTTCGCCGAAGGCCTTATGGCAGGTCGGGCGGCCCCGGCGGAAATCGTCATCGTCCATCGCCGGCAGATCGTCGTGGATCAGCGAGTAGGTGTGGACGTACTCCACCGCGCACGCAAACGGGAGCAGATCCATCTCCTTCCCCCCCACGGCGGCCCCCGCCGAAAGGAGCATCACCGGCCGGATCCTCTTCCCCTTCGAGGTCAACGCGTATTCCATGGCGACCCGCAGGGGAGGCGGAATGGGGCACACCTCTTCGGAGAGGAACCGGAGCATGCTCTCCTCGACGAGAGCCCGAAACCTGGCGAACTCGGCCGTGCCCGAGGCGCCCCCGACCGCCGGCACGTCACTCCTCATCCCGGAGAACGTCGGACTCGTCTTCCGTCGAGGCGACGAGGCCGTCCGGTTTCCGCAGGAGAACCTCGATCTTCCTGTCGGCGTCGTCCAGTCGCTTCTGGCATAGTGCGGACAGCCGCATCCCCTCCTCGAAGAGACGAATCGATTCCTCGAGCTTTGTCTCCCCCGACTCGAGCTTCGCGACGATGCTTTCCAGGCTCTTCAGGGCTTCCTCGAATGCGGGTTCCTTACCTTTCGCCGTCATGGCCCCCCCAAGACAATGTTTCATTATATTTCCTGCTCCGGGATGCGGTCAACGCGAAGGAAGCGTCATCAATAGCGTGGGATCGATCCGTCCTCCCGCGGCCCGGACGCTGAAGTGGAGGTGGGGTCCCGTTGCCCGGCCGCTCGCGCCCACCGCCCCGATCCGTTCCCCGCGGGCGACCTTCTGCCCCTCGGACACGACGTATTCCTGCAGATGGTAATAGACGCTGTACACATCCCCCCCGTGGTCCAGCACCACCGAGTTCCCTCCGAAGAACTGCTCCCCCGCGAACGCCACGGTCCCGTCCGCGATCGCCACGACGGGCGTCCCTGCCGGGAGGTCCACATCCACTCCGGCGTGCGGACTGCGGGGCTCGCCGTTGATGACCCGGCGCGAACCGAACCCCTTCGCCCGGAACTCCGCCACCGGCGGGAGAAACGGGAAACTCCAGGCCGGGGGCGTGGGGACCCGGGAGAACCTCTCCGTCAACCTCTGCGCCTCCCGTCTGATCCGCTTCAGGGTCGCGGCGTCGAACCGGGTCATCTCCTTCGGCAGGGTGAGCTTCTGGACGGGGAAGGCTTTCTCACGGATCCAGATCTGCGTGTCGAAACGCAAGGGCTTGCCAGCCTCCATCGCCTGGAACGAAAGGACGGCTTTCCCCGGCGGCTCCAGGAGATCGACCCCGATCAGCCCCAGGAACCGCCCCGGACCCTCCTCCCTCATCGGGACCTCCCGCCCCTTCCAGATCATGACGACGTTGTCCGCCCGGGGCAGGGGCGACACCTCCACCAGCAAGGGTTCCCCCTGAGCGGGCTGCCGGTTGGAAAGCCGCACCGGGAAGGATCTTCCCGGTGCGGCATCGGGCGGACTCCCGCTTCCGGAGGTGGGAATGGCGAGCAGGAGAAAAAGAGGAAGGAGGAAAATCGCCGCTCTCATTTCTTCCGGCCTTCCACTACCGCGCCGAACGCCCCGTCGGCCACGCGGATATCCAGTGCTTCTCCCGCGGCGACTTCGGCAATGGACCGCACTGCGCGTCCCGTTCCCCGGTGCGTTGCGATGGCGTATCCCCGGGTAAGGACCGAGGCCGGGTCGAGGGCGGAGAGCTTGCCCTGAAGACCTTCGAGCGCTCGCCGGAATTCCGCCCGCCTCGCGTCCGCCTGACGTGCCGCGCGCTCCGAAAGGACCGCGAGATCCCCCCGCTTCCGGGAAACCCACGCGGCGGGGGAATGGTCACGAACGGATTCGGACAGGACCGCCACCTGCTCTCTCCCTTTGCTCGTTCGACCCCTCATCGCCTCCGATAGCGCCTCGGTCCGTTCCACGACCGCGAACCGTCGCGCCTGGAGAACGGGGCGGGGATCGGACAGGGCTCCCAGTGCAATCCGCCATTCGCGGCGAAGGGTCTCCCGCCCGTACTGCTCCGCCTTCCGTCCGCGGAGGATCAGGGCCGCTACACGCTCCCACACCTCGTCCCTGTCGGGGACCGCCATCTGCGAGGCGGCCGTGGGCGTCGACGCCCGGTGGTCCGCCGCCAGATCCGCGAGCGTAAAGTCGGTTTCGTGCCCGACGGCGCTGATCGTCGGAACGGGCGAGGCCGCGATCGCCCTCACAACCGCCTCCTCGTTGAACGCCCAGAGGTCCTCCACCGATCCACCCCCTCTTCCCACGATGACAAGATCGACCCCGCCGCGCGAGGCAAGCGCGTTCATCGCCTGCGCGATATCCCCGGCAGCCCCTTCCCCCTGCACCAGCGCCGGGGCGAGCGTGATCCCGATCGGGGGCCACCTTCGCCGGGCGATGTGGATCATGTCCCGCAGCGCGGCGCCCTGCCTTGAGGTCACGATGCCTATGCGCGACGGGTATCGGGGAAGAGGCTTCTTCCTCGCTGGATCGAACAGCCCCTCGGCGGCGAGCCGCTCTTTCCTCTTCTCCAGCTCGAGCAGAAGGGAACCGAGTCCGCGCACCTCCACCGACTGGGCGTACAGCTGATACTCCCCCTTTCTCTCGTAGACGCCTACGGACCCCGTTACGACCACGAACTGGCCGTCCGTGATTTCTCCGAATATGTATCGTTCCCGGCCACGGAAGCAGACGACGCGGATCTGGGCACCCTCGTCCTTCAGGGAGAAGTATCGGTGGCCGGAAGGGTACAACCGGTAGTTAGACACTTCCCCCTCCACGCGGACGAACCGGAAGGCCCCCTCGAGGCAACCCTTGATGCGCGCGGTCAGCTCGGAAACGCTCAACACCCCCCGCGACGAGTCCTCCTCTCCGGAGGGAGCGACAGGCGGGAAGAGAGGGCCGTGCGAATCCCTTCTCACCCCGATTTCTCCTTTGCGAACAGCTCGTCCAGCGTCACGGCCCGCACTCCTTCGGCATCGAGGTCGGCAACGAGGTCGAGGATCACCCGGAGGGACTCCCTCCGCCCGTGGCAGACGAGGACCGCCTTCCCCTTCTTTTTCGCGATCGACAACGCCCGCTTCCACTGGAGGCGCATCTCATCCGGTTCCATGTCGGTATCGAAAAAGACGTCGCGCCGGGCCACCGGGATCCCAGCCCTCAGGGCGGCCTGGACGGCGACCGAACGGGAAGTGGTCATGTTGTCCAGGAAAAACAGTCCCCGGGACTTGAGAAGAGCGGCAAATGCCGCCATCGATTCCGGATCTGCGGTAAACGCGGACCCCATGTGGTTGCTGGCGCCGGATGCCCAGGAGTTTTCCTCGATCATCCGGGAGAGGAGGGCGTCCATCTCCTCCCGGCCCATCCCCCTGCGGAGACGGAAACCGTCGGTCCGGTCGGAGATGGGGCTTACCGGCTCCATCGGGACGTTGATCAGGACACCGAAGCCGCGCTCGTGCGCGGCCTTGGCGAGCCGGCGGGAGGAAGGGCCGAAGGGGATGACAGCCACCGTGATCTTTTCGGGGAATCTGAGCCACTCGGCGTCCCGCGTGGTGTCGTATCCGTTGTCGTCCACCACGATGGCAAGGCGGGGAGTCGGAACCTCCGTCGGCACGGCTTTCCCGGAAGGCTGCGTGGTTCCCGGGGGAATCGCTGCCGGCGCCTCGGGCGCACCTTGCGAGGGGAGGGCAGCCCGGTTCCTGCTTTCCCCCCCGGGCATGAGGACCGCCACGCCAATTGTGACAAGCCCCGCGAGAAACGCGCAGAGCATCAAAAGGTCCCCACCGCCATTTCCTTCCGGGGGCCCTTGCGCCGCTCCTTCCCTTCTTCCGACTCCTCATCCTTCCCTAAGAGGAAGCCACGTCAAGACGCTTTCGCCTTGTCCAGATAGCGGGACTTGAAGATCTCCCACCCCCTCAACAGCTCCACGGCCCTCTCGAGCTGGGGATCCTTGTCCTCGCCCGGCTTTCCCCCCAAGTCCGGGGGTGCGGATTCCTTCCCGTCTTTTTCTTGTCCCCGGTTCCTCCATTTTTTTCTTTCCCTCTTCCGCGGGTGAAACTCCCGTCCCCGGGACCTTCTCCGGCTCTCCTCTCCTCTCCTTTGAGGTGGTCGCTGGATATCCTTTTCCCGGATCGCATTCGGGTGTCCCGGCAGCCGTCCCGGCCGTCGCGCACGACGATGTCCGGCTCGATCCCCTTTGCCTGGATGGACCGTCCGTTGGGCGTGTAGTATCTCGCCGTGGTAAGGCGGAGCGCAGACCCGTCCTCCAGGGGGAGAATCGTCTGGACCGACCCCTTGCCGAACGTCTGCGTTCCCAAAATGATCGCGCGGCCGTGATCCTGGAGAGCGCCCGCGACGATCTCCGACGCGGAGGCGGATCCGGCGTTCACCAGGACGACCATCGGGAAATCGCCGTACGTCCCCTCCTTGTGAGCGGAATACTTGTATTTCTGCGCCTCGAGGCGCCCGTCGGTATAGACGATGAGCCCCGAACCGATGAACTTGTCCGCCACCTTCACCGCCTGGTCCAGCAGCCCCCCCGGGTTGTTGCGCAGGTCGAGCACGAGGCCGCGCACGCCCCCCTTGTCCTTCATCCGCGCCTGGATCGCGTTTTCCAGCTCCGCGGTCGAATCCTGCTGGAACTGGAGGAGCTTGACGTAGCCGATCCCATCGCCCAAGTCTTTTGTCTTCACGCTCCTGATCTTGATGATGTCGCGCGTGATGGTGTACGGCAGCAACTCCCTGGCCCCCTCCCGCGCCACCCAGATCTTCACCTTCGTCCCCGGCTCGCCCCGCAGACGCTTGACGGCGTCCATCACGGTCATGTCCTTGGTGGGGTCGTCCTCGATTTTCACGATCTTGTCTCCCGCCAGCAACCCCGCGCGGTCCGCCGGAGTATCCTCGATGGGGGCGATGATGGTAAGGATGCCGTCCTTGATCCCGATCTCGATTCCCAGTCCTCCGAATACTCCTTTCGTCTCGACCTCCACCTGCTTCAGCATGTCCGGGGTCAGGTAGGAACTGTGCGGGTCCAGGTTCTGGAGCATCCCCTTGATGGCACCCTCCACGAGCTGGTCCATGTCGGGTTCTTCCACGTAGCTGGTCTGGATGGCGGAGAGAACATCCCCGAATATCTTGAGTTTTTCATAAACGACGTTGGCCTGCGCCGCAGGCCGGTCCAACAGGAGATCACTCGAGAGGAACCCCGCGAGAAACACGAAGATGACGACCGCAGGCCCCCACCACTTTTTCCCCTTCATTCAACTCCTCCTTCGATCCTTAAAATCGCGACACATGTCGGCGGCTATGCTCCTTTAGCGGGCAAGGGGGATCACGGCCATGGGGTCGATGGCGGTTCCCGCGGCCCGAAGTTCCAAGTATAGCACCGATTTCCCGTCGGGGCTTTCGGGAAGGCGGCCGATGTTCTGCCCCGGCGCGACGACCTGCCCCTGGGCGACGCTGAACGATTCCGCCTTTCCGTACACGGAAAAGAGGCCGGTTCCGTGCTGGATGATGAGCACCTTGCCGAACCCGGATACCGTGCCCGAAAACACGACGTTCCCTTTCCCGATCGACCGGATCGGGGCTCCCGAGGCAGCCTCGATCTCCACCCCGAGATTCTCGACCTCGACGTCGAACACGGGATCCCGGTACTTTCCGAACGGCCCCACTACCCTGCCCCGCACGGGCGCGACAAGCCCTCCCGGAATGGACGAAAACTTCGAGGGGCCCGCCTTTCTGCCCTTCCGTGGACGCACGCCGCTCCGCTTCCCGCACCTCGCGCTCGATCCGGGAAACGAGCGCCTTCATCCTGGCTACGCGCGCCCGGAGGGCCTTGACCTCCTTCTCCTTCCGTTCCTTCTGGCTCCTAATCCCCTGGAGCCGCTTCGCCTCTTTCTCCCGCTGGGTCAGGAGCAAAGTCCCCACCTTCTTTTCCCGGGAGATCTTCTTTTCCGACACGTGTACCTGGCGCTCGATCCCGGACAGCGCGTTCTCCTTCTTTTCCTTTTCGGCCGAGAGGCGCCCCATCTTCTGTGCTTCCGAAGCCAGCATCCTCGTCATGAGGTAGCGCAGCCTCTCTCCACGCACTTCCACGAGAGGCAGCCTCGCCGCCCCCTTCGCCCTCCGGAACGCCTGGAGTGCCGCCTGCTCCAGCTCGCGCTGCGTGCCCACCCGCTCCTGCTCGAGGGCGCGCACCTCGGACTCCGCCTTGTCCATATCCCGGGCGAGCGCCGAAAGTCTCCTGTCGATCCGCGCGATGCGGCGCCGCTGTGCGGCGAGCCGTTTCCGGATGTCGTCCACCTTGTTGCGCGCCGTCCGCTCCTGGCGAAGGGCCTGGTCGAGTTCGGCCGCCGCCTCCTCCGCCTTCTTCCGCATCTCGGTAAGACGCGCCTTCTCCCGGCGCAGCCTATCCTGTGTGCTGCCCCCAAAGGAAACTCCGGGTGGCAGCAGGAAGGCGGCGATCATCACCACGCAGAGCGCGAATCTGGCCGACGGCGGAAAAACCGTCATCTCCCCTTCGGATAGGCTGCGCGCCACCCGGACAGGGACGCCAGTCCGGGGAAGATCGAGGCGGACAGAAGGAAGAGGCACACGGCGGGAAGAAACCTCACGTCGAGCAATTCCCGCGCCGATCCCACCACGGTACGGAAGAGGGAGAACCGGCCGGAGGCAAGAAGGAGAACAAAGAAAGAGGCGCCGGTGGCGAGAGCCGCGACGACACCGCCGGCGAGGAAGGCACCGGCGGCGCGCCTCAGGGAGATTCGGCTGCCCGGAATTCCCCTTTCGGCGAGGAACGAAACATCGGGGAAAAGCCTTGCCGCGCGGGTTCTCTCCTGCATCGCCAGGATCGCCAGGAAGGCGACGCACACCAGGGCGAAACCGGACCAGAGCAGGGCGTTGGCCCATCGCTTCATCCGCAGCAGCCCCGGCATGACATCTCCGCCCGAGAGGATCTTCTCCACCTGGGACAAAGGAGTAAGCGCCGATCGAACCTCCGCGATTCCCTCTTCAGACATCCGCTCAGGCCGGAGCCCTATCTCCACGTATCCGGGAAGGGGGTTCTTTCCCTCGCTGCGAATCGTCTCGAGCCCGGGATAGGCCACCAGGAACTCCTCCCACGCCTCATCCGGTGTCCGGTAGTGCGCCTCCCGGACCGGCGCCAATACCGCGACTTTCGCCGCAATGCCCTCCCCCTCCTCGTCGGGTACGCCGACGCGCATCATGGCCGTGATCGTGTACTGGCTGGAGAGGAACCGGTTGACGCCCCCGGACAGAAGCATCGTCAGGAAATACAGGGCGGCGAGGAAACAGAGAAGGAACCGTACGGCGGCTTCCTTCCGCATCGACCCGCTGTGGAGGCTCCAGTCGATCCACCAAAGGGAGGGGCCGCTCACTCCCACCCTCCCGTCTGCTCCGGAAGGGACTCGACCGGCGGCGGTTCCACCACCGCCTTGCGGACCGGGCGCGGACCTCCCAGACGGTAAAGGAGGAACGGCCCCGCGCAGCGGGGGGAAGACACTGTTGCCGCCCGCCATTTTTCGGGCAGCCGCCGCTCCATCATGAGGATCGTCCTTTCTTCCCTGGCCAGTGCGTGCAACAGCCCCCCCAGCCTGTCCGCCCATTCGCTCCCCGCGTTCTCGAGGACCATGTCGAGGAACAGATACCGGGGGTTGCGGAAAAGTTCCACCGCAAGCGCGACCCGGGTCCGCTCCGATGCCGACAAGGAGGACACCTCCTCTCCTTCCAATCCGGAAAGCCCCACCAGCGGGAGCAGTTCCGCCATCCGGCCCTCCTGTTCCGCAGCCGGCACCCCCTCTGCGGCAAGGGCCGACCGGCGGAAAAGGTCAACCACCGTCTTCCCCACCTCCCTGGAAAACGATTCCGGGACCACGCCCGAGTCCGTGCGGAACCGCCGGTTGTGTTCCGGGCTGCCCCGGTATAACGACTCTCCACCCACGACGACATCCCCGAAATCGGGACGCCTTTCCCCCCTGAGAATTCGCATGAAGAAGGTTTTCCCGCAGGAAGGGGGGCCGGTCACGACCCACATCTCGCTTTTCCCCGCGGCAAGATCGAGCCCCTCCCAGAGGGTCTGCCCCCGCGAGACGACGCCGACGCGGAACGCCTCAATCATCTTTCGTCGCGTCCTGCACCGGCGATTCGAACGCTCCGGAGAACAGGTTGCGGATCTCGTCGAGATGCTGCACTTTCATCCGCTCACGGAGGGATTCTTCCCAGTCCGGCCGGGAGAGCAGATCGTCGTATGGTATGCGGACGGTGGACAGGATCACCCCGCCGAGGAAGATGTGGGTGATGATCATCGGGTTTTTCCGCCCGCCGTCCTCCGTCTGGATATGGTAGGTCTTCCCCTTGTATTTGAGGTTATGGTTGAACCCCGAAAGCATCCGGAACTGCGATGAGGTCATCCCGTATCACTCTCCTAGGATTTCTCGATTGGTTCCTGTGCCGAGCAGGCCGTTCCTTTCATCCTCCCCGCGCGTATCGCCGGATGCAAGGAGGAAGTTGCGGCCGATCAGAGCGTCACCTTTTCCACGGCGTCCATCCCCGCCCCGTAGAACGACTCCCCCACGGTCCGGAAGTGCTCCGGATCGTCGGTGACCAGGAAGGACACACCGGGACTGTCGCCTTCCCGCTTCCGCCCCTCCTCCGAAAGGAGGATGTCCACGACACGCGCCGCCTCCTCCCCGGAGTCGATCAGCACCGTAGCCTCCCCCAGGAATTCCCTGATCAGAGTCTTGAGCACGGGGTAGTGCGTGCACCCGAGGATCAGGGCGTCCGGCGGTTCCGACCGGTACGGCGCGAGGTATTCGGCGATCACGGCGCGCGTCACGGGCGTATCGACCCATCCTTCCTCGGTAAGAGCGACGAGGAGGGGGCACGTCCTGCTCACGACACGGACGGCGGGGACCGCAGCGCGCAGCGCCTTTTCGTACGCCCCCGACCGGATCGTGCCGGCGGTTCCGATCACCCCGATACACTGCCGTTTCGGAAGGGAGGCGACGCGGCGCACGCACGGATCCACCATTCCGACGACAGGGATCTTGTAGATCTTCCGCAGAACGGGAAGGGAAAGCGACGAGGCCGTGTTGCACGCCGCCACGAGCATCTTGATGTCGTGCTGCGTGATGAGGTAGTTGGCAATCTCGATGGAATACCGCGTGACGGTCTCCCGGGACTTCGTCCCGTAGGGAACCCGGGCCGTGTCGCCGACGTACAGGAAACGCTCCCCGGGAAGCGAGCGCACCAGCTCCCGAAGCACGGTCAATCCGCCCACCCCCGAATCGAACACCCCGACGGGCCGATCCACATCCTCTCCTAATCCTTTGATTTTCCTACCTTAAGACGCTATCGTATCCTTGTCAACCGAACGCCCGTGGAAGGGGGTGCGCCGTGCGGGAAATCATCGACTTTCTGGTCAACGCGCAAGTGGTCGGATTTTTGACCGATCCCCGGGTCATGTTCGCCGGGGGTGCACTCTTTCTCCTCTCCCTGGTCATGAGGTGGAAAGTCGTGGGCATAAGCCTCTTCGCGGTGGCGGCCCTGGTGGCCGTCGCGCGATATTCCAAACTCGCCGAGGGGAAGGCGGCCATGGATACGAACATGCTGGTGTTCGCCATCGGCTCTTTCCTGGTCATCGTCGTTGTCATCTACTTCTTCTTCATCCGAGGCGACTGAGATCTCCCGCGTAGGCTTCACCACGACGATCCCGGTCGAGGTCCTGTTTGCAGGCGGGCACACTCCCGTAGACCTCAACAACCTCTTCATCGCCTCCCCCCGACCTGCCGAGTACGTTCGACTCGCCGAGTCCGACGGCTTCCCCCGGAACAGCTGCGGATGGGTCAAGGGAATCTACGGCGTGGTGCGCCGGCACGTCGTAACGGACGTAATCGGCGTGGCCCAGGGCGATTGCAGCTTCACACAGGCGCTCATGGAGGTCCTCCAGTACCGGGGAGTTACGATCACCCCTTTCTCCTTTCCGTACGACCGGGACCATCGCACGATCTCCCTCGAGATTCGTAAACTGGCCCATCGGTTCGGAACGACGGTCGCGCGGGCAGGAAGGTGGAAACGAAAACTGGACGCCGTCCGCCGGGCGGCCCACGAGATCGATCGCCTGACCTGGGAAGAGGGGAAAGTGACCGGAGAGGAGAACCACTTCTGGCTGGTCAGTTGCTCGGATTTCGAGGGGGACCCGGAGGGATACGAGCGTAGGGCCCTCGCGTTTCTTGCCGGCGCGCGGCAGCGGACGCCCCGTCGCGACCTGATACCGATCGCCTTCGTCGGCGTCCCTCCCATCACCTCCGGCCTGCACGCCTTTTTCGAGGAGGCGGGGGGTCGTGCGGTGCTGAACGAGGTGCAACGGCAGTTTGCGATGCCCAATGCCACGCGGACACTCACCGAGCAGTACCGGGAATACACCTACCCTTACTCCTTCTTCGAGCGTCTGGCCGACATCCGCCAGGAAACGGCACGGCGGGGCGTGCGGGGGGTCGTCCACTACGTCCAGTCGTTCTGCTTCCGCCAGATCGAGGACATCCTGCTGCGGGAGGAGATCGGCCTCCCTGTCCTTACGCTGGAAGGAGACGAGCCGGGCCCCCTGGACGGACGGACGAAGATCCGGATCCAGGCGTTCCTCGAAATGCTTCGCTGACGCCGCGCCGATGACCGGGGACCCGGGACGAATCCCCTTCCAATAAAAAAGGGCTCGGTCTCCCGTGCCCTTTCCCGATGCATCATCTGTCGTTATCCCGCCAAAATCGAGGGGGCCCCGGCCTCCAGGGGGTCGTTTCCGAAGAGGCCGTGCACCGAGAGGGGCGATGCGCCCCGTCCGGCGAGGCGCCCGACCGAGGCGTACCCGATGCGGTACGGTGAGGGAGGGCAACGAAGTCGGCGGGGATGCAGCGGACCTCGAATGCCGGTATCTGAGGGAATGGTCCCTTGGAGGCCGGTCTACCAAACCCCGGTTTTAATGTACTCGTGGATCGCGTCCGCCGCCTTTCGGCCCGCGCCCATGGCGAGGATGACGGTGGCCGCCCCGATGACGATGTCGCCGCCGGCGAAGACACCCTTCTTGCTCGTCTTGCCGGTCTCCTGGTCGGCCAGGATGTTTCCCCACTTGTTCGTATCGAGGCCCGGGGTGGTGGCGGGGACCAGGGGGTTGGCCCCGTTGCCGATCGACATGACGACCGTGTCCACCGCGAGGCGGAACTCCGATCCCTTGACGGGGACGGGACGGCGACGGCCCGACGCGTCCGGCTCGCCCAGTTCCATCCGCTGGCACTCGGCCTCGGTAACCCACGCCTCCTCGTTCCCGAGGAACCGCAAGGGGTTGGTAAGAAGGTGAAACTCGATCCCCTCCTCCTCGGCGTGGTGGATCTCCTCGATGCGAGCGGGCATTTCTTTCTTCGATCGCCGGTACACGACGTAGACCTTTTCCGCACCCATCCGCAGAGCCGTGCGAGCGGCGTCCATCGCCACGTTCCCGCCGCCGACCACTGCGACGTGCTTCCCCTTCGTCACCGGCGTGTCTGCCTCGGGGAACAGGTAGGCCTTCATCAGGTTGGCGCGGGTGAGGTACTCGTTGGCCGAATAGATCCCGTTCAGATTCTCTCCCGGGATGTTCATGAAGTACGGAAGCCCCGCCCCGGTCCCGATGAAGCAGGCGTGGAACCCCTCTTCCTCAAGAAGTTCGTCGATCGTGATCGTCTTGCCGATGACGACGTCGCACTCGAGCTTGGCGCCCAGGCTGCAGATGTAATCCACTTCCGACTGCACGATGTCCTTCGGGAGCCGGAATTCCGGGATCCCGTACATGAGCACGCCGCCCGGCTTGTGCAGGGCCTCGAATATGGTGACATCGTGCCCCTTCTGGACGAGGTCCCCCGCAACGGTCAGGCCCGCCGGGCCCGCCCCGACGATCGCGACGCGCTTTCCCGTGGAAGATGCGACCTCGGGGACCACCACGTTGCCGGTGACTCGCTCGAAGTCCGCGACGAATCGCTCCAGGCGACCGATGGCGACCGGCTCGCCCTTCTTGCTCAATACGCATGGCATCTCGCACTGCTCCTCCTGGGGGCAGACGCGGCCGCACACCGCGGGGAGCGTGTTGTCCTCCTTGATCTTCCGGGCGGCCTCGATGAACTTGCCCTGACGAACGAGGTCGATGAACTCGGGGATCTTGATGTTGACCGGGCACCCCTTGACGCACGCCGGGTTCTTGCACTGGATGCAGCGGGTCGCCTCCATGATGGCCAGGTCGGGGGTAAGCCCGAAGGGGACTTCCCGAAAATTGCTCCTTCGTACTTCCGGGGGCTGCTCCGGCATCGGCTGCCGGGGAATGCTGAACGGCTTGGGGCGGGGGGTAGGCTTCGCGTCGACCATTACCTTCCCCCTCCCGTCGTAACGGGCGCAGCGCCCGGAGCGCCCGCCGGAGCCTTCGTCCCCGCGCACTTGCCGTCCTTGTGCTCAAAGCGTTCCATTGCCGCCTTTTCTTCCTTCAGGTAGGCGCGATTGCGCAGGGTCAGTTCCTTGAAATCGACCTCGTGCCCGTCGAACTCCGGACCGTCGACGCAGACGAACCTGGTCGTCCCCCCCACGGTCACCCGGCACGCGCCGCACATTCCCGTGGCGTCCACCATGATGGGGTTCAGGCTCACCACCGTCTTGATCTCGTGGGGCCGGGTCACATCGGCCACCGCCCGCATCATGGGGACCGGCCCGATGGCGATGCACAGTCCGATCTTCTCCCCGGCGTCGATCAGTTCCTGCAGGGCCGTGGTGACGAATCCCTTCCTGGCGTACGAGCCGTCGTCGGTCGTGACGATCAGGGTGTCGCTGATCGCTTTCATCTCCTCCTCGAGAATGAGCAGGTCCTTCGTCCTCGCCCCGACGATCGAGATCAGCCGGTTCCCGGCGTTCTTGATGGCCGTCGCAATGGGGAGCAGGGGGGCCGCGCCGATCCCGCCGCCGATGCCGACGACGGTGCCGAAGTTCTCGATGTGCGTCGGCAGCCCAAGTGGACCGACGACATCCTGGAGGGTCTCCCCGGGCATCATCTTGGCCAGCTCCGCGGTCGATTTTCCGACCGCCTGGTAGATGATGGTCACCGTCCCTTCGGCGGGGTCCGAATTCACGATCGTCAAGGGAATCCGCTCGCTCATTTCCCCTTTGCGGATCACGAGGAACTGCCCCGCCTTCCTCTTGCGCGCGATCCGGGGCGCCTGGATCTTCTGAAGGAAGACGTTCTTGGCGATCTCTTTGCTTTCGGTGACTGTGAACAACGGGTGTCCTCCGTGCCCGCCGTGAGGCCGCCGGTCTGTAGCGTGAAATTGTGACCTTGGCAGGACTTGAGCCGGTCTAGAGTCCGGAAATCGTATCGTTTTCCCCCGTTGAAATCAAGGGGAAAAAACCGCCCGGATATCCCGCCAGAGAAGGTCGATCCCCGCTCGGGTCCTGGCCGAGACGAGCACCGGAGGTCCCCCCCGGGAAAGCCACGGCGGGCCCGTGAAGTGCGAGGAAAGAATCGGAATCTCCCTCGGCTTGACCTTGTCGGCCTTCATGCCCACGAAGCGGTACGCGACCCCAAGAGAGGAGAGGTATTCCGCGAGCATCTCCTCGTCCTCCTGCGGCCCTCTCCGGATATCCACCAGGACGTAGACCTTCCGCAGGAGGCGGCAGCCGGAAAAATACCCCTCCATCAGATTCTTCCACCCCTCGCGCTCCCCCCGGGAAACCTTCGCGAACCCGTACCCTGGAAGATCGGCGAAGACGAACCGCTCTTCGATCTCGAAGAACGCGATCCCGCGGGTTCTGCCGGGCGTCTTTCCGACGCGGGCAAGCCGCGAGTGCCCCACCAGTGCGTTTAACAGAGACGATTTGCCGACGTTGGACCGACCCGCGAACGCCACCTGCGGGAGAGTGACCTGCGGCCACGAGTCGCCCGTCGGGTCGAAAAGGAGGAATCGGGGCGAACCGGCCATTCTTCGGTTCCCTCACTTGGCCAGAGCGGCATGGACGGCCTTATCGAGCGTATCCTCCGCGACCCGACCCGTTCCGGCGAAGGCGATCCTTCCAGACCCGTCCACGATGTACAGGGTGGGCATCTCCGTCACCCGGTACCCGTCCGCGACCCGGAACACCTGCCGGTCGGTCACTTCGTCGAGGAGTACACGGAAGGAGTACCCTTCCTGTTTCGCAACCCCGGCGACCGTACGTTTCAGGATTTCCCCGTCCAGGCAGATGGCTATCACATCCACGCGGCCGCCATACCGTTCCTGGATCCTCTGGAGGATCGCCAGTTCATCGCGGCACGGGTCGCAGAACACGGAAAAAAAGGCGAGGAGGAGCGGCTTCCCGCTCTCTGCCCCGCCGTAGAAATACGACCCCCCGGACACTTCCGCAAGACGAAACGCGGGGGCGGCGTCCCCCACCGCAAGCAACGGGACCCTTTCCGCTACGCCCGTCTCTACCCCCGCCGGAGGTGTCTCCTTTTCCTGGGACAACGCCGGCCCGCCAGCCAGAAGGAGAACCCCTGCGGCGAAAAGGAGCACCGCGCGGGCCTTGCGCCCCATCGAACGCCTCCTACACGCCGGCAAGCACCTTCTCGTTCACCTTGATCGTCGCCTTCTTCTTCAGCTTCTCGATATAGTCATTCATCGCGGTTTTCCGCTTCTCGCTGCGCAGGAACCCCCGAAGCTGCTCCTTGACCATCTCCAAGGGAACCTTCTTCCCGTTCTGGACGAACATCTCGGGGTGCTCGTTGTAATAGGCACCGACCTCATCATCCCCCACCGGGGGCTCGTCCCCCATGATCTTCGCCGCCAGCATGTTGATGAGGATCGTCCTCTCGATATCCTCGCGGGTGATCTTGTACCAATCGGACCTCTCGATCCCCTGCTTCTTCGCATAGGCGGCGAGTGAACTGCCGCTGGTTTCCCGGGTCAGCATACGGTTGATCGCCACGGGGTTGCGAGCCATGGACTGCCCGTCGTGCCCCCCCCCTATCGACTGCTCCAGATCCGCTCTCACGTCCCCGTAGGTGACGTTGTCCCCGGCGGCGGTCGCCAGGACGGCATTGTCCGGGACCGTTCCGCCACTGCCGATCTTGTCCACCATCTCCTGGTGGATCGTGGCAGGGAACTCTTTTTTTGCGGCATCGATCAATTCTTCCTGGACTTTCCGAATCTTCGCCCGGGTAACCGAGCGCCCCGCCTGGATGTTCGCGGTATTGTCGGTAAGGGTGTTGTCGGCAGCCATTATCTTCTTCGCCTCGGCCTGGATTTCCTCCTGGGATACCTTTGCCTTGGAGTCGATCTCCTTCCGCAAGAGCGCCGTGATCAGAGCGGTCTTCTCGCTCCCATCCAGGGCGTTCCGGAATTCGTCCGTGTTGTCCAACCCCTGCGCCCGGGCGTCCTGGGCGAGGAGACGGCCCGCGATCAGCCGGTCGAGGAACTGCCTTTTCTGCTCCAACGTGACTCCCGGAACGGAGGTCATTCCCCCGCGCATACCGAGAAACTCCCGAAGCTCGGTCACCTTGATCGCGTCGCCGTTTACCTCGGCAACCGTCTCATCTTTCGGTTGCTGCTTGGAGCATGCCGATACGCTGAATGCAATGGCAGCGATGGCCAGGAACAATATGCCTCGAAAAGACGATCTCCTCACGGTTATTCTCCTCTGTCCTGGGGGTTGTCAAGAAATGCCGACCAGGGGATTAGAACACAATCCATCCCCCGGATTCAATGCCGGATCCGCGGTGGCAGGTACACCCCTAATTGGCTTTGGGCAAGGATGCGGGATCCTCCTGGACATCGGCGGCACCTTTCGCGGCGAGATTCCCCGAGGCGAAGTGCGCAAGGCCGCGGCAGCCGCTGTGCGCAATGCAGGAATCGCAATCGATGGGCACCGAGTGGAGCGCCTCGACGATGCGCTGCCGTGCCGCCGAACACCATATCTGTTCGAAGGGCGTCTCGAGAAGATTCCCCAGGCGTATGGGGATGGAGTCGCAAGGGTAGACATTGCCTTCCCAGTTTACGTATGCAAGTCGGGTCCCCGCCTCGCAGCCGGAGAACTCGATGCGCTCTCTCCCCCCCCGTCCGGAAAGACGCTCCGCAAGGCACGGTAGAGAAAGAAATCGTGGATGACGAGCCGCTTCCCATTGAAAGGAACCGGGGAGATCGCGATTTTCTCCGACACCTCCCGGATCTGTTCGGCGCGGGGGACCGGGATATGTCCCTTCGCTGCGAGCGCACGGACGGCATTGATGTTGGGAAGATGCAATTCCTCTGCCGTACTTTCCGCGAAATCCTCGAGAATTTTCGGAAGCAGGAGTACGGTCTCCTCTTCCGGCGTAAACGATACCGCCCGCGCGTCCCTGGGGATGCAGTGAGAAAACGACTTGCCCCCCTCGAAGGCCCACAGGAAGGTTATGGGATACCCCCAGCGTGCGGCTGCGGTGGCCCTGGCGGTAAGCCCCACCGTCGCTTCCACCTTCGGATGAATCTTGTGGATTTCGGTTACGATGGCGGACAGTTCCGAAATCCCCCTGTCACCCTCGAACCGCAGCTCCACGACCTTCGGCGCGATCTCCCGGATCTGCCGGGCGATCCGTTTGGGACGCCCGATCCGGCCCCGGAAATCGACGTCCCAACGTATGCGAATCGGCAATGGGAATTCCAAGTTACCCCTCACAGCAAATTATTCGTTGAATTATAACCGATAAAACTGCACCTGCCCCATCCCGGAAACATAATTCTCATCCCTTGCTGCACCCGGATTTTCCATCCCCCGGCGGGTGCTTTCGTTTGATACCGAAAATTTTTTCTCTTGATTATTCTCTCGCCGGGGAGGGGGAGGAATGGAATCCCGCTAAACGGCCTTCCTGGGCGAAGGCAAACACCTGTCTCGTGATCTTGGCAGACTAAATGAAAATCATTTGGCCGTCCACCGGGGAGCCGCGGGGCCGGAATCCCCGGAAAGCGTTACCCACCCTTTCCCCTCGATATCCTTCAAAAATTCCATCACGTCGGCCTGCATCTCCCCGGGATCGGCGTGAAAGAGGGGGGCGATCTCGGCAGCGATCGTTTCGACCTGCCTGATCCCGTTGATCCGGGTCCAGATTTCCGCCCCCGGAAGATTCAGCATGTGGATGGTGCCGTCCACCATGAGCGTCATGACGCCCAGGTCCTCGTATTCCTCTCCTTTGCCCGCCTTGTCCCACGCCATTTCGTGAATCCCTTTTTCCAGCCTCCAGACGATTTCGGGGTTGCGTTTGGGCCTCATCGTCGTCACACCTCCACCGTACGGATCCCGGCGGGGGACGTAACGCCCAGGCCTGCCGCAAGCGCCGCCCGGATGTGCGGCACATCGTCCGGACCCAGGCCGAAGAACCTGTCCGCCGCCACGACGTCCGCCGCCACGATATCGGAGGAAGCGATCACCTTGCCTACCGCCTTCACGTCGGCCAGGTTCCCCCCCGAGGGGCCGTTCCGCAGCAGTATGCGGGTGGCGTCGATAACCGCCAGGCGTGTGGGAATCCTCCGGTTGATGTCAACGAGGCAGTCGGGCAGACGGAAATGGATCTGCCCCCGGTTCCCCCCCATCACTCCCATCATGTTTTTCAGGGCCAGGGTGACGCCCGCCAGCGTGTGGTGCTTGGCCACGGGGACGTTGATGATCTTGTCGGCCTCGAGGGCATCCCGGTACAGGTCCCACTGATTGAGGGCGAGGGCGCCGGGAATGTCGGTCCGTTGGAATTTCCGGTCCTCCACGTGGTAGATGCGCAGGGAATCGCCCGCGTGGTGTTTTCTGGCAAACTCCTCCACCGCCTGCTGGATGCCGCTGTTTACGTAACAGCGCCTCGGTTCGTTGCAGGAGCGGTCGAAAACGCGCACGTCCTTGGCCCCTGCGGACAGGCACATCTCCGCCAGGGCGATCACCACGTCGGGGTTGGTGTCCGCCGCCTGCTCGGGAGTGCGGTCCCAGCCGATGTTCGGTTTCAGGACCACCACGTCCCCGCGGGAAACGAAGGTGTTGATCCCGCCGATCGCATCGACCGCCCTGCGTGCGTTGTCGGCGGCGCTTGCCCCGGAGGCGATGGCCACCGTGGCGCCGTTTCCCGTCGCGGACGCAGCTCGCAGTATGCGGGGAAAGCTGCCGGCAAAGAGGCCGGCGCCGCCGGCCGCGGTGATCCCCGCCGTACGGCCCGCAATTTTCAGGAACTGCCTTCGGCTCCACACACAGCCGCTCATTGATCCTCCCGGAAGAATATTTCAATCAAGAAATCATACCATGGCGACACTTGACGGTATAATGCCTCAACATGACCAATACACCCGAAACGACCGTAACTGCCCGGAACCATTAATATGATCACACGAAGACTCACTCTTCCGTTTGTGCGAAGCGTGATCAGGCTTCTTCCAAGGGTCCTTCTCAACGCGAGCAAACATCTTGGAGGCACATGCTGCGTCTGTGCACAGAAAACAGTTTTTCTGTGGCTTGAGCCGGGGGGCCGGGAAATGCCCGTCTGTGCAAGGTGCCTCAGCAATTCCCGCCAGAGGCACCTCGCCAGAGCGCTTATCGATACCTTCGGACAGTCAGGGGAATACCTGACCCTCCGGGATGTGAAGAACAACATGGAAGAATTCACGATATACGAGGCCCAGTCCGATGGCACAATCCATAGCGTCCTTCGAGACCTGCCGGGGTATGTATGCTCCGAATATCTCGATGATGTGCCATCCGGCGCAGTCGGCCCGAATGGGGTCCGCTGCGAGGACTTGCAGGCGCTCACCTTCCCGGACAACATCTTCGACCTCGTCATAACCCAGGACGTGCTCGAGCATGTGCGGGAACCTGCGCGCGCCCTGAGCGAAATATACCGGGTTCTGAAGGACGGCGGGTACCATGTATTCACGGTCCCGCTGAACATGGGCCGAAGGGAGACGATCCCCCTCGTGGACGTGTCCTCGGGAGAAGACCGCTTTCTAGGTCCCCCCGTATACCACAAAGACTCCATCCGATTGAAAGGAGCACTCACCTATAATGAATTCGGGAGGGATCTTCTCAAGGCGATCGACTCCCGGGGGATGGAGACCCGCGTGATGGCTTCCGATCCGGAGGACGAAAGGCAGTTTCGTATTTTCCAGTCCTGTGTGTTCATCTCCCGGCGTTTGCCCCGGGAAGAAACAATATCGGGAATTCGAAGGTAACCATTGGCCGGAAACCCCTCCCACGATCCCTTCTTTTCGGTCATCATCCTGAACTGGAACGGGAAGCATCTTCTGGAGGAGTGCCTGGGCTCGGTGCTCGCCCAGACATTCCGTGATTTCGATACGATCGTCGTGGACAACGGGTCGACCGACGGATCGCAAGATTTTCTCCGAAGCCGATACGGGGACCGTCTTCAGCTGATCGCCCTCCCGGGAAATCTCGGGTTCGCCGGGGGAACAACCGGGGGATCGAGGCAGCCGACGGGAAGTGGATCATTTTCCTTAACAACGATACTCAAACCGATCCCCGCTGGCTGGAGGAGCTTGCCGGTGCCATAAGCCGCCACCCCGACGCAGCCGTCTTCGCCTGCAAGGTGCTCAACTATTTCCGCAGGGACGAGATCGACACCGTGGGGCACCTGCTCTACCCGGATGGAATCAACCGGGGAAGGGGCAGGCTCGAGAAGGATCGTGGACAATACGACAGGGAGGAGGAGGTCTTCTTCCCCAGCGGGTGCGCAGCTGCCTACCGGAAAGATCTGCTCGACGCCATCGGCGGGTTCGACGAATCCTTCTTCGCCTACGGGGACGACACGGAACTCGGACTGCGCGCGCGCCTGTACGGTGCGCTCTGCCTTCTCGCCCCGGCGGCCGTCGTGTTCCACAAATATTCGGAGACAACCGGCACCTATTCGGAATTCAAGGTGTACCAGGTGGAGCGGAACCGGGTCTGGGTGCTGATGAAGTGTTTCCCTCTGCGATGGATATTGGTTTCCCCGTTTTATACAATCATCAGGATGACGCACCACGCGGCCGCTGCCCTGCGCGGCCGGGGAGCCTCCGGGAGATTCACGGAGAAGGGGTCCGCGTGGATGCTGGTCCGCACCGTGCTGCGGGCTTACCGTGATGCGTTTGCACGGATGCCGTCGGTCCTTGCGCAACGAAGGAGAAACAGGCACTTGCGAAACGTTCCGGCAGGGCAATTCACGGAATGGCTGCGCCGCTTCCGCCTGACTGCGAGGGAAGTGGCATGGAAGGAGTGATGAGTCCCGTGCTGGTGGCAGGAAAAGAGGGCGTCATCGTCATCCCCGTCTACAACGAGGAGAGAAACCTGCGGGCGATCGTGGAGGAGATCCGCGGGTGCGGCATCCCTTGGGATATCATCGCGGTCGACGACGGGTCCACGGACTGCTCCCGCGAGGTGCTCGAATCCCTTCCGGTCACGGTCATTTCCCACCCGCTGAACCTCGGGTACGGGGCTGCGGTGCAGACAGGGCTTCGGCACGCGGTTTCCGAAGGATACGCAACCGTTGTCCTGATGGACGCGGACGGGCAGCACATCCCTTCCGAAATACCGAACCTTTTGCCCGCCCTGGACGAGAGGGCCGACATCGTGATCGGATCCCGTTTCCTCGGGAAACCTTCCGACTACCGGATCCCGTTTCTGCGCAGGACAGGGATCGTCTTCTTTTCGATGCTGGCCAGAATGCTGGGCGGAACGAAGATATACGACGTCACCTCTGGTTTTCAGGCGATGCGGCGCGACGTGGCACGGTTCCTCGCGATGGAATACCCCGTCGAATTCCCCGACGCGGAGGTGATCATCTCCCTGGGCCTTAAGCAGTTTCGTATCGTCGAGGTCCCCGTCCGGTTTCGAGGACGGGAGCATGGAAGTTCCATGTACGCGAATTTCGGGAGGGCGTTCTACTATCCCTTCAAGTCGTTCCTGGCGTCTTTCATCGTTCTTCTCCGCATCATTCGCGAGAAGAAATAGGAGGAGCAGATGTCTTTTCAGGCCAAGCTGATCATCACTACCCTGGCGGTTCTGCT
>CAWEPX010000018.1:0-4780 GCA_963811025.1 uncultured delta proteobacterium
GCTCGTACGAGCTGTCCGCTCAGGGCGATAACGAACCCTGCGAGATAAATCCATGTTTCCGTTTGCCTGTTGCCCAGGAATGGTTTTGTGCCCAATATCATAAGGAAAAAGAGAAGAGGGAAAACAAGATTTCTGTACTTGAAAAGAAAATTTCCGAGGCGGATCATCTTGCTACTTTACGGCTACCATTTTTGGACATTGGCGGATCCGATCGGAAGTTTTTTTTCGCTCGCGCAACGCCGCATCCGGCAGCTTTTCTCCATCAGTATACGCGCGGTGGGATGGTGTGCAATCCGAAATCCACGCGCACGCCGAATGTCGGCCGGCCCTATCGGTATTGAATCTTTTTGATCCCTTCGAACTGCTCGATTGCGCCGGTCAACTCTCTGCCGATGTCACCCTGCCGCTGCTTCAGCACCATCCTGAGGAAGATTTCATTTTTTTCCAGGTCCACCTGGGAACTGACCTCCGAAATCTTCAGCTTATGCTCCTCGACCAATTGCCGGAGGTCGTCGTACAGGGAATCGCGCTTCCTTGCGGTAACGGCCAGATAGAGGTAACGGTCCTTTTTGATCGTCAGGTCCAGTTGTTTCAGAAAAAGCAGACCTACGAGGACGGTAATGGTGGAGAGGGCCCCGAGAGAGAAAAACCCCATGCCGAACGCCATTCCGAGCCCGGCAACCACCCAGAGGGTCGCGGCTGTCGTCAGCCCCCTCACGGTGACCCCCTCCTTGAGGATCACGCCCGCGCCCAGAAAACCGATGCCGGTCACGATCTGGGCCGCCGTACGGGATGGGTCGATGCGCAAGAGGGACTGCGCATCGTATGGCGCCATATTTGAGGGAAAACGTCTCGGAGATGATCATCACGGTACAGGCGCCGACCGAAACGAGCAGGTTCGTGCGCAACCCCGCAGGGCGCCCCCGTTTCTCCCGTTCCCAGCCGACGAGCCCACCCGCCAGGGCGGAAAGAAACAGCTTCAGCAGGATCGCCAGTTCATAGCTTCCGAACAGCTTGGGGTCGAAAAACATGACTCACCTCTCGGGCAGGGAAAAATTCCACGGGTTCCCCGGCCAGGAACGGTCACAGACATTCCCTGTTCCGTATTATCCCCGAATGTTGATCGCATGTCCCGAATTTCGAGGGGGCACACCGAAAACCGGGAGTTTCGCAGGCAGGCGACGTGCCGGGGTGGATGCGAGGAAGAAAAAGCGATATCCTGTTCGAAAGCCTTGTCAACCGTATCCGCAAGGGAGAAAAAATCGACGCTCCGTCATCGAGATGTGGGGGAAGACGATGGAAAGCCTGGGCACGATGATTTCCTGGGTGGTCGAGTCGATCACCAACCTGCCTGCCTACCTGCCTGATCCGAAATACGGGGGGCTGCTCTTCGTCCTGTTTGTCCTGGTGATTTTGTACTCGATCATTTCATCCATCAACCGCCTGAAGAGAAAAATCGAATCCTTCTCCTCGGAGTTGTCGGCGATCCGGTCGATCCTCAAGAGAATCGAATGGTCCCTTGACAGACCCGAGGGGGACCGCTCCCCGGGCGCAAAGGAGGACAAAGCCATCCGGGACCTTCTTTTCCGATTGGACAATGACCCCCCGGGAAAGGATCGTTGATCCGGCCCCTTTCATCCCCGGGAGCGCTCCGCCTCCGCGGGGACGCTCAACGTGAAGCCGTCTCTCCGGTGAAAGTCCGGCCGGGGGCCGGGATGGGCGCACGCCCAGTGGCTTGTATTGCCCGTAATGGTCTTGATGACGGCGCAGACTGCGGCCTCGATCGCTTTCCCCGCCGGGAGGATCTTTCCGATGTCCAGCTCCAGGGAAAGCCTGATTGTCCCGGGGTCCGTCAGGACACGGAAGGGGAGTGACCCAAAGGCCGGTTCCTCCCGCATCCCCTTCCGGTACGACGTGAAACGATAGACATTCCAGTTTCCGGCCGGCGAGAGGTTGAATTCCCAATAGCGTACAGAACCCTTTTCCGCGAGAAAAAACTCCAGGCAGGTTTCCTTCCAGAGCCGGTCCCGTCTTCCCGGCGAACCTGTCGGCGAGGGGATCGCGAGCCCCGAAAGGTCCCCCAGGAGCGCGAAGTCGAGGGATAGCGTGTTTCCGCGCCGCCCGATCGTCCCCGGGATCGTGAGATCAAGCCGTTTTTCCTCTCCGGGAAACGGCTTCAGGGTATAGCTCTGGAGATCCATCCGTTGTCCCGGTGTCGCGGGAGAGGGAGGCAGCGCCCGTTACGGAGCGTACCGAAGATGCCGGGCCCGCCGCTTTGCGAACGCCCGCTCCTCGCGCGCCCACGCCGCCGCCAGGTCGCGCCACACCTGGCCCCGCTCGATCGCCTCCCGTTCCCGGGGCGAGCCGCACAGGAGATCGATGGCGGGAACGTGCTTCACGAACTCGTAGGCCTCGGTTCGCCATCGGAAACGCCCGGGATCCTGGGCGCGGGCTGCGGCGATGCACGCGATGCCGGTGCGGAAGGGACGAAACGTCTCCCGGTCGGCGACGACTTCGACGCCGTGGCATCGCGCCCCGGCGTGCTTGTCCCAGGTCGGCACGAAGCTTACCGGCCGGAACCGGGCCCCCGGCAGCCGTTCGGCCGCAAGCGCCTGAGCCAACCGGTCGCGGTCCAGCCACGGCGCCCCGAACAGTTCGAACGGCCGCGTGGTGCCGCGTCCCTCGCTCAGGTTCGTGCCCTCGAGAAGGCACATCCCGGGATAGACGAGCGCCGTTTCCGGCGTCGGCATGTTGGGCGAGGGAAAGACCCACGGCAGCCCGGTGTCGCGCTGGTGCATTCCCCGGCGCCAGCCGCGACAGGGAATCACCGTGAGCGCAAGGTCCAGCCCGCGCTCCTCCCGGTACAGCCCCGCCAGCTCGCCGACGGTCAGGCCATGGCGGACCGCCACGTCGTGCACGCCGCAGAAGCTCTCGAAGCCGGGTCGGAGCGCCGGTCCCTCCACGGCGAGCCCGCCGATCGGGTTCGGCCGGTCGAGGACGAAGAAGGGGATCTTCGCGCGGGCCGCGGCCTCCATGCAGAAGAGCATGGTGGACTGGTAGGTGTAATAGCGCGCCCCGACGTCCTGGATGTCGAAGACCAGCGCCTCGAGGCCGCGCAATGCCCCGGGATCGGGCCGAAGCGATCCGGCATTCTTTCCGTAGAGCGAGTGGACCGGGACCCTCGTCCGCCTGTCGTTTTCGTCCTCCACGGCAGCCATATACTGGACGTCGCCGCGGACGCCGTGTTCCGGGCCGAAGAGGGCGGCGAGCCGGACGTCCCGCGCTTCATGCAACAGGTCCGCGGCATGACGCAGCCGCCGGTCCACCGCGGTGGGGTTGCATACCAGGCCGACCGCGAGCCCCCGCAGGGGGGCGAAGCGTTTCTCGACGAGCACGTCGAGGCCCGACGCGACCCTCCTCCCTATGCGGTGTCTGGCCCCCATGATTCAAGGAAGATACCACATCCCGCACCGAAAACTTCCTTGTTGCCGAACCGGAAGGAAGATACCATATCCCGGGCTGAACGTCTTCCTTGCTGCCGAACCCGAACGTCGTCCGACGCGTCTTAACAAAAGGCGTTTCTTGAGACTACAGAGTTTCCGGGAGGGGGACATGAAAAGCGGAGTGGATCCTGTTCATCGGCTGGGGAGTTTCGTGATCTGGTGCACCATGGTGATCGGTTCCGCTGCCTTGATCTTGCCTGGTTGCGCAGGTACGAACCCCAAGCTGGGCGGAGGTGGAACGGTAGCAACCGGCTCGGCGGGTGGCTCGGAAGGGCAAGACGTGAGCAGCCAGCTGGAAAAATGCGATGAATCGCTGGGCACTTTGGCAGTCGTGGAAGACCAGGAGGCCCCCTGGTATCATCAGCTTTCCCAATACAAACTAGGCTCGACCATCCCCGTATTACGAATCATGATCCAGCAGTCGAACTGCTTTGTCGTGGTCGAGCGCGGACGCGCCATGCAGAACATGATGCAGGAACGCGCGCTGACCGGGTCGGGAGAGATGCGGGAAGGCAGCCAGTTCCAGAAAGGGCAGATGGTCGCGGCCGACTATACGATGAGCCCGAACATCACCTTCAGCCAGAAGGGGACCTCCGGCATGGGAGGAGCCCTGGGCGGTTTGTTCGGCGGAGTCGGCGCGGCGGTAGGCATGGTGGCGGGCGGGTTCAAGTCAAACGAGGCATCCACCACGCTGTTGATGATCGACAACCGCTCGGGCGTTCAGCTGGCGGCCGCCGAGGGCAGTGCGAAGAACTTTGATTTCAGCCTCTTCGGCGGAGGTGCCGGCGGCGGCATGTTCGGAGGCGCCGGCGGGTATTCCAATACGCCGGAAGGGAAGATCCTGATCGCTTCGTTCATGGATTCGTACAACAAGTTGGTCAAGGCGACGCGCCATTACAAGGCGCAGACGGTGAAAGGAGGCCTGGGAACCGGCGGCAGGCTTGGCGTATCGGGCGGCTCGACGCCGGCCTCCAAGGAGATAAACCAGGGGAAATAAGCGGGCGAGCGAACTCGGCAGATTTATCCGAACGCCGGTTCGAGCACGACCTCTGTCCGGATGGAGTTCGAGACGAGGCAGTTTTTCTCCGCCTTGTGGAGGATCTCTTCGGCCTGTTTACGGTCCGCTCCGGGAAGTAGCGCGACCCGGGGACGGACGACGATCTTCGTGAACAGGAACCGGCCGTCCACGAACTCGAGCAGCCCCTCAGCCTCGCTCTCGTATCCTTCGAAGGCCAGGCCCGCACGTCCAGCGAATGCCAGAAAAGTCGTCATGATGC
>CAWEPX010000019.1:0-13437 GCA_963811025.1 uncultured delta proteobacterium
CGTGGTGATTTTCTCCCCCATTGTACTGCGTCCCGCGGATCGTTTCCGCAAGCATTACCCGATCGTCTCCACGAACATACATATATTCCCTCTCCCCGTAAAGAATGACCTTTCCTGCCGGGATTCGATCGCCGGGGTCAACTATTCGAATTGAATAGAGAATTTCTCTTGCCTCGAGAGAAAGGAGAGGCGGACGTGCAACGCGTTGCCCGATGCGACATCGTTCGGGGAATCGCATCAAACCTGCATGAGACAAGGCATATCCACCCTGTCTCTGCGATCAGGCTGGTCGTCACGTTCGAGGACGAGGACCACTTCGCCCAGGAGTGGACGTGGAGAGAAGGCGGAAAGGAAGGGACCGTCGCCTTCCGGCTGGAACGGATGAAGTAATACCGATTCGGATCGGGCGTCGCCCTCTCCGCTCTTCGGGTCCCCTCGTAACGGAGTGCCTCCTGGGACGGCAGGGGGATCACTCTGGGTGGCGAACGATCAGGACGGGCTTTTTGCTGTGACGCAGCACCCGGTCCGCGGTGCTCCCCATCAGGAAATCGGACACTCGGCCCGCGCCGTGCACTCCCATCACGACCAGGTCGAACCCGCCGGATTCGGCCCGGCGCAGGATCGCCTCCGCGGGGTGTCCGGTGTCCACCACGACAGCCTCGGTTTCGAAGGGAAGATCGATCTCCCGGGAGCGGACCTCCTCCCGAAAGGATCCAAGCCGCGCATCGAGGGCTTCCTGGGCATCCCGTGCCTTCTTCTTCTTCAGCTCTTCCCAACGGTCCTCTCCGAGCACGCTGGTGACCATCCCGCGGTGTCCCTCGGGCAACTCCTCGAGCACGTGGAGCAGGGTGATCCGCGCGCCGAACCGGTTTGCCATGCTTGCCGCGTAGGCGAACGCGATTCCGGCGTTCTCGGAGAAATCGGTGCAGTACAGGATCTTCCGAATGGACGGGATCATCGATTCGTTCCTCTCCTCGGCAAATCCAGCCGTTCCCTGTTCGCTTACTCGCTGGTCTTGCCCTTCCGGGCGCCCTCTTCCCGATCCGAGAGGATCTCGTTCTCGGGGCGCCAGTTGTCGGGCGCCTTCAGTTCCACCAGGTCCTTGAGGATGGGGAACGGGTACCGGGGGTCGTCCGCTACCGTTCCGAAATAGGAGGAGCAGCTCAGCTGGTTGTCGATCTTGCGGAAGGTGAGCCTTCCCCGGGTCGTGTCCACCGTCATCCCCTTCAAGGCGTTCTTGACCTTCTCCGTGTTGATGCTGCCGGCCTTCTGGATCCCCTGTTTCAGGGCGTAGACGCCGTCATAGGCCATCACGGCCCAGTCGCTGGGGTACCGGCCGTACTTCGCACGGTAGTGCTCGACGAAATGGGCCATCATGGGGACGTCCATGTGGGCGAAGAAGGGGGCCCTCGTCCTACCGGAGATCCCACGCCGGAGACTCTTGGACTGCGAGATCAGCTCGGTGACGCTGATGATTCCGTCGGGATAGGCGACTTTTCGAAAGAAATGGTAGTCCCTCGAGTCCCGCAGGAAGATGTCGATGTCCGCACCGGCAAGGTCCGCGAGGACGAAATCGGCCTTGAGAGCCAGGATCGCCACGATGAAGGAGTTGAACCGCGTCTGTCCCAGGCGGGGCCAGTAGGCGCCCAGCAGGCGGATCTCCGGGGCGATCTCCTTCAGGAGCTCGACCTTGATCTTCTGGCTGGAGCGCCCCCACGCATAGTCCGAGGCGATGGTGACGTACGTCTTCCACCCTTTCCGTTTGGCGAGCTTCGACACCCCCACGACTCCGGCCTTCGACATCATGTAGGTGTTGGGCACCACGGAGAAAGTGTACGGGCTGAAATCGAGCTTGGTGATGTCCTCGGAATTGCTGATCGTGGCGATCTGGAGCACCCGGTTCTCCCGCAGGATCGGCTTGACGGCCAGCGAGGTGGCGCTCGAATAGGTCCCGATGACGCATCGCACGCCGTGGTCCCGAATCAGCTCCCGGGCCACCCGGGCCGCGATCTTCGGGTCGGTCTCGGTGTCCTTCACGAAGAGTTCGACGGGATGCGTTCCCAGGAACCCGCCTTCCCCGTTGATCTCCTCCACCGCAAGCCGGATCCCTTCCACCGCCTCCTTCGCCCAGGGCGCCCCCGTTCCGGAAAGTCCAAGGGCCACTCCCAGGGGATACGGTTCCGCCCCTAGTGCGGCGCCGGGCATCACCGATCCAGCGAGGGCGATCCAGACCCCGAACACCAGCATCGCAACGACCTTGCCCATTCCCCTGCTCATCGAAGTGTGACCCTCCTGTGGGTGACCTTCCCGCTCGACGACGAACCTCCTCCCCGGCACCGGTCACGTCCGCCGGTCATCGGTACACATGCGCGGGAAGCCAGATCACCAACTGCGGATACAGGACCACGATCAGGAGTCCGATCAGCTGCAACAGGATGAAAGGCACGACGCCCCGGTAGATATCGATCAGCTTCACGTCGGGCGGACAGACCCCCTTGAGATAGAACAAGGCGAATCCGACCGGGGGAGTCAGGAAGGAGGTCTGCAGCGTCACGGCGATGAGAAGGACGAACCAGATCAGCTCCGGGTTGGACACGACGCCGTACCCGTTCACCTGGAACCCGAGATTCTGCACCACCGGCGCGACCAGCGGCAGGACGATCAGGGTGATCTCGATCCAGTCCAGGAAAAACCCGAGGATGAACACGAACCCCAGGATGACGAAGAGGATCCCGTGGGGGCCCAGGGGGATCCCCGTGAGGACCCGCTCGATGAACTCGTCGCCGCCGAGGCTTCGAAGCACCAGGGCAAATACCGTCGCGCCGAGGAAGATGGCGAAGATATAGGCGGTGGTATTGAAACAGCCCTTCATGACTTCCACGATCACCTTGAAATTGAGCTTCCGGTTGGCGGCAGCCAGGATCGTGGCGCCCAGCGCGCCGACCCCGCTCGCCTCCGTCGGCGTGGTGATGCCGGCGAAGATGGAGCCCAGCACGGAGAGGATCAGCAGCGCCGCCGGGAGCACCGTCTTGAGGACGTCCCAGACCACCCGCCATCCGATCGGCCTGCGGTCCGGGCTCAGCGGAGCGACGCCGGGGCGGAGCCATCCGTACACCAGGATAAACGTGATGTACAGGAGGCCGAGGATCAATCCCGGGAACACGGCGCCCATGAACAGGTCCCCCACGGAGAGGGCCAGCTGGTCCGCCATGATGACGAGCATGATGCTGGGAGGGATGAGAATCCCCAAGGTTCCGGCTCCGGCGATGGTGCCCAGGGCGAGCGGCTTGGAGTACCCCTGCTTGAGCATCGCAGGAAGGGACAGGAGGCCCAGGAGCACGACCGACGCGCCGATGATCCCGGTCGACGCCGCGAGGATGATGCCGATGACGGCCACCGTCACCGCCAGGCCGCCGCGCACCTTTCCGAAGAGATCCTGCATCGCCTGCATCATGTTTTCGGCGATGCCCGACCGGTCGAGCATCAGCCCCATGAAGATGAACATGGGCAAGGCCACGAGCACCCAGTTGTCCATGAACTTGTAGATCCGGTTCACCGACAGTCCCAGGGTCAGGTAGTCCAGCCCCGTGATCGTACCGAAATACTGGTCGGCGATATAGCCGACCCCGGTGAAGAGGACCCCCACGCCACCGAGGACCCACGCCACCGGGAACCCGGTGAACAGCAGGCCCACGAAGGTCAGGAACATCGAGATGACGAGATAATCATTGATCTGCATCGGCCACCGCTCCTCGGGAGGATTCATTCCGGGAAATTTCCCGGAGGGACAGGACCAGGCGGACCAATCGGGATATGGTCGCGATCAGCAGGAGTCCGAAGCTGATCGGAATCACGGACTTGATCGCCCACCGCCACGGCAGTCCCATAGGGGCGTCGGAATGTTCATTGACTCGAAGGGACGATGCCACGAAATCGAAGCTCTGAAAGAACACTACGAGAATCAGGGGGAGGAGCAGGAAGACGGTCCCGAAGAGGTCCCACCGCTTCTTCCACTTGTCCGACAGCAGCGTGTGGATGATGTCCACCCGGATATGGGAATCCATTGTCTGGGCATAGGACGCCCCCACCATGATGCCGATCGCGTAGAGATGCCACTGCAGCTCCTCGAGAACCACCTTCCCTTGGCCGAACCCGTACCGGAGGATCACCTGGAGGATGATCACGAAGATCAGGATCCCGTTGCACCACATGACGGTGTGGCCGACACCCGTGATGAACCCGTCGAGCAGGTCGCAGAACCGGCTGCTGGCCTCCGTCTTTTCCGTTTCCATGCAGTTCCCCCAAGCGATGCGGCCTTACGACTGCGGCCGCGATGGTGCCGGCACGGCCGGAGCGTCGACGATCCGCTCCGGCCGGCCGGTGGTTCGGACTACTCCCCGCGGGGCAGGAACCCCAGGTTCGACCAGAATCTGTAATCCTTGTCGAACGCCTGAAAGTCATCGTAGACCTTCTTGAAGAAGGCATCCTTCGCGGATTGCTCCGCCGCCACTTCCAGCCACGCCTTCTTGAACGTGTCCAGCATCTTCTTCGACCAGACCATGTTCTTCACGCCGCGCTTCTGGGCGTTCTCCCGGATGACCTTCCCCTGGATCGCCTCGGTATGCGCGAAGCTGTCGGCAACGCTCGCCTTGCACAGCACTTCGAGCGCCGTCTGCTGCCGCTTGCTCAGGGAGTTCCAGACATCCTTGTTGATCAGCAGCTCGAAGAGGGTGGACTGCTGGTGCCAGCCCGGGTAGTAGTTGTACTTCACGACCTTGTAGAACCCAAGCCGCTGGTCGATGGCCGGCATGGAGAACTCCGTCGCGTCGATCGCCCTCTTTTCCAGGGCGGGGAAGATCTCGCCGCCCGGCAGCAGGCTGACCGAAACGCCGAGTTTCTGCATGGCTTCACCGCCCAGCCCGAAGAAGCGCATCTTGAGCCCCTTCAGATCGGCCGGGGAGTTGATCGGCTTGGAAAACCAGCCGGAGGTCTCGGGGGCGATGATCGCCGCGGGGAGGACATGCACTTTATACCCCGCCTGGTCGTACATCTCCTGGTAGAGCTTCAGACCGTCTCCGTAGTAGAGCCAGGCCAGGTACTCCCCGGCTTCCGGGCCGAACGGAACCGCCGAGAAGAGGGGGGCGGCGGGAATCTTGCCCGCCCAGTAGCCGGCCGTGGCATATCCGGCGTTGATCTTCCCCGTGGAGACCGCGTCCAGGATCTCGAACGGGGCGACCAGCTTCTTCGGCTCGTACACCTTCATCTTCATCGATCCGCCGCTGACCGCCTCGATGTTCTGATCGATGTAGTTGATTCCGTCGCCGAGCCCGGGCAGACTCGTGGAAAAGCATGTCGGCACCTTCAGCAGGACCTTTTTCTCCGCGGCCACGGCCGTTCCCGCGGAATATCCGAATACGGCGACCCCCAAAAACAACAAGACCATTCCTACCGCTGTCCGTTTCCTCATTCTTCTTTCCTCCTTTTCTTCGCTTGATACGACACACACGCGTGTCGAAACGGAGAGGTCGTTCCCCTCCGTCAATAGACGATGACGTCCAGTTTCTCCGGGCCGTGAACCCCGATCGCCAGCGTCAGTTCGATGTCCGCCGTCCGGCTGGGCCCCGTGACCAGGGTGACGTTGGTCGGCGGATGTTTTCGCGAAGGAGGCGAAGAAGTCGTCCAGCGTGGCGAAAATTCGCTCGCGGGAGACGATCGCCACGTGGTGTGCGGGGAGCAGTCCGGCCTGGACGGCCCGTCCCCCCGCGCTGGAGCACACCAGGCTGCCCGTCTCCGCGATGCCCCCGAACACCTCTTCGACGGCCACCGTTGCCCCGCGAATCTCCTCGACCCGGTTTACGAGAACCTCCGCCGCCGCCTTTTCCTTGTCCGTCACCCCCGGGCAGAAAACCGGAACGGTACCGGGCACGATCCCGGACAGGACGCGGCGCAGTCCCGAAGCGTCGGAAACGACATGCGTTCCCGCGGCGGCGCTTCCCGCGTTTTCCAGGAATCGGCGGACGAGATCGGAAGAGGTCACGGCACCCTCCGGTGGAACGGAACGTTCGCGGGTCGGGGAAGGCGTCCCGCGACGTCCTTGCCGCCCAGAGCCCGCACCAGCGGCCAGAAGGTGCGTGACAGGAACTGCCCCGCATGGAACAGCGACGGGGAGGCCGCCGCCTTCCCGAAAACGCGCATGCCCCGTTTCTCCAGCGGTTTGGAGAACCCTTCCCGAACCCTGCGCTCCCGCAACTTGAGAAAAAGGTCCGTGAGGGGGATCCGGACGGGGCACACCTCGACACACGCCCCGCAAAGCGTGGTCGCGTCCACGAGGGGATGGGATTTCGCCATCCCGGTCAGAAGCGTCGTGAGGACGATCCCCATGGGTCCCGGGTACGTCCATCCGTACGAGTGTCCCCCCACCGTGCGGTAGACGGGGCAGACGTTCATGCAGGCGCCGCACCGGATGCACTTCAAGATCTCCCGGCAATCCCCGGAGAGGATCTCCGAACGCCCGTTGTCCAAAAGGACGATGTGGAGCTCCTTCGCCCCCGTCGTCTCCCCGGGCTTCCTCGTCCCGGTGATCACCGAGACGTAGCTGGTGATCGCCTGCCCCGTGCCGGATCGCGGAAGCAGGCGGATGAACGTCGGCAGGTCGGCCAGGGAGGGAATCATCTTCTCCAGGGACAGGATCGCCACGTGCAGCGGCGGGACCGTCGTCACCATCCGGCCGTTCCCCTCGTTGGTGAACAGGACGAGGCTCCCCGACGACGCCGCGGCGAAGTTGGCCCCCGAGAGGCCCGCATCCGCGTTCAGGAACTTCTCCCGGATCGCCCTCCGGGCGATCTTCGTCAACACCTGCGGGTCCTCGGTGTAGGCGACACCCAGCTTCTCCGTGAAGAGCCTTCCCACCTGCTGCCGGTTCTTGTGGATCGCCGGGACGATGATGTGCGAGGGGGTCTCCCCCAGAAGCTGGATGATGTATTCCCCCAGATCCGTCTCCAGCACCTCCAGGCCCGCATCTTCCAGGTGGGCGTTTACGTGGATCTCCTCGGAGACCATCGACTTGCTCTTGACCACGGTTCTTGCGCCGCGGTCGGAAAGGATCTTCGCGATGATCTCCCGGGCGGCAGAAGCATCCCTTGCCCGGTGCACCGTCGCGCCGGCCCGTGTCGCGGCGGCGGTAAACATCTCCCCGTATTCCTGCAGCCGGTCCAGGACCTGCATCCGGAGCGCGGAGGCCTTGTCGCGCAACCCCTCCGGGTCGGATACGGGCGCGAAGGCTTCGGTTCGCTTGGCGCCGAAGGTGTCGGCGGCCTGCCGCATCGCGGTACGCAGGGAGGCATCCCCGATGGCCCGCGCCGCGTTGGCGCGAAACGACAGGCTCGTCTGGACGTCGCTCATAACCCCTCCGCGAGGACCTGCGCGATGTGTCGCACCTGAAGGGGGTTCGCCCGCTTCTTCATCGCGTCCCCTATGTTCATCAGGCACCCGGCGTCGCAGCCGGTCACCGTATCCGCCCCCGTCGCCAGGATGGAATCCGCCTTCTCGTCCGCCAGGGCGCACGAGATCTCGGGAAGCTTCGCCATGAACATCCCCCCGAACCCGCAGCACCGCGTGGCGTCGGGCATCGGGACGAACCGAACCCCCTTCATCGACTGCAACAGGAGCAACGGCTCGTCGCGGACGCCCAGGTCCCGGGCAAGGTGGCAGGAGGAATGATAGGTGACGGTCCCCTTGCCTGCGAGTCCCGACTCGTGAGCGCGAAGGACGCGGACAAGGAACTGGCTCAGCTCGTAGATCCGTCCCGCCGTACGTTCGGCCCTCGCATGCATGACCGGATCGGTACGGAACAGGTCCGGGTAGCGGTGCTTGACCATGGCGGCGCAGGAACCCGACGGCGTGACGATCGGATCGTCGCCGTCGAAGACCGACAGGAAGTGAGCGGCCGCCTCCCGGGCATCGTCTGCGTACCCCGCGTTGAACGCCGGCTGGCCGCAGCAGGTCTGCCCCTTGGGGAATACCGCGGTGACGCCGAACTTCCGAAAAAGCTTGAGCACCGACTCCCCCACCTCCGGGAAGAAGGAATCCACGAGACAGGTGCCGAACAGGTGGACGCGCATATCGGTCTTTCCCTTTCTCCCCTTTTCCCCCGGCGGGTTCAAGGTATACCAAGAGGGGAGATAACCTCCCATCTGGTATAGTGGTATGATAACAGGATCATACTTTTATCAAACATCAAAATGGTATGTCAAGTTTTTTCCACAAAACAATGTGAATATTTATAACTATCCGTAATAAAATAATATTTCACAAGAAATCACGATTTCATGCTGGTGTTCAATCTCAAGCGGTCGTGAAAACCATGAGGGTAAAAAGGTGTTGACAAAGCAATTCTCTCCCTTAATATATAAGTGGTATGACCACCAGACAAAATGGCATGACAGGTGACGTTTTCACACCGATCCGACCGGAAAAGAGATCGGATAAGGTGTTGGTTCAACTGAAAAAGCTGATCTCAGGTGGCGTCCTCAAGGCTGGGGACCGCCTCCCCTCGGAACGAGAGTTGTCCGAGAGGATGGGGGTCGGACGCAACTCGGTCCGGGAAGCACTTCAGCAGCTCGAGATGCAGGGGATCCTGGAAACCGTCCACGGCGGCGGATCCATCGTCAAGAACCTCGCGGCACAGGAGATCCGGAAGCCCCTCGAGTTGTTCCTTGAGCAGGACAAGGGCAGGGTCCTTGAGCTGGCGGAACTGCGCGCCTTCATGGAGGCATGGGCGGCCAGGGCAGCCGCAACGCATCGCACCAGCCGGGAGCTCGACCTTATCCGCGGCTACCTGGAGGAGATGGAGAGGGATTTTGAAAAGGGGCATCTCCGGTACGAAATCGACGTCAAGTACCACACCGCGGTCGCCGCGGCCACCCACAACACGATCTACCTCCACCTGATCGACAACATCTACCAGTTGATCCACTATTCCGTGAAGGTCCACCACGAAGAGGTTTTTACCAGCCGCGAGGACCAGCTAACGATCCTGGACCACCACAGGAAGATCTTCCACGCCATCGAGGAAGGAAACCCCGACGCCGCGGAAGTTGCGATGAAGGAACATCTCGCCCTCGTCCTTCGCGAGTTCAAGCAAAAGTTCTTCCCGGGCTGACCTTATTCCGTTTCCGGGCACCCCCCCATGGCTGCTCGTCCTCCCTTGCCGGTCGGCGATCCCCCGGGTTCGATTCTGCCGTGTATACTGCTTGCTCGACACGGACAACTCCTCGGGAGGGAGAATGATGATCCACTTCGGCGGAAACGAGCCTTGCATGGCGTGCATTGAGTGCAGGGACAATCGCCGAAAGAAGGTATTGCATGTCGCGGGTGAAGGCGGAAGACCGCTCTGCAAATCAACGCGCACGGAATACCCGCTGGTCGAGGGCCGCTTGAAGCGTGGGCCGGCGCCGGAAACCGATGTAAGGCATGCGCCAGGGTGATTGCGAAAACCCTTGGCCCGGGTTGGGAAAAGAAATAAGGTGCTTGCCGAACCCATGTGCCGAATCGGTGATCTATCGCCCTCCTGCCACTGGCTTCGTTTGACGGCTCTCTGTATATTCATCTTCTCTCTCTCCGGTTGTGCTTCAATGAAGAGTGTTCAGACGGCATTGTCTTTTCCAGGCCATCGCGAAAAGGAGATCGAGCGAAACAGGTTCCCGGTTGCACGAGGAGAAGACGTCATCGGCCGGCTGGCGATCATCCGGCTCGAAAAGGGGGATACGCTCCCGGATATTGCCCGGCACTTCAGTCTGGGGATCAATGCAATCAGTGCGGCGAATCCGGGGGTGGATGTATGGGTACCTGAGGCCGGAGAGCGTGTCCTGTTGCCTCTCAGTTTTATCCTGCCGGACACTCCCAGAAAAGGGATAGTGGTCAACCTGGCCGCCATGAGGCTTTTTCAGTACAAAGAGGATGGGACGTCTCTGTTGGTGACGACCTACCCGATCGGTGTCGGCACCAGCGAGCGGCCTACCCCCACGGGCAAGATGCATGTGGTGCGCAAGGCGGCCCGGCCGACCTGGTATGTTCCCGCTTCGATTGCCAAGGAGCATCGCAAGAAAGGGGATATCCTCCCCGCAGCCGTCCCGCCGGGGCCTGAAAATCCCTTGGGAGAATACGCGCTCTATTTGAGCAAATCGGGTTATTTGATCCATGGCACCAATAAACCGGCCAGCATCGGCCTTACAGCGACCAATGGGTGCCTGAGGCTCTATCCGGAAAACGTGAAGATGCTCTTCGATGACACTCCGGTTAAAACACCTGTACTCATTGTTAACCAGCCATATCTCATTGGGCAACGAAATGGCGTACTGTACCTGGAAGCTCATGACGCCACTGGATGAGTCGGGCGCTCTTGAGTTGAAGGAACTTTATGCAAAATTGAGAGCTATGGAAAAGAACGCCGGGCGCACGCTTGACTGGGAAAGGGTCAAGGAAGTACAGGCCGAGGCCCGGGGGATTCCTGTCCCCATCTTCGAATTGCGTCAGGGAAGTGAAATGGAGGCTGCGAAACCTGTCGAAGTCGAGCACCCGGAGAGATTGTACGGCAAACCGGAAGTACCGGCACTGAAATTGCAGGCATGGTATGTATTGGCTGCCGATGTGCCTGACAGGATTGAAGCGCAGAGGATTGCCGCCATCATCAATCACCAGGGGCCGCAAATCCCGGCACGGGTGTTCGAAAAGAGCGATAACTACCGTGTTATCGCCGGCCCGTTCGACGATGGCAGGCGAAGCCAGAGAGGCAGCGAAACGCCTGAAAATAGATCTGGAAATTGACGGTATCGTAATCGAACCTGACAAAAATGGATAACCGCCCTCTCTCTTTTCGTGTCCGGGGATATATTGTGAGCGGATGCGATCCATCTTCCCGACAAGGGAAACGGGGACAGAAAGGAGGTGAAGAAGAGATGAAGAAGAGTCTGTTCCTGATCACGATGATGCTTGTTCTCGCCGGCTCTGATGATCGGTTGCGCAACAACCGGTGACCTCCAGAAAGTGCAGGCGGAGCAGAAAATGATCGATGCGAAAGCGGACCAGGCGTTGAAGGATGCGCAAGCCGCCAAGGCGGCAGCGGATGCGGCCAGGGTACAGGCGGAGGAAACATCGGCCCGCGCCGAAAGTGCGATAAAGGCGGCGGAGGGAAATGGAGAAAGGCGGCAGCGGAAAGGGAAAGGGCGGCGGCGGAGAAGGAAAGGATGGCCGAAGAAAAAGCGAAAAAGGCGGAAGCCGCTTTCGAGAAGTCGATGAAGAAGTAAGTCATCTCGTATGGGATTGTCAACGTTCCTCTCGATGCTCCGGACAAAGATGTGGCAGGGGCTTACACCCCTGCCATTTCCTTATCTATCATGTGAGACTGTCCCGATGATTCTGCCGATGGGTTAGGAAAATGAGGAAGCCGGGAAATCATTCACATCGGACCATTCAGGTTCTGTATTTTCCTCATGATGGCAACGATTCTCCTGTCCGCCTGCAGTCACTTTCACGACGTGCGGCAGGCCAAAACGACCTTCGCAGAGGCGAATGATCTGTTTCATCAAGGAAGCTACGCGGCCTCTCTGGACAAGTATTCGGAAATAATCGAGAAATATCCCGCAAAGGCAGACAGGGCTCTGTTCGAGATGGGCATTGTTTACGCCCATCCGAGGAATGAGCGGAAAGATTATCGGAAATCCCTGGACTGTTTTCAGAAACTCATCAAGGAGTACCCGGGGAGCGAGTACCGGCAGAACAGCGAGATGATGATATTCAATATCCGGAATGTCGTTCTCAAGGATCAGACGATCGCTGCGCAGCAGATGCAGATCGAAACGCTCCGGCACGAGGTCCAGGGCAAGGAGAATGAGATCGTCACGCTGCAAAAAAAGATTGAAGCATACGAAATAAAGAGTGAAGCATTCGGAAAAGAAGATTGAAGCACTCGATCAAAAGTTTTTTGACTATGCGATCCAGAAGGGATCGGTAGACAGGATACTGATAGAAAAAAGTGCACGCCGATTGATGTTGATCTCACAGGGTGAAGTGCTCAAAACCTACAAAATCGCCCTGGGGGGAAACCCGATCGGGCCGAAGGAACGGCAAGGGGACAACAAGACCCCCGAGGGGACCTATGTCATCGATGGAAGAAACAGGGACAGCCGGTTTTACCTCTCTCTGCATATTTCCTATCCAAACGAGAGAGACAAAAATCGAGCAAAAGAACTCGGTGTATGCTCCGGGAGGGGACATCATGATCCACGGCATCAAGAATGGTTTCTCGTGGGTAGGTGATGCTCACGCAGAAGGTCGACTGGACGAAAGGGTGTATTGCCGTAACAGACGAAGAAATAGAGGAAATTGGCAAGTTGGCGCCAAACGGGACGATTGTGGAGATACGGCCGTAGAAGACCGTATAACCCTGGACCATCCATGGCCTCGCAGCGCCCCTCGCCGGTCCGCCCCCCCCATGGACACTCCCAAAGAGAAATGCAACGGCCGACTTTCCCTATCCATGGAAATCTGCCTCGGTGATCCGCATGGTGGACATGGTCGCAAAGAATTCGAACCGAAGCGGAGATGCCGTTCGAGCCGGCGTTCCTCGGGGCGGAGGTGCAGCCGGTTCATCAACGAATCGCGGAGGAGGCCACACGTTTCCGTTGATCGCCCTTGCGACCAAATGCGCACCGCAACACTCTAAAGTAAGGCGAAAAGAGTGGGTGCCCGCTGTCTGCCGCGATTGCGCCCGTTGCCGTACCTGGTCGACGAAAAGCGCGCGAGCAGCCGTTGCGGGAATGGCGAGGGAAAGACGGAGGACTTGTGATGACAAGCAAACTTGAACGTGCCGTGCTTGCCGGCGGCTGCTTCTGGGGCATGCAGGACCTGTTCCGCAAGCTGCCCGGCGTCGTCAACACACGTGTCGGATACACGGGCGGCGATGTGCCGAACGCGACCTATCGAAATCATGGATCCCACGCCGAGGCCATCGAGATCGAGTTCGACCCGAAACACGTCAGCTATCGCGAGCTTCTGGAGTTCTTCTTCCAGATTCACGATCCGACCACGTGGAATCGCCAAGGCAACGATGTCGGAACTTCGTACCGCTCGGAGATCTTCCATGTCTCCGAGGCGCAGCGTGACGAGGCGCTCCGGACAATCGACGATGTCAACGCCTCCGGCCTGTGGCCAGGCCGCGTTGTGACGAAAGTCTCGCCCGCCGGCGAATTCTGGGAGGCCGAGCCCGAGCACCAGGACTATCTCGAGCGCTACCCGCTCGGATATACCTGCCACTTCCCGCGCCCGGGTTGGAAACTGCCCCGGCGCCCCGGTGCGGCCGCCTGAGACGAAACCGCACGCCTGCCTCGGGGTCGACTCCCCCGATGGGTCGTGTCGTGGATGGAATGAATCCTGTCGAAT
>CAWEPX010000020.1:0-3581 GCA_963811025.1 uncultured delta proteobacterium
TTGGGAGCGGTACGGACGGTGCTGGGGGAACGCGCCCTGGGCTCCGTGGCGCGGGGGGCGAGGGCCCTGTCGGGCGACCGGCTTCCTCTTTGGATTTATGAGATTTGCCGAACGCGGCCCCGGCACGAACGTTCCGGAACGCCTCCAACGGCTCCGCCCGCAAGGTGGTCTATTTCCCCAGCTGTATCGTACGGACCATGGGGCCTTCCCCGGGGACCCGGACCAGCGCGCCCTCTACGAGGTCGTCCGCTCGTTGCTCGAGAGGGGCGGGTACGAAATCGTCTACCCCCCCGACATGGGCCGCCTGTGCTGCGGCATGCCGTTCGGGAGCAAGGGGTTTTTCGAGGAGGCCGAGCGGAAGCGCCGGGAGCTCGAAGCCGCCCTCCTGGCATGCAGCCGGGACGGGGAATACCCGGTGCTCTTCGACACGAGTCCGTGCCTCTACACGGTGAAGCAGAACCCGGACCCGCGCCTGCGGATCTACGAGCCGGTGGAGTTCATCCATTCGTTCCTCCTGGACGCCCTCGAGTTTACGAAAATCCCGGAGACGATCGCAGTGCACGTAACGTGCAGCTCGATCAAGTTGGGTCTACGGGAAAAGTTCCTCGCGGTGGCGGGCGCGTGCGCGGAAACGGTGGTGGTCCCCGATCGTGTGGGGTGCTGCGGGGTTGCCGGCGACCGGATCTTTTTCTTCCCGGAACTCAACGAATCGGCGCTTTCGGGGCTCCGTGACGGCTTGCCTGCCGGGTGCCGCTCCGGGTATTCGAACAGCCGCGCCTGCGAGATCGGGCTCTCCCTCCGAAGCGGGTTGTCGTACCAGTCCATCGCCTACCTGGTCGACCGGTGCACGGCGAGGAAGAAATGAGCGTCATGGCGGGAGGCGATTCCCGTTCCCTGCGGTAGAGGGATCGGGACCGGAGAGACCGATATGCGCGTCCAGCTGTTCGGCACCTGTCTCGTGGATTCCTTTTTCCCGGAGGTGGGGGAATCCATGCTCAAGCTTTTCCGGAGGTTCGGCGTTGCCGCCGTTTTCCCCAAGGGACAGACCTGCTGCGGCCAGCCGGCCTTCAACGCGGGGTACGCAGACGATGCCCGGGCGGCCGCCGGGCATTTCCTGTCGGTCTTTGACGGCGACGCACCGATCGTCACGCCATCCGGTTCCTGCGCGGCCATGGTCAAGCACCGCTACCCGGACCTGTTCCGTACCGATCCGGTCATGCATGCGAAGGCCGAACGGACGGCGGGACGGATCTACGAGCTGAGCCAGTTCCTTGTCCGCGTCCTTCGCGCTCACGAGTCGGGACTCGCAGGCAAAGGGACCGTTACCTATCACTCCTCCTGCCACCTTGCACGGGATCTCGGCGTCCGCGACGAGCCGCTGATCCTGTTGCAGTCGATGAGAGGGGTTCGGTTTGTTCCGATGCCCGACGCCACCCGGTGCTGCGGGTTCGGAGGGATGTTCATGGCGAAGCTTCCCGAGATCTCGTGCGCCCTGGCGGACGAGAAGGCGGATTCCATCCTGGCGACCGGGGCGGACACGGTGACCGGCTGCGACGCCGGGTGCCTGATGAACATTGGGGATGCGATGAAAAAACGGGCGAACCCCGTGCAGGTAAGACACATCGCGCAGGTCCTCGCGGAAGGGTTATGAGCGACGTCCAGACGAGCCTCGACTTTCGCGCGAATGCCATGAGGGCCCTCGGGGACGCCTCCATGCGTTCCGCGATGCGACAGGCCGCCGATACCTTCGGCACCAAGCGGGCCGATGCCTTCGCGTCCGTCGCCGACCTGGAGGCGCTTCGCGACAAGGCCTCCGCGCTCCGGTTGCAGGTCCTGGACCGACTGCAAGAGTACGTGGAGATGTTTGCGTCCCGGGCGACGAGGGCCGGCGCGACGGTGCACCGGGCAAAGGATGCTGCCTCCGCCCGGGAAATCATCGCCCGGATCCTTGCGGACCGCGGCGCAAAAACCGTGGTCAAGAGCAAGTCGATGGTCTCCGAGGAGATCCACCTCAACGCCCACCTGGAAAAGGCGGGCATGGAGGTGCTGGAGACGGATCTCGGGGAATACATCATCCAGCTCGTGGGGGAGACTCCCTCCCACATCATCGTCCCGGCGATCCACAAGAACCGCCGGCAGGTGGGAAGGCTCTTCGCCGAGAAGCTCGGGGTCGAATATACCGAAGACCCGCAGGTGCTGACGAAGATCGCCCGGAGGGCCATCCGGGAAAAGTTCCTGGGCGCGGATGCCGGCCTTTCGGGGGCCAACTTCGCCGCCGCGGCATTCGGGGAGCCTCGTCCTGTTCACCAACGAGGGGAACGGCAGGATGGTGACGACGGTCCCGCCGTTGCACATCGCGATCCTGTCCCTCGAGAAGATGATTCCTTCCCTTGCCGACTTGCCGACGTTCATCCGCCTGCTCCCGCGATCGGCGACGGGGCAGTCGATCACCAGTTACGTCTCGGTGATCACCGGGACGAGGAAGCCCGGGGAGGCGACGGGGGCGAAGGAGCTCCACATCGTCCTGCTCGACAACGGGCGGACGGAGATCCTCTCCGGAGAATGCCGGGAGATCCTCAAGTGCATCCGTTGCGGCGCCTGCATGAACGTCTGTCCCGTCTACCGCACGGTGGGGGGACACTCGTACGGATGGACGTACCCGGGACCCATGGGGATCGTCCTCACGACGCTTCTGACCGGGATGGCCAAATCCCACCCCCTCGTGGACGCGTCCACGCTCTGCGGGGCGTGCGTCGAGGTGTGCCCCGTACGGATTCCCCTGGTGGACCTTTTCCTCAAGTTGCGGGAGCGCAGGGTTCGGGAAGGATTCTCCAAGCCGATGGAGAAACGGGGAATGCGCGTTTTCGGGAAGGCTGCGGCATCCCCGTCGCTGTTCTCGGCAGGGCAGTACCTGTCACGCACCTTCTGGCCGTTGGTGCGGGCACTCGGTGGCAAGGACGTCGCAGGACGCCTTCCCCGCCCCGCAAAAGTTCCGTTCCACCGGCGGGTGCCATGACCTCGCCCGACCTTGTCCGCCGGTTCCTCACGAACGCAGGGAATGCCGCCGCGGGAACGCATGCCGTTTCCGACGCCGCAGGCTTGCGCCGCGTCCTGTCCGGGATCGTGCCCCGTACCGTTCCGGCCTTCTGTCCGGGGTTGACGGATAAGGAAAAGGCGGCGGCGCCGTCCCTGGCGTGTCGCGCGGCGGATTATGCAGGGGCAAAGGCGACCGTCGAAGAGGTGTACGGTGCCATCGCCGAGACGGGAAGCCTGGTCTGTGCAAGCTCCGGCGGGAGGGCGGTCCAGGCGGGCCTGCTCCCCGCCCACCACGTGGCGATCGTTTCCCGCGAAAGGATTTTCGCCACGCTGGACGACTGCTTCGCCTCCTTCGCGGAAACACCGCCGACGAACATTACCCTGGTCACGGGTCCCAGCCGGACGGCGGACATCGAACTGACGCTTGCGATCGGGGTCCACGGCCCGGAGAAACTGGACATTATCGTATTCTCAAGCGAGCCTTGTTCCGATGCCTGACGACGCAGAGAGTCCCGAACGTTCTCCCGGGAAAGAGGGCAGGACCA
>CAWEPX010000021.1:0-6176 GCA_963811025.1 uncultured delta proteobacterium
ACCCGTACAGCCGAGATGGTGGCGGTCCCCGGGTCCTCCGGCGACAGGACGGCCCCCGGCTCGACAGCAAAGATATCGTCCAGGGACAACTCATACTGCAAGGACACGGTGGATCGGGCAAAAATCGTCTTGTTGAGCACCAGTTACGACGCTCGTCTTCCGAAAGCTGAAGCTTTCGCGCTGGGCCTCGGCATGGGATGCAGTCACTCCTCCCTCCCACTTCCACCGGTTTCCGAAAACCCACGGCTCCCGAAGGTCCGCGAGGTAGATCTGCTCCTTCTGGCTTGCGGTTACGCGCGTGGCAAGTCTCCTTCCCTTCCCGTTCAGGTTCTTGTTCTTCGCGCCCACGAATCCTCGTACGCCGGTGTCGGTACCGTATCCCGCACCGAACTCGACCTCGAAGAAAAGAGTCTCCTCCACCTCGACAATGAGGTCGAGGATCCCTTCATCCGTCCGTTTCACCTTGTGCAGGCGAACCGATTTGTAAAGGCCCGTGGCGAAGACGGCCTGCTGGAATGTCAACATCTCCTTCTCTCCGACCGGGGCTCCCTCGGGAATGGTGAGCTCCCGGGAGACCACCACGGAATCGGTGAGCACGTTCCCCCGGACGACGACTTTCCCCAGGCGATACCGCGTTCCTTCTTCGATGTGGAAATAAATGTTGGCCGTGTCTCCCCCCTCGTCCTCCTCGAACCGGGTACTCACGGAGACGTCAAGATACCCTGCATTCCGGTAATGCGCCGCGATCGCCTCCTCGTCCTGATCCAGCACGCTGTAATCGACATACTGACCTTCGCGGTTTTTGATCAGACGAAGGATTTCCTCTCTCAGAAAGTGGTCGTTTCCCTGCACCTGGATTGCCCTGAGCAGATAGCGTTTCCCCTCCTCTATATGGATGGTCGCCGTAATCCCCCCATGGTCGTCCCAGTCGGTGTCCACGGAGGTAATGCGTGCCCGGGCGAACCCTTCCTTCTGGTAGAGCCCGATCAACGCGCTGAGGTCTGCTCTCCATTCCTCCTCGTCGAATTTCCCGGACCCCGTGATAAAGCGGAAAAACCCCCGTTCCGAAGAGAGCATCTGCTTCCTGAGCTTTTTTCCCGACATGCTCGCGTTCCCCGTAAAACGGATGCTTTTCAGGTATCCCGCCTGCCCCTCCGTAACGATTATCCTCAGGGAGCGGCCGCCGTCGGACTTTTCTTTCGATTCGATATCGACCGACGCCTTGAGGTAATCCTGCCCCCGGTAAAAGGAGAGCAGACGTTCTCTCAGTTCGTATTCCAGCCCCCCTTCCGTGAGTTCTCCTTCCTCTGCGTAGATCCCCGACACTTTCTCGAGCTTGCTGACGGGGAAGCGGTGCGCTCCTTCCCAAACGACCTCGTACCGGGGACCTTCCTCCACCCGGACGGTAAGGCACAGTTCTTTCCCGTCTTCGCAGAACACCTCGGGTTCCGGAATGCGCACCGTCAGGAATCCCTTCCGCTTGTACGCCCCCCGTAGCTTCTTCACCCCTTCCTCCCATTCCCGGAAGTCGAAGCGGGAACCGGGAGAAACGCCGAGTAGCTCCTCCAGCCTCTCCCGGGGGAAAAAGGAAGTCCCGGGTACCCGCACTTCCTTTACCAGGGCGGGGCTTCCCTCCCTCACCTCGATGCGGACCTTCCCCGTTCCGGTATCCACTTTGCAGAGCGCGGAAACCGAAACCGTCGCCTCGAGGAACCCTTTTTTCCGCAGGAAAGAACGGACGGATTCCTGCGCGCGGGAGAGATCCGCCCCCGTAACCGGTTTCCCCCGCCGGATGCGGGAAATCGCCAGGATCCGGGAAGCGGAAATCCGCTTATTGCCGGTAACCTCTATCTCGGTGACAACAGGGAGCGGGAGGAGATAGAACAAGAGTTCCGCCCTTCCCCCTTCTTCCCGTACGTATGCGGAAAGCTCCCGGAAGAGGCTCTTCCTTTGGAGCCGGCGGATCGACTCGCGAATGGCATCCCGTGTCAGAAGGTATCCCGGGCGCACGGTGACGATCCCTGCCAGCTCCTCGTAGGAAATCAGGTAGGGGGACGCTACCCGGAAAGAAATCGAGTCGATTACCGGAACCAGCTTGTCCGGAACGGATCCTCCACGGGAGGGATGCGAGGGAAGGGCGAAAAGAAGTACCGCCAGGATCGATAGAACCCGGAGGAGCCCGGCCCGCCTCTCAGTCACGGGCACGGAAAAGATCCTTGAATGTGCGGTACCGGTACCGGAATTTCACGTCGGCCCCCAGGTCACCCTCCTTTGTCGTGGTGGCGCTTTTCCAGGTTCCCTCGAGGTACACGTTCTCAAGGACCTTAAACTCCGCCAGGGCGCTGCCCTCCGTCGACGTTCCCACGGTCGTCGAAACCGAGACCGAGAAGCGATCCCCGAAACTCTTCCCGACGACGAACCGTGGTTCGAACGCATTTTCACTTGCGGAAAAGGACGGCTCGATAGCGAATCTGTCCAGGCCGATGACGGACCGGATCCCCTCGGTAACGCGACCCGTTACCGGGTCCAGCGCGATCGACGCCGCCTCGGCGGGCAGCGAGCCCCCTGCCCCAATGGCGCTTCCCGAAGTGGTCCCTAGGGAAAGCAGGCTGACGATGTCGTTCTTGCTGTAGGGCGGATCGGAGGAGAGTTCCACTTCGTACTTCTCCAGCGTTCCCGTCACGCCGACCGTAACGAGTACGTCCCCCTTTTTCGTCTCCGCCCGGAAGTCGAGCACGGGGTTATTTCGTCTGGGATCCTGGAATTCCATGACCCCTCGCGTCAATTCGTACCGGTTTCCCCGATACTCGACGTGCCCTTCCGTCACATCGAAGGACCCCAGTACGATGACCCGGCTCGTGTCCCCCACAACCTTGAATTCCCCCTTGATGTCCGCGTTCGCCAGGTTGTTCCGGATGTGGATCGTCCCATCGGCCACCGCCTCGAGGTCGAGCCGAATCCGGAAATCGGTTTCCTGCCGGCGTGCCGTAACGTCCGCAAGCCTCCTCCGGAAATCCAGCAGAGCCCGCTCGGGGCGGATGGTCTTCGTGTACCGAGCGGACTGGACTTCTACATCTCCCGTGATGAGGAGGTCTTTTACCGGCCCGATCAACTCGACACGCCCCTGGAGTACCGGATGCAGGTCTTCCGGGTAGGGATATCGCATGTCGAAGAAGTCCACCGTGAAGAACATCTTCTGCCCTTCGTCGAACCGGAGGGGGAGTTCGCCCCTCCCGTCGATGTATCCGCCCCCGCTCCTTCCATCGAAATGCTCGAAGATGATCTTCTCCCGGCTGATCACCGCGTCTACGTTCATCTTCTCGAACAGCTGTGCATAGCCACGGAAGGAAAACGTTCCGTTTTCCATGTGCCCGGTACCGATGACGGAAGGATTGTCCCACATCCCCTTTACCCGTATCTTCATCTGAAGCGTGCCGTCCAGCCGCTCGAACACGTCCGTTGCCAGTCGGATGGCCGTGGCGGGTACATTCCCCTCGAGACGGAGATCCATGTCCCCCGCCCAGTTTGCTTTCCCGAATACGTGAAGCGGGTTACCTGCGGTCTGCACGGTCCCCCTTTCCCAACGGATTCCCTCGGGGGAAAGGACGATCGAGATCCCTTCTCCGGTCAGGTCGATCCCCTCGTATCGGTAGAATATCCGATCAAGTTGGAGAGTTCCTCGGAGACTTCCTAGGGCAAGAAGGGATCCACCGAGCTCGGCTTGTCCGGCGATTCGGAAACGCGAATTATCGTTTTCACCCGGGGAGCCGCTATTCCGTAATTTGCCAGGTTCGCCGCCTGCCGCCGCCGTGTCATCAGGTTGCCCTGACGAAAACGAACCCTTCACCCGAAAGCCGTACGGCTCCCGAAGCGACAAGGAATACAAAAGAAGCGAATCGGGCAGGGAGGTGCCGATTTCCCCGGCAAGGACATCTCGTTCCTTCTTCCCTTCGGCGTGCAGGGAATCGAAGGAGATCCCGGCGATTGACAGTGATGATGCCGAGAGGGAGAAGCGGAGCTCGGAAATCGCCTCCGGGCGAACCGGCTTCCCCTCGAACAGATCGGCGACCTTCAGTGCCCCTTCGGCAAGCGCATCCCAGCTCCCACCGGAGGCGGTCTCCCCCTTCCCGATCACATCGAGCACGACTCCCGTCGGGACACCTTCGGCTTTCACTTTGAACGAGACCGGCCACCCCCGTTCCCGACTGATAACTGCCGACGCCTTTACACGGGGCGAGGTGGATACCAGGGAGAGCTCCCCGGAGGATCCGCCGAGGGAACCCTCCGCCACCACACCTTCGATGGCCAGCCCCGCGGCAGTCAACCGGGGAACGGAAGCGGATAACTTCCCGATCTCCCACCCTTCCGGTCCTGTTCTTGCCTCCACGCGCAGGTCGGCGCGGCCTCCGATACGGGCACCGTATTCCTGGTTCGCGAGGGAGATCGCCGTTGCGAGGTCGATGTCGTCCATCGTCCCGGTGAATGCAGCTTTCCCATCCTCCCCCTTCCCCGCCAGCACGAAATTCCCTTTCCCGAATTGTCCGCCCGCATGGAATCCCCAGCGTGAACCGGAGGAGGTTTCTCTCCAGTTTCCCGAAACGGATACTTCTCGTGCGCTGATCCCCGAAAACCCGATCTCGGAGGAGGACATCTCCCCGGAGACCGAGAAGGATCCCCTGGCGACCGAGAGTTGAAGGTCTGCGATGCCCGTGCCGGACATCCCGGACGCCTGCCTCCTGAGGTGGGCCGGATCCTTCCCCAGGGAAGAGAGCACGGCTGCGCCCCATTCCCCGGCGAGGGAAAAATCGATATTGCGGGCGCTAATTGTCGATTCGAGGCGAACAGGGTTTGGCGAGACAGTTTCCGAGATCGTGCCGACAGCGGTCACTTTTCCCACATCGGCAGGAATATCCGCGACGAAGTGTACCAATTCCGCCGGATTTCCCTCCAGCTTCACGGAGAGGGGCACGGGAGGAAGCGCCCTCGCGGCAAGTCCTTCGGCTTTCACTCCCGCGGTCACATGGGGATTTTCCAGGATTCCCGATAGCGTCCACTCGCCGGCGAGGCTCCTCCAGGAAACGGGGTAGACCCAACCGTACTCCGCAGCTTTCCCCCGGGGGGCCAGAAATGTCCCGGTGAACGAAACCCGTTTCTCACGAAGAGCATACGTTCCCCGGCCACCGGCTTCTGCCCTGCCCGCCGTCAGGCGAAATTCCCGTATCTCCACCTCCTTGCCGGGAAGAAATTCGCCGGTCACCGTGGCCGTAACGGGCAGCGCCACCTTCGCCGCCGGAACTCCTTTCCTTTCCTGCCGCTCGAACCCTCCCGGGTTTTTCAGGGAAACGGTCCCCTGAACCTTGTCCCTCCCCCCGCGACCGACAGGACCAGGTCCCCCCTTCCGGCGGGACGCCAAGATATTCCCGTGGATTCCCACGGCGCTTTCCCGAACGCCGCTTGCGCAATCGATAAACGGGCATCTCCCTTCCCCGTCGTGAAATCATACTGCCTGCCCCGGAGACGACACCGCCCCACACCTTTCCCCGGAGCGATTCGACCCGGACCGTTTTTCCGGAGAACCCGAGTAAGACCTCCGCGTCGGCCGGCGTGTTTCCCGTAAAAACGAGATTGTGCGTCAGGATCTTGACCGATCCCTCCGGGCTCTCGGGGCTTCCCTGCCACCGGGCGGGAAACGTGAGCTTACCTTCCGTTGCCACGCGTCGGAGCCAGTCCCCTCCCGGGGCACCGGACGCCGTCCAGCCCCCGATATCCGCCTCTCCGGGAACCTTTCACGTCGGCCACCCGCCGTCCCCCATCCCATTCCCCGGAAAGAGCAATTTTCACGGAAGGCCCTGGAGCGTGGAAATTCTGGCGCACCCTGGACTCAATCTCCCTTCAGGAAGACATCGGCTTCCGCCGAGTCAAAGGGAATGATCTCGATTCTCGCTCTCGGCAAAGCGATCAGACCGGAAGCCTGCTCGGCTTTGATCGTGACGAAGAGAATCCCCAAAAACCGGACGGGACGGATGCGAGTTTCTGGGATCTTTGCCTCCCACTCCGCAAGCGGCCCCAGGGGGCGGATGCGGACGTAGCCGTCGACGAGGAGACTCTGTGGGGCCTCATCCTGCCCTTCGCCCTTTCCGGAAGCACGGAGTTTATCCAGGAGGGGTCGGTTTTCC
>CAWEPX010000022.1:0-5187 GCA_963811025.1 uncultured delta proteobacterium
CCCCTCCGAGTAGAGAACCCGAAGGTCGTGCCAGACACCTTACAACCTACCTAGGTGCTGCGACTTTCGCGGGATTAATGCCCCAATTGGGCAAGCAGGGGGCAATGAATCCCTGCAAGCCGGGATTACGATTTCCTTTTCCCTTTTCCGCCACGGGGTCTCTTCGCGGGTCTTTTCGAGGGACCCTTCGCAGCCTTCTCGGCCAATAACTCCAAGGCGATTTCGAGTGTGATCGAATCGATCGGGATACCTTTCGGCACCGTTGCATTGACCACGCCGTCGGTTACGTACGGTCCATAGCGGCCGTCCAATAACCGGATAGCCGCCCCGGCCGGATTCGTGCCGAGTTCCTTGAGTGGGGCCGTCTTTGCCGCGCCGAACGGACGCTTCCGGCCGCGTTTCGGTTGCCGGAGCAACTCCACTGCTTCCTCGAGCGTAATCGTGAACACCTGCTCCTCGGATTCCAGCGACCGGAAATCGTCCCCATGCTTCACGTAAGGGCCAAAACGGCCAAAATTCGATTCAACCGGCACCCCGTCGTCCGGATGGAGACCGACCTCGCGCGGCAGCGACAATAATCGCAACGCGGTCTCCAATGTGATGCTGTTAATCGACTCCCCTTTCGGCAGGGAGACCCTCCGAGGCTTGGGAACCTTCTTCCCCTTTTTCCCCTTCTCCGGCGTCTCACCCAATTGCACATAAGGCCCGAATCTTCCGGTCATGACGTACACCGTCATCCCCGTCTTCGGATCAGCGCCAAGAATGCGCGGCTTTGCTGCCAGCAGCGCGAGAACCTCGTCCAACCCGAAGTCAGCCGGGGCGATGTCGGCTGGCAGCGACGCCTTGTTCCCCTCCCCGCCGTCCCCCCGTTGGACGTAGGCTCCGTAGCGGCCGATTTTGACGACGATCCGCTCCCCCGTCGCCGGATCCTCTCCAAGTGGATACGACGGATAGTCGCCCCAATCGTCGCTCTCGACCAGGGCTTTCAGCCCAGACCAATCCTGTCCGTCCCCGAAATAGAACTCCCGCAGGAACGTAAGGCGATCCAGGGCGCCGTTGGATATGAGGTCGAGTTTCTCCTCGATGCGCCCGGTAAAACCCAGTTCGACCAGCGTCCGGAAATGTTCCTTCAGGAAGACCGTGACAACGAGGGCCGTAAACGTCGGCACAAGCGCCTTCCCCTGCCGCCATACGTACCCTCGTTCCAGAATGGTCTTGATGATCGACGCATAGGTGGACGGACGCCCGATACCATCGTCCTCCAGTCGCTTGACGAGCGATGCGTCGGTGTACCGTGCCGGGGGGGTCGTCTCGTGCGATTTCGGTGAAAGCTCCAGCAGTGACAACGCCGCATCGTCGCCCCCCATGGATACACGATCTCCCGTCTTGCATGCGGGAAGCAATGTCTCCCGGTCGCCCAGGTCAGCCGCAGGATCGTCGCTGCCTTCCACATAGGCGCGGAGGTATCCGGGGAATTGAATGACCTTCCCCGATGCGGTAAAGACGCACGGAACACCGCCCTCTCCGGCTGCCGTGATTTCGACGGTCGTGCGCAGCATCTTCGCGTCGGCCATCTGGGACGCCACCGTCCGCTTCCAGATCAATTCGTACACCTTCTCTTCGTCCGGGTGAAAGCGACCTTCGGCTTTTTCGGGAGTCAGGGAGAATCCGGTGGGGCGGATCGCCTCGTGCGCTTCCTGCGCGTTTTTGACCTTCGTCTTATACCGGCGTGCACCGACGTAATACGCGTCCCCATACATTCCCCGGATCGTGCGGGCCGATTCCTGCAGGGCCTTATCCGACAGGGACGTTGAGTCGGTTCGGTGATAGGAGATAGCGCCGGCATCGAAAAGTTTCTGTGCCGCCGACATCGTCCGGTCGGCAGAGAACCCGAGTTTACGGTTGGCTTCCTGCTGCAGTGTCGAGGTGGTGAACGGCGGGGCCGGGTGTTGCGTCACCGGCTTTTCCTCCACTCCCGTAACCTCCCAGGGAATCGATCCTCGCAACGTCTCCGCCAGCACCGCGGAACTTGCTCCGTCAAGCACCGTCACGCTCCCGTTCCCCGGTTTCCCCGTGGCGGCATCGAAATCCTTCCCGATGGCGACACGCTTCCCATCCACTCGAACGAGCGTCGCCGTAAACTCCCGGCCTTCGCCGCTCAACCTTGCCTCAAGGTTCCAGTAGGCAGCCTTCCGAAATGACTTGCGCTCCTCCTCCCGTTCGACCACCAACCGCACGGCGACGCTCTGGACGCGGCCGGCGCTCAGTCCTGCAGCAACCCTTCGCCAAAGAACAGGCGACACCTGGTACCCGAAGAGACGATCCAGGATCCGTCGGCTTTCCTGCGCATCCACCAGGTTGCGATCGAGTTCGCGGGAATTTTCGATCGCATCGAGGACCGCTTCTTCCGTGATCTCATGGAATACGATACGGCGTACAGGCACCTTCGGCTTCAATAACTCGAGGAGATGCCAACTGATGGACTCACCCTCCCTGTCCGGATCGGTCGCGAGGAGAACTTCCGACGCATCCTTGAGGGCTGCCTTCATGTCACGGATGGTGCTCCTGCGGTTCGATGAGATGACGTAATACGGCTGGAATTCGTTATCAACGTCCACCGCCATAGAACCCCATTTCTTGTCCTTGATCTCTTTCGGCACCTCACTGGCGTTATTCGGAAGGTCGCGAACGTGTCCGACGCTTGACATGACGCAATACCTGTTTCCCAGGAAGTCCGAAAGGGTCCGGGCCTTCGTTGGGGACTCAACGATCAGCAATGGGGTGTCCATAGTTCCTCGGTTTATATAAGTTTGCTCGCCTGATCGCAAGCACAATCCATAAGGGGTTAGAATTGTTTCGAGGAATATTGCAGGTCAATTGCATGCATCATGATTTCGATCCTGCCTCTCCAACAATACGCTGCCTACCCATTTGATTCGAGCCCCCTCTGGTATTTCCCCGTATCTTTGCTTGGATGTCCCATGCACCTCCGATGCCTGGAAATCCCCCGGCCGGTCCTGCCCGGCGGTATACTTTCCCGGATGAACGACTTCACCCATCGCGAGGTGGAACGGTTCGGCAAGCGGATATTCCGGCTTGGAGTTTCCGGCTCGTTCGGCCTCGACGAGGCGGGTTGCCGCGAAGCGTTGGAACGCGTCCAGTATGTATTCTGGGGGCCACGGATGAAGACGTTGACCCGCGCCCTTCGGGATGCGCTCGCAATGGACCGGGATCGGTACGTCGTTTCGGCCGGCCCTCTCCTTGGATACTTTCCGGGCGCCGTCCGCCGTGCCGCCGAAGGGGCGCTCCGGACGCTTGGCATCGACCGTCTGGACGTCCTGCAACTCTACTGGCTCGGTAAGATGTCCGCTTTCACCAACGCGGTTCAGGAGGAGATGCTCAAGCTGCGGGACGAGGGAAAGGTCCGCACGCTCGGGGTCTCGGTTCACGACAGGCCGCGGGCGGGAAAACTGGCGGAGGATTCGGCACTTGACCTGTTGATGATCCGCTACAACGCGGCCCACCCCGGTGCGGAGCAGGACATCTTCCCACGCCTTGCCCGTCGTCGTCCTGTCGTGGTCGCCTATACCGCAACAGCATGGCGCAAGCTTCTACGATCCCCACGCGGCTGGAGAGGGAAGGTCCCGACGGCGGGCGACTGCTACCGGTTCTGCCTTTCCAGTCCGTACGTGGACGTGGTGCTTACCGGGCCCCGGAGCACGGACGAACTCCGCGAAAACCTGTCGGCCATGGCAAAAGGGCCACTCTCCCGGCAGGAGATGGAGGAAATCCGGGCGTTCGGGGGCGCCGTTCACGGGTAGGATAGGATCATCAACAAGGGAGGTCTTTACAGGGGAAAGGAGAATACGATGCAAACGCGAAAGTTGGGAAAAAGCGGTCTGGAAGTTTCGGCCCTCGGGCTTGGTTGCATGGGCATGAGCTTTGGGTACGGCCCACCTGCGGACAAGCAGGAGATGATCGCCCTCCTGCGAACCGCCGTGGAGCGCGGCGTTACCTTCTTCGACACGGCAGAGGTCTACGGCCCGTTCACGAACGAAGAACTCGTCGGCGAAGCTCTCTCGCCCCTGCGCGACCGGGTGGTGATCGCCACCAAGTTCGGTTTCGATACCAGCGTAGATCCCCGGGCGATGAAGGGTGTCGGGCCGGTCCTGAACAGCCGGCCGGAGCACATCAAACAGGTCGCCGAGGCTTCGCTCAAGCGACTGAGAACCGACGTCATCGACCTGTTCTATCAGCACCGCGTCGATCCCGACGTGCCGATCGAAGAGGTCGCGGGCGCGGTGAAGGAGCTGATCCAGGAAGGCAAGGTCAGGCACTTCGGACTTTCCGAAGCCGGAGTCCAGACGATCCGCCGCGCTCACGCCGTCCAGCCCGTGACAGCACTCCAAAGCGAATACTCGCTGTGGTGGAGGCGCCCGGAAGCGGAGGTGCTGCCGACCCTCGAAGAACTGGGGATCGGCCTTGTGCCCTATAGCCCTCTGGGCAAGGGATTCCTAACGGGAAAGATCGACGAGAACGCGAACTTCGACAGCTCCGACTTTCGCAACACGCTTCCCCGCTTTACGCCGGAGGCCCGGAAGGCGAATCAGGCCATGGTTGATTTGCTCGGCAGGATCGCAACGCAGAAGAAATCGACACCTGCTCAGATCGCGCTTGCCTGGCTGCTGGCCCAGAAGCCGTGGATTGTTCCCATTCCCGGCACCACGAAACTGCATCGCCTGGACGAGAACATCGGAGCGGTTGCGATCGAACTGACATCCGACGATCTCCGTGAGATCGAAAGCGCCGCCGCAAAGATCAGCGTGCAAGGGGACCGGTACCCCGAAAAACTGGAGAAAATGACCGGTCTTTGATGCGTAAAACCGTGGAGGGGGAATCGCTGATCGTGGCCGGCAGCGCGCTCAGCCCAGAGCTGACGGTTGAGCTGATGATGGCAGGTGTCGCCGCCCTCGGGCTACTCGCAATCATCGCGATCGACCAGGTCACGGTCAGGCGAGAACTTGCGCGGGGCTGAATCGATACCGCTGCATCGGAGATCACTATTCGGGGGCTCGCTATTCCGATATACGGGAGGACATATGCCATGAATAACGCCAAAGCGTACTCCGCTGCCAGCGCGACATCCAGCGGGCGTGGTGGAAGGAGGGGTCATTTCGCCAATTCCCG
>CAWEPX010000023.1:0-64864 GCA_963811025.1 uncultured delta proteobacterium
TTTATTTTCCAAATAACTAAATCCGAATACGGCTCTCCACAAAAGGAAAATCGCTTGACATCTAATGGGAATTCACATGTTAAAATAGTGGTTAAAAAATTCTGATCCGCATAAAGGAAATGAATGTAAATTTCATTCCCGGACCACCTTGCTATGACCGTAATGAGGATAAATACCGGTTAAATTAGCCCTAACCGAAGCCCAGATGGGGGGATCACCAATGAAAGATTATCGATCAATCCGTGATGAGTTGGAGCGGGGCGACTACACCTTTCGCGGGACCTGGGAGAAGTACGGGCCTTTCCTGATTCAAAACAGGGGGGAGAAATCCTGATCGGAGATGCCCAGTTCCAGGGGCCGATCCGCATCCAGGTAGACAAGGGAGCACGCGTGGAAATCGGCGACTATACCAGTATCAACTACGGGGTCGAGATCCACAGCAAGGTGCGCGTGACGATCGGCCGGTATCTCCTTATCGCCTGGAACGTGACGATCCTGGACACCGATTACCACGGAGTCGGATACAGCCCCCCGAAACACAAACCGACCACACTGGAAGACGGAGTATGGGTGGGAAACGGTTCCACCATCCTCAAGGGGGTCACGGTGGGAAAGGGATCCATCGTCGCCGCCGGGTCGGTGGTAAACAAGAACGTCCCTCCCTTCACCGTCGTCTCGGGAAACCCGGCAAAGGTGATCAAGGAGCTCGATCCTTTCGAGGGGAAGCACGGACAAATATATGAGTACAAGTGGTGGGATCCCTCTTTCGTCCCCTTGCATCCCGACGAAGTCTATAAACCGGAACCCGACAAGTTGAAGATCCCCGCTCCCGCTGGAGACGCTTTCGCGATAAAAAGGTAGAAACTCACGCAAAAGGAAAGGTTCACGAGGCGGCGAAGAGGAGAAACCGGCTAGACGCGCAACGTCTTTCCCGGCGCGATCATGACCGGCCGGGAGTCAACCTCGAACCATACCGGGAGCGAGGAAGGATTGTGGACCCGATCCCGGGCGACCGAGAATCGCAACCTGCGCGTCGCCACAATGTAGTCCGCGATTTCCCCGGCCGTTGCGTACCAGGTGTCGTCCTTCTCCCCCGCAAGACGGCAGAAATCCTCCATGAGATCCCAGTTGTCGTCCCGGTCAAAATCGGAGCTGTGTCCCCACACAACCATGAGCACCTGTTCGGAGGATTCTTCCTTCAGGAAGCGTTCCCCCAGGGCGAGAAGGTCATGATTGTGATGACAGGTGGGATCCCAGACATGAACGTCGGCCGGGACCTCGAGGAGGTGGGTCTCCCTGACTGTTCGGGCGTACTCGATTCCCAGCGAGGGGAGAAGACGCACCAGGTCGTCGCTGAACGTTCCGAAGGGAAAGGACATCCCCCGCACCGGGTAGCCCACCAGCGCTTCCAGCGCCCTTCGGTCGTCGAGGATTTCCGTCGCCGCGATGTCGGACGGAATTCGTTCCAGATGATAGTGATGGACCGTATGGACGGCGACTTCGTGATTCTCGTACAAGGAAACAACTTCGGAGGAACGGATCCATCCGGACCGGTCCAGCATGCCCGAATTGAGGTGGAACGTTCCCCGGACACCGTGCCGGTTGAATATCTCGACCAGCCGCCGGTCATGGACCGTGCCGTCATCGTAGCTTACGGTCAATGCGCGTCTCTTTCCTTGCGGGAAGAGACGGAACCGAACCCTCACCATGTTTCCCCGTCGACCGGAATAGCGTCCTTCCATTTCCCCTTTATTCGGCTGCCTTCCATGCAGATTCTCCCTGATATTATCGTGCTGCGGGAGGATGACAACGTTGCCGTTCACGGAGGCGCCGTGCTTCCGGTGCCTCGACGGGAATCCCCATCCCCTGCTCGCGGAGAACGAAGATGCGTTCCCTCGGGAGGTACCGGCTTTCCTGTGGGACGCTTGCCCTTACCATCATGATATCTATACGAAAATGTGATATTTCGTGCGGCCGGGAACTTTTTCCGGATCTCCTGCGTCTAATGGGTTAGAACTCATCATTTCCCTCCGATTGGTGAGCTTGGAAAAGGGGGGCCACACGTGGCAGGGTGGCCTCCCTTTCTCCTATAGAAGGAGGGGAAATCCCGTATCAACCGAGGAAAAGGTCCGGGAGCAGAACGGCGCCGGGCTCGTACGCATAGGATGAAAAATCCGTAACTCCTTCCTGCGCAAGAACTTCCTCGTCAACGAAAAAATTCCCGGTACAGTGCGAGGCCCTGCGGACGAGAATCGGCATGCGCTGCATCGGCCACGATTTCCGGCTTCCGGCAGTTTGAAAGGGAGACCGCCCCGCCGAGCATCGCAACCGCCGCCGTGGCGATGACGGTCCGGGGCCAGAGGGCATTGACGCCGATTCCGGCGTCCCGGAACTCCTCGGCCATTCCGAGCACGCACATGCTCATCCCGTACTTCGATATCGTATAGGCGCAGTGATACCGGAACCACTCCGGTTTTAGAGCAAGCGGCGGACTCAGGGTCAGGATGTGCGGGTTCGCCGACTTCCGCAGATACGGGATCAGGACCCGGGAGCAGGCGTAGGTACCGCGAACATTGACCCCGAACATCAGGTCGAACCGCTTCATCGGGGTGTCAAGCGTGCCGGTAAGGCTGATGGCGCTGGCGTTGTTGACGAGAATGTCGATTCCCCCGAACGAATCGGCGGCCTTCGCGGCCGCGGCGGCGATCTGCTCCTCATTGCGTACATCCACCTGCACGGGCAGCGCCCTGCCGCCGGACGCCACGACCTCCTCCGCGGCCGTATGGATCGTCCCCGGAAGCCTGGGATGGGGGTCGACGGTCTTGGCCGCGATGACGACATTCGCCCCGTCCGCGGCCGCCCGGAGCGCGATCGCCTTGCCGATGCCGCGGCTCGCCCCGGTGATAAAGAGCGTTTTCCCCTTCAGTGTGGCCAACGAAGAACCCCCGGAGACCGTTTCCGGCCCTATTCGTTTTCCGCCCGGGAGATGCGGTCGATGATCTCTTTTGCCTTGTCCTTCCCGCCCAGCCCGAAGGCCAGCCCGAGCGAAGCGATGGTGATGAGGAACGTCCCGAACAGGAACCTCGTGGCCACGCGGAGCTGCTCGAGCGCCGTCCCCGCGGCGATGATGATGATGAGGTACTGGATCCCCTTTCCGAGCAGGTTCGCCTCCATGATCTTCGCGGAATCCGCGAAAGCACGGGTGAACCGTCCGGCAAGGATGCCGAGCCAGATCCCCAGGCCCAGGATCAGCAGGGCCAGGAAGAGATTGGGGAGGAAACCGACAAGCTCATCGAGGAGCATCTCGATGTGGGTCAGTCCCAGGGCGTGCGCCGCCGTGCCCGAGAAGGCCAGGATCACCATCCAGAAAACGATCGCTCCGACGAAGTCGAAGAGGGGGTACCGGATGTCCCCGACCCCCAGAAACCGCAGGTAGGACCCTTCCTCGGCGAATCTCTCCCAGCCGATCGAGTTCAGGATCTTGATGACGACGAACCGGACACCAAGCGCGATGGCGACACCCAGGAGGAAGACCAGGAGCGCCGCGATGAAATTGGGGAGGAATGCCCAGATCTTCTCCAGCATGTTCTCGATGGGGTGCAGAAGGGTCTGATCTTGCATGGGATCTCCTTATCTCCCGGTGAGGATTCCGGAGAGCCGGGACGATTTCTGTTGCTGGTATCGCTTGAGGAGAATGCTGGGGACGCAGACGCTTTTCATCACCTCCTCCGTGGTGTCGGGACCGAAGAGCGAGGTGAGGCGCCCCGCATGCCGGGAAGCCCCCATGAGGAGCAGGTCCGTTTCCCGCACCTGTTCGATGATGCTTTTCGCGGCTTCTTTCGACCGGATCACGATCTTCTCGACGGGAAGGCGGAACGGGAGGTCCTTCGTCACCTCCTCCATCCAGGTCGCGATCCGTTGTTCCTCTCCCTTCGGAGCGGATTCGGGGATGACCCGGAGGACCGCGACGGACGATTTGAGCTCCTCGGCCAGGGCGGGGGCGATGTTCACCGCCAGCCGGCAGGACGGGGTGTCCTCTACCGCGAGCACCAGCCGCTTCACATCGGCCAGGAGCTGCCCGTGGTATATCCCCACGTTGCACGGAGCATGCTCCAGGACATTCAGGAGGACGATCTCCTGGAACTGTTCCATGAAACCCCCCCCCTTCTCCCCCTCTCCCATGGGCCCCAGGAGAATGAAATTGCTCTTCTCTTCCCGTGCCGTCTCCAGGATACCGTAGGAAAGACGGTGGGAGACCTTGATCAGGCGGGTGAACTCCACCTTTTGCTCGTCGGCGATGTTCTCCCCCAGGCGCAGCATCGTCCTCGCCTCCTGAATGCCCCCCGTGTACCGGTACAGGGGAACCTTGGGCGGCGCCTCGACCACGGAGAGCGCGGTAACCTCCCCCTCGTAGTTTTTGGCGAGCGAGCAGGCGATGCGCATGAGAGGCCGGATGTGCAGCTGCCGGAAGGGGACGACGAGAACCCGGTAATCCTTCCGCGCGGCCTCCGCTTCCGCGAGCGCGAGAACCGAAAGGGCTTCCGCCTCGGTCTTGGAGGCGTAAAGCTTGTACACCATGGTCCCGATGAGCAGCCAGGCAACCACGGACAACCAGGCCGTCGGGCTGTAGACGAACAGGTACACGGCGATGAACAGCTGCGTGACGATCCCCAGGACGGGGATCAGGGGAACCAGGGGCACCCGGAACCCGCGCTTGAGTTTCGGGTGGGTCTTGCGCATCCGGATGAGGGTCACGTTCACCTGGAGGAAGAGCGAGCAGATACATGATATCCGCCGTGCTCGCCACGTCCTCGATCGGCAGGGAAAGCGCCATGAAGATGACGATCACCGCCGAGGCGGCGATGGCCAGGTGCGGGGTCTTCTTCTCCGGGTGAATCTTTCCGAGAAAGACCGGGAGGTTGTGGTCCCGCGCCATCGCGAGCGCGACGCGGGAGGAGGAGAAGATGGTGGCCAGCAGCGCGCTCAGGGTGGAGAGAAGCCCCCCGACGAGCACGACCACCCCTCCTCCGGGGGCGAACTGCCGCGCCGCCTCGACGACCGCAAGCTCCTTCATCTTCCCGAGGAACTGCCAGGAGGGCATTCCCTCCACGTGGATGCCGCCGATCGCGACGAACGCCACCAGGAGATAGATGGGGATGACGATACTTAAGGCCAGGAAGATCGCCCGGGGGACGCTCCGTGCGGGGTCCATCACCTCCTCGCTGCACTGGGCGATCACCTCGTACCCCTGAAATGCGATGAAGGTAAGCCCCATGGCGCTGAAGACGGCCCCGAATCCCAGCGGAAGGAAGGGGTCGAAGTTCCCCTTCCAGTCCGGCATCCCATGCATGGCCCAGAGACCGAAACCGATGAACAGGAGAATGACGACCACCTTGGCCAGCGTGATGACGGTCCCTGCCAATCCCGCCTCGGAAGCTCCCTTGTAGTTGACGTAGGCCAACGCGAGGCACGCGACCACGGCGAGGGTCTTCTCGACGGAGAAGTACGGGATGAGAGGAATGTGGATGCCGAACCCCTCGAGCATGTGTCCGAAATAGGCGCCGAAACCAAGGGCGTAGAGACTGCACGCCACCGAGGAGGCGAACCAGGTCATCCACCCGGCCAGGAACCCGTTCGGGTGAGGGAGGGAGCTTTTCACCCACAGGTATCCGCCTCCCGCGGTGTGGAAGCAGGAACCAAGCTCCGCGTACGCCATGGCGGTGAACAGCGTCACCACGCCGTTGAGCCCGAAGGCGATGATCAGGCCCGGCCCCGCCACTCCCGCGGCGATCCCCGTCAGCACGAAGATCCCCGCGCCGATCATCGCCCCCACGCCGATCATCGCGACGCTGAAGGCGGACATTTCCCTGCTTAACCGGACTTCCTCGGTTCTTTGGGGTGTGGGTCGGGTGACGTGAGAATTCTTCTTCGTCATCTGCCCATGATGGAGGAAAGCGTTGGCTTGCGTCTACTTTCTTTGTGCCACATGGCGGTCCCGCCCGGTTCGGAATTGCCTGCATAGTACCAGAAGCGGAAAAGGTGGAGTACCGGTTTCGGGCGGTCGTCTGCCCTGGCCATCGCGGAAAACATAATCATTCCGAGATATTCGAGAGCAGCGCCACGGGAAGGTGGCGGAACACGTCATGCAGGGGCAGCGTCTTCTTTCCGCGCCCGGGGGAGACGCGGATTTCCTCCCCCGTGAAGGCGTTGCGCCACCGGTCCGGCGCCCCCTCCGGGAGGAGGAGGCCGCTCCTGAACGCCCAAGCCTCCTGCCCGAGAGGAAAGGCACCCGGGGGCGAAAGGCGCGTGACGAGGCGGGGAACGGCTGCGACCGCCCATTGGGTTTTGTATCTCCTCGCAAACGCGAGGACATGCTCCTTTTTCCCCCCGGACGCCGAAAGAGGCAGGTAGGCCCCGGAAAGAAACAGGTCCCGCCGCTCCCGCCGGAAGTTCAGGGCGCGGCAAGTAACGAAGAGCTTGATCCGTCCGTCCTTCCAGGCCGGCAGAAGCTCCTCGACCAGGGGGACGAGCCCCCGGCGTTCCCGTTCCCCAAGCTCCGCGAGAAGCCGGATCCGGAGGGGGAAATCCACGGGGCCGCGGTTGTCCGGGTCGACGAGCCGCAAATCCCACAGCTCCGCCCCCTGGTAGAAATCGGGTATCCCCGGCGAGGCGATCTTGAGCGTGACCTGCGCCAGGCCGTTTTGCGCCCCGTAATGGGCGACCTTGGCCTGAAACGGGAGGAAGTCCTCCCGGAAAGGGGCACCCTCCCCGTCCACAAGCAGCGCGGTGACGAAATCCCGTATCGCCCTCTCGTACTCCGGGTTCGGCCGGATCCACCGCGTATGCACCTTCGCTTCGCGGACCGCCTTGACCATGTAGTCCCGGACCCGCTCGGGAAAGGAGTCCATCTCCCCGGGCTCGAGGGGCCACGCGCCGAGCAGGGTCTGGTACAAGAGGATCTCCTCGCCCGGGTCCGGCACGGGCCTGCCGCTCACCGTCCGTTTCAGCGCCCTGTTCCCGTCCCGCCAATGGAGCAGCCGCTTCTCCCATTCCTCCGGGAGCTCGGAGAGGACATTGATCCGCGCCCGGATGTCCTCGCTCCGCTTCGTGTCGTGGGTGCCTGTGGCGTTCATCGTGTGCGGCCAGCGGGCGGCGGTCTCGCCCGCCCGCTTGTGGAAGGCGTTGACGGAGACGCCGAACCCGGCGGGCTCGCCTCCCACTTCGTTCAGGGAGGTGAGCCGGTTGAAAACGTACAGGGCGGTGTCCTCGTACCCCTTCGCCATGATCGGCCCGGTGAACTGCTGCCAGCGCATGAGAAAGCGAAGCCACTCCTCCCTCTGCCCCTCGGCGGCGATGGCCGGGGATTCCAGCAGGAGAACCCGGCGCAGGAAGTCGAACACGGGGGCGCTCGCCTCGGTGCCACGACGCATCGCCTCCTTCAGGGCCTTTCCGAGGTACCGCCTGTCCCGGGCGGAGATATCGAAGCCCCGGATGTAGGTCCGGTAGACCGGGAAGGAGGCGGTCACTTCGACCAGGGCCTGACGCAGCTCCTTGCGCGGAAGGTCGCGGGCGTACCGGTCCTGCTCCGCCAGGGCCGCCAGGTGCTGCCCCAGGGAGTGCATCTCTCCCGCGAAGAGCGTATCCATGACCAGTTTCTTCTTCTCGTACACCATCTCCCCGAATTCCTGAGCCCCCCCGAGGAACCGGTCATACGTTTCACCGAGAGCACGGGTGCCGGCGGCGCTCACGAAAACACCGGTTGCCGCGTTCAGGAAATCGTACCCCGTGGTCCCGGAAACCGGCCAGTCGGCGGGGAGATCCTCCCCTTCCGCAAGAATCTTCTCCACGAGGACGAAAAATCCGTTCCGCGGCCTTTCGCCACCTGCCGGGGGAAGCCGGTCCCGGATCTGGGCGAGATAGCTCATCGGGTCGTACAGTCCGTCGATGTGATCCACTCGCAGGCCCGTGACACTCCCTTCCCTCGCCAGGCGGAATACGAGGTCGTGGGTGGCCTCGAACACCGGGGGGTCCTCTACCCTTATGCTTACGAGATCGCTGATGGCGAAGAACCGCCGATAGTTGATCTCCTCGTTTGCGAGGCGCCAGAAGGAGAGCCAGTAGGGCTGCTCCGCCAGAAGACGGTCCAGGAAATCGAAACTTGCGGCATCCCCCTTCCCGCCCCGGTAGACCCGCAAGGTTTCGTCGATATGCGCCCGGACCTCCGCGCGGCCCTGGTACATCCGGTAGAGCCTCTTCCGGATCGACTCCCCCGAGCGGAACCGCTCCCCCGCCCTGGCAGGATCGGCCGAAGCCGGTTCGGGCAGGTGTTCGATGTCGGTGATGAGGCCCCAGAGTTCCCGGAACGACGGGTGGTCCGGGCCGAAATTTCCCTCCAGAACCTCCAGGCGGTGCGCGAGGATCCGTGCATACGACTTCAGGGCAAGGGGGAGCTTCAGGCCGTGGTAATGGACGAAGAACCCTCCCTTCTCCAGCCGGAGGGAGAACTCCTGGTTCTCGAGGACCCTCCCGTACGGACTGCCGAGAACCGGCAGGAGGACCTTTTTTTCCAGGGCCTTCTTGGGGGAATGCCAGTCGATGTCGAAGTAGGGGGCGAATGGGGAACCGGCCCCGTTTTCCAGGACGTCCATCCACCACCGGTTCTCGCTGCTGGCGGACATGTGGTTGGGGACGATGTCCAATAACAGTCCCATTCCCCGCTCCTTGAGCGCCCCGGACAACGCGTCGAACTCGCCTCTCTTTCCCAGCTCCGGGTTCAGCCGGGTGGGGTCGGTCACGTCGTACCCGTGGGAACTTCCCTTCCGGGCCTGGAGGATCGGCGATGCGTAGAGGTCCGTCACCCCGAGCGTTTCGAGATACGGGACGAGCGCGCGGGCGTCCTCGAACCGGAAGCGGCGGTGGAACTGAAGCCGGTACGTGGTAAGGGGGGCCGGCGCAGAAGGCATCGCTCACCCCTCCGGGAGCGTCACGGAGAGTTTCGTCCCCAGCGCGGTAAAAAGCCGGATCCATTCCCCGGCGCCTTCGTCCCCCAGTGCGGCCCGGGACCGGTACCCGGCAAAGACTGTTTCCCGCATCTCCCAGTACAGATTCTGGGTCTTCCAGAAGGTCACCTCGAAGGGAAGGGAGTTCCCCATCTCCACCGCCGCGTCGATTTGCGCAAGGAGGACGATGTCGTCGGGGTTCTCGAGGAACGCAAGCATCATCCGCTCGATGGTCTTCCGGAGGGTGTACCCCAGACCCGCCCCGTCGAGGGGTATCTTCACCCCCTCCGCCTCGTAGAGGGCCCCCCGGATCGCGTCGATGTCGATAGGTTCGGTCTGGAAGAAGCGCTTGAGCTCTCCGTTCAGCGCCAGTTCGGCCGCTGCGTGAAAGGACTTCAACGTGGGATAGCCGATGTCGGAGAGGAACCGCATGAGGGGGGCATTCTGCATGTAGAGCTGGCGGTAGACGGCGTCGATATCGGCCGTGGTTGCCGCCAGGATCATGTCCAGGATCTTGCGCTGCTCGTCCCGGAACAGGAGTTTCAGGGAGTATACTCCCACATCGAAGTGCCGGTCCACTGCGCGTATGATCTCGGGAAAGTCCGCGCCCGCGAAGATCTCCGACATTTCCGCGGCCATGGATTCATACGCCTCCTCCCCCTGGTACGCACGGATGCCGCCGCTCACGTTGTGGTCCCCGAAATGGAGCACCCCGAAGGTCACGTCGGCCGATTCCCCGGTGATTTCCGAGGTGATCTTCGCCCTGCCCAGGGCAAGCCGCTTTTTGCCGGCGGGCAGAAGCCGGTAATCTTCCCGCTCCACCTGGTAGCAGTAAATCTCCGCCTGGTCGCCGTAGCTCTCGAAGAGGGAGCTCACGGCGTAGTGCGCTCCCACCTTGTGCAGGTCCACCATGGCGGGCTTCACGAACTTCTCGTAGATTTGGCGTCCGTCCCGGTGTTCGGGGAGGTTGCTCTTGGCGAATTCGAGCAGAGAGAGGAAGCGTTCCTCGACGCCGTCTTCCCAAAGTTCCCGGCCCAGCTGTACGGCGCGTCCCGCGTACTGGAGGACCTGCGTCGTCTCGATTCCGGAGAGCTCATCGAAGAACCAGCCGCAGCTCGTATACATCATCATTGCGTAGCGCTGAAGCTCGAGAAGCTTGAGCGCCGTGGTCTCCTCCCCTGCGGAACATTCCCGGATCGCGTGCTTGCGGAAGAACCGCTCCCGGCTTTCCGGCGACCGGTCGAGGATGACCTCGATATATTCGTCCCGGGCGCCCCACGGATCCCGGAGGAGCGACCGGCCCCGCTCCTCGAATTCCGAAGCCAGCTTCTCCCGCAGCCAGTCCAGCGCCTCCCGCAGCGGACGGCGCCACTCCTGGTTCCATTCCGGGCGCCCGCCGGAGTTGCAACCGCAGTTGCTCCGCCACCGCTCGACCCCATGGGAGCAACTCCAGGAGGTGTATTCGTAGATCTCCACCTCGTGGGCCGGGGGGTGCTTTTCGAGGAACTCGCCGTAGTTGGTGATCCGGGCCAGCCCGTTCGATTCGATATGGTGGATCGCGTAGGAAAGCGCCATCTCGCCGTGCGCGTGGTGATGGCCGTAGCTCTCCCCGTCGGTGGCGATGTGGACGAGCTGATAAGAGCCGTCGGCGGAATCGGGAAACGCCCCGAGGATGCGTTTTGCGAATACCTCCCCGTTGTTTAGCAGCCCCTCGAAGGCAACGGCCCGGGAGACGGGTCCGTCGTAGAAAAAGACGCTGATCTTGCGGCCGGAGGGAAGGTTGAGAAGGTAGGGGACCTTGGGGTCGATCCGGCCCCCGGTCACGTCCTGCCACTCGCGGCTTCCCTTCTTCCGCATGCGGTGCGCCTGGTGCGGTTCCAGGATCGCGTACCGGATCCCCTCCTTCGCCATGATGTCCAGGCTCTCCAGGTCGACGGCGGTCTCCGGGAGCCACATCCCCTCCGGCTTCCGCCCGAAGCGATGCTCGAAATCCCGCAATCCCCAGAGCACCTGCGTTCGCTTGTCCCGGCTGTTCGCCAGCGGGAGGATCATGTGGTTGTACGCCTGCGCGATGGCGGAGCCGTGCCCCGAGAAATGCTCCCGGCTCTCCCGGTCCGCTTCCAGGATCGCCCCGTAGACGGCCGGCTCCTTGTCCTGCATCCAGGAGAGGAGCGTCGGGCCGAAGTTGAAGCTGATCTTCGCGTAGTTGTTGACGATGTCCACGATCCTGCCGTCCCCGTCCATCACGCGGGAAGCGGCATTGGACGCGTAGCACTCGGCGGTGATCCGTTCATTCCAGTCGTGGTAGGGATAGGCCGAGTCCTGAAGCTCCACCTCCTCGAGCCACGGGTTCTCCCGGGGAGGCTGGTAGAAGTGGGCATGGATGCAGACGTATCGTTCCATTGGCGGTTGCTCCTTATGTCTTCGAGAACAGCGCGAGCGACTTGGGGGTAAGGGGAAGCGCCACGCTACCGTGCGAGCGCAGGCTCTCCGGGAGAGAGGTGCCGGTTCCGCCCCACCGATCCTCCGAGGAATCCACGAGCTTCTCCCACCGGCCGGGGGGAAGGGGCAGCGCGAGGGAGACCGGCGCGGACCCGAAATGGAAGACCATCGCGGTCTGGCCGGTTCCCTTCCATCGCCTGACGAAAAGCACCTTTTCGCTCTCGAAGGCCATGACCTCCATGTCCTCCTTGCTCAGCCAGGAGAGTACCGGGTGGTCCTTTCGCAGCAGGAGAAGTTCCCGGTAGAACGCCAGCAGGATCTTGTGGTGCCCGCTTTCGCACAGGCGGGGGTCGATCCGGGAACGCAGAAAGGTCGCCTCGTCCTGCGGGTCGGGGATCTCCCCCTCCCATCGAAATGCGGCGAACTCCTCCCGGCGGCCTTTGCGCACCGCCTCGATGAGATTCTCGTCGGAGTGGCTGATGAAATACAGGAACGGCGCGGGCTCCCCGTACTCCTCCCCCATGAAGATAAGAGGAAGGAAGGGAGAGAGGAGAACGGCCCCCGCGGCGAGCTTTACATCCTCGAAGGATACCAGGTTCGCCAGCCTCTCGCCATGCAGCCGGTTCCCCACCTGGTCGTGGTTCTGCGAGAATACGACCAGGTGCCGGGCGGGGATGTGCCGGGACGAGTTGCCGTGCCGGCGGCTGCGGTAGGAGGAGTAGCCTCCCGAGTACACGAACCCTTCCGCATACGCCTGGGCCAGATGTTCGAGGTTCCCGAAATCCTCGTAGTACCCTCCCCTTTCCCCGGTCAGCACGGTGTGGAGGGCATGGTGGAAATCGTCGTTCCACTGGGCGGACAGGGCCAGTCCCCCGTACTCCTTCGGGGTGATCACACGCGCATCGTTCAGGTCGCTCTCCGGAATCAGGTACATCTTCCGTTCGGTCCGCTCGGCAAGGTCCCGCACCGTGTCGGCCAGTTCCGCGAGAAACGGATAGGCGCTGAAATCCATGATCCCGTGGATCGCGTCCAGCCGGAGAGCGTCCACGCGGTATTCGGCAAGCCAGCACAGCGCGTTTTCGAGGAAGTACCGCCGGACCTCGTCGCTGTGGGGGCCGTCGAAGTTGATGGCGGCCCCCCAGGGGGTCCGGTACCTGTCGGTGAAGTAGGGGCCGAACGCTCCCAGGTAGTTCCCCTCCGGGCCCAGGTGGTTGTAAACCACGTCGAGAACGACCGCCATCTCCCTTCGGTGGCAGGCGTTCACGAGATTCTTCGAGCCCCTCGGGGCCCCCGTAGCTGTCCTGCACCGCGAACGGGTACACCCCGTCGTACCCCCAGTTCCGGTTCCCCGGGAACTGGGCCACCGGCATCAGTTCGAGCGCCGTGACACCGAGTTCCCGGAGGGCGTCCAGGCGGGGGATGACGGCTTCGAAGGTCCCTTCCGGGGTGAAGGTCCCCACATGCAGCTCGTAGAGGATGTAGTTCTCGAGGGAGAGGCCGGTCCACTCCGCGTCCTCCCATCGAAAGGCGTCCCGGTCGACGACCTGGGAAGGGCCGTGGACCCCCTGGGGCTGGTACCGGGAGGCCGGATCGGGGCGCTCCATCTCCCCGTCCAGGCGATACCGGTAAAGGGTGCCGGGCGGAGCCTCCTCCGCCACCCCGATATGGTACCCCCGCGTGGTCCGTTCGAGCGGCACGGTCGCCTCCCGCGGGGAGAGAAGGCGTACCTCCACCCTCTTCGTTGTCGGGGCATAGACAAGAAACCGGCAACGGCCGTCCCCGAGAGGGGTCGCGCCCAGTTCCAACCGGTACGAATTTCTCACCCTTTTCTCGCCTCGCTCTTCAAGAACACGGCTGCCAGGGGGGGAACGACGATGGTCAGCGTGTACGGCCGGCCGTGCGACGGAGATCGGCGCCGCTTCCACGCCGCCGATGTTCCCCTGCCCGCTCCCGCCGTATTCCAGGGCGTCGCTGTTCAGGCACCTCCCGCCAGAACCCCCCGCGGGGCACTCCCACGCGGTAGTTGTGCCTCGGGACGGGAGTGAAGTTGCAGACGACGAGGAAGATGTCTTCCGTGGATCTCCCCTTCCGCAGAAACGAAAGGACGCTCTGCTCGCCATCGTTGCAGTCGACCCACTCGAACCCGGCCGGGTCGAAATCGAGCTCGTGCAGCGCCGGCTCGTTCCGGTAAAGAGCGTTGATCTCCTCCACCCAGCGGGAGAGACCCGCGTGCGAGGGATCCTCGAGGAGGTGCCAGTCGAGGCTGTTCGTCGTGGTTCCACTCCCTCCACTGGCCGAATTCCCCGCCCATGAAGAGGAGCTTCTTCCCCGGCTGCCCGTACATGTATCCGTAGAGAACGCGCATGTTGGCGAACTTCTGCCAGGTGTCCCCGGGCATCTTGCCGATGAGCGATCCTTTTCCGTGGACGACCTCGTCGTGGGAAAGAGGGAGAACGAAGTTCTCCGTGAAGGCGTATACCAGCCGGAAGGAGAGCTTGTTGTGGTGGTATTTCCGGTGCACGGGGTCCTGCCCCATGTACACGAGGGTATCGTGCATCCATCCCATGTCCCATTTCATGCCGAACCCGAGGCCCCCGACGTAGGTCGGGCGGGAGACCATGGGCCATGCGGTCGACTCCTCCGCGATCGTGATGATGTCCGGACGACCCTTGTACACCGTCCTCGTTGAAGCGCCGAAGGAAGGCGATCGCCTCGATGTTCTCCCTTCCGCCGTACTGGTTCGGGATCCACTCCCCTTCTTTGCGCGAATAGTCGAGGTAGAGCATCGACGCCACGGCGTCCACGCGCAGGCCGTCGAGATGGAATACGTCGAGCCAGTAGTAGGCGCTGGAAAGAAGGAAGCTCTGCACCTCGTGGCGGCCGTAGTTGAAGATCTCCGTGTCCCAGTCGGGGTGATGCCCCTGCCGGGGATCGGCGTGCTCGAACAGGTGGGTGCCGTCGAAGTAGTTCAGCCCATGGCCGTCCTTGGTGAAGTGGGAAGGAACCCAGTCGAGGATCACCCCGATGCCGTGGCGATGCAGGGTGTCGACCAGATACATGAAATCCTGGGGCGTCCCGTACCGGCTGGTGGGGGCGAAGAACCCCGTGACCTGGTACCCCCAGGAGCCGTAGAACGGGTGCTCCATCACGGGGAGAAACTCCACGTGGGTGAAGTTCATCCGCGTGAGGTAGTCGACCAGCCGCGGCGCCAGCTCCCGGTAGGAGAGCATCCGGTTCCCTTCACTCGGGGACCCGCATCCAGGAGCCGAGATGCATCTCGTAGATGGAAATCGGGCGGTCGGCGCCGTTGTTGCCGCTCCGGTCCTTCATCCACTCCCCGTCCTCCCACTCGTACCAGAGGTCCCACACGACGGACCCGGTGTCCGGGGGAATCTCCGCATGAAAAGCGAACGGATCGGCCTTGTCGTACCGGTATTCGCTCGCCCGGGAGACGACGTGGTACTTGTATGCGCTCCCGCGCGTGACGCCGGGAATGAATCCCTCCCAGATACCGGACGCCCCCTTTGCCCTGAGGGGGTGGGAAGCGCTGTCCCAGCCGTTGAACGTCCCCGTAACGGATATTTGCCTGGCGTTGGGGGCCCACACGGCGAAGTAGGTTCCCTCCTCGCCGTCCACGGTCATGAAGTGGGATCCCAGTTTTTCATAGAGCCGGTAGTGGCTCCCCTCGTTGAAAAGGTACAGGTCCTGGTCGTTCATAAGAGACACGTCGTATCGCATGGGCCTATCCTACCTCCTTCCTGGCCGGCTTCCGTTCCTGTCCCGCGAGGTACCCCGGGCCGGCCTCCTTCCCTTTCCGGAGACGGTCCACTTCCCGGAGGATGCGGATCACCTGGGGCATCTCGCGGATCTCCTCGAACCCGTGGCGGGCCTTCCGGAGCCAGTTCGGCCGCTCCTTCGAGGTTCCGGGCACGTTCTGCGGGTTCGTTTCGAGGTACAGGTCCTCGAGATTGACGATGACGACGCCGGCCCTGCTCCCCGCCAGGAACGAAAGACAGGCCGCGAGGACCTCTTCCGCCCCCGCTCCGGTACGTTCCAGCCATCCCTGCCGGCGAAGGAAGACCGCAAGGGCCCCCTTTACCCGGGAGCGCATGGTTCTTTCCTCCCGGCTCCCCTTTTCGTCGAGCAGGCCGAGTGCAAGCCGGTCGTCGACGTCCCGCCCTTCCCAGAAGGAAGCGAACGGGGGCATGTCGTGGGTGTTCAGGCACCCCAGGGACCCCGCCGGTACGGCTTTCAGTGCGTGGGCGGGATCCGGGGAAAGCCCGAACTGGACGACGGACATCCGCGAGAGGCCGTGTCTCGCCATCGCCGGACGGACATAGGACGGGACGGTCCCCAGGTCCTCCCCCACGAGGCGGACTCCGTGCCGGTGCGACTCGAGGGAAAGGATGGCGTACATCTCTTCGGCCGGGTACCGGACGTAGGTCCCCTCCCGGGCATTCACCCCCTTCGGAACACAGAAAAACCGGTGCAGGCCCATCACGTGGTCGATCCGCAGGATCCCCGCGTGACGGAACTGGTGGCGCAGGCAATCCCGGAAGTACCGGAATCCCTCTTCGCGGCTTCGCACGGGGTGGAGGGGAGGAAATCCCCAGTCCTGGCCCTGGGTGAAGAAGTCGTCGGGCGGCGCCCCCGCGGAGACATCCAGGACGAACAGGTCGCGCTGCCGCCAGACATCGTAGCTGTCGTAACTCACGCCGAGCGGCAGATCCAGGTAGAGCGCCTCCCCCCGCTCCCGGAACCGTTTCGACATCGCGTGAAACTGCTCTGCCAGGACCCATTGCGCGTAGAGATGATACTTCTTCGCCTTCTCGTCATAATCTTTCGGTGTGATCGCCCCGTCCTTGAGCGGCGCGGGCCAGGCAGGCCAGGGAGCCCGCTGTCTCTCCCCCGTCGCCCGGAAGGAAGCGTATTCTTCCGCCTCGGGATTTGCCGTTACATATTCCCGGAACGCCTCCCGACGCGGAAGATCGTTCCCGGAGAAGAACGACAGAGCCAGTTCCTCGATGACCTTCCGCCTGAGGGCCATTCCGCGGCGGTAGTCCACGAGCGGACCGGTTCGCAGGGAAGCGACCTCCGCCCGGAACCCGGGGGAAGAGAACAGCTCCCGGGCCGGGGTGCACGCGGCGAATTCGGGGACGCGGGTAACGTCCAGGTAGAACTCGTTCCAGAAAAGGCGGCTCGCCGGGGCGTACGGGCTCGGGTTGAACGGCTCGGAGAGGAACGCGGCAAGCAGCGGCAGCGTTCCGACCACGTTTCCCCCCATCCCGGATACCCACTCCATCAGGGAGGAAAGATCGGAGAGGTCGCCGCTCCCCAGGCTCTTTTCGGAGGAGAGCGCGTAGAGGGGGAGGAAAACCCCCCACGTCTTCCCTTCCGCACCCCCACCGGGGCGGTACGCCCTGCGAGGGGCGGAAAGCACCAGGGTTTCCGAAGTCTTTCCGAGGATCTCCACCGTCAGATTGTGATATCCCCATGGCAAATTACCCGGAAGGTCGATCGTCTTCATCACGTACCGCTCGCCTTCGACTTCCCTTTCCTGCGCGGCCGGAAGGCGGGAAAGATCGCACGGAAGCTCACGCACGCCTCCGTCCTCGAGGCAAAGACGGAAGCCGATCCGGGCATCCGATATCGTACGCGGGAGTCGAACCGGGAGTTCCCCGGTACCACCGTCCCAGACCACCACGACCGGATCGCACGGGCGGCGCCACCGGGCCTGTTCGTGTTCCCGCAGGGCGTCCCGGGCGTCTTCCGCCTTCTCGAGCGGAGCCCCGAGCGCGCGAAGAACAGCCAGGATCGTTCGGGGAGAGGCCGTAACCCTGTTGCAGGCGATGTCGTGATAGGCGGTCTGGACGCCGTACGCGCGCGCCAGCCGCCCGAGCGGACCCATCCCCCCGGTTTTGACCCCCGAAGCGGTCACTCGGTCGTCTCCAACAGCTGCAGGATCCCGCGAAGGGGGAGCTTCACCCAGTCGGGACGGTTGTTCAGCTCGTACCCCAGCTCGTAGACCGATTTCTCGAGGAGGTAGACGGAAAGCAGCAGGGAGAGCTCATCCCTCGACTTCGGGAGAAACGAGGCCTGGGCGGAAGCCTCCAGGTACGACGAGAGAAACGCTGCGGAGACCCAGAGAGTCCAGCAGTTCGCCCACGGTTCGAGCCGCGAGGGGTCGTGCGGCCGGAACCCGCCTCCTCCCATCTTTCCGATAAGCGGTGCGTTCGCCGCGTAGTGGAAGGAGCGGAGCATGCCCGCCACGTCCCGCAGGGGGGACCTCTTTATTTTGCGCGAGCTCAGGGAGTGGGCCGGCTCCCCCTCGAAGTCGATGATCACGAAGTCCTTCCCCGTGAAAAGAACCTGCCCGAGGTGGTAGTCCCCGTGGACGCGGATCCGCATGGCCGTGATCTTCCGGTCGAGGACGGACCGGAAGCGCTTCAAAATCTTGTCCTGGAGGTCCAGAACCTGCTTTGCCTCCTCCCGAACCGTTTCCGGAAGAGTCCGGAGACGTTTCTGGAGAAGAGGCAGGGTCTGGGAGGTGAGGTTCCGCATCGACTGATAGAGGGAGCGCTGGTAGTGCGCCGAGAAGGACTCGGGGGCAAAGGAGGGGTCCTCGACGTTCGACGCCAGCGCGACATGCATCTCCGCCGTGCGCTGCCCCATCTGGCGGGCCGAGACGAGGAAGGTCCCGATCAGGTCCGCCGCGAGTTCCGGAACCTCCTCGCCGACCAGCTTCAGTGCCGACCGATTCGGGCAGGCGGCGAGTTTCCGTCTCGGGGGGCAGGGACATCGCTCTTTCGTAATACCGGCCCAGGTAGTCCAGCGTGTATATCCAGGCATCCCCCTGGTTCGGAACGAATCCCTGGAGGATGGCGAGCGTAATCGGCTCCTCGTGGTTCCTCCGGTATTCCAGTGCGCCCGCCACGGGAGGAATGTGGGGAAAGCCGGCCCGTTCCGTCAGGAAGATGCCGATCTCGAGGTCGGGGTTTTGCCCCTCGTCGAGCTTCCGGATGAGTTTCAGGATCAGCCGGTCCCCGAAGAAGACGGAGGTGTTGCTCTGCTCCGCCTTGCTGAGGGAGGAGGGCAGGTGCTCCGATTCCGCTCCCCGGAGGCGCCGGAAGGCCCGCGTCGGGTAGGCCACGATCTCGCCGTGATCCCCCCGGAACCGCCGCCTGTGCCCGATCGCCTGGAGAAAGAAGTCGCACACGTCGTTCTCGAGGAATCCGTCGTAGACGACCCCGTCCTGGCCGCCGTTGCCCCGTTTGACCGTAAGGCGCGCGACGACGGCGAGGGGATGCTCCTTCTGCACCTGCGCCGACCGCTCCCCGGATGCGAAAACGAGAGGCATGCTGTAGATCTCCGGGTCGCCCTCGGCGTACTCGACTTGTGCCATGGCAAGGACGGACGGGGGAGACGTGCCGGGAAGCGGGACCGCTTCCCGGATGGTCGTGGACTTTATCCGCCGTGCCTTGCCTCCGAACCAGCGGCGCATCTTGAGGTAACCCGGAAGGATCCTTTCCAGCCCCCCCTTTCCCTCCTTCCGGAAAAGGTTCTCCCAGCTCCCCGCCACCTGGAGCTCCGGCACCTTGCGCTCCCCCGGCACCGGGCCGATCTCGCCCGCGGAGAGCTGCTGCTGTTCGAGAGCGAACCAGTAGAACGCGTGGGGACCGAGCGTGAGGAAGTACGCCTGCTCCTTGATGACGGGAAACTCCGTCTGCCCGAACATCTCGACGGGGATCCTGCCCTGGAAGGCGGAAAGGTTCAGCTCCACGAACTGGGAGAACCGGGAGAGGTTGGCCACGACGAGGATCATCTCTTCCTCGTAGCTGCGGATGAACGCGAGTACCCTTGGGTTATCCGGGTAGAGGAACTCGATCGTTCCGCGGCCGAACGCCTGGAACCGCTTCCGTAGGGAGAGGAGTCGCTTCATGTACCAGAGAGGAGAGCTCGTGTTGTTCTGCCGCGCTTCCACGTTGACCGTCTCGTAGTGGTAATCCGGGTCGACGTTGACGGGCAGGTAAAGCCTCTGGGCGGGAGCACGCGAGAACCCGGCGTTCCTGTCGACGCTCCACTGCATCGGGGTGCGGACCCCGTTCCGGTCCCCGACGTAGATGTTGTCGCCCATCCCGATTTCGTCGCCGTAATAGATGACCGGCGTCCCCGGCAGGGAAAAGAGGAGGGCGTTCATCAGCTCGAACTTCCTCCGGTCCTTCCCCAGCAGGGGAACCAGACGCCGCCGGATTCCCAGGTTGATCCGCGCCTGGTGGTCGTGGGCGTACACCCGGTACATGTAGTCCCGCTCTTCGTCGGTGACCATCTCGAGCGTCAGTTCATCGTGGTTCCGAAGAAAGAGAGCCCACTGGCACACGTCGGGAATCTGCGGCGTCTGCGTCAGGATGTCGATGATCGGGTACCGGTCCTCCATCCGGACGGCCATGAACATCCGGGGCATGAGGGGGAAATGGAAGGCCATGTGACATTCGTCCCCCTCGCCGAAATAGTCGACCGCATCCTCCGGCCACTGGTTCGCCTCCGCCAGGAGCATCCGGTTGCGGAACTTGTCGTCGACGCGTTTCCGTATGGCCTTGAGCGCCTTGTGCGTCTCGGGAAGATTTTCACAGTTCGTCCCCTCCCGCTCGATGAGATAGGGGACCGCGTCCAGCCGCAGGCCGTCGACACCCATGCCGAGCCAGAACTGCAGCACCCGGAAGAGCAACCTCCCCACAGCCGGGTTGTCGAAGTTGAGATCCGGCTGGTGGGAGTAGAACCGGTGCCAGTAGTAGGCGTTGGCCACCGGGTCCCAGGACCAGTTGGAACTCTCGAAATCCTTGAAGATGATCCGGGTATCCCGGTACTTGTCCTGAGTGTCGCTCCAGACGTAGAAATCCCGCCACTTGCTCCCCCGGGGAGCGCGCCTGGCCCTCTGGAACCACGGGTGCTGGTCGGAGGTGTGATTGACGACCAGCTCGGTGATCACCCGGATCCCCCGCCGGTGCGCCTCGCGCAGGAACAGCCGGAAGTCGGCAAGCGTCCCGTAGGAGTGATGGACGTTTTGGTAGTCCGAAATGTCGTACCCGTCGTCCTTCAGGGGAGAGGGGTAGAAGGGGAGGAGCCAGAGGGCGGTGATCCCGAGGTCCTGGAGATAGTCCAGCTTTCCCGTGAGCCCCCGGAAGTCCCCCACCCCGTCCCCGTCGCTGTCGTGGAAGGCCCGGACGTGCAGCTCGTAGATGATCGCGTCCTTGTACCAGAGCGGATTGTCGTCCAGCGTGTAAAGGCCTTTCCTTTTCTCCGCCATAGGCGTAATCCCTCTCCTTGTTACGCCATCCGGTTACAGGAAATAGTCGAAATCCCGCTCGGTCCGGACCTTCCGCCGGATGCGGATGATGTGCGCAGGCACCTCCGCGGGGTTGAGCTGAAAGTAGACGCGTTCGCCGTGCCACAGGTACCTCGCCCCGCTTAGCAAATCGTGTCCCTGGAACGGAGTCGCCGGGTCAAGGCCGAGACGGGAAAGCGGCAAATCGACCCATCCCGACTGGGTGTGGTGGGGATCGAGGTTGACCACCGTCAGTATGATGCTCGACAGGTCGTCGCTTGCCTTGCTGAAGGCGATCATCTGCTCGTTGTCCACGGGATGAAACGAAAGGTTCGCGTCGGCCTGCAGGCACGGGTTTTCCCGCCGGATCCGGTTCACCAGCCCGATGAATTCCTTCAGGCTGTCCGGCCTCCCGATGTCCCAGTGCCGGATCTCGTACTTTTCCGAATCGAGGTATTCCTCCCGCCCCGGTTCCAGAGGCCGGTTCTCGCACAGCTCGAAGGCGGGTCCGTAGATGCCGTAGCTGGCGCCCAGCGTGGCTGCCAGGACGAGGCGCGCCATGAACGCAGGCCTTCCCCCGAACTGCAGCTGTTCCGTCAGGATGTCGGGGGTGTTCGGCCACAGGTTGGGGCGGAAGTACTCCCGGACCTCGGTCTGCGTGAGCTCCTCGAAATAGTCCATAAGCTCCCACTTGGAATTGCGCCAGGCGAAGTAGGTATACGACTGCGTGAATCCCACCTTCGCGAGCCGGTACATGACCTTGGGCCGGGTGAACGCCTCGGCGAGAAAGATGGCCTCGGGATACTCCTGCTTGATCCCTGCGATCAGCCATTCCCAGAATTCGTACGGCTTCGTGTGGGGGTTGTCCACCCGGAAGATCCGGACCCCCTGATCGGCCCAGAACCGGACGACGGAGAAAAGTTCCTCCCACAACGCACGCCAGTGCTTGGTTTCGAATTCGAACGGGTAGATGTCCTGGTATTTCTTCGGCGGATTCTCCGCGTACTGAACCGTGCCGTCGGGCCTGAGGCGGAACCACTCGGGGTGCTCCTTGACGTACGGGTGGTCCGGGGAGCACTGAAAGGCGATGTCTATGGCGACCTCGATCCCGTACTCCCCCGCCTTCGCCACAAGCTGGCGGAAATCCTCGAGGGTCCCCAGCGCGGGATCGACCGCCTTGTGTCCCCCTTCCCCGGATCCGATCGCCCAGGGGCTTCCCACATCGTCCGGACCAGCGCCGACGACGTTGTTCTTCCCTTTCCGGTGGGTCCGTCCGACCGGGTGAATCGGGGGCAGATAGAGAACGTCGAAGCCCATTTCCGCGACGTAGGGCAGTCGACCTGCGACGTCCCGCAAGGTGCCGTGACTCCCCGGTACAGGGGCGCAGGACCGGGGGAACAGTTCGTACCAGGTGCTGTACCGGGCCCTTTCCGGATCGACCGTTACAGCGAGTTCCCTCTCGTAGACCGTCTCGAACCGCCGGTCGGGGTACCCCCCAATCCGGCGCGCCAGTCCCTTGTCCAGGGCCTTCGGGACCGCCTCGGCCGCTTCCTTTTCGTCCTTTACCTTCAGGGAGCCCGCCGCCTCCCGCAGGGATTCGCTGTCCACACCCCTTGCCCGCCCGGCCGCCTCGTCGATCAGCATCGAACCCACCAGCAGATCGACCCGGACATCCTGCCCCGCATCGGCTTTCTTCGCGAGATCGCGGCACCAGGTGCCGAAGTGGTCGACCCAGGCCGATATTCCGTACAGGGAACGACCCAGGGAAGTGACGGGGAATGTGCCGGTCCACCCGTCGTTGCCCAGCTCCCGCATGGGGACTTCCCGCCAGGAGGCATCGTCACCGTTCCGGTAGCGAAGGACGGCCGTGATCACGTCGTGGCCGTCGGTGTGGATGTCGGCCGTGACGGTCACCTTCTCGCCGACGGTCCTCTTGATGGGAAATCGGCCTCCGTCGATCTCCGGGGAAACGTTCTCGATGACAACACGACGCGGGGTTCCCGCGGTGATCCGTTTGTCTCTTCCTGTACGCGTATTCCTTTCCATTCCCGTTCTCCCCAATCGGCGAAACTATGGCCCCAGTCGCTGATACGATGCACATCATTCAGGAGGCGTTCCCGCACCGTTTGGGAGCAGGATCGGCGGGGATACCAAATACTTGAAATATCGGTATTATATCTCACAGAGATTGCCCGGACAAGGCGCGCAAACGATTCCCACGATAGAATGTTCCCGTCCGGTGAAACCGTGTTTTGTCAGGAGATCAACCGAATTTCGCCCGATAAATCTTTACGGAAAAGGAGCATGCCGTCATGAAGCTTACCACGGGCAATCGTCTTCTGATCCTTCTGGGGGTCGTGATCGTCATCGTCGTGGGTATCGGATTCCTCGCGGCCGAGAAGGTCCTGCCTCTCTTCGGAAGCCTGCGCGAAGACTTCGTCAAGGCCCTGTACCGCCCCTACATAAACATCGGGGACATCCCGATCACGCCGGTCTTCCTCATCAAGACCTTCGTGTTTTTCTTTCTCCTCCGGATGCTTACCCAGATGACTCGCCGCGTCATGGAGAACCGGGTCTTCGCACGCACCTCCCTCCATCCCGGGCAACAGTACGCGTTTTCGCAGATCGCGGCATACGTCGTCTTCCTTTTCGGGTTGCTGATCGGCCTCCAGTGGGCAGGGGTGAATATGAGCAGTCTCGTCATTCTGGGAGGCGCGGTAGGTATCGGGGTCGGTTTCGGCCTGCAGAACATCGCGAACAATTTCGTTTCGGGGATCATCCTCCTCATGGAGCGTCCGATCCAGGTGGGGGACCGGGTCGAGGTGGGCACCACCAACGGGGACGTGGTGAAGATCCAGGCCCGCGCCACCTGGATCCGCACCAACGACAATGTCGTGATGATCATACCGAATTCCGAGTTCATCAACACCCACGTGACGAACTGGACCGCCAACGACCGCCAGGTGCGCTTTCCCATCCCCCTGGGCGTCTCGTACAATAGCGACCCGGAGGCCGTGCGCGACATCCTCATGGAAGTTGCCGACCAGCATCCGGACGTCCTGACCGTTCCGGAGCCGGAAGTCGTCTTCATGGGGTTCGGCGACAGCTCGCTCGACTTCATCCTGAATGTCTGGACCGTGACGAGGGTCCAGTACCCGAAGATCCTGGCGAGCGAGATCTACTTCATGCTCTTCAAGGCGTTCAAGGAGCGGGGGATCGAGATCCCCTTCCCGCAGCGGGACCTCCACGTGAAATCGGTGTCGGTACCCATCCCGGTGTCGAGCGCGGGGTAAAGAGGTGGGCCTTACTGGTGCGTCGCCAGGTCGAAGGTCCAGTAGAGGGCGGCGGGGTTCATGATGTTGCGGCAGTGGCCTTCGCTGTCCAGCCACCCTTGCATCACGGCGCCGGACACAAAGGAGAACGACGGATTCAATGTGGCCGACACGTTGCCGATATCCCCGGCAACCACCACCCCGTCGGAGGATCGAACTATGGCAATGCTAATCGGTTGATTCACTTGGGGAATCTGGAAGCCCGCATCCATCGATAACGTGTCAAGCGTCTATTTTATCTATCGGGACCCTATTTTATAAATCCATATACAGTTAATCCTGTTAAACAAACAACTGGAAATAGCTCTCATTAAAAAGCAGAAAAGGTTGGTTATGGTCTAAGGGGACCCCGAGATGGTTCGCCTATTCCGTTGCCCGAATTTCCCGGATGGGGGCAACTGTAACGGATTCCCCCTATAAGTCGTTTCAGGTCATCCTTCCTTCCCACATGAGCCTGGAAATGCTTCGTCGAAGGATGCGAAGTATCTTTTTGTCTTTATCGGAGTAGTCGAGGATGTGATGGACGAGCAACAGCCTGCCTGGGCCAATAGGTGGGGGTGGTTTGCTAGATGACGTTTGAAGGACGATTCGACGTGTCGGGAGATTTTTCATGGTGCACCCCCTGGAAGGAACCCGCTCGTTCTGCGTCGAGCAAAGAGGACGCAGAAAAAGGAATAAGAATGCGATGAACAAGTACCGGCCTGCTATTGGTCCGGTCGGCCGGGTCAAGTGGTCGTAAAAATTTACACTACTGATTTCATATGCAAAATGAATACCTAGGAACGGCCTGTTTTATTACAACGGATGGCCCTGATATTCATATGTATTCATATGCAGTATTCATACTTGATAAGAGGGAAGGAAATTCTTCGGCAGTAGTGGGATAATTTTTTATTAGATTGCCCGATCAGGCGGGGTAACTGATTTCCGAACGGAACATTGCGCGGTATGTCATATCCCTTGCGGCTCTCTTCATTGCGGCGTTCCTTCTTGGATTTTTTGCTTCGATTCCGGGGAAGATGGATCTGCTTGCCAAACTCAAGGTTGCCTTTGAGCCTTTCCTGAAATTGCCCCCCTGAAAGACGTTCTTTGTCATCCTCCTCAACAACTCGGCCAAGTCGTTCGCCGTGCTCCTGGCCGGTATTCCGTTCGGTCTCATACCCTTGATTGCCGCCGCAACAAACGGGTACATCATGGGAGTGGCCTGTCTATTTGCCTCTGGTGAAGTTGGGTATGGTACGGCGGCTTTCGCAAGGCGAATTCGTCAGCGAATCACAAAACCCCTTGGATGGCTCCCCCGGGTTTTTCAGTCAGTCGTATCCAGCACCTCTCTGATCTTCCTTGCCAGTATTGTCGGGCCGAACGGCTTCTGCAAAAAAGGAAATTCGGCAGTCAATACATACGACTCGTGGATCGCATCGGCGGAATAGCCGCTCATGAAGAGCAGCTTGAGTTGTGGGTTTTCCTTTCGCATCGCCTTGGACGCTTCCTTGCCCCCCATTCGCGGCATGACCACGTCCAGCACGGCGAGAGCGATCTCCTTGTTCCGTCTGAAGATCTCGACCGCCTCCTCTCCGTCCCGGGCGACGAGAACGTTATACCCCAAATCCTTCAGGATCCGCTCAGCGAGTTTCCGGATCGGCTCCTCGTCTTCCGCAACAAGAATGGTCTCCGTACCGCCACGGACGGTTTCTTCCCTGCGTTTCTCCGCGACGGCATCCGGCAGAGCCTCGATAGCGGGGAGATACACCTTGAATGTCGTTCCCTTTCCAGGTTCACTATAGAGATGGATGAACCCGTTGTGCTGCTTGACGATCCCGTACACCATCGCAAGTCCCAGGCCCGTCCCCTTGTCCGGCGCTTTCGTGGTGAAAAACGGTTCAAACACCCGATCGCGGGTCTTCTCATCCATCCCGATCCCTGTATCGGAAACCTCGAGCAAAGCAAATCTCCCTGTCTTCATGTACGGGTTCTGACGGACATACTCCTCATCCAGATACACGTTCCCGGTCTCGACCAGGAGCTTCCCTCCTTGCGGCATCGCGTCCCGACTGTTGAGGCATAGGTTCATTAACACCTGCTCGATCTGCGCCCGATCGGCGCGGATCGTCGCTAAATCCTTGGCCAGTATCGTTTTCACCTAATGTGCTCACCCACCACCTTGCCGATCAGCTTCATCAGATCCGTAGCAAGGGTGTTCAGGCTCATGTTGACCGGGGCGATGACCTGGCGGCGGGCGAACATCAGGAGCTGCCTCGTCAGCGTCTCCGCACGTTCAGCGCTACGCATGATCTCATTCAAATCGTGCAACGCCTCCTCGTCTCCCGCCACTCTCTTGCGCAAGAACTCCCCGAATCCGAAAATCCCCGTCAGGGCGTTGTTGAAATCGTGGGCGATTCCTCCCGCAAGCGTCCCCACGGCCTCCATCTTCTGGGCCGCGGCCAATTGCGATTTCACTTTCTTCTGCAGTGTGATATCGGTGACGAAATTCAGGACGGCGGGCCTTCCCTCCCAAGAGCTCATGGTGCCGCTCCATTCCATCCAAAACTCTTCGCCTGCCTTGGCTACCATCCTGAATGAGTATTCGCCGGGAACGTCCTCGCCCTGCAAACACCTTTTCACCGTTTCGCCTACCATTTCCCTGTCGTCGGGATGAACCAGGTCGATGAACGGGGTTCGGGCCAGCTCCGGGTCCGCAGAAGAATACCTGTCCTTGGATCCTTCGAAGATCATCCGAAATTTCTCTTCCGACTCTCTCAGCGCCTCCTCCACCCGCTTGCGCTCCGTGATGTTCTCCAACACGCTCATGATCCCCGTGACGGCGCCACTTGAATCCCTTAATGCCGCAGCCGTCATGCGAACGTCGATGAGGAGACCGTCCTTCGTCCTGCGGATGACCTCCTCACCCTTGAGTCTGCCTTTCTTCACCACGCGCTCCAGAAACCGGCGATACTCCTGGATTCCATCCTCAGGCACTATGGGGTTAAATACCCCGAGAACTTCCTTCTCCGTCCACCCGAACGTACGCTCCGCCGCCGGGTTCCACAAAGATATGTATCCCTTCGGAGAGAACGCCAGGATGGGGAGCGGCGAAAATTCGAACAGCACACGGAGTTTTTCGGCATTGTCTTGTAGCGTCTCCACCGCCTGCTTATGCTCGGTGATGTCCCGGTTCATACCGACCATGCGCAATGCTTTCCCGTCCGCATCCCGGATGGCAATGGCATTCGCCTGCAAGAACTTCACCGTCCCGTCCGGATGCAGGACACGGAACTCAATGTCTAATTCCTTCTCCCCACGGATAATCGACTGGAATGCGTCCGTCGTCGCGGCGGTGTCCTCGGGGTGCAGGCCTTTCTCCCATGCTTCGTAACAATTCGCGAACGCATCTTTTGAAACGCCGTAGAGTTCAAACATCCGGTCATCCCAGATCAACACGTTGGATTGAATATCCCACTCCCAAATCCCGATACCCCCGGAGACCGTGGCAAGCCGAAGCCTTTGTGCGATTTCCTGGAACCTATCATCTGCCCGCTTGCGTTCCCTGATATCGCGCACGTTGCACTGAAGCAGCTGTGCCCTGTCGACGAAATAAACATCCGCATCGGTGCTCCCTCCCGATTTGGTGCCCACCGGAATATCGTCGATACGAAAAAATCCCCACTCGGTCGCAATGCGAAGGACCTCCTGGAAATCTCCCTTGTCCCCAAGGAGGCCGAATTCGCCAAGCTCCTTGCCTATCAGCTCTTCCCCGGCATATCCGAGCAACTCCGTAATGGCCGGGTTCGCTTCGAGGATCCGTCCGGTTTTCTTGTCGAGCAGCAGGAGACCATCTTTCGCCGTTTCGAAGAGTCGCCGGAACCGCTCTTCGGATTCCGCCACCTCCAATTTCAGTGCCTTCCGGTCGGTGATGTCTTCGATGGCCAGGAGGATCAGATGAGAGCCGATATCTTCCCGGATTACGCGGCGGGCGTTGAGCAACATGGTCTTGTGTCCGATTCCCGGGAAATAATGATCGACTTCATAGTCATCGAACGAGCTCTCTTCCGGAAGAATCTTTTCCAGTAACCTCCGGAGAGGGGGAATATCCCATTGCCCGTTTCCGAGGTCATAAACGAGGGAACCTGCCGTTTTCTCCGGGGGCACCTTGAAGGTCTTGTAGAACCATCGGTTGGCCTGGATGACTCTCAGATCCGAATCCAGCACAAGCAGGGGTTCACGAATCGTGTTTACGAGATTCTCGAAAAACATGGCGTCCATCGGCGGTACGTTCTTATCCATCCTCGTACCCCATCCGTGCGTCACGAATCATCTTCTGCGCCCTTGGAGGAGAGCCGTCAGGAACGCACGATGCTCTCCCGTCCAGTGAATCGGGATGGTGCTACCCCGGAATATCTCTCCTTCCACTTTCCCCAACATGTTTAGAATGCCAAAAAATTCCTTATGCTAATCGTCCAATTCCTTGATGCCGCCGGCGAATATTTTTTCCCATTTGAACGGACTCATTTCCATCGGAATCCCCTTTCAGTGCCTACGGGACGATTCTATAGACCACGCCAACAAATTATCATTAGTTTCTTCATCGGCAATTATTGTGGAAATAATCAATGAAATGTTTTCATCAAGATATACAGATAAAGTATTGCGTTGATGACGAATAGACTAATATTTCCAGCCTAAACTGCCGATAAAGAATGAGCAAAACAATAAATATTCGTATCTCCTAAGGGGAAAAGGATGCTCCTGGAACCTACCGTGATGTTGGACAATCTCGTTCTTTCCCTTTCGGATTCGCTGGACTTGATCCACCCCCTCGCGGTAGGCCATCAGCAGCGTACCGCCTATATCGCCCTGCGCATCGCAAAGTCCATGGGACACCATCCCGCCAAACAGGCCGATCTGATGTACGCATCGGCCCTCCATGACATCGGTCTGCTGTCGGTCGAGGAGAAGATCCAATCGATGAATGCGGATAGCAATGACGAGGGACGGCACGCGGGGGTTGGAGCAGATCTCCTTCGAAAATTCTCTTCCTTCAACAAGGCATCGCAAATCGTGCGTATCCACCATCGGTCGTGGTCTGATGAGCCAGGCCAGAATGAAACGGAAGGCATCAAGGTCCTTGCCAACATGCTCTGCCTCGCCGACCATGTAGACAGGGCTGTGACTAGAGGGACGGGGATTCTCGTGCAGGTCAAAGCGGTCGTTGAACGAGTATCGCAATTGGCCGGAAAGGAATTCTCCCCGGAGATCGTCCAGTGTTTTCGCGAGCTCGCTGCAGAAGAGTCGTTCTGGCTCGATTTCGCCTCCTCCCGAATCTACCCCATCCTGGTCGGCATGGGCCAATGGCCTCGTGTAGCACTTGATCTCCACGCAATGGAGGAGATCGCGAAGATCTTCTGCCGGATCGTCGATTTTCGCAGCAGGTTCACATCCACACACACGACAGGTGTCGCGGCAGTAGCACGGGAACTGGCGGGGAGGATGTGTTTTTCCGAAAAAGCATGCCGGCAGATGTTAATTGCCGGTTATCTTCATGACCTTGGCAAGGTCGCCGTTCCAAACGCCATCCTCAACAAGCCCGGGAGACTCGACCCTGAGGAATTCGATGTAATCCGGGCACATACATATCACACGTATCACATCCTCTCCACGATCGGCGGATTCGAAGAAATCGCGATTTGGGCAGCGTTCCATCACGAACGTCTCGATGGAAAGGGATATCCATTCCACGTGAGAGGGGAAGATATCCCGTTAGGTGCCCGAATCATGTGTGTGGCCGATGTGTTCACCGCGGTTACGGAGAACCGACCCTACAGGAAAGGAACCGGGCGGAACGAAACGCTTCCGATTCTTCAGAGACTGGCGAGTACCGGCTCGCTGGATGATAACGTCGTGAGTGCCTTGACGGAAAAATACGATGAGATTGACAGAATGAGATCGGATGCACAGGAGACATCCGCTTCCGAGTATTCAGATTTCGTACGTCGAAAGACAGAAGCCAGTGGATCCCCCTCCCGGATGTGAAATCTGCTGCCGGATCAACAACAGGGGGGTCCATCTCTTGGAAATCGAACCGCGAGCCATACATCAGCCACACGGCACGATCGATCCATCCCGGTAGTCGCTCCCTAAACGGAAGGTTTCAGCACCCCCAGAACTTCTACAATCTCCTCCCATGTCGTTGCTCGCCCCAGGCTGAAACGGACTGCGCCCATTCCTTTTTCCGGCGGCACCCCCATTGCGGCCAGCACCGGGGAGAGGGTCACCGAACCAGCGTGGCAGGCCGACCCGGTCGAGGCGGCGACTCCCGGAAGCATCGCGAGTACCTCCGTGCCGATCCGACCGACGAAATTGACGTTGAGCGTATTCGGCAAACGCTCAATCGGATGGCCGTTGAGTGTCACCTTCTCCCCGAAAATCTCTCTGAGCCCATCCCAGAACCGGTCGCGCAAGGCGCTGACGTGCGACATCCCGACCGACTTCCTTGCGAGTTCGCACGCCGCGCCCAGGGCAACGGCCAGGAGGACATTCTCCGTTCCGGCCCGCCTCTCGGCTTCATGCCCCGCCCCGTGGACAAACGGCTCGATCTTTGTCCCTTCGCGTATGTAGAGAGCACCGATCCCCTTCGGGGCGTACACCTTGTGCCCGGCCACCGAGAGGAGATCCACGCCCAGTTTCTCGACATCGGCCGATATCTTCCCCACCGTCTGCGCGGCGTCCGTGTGGAACGAAATACCGGCCTCACGGGCCATATCGGAAATCTCGGGGATTGGCTCGATCGTTCCCACCTCATTGTTCGCGTGCATTACGGTGATCAGTATCGTCCTCGGTTTGATCGCCTTCCGAACATCGTTCGGATCCATCATCCCAAACCGGTCCACCGGAAGGACGGTCACCTTCGCTCCGAGCTTTTCCAGGAAACGGCATGGGTTGAGTGACGCGGGATGCTCCACGGCAGTGGTAATGATGTGATCCCCCCGGTCCCGATTGGCGAAGAAGACCCCCTTGATAGCATGGTTGTTCGACTCGCTCCCGCCACTGGTGAAGACTACCTCAGTGGGGTCGCAGCCAAGGAGCCCGGCGACCTGCCCCCGTGCCTTCTCGATCGCATCTTTCGCGGGCATGCCGGCCCAGTGGAGGCTGGACGGATTGCCATAATGATCGGCCAGAAAAGGTCGCATCGCCTCCACCGCTTCCGGACAGATCGGCGTACTTGCATTGAAGTCGAGGTAGATCCGACGTCTCACTTGACCTTCCTTTCCCCATATTCCAGAGCGGCTTCAAGGACTGCGGTGCACACGGAAAGGGAATCCGCAATGCCCGCGTCTCCGCCTTTCTGGAAATCCTCGGTCCGCGTCGCCATCGTATTGGTCACGTGGGCAAGACACACCATTGGCTTGCCGAGGGGCTGCCCTAGGCTCAGAAGCGCGGCGGCCTCCATTTCGACGGAGACGATCCCCTCCATGCGGCGCGAGGCGATGAGACTCGCCGTTTCCCTGAAGGGAGCATCGGTGGTCCATGACGGACCGGCGAATACCGGAACGGATAACTCATCCGTGCGCCTCCGGACCGCGGAGACCAGTGAGGGATCGGCATCGGCATACCGGCTGGGCGGCATGTAATGACAGCTTGTCCCCTCGTCGCGCAATGCTCTGTCGATCAGGAGGAAGAAGGGCGGTGCTAAACGTTCTGCAACAAGCCCTGCCGAGGAGATGCTCACAAGGGCGCGACACCCAAGAGCGAACAGTTCTTCAGCGACCAGGACGGCAAACGGGGCTCCGATCGTGCCGCCGATCACGCCGTATTCGGCGCCCCCTGCCCGCCAACGGTAGAAGCGCGTATGGAAACAGGGCCAAGCCGGATCCTCAACAGACTTTCCCGTATCGGCGAGGTGTTGGACAAGTTCCCCGTCGAAGTCAAGGAGGCATCCGGGCGGGACGGCAATCTTGGGCAGCCCTTTCAGAACCCGCGCGGCTTCCAGTAGGTTCGCCGCCGTGAAGACGGGCGTTTCCGATGGCTCGTGCTCCAGAAGCGGCATCCGGAGATGGGTGGGGGCCATATCTCCTCCTCTTGAGTGTTAGAACATTCTAACAGGTACCTCCGAATCGAGCGTGTTGGGGGATTTTCGTTGGTAACATTTCCGGGGGGGGCCTTATCTATTAGGTAGAGGAGAAGGAATGATGCGGCGGGAAGAGGAAATCGACCTTATCAGGAAAGCGAAGGGAGGCGACACTGCCGCCTTCGCTGTGATGATCCGCCGATACCAGAATCTCGTTTATGCCACGGCGTTCCAGATTCTAAGAGATACGGCGCTTGCGGAGGACGTCGCTCAGGAGGCGTTCGTAACCGCGTTCCAGTCCTTGCAGGACCTGCGGACGGAGAGCTCCTTCCCTCCCTGGCTGCGGAAGATCGTAAGGAACCTCGCCTTGGCGTCCCGCAAGGAACAGCGCCGTTTCGGGGCGCTCGAAGAAGCGAGAGTCCTTCAATCCCCCTCGGCAGATGCCGGACCGGATGCCGAGAGGGAGCGGCACGAAGCCGACGCATTCGGAGAGGAGGTGGGACGGATCGTATCATCGCTTTCCGATACGCTCCGCTTTCCTGTGCTGCTCTGCCACATCGACGATCTCTCTACGAGGGACGCCTCCCGGTTCCTCGGCATCACCGAGGGAGCGTTGAGGAAACGGCTTCACGACGGCAAGAAGAAGCTCCAGGAACGGATCGTGAGGATGGCGGAGAAAAGATTTCAGGTGTACCGGCTCCCGCCGGACTTCGCGAAGCGTTGCATCTGCGGCTGTCGGCGTGCGCAACAGGCAAGAACCACAATGAAAGATGAAAGGAGGTGAGCAGATTGGCCAAGAAGGAAAATTGCGGGTGCGGATGTGTTCCGCCGGCAAAGATGGCAAAACGGAAGATAAAGACCGAAAAGGTGAAAGCACCCAAGAGGAGCAAGTAGCATCTACTTCCCGAAAAAAGATCCATTCAGGAGGGAGCCCGGTCATCGTCATCCATGGCTCCCTCGATCCCCTCCCTTCCCGGTCAATGCGCATGTGTCTGGGTAGCGGCCGGCTCGTGGTGGGCAGGTTTCCCTTCCCCGATGTCCCCCGCACCGTGGGCAATCGGCGTGGTGGCGTCGACGTAGAGGCGTTCAACGAAGTGCAGAAATGGCACATATGCCTGGATATAGGCCCTTCCCGCCTCGACGCTCTCCCCGGCGTGGTTCCTTTTCTCCATCGCCTCGACGTAATACTGGTGGATACCTTCGTGGATCTTCTCCTCGATCAGAGCCAGGAGGGGTTTCGGGTCCCCCGTGTCAAGCGCCTCGTCTGCAGCCGGGATGGCGGGCCCCATGTCCAGCCCCGCGGGTTTGAGGCCCGTGAATGGTGCCCCTTCCCCGGCGCGGTGAACCCGAACAAGTGTCTCGAAAAAGAACCGGTCTGCCAGCTCCTTCTCCTTCTCGCCCTTCCCGCGCACGGCAACCGCCAACTCGAAGGCGTGCCTGATCTCTCCCTCATCTTCCGCCGCAACCCACGGAAGAACAAGTTTTACGTCCTTCTTCGTAAGAGCCTCCCTTGCCTTTGTGACCACCGGCCCATCCAGAGTGTCACAGTGGGCGAGCGCCCTGCCTGCGAAAATCCAGGTAATGATGATTACCGCCGCCGCTACGCATCCGAATTTTGCCATCCTCTTCATCGTCTTCTCCTCTTTCCCGCATGGCATCGTGGGGATCCGATGGTTGCTTCTGATGAGTGGATTATCCCCCGGTCCCTCCCCTGGCCGCATTGATCTCTGTCAATATATCCTTCCGGGGCAGGTGCAGCGTTTCATCCCGTTTCTTGGACATGACTCTTCTCTCCTCGAAATCGGTCAAAGAGCATAATTGCAAACCGGACTGATTTCAGGGGGGAGAGTGGAGGAAGCGTCATCCGTCTTCCGAGATCCTCCGGTGAGGATACGATAGCTGTATGTAAGGATCCGGGGAATCGAGCGACAAACAGTCGGAGTCGAAACAACATGAAGTCGGACGACATTCGGTAACGGATCAGGCTCAACACCGGACTGTACGCCGAGGATCTTACCCCGGCGTCAGGGGCTTATTCACAACCATCCCTTCCGAAAAGATTACCTGTCGCCGGATCCCACCGCCCTCCCAAGAGGGTGATCATATAAACGGCTTCCTATCCCCAATTCGGCAACCCCCGAAATAAGGAGGAAACATGAAATATCTGAAGCCTCTGTTGTCGTGCTTGGCCATCGTAGCGTTCCTCGCCACCCCCATGTTTGTCGTCGCGGCGGAGAAAGGAAAGGCCGACTTGCCGGCAGCGAACGGAAAGGATCTCTGGAACTATCTGCAGCAGGTGAAGTACCGGGAGAGCTTCACGCTCTGGCCCGGCAAGGGGAAACTCTACAAGGGAAGAGAGCCCCACGGGGCACTGCTGACCACCTATGTGAACGAGTACGCTCTTTCCGCCATCCAGGGGAAGAAAGGAACAATGCCAGCCGAATCGATCGTCGTGAAGGAAAACTACAAGCCGGACAAGTCGCTGGCGGCCATCACCGTGATGTACAAGGTGGCCGGCTTTAATCCGACCGGGGGCAACTGGTTCTGGGTCAAATATGCCCCCGACGGCAAGGTGCTGGCCGAGGGGAAACCGAACGGATGCATAACCTGCCACGGGCAGAAGAAAGACAACGACTGGCTCTACACCGGGGAACTGAAATAGCGAGTTGACCTGCCCCCGCTAAAACACTTCTAACTGTACAAGGGGTTTCCGGCGTCAACAGCGCATCCGGGAACCCCCTTTTTCACCCCGAAAAAGGCGGTTGTTTGCACGGGGTTTGCGGTCCTTACGGTCCACAGGTGGAGCCTGCCGCCGTCATCCCGTAATAGATTTTCCACCCTCAAATACTGAAAAGAGGACCATCAGCGCAATGAGAAGGCAGGTGCCTTCCCCTTGGGGGGTCGCCGCGATGCCGGCACGCCACTGTCATGCCGGCTCTCCACCCGCGCACCGATACAGAATCCCGTCAGGTCTTCTCTATCCGGAAGACCAGAAAAGCCCCCCTGGAAGGGAAGAGGGACTGGCATATCTTTTCCATCAGCCTCCCGGTGAATATGCAGAACGCGTTGTCGAACGGCAAGGCAAATACCGCGCCCTTCACAACGGTTTTGTATCCAGACGTTTCCGCCAACCGTGTCAGTTCCCTGAAGGAATAAAACCTTGCAGTCCTGAATATCGAGCGGGCATCTTTTCGCGCCGCCCTGCTCCTCTTCAGTGCCCATAACGAACCCGAACCGAGCGTGCCTACTACGACCCTGCCTCCCTTTTTGCAAACCCTCACCATTTCAGATATCGCCTTCTCGGATTCCTTTATGAACTCCAGCGCAGTTATGGATATGACGAGGTCGAAACTCTCATCCGGAAAGTCGAGGGATACGGCATCACCGACGGCGACATTCGTCAGCCCCTTCGATCTCGCTATATCGAGCATCCTTTCCGACACGTCGATCCCGGTGATATCTTCCGTATATTTCATCAGTTCCACGGCGAAAATACCGGTCCCGATACCGATGTCCAGGACCTTGTCTCCGGGCTTTGGCGCTGCAAGCTCCAGGACCAGTTCCTTTTCGTAATGAAGGACATGTTTTCCTAGCCCGGTCCTGAACCAGTTGTCATATTGTTCGGCGAAACGGTCAAATGTCTGCATCGTGACCTTACCCCCCGATCCTCGTCGCCATCCCCACGGTGCGGGCTCCTTCCAGCCTGCAGATATACCATGCGATGCGTTTCCCTCAAAAAGAACCGCATTCGTCAGCCGGAGGAAAAGCGGGAACCTATACGCAACCAGGAAGAAAAAAAGGGGCAGGCAAAATCGCCTGACCCCCTGTCAAGATTGGTGGGCCACGAAGGATTCGAACTTATGGTCACTTGATTCGTAGTCAAGTGCTCTATCCAGCTTTAGCCAAGGGCGGGCACGAGAGGAAAGTCATTATAATGTAAAGGCAATCCCGCGTCAACCGCGACTACGGAAAACCCCCTTTTCACCCCCAAAATGGCAGTTGTTTGCACGGGGTTTGCAGTCCGTGTGGCTCTTCCCATCAAACCTACCCCCCTCCTCGCGGAGTCCGGGGCCGAACGGATTTCGCCCCGACGTAACAACTCGCAACTCAAGGCGAAGGCATGGATATAAATGAATAATTCTTTATGCTCTGTCGATCACTGTTTTCAGCTTGTTGCTGATTTCGGAAGCAATCTCCTTTAACGCAGGATTATCGACGGCCTGCATGGAAGCCAGAGGGTCGATGGCCGTGACCTCTACCTTCCCTTCTGAAATCTCTTGTACAATTACGTTGCAGGGAAGCATGGTGCCGATTTTATTCTCTGCCGTTAATGCCTTGTACGCAGACGGGGGGTTGCAGGCACCCAGGATTTTGTAACGCCTGAAATCCACATTCAATTTTTTCTTCAGGGTCTCTTTGACATCAATTTCGGTCAGGATGCCGAAGCCCTCTTCTTTCAATTCATCGGTCACCTTGGCTACGGCCTCTTCGAAAGAATCGCTTACGATTTTGGTGAAGTAATAACTCATCGAATGGTCTCCTTTTATCATTTCATAAAACGCATGGTTCAAATCATAAGCCAGACCAGAGCATAGAGCGTGTTGTTATCGGAAGCATCCCTGCCGAATCCGTCATGGTTTGAACGAGCACCGTTGAACTTGTTATAGATTACGTACTCTTCTCACCTTCGGCCTTCCTTCCCTGTGGAGCCTGACCCAAGGACGCCGGCGGCAGCGGCTTCGCAGCCGCGATCGCGCCGACGCCATACCACGCGATAACGAACACGGGTTGAGCGAGGAATCGAAGGAATTCGAGGTTCAAGCCATTGCCTCCGAAAGACCGGAGCATCGCGTTAACCAGCTGGTGGTGGTGGGCACCCGCAGGTCCGTCGGGGACATCGTCACCCCCTCTGTTTCCAGGGTTTCGGGTACTCCTCCGTCGTTGGCGAAGCGTTTACTTCTTCTCGAGGACGATTTTAAGCAACTCCAGGGTCTTTTTCTTTGCTTCCTTCGGAGACTGTCCGGAACCCTTCGCTGCTTCCTCAAACGTCTTGTCGGTGATGTTCTTGGGATCCCCCATGTCGTCGCCCGGCTTCCCGCATCCGCAGTTGTAGCACATGGCAACTTCCTCCTTTCGGAGTCCTGGAAAGCATTAACACATCCGGGACCGAACTGGGGGGGCAGGTGCGGTCGGGGTCGGGTCAGGCCCCGACCCCGTTGAGCCAGCCGCTATTTCTCCTCGAGTGTGAATTTCACGCCTTCCCCTGCCAGCTTCAGGTTCAACCCCTTGGTTTTGGAATAGAGATGGATCACCACGCCCTTTTTGTTCTCCATTGCCTTGGCGCCGGCTCCGGAGCCCACAGTGGCTTCCGCGGCAGCCGACGCGTACGTCCCATTGAAATCCTCGAGATTCTTCAGGTTATAGACCTTGCCCTCCGCCTCGGCCTTCGTGATTCCCACATCGCCTACGGAGAGCCCACTGACTTTGAATGGGTAGTCTTTCCCCTTCCATGTCAGGACACCTTCTCCCCAACTCCATCCGATGCCTACGGCAACCTGCCCCTTCGAAAGCGTGAGCGTCGCGTCGGGCGTCTTCTCCTTTTCCGCCGCGACCGCCAGTCCTGCCAGGGCCACAACCATCCCCAGGACCAATACCATCGCCGATAAACGTTTCATCTTGAATCTCCTTTCAACTTTCATGTTCTTCTCCTTTTCCGATGCTTTCGTGGTCCACACCCCGTTCGCCCGCTCGGTAGGCTTAGCGGTACCTTTTTCGTCCCTTTCTGCCTGGAACTCCCCTATTTCTTCTTGCAAGTGCATTGATCGGATGGCTTGCTGCAGCCGACGCATACCCCGTTCTTGATCGCCATGCCGCAAGTCTTGCATGGCTCACATCCACAGGTCTGGCACATAGAAACCTCCTTGATTCCAGGTAATATTACGCTGGTGCGTGCTACTTCCCCTTGTAAAGACCGATGAAATCCTTGTATTCCTGCTCGGCTTTGTCCTTGGCATATCCATATTTCTGCTGCAAAATCCCCACGAGTTTCTCTTTTTTTCCTTCCACCACGGTGAGGTCGTCATCGGTGAGTTTGCCCCACTTTTCTTTGACCCCCCCTTTGATCTCGTTCCATGTTCCTTTCAGGACATCTTCATTCATGTTGGCCATCCTTATCCTCTTGTTCGCAATAAAGGGAGTCCCGAGGAAATTCACCTCCCGATGCGATACTGCGAGAGGGAGCCTATGACCCCGAAGACACTCAATAGCCAGAGAACCACCGCGATCACAATCACGATGTTTAGAATTTTCTTTATCTTGGCATCCATAGGAAGGTAAGTGTTAATCAGCCACAGGATTACACCAACGACAACCAGGACGATTACCAGATTAACCAGCGGCATAATTCTCCTCCTTTCTATGGATCCCGGTATATCGGGACCAAGAACATCGCGGCTGTCCATTCCCCCCGGGGGCTGTTGTCGCCCTCACGGATACCTATCCACAGTAATACCGTCTGCCGCCTTGGATATCGGCTTCCGTCCGAAACGCAAGTCGTTGTTTGTCTGATTCTCGAACCGGTGTTTGTCCTATGATTTGCAGCATCTTGTGCAGAGGGATCGGTGCCGCTGGAATACAGTGCGCCTCACCCCATCCTAGGTCCACCAGCTCTGGTTCAGGCACTCCTGCCGGAGCCGACCGTTGAAACTTCCTACCGGGAGGAGGTCGTCGGACGCGACTGGGCTCTCATGTTCCGGTGGTTCGACGAGCACGGGTTTGACGTCGATTTCCTCATGACGCGCAATCGATTCGAGATGTACGGGGTTCCGCTGACTTCGTTCCGCAAGTATGTCGGTCAGACACGGCTCGGCATCGAGGAGGCGGCCTGAAGAGACGGGAAGGGGGATGAAAAGATCCCCCTTCCTTTACTTTTCCTCCTCGCGGGTGTACCTTTTGCCAAGGTAACAAGATGCAAAACTGGACAACCTTTCCCATAGCGGTGCCGACCGCGGAGTTTTTGCAGGTCCCATTGACCGCGTGCGATCCCCCTGCAGGGTAGCCTCCCCGCGTAACAGCGTCTTTCGTCGCGTTCTGTTTACGTAATCGGGAAACACGGAAAAGGAACGCCGCCGGCGGATACGTCCGTCCGGACATATGTATTTCGATTTTGGACGAATCGGGATGGGGCGCAACAGGGAGGGGGAATCGCGATTCGTTCCGAACGGCTATGCCGATGATGGTCGACCCCAATACCTGGAAGGAGGTAGAGCGAGATGGCAGAAGCACTTGCGAGGAAGATCCTGGTTACCGGCGCCACCGGGCAGCAGGGCGGGGCGGTGGTTCCCAACCTGGTGGCCAACGGGCATCGCGTCCGGGTCATGACGCGCACTCTCGAAAAGGCGAAGGGCCTTTCGGGTCCGAGCGTCGAGGTGGTCGCGGGCGACTTCCGGAACCCGGAGAGTCTCAGGAAAGCCCTCGACGGAGTGGACGGGGCATTCTTGATGGGGACGCCTTACGAGGAAGGGCCCGCGGCGGAGGTGGTCCAGGGAAAGGCGATGATCGACGCCTGCGCGGCGGTAGACGTGGGGCACGTCGTATATTCCTCGGTCTGCAGCGCGAACAGAAAGACGGGAATACCGCACTTCGACAGCAAGCATGAGATCGAGGAGCACCTTCGGGAAGCCGGTCTCTCCTTCACGATTCTTCGTCCGACCTGGTTCATGGAAAACTTCGCCTCTCCCTGGTACCGTCCATCGATCGAGAAGGGGGTCCTGTCCACCCCGCTGCGTCCCGACCGGCCGCTCCAGATGGTTTCGGTCGAAGACATCGGAAAGATCGTGGCGGAAATGTTCTCGAAGCCGATGAAATTCGTGGGGCGGGAAATCGACATTGCGGGCGATCAGACGACGATGGAGAAGGTCGTGGAGGAGATCTCCCGCGTACTGTCCCTCCCCGTCCGATACGAGCAGATCCCTGCGGATCGCGCGGAGAAAGCCGTGGGGCATGACCTGGCACGCATGTTTCAATGGTTCAACGATGTAGGCTATGACGTCGACCTCTGGATGGCCCAGAGCTGGTTCAAGCGGTACGAGATATTCTTCACCACCTTCCGGGACTTCCTCGAACGCACCCGGCTCGGAATCGGAAAGGCCGCGTGATCAGGGAGGAGGAGCGGGGAAGAGGGGAAGGGATTTCCCTCTTCTTCGTTCTTTCTTCTTTTCCCCTCTGCGCTCAGGAAAGACTGGAGCCGACGGCCGGGATTGAACCGGCAACCTGCTGATTACGAGGCCCCCTGGAGTGCGACAATATTCAATGGTTTCGGTCGTTTGCGATGGCCAAGTCGGGCTAAAATGGGTTAAATCGACCGTTCGGATGCGCCTCGGGCGCGCACGAGAGGAAAGTCATCATCCGGCAAGGGGTTTCCGGCCTCTCCCCCATCTCCGGGAAACCACTTTTTCACCCCGAACTCCCCAGGTCTGAAGGCTAAAACATCGGCGTGGGAACTTTTCCCCAGCCGGTTTCCCGACGAAGGTTGCGAATGCTGTCCACCGCCATGGTATGGACATTCACATCGACCATGAACAGGGGAGTACGTCCAGCGTTGACATCGAAATCGTCGGCAGGGCTTGTAACCCCGCCCCGCGTATCGACCTTCAGGAAAATCATTCTCCGTATCATGCCTCCTACCCCGTTGTCCGCCGGGGCACCGCCGCCCGTGTCGTGATGCATCCCGCTGTGGCCTCCTTCCAGGTGACGGAAGGGGTGGAAGATCCAGTCCCAGGTCATGGCGAGAGTGTGGTGGCGTTTGTACAGTTGCCATTCGCCGCCCGTATCGGCGATCATCCCCTGCATCACGTAGTCCATGGGCATGAAGTACGCGAGGAACGGTCCCGGTTCCCGGGCGAGGCGGTCCCGGATTTCAGGGAGACCGAGCACGGACGCCATGCGGAAATCCATCATCTTTTGGTCCGCTGGCAGAATCGCCAGCGCGGTGACAGACCCTCCAGACCATAGAGGAAGGCGTTCCACCGTATACGACCGAAGGGCGAATGCGCCGCCCACCATTCCCCCCCACAGGAACAGGAACAGTACTGCGGCCCGGATCACGGTATTGCGGATCGGGAGACACGCTCCGATCGCGCTTTCCACGCCCCTCGGGAGGAACATCCCCGTTTGGCCCATGTACCGGCGATAATCGTCTCCGAACTGTTCCAGCATGCGCCGCTCCTCGTCTTTCCCAAGGAGAAAATACAGGGTAGCCATGACGGGCCACAGCGCGATTACCAGGAACCGGGGCCACAGGATAGAGAGACCTATCCCCGCCAGGCCCAGCCCGAGATATTGGGGATGCCGAATCCGGGAGTACAGCCCCCAGATGGCGACCCCCTTCGCGGCAAGCTTGTGGTAGTACACCTGGACCGCGCAAAGGAGAAAAATAGCACTTCCGGATACGAAGAGGACCGAACCTGCCACACGGATGATTTTCAGGAAGGTATCGGGGGGCGAAACCATGTGCGGTAGGTAGAAGGCGGTCAGCCACCGCGTCAACGGGGTTTGGGCCAGCGAAAGCAGGAAAGGGTTGAATGCCGCGTAGAAGAAGCCCGCGGCGGGGCTGATCATGATCAGGACCTCGAACCCAATGACGAAGTACAGGACGATCATGCCCCGAAAGACCGTCTTCGATTGATTCATGTGAGGAACCTCCTAGCATGAACAGCTGTTGAATGCCAAATCGCTCCCCCTCGAGGATCGAAACCCTCTACCTCCACATGGATCTCGAGATGCGTCCGGAGGTTCCATTTCTCTATGTCCCGCTCGGTTCTCTTTGGCAACGATAACGGAAAAATAGGGAAGGATTGTGATGCAATTGTGGAAACATTATGGATATTGCGCTTTGGAGCGCTTGGGAAATCCGGAAGGTAGCGACAGAGGGAGTACATCCTATTCTTGCATTTGACCAGCAGTGACTTGATTTCGTACGCAGGAGCAACCCCTATGGTGCGAAGGAGGAACTGGACCGCGGTGGGTCCCGGCGCTCCACGCTATTTACCCTTGCGGAGCGAACCGAGAGGCGGTCAACCGACTTACGGCGATGGTCGAAAATCCGCATCCTATACGCAACCGGGAAGAAAAAAGGGGTCAGGCGAAATCGCCTAACCCCCTGAAAAGATTGGTGGGCCAAGAAGGATTCGAACCTTCAACCTCCCGATTAAGAATGCCCTATGGAGGCCAATAAAAACAGTTATTTCAGTTGGTTACATGGGACAAAGCAGGACAAAACGGGACAAAATGACCCAATATCCGCAATCGATACGCAACCGAATAAGGGGGACTATTCCCTCTTTTTCCCGACGAATGCAAGTATTTGATTCGTAGTCAAGCGCTCTATCCAGCTTTAGCTAAGGGCGCGTCCGTGAGGAAAGTCCTCGTACTATAAAGGAAATTAGGCGTCAACACCGTCCCCAGAAGACCGCTCCCAGACCCCGAAAAAGGCAGTTGTTTGCGCGGAGTTTACAGTCCGTGCGGTCTCCGGTGCCCTACCCGGGCGAGACCGGAAGCAGCTCTCAACCGGGACAAAAAATATATAACCCGATGGCCCTTCCGCAACAACTATCTGTCTGGCCCTAAATCTATACGCCTCGGTCTTGTACCGATCAACGTAGCGGTAGATTGCGTCCCTTTCCAATCCGCTATCGGTGTGGATAATAACTGTGTCATTGCCTCCCGCCAGTTTCACTCGAGGTTCCCAATGGGCGGGCGTCGGTTTGTGCCACTGCCATTTTCCGAAATCTATCTTTGCCCACTTTCATGCCAGATACCTCATTCCTTATGGGATGCCTTACGGGGCAGTAACGGTATTGGCGCTTAATGTAACCGCGGTCTGTGCCAACGCTCTGCCTGTCATCACTGCGCCGGCAGCCAGCGAAATCAACGTTTTACTCAATATATTTCCCTTGAAGTCAGCCGCCGCTGCAAGGGTCGCTTGGCCGGAAACCTGCCAGAAGATGTTCTTGGCCTGTGCGCCGCCAATCAAGGTAACAATGGCACCCCCCCCACGGTGAGGTCTCCTGCAATCTGGAAGATCCAGACGTCATTTACGCCTCCCGAGAGAGTAACGCCAGTATTTGTTATTGATACTCCGGTGCCCCAGTTGTAGAGGCCAGGTTCGAGTGTAAGCCCGCTAATATCTCCGCTGTTCAGTTCAGTGAAATCAGGTAATGTTCTTCCCGCGGCATCGGTGTAGGCGTTTTCCATGGCGCTTATGGCCAAGATCAAGTAATCGGGAGTGGGATCAGCATAGTCGGCTGCGTATACGTTCCCGTCAACAGTCGTCGATGTTGAAAATGCGCCAGAGGGATCCCTTGTAAATACAAATCCCGTCATGGCTCCCTCGCCGACTGGACTGACTCCAATATCTCCTGTAATTGCGGTGGCTCCAGTGGTTGTGATTCCTGTTTTTGAAAGGATCACAAAATTTCCTGCCGTTCCAAGGTTTACTATCGGTGGACCTAGCGCCGCGGCCACGGTCACCGTTACGGTATAGGTCGCCGTTGTGTCGTCGGCCGCGGTTACGATGTAGGCCACGGGACTCGTGAAGTTATTCGGCGTTGCAGTGCTCGTCTGGACCGCCTCTCCCACCATCACGTCGGCCCCTGTGGTTGTGAACGTCGCAACCAGGTCCGTCACGTCTGTCCCGAACGGCACGGTCACCGCGATGGTCTTTGCCGATTCATTGATCGTGCCGGCAGCCCCGGTATACCCAGCGAACGAATAGGCGGTAATGGCCTTGGCGGAGCTCGCGGCCACGGTCACCGTTACGGTATAGGTCGCCGTTGTGTCGTCGGCCGCGGTTACGATGTAGGCCACGGGACTCGTGAAGTTATTCGGCGTTGCAGTGCTCGTCTGGACCGCCTCTCCCACCATCACGTCGGCCCCTGTGGTTGTGAACGTCGCAACCAGGTCCGTCACGTCTGTCCCGAACGGCACGGTCACCGCGATGGTCTTTGCCGATTCATTGATCGTGCCGGCAGCCCCGGTATACCCAGCGAACGAATAGGCGGTAATGGCCTTGGCGGAGCTCGCGGCCACGGTCACCGTTACGGTATAGGTCGCCGTTGTGTCGTCGGCCGCGGTTACGATGTAGGCCACGGGACTCGTGAAGTTATTCGGCGTTGCAGTGCTCGTCTGGACCGCCTCTCCCACCATCACGTCGGCCCCTGTGGTTGTGAACGTCGCAACCAGGTCCGTCACGTCTGTCCCGAACGGCACGGTCACCGCGATGGTCTTTGCCGATTCATTGATCGTGCCGGCAGCCCCGGTATACCCAGCGAACGAATAGGCGGTAATGGCCTTGGCATTGTTTCTTGGCCACCAGTGTCCGGTATTCCCTCCATCTCCGCATCCCGCGATGAAAAAACCGGTCAGGAGCAAGAGGAACAGACGATGCGTTTGCCGAGCCTTCACTATTTTCCTCATACCCGCCTTTCCCTTTCCGCTTCTAATGATGAACCCTCTCCTTGATCTATTTAACATTCAGGTTGTTTTTCAACGATTTGATACCCTTGACGCTGCAGGCAACCTATTCGAACCGCCCATCCCGGATATTCCGGAATACACATATGCTAGTCCTTTCCGACGGCCTTGGGCATCGGTATATATCTGAAACGCGAACCGTTGTTTGTCCGATTCTCGTATCGGTGTTTATCCTATGCTTTAAAGCATCTTCTGCAGGGGAAACGATGTCGCGGGATTCGGCATTCATGGACGGCTCTGATGGAAAGAAAAGATGCCCGGACGGGCCTACCGTCCGGGGGATGGCCCTCTTTCCCTGGAAAACGTTCCGGGCGCTCTCCAGGCGGTTTACATGAACCCTGTGCCCGAGAGTGCAATCGTTCTAAGAGGCGATGGTCGGTTGTCACCGCACTATGCAGGCGCGCTCCATGTTGTTGTAGGGGCGGGAATCCGTTTGCTCCGGTTTTGCGTTCTGCCGTCACTCCCTGTCACAAACTGTCACTTCCTCTCCACTTGGCGGAGAACCTAACCGGCTGAAAACGCTGGAAAGACGAGGGGATAAGTGAGGGGCCGTCAACAGTTCGTAGTCAAGTGCCCTATCCAGCTTAAGCTAAGGGCCAGCACGAGAGGAAAGTCATCATACGGCAAGGGGTTTCCCGCATCAACAACGTTCCGGCAAGACCCCTTTTTCACCCAGGAAACGACCGTTGTTTGCACAGGGATTGCAGTCTGTTCAGCTTACCCTTCCAAATTCCGATAGAATCGGCCGAAAGGTTTTTACACTAAGATCAGGGTGGACCGATCACGGGGAGTAGGTCAGGGGGATTCGTTGTTTATTGATCTACCCCGAGAGGTGAGATTTCTCTCACCGGGAGGAGGGTAACCATTTGTTTCTCGACGTCGTAAAGATAGAGCGATCCAAAAAACCGTTTCTCAATGTTCGAAACATGGCACTCCCCAAGAAGCACGCGCCGATCGTCCAGCCAACCCAGTGCGCATCGTCCTTCCCTGTACCCGCCATGCCCGCCGGATTCGATCTCCCGGGCGATCGTCATGACCCGGGACGGAACGCTGCTTGACGATGACCATCGGCGGACGGTGATGGCAAGCCTCTTACCGTCCGGGGAAAAGAAGGCGCTTACGGGCATGATTTCTTCCCCTACCCCTTCCTCTCCCGGCTCCAGTGGTTTGTTGGCGAACTCTCCCCATTCGTCGAAGACGATGGATTCCTTGCCGGTTATGAGGTTCCGGACGATTACCTTGTTGTTTGTCTGATTGATCCCGCCACAGCAGGACCCCTCGTTCGGCGTATAGGCGGCAAGCGTTTCGTCTTTGGACAGCGCGAGAACCTCCTCGATGGTATCGTCCACAACTTCCAGCGACCCAGTTCGAATGTTGCACCGGTAAAGGCCCACGTGAACGACCCCCAGCTGCTTTCCCTCAAGGCGGGTGATATAGATCCATTCGGGATTGGTCCGGGACCAGCGGAAAAGCTTGCGATCCTCCGTTGCGTCGGCGAAGATGCCCGTTACATCGTAGTTCTGTTCGAGGACGAGTTTCCGGTTCTTCCCGTTGATATCGGCCCAATACATGATGTGTCGCTGGTGGGATGTACCCCCATTCTCCGGTGACAAGCCGGCAATGACATTCACGTTCCATGCGATGTTCGACCCGTCGGGTGACAGGAGAAACGTACTGAGATAAGTGTCAGCGATACGGGGAATTACGCGCGAAATTTCGCCGTCCTTGCCGTATTCGATCCCGAAAAATCCCTCCTCTACGGACACGTGTCGTTCGAGGGGAAGACGGAATTTCCCTCTTCCATCCCAGGAGAACAGAGAAGTCATGTTGCCTTCCTTTCTCACCCAGGCCACCTTTCCGGCGGAGGCCCGAACCTTTTCGGGCCCGTCGGGAACTTCCCCTTCATCGAAGACAAGGATCGTTTCGGAGCGCAGGTCGGGGAATGACAGCCGGCGAACGACGTGTCCCTTCAGGAAGTAAAGGAACCGGTGCGAGGCCTCGGCACGTGGAGAGAGGACCAAAAACCATAGGGAGAAAAAAACAAGACCTGCCGACGTGGCGGTGATGCCGACCAAGAATTTTCGGAGTCGCATATTCAATGTCACTCTTCCTTGAGCAGACATCCGTTTTTTCCCAAAAGGAATGGAATCCCCGGATTGTGCCCCTCACAACCGAAGAGAGGAGTGTCCGGCCCCCCGTGATCGCCCCTCTCTTTAAGTACAGGGTACTCAATCTTACTCTTCAAGTGGCCGTTGTTTGCACGGGGTTTGCAGTCCGTTCGTCGACTGATGCGAGCCCGGATCGCATTACAGGGCAGCTGTCAGCTTCACCTGTTGTTAGGCACCGTTACTTGACGTAGTAGCCTGACACGCGCCACCTACCGTCATTTTCAAGCATAGGCGTGATGGTTTCGATGGCCGCTCGTTTCCTCTCGAAAACAGTTTGATATTGAATGACCACATATTGACCATCTGGAGCCCCAGGCAGCGTGGTTGTAAACTCAGCACTCCGGAGACTGCGAGAAAGAAGCTTCCCTAAAGGACCACGGACTGCATGGATAGTCTTTATCCATTGATCCTTAGTTATCGCTAAACGGAACATATCTCCTGCTTGGTCCCAGCTTTCAGCGTATTTCCCGGTATCCGTGAGGGCAAGCCAGGATTCTGCTGCCTGCCGAGCAGACTGCTCTGGAGACTGACCCGCGATAGCGTATGCGGCGAAAAGGGACAAGACGAGAAAAAAAGAAATGAGTGAACGTTGGAGAATCATGATACCTCCATGCCCGAAAGCTTGACGGCGGTTACTCATGAAGAGTACCTAACCCTCATCCCAATATGCGGGGCCTCAAGCATTCCTTTGTGCATCCTTCAGCTTCAGCTTGATGTTAGATCGCCTTTCTCTTGATAAAAGCCACCACAATAGAAAAAATTATCGTCCCGACAATAACTAACGCTGTCCCACCGACACCTACAATCATTAGCGACCGCGCGTAGCCCTCGCCTACCAAAGAAATATCCAACAACTCCTCAACGCCTACCAACGCGAGGAAAATCCCGATATACATTAAGACTGGAACAGCAGAATATGCAGCGTACAAGACAATGCTCTTGAATCGTGAGCTAACACCCCGATGAACCCTACGAAATTGCCATACGAACGATGCAATCGGAGCAAGCAGGATCAGGAACACAAATAATGGAACAAAAAGGTCTTCCATAAGTTTCACCCACGATCTCATATCCCAACACGAACTGCGCGGAGATATGTTTTGCGGTCTAACGCTCGAGTTAACCTGCGGGGCCTAATGATCTTCCGCAGGGGAGCATTCAGCTTCAGCCGATAGTTGGGCGATTTGGCACTATTCCTGTCCTCTACCAAACGCCCTTGTTATTCTGCCAGATAATATGCCTTGTTTTTCTGATCGCATCTTATATCTGCTGGAGTCGTGGGACAATCCAACGGCAACGTAACAACATTTCTCAAAATCTAGTTGTTTGTCCTGCATAAGAGATGGATCAGTAACATAAGCGATTCCCACTGGAAGATCTTGAACACCAGGTTCTATACGAGTGCCGACCCAACGGGCGGCTAATACGACGTGCGTAATCTCTTTTTCAATATTGTTCACTATCCATTTAATGGGTACAACCGCGGACCCAATCCAGTAGTCCGGCCTATCAGGTCCAGGTATTTCCCGCAATAAATTGATTCTAAGCGGAACCTGCCCATGCAATTCCGTTGGGGAGTAATCAACACCCTCAATTGTAAGTTCCATAGATTAATCGCCTACTGCTCAGGCTAAGTTGCTGGCCCCTGAGTATTTCGACAGGGCAGCCATCAGCTTCAGCCTGTGGTTAGGCGGCGCGCGGCGCCTCCAGCCTCGCGGCGGTTTGGACCCCCCCTAGGGCCCCAAGGCACGGCCCCAAAAGTTAAAGCTCGCGGGTCTCCACCCAGGAATGTACATCGAGGACAGCTCATACACACGAAAGCCTCCGTGCTCTAGAAGCGACGGGATGGGGCGATTGAGGTTGCAGCCACCGCCCAAAGCTCTCCAGGTGGGATTCAAGCGGTTCTGCCATTGGCGGACGCTTTCATCGGGTGCCGCACCATGCTCGCAAAAGATGAGATCACCGCCCGATTTGAGAACTCGGGCCATCTCTCCAAGTGCCAGCTGGACATCGGGAAGAGTACACAGGGTGTAGGTGATGAGCACGGTGTCCGCACTCTGGTCACGCAAGGGGATATTTTCAGCCGACGCCTTTAGGAACTCAACGGAAAAGTCGACGGCGCGGACCTTCTCTTGAGCCAGATCCCACATTTCGATGGAAGGTTCAAGCGCCCAAATATGCGTTACCCTGGCGGGGTCAAAGAAGGGCAGGTTTAGCCCCGAACCGAACCCAACTTCTAACACGCTTCCTCGGGCGAGCGGCACGATTTTCTCTCGCTGGCGCATGTTGGGTTTCATACTACAGGTGAAGTGGACAACCTTCGGGAGAATGTAGCGCCCGTATAGACCCATCAGTCCCGTCCCTGATTCACGTCTGCTCACCTCAGGATGTCCGCCTAACGCTCGGCTTAAGACATGATGGGTTGACCGGTCCCGTCGTGTAAAACGTGGGTTAGCTGGGGATGAGCCCGGCCAGAGCCACAATACAGGAGGGACCGGTCATGCAGAATTCTATCACCTGGGTCGGGATGGATGTCCACGCGGAAAACATCGTTGTTGCCGCGGTCCGCGGAAGCTCCGACGCGGTTCTCTTCCGCACCGAGTTTCCCTACACCCCCAAAGGACGCGAGCGTCTGGCCGGAAAGTTCAACGAGAACGGACCCGTGCGCTGCGTCTACGAAGCAGGGCCGTGCGGGTACGAGCTGCGCCGGTTCCTCGAGGGCAGAGGGATCGAATGCAATGTCGCCGCGCCCGCACTCATCCCCAGAAAGCCCGGGGACCGCGTCAAGACCGACCGCAAGGACGCCGAGAAACTTGCCAGATGTCACCGCCTGGGAGAGTTGGCCACCGTCTTCGTCCCCACCCCCGCGCAGGAAGCGCTGCGCGATCTCTTGCGGACCCGCGAAGATGCCAGGGAGGATCTGTTGCGCAGAAGGCACCGGCTCTCCAAGTTCCTCCTGCGTCGGGGACGGCGCTATACCGAGGGAAATCGCTGGACGACGAGGCACTGGGACTGGATCCGGGCGCAGACCTTCACGGACCGCAACGCCGAGACCGTCTTCCGCGAGTACATCGTCGCCATCGAGCAGGAAGTGGAACGGATCCGACGCATCGAGCAGCAAATCGTCGAGGAGTCCATGAGCCCGGAAGTGGGAAGAGTCATCGCCCGACTGCGCGCACTGCGCGGCGTGGACACCATCACCGCCATGACGATCATCACCGAGGTCATCGACCTCAACCGCTTCCGGTCCCCCAGGGAGCTGATGGCATTTATCGGCGTGGTGCCCAGAGAGCGCTCCAGCGGAGAGAGGGAGCGACGCGGAAGCATCGCGAAGACCGGGAACGCCCACATCCGGCGCGTCCTGATCGAATCGGCCTGGCATTACCAGCGGCTCCCCGCTGGGGCACCCAAGACCATCCTCGCCCGACGCGAAGGACAACCACCCGAGGTGATCGAAACCGCCAGGAAGGCCGAACTGCGCCTCCACAGGAAGTTCATGAAACTGCTCGGAAGAGGAAAACCGAAAGGGATCGCGGCCGTCGCCGTGGCGAGGGAACTGGCTGGATTCATCTGGGCGCTTGGGCGAGGATAATCGCAACATCGATCGACCGCCCCCTATTTACGGGCTTTTGCGGCGAGAACGGGGACGAGGGCCGATGAAGGAGAACCCTCGGCGCAGCTTGGCGATAAGTCCCCGCGACGAACTCGCGTGCTAAGAACGAGGCAGCTCCCGACGGATCATTGTCATGCGGTAACCAACCCGCGCATACCAGCATGATCATCGTCGTGATCCCCTTGCCCTGTCCCGCCGCAAAAGGAGGTACAAGAACAAAGAGCGAAAAACACAGACCCAAAAATTTTACACTTGATCGGTCAACCCATATCAGCTACGGGACCACTGGTATTCCGGCAGCGCAGCCGTCAGCTTCTGCCTGTTGTTAGCCTGCCCACCATTTCTCTGCTTTATCAAGCTGTTGTACGACTTCTCGGGCCACTGATTCTAACGTATTGCCGCTGTCATATCGATACCAATGTTCTGTGCTTGGACCTTCGCACCCTAGGCGAAAACGATCTCGTGGGTTCAAATCATGTGCCGTGACCTTCTTTGGAGGTATTTTTTCTCCCCAGGGCATGGTAACTCCATCAATACTGCACTTCGATATTTCAACTACAAATCCTCCGCCCCATTTATCAAATTGAAAAGATATGAGATCAATTTGCTTCGCGCCGAGTCGACGAAAGTGTGGAAATGAGCCTGAGAATCCTCTCTGGCGTAAGGCTGGGACCACTACGCTATTAAGTACAGAGATCATTTCTTCTCGTGTTGGCATGTTATGGCTCTATTCTGCTCTACGTTCAAGCTTAGCTGCGGGGCCATGGTATTTCTGCAGGGCAGCCGTCAGTTACAGTCTGTTGTTCGGTTGCTCGGTCCTTCTACGAAGCCGTCCAGTCGTATAGTCTTACAAGTCTCCTATGCTTAGGTGGCGTAAGCTCCTCGCGCATCGCAAACCACAGCAGGCTCTCCGTATCGAAGCCACGTAGAAGACGTGTGACTGGTCCGAGACGCTCGCGCCAGACAATCACCTGGCCTGAGAACAGCTGCCCAAGGAACTCCATTACCTCTGCCACGACTTGAGGGAGTTCCTCCGACGTACTATATGCGAAAAGGCGTTCTGCAGGGCCCGGTGGGTCGCCGTCAGTAAAAGCGACCTCGAATGCATTGCCACGTTGCACGACCTGGAGTTGGTGAGCCTGTCGCCTCGGATGCGTGAACGTGAGCGTAATGGAGCCAGGCCTCCCGTCGGTGTCGTCCGAGCGCACTTCGACGGAGAAGGCCCTCCCACCAAAGCGTGTTACTGCGGCTTGAAAGAGCCGTTGTGCGGCCGCATTCACCCCTCGCTCCTCAGACTGTCAGCCCAACGCCCGGCTAACCGACGGGGCTTCGACGAAGACAGGGCAGCCGTCAGCTTCAAGCCGGTTGTTAGGCAGTTCAATTCGCTGACTTTCGTTCGCTAATATAGAAGACGATTACTGCGTTCAGCACTGTGTCCCCTGTCCCATCCTTTATTTCTAGAGGCACTTTTACATCTCCGGGGACGAGAGCGATTGCATCAATGGAACATTTACCAACCAGCTTGCCTTTTGCTTTCTTGATGTACTGGACTGTCATCTCTTTTGGAATCCACCTGAGGCTAAAGGGAAGTGTTGCCTCTATCGCGAGTCCCCCCGTCAACTCACTCAGAGTGCATAGAGCGCCGGCATGCACGCTTCCCAGGTGATTTCGTATGGACCGGCGGTCTTTGATTTCCACCCGGCAGTATCCTGAACGCAAGTCTGTCACATGAGGATGAATCGTCGAAAAATAAGGGGCACGGAACGCTATCGCCCTGCTGAAAAGAATATTGCCTAATGGAAATCTCTTAAATCGTTCGTAGAGGGTGAGTGTCCCGCTCATCGCTGTCCTCCTTCGTAGAGACAAAGGTAGTTCGATGACGAGATGACGGTCGATTATTTTATCTGTCTTACGCTCTGCTTGAGCTCCGGGCGCCCATGACTTTTCGTTGGCGAGTCGTCAGCTTCAGCCTGTTGTTAGACAGCACGTTGCTCCCTTGAAAAACACTCCATTGCTGGAGTAAGTGATTCTTCAAGATGCCAATAATTGTCGATCGCACGATTCAGGATGTCTATTGATTCCTCACGAACATTAAGGGTAATCGTAGGATGGCCTCCAGCATCAAGATGCTTTAATGCATTTCGGGCACGGTTAGCGCGATCTGCAAATCCCTTTGCACCAATTTCCTCGCCGAACAGATGTTTATAAACGGCTACTGCTCCTGCCGTTAACTCTTCGAGAGAATTTCCCTTGCCACTCCTTGAAAGCATTTTCCCGAATAATTCTTCAGCTGCCCCCGCAAGTGTGATCACGGAAAAGTAGTCACGCCCCTCAAAGAAAAGACGTAATGCTGCTTCGAGCTGGGTGAGGGCAATGCACCTTTTGTCATATGCTTGCTCTGACATTTAACTTCCCGTTTGTCTGTCTAACGTTCCGCTTCACCGGCGCGCCCGTCTTTGCGCGTCCGCGTGCAAGCGGTTGTTCTGCGGCCGTCTCGTTGAGCGACCGACATTTCAGTCACGTTCCAGTGCTTTGCTCTGGTACGAGAACACAGTCTTAAACACTTCATCGATGTTAACCAACTCGCCGATGGTCGCGCCCGCCTTGATCTTTTCCTGAAGGAGATGCTCCGTCTGCAGAAGCCGCTGCGCCTTTTGCAGAATCTCAGCAGCCTCAGCCATTGGCACGACAACCACGCCATTGCCGTCGACAACCACGATATCCCCGGGCGACACCGAAACCCCGGCGCACTGGATCGAAACATTGACGTCCCCATAGCCCGCGATTGCCCCCACGTTGGGAACAACGCCCTTGCAGATCACGGGAAACCTGATCTTTCTGATTTCCTCGACATCCCGACAGGCACCATCGATCACCGCCGCTATCACCCCACGATTGAGCGCGGACATGGTCATGTTCTCTCCCCAGAATGCGGTATTGATCGACCCGTGTGAATCGATGACCACAATGTCGCCGGGTTGGCATACGTCGATTGCCTTGAAGGCAGCCGCCAGATCAGCGGCGAGAGTCTTAACGGTTACCGCCGTGCCGACGAGGCGTATTCCCTCGAAGAGGGGCCTCATGTCAGACGTCATCGCATTGAATCGTCCCATACAATCCGAGATGGCGCATGTGATGGAGTCATGTGAGAGCAATTTCCTGAAACCCTGCACGATCTCTGCAGGAGGCCTTTCATTGGATACATTGATCATGGGACACCTCGTTCCTCCGATTGACTGGTTGCGACACGTGTCCAGCCGCAAAACACCCCGGTTAAGCCGCGGGTGCCCAGCGAAAAAGAGGCGCGCCGTCAGCTTCAGCCGGTAGTTAGTCGGAGTCATCCATCTAACTAGCCACGCCACCCTACTTCTCCCCGTCACGACTCGACCCTGCAACGCCAGCAGTACCCATCCATATGGGACGCGAGAGGTCGCCGGCCTCAAACTCAATCCAGACACGCGTCCCAACCTCCGGGACGGATCTGACTCCTGGGGGAACACATGGTGCCGCCCAGGGGGTTTCCTGCTCGCCTAGAACGTCGGGGACGAGGGCTTTGATACGCATCAGCCCTTCCGGATCCTCATTGTTCATTACAACCCCTCGATACGGCCCGAAGTATCGGCGACTCACTGATGTGCTCCGGCAATTCGATTCACTGAGACGGCCTCCCGCCCAAAGTTCAGGCTTAGCTGCGGAGCCTCACGATCTCCCGCAGGGCTGCCGTCAGCAGCAGCTTGTCGTTAGGCAGCATATTTAAATTCTTAAGCAACATGATCTGCAAAATACGGCTTCCAAGGGCCACAACTTTCAATAAATATCTGCATGATTGCTCTCTCGGCTTGGACTGTATGCATCAAATCATGACCCGCCCAATGATTAATCATTTCTTCAAGTGAAACCATACCCAATTCCTGATGCTTCGCTTTCCGACGCAATTCATTGGGTCTTAGCTTTGATAGTATGTTTATGTTTTCCGTTCTCAATCGATCAAATTCCGTAGCCAATTTATATGAACTTAAATCCATTTTCGGTTTTGTCCCGTCATCATCAGGATTGAATGCCGAGAAATCTTCCCCACGCAGCAAATAGCCTAATCGCACGGGGAAGACCATTTGCTCCGTATCAACTATATGTTGTAGGCATTCATGGGCCGACCACTCGCTTAACGCTGGCGCCCGCCGGAACAACTCATCAGGAACCATCTCCGCCATATGTATCCAACGGCGTGGAGTGGTTTTGAGGACAGAAAGAACTAATCCCAATACATCCCCCATCATTCCCTCCTACTGCTCCTGTTTATTAGTTTTCTCCACTGCAGTAAGAAGTCTTTTCTGAATATAGCCACCCTAACGAGCAGGCATAGCTGCGGGGCCTCACGAGTCTCCCGCAGGGCAGCCGTCACCTTCAGCCTGTTGTTAGGCCCCCATTTATTATCCGGTTGCCAACGCGATTACATCTTCCACTCCCAAGCCATAGATGTGAGGGGGTTTAATTTTGATCAGGGTTAAGTACATTGCTATTTGACTACGATGATGAACTTCGTGTTCGACCATCGCCATTAACAAGCGCCAGGTCTTGACTTCTTGGCCGCTTAGAGACGGATGACTCTCATTTAACGCGGAGTCGCTTAAAGTGGCCAATCTTTTCATGGCTTCTTGGTGAGTAGACTTGAGTAACCTGACGGCAACGTCCCGTTCCTGTTTCTCTTGGATTTTGTGCCCAGCGTATTTCCATTTTCCATCCACCAAGGCTCCGACAAACATATCCTCGGTGGCAGCCAGGTGGCGGATGAGGTCTCCGAACGAGAATTCGCCGTCACTAGGGAACCAATCGATTCTGTCTGCAGGGATGGCGTCGATGAAATGCAGGGTGCGACGACGGATTCCCTCGAAATAGTCAATGAATCTATTGACATTTTGTAGCATTTGGAAATCCTCCCTCAGTTAGCATGCCTCCAATAATATTGCGATTTTGAGAGCCTAACGCTCAGGCTAAACTGCGGCGCGAAGCTGACACGTCCGCTGGAGCGCATGGTTAGGGCTCACGGAACCTCGACCAGGAGTCTCAATTCGCGAACGTCGTGAAGTCAAGCACGAGCCGGCCACGAACTCCGCCAGCTTCAAGGAGCCGATGCGCGTCAGCCGCCTTCGATGCCGGGAGCACCTTCGCTACGCGGAGCGATAGTACGCCTTCCTCGGCCTGCCGCCGGAGGCGGTCGAGCTTCGCGGTGTCAGTTGCGCCCGTACTCACAAAGACGGGATGAACGACGATGCCGCGCGGGACCGCCTCCTTCCACCCGCGCACCGTGGCGAGGCCACCGCCGTCGCCGATCGCCGGCACCACGAGTTCATGCAGCATTGCCGCGTCGATTACGCCGCCCACGCCTTCGGGCAACACCGCGAGGATGTTCTTAGCGATGTTGTCGCCCCGATCGACCACGATATCGGCGCCAAGCGACCTCGCGAGTTCGCGATCGGCCTTCGCTGCATCGGCGATGACGCGCAGACCGTCGGCTTTCCCTAGCTGGATCGCGTAGCCGCCCACGCAACCGGCTGCGCCGGTGACGGCGAGCGTTTGCCCCGGACGTAAAGCGAGTGCGTCGAGTGCGAGGCGGACCGTGAGCGCATTCATCAACAAGGTCGATGCCGCGGCAAAGTCTGCGCCGGCCGGCATTGGAACGACCGACGTCGCCGGAACTACGATCTGCTCCGCGTACGCACCCTTGTTCGGCGCCATGGGAAGCACGATCGCGACTACCTTGTCGCCGACCTTCAGCCGACCGTCGGCTCCAGGTCCGAGCTCGTCGATCACGCCCGCAGCGTCCATGCCCGGGACATAGGGCGGTTGCTGCTGTGCGAGCATGGCCGCCATGAAGCCCGAACGCAGGAGCAAGTCAGTCGGATTTACCGTTGCCGCATGCACACGAATACGTACATCGCCCGGACCGGGATGCGGCTCGGGCAGTTCCACGACCTCCAGCACGTTCGGTTCCCCGAACTTCATGACTCCAATGGCTTTCATGTTGATCTCCTTCCTGTGGCACTCACTTTGGCTCGTATTGATTATCGCCTCGCGGGGATCTTTTTCGTGAGGCCCAACGCTCAGGCTAAGCTGCGGGGCCCCAGAATCTCCCGTCTCTTGAAACACAACGTATTTCAATTAGCAACGCAGAAAGAAAGAACATAACTGACTACGAACAAAATACTCAAGAAGCCAAGATGTATCCAGAGGGGGATGACTCTGGATAGAAGGACCACCCTGTTTCGGACAGCAGCTATGGTTGCTGCAATGATTCCAGCAACTACTGGGAATAAGGTAAGGATGAGGATATCGCGCCTCTCCATTGGGTTAATGGCCCCCCAAATCAGGAGAGCTGTCCATCCTGCCATTAGTGACGCACCGATGCCCATCGCATAGCGGTACTCCGCACCAAGTCTCGATACGTCACCGCCAAAAAGCGCTGAGCCGATCCTGGGAAATGCCATGGGAATGATTGCCAGGCCATCCGTGACTGCCCCAACCAGGAAGCTAATGCGCAGTATTGTTGTTGCGGTGTCCATCGAGACTGAGATCATTGTAGTCTTTCTCTTCTGCCTAACGCTCCGCTTAAACTGCGGGACCGGGACCTCAGGTACCTCGGCAGGGCAGCCGCCAGCTTCAGCCTGTTGTTAGACGGTATACAACTGTCGGTTTGAAGGCATCGACTTCCAATCGTACCAACTTTATATGTGTCACCCCTTTTTCATCGGTGGGATAATAGGCAAGATATTTTCTGGTAACTTGGGAAATAAATTCGTCTCTCCTTTCGACAGGAACCCGTTGAGTATAAGGTAGCCAAACTGTTCTAATCCATCCCATAAAAGATTCCTGACTTGGGTGGGCCATATCTTTCGGGATCAATTCGACACGACGTGCATGCAAACCTGCTTTTTTCAACCATGAATGATACTCGTCCGGCCCATAAAATCCGAATGGGAAATCAAAATGATCGAAATATTCAATCCATTCCTCCGAGGTGATTACTATTGAAAGTACATGTAGTAAATCTTGGGCGTTTCCTTGCCCGCCCATTTGAAGAAGAATTTTACCGCCGAATTTCAAGCCTTGATAGATCCCTTGTAGGACCGGCTGATGATCCAATATCCAGTGAAGCGAAGCACTTGAAAAAATCACATCGAACTCCTCACGAAACGGAAGAGCATATGCGTTTTCCTGCTGGAATCGAAGATTGGGATATATATTCGCAGGGTAACGTTCTTTTGCCAGGGAAATCATAGAGTCAGAACTATCGACACCCAAGACAAAACCATCTTGCAATAATGAAGCAATTTTTGCGGTTACTTTCCCATCCCCACATCCAATGTCAAGAACATGTTCATGACCCTTGAGCTCTAATTTTCTTATAAGTTCTAGCGCCCATAGAAACTGTATAGAAGAGTGCTGCGCATAATCCCTCGCGTCCCAACGGTATGGCAAAACGTCTTTCATTCTTTTCATCTTGACCGACTAACGTTCAGGCTAAGCTGCGGGGCCACGGGTATATCGAAAGGGCAGCCGTCAGCATCAGCCTGTTGTTAGCCTGCTTCATATACTCAGATATTTTTCATTGCCACGAACCCAAGCGAAGTGTAGACAAACACCTTCCCTGAAAGAAAAAAGGGGGCAGGCGAAATCGCCTAACCCCCTGAAACGATTGGTGGGCCACGAAGGATTCGAACCTTCAACCTCCTGATTAAGAGTCAGCTGCTCTGCCGGGTTGAGCTAGTGGCCCACGTGTTGAAAGAACGGAAACGCGAACGCCCGACTTCTTAGGAACGTCCCTGTTCTTGATGGCGCGCCTGGGAGGAATCGAACCTCCGCACCCGGCTCCGGAGGCCGGTGCTCTATCCCCTGAGCTACAGGCGCCCTTTCCCGCAATGGCAATAAATGGGGTGAGTGACGGGGATTGAACCCGCGGCCACCAGGGCCACAACCTGGTGCTCTGCCAACTGAGCTACACTCACCACCTGGCAAACGGCGAAAGAAGATTATACAAACCGGGCCATGGGGGGTCAACGGGAATCCGGTCCGCCCGCGTTTTGCTAGGGCCGGAACCGGCGCAGGCGGAGGGCGTTGGAGACGACGGTGACGGACGACAGCCCCATCGCCGCGGCGGCGAGGATGGGGGAGAGCAGCACCCGGAAATGGGGGAAGAGGACCCCCGCCGCAACCGGTATGAGCACCACGTTGTAGGCGAACGCCCAGAACAGGTTCTGGCGGATGTTGCGGAGAGTGGCGCGGCTTAACGCGATGGCCGTCGCCACTCCTTTCAGGTCTCCGCTCATCAGTACGATATCGCCCGATTCGATCGCGATGTCCGTGCCCGTGCCGATCGCCATCCCGACGTCGGCCTGGGCCAGAGCGGGCGCGTCGTTGATCCCGTCTCCCACCATCGCGACAATGTTCCCCCCGGACTGGATCCGCCGTACTTCCTGCGCTTTCTGGTCCGGCAGGACTTCCGCGCGAACACGTTTGATCCCGGCCTGCGCGGCCACCGCCTCTGCCGTTTTCGGGTTGTCCCCGGTCAGCATCACCACGTCGAGCCCCATCCCGCGCAGGACGCCGATCGCTTCAGCGGGCCCCTTCCTTGATCTCGTCGGCGACCGCCACGACGCCCGAGCCCTTTCCGTCCACTCCCACGAAAATGGCGGTGATCCCCGACTCCGAGAATTCCTTCGCGTCGGAAAGGAGCGCCGACGCGTCGATTCCCTCCTCCTCCAGCCACCTGGAGCTGCCCACGTGAACGCGATGCCCCGCAACCGTCGCGCGGACTCCGTGGCCCGGCCGGGAGTGGAACTCCCCGGGAGAGGAAAGAGAAAGTCCTTTCCCTTTTGCGCCGCGAACCACCGCGTCGGCCAGGGGGTGTTCCGACCCGCTCTCGGCGGAAGCGGCAAGCGCAAGCATCTCCCGCTCCCCTTCCGCCCCCCGGTAGGGACCGTCGGCTGCGGTCCGCACCCCGGACAACACCGGACGTCCGCGCGTGACCGTACCCGTCTTATCGAGAATGACGGTGTCGACCTTGTGCGCCGTTTCCAGCGCGGCCCCGCTCCGGATCAGGATGCCCAGCTCCGCCCCCTTCCCCGTGCCCACCATGATCGACGTGGGCGTGGCGAGACCAAGCGCGCAGGGACACGCGATGATCAGGACCGAGATGGCGCTCAGCATGGCGTAGGTAAGCCGCGGCTGCGGTCCGAAGACCCACCAGGCGGCGAAGGTAACCGCCGCCACTCCCATTACCGAGGGAACGAAATAGGAAGCGATGACGTCCGCCAGCCGGCCGATCGGAGGCTTGCTCCCCTGCGCCTCCTGCACCATCCGGACGATCCGCGCCAGGGCCGTGTCCTTTCCCACGTGGGTGGCATGGATGACAATACGCCCGTTGACGTTCATCGTGCCGCCCGTCACGGCGTCTCCCTGCTTCTTGTCCTTGGGGATCGGCTCCCCCGTCATCATCGACTCGTCGACCGAGCTTTCCCCCTCCTCCACGGCACCGTCCACCGGAACCTTCTCTCCCGGCCGTACGACGACCCGATCCCCTGCCGCCACTTCCTCGAGGGGGATGTCCACCTCCCCGCCGTCGCGGATCACACGCGCCGTCTTCGGCTGCAGGCCGACAAGTTTTTTCACGGCTTCGGACGTCTTCCCTCTCGCCCGTGTCTCGAAATACCGGCCGAGGAGGACCAGGACGATGATGGCCGCGGAGGTGTCGTAATAGACGTGGGGGGCGGCCCCTTCCACGGCGAACAGTCCGGGAAAGAAGGTGGCGACGACGCTGTACGCGTAGGCGACCGTCGTCCCCAGAGCGACCAGCGTGTTCATGTCGGTCGTCCCGTGCTTCGCCGTTGTCCACGCGCCGCGGTAGAACCGGGACCCGACGTAGAACTGTATCGGCGTCACCAGGGCCAGCTGGACGAAGGCGCCCGCGGCCATCTCCCATTGCGCGAGAAGAAACAGCGGGACACCGAGCAGGACCCCCACGCGAAGCCGGTTGAGCAGCGCCCTTTCCTCCTCCCGCTGCCTGCGCTCCTGCCGCGCGACCGGGTCTTCCTCCGGGCTTATCTCCGGGATGGAATACCCCACGCGTTCGATCGCAACGCGCAACGCCCCCATGTCGGCCACGCCCGGGAGAAATTCGACCGTCCCGGTCCGGGTGGCCAGGTTGACGCTCGCGGAGAGGACACCGGACACCGAGAGGAGTGCCTTTCCGACCCGGGCGACGCACGAGGCGCACGTCATCCCCTCTACCGGAAACTCCGTTCTCTGCACGGGAACCTCGTATCCGGTTTCACGGATCGCGGAGACAAGGCTCGCCATCCTCGTCTTTCCCGGATCCGCCGTAACGGTCGCGGTATTCGCGGCCAGATTGACGGAGGCGCGGGCGACACCCTCAACGCGGGACAGAGCCTTCTCCACCCGGGCGACGCACGAGGCGCACGTCATCCCCTCTACCGGAAAGGTCCACCTTGTTTCCTTTCCGGGGGCATCTCCGGGCGGCCGCACGGATGGTTTCCGAGTCAGGTCAAGGGCCGCGCAGTTGATCACCTTGTTTTCGCTCATCATCTTATATGGATGACCGATTACCCCCGTTCGTGTCAATTTGGCCGGAATGGCCGACGGGGTTTGCTGCTATAATCCTATCATCCCGCGCGCCTGTAGCTCAGGTGGATAGAGCAGCTGCCTTCTAAGCAGCGGGTCGGGAGTTCGAGTCTTCCCAGGCGCGCCATCTTTATCCTTTACATTTCAATCCTTTGCGGGCTCGGTGATTTCAGCCTTGCTCGCGTTTCTAACCTCTGTTTGCATATAGTTTGCATCCCGTCCCGCAGGGTATTAGGAAACGAACTTCACCGTCAGGGCAAATTTATGGATGGAGCAGGAGAAGGTTGTTTTCAAAATGGTCGCCATATAGGTGTTCCCAAGTGCCTTCGAACGGGGTGAGACCGCATAGTGGCTTGGGCTACCAGCCCCCGGCCCCCGAAACGATCGCACTCCCGGGCATGCGGCTTCCAAATTTCCGGAGTTCTTAGGAGGCTTCAGGAGGCCTCTTACACTAAGATACGGGTGGACCGATCACGGGGAACTGCTCAGTGCCTAAGTAGAAGCGTCAACGGATTTTGGGGTGTGTAAAATCATTTTTGTAAATGGCCCAGAGGGCTAGTAGTTCGAGACCCCATCAGTTATCAGTTATGCCTAATAGTCATGAAATAAGAAACAGCATATTATGCCCCATGTGATGAAACCCTTAGTCGACTTCCTCAGAAACATATTCAAAATGCCCATGATTTGGTGGCCATGGATGGCAGGGCTGCCAATGATCAACCTGTCCTCGATCTTCTTTCTCCCCAGGGTGGAGGCATGGGTGGTGCTGGGAGCCGGGCTCCTGGCCGCGACGGTCATGACAGTCCTGCACGCTAAATTGGGATACGTCCGGCTCGTAGGTGTAGGCCATTTTGTTTGGATACCCATGTTGATCTGGCTGGTATTTAGACTTGATCATATTCCAGGAGGCACGCTTTTTCACGGCTGGATTCTCACGTTAATAGCTATGGACACATTGTCTCTTCTAATTGATATTGTCGACCTCGTCCGTTACCTATGCGGCGACCGCGCTTCCCGGTTTTAAGGTCGGCCTCAACAGAACTACCGATATGTGTGAGCCTCACCCCGCTCTTGTTTCGCTCCGAGGTTTAAAAAATTCCTTCCTGCCTCCCTCAGATTTGTTCCATGTATGTTCATGCTTTTCAGACCAATTCGAGGAGGTGTACGTCGTCATAAGGAATGGCAATTTTCAGGGCTTGAGTTAAGGTACGACGGTTTGGCCCCGTCCGGCCCCTGCGGTTGATGGTTGATTACCCTGCGCCGGTAGAGTGTTTCCTCTTTCAACTTTGCCCGACGCGCCAGGATCGACTCCCTTCGTCCGGAGTACACATCATCCGGCGTCACGTTGCCAAGCGCTTCGTGATACCGCCGCTCGTTGTAATGCGTGATGAACCGATCGATCTCCCCGTTCAGTTGATCCGGCGTTTCCCACGTGAACAGGTTCACCTGCTCTTTGCAGGAACGATGATACCGCTCGATCTTCCCGTTTGTCTGCGGGTGGAACGGCGAGGCGAAGATGTGCCCGATCCCCTTTGCCTCCAGGGAATCCCCGAAGGGCTTCGAGATCAGCGCCGCGCCGTTGTCCGACAGCAGTTTCGCGCGGTCCTCGACGGGCACGCCGTCCATCCCCGTCGCCTCGAACGCCAGTTCCACCACCTCGCTGAACGCGTCGGCATCTATGGCGCTCTGGAGCCTCCAAGCCAGGATCTTCCGGCTGTAATCGTCCAGCACCGAAATCAGGTAGTACCAGCCCCAGTTCTTCACCAGAAGGTACGTCGCGTCCGTCTGCCACATCTGGTTTGGACGTTTCGTCTTGATCCGATACTCCGGCGACGCCGGGAATCGACGCGGGTCTCTCGGCTTGATCCAACCCGCTTCCTTGAGCAACCGGTACACCGTCGCCTCGGAGACGGTAAAGCCGCAATGGTCGACGATGTGACAACCGACTTCCCGGCTCGACCACTCCGGGTACAGCAAGGCGACGGTTAGCACCTTCGTCCGCTCCTCCGGCAACAACTGGTTCCAGTTCCGCTCCCGGTGGGGCTTGCGGTCGTGAAGGGATTCACGCCCACCCGTGCGGAACCTTCTCCGCCACCGGTAATACGTCGACGGAGAGATCGAAAGCTTTGCCAGCGCCTCGGTGACCGGAACCCCCGATCCCTCAACGCCGCGCAATATCTCCAGCTTCTTCTCGGCGCTCATGCGGACGTACCGGCGGCGCCCTACATGCCCAAGCTTTTTTTATGCTTCATCGTCTCAAGGATAGATTCCGCCAACGCCTTCTTCAGCGTGGCGTTCTCGTCCTTGAGCGCCCGGACTTCCGCGGTCGTGGCGTCCCGCTGCGTGTCCCGCGTCAGCCCGTTCTTCCCCGCATCCAGGAACGCCTTCGACCAGCGGTAGTACATCGTCGGAGCAATTCCCTCCCGACGGCACAGCTCCGAGATCGGGATCTCGCCCCGCAACCCTTCCAGGACGATGCGAATCTTCTCTTCAGCAGAGTACTTCTTCCGGTGGCCCAGCGGATCTGGGCGACAACGTCCATACCCATCGAACGGCTCCTTTCCGGTTGCCTCACACGGCAACCATCGCGGAACCGGACGATCCAGTCAAGACCCCGGAAATCTCTCTCCCGAAAGCCCCGACCCGTACCTTAAATGCCCGAATCCCTTTGTGCCACTTCTTATGACGGGGAACACCCTGAATCCCCGGTGCCAGGCGCGTCAGGGCTCCGATATTGCCGTTTTTGACGAATCTTTGGTCTCAAGCGATCTCAAATCTGTTCGTGGTAGGCTGCCGCCGGGGCTAAGGATACGGGCCGTATGCGCGTCCGGGGGCTCACCGGGAGTTCTCCGGGCCCGATACAAGTAATCTGCGGGCCGCTTCGACCGCCTCCGGCGGCCCGACAAGCGCCAGGAGGTCCCCCACCCGCAGGAAGTCCTTGCCTGTGGGAATGAGCGCCTCCCCGTCGTCTCGGAGGATCACCAGGATCGCCGCCCCGGTCAGGCTTCCCACGTCCGCCTCCGCCAGCGTCTTTCCTGCGCAATGACTGCCGAGGCCGAGGCGCAGGGGGACGACGTTTCCCAATCCGGGGACCACCTCGCGAATCCGCCGGAGCGCGTGGGCGTCGTCCTCGGTGTCCCGGGGGCCGGTTTGTTTCGCCAAGGCATCCGCGATGACCTCGGACACCGCCCGGACATGGCCCTCCAGGTTGGCTGCGCCACGCCAGAACCAGACCCCGGACAGCAATAACGCCCCCGCGAGGACTGCACCCACCGGCAGGTGGGGGAGGAACGGTTGCACGATCGCAATCGCCGGCATTCCCACCAGAAGGACGATGCCGACCTGCAGCGTGACTTCCAGCGCCCGGCGAGGGGCTGCTGCCAGGTCGAGTTTGCCTGGCTCCGCTATTGGCATCGCCCTGGCGGCGAGCGCGAGCGCGATGTGCCGTGCACTCCGGACGACCCCGATGCAGAGGGCGCCCGATATCGCAACGACTGCGGCGAGGAAGGCGTAGCGGGCGAAAAGGGGGGAGAGCCCCGTGGAGGAGGCGATCCATGCGGCGATCGCGTTTCCCCACGCGGAGGCTCCCGAGAGGATCCCGAGCGCCACCGCCAGGTCAGTCAGCAGGATCCGCACGAGCCTGCGCATCCGGACGGAAGTGGTTCCAGTCTCGCTCTTGGTACGCAGCTCCCCCAGCCAGGAGGAGTAGAGGGCGGCAAAGGTCCGCAGGGGCTTGGGGAGACCGCGGTCGATCCGGGAG
>CAWEPX010000024.1:0-6559 GCA_963811025.1 uncultured delta proteobacterium
ACGGGAAGACGGCTCGGGCTGTCCACCGAGGCCTCCTACCGCTTCGAGCGGGGTGTGGACCCGTCCGGCACGATGTACGCCGCCGACCGTGCCATTTCGCTCCTGGCCGGATTTGCCGATTTCCGTGTGTCGACTGGATCGTTCGACATAGGGGGGGACCGGGAGTACCGGAGAACGGTACCGTTCCGTCCTGCGCGCGTGGAACGGGTCATCGGACGCAACTATCCCGACGAGGAATGCGCAGGTGTGCTGACGCGCCTCGGGTTCCCCGTGAAGGACAGGGGAAAGGAAACGTGGGAGGTTACCGTCCCCGCTCGCCGGTTCGACATCGAAAGGGAGATCGATCTCATCGAGGAGATCGGACGGCTTTCCGGTTACGACACGATACCGACCACATACCCGGAATCGGGAGCGCCCGACTTCTCCCGGGACGACCGGATTGCCGCGGAAGTGGAGAGGGTCTCGGAGTTCCTGTGCACGGAGGGCTTTTCCCAGGCGATCAACTTCTCCTTCGTCTCCGGGAAGGAATGGGAAAAGCATGCTTCTTTATTGGGTTTCGATCCATCCGACGCGATGAAGGTGGCCAATCCGATATCCGAGGACACCACCCTGATGCGACCCCATCTGCTCATGGGACTGCTTCACAACGTGGAGGGAAGCATTCGCCGTTTCGTAGACGACATCCGGATGTTCGAGGTGGGAAAGGCGTTCGGAAAATCGTTTACCGATGATCATTTCGAAGAGCTCCGCATCGCGTTCGTCATGTACGGACGCAGGATGCCCGGCACCTGGAGCGAGGCAGGGGAAACGGTCGACTTCTACGATGCCAAGGGAATAGCCGAAGCGATGCTTGCCTTGCTGGGAGGGAAACCGGTTCACTTCGTGCCGGCGGTCTCGCGTCCCTTTCTCGAGCTCGGGAAGTCCACGGAAATATGGAAGGATGGAGAAGCGATCGGTTGGGTAGGCGCCGTCCGGCGGGAACTGCTGTCCGCTCTGGAAATCCCGGGGGCCGCCTACTACGGTGAGATCCGGGTCCACAAGGCGTTGTCGGCGCCCGTTGCGACGCAGTACCGGGCGATACCCCGGTTTCCTCCGGTCTTCCGGGACATCGCCTGCGTCTTCCCCATGAGCATACCGGTGGGGGATGTGCTGGCTATGGTCCGGGAACTTTCGCCCGAGATACGCGAAGCGGAGGTTTTCGACGTATATACGGGGGAAAAGATCGGTGCCGGGAGAAAGAGCGTCGCATTCCGCGTTCGAATCCAGGCGGAACAGAGAACCTTGACGGACGCCGATGTCCATAGTATACATACCAAAGTAGTAAATCTATTGGAGAATCGGTTCGGCGGTACGATTCGCACGTCGTAATTACTACCAAAAGGGGGCTGGCGATGACGAAGGCTGACCTGGTGGAGATTGTTTACGAGAAAGTAGGCGGCCTCTCGAAGAAAGAATCACAGGATATCGTCGAGACGATCTTCGATACGATGAAGGATATCCTGAAAAGCGGGGATAAAATAAAGATATCCGGGTTCGGAAACTTTATCCTGCGCGACAAGCGCCCTCGCAAGGGAAGAAATCCCCAAACGGGCGACGACATCCAGATCACGGCGCGCCGAGTACTCACCTTTCGGCCTAGCCAGATACTGAAGGCGCACATCAACGAAGAAAACTCGTAGACCGTCTCCGGGAGGCAGGAGTGGCAGTTCCCACAATCCCGGACAAGTTCTACTTTAAAATTGGAGAGGTAAGCTCTCTTCTGGGAGTGAAGCCTTACGTGGTCAGGTTCTGGGAGACGGAATTCGACCTGACGCCTGCCAAGAACCGCTCCCGACACCGCGTCTACAAACGGCACGAGGTCGAGACGCTTCTCGAGATCCGCAACCTCCTCTACGACGAACGGTTCACGATCGAGGGAGCGCAGAGGAAGTTAAAGGAACGGATGAAGGAAAAGAGCAAACAGCTCGGTTTGAGCTTGGAAGAAAAGAAGCACCGATCCACTCTTCTTAAAGTAAAGAAAGATCTGGAGAAACTCCGGGAGATGCTGGGGAAATGACCCGCACACCCGTACGCGATTGAATCCCACTGATCAAAATCATGCATGGTTCGGGGAACGGGGAGAGCGTCCCTGGGGCCATTACCTCGTCCTTTACGAGGAGGAAAGGTGCAAGGTCAAGAAGATCCTCGTGCACCCGGGGAAGCGATTGAGCCTGCAGAGACATCGGTACCGCGCCGAGCACTGGCATGTCGTACGGGGCGAGGCTCTCGTTACGCTCGACGGGAAGGAAATTCGATTGGGGGCGGGACACTCCATAGACATACCGCAGGGAGCCGTTCACCGCATCGATAACGTCGGACGGGAGGACGTGATCGTCATCGAGGTCCAGACGGGGACGTATCTGGGGGAAGACGACATCGAGCGCCTCGAGGACGATTTCGGTCGCGCCTGACGGTTCCGTTTTTTTTTGAATTTGTCGTGACAATGAAAACGGGAGCGGGTAGCATAATACATTCGGGTCGGGGCGTAGCGCAGTCTGGTAGCGCACTTGCATGGGGTGCAAGGGGTCGCTGGTTCAAGTCCAGTCGCCCCGACCATTAAAATCAAGGGGTTGCGGGTTTTCACTCGTGACCCTTTTTCATTTCATGGAACGGTTGAGCGACCTTGCAGGTTGGCTGCGGGAAGCGCTTTTACATTGGCCCCGAATTTTGCTCCATCAGATCCCAGACCACGGCGAGGTTGTGAACATCCGGAAAGGGCTTGCAGCCAGGGAGAAGAAGAAGAAGAAACCCAAGAAAACTGACCGTTGAGGTCCAGATTTCTTTAATCGGGAGGAAACCGTGAAAAAGGACCACTCGAAATTATCCCCGGGCATGGGAACATATCGCTTCGGGAGCATCTCCGTTTACCGGGGGTATGTAACCCTTGATCAGGTCCAACGCGCACTCGCGGAGCAGATAGAGGATAACGTGATGCGCAGGCCGCACAGGCGTCTCGGTGAGATCCTTCGAGAACATGACTGGATAACGGAAGAACAGATGAAATCAATATTGGAAGAAATGGGTGTGGGTGACGAATAAGCGATAATTGCGAGGATACCCCAAGGCGGAGACCTCAATGGGGGGCTTACCCCTTCCCCTTTTTGTGCACCTGTTTCCGCCAATTCCCGATCAGCCCAGGGCATCTATTGCGGTTTTGGCGCAGACTCCGTCCTGCTCGGGGCGTGCGCCGCTCACACCGATCGCGCCAACGATCCGGCCGTCCTCGATCAGTGGTATCCCACCCTCAATCGGCAGGGCGCCGGGCAGCCCGAGGTTTTGCAGACGCCCTTCCGCGATCCCTTCCTCGAACAGCTTGGTCGAGCGCTTGAAGGCAACGGCTGTGCGCGCTTTCTCGATCGCGATGTCGGAGCTGCCGGTCTGGGTGCCGTCCATTCGCTCGAAGTACACCAGCACGCCGCCCGGATCGACGACCCCAACGGCCACGGTCCAGCCGTTCTTCTTCCCCTCGGCGATAGCCGCAGCGGTCGCCTTGCGCGCCGTCTCGAGGGAAACGGGAGCGCCGTAAGGGTTTGTCAGGCGCTGCGTGAAGAGGGAATCGTCCGGTGCCGAAGGCTTTCGATTGGCAGGATGAACGGTTGGTTTCTTCATGATTCCTCCTCGTGAATTTTCATTCATTGCTTGTTTCCCCTATTGTGCCATCCATCTCGCAACACTTGTCATTTTCCATAAAATGAGTAAAATCAATATGCGTCGAAAGATATTGAAATACAATTAGATTCGGAAAACCAGGACGTTGGGTAAAATGACCATTTTCTCTCCTGAAACCATCGGCAAAACGTGAAGAATCCTTCTCCCATCCTCCTTGTTTCCAACGACGACGGCTTCCGGTCCGAGGGGATCATAGCGCTCGCGGAAGCGCTCCGTCCCTTAGGGACGGTGTACGTAGTCGCGCCGGACCGCGAACGAAGTGCGGCGGGACATTCTCTTACGCTGACGCAACCGCTCCGGGTCGAAAAGGTAGGTTACCGGGTATACGCCGTCGACGGAACCCCGACCGATTGCGTGAACCTCGCCGCGAACGGTATCCTCCGGAAGAAGAAGATCGATCTCCTCGTGTCTGGGATCAACAAGGGCGCGAACCTGGGAGACGACATCACCTATTCGGGTACCGTCTCGGCGGCGATGGAGGGAACGTTACTGGGGATCCCGTCGATCGCCGTTTCGCTGGTGTCGCGCAACCATTTCCGGTTCGATGCGGCGGCGGTCTTTACCGCGAAGCTCGCGCGCAAGGCGCTCCATCAGCGGATTCCCGAAGACACGCTCCTGAACGTGAACATTCCCAACCTTCCGATGGAGGAGCTTCGCGGGGTCAGGATCACGCGACAGGGAAAGCGCATCTACGGCGAGGCCGTCGTGGAGAAGCGGGATCCCCGTGGAAGAAAGTATTACTGGATCGGCGGCGATACCCTCCGGAGGCAGGAGATCCCCGGGTCGGACCTGGAGGCCGTCGAGCAGAACTACATTTCGATCACGCCGATCCATCTCGATATGACGAATTACGGCTCGTTGCGGAGCCTCCGAAGATGGAAGTGGTAAGGGGTACGATGCGTTGATGTGGCGGAAGCCGAAAGGGAATCTGACCGAGGAATCGTTCTCCCGGAAACGGAATGCCATGGTGGAGGAGCAGCTCAAAGGCAGACGGATCCGGGACGAGAGGGTCCTCTCGGCGATGAGAGAGATTCCCCGCCACCGGTTCCTCCCCCCCACGTTTGCCTCCCGCGCCTACGAAGACGGACCGCTCCCCATCGGGGAGGAGCAGACCATATCGCAACCGTACATCGTGGCCGAGATGACCCAGGCACTCTGGCTGCGAGGAACCGAGAAGGTTCTCGAGATCGGCACCGGGTCGGGCTACCAGACGGCGATTCTCTCCTGCCTGTCCCGGGAGGTGGTCACCGTGGAACGCCTGGAATCCCTTTCCCGGGTGGCCCAGACGACGCTCGAGGCCCTCGGGATGGATAATATCCGGTTCCACGTCGGGGACGGCACCCTGGGGGCGCCGGATGATGCCCCTTTCGACCGGGTGATCGTAACGGCCGCGGCGCCCGAGGTGCCCGAACCTCTCTTCGCGCAGTTGCGTGAGGACGGCATCATGGTGATCCCGATCGGGGGACGGTGGGAGCAGGAGTTGATGAGCGTCCGCAAGGATAAAGGGATGGCGAGAAAGGAATTTCTCGGCGGTTGCCGGTTCGTCCCGCTTCTGGGGGAGCGCGGATTTTCCGGATAACGAGAAAGAGGGGCTTCCGGAAGTCTGCCTGGCGCCCGAAGGTCCGTATTTCCACCCTTCTTCTGGCCGTCCTTGTCGCCGCGTGTTCGGGGGGAAAGGGATTCTACCACCGGGTGGAAAGGGGACAGACTGCGTACCGAATCGCCAAAACATACGGAATCGATACGCACTCGCTTCTCGAGGAAAATGACATCGAAGACCCGCGGACGTTGCAGCCCGGACAGATGCTGTGGATTCCCGGTGGGACCGGACCGAGGGACGTCCCGTCTATGGAGTTCCCGGAGTCGAGTTCCCGACTGGCGGGGAAGAGGCTCGTCATGCCACTTCACGGAACGATCTCCTCGGGTTTCGGAAGGAGAAACGGGCGCATGCACCAGGGGATCGATATCCTGGCGCCGGGTGGCACGCCGGTCCGGGCGGCGGGCTACGGAGTGGTCCTGTACGCCGGCAACCGGATGCGCGGATACGGAAACGCGGTCGTCCTGGACCACGGGGACGATGTCACGACGCTGTACGGACATTTGCGCCGCATCCGCGTGAAATCGGGGGATGCCGTCGCATCCGGAAGCGTAATCGGGACGGTAGGGGAGACCGGAAACGCCACGACGACGCACCTTCACTTCGAGCTTCGGCTGCGAGGAACCGGGATGGACCCGGAAAAATACCTGGAAAGGGCGGGCAGCAGACGATGAAGGCCCTGAAAAGACGAATACGAAACATACCGGACTTCCCGATAAAGGGGATCCAGTTCAAGGACATCACGACCCTGCTCTCCGACGCGGAGTCCTACCAGCGTGCGATCGACCTAATGGCGCACCGCCACTTCAACAAGGGCGTGGAAGCCGTGATCGGGATCGAGGCCCGCGGGTTCGTGATGGGAGCGGCGATGGCCTACAAACTGGGTGTGGGCGTCATCCTCGTGAGAAAGGCCGGAAAGCTTCCGCACAAGACGGTCGCCGCGGAGTACGCACTCGAGTACGGCAAAGACCGGCTCGAGATTCACGAGGATGCGATATGGCCCGGAATGAGGGTGATCGTGGCCGACGACGTTCTTGCCACGGGAGGAACGGTCGGGGCCGTTACGAAATTATTGAAACGGTTGGGTGCCGATATACTAGAATGTTGCTTCCTGGCCGAGTTGACCGATCTTCGCGGGCGGGAGAAACTGAAGGGGCAGAAAGTGTTTTCCCTGCTCAAGTTCGCCGAGTAGGGGAGAGAGGGTGGAAATCAGGGAAAAGCCCCCGTAGCTCAGGCGGATAGAGCAGCGGTTTC
>CAWEPX010000025.1:0-4648 GCA_963811025.1 uncultured delta proteobacterium
GAACAATATGTTTTCCAACAGTTTCAATGAAATACGCTGGGTTCCCGTAGGTAAGGCCCAGTATACCTACACCGCAGGGGACGAGTATTTCGGGAAAAGCCTCGCGTTGAATCCGGAGCCTGCAATCGTTGCGGCCGGCGCGGATGCATTGTCATTTTCCGCTTACGGATGGGGGAATATCGATTCCGATACGATTATCGACACCTGGCACATCAGCCAGGACCGGGGAATGGTCAACGACACCGATGACCTGGGGTCATAACGTGGCACGGGAATTGCTGTACAGACAAGGAAAGAGATTTCATTCGATCTCAAAGGAGGACGGCATGATGAAAAACAGAAAAGGCTTCACCCTGATCGAGTTGATGATCGTCGTCGCGATCATCGGCATCCTGGCGGCTATCGCCATCCCGAACTTCCTCAAGTTCCAGGCGAAGTCGAAGCAGTCCGAGGCGAAGACCAACCTGAAAGGGATCTACACGGCGGAGACGGGGTATTTTGGTGAGAATAACTCGTACGGGACTTTTAATGCGGCGAACTGGGAGCCGGTCGGCAAAGCCCGGTACCGGTACACCTTGGGAACCGCTGCTGAGGACAAGGGCGACATGACCCTTACCGTTCAAGCCGGGCAGTGGACTTTAAACGGCGGTGCGGCCCCGGCGCAGGTGGCCAACGCTTTTACCGCGGGTGCCCAGGGTAACGTCGACAGCGACACCGACTACGATGCCTGGGAGATCAACGACGCCAACGTCCTGCTCAACGCCTTCAACGACGTGTAATGCAGTATCCATGAACGGTACGAAAGGCGGCAGCGATGCCGCCTTTTTTCTTTTCCTCGCGGTGGTAGCGGTTCTCGGGTTCGGCGGCTCCCTCCAATACCCGCTCGCGGTCCTGCGGGCAGGAGGATTCGGGGCCGCCATTCTTTTTCTCTGGAGCCGCAGGAAGGACCCGGTTCCGCTCGGTCACTATCCGCTCCTTGTCGGCGGATTCGTCCTCCTTGCCTTCGGGCATTCCTTTTCTTCCGTTTACTTCTGGGTCTCCTTCCAGCATGCGTTGAACATCGCGCTCGCTTCCGTTATTCTCGCCTGGGCGGTTCTCCTCTTCCGGAAGGATCCCCGCGGAAGACGTGGGACGCCGATGTTTCTCTCGGTCTCCGCGCTCGCTCTCGCGGAAGTAGGAATCGCCCTGTTCCAACGGTTCTACGGGGGAGACCTGCGCCCCCGGGGGACCTTCGACAACGCGAACTATCTCTCCGAATTCCTCACTGCCGCATCCCTTCTCTGCTTCTCGAGATGGCTCTGGGCTGACGGCACCCGTCGTGTCCGGTTGGCTGGAGGTCTCGGGGGGGATCCTTTTCCTCGCCGCGGCGATGTCCCTGGCAAGCTCCCGGGGAGTGCTGCTCGCCTCCGTGCCCGCGTTCGGCGTTCTCCTCATCGGGCGGTTCGGCTTCCGGAAAGGGGGTGCGTTGCTGGCAGGCATCGGAATCCCGTCTTTTGCACTGCTGGGTTTCCGGGTCGTCGAGCGGTTCTTCGGGCCGGATCTTTACAATTACAGCCGCTGGATCATCTGGAAATCTGCTCTCCGCACGTTCCTCGAGCATCCCTTCGGCGTGGGGCTCGGGGGATTCAAGTACTTCTGGTTCGCCACCCAGTCTCCGGTGGGCGGCGCGTTCCGCAGGTATGGAAAGTTCGCAGCGACAGCCCACAGCGAATACCTGGAGGTTCTGTCGGGTCTCGGGGCAATCGGATTTTTCCTGTTCCTCGTCGTTCTTGCCTATCCCCTGTTCCTCGCGATGAAAAAACGAAAGGAGATCCCGGTCGACCGGCGGCCGATGGCCGCCGGCGGGGCAAGCGTACTGGTCCTGTCGGGCGCCCACGCCCTGTTCAACGGAAACTTCCATGTGTTCGGGGTTTTCTTCATGGACGCCGTGATGCTCGCCATGCTCCTGTCCTGCCTCCCTCGAAATTCGGCGCCGCCCGTGATTTTTCCGGCCTGGGTCCGCAGCCTGGGGATGGTCGTCTGCGCTGCGCTTATCGCAGCCACGTTCGCGACCCTTGCCGGCGTCCATTACTACGACCGGGGGGAGAAACGTCTCCGGGCGGGGGACCTTCCCGGCGCGGAGCGGGCCTTTTCGGTTGCCATCTCCGCCGACCCTTTCCGGTCCTCCTATCCGGACGCTCTTTCCTCGGTCCATTACCGGAGGTACCTCTCGGAGCGGACCTCCCTGGGAAAGGTCCGGAAGATCCCGGAGTCGATGTTCGAGACTCTCCGGTGGGAGGATCGGGCAAGGGAGCTTTCCCCCCGTGATTTCAAGTACACCCTGCGCCTCTCGCATCTCTTCTTCGAACTGCTCCGTCTCCGCGGAGAACCCTCCGATGCGATGATGTCCCTTCGTCTGGCGGACAGTGCGTTGCGGCTCAACCCCTTTGGGGTAGAGATCCTCTGGCACAAGGCGGATATCCTGTCGTCCCTCGGGAGAGGAGAGGATGCCGTGAAGGATCTGGAAAAAGCCGTTTCTGTTGAACCGAACTTCTGTAGAGGATATGCTAGGCTTGCCGATCTCGAAGGGAAATCGAACCGGGAGGCGGCATCCCGCTGGTCCGCGAAAGAGGAAGAGTGCCGCAGACGCGCTGCGGCCCTTCACCTGGAGGATGTCGAGGCGTGGCTTGTGGAGTCGCCTGAGGAGCGATGAGAGAAGGGGGAACGTTATCCGCTTTGCGAGGAACGACCATCTTCCTGTGGGTTCTTCCCGCATTGCTCCTTGCCATGTCTGGGTTCCTGTCCTCCCGGGTTATACGGGAGAGGTCGGTCATCCATTGGTCCGACAATGTCCGTGGCGGCAAGGGGAGTCTTTTCCTCGAGATCAGCAGGAACCCGGCGTTCGCGTTCGGGTTCCGGAATTTCCTGGGCGATCTCGCGTGGCTCAGGGCGGTGCAGATCGCAGGCACATCGAATATCGCCCCGGGGGACTACGACAGGCTCTACGTCCTCCTCCGCACCGTCGGCAACTTCGATCCCCGGTTCGTCGTCCCCTATATCCTGGGAGGAATGGTCCTCGGGGATTCCCCCGCAACACGTCCACGAGGCGCTCGATCTTCTCCGGCGGGGGATGGAATCCCACCCGGACGACTGGCGTTTCCCCTTCTACATCGGCTACACGAAATACTTCTCCCTTGGTGATCCCCTTGCAGGCGCAAAGGCGCTGGAGGTCGCTCCCGGCTACCGGGAAGCCCTCCCTACCTCCCCCTGCTTGCCTCGCGGATGTTCACGGAAGGGGGGGCTCCGGAGACCGCGCTTTCGTTTCTCACGGGGATGATACGCGAGGAAACCGATCCCGCCCGGCTTGAGATCCTGCAGAGTCGGTTTCGGGCAGTGATCGTGGAGCGGGACCTTCAGGCGCTGGAGAAAGCCGTGGTCGCCTACCGGGACAGGAAGGGAGTCCTGCCCGTCGCTCTTTCGGACCTTGTCCGGGAGGGACTGATCCGGGAGATTCCCCGGGAGCCGAACGGAGGAGCGTACCTTCTGGCACCGGATGGCACTGTCCGAAGCAACCGGCTCACGGCGCGGCTGAAGGTGTTCCGGAAGCGATGAGCTCCCCGAACTCCGTTGTCGCGGTCGAAGGGGTCTCCAAATCCTACCCCACCGGGTTCTGGCGGAGGCGCGTCCAGGTGCTCTCGGACCTCTCCTTTACCGTCGCCCGCAACGAGATCGTCGGGTTCCTCGGCCCCAACGGTGCCGGGAAGACGACGACGATCAAGATCCTGAACCGCCTCGCGTTCCCCGACTCGGGGAGGATCACGGTGTTCGGCGAAGAAGTGGGACGGCGGCCGGAAACACGCCGGCGGATCGGGTTCATGCCCGAGCATCCCTATTTCTATGAATACCTGACGGGAAGCGAGTTCTTGAGCCTTTGCGGGCACCTGAACGGAATGGGGCGAAGCGAAATCGGGGAGCGGTCCGCCGAGATGCTTTCCCGGGTGGGGATTTCCGACGCGGGCGGCACCGCCATCCGGAAATACTCGAAGGGAATGATGCAGCGGCTCGGACTGGCCCAGGCGCTGCTTCACGACCCGGAGCTCGTGATCCTCGACGAACCCATGTCGGGGCTCGACCCGATGGGGAGGATGGAGGTCCGGAACCTGATCCGGGAGATGAAGTCTTCCGGCAAGACCGTATTCTTCAGCTCCCACATCATCTCCGACGTGGAGGCCCTCTGCGACCGCGTAATCATGCTGCATCGTGGAAGGAAGGTTGCGGAAGGGACGGTGGAGGAGCTGGTCGGGAGGAGGGGGTCCGGTACGTGGAGATCCTGTTCTCTCCGATCCCCCCGGAGGCGTGGATCGCCTCCGCCGGACTTCCTGACGGCGCGGTTTCCGCCCAGGGGAATGTTCTCCTCCTGCGGGCGGCGGATTACGATGAGGCGAACGCGTGGATCGGAAAGTTCCGGGAGGCGGGATCGCATGTCCGCTCCTGCGTGCCGGTGAAGAGACACCTCGAGGATATCTACGTGGAGCAAATGGGGGGGAACTCCCTCGTCCCGGCGGAAGCGGTACCGGAGGCGCGGCGCGTTCCGGAGAGCGGTAACGGGGGGGAAAAGTAGGAATGGCGGGCAGGATCCTCTCGATCGCCGCCAACACGTTCCGGGAAA
>CAWEPX010000026.1:0-3645 GCA_963811025.1 uncultured delta proteobacterium
AGGCGTTACGTACCGTCGCGGAGGGCGCCGACACCGCGATCTGGCAGGCGACCCTTCCCGACGACGGGCCCACGGGCGGTTTCTTCCGGGATCGGGAGATGATCCTTTGGTAGGGAGTCGCCTCCCTTTGCCCCGGGCAAAGGTTCCCCGGGTACTGTTACCGGTTCCCTTTCCTCTTTTTTTTCGTCGGTGATTTTGCCATTGCTTGTTTTATTACGATTATGATAATATCCCTCCCGTTCACTTTTCATTTTATTTTAGGAATTTAGAGGTGATTCGTCGATTTAAAGTGTTTCCCGATTTTGGTATATTGGAACAGGAGACACCATGCAGGCACAGGTAACGTATCTCGATCCTCTTAATTATCCCTACCAGCAGTTGCGCACGAGGTACGAAGCGGAGTACGGGATCATGTGGTATCACATGGCACCGAAACCCAGGCCCTGCTTCAACCCGGAACTCCTGCAGGAGTTGAAGAAGTTCGTCGATTTCCTGCCGTATGTCCACAAGCGGGCGCCGGGGATGGAGGAGAACGGAGCGCTTCGGTACACGGTGTTCGCCTCGATGCATCCGGGAGTTTTCAGCCTGGGCGGGGATCTGGGGGTCTTCTCGCGGCTGTCGAGGGCCAGGGACATCGAAGGCATGCGCGCGTACGCCAGGGCCTGCATCGATGTGGTCTATTCGGGGATGGTAAATCACCATCTTCCGATCACCACGATTTCCCTCGTCCAGGGCGACGCCATGGGGGGAGGGTTCGAGGCCGCGCTGTGTAATAATGTCGTGATTGCGGAGAAAAGCGTGAAGTTCGGATTTCCGGAGATCCTTTTCAACCTGTTTCCCGGCATGGGGGCGCACAAGCTGCTTTCTAGGCGCCTGAGTCTCGGACGCGTGGAAAAAATGATTTCGGGCGGGAATATCTTCGGCGCCGGCGAACTCCACGAGATGGGCCTGGTTGATATAGTGGCCGATGATGGGGACGGGGAGAATGCCGTCTACCAGTTCATACGGAACCATTCCCGGAGGAGAAACGCATTCCAGTCACTGCTCCGGGTGAGGGACCTGCTTCATCCGGTTTCCTACGAGGAACTGATCGCAATCGCGGATATCTGGGTGGATGCCGCGATGGAGCTTGGGGAACGGGACCTTCGCCTGATGGACCGGCTCCTGAAAGCCCAGGACAAGATGGCTGGCCAGCCGTATGCAAAGGACGAGGTGGAGCTGGCCGAAATCTGATTCCCCGGCAAGGTCTTATTCGGAGATGGCGCGTCCCCTCTCCTTTGCGTGGATCTCCAGCGCTCGCCGAACGTTTTCGAACTCCTCCCTGAGACCCTTTACGAGGACCTGACTGTCCCTTCCCAAGCCGGCAGGTCCGATCCGGGACAACTGGTGGCACAATTCTGCCAGGCGCATCGCCCCGATCTGCCCGGCGCTTCCCTTCAGGGCGTGGGCAAGGTCGGCAACGGGTCCGTAGTTCCGGGCAAGCATGGCCGTCTCGATGCTGTCGACCTTCTGCTCCCCGGTCTCCAGGAAGATCTGGATCAGCTTCTCCAGGAAATCCCCTTTTCCTCCGAGAGCGGCCAGGTCGTCGAACGTGGCAGGGTCGATGACGTCACCGGCCCGGTCCCGGTCCGCCGAAGGAATCCCGGAAGAAGGCACTGGCGCTGCCGAGGCGGCGGTCTTTTCCTTTTTCCCGGTCGGGACCAGCGAGTCGACGAGCTCGAGGAGCTTCTGCACCTCTATCGGCTTCGTCAGGTAACCGTCGAATCCCGCCTCCTCGCACGCCTTTCGGGACTCCTGTGTCGCGTCGGCAGTCAGTGCGACCAGGGGTTTGCGGGAAGCCTCATCCCCGGTGAACCGGTATATCTTGGCGGCTTCCAGTCCTCCCATGACGGGCATGTGAAGATCGAGCAGCACGAGGTCGAACTTCTCCTTCTCCAAGGCATTTAGCGCCTCTTCGCCGTTCATGACCAGTTGCGCCTCGTGGCCGGCACGCTCGAGGATCTTACCGATGACTTTCTGGTTCGTCAGGTTGTCCTCCGCTATGAGAATGCGCAGTCCGCGCTGTTCCTCTTTCTTTTTCTGCCGGTACCGGTTGGCCAGGCTCGGTACGTTTGCAGCCTCCCCCTCGACCGGTCGTGCATAGTGGACGGCGTTGAACAGAAGCGTCTTGTCGATGGATGCGCCGACAGCCGAGGCGAAACCGTGTTTCGTGATGAGGTTCAGGTCCGGCTCGCTCTCCTCCTTGCTCACGAGAATCAGCTGGACGTTCTGGATAAGCCGGACGGATTTGAGCGCCTTGGCAAGATCGCACGGATCCATATCAAGACCGTTTTCGACGATGATGGCGATCTGGTAGGGAATGGCATCGTTTGCGGCGGAAATGAGAGGGGAGAATGCCTGGGCGGCCTTGTCGGCGATCACCGCCTCGACGCCCCAGGATGCCAGGTGGTTCCTGAGGATAAGGGAGCTGTTGCCATCGGAGGAGATGACCAGGGTGCGGCTTCCGCTCAGAGGGCTTGTCCCGGTTGCCTGGGGGAGCAGCGCGTGCTGCTTCTCCAGTTCCAGAGTGAACCAGAAGGTGGTCCCCTTCCCTGGCTCGCTCTGGAGCCCGATCTCCCCTCCCATGAGTTCCACGAGCTGCTTCGCGATGGTCGTACCCAGGCCCGATCCGCCGAACCGCCTTGTGATCGAATCGTCCGCCTGGGTGAACCGTTCGAAGATTCGCGCTTGCGCTTCAGGCAGGATGCCGATCCCGGTGTCCGACACTTCGATCCGGAGCAGAACGCTCTTCGTCGTTTCCCGGATCTGTTCCACTCGCAGACAGACCTCTCCTTTCTCGGTGAACTTGATGGCATTACTTAACATGTTGAGGATAACCTGTCGGATCATAAGATGATCTCCCCGCAGCAGAAAGGGAATCCGGGAGGGGATCTGGGGGGAGATGTCCAGCCCTTTTTCCCGCGCCTGCGAGGCCACCATGGCCATCGTGCTCTTGACGAGGGCGTGCAGGTCGAAATCGACATTTTCTACCGTGATTTTCCCGGCCTCGATCTTGGAGATATCCAGGACGTCCTCGATCAGGAACAGGAGGGTCTGGGCCGAGGCCTGAATCGTGTTCGAGAAGTCCTCCTGCTCGACAGTCTGCCGAGTGCCTCGCAGGAGTTCGACCATGCCGAGAATGCCGCTCAGCGGGGTCCGCATCTCGTGGCTCATGTTCGCCAGGAACTGGTTCTTGGCCCGGTTCGCCTCCTCTGCCCGGGAAATCGCATCCGTCAGTTTTTTCAGGAGGGAGGAGACGTATGCAGGAAGGACGATGAGTCCCAGCAGCAAACCGAAACCGAGCGTGTAATGGTATCTCCAGTAATCGGTCGTTAAGATGACCAGGGAAAAGAATGCCGTGCCGAGGAGGGCGGAGCCGAACAGATACAATCGCCCGTAGCGGAAACCGTTTCCGAAGGTCACCCACAGAAGGACGATATAGAAGGGAGCGCAGTACTCCCCGAGCGCGAACATCATGTACGCTGCCATTCCGTTGTCGTGAAGCATGCCGATGGCCCGTCGCGCGGGCGATATCGCCGGGTGGATAAGGATGTGCGTGAAGACTCCCGCCGAGAAGACGAAGCTGGAGATGGTAATCGCAATGGT
>CAWEPX010000027.1:0-557040 GCA_963811025.1 uncultured delta proteobacterium
AATGGCGCCTAAAAGAAAGGGCTTCCGGTAGCATAAAATGCACCAAAAGCCCTAACAGTTTTTCAATAGAATTTAATTCTATTTAGTGAAATCAGGAATCATCACCTGCGGTTTTAAAACATTTTCATCTTTCTCAACCATTAAATCTTTTTTCAATTGAAAATCTGCTTTTTGTTTTATATCAGTTGAAGAAGCTCCGATCTTTACCGTATAATTTCCTGCTTCTGCTATCCATGAAGCGCTTTTTGTATCAAAAGATGAAAGCTCTTTTGGAGTGATGGTGAATGTGATCGTTTGACTTTGGCCAGGTTTAAGCAAATTGGTTTTTGCAAAACCTTTCAATTCTTCCGAAGGTTTTTTCATTTCTTTGGAAGGAGCGCTGAGGTATAATTCTACCACATCTTTTCCTGCTACAGATCCTGTATTTTTTATGGTAACAGTTGCATTAATTTTCCCGTTAAAAACAGAACTGCTTAATTTTAAATTACTGTATGAAAAATTGGTATAACTCAACCCATAACCAAATGCATAAGCAGGTTTTACATTGAAAGTATTGTAATAACGGTAACCCACATAAATTCCTTCATCATAAGTAACTTCTGCGGGGATGGATGGCCTTCCGAACATACCTGGCGTAGCTTTTTCAGGAAATTCTTTTCCAGGAAAACTTTTTGCAGAAGGAACGTCTTCGTATTTAACCGGAAAAGTAACAGCCAGTTTTCCTGAAGGGTTAACTTTACCGCTTAACAAATCAGTAATTGCATTTCCACCTTCAAGTCCCGGCTGCCATGCAAGTAATATTGCATCTGGTTGATCTCTCCAACTTGCCACTTCTATCACTCCGCCAATATTTAAAACCACAATTACTTTTTTGTTTTGAGCATGATAAATATCAGTCACATTTTTGATGAGTGCTTGTTCTGTATCGGATAAATTATAATCATCTTCCAGTTTTCTGTCTCTTCCTTCGCCTGCATTTCTGCCGATTGAAATAACGGCCACATCGGTTATTTGAGGCTTCTTTATTTATGAGGCTATTATCCGCCACATATTCGCCCATTGGTGGCCTTGGATGCATAAACTGCTCCATCATAGTTTGCTTAGGATTCTTTGCATTTTCATCATTGATATAATTTGTATACATCATTTTTTAAATCCGCATCCACATTATAACCCGCGTTCGAAAGGCCTTGTTCAAGAGAAACTGATATAGGCTTTATTAACACTCCCGCTGCCTGTTCCTCCGGCAATTAATTCGTAACCATTTATCCCAAAGAGAGCCACATTATGTGTGCCTTTACTTAATGGAAGCGCCTTGTCATTGTTTTTTAATAAGATCATTCCATCATCTGCAACAGTGCGTGAAATCTCTGCATTCCTTTTCAGATCAGGCTTATCAGAATATTTATAATGTATGATATGCAGGTGATTTAAATACAAGTTCGAGCACCCTTTCTGCGTTGCGATCAAGTACGTTTTCATCCAATTTGCCGTCTTTCACTGCATCAACAATTTCCTTTGTTTGGTTAGGTGTTCCGGGCATAAGCAGATCATTTCCTGCTTTCATTTGAGCAACAGGATCTTTTCCACCAAACCAGTCTGTCATAACCATTCCTTTAAATCCCCATTCTTTTCTTAAAATAGTGGTAAGCAAGTCATATTCCTGCGAAGTATACGTTCCGTTAACCAGGTTGTAAGAACTCATCACCGTCCAGGGTTGTGATTTTTTTACAGCAATTTCAAAGCCCTTCAAATAAATCTCTCTTAAAGCTCTTTCGCTTACAATTGTATTGACCGTATTTCGATTTGTCTCCTGGTTATTGGCAACAAAATGTTTAATAGAAGTACCCACATGGTTTGATTGGATACCATTTACCAGGGCGGCAGTCATATTTCCTGCGACGTAAGGATCCTCAGAAAAATACTCAAAATTTCTACCATTCAAAGGATTGCGTTGAATATTTAATGCAGGGCCCAGAATTACATCAATTCCGTAATCGTGTATTTCACTTCCAAAAGCCACACCCATTTTCTTCACCAAAGCTGTGTCCCATGAACTGGCAAGCAAAGTAGCCACAGGCCATGCAGTTGCAAAATAACTCCTGGAACTGTCACCATTTCTATAGGGAGATATTCTTACTCCGGCAGGTCCATCAGAAAGAACAATAGAAGGAATATTCAAAGACGGAAATGCATGTGTTGTACCCGCAGCTCCCGGAACTTTGTCCTGTGTTTGCCCGATAGTAGGGCCCTGGGGTTTCATGCCGGGCATGTGAAAACCATTACCGACAACCAATTCAGCCTTCTGTTCCAATGTCATTTTGCCAACGATCTCTTTCGCCCTGGCAGCATTGTTATTTTGTGCTGAAACGTAAGAACAAGAAAGCACAATCATTATACAAGCAAGCGTTTTTTTCATTTTTGTAAAATTTTAATTATTCATTGCGTTATAGTGACGCAATGTAAAATATTTATTTCATTTTTTTTATATTTATTTGATATGTGGTATTTTAGTTTTTAATCCCAATAATCATAATTACTTTTAAAGATGGAATTTAATAAAGAATTAAAAGACCATTATTTAAAAGGTCATGAAAAATACCTTCGACATATTTCTGTTGATTGTGTTATTTTTGGTTTCCACCAAAACGATCTGAAAGTGCTGCTTCTAAAAACCAAATATGATGGCCGCTGGGCTTTGCCAGGTGGTTTTATTTTAAAAAAAGAACATATAGAAACTGCAGCGCAAAGAATTCTGAAAGAAAGAACCGGCCTGGATGAAATATTCCTTGAACAATTTCATGTGTTTGGTGATCCGGACCGATCTACCAAAAAAATAAACCAGCAGTTTTTAAAAAACATAGGTGTAAAAGCTGATAAAAGTTGGATGTTTGAAAGGTTTATTACCATTGGCTATTATGCCCTCGTAGATTTTACAAAAGTTACCCCATCACCTGATAATATTTCAGATGCCTGCGAATGGTTCAGCATTTATGAACTTCCGGAAATGATCCTCGATCACCGTCATATTTTTGATGAAGCACTACAAAACCTTCGTATGCAACTCAATTTTCACCCGGTAGGATTTAATTTACTTGGGCAAAAAATTTACAATGCCTGAGTTGCAAAAGTTATATGAAACTATTCTCGGTAAAAATTTAGACCGGCGGAATTTTCAACGCAAAATATTGGCAACCGGCATTTTAAAAAGATTAGAAGAAACCAAAAAGGGAGTCGCACACAAAGCACCATTTTATTATAAATTTGACCTGCGCAATTACAAAAAGGCACTTAAAGCAGGAATGCACTATTTTGAATAGCATTCAAACATCAAGAATTAATTTATGAACCGAAAAGATTTTTTGTCTGCTGTAGTTCCTCTTGTTTCTGTTGCAACTGCTTTTGGAGAAAATCAATCATATAAAAACCCGGCGGTTTTAAAAAAAATCCCTCCTTATCTAAAAAAAGGTGACACGATAGGAATAACATGCCCCTCCGGATATATAAGTCTTAAAGAATGCGTGCCGGCTATTAATAAAATGCAGGAGTGGGGTTTTAATATTCGTGTAGGCAATACCGTTGGGTTAAAAAATTTTTCTTTTGCAGGCGCAGACGAAGAAAGAGCCAAAGAACTGCAGGAAATGCTTGATGATAATACTATAAAAGCCATCATGCTGGGCAGAGGCGGCTATGGTGCTGTGAGAATTATTGATAAAATCGACTTTACTGAATTTGCAAAAAATCCAAAATGGATCATCGGTTTCAGCGATGCAACTGTTTTTCATTGCCATATTAATCATAACTACGGAATTGCTACCATTCATTCAAAAATGTGTAACAGTTTTCCTGATGATTTTTCAACAGCAACACCAGGCAAATTGAGTCAATTGACTCCATCCGTAAATGTCTTATCGGCGAAAAAATGAAATACGTAAGACCTGTTAATTTTGAAAACCGCTTTGGAGAAGGAACAGGGCCATTGATTGGAGGGAATCTATCGATCATTGAATTGCTTGATGGCAGCATTTCCAATCTTGAGACAGATGGAAAAATTCTTTTTATTGAAGATGTAGGTGAATACCGGTATAAGATTGATGGAATGTTATGGAATTTAAAAAGGAGCAAAAGATTAGACAAATTGAAAGGATTAATTGTGGGGGAATTCAGGATAAAACCCGATGATCCGGGGGAAGATTTCGGAAAGTCCCTACAGGAAATGGTAATGGAAAAAGTAAAGATTATCATTATCCCGTTTGCTTTGATTTTCCTGTAGGGCATGTAAAAGAAAATTACGCATTGAAGTGCGGCAGTAAAGCACAATTTCAAGTATCAGAAAGAGGAACGATATTACAGTGTATTGAGTGAAGATTCTCGATAATTATCGGGACTTAAGTGACACGCTTTGAAAAAAAATATTAAATGACGATTATACCCCCATATTTAAAACCCGGCGATACGATCGGGATTGTTTGCCCTGCCGGCTACATGCCTTTTGAAAAAGCACAAGTATGTATTGAAACCCTTACAGCGTGGGGTTTTAAAGTGATACCGGGCAAAACCCTCGGCAACCATTCAATTATTTTTCGGGAACGGATGAAGAAAGATGTAATGACCTTCAGCAAATGCTGGATGATAAAAACATAGATGCTATTTTATGCGGAAGAGGTGGCTACGGAACGGGAAGAATTATTGACCAGCTTGATTTTTCAAAATTCATCAAGCACCCAAAATGGATTATCGGATTTAGTGATATTACCGTTTTGCATTGCCATTTATTTTCCAATTATAAAATTGCTTCTTTGCACGCTCCAATGGCAGCGGCTTTCAATGATGGCGAATTTAAAAATCAATATATCGAAAGCCTCCACAATGCTTTGCTGGGAAAAAAGCAGATTATAAAACAGAAGGAAATATTTTAGATCAACCCGGAAAAGCAAATGGAATTTTAGTTGGTGGAAATTTATCGTTACTGGTAAACCTTATTGGCACTGCATCTGATATCAAAACAAAAAATAAAATTCTGTTTATTGAAGAAGTTGGAGAATATATTTATTCTGTTGACCGGATGATGTATCAGTTAAAAAGAAGTGGAAAATTAGATGATTTAAAAGGCCTCATCATAGGAAGGTTTTCCGAAATGAAAGACACCACCATTCCTTTCGGACAAACAGCAGAAGAAGCCATAAAAGAAATGGTAAAAGATTATGATTTCCCGGTTTGTTTTGGATTTCCGGTAAGCCATGAAAAAGAAAATTATGCGTTGAAGATTGGAGTGAAATATAAACTAAAAGTAGAAGAAGGAAATGTGGAACTTAAAGAAATATAACGTTCAGTAAACAAACAAATAAACCGAATTTATTTTTACAAACTTAAAACCGAATCAAGCTTCGAATGAAAAAGAGGAAATCATCAGGTTATTATGAGTTCCATTTTCAATGGTAATAAATTCATCTCCGGGCTTTAAAACCTTCTTTAATTTGGATGCAATATCATATGGAATAACTCGTCGTTTGTTCCATGGAAAATAGTAACCGGCGCTTTTACTTCTTTCAAATTTTCACCTACAGGAAATTTAAAATGAGACATTCTGTTTACAGGATAAATTGGCGCATAGTGACTGAAAAGATCAGGAATGCTATAAAAAGGAGTTTCTAAAATCAATCTTGCACAATCATGATTGGCAGCAATATGTGAAGCCACCCCTGAACCTAACGATTTGCCATACACGATAATACTATCAGCCGAAAATTTTGAATGAGCGAGTTTGTAAACTTCTGTTGCCTGGTTATAAATATTTTCTTCAGTGAGTTTTCCTGTCGTTTTCCCATAAGTTGGATAATCAGGCATCCACACTTCATAACCATGTTTGGTAAAATTGGGCGCATATTTGGCGAAGCGGGTTACATTTCCTTTATTACCATGAAAATAAATAACAACACCTTTTGGCACTGAATCCGAAGGGAAAAAACTGAATCAAATTCAATGTGTCGGTTTTGTTCATCGGGATATTCACTTCTTTAAATGGAATATCAAATTTGAATTGAAAAGCTTTTGGTAAAGCTTTTGGATGAAACAATAAATTTTCCTGTAAATGATATAGGGCAATTCCTACGGAACAATAAACGAGCGTAAAAACTATCGTAAACCTGTATATTTTTCTTCCTGTCGAAACTTTGGGTTTGGATGTGGATTTCATTATTTTTTATTTCGGAAAGATCGTTCTGTAAAATTTTTATCTGCTGATTCGTTTCAGAATTTCTCTCCTTACATTTCTTCTTCATCCATAAAAATACGGTCCAGTTTAGCTTACGAACAGGCGCAACAATAAGCGGAAATTTTTCAACCGTAACATTACTTTGTTCAAGTCCAAAGCCTCTTTCTTCACTAAGGCTAACTTTTTTAATCCAGAAATACAAACGCATGATCAGTTTTTCAAAAATCGGCAATTCATTATCCTGTGATAAGAATTTTTCCATCACAATAAACTGAAAATCGCCAACCACATTATTTTTTTGAAGACTTTCATACCGGCTGGTAATGTTCACTTCTTTATTGGCCACCATATCCAACACTACTTTTTTAAACATCAGGTTGATACGCGGTTCCATCCTGAAACCAAGCCGGAATTCAATACGGATCACTTCATTAGGAACAATTGCATCTACCGTGTATTCTGCTGTATACGGATCATCCTGGGTATCCACGTGCACAAACCAATAAATATCAGCCCGTTTAGGCTTTCGGTTTAATATGGAATAAACAATTTTATGCTCAATTTCTTTCGGATTATTGGCGCTCGTTAAGTACACCAGGTGAGTGGCATATTTAGGAATGCTCATATCATTGCTGAGCTCCTGGATCGTTGGTAAATATTGGTCAAGGCGAACAAATTCAACATACCGGTTTTTAATTTTTCTTGCCCTGAACCATACATACATGATGGTAAAAAAGCCGCCGCCAACAATTAAAGTAACAAAACCCCCATGTGGAAATTTGTCCAGATTAGCAGTCAGAAAACCAAATTCAATGGCAAGATAAACAATCAGGTATATATAGATCCAAAACTTCTTTGTTCGTTGCGATACAAGGAAATTGGCAAACAACAACGAAGTAGCAATCATGGTAAGCGTAATCGCCAGGCCATAGGCTCCTTCCATATTGGAAGAAGTTTTGAAATATAAAGTGATGCCCATACAACCTACATAAAGCATCGTATTTATACCCGGAACAAACAACTGCCCTCTTTCTTCTGTAGGATAATTAATCTTCATTTTGGGCCACAAGTTCAATCGCATACTTTCACTTATCAATGTAAAAGAACCGCTGATCAAAGCCTGGCTGGCAATGATGGCCGCTACTGTAGCAATAAAAATTCCGAAAATCAAAAACCAATGTGGCATTACGCCGTAAAAAGGATTAAAGCCATTATCAATCATGGCTCTTGTTTTTGTTTGTCCTTCAAAATTGGAAAGAACCCATGCACCTTGTCCAAGATAATTGGCAATCAGGGCCGCCTTTACAAAAATCCATGAAACCCTGATATTTCCCCGACCGCAATGGCCAAGATCACTATATAAAGCTTCAGCACCCGTAGTTGCCAGAAATACGGCTCCTAAAATCCAAAAACCTTTTGGATAAACAGTAAGAAGTTTGATGGCGTAATACGGATTAAACGCTTTTAAAATAGCCCAATCAGCAGAAATATGTGTTATTCCTAAAATAAAAAGCGTACGTAAACCAGATCAACATGATCGGCCCAAACATTTTACCGATGGAGGCAGTGCCAAATTGTTGGGCAAAAAATAAAGCCGATAAAATCGCGATAACGATATAGATAACAATTGTCTGGGGAATTTCGTTAAGAAAGGGCATTTGTTTCAATCCTTCAATAGCAGAAGTAATTGAGATGGTAGGAGTAATCATTCCATCGGCAATTAAAGCTGCACCACCGATCATTGCAGGAAAAACCAACCATTTTTTTTGCCGCCTCACCAATGCATATAATGAAAAAATACCACCCTCACCATTGTTATCAGCTTTTAATGTGAGGATTACATATTTAATTGTAGTTTGAAGTGTTAATGTCCAGATAATACAGGATAATCCTCCAATGATCAGGTCAGGAGAAATAATTTTATCAGAAATGATAGCTTTAACAACGTAGAGAGGTGATGTACCAATATCGCCATAAATAATTCCTAATGCGATAAGTAGTCCGGCGGCGCTTACTTTATTAATATTTTTCTGCACGCTTGAGTTTTAAGATACGTCCTCGAAATCCAACTTCCTCAACTGTCTTCATTTTAATGAATAATTTTGCAAATGTAGAATGAAACATTTTATTGACCATCAAATTATTTCTTTTGAAATTATTACCGGATTAAATTCGATAAATTCAAAATCCGGGTTCAATTAAGCCTTTTAATATTGATAATTTTAATAGGAGGTAAAAAATTCGTTTCAAATTCCGGCTGTTCATGGATTTGTTTTACATACTTCATCCCGCTGATAACTTTTCCAAACGTTACGTATCCTTTTTTATCCGGGCTGGCATCCCCGTCATAATCATAAGCGGGCGCATCATCCAAACAAATAAAAAATTCTGTATTTCCTGAATTTTCCTCCTCGCCCCTTGCCAGCGATATAACACCTGCTTTATGAGGAATGCCCGTTTGCTTTAGTTGTTTCCAACGGAATACCCGGAATTTTTTGTTGAAGTTTTAAGTTTGTTTTCCAAAGTCCTCCCTGGATGAGATCGGTTTTAAAGGCATTCATCGACTCGTCATCTTTTGTCAAAATCCTGTAAAAAGAGGTGTTTTTAAAATAACCGGAATCAATAAAAGATAAAAAAGCTGCCACTGTTTTGGGCGCTTTTGACGGATATAGCTCTACAATGATATCGCCAAAATAAGTTTGAATATCAATTGTCGGTTTGCTATATTTTTTGGGCTGTTGGTTACAAGCACAAAAAATAAGTAAAAAAATAATAATAAACCAATTCAGCTTTTTTGAAATCATGAATGAAACTTCTTTCGGGTATTTTTTAAAAAATTGAAAGATACAACTGATGAAGTTAAAAAAATTGCCGACAGACAGAAAATGAAATATATCAAACTTTTTATTTTTTTCCGGGAATTAACTGCAACAGTAAATAAACAAATTCTTTCAATTTTTATTTTTCTTTAAAAATCTTTTATGACTTATCTTTTTATGAATTCCAGCTTTCTAAAGCGCAGTGCACTCCAATCCTCATCTATCGAAACAGCTCTTACGGTATCAAGGCCAAGCTTTCGCAAAGCATCCCACCCATTATCACGATTAATTTCCACTCTATATTTTTTTGAAGTTCCCTTGGGATAGCAAAACCATATTATTGCATCCCCGGCTAATTTTTTTTCTAAAGTTAAGGCGATGGTTTCTACCTCCTGCTTTGTCTTCACAAAAGACAATAAAAATTCAATCTTTTTACAATCGCGAAGGTTGGTGATAAAAGAAGTCTCATTTTTCATCGCCGTTATCTCCTTTTCAAATTCAGCCGGATGATTGATAAGGCAAACTTCTTTTTGTTGTTTAAAATTGAGCTTTTTAAATAAAGGTGTCATGTATATTTGATTTAAAAATAAATAGAAAGGGCAAACCGCTTTTCTCAAATTTAAATTTATTTCTAATGTAAAAGGCGGTTAACAAAAACCCCGGCTAACTTTTTCAGTCTCCGGGGAAAGTAAACATTACAATAGTACACACAACAACAAAGTTAATAGATGAAGTTTTTAAGTTCCTGCCCATCTTTTTAATCCGGTTTTTCGCCATCCAGAAAAGTATTGATAGTGCTTATTTCGGCTTTATTATTTTCATCCGATTTAACGGTATAATTGCTGTAAAAACTCTCAATATCAGCGATGGAATTTTGCAATTCCATGTTACGGCGGAGGTATGCGGGAACAGACTCAAACTCATTGTTAGGATCTGCAGCGTTTACATTAAAGGATAAATTCCTAAGTTTCGCAATACGATCCATAGCCCTGCGCTTTAGTTCTTCTGTTTCGTCCACCATCGGCGGTTCCTCAACAGTCGACATCATGATAGGCTTCGTTTGGTGTACTTTCTTTTCCTGATTTTCCTCCGCCGCATCATTGGAATTTTTAACCACCAAATGCATTTCTTCGACAGGCTCGTCTTCCTGCTTTGAAATTGGCAATGGGTTAGGTTTATCAGGAGTTTCGGATTCAGGTTTTGGCTTTTCCTCCGCATAAATATGCTTCGGTTTTGCCAAATAACCGCCTGACGTTGGGGCGGTGCTAGCTTCTTTATTAACTTTAGTTTCTTTAGATTTATTTAAATTTTAGTTCAATTTTTCTCATTAAAATTCTCTTTCGAAGATATAGGATTATAATCCGAAGATAATTCCAAACGAATAATATTTTCAGACGATTTATCAACAGTAATTTCCCTTTCGCTATTGGGTAATTTTACGTTTTCCACTTCAGGTATTTCCACGATTTTAGGAGCAAGATTCTCCATTTCATCTTCCTGTTTTTTACTGCAGAAACATTGATATCTTTTTCTCATTCAGAGGCTGTATGCCTTTCTCTTCTGGTTTTTCCTTTTCTTCTTTCAGCTATCTCATTTTATCTGATAAGTGATTCATTTTTTTCATCAAAGAGAAAGAGAGGTTGGCTTGGTTTCTTTTTTTCTTCTTCTAAAACCACGACAACTTTTTCATTTTCCTTTTGTTTCTTCCTGCACGGGTTCTTTTTTATCTTCAAATGGTGATTTATGATCAAATCCCGTAGCGATAACGTAATGCCGATTTTATCACCAAGCGAATTATCATATCCCAAACCGAGAATAACATCAGAATCTTCCCCAGCCTGGCTCAGCAAGTGATTTTGAATGGTTTCTACTTCATCCATTGTAAATTCTACTTTCACCTTCAGCGGAGTTGATATTGATCAATATCCATTTAGCGCCACGAATGTCATTATCATTGAGCAACGGAGAATTCAGCGCTTGTTCGATAGCATTTTGTGCCCTGTTTTCCCCTTCGCATTCAGCACTGCCGAGAATGGCCACGCCACCACATTTCATAACGGTGCAAACATCCGCAAAGTCTACATTGATCTGGCCTGTGCTATTGATAACATCAGTAATACATTTAGCAGCAGTGGCTAATACATTGTCAGCTTTTGCAAAAGCCGCCTTCATAGTGAGGTTTCCAAACTGATGACGCAATTTGTCATTGCTGATCACCAATAGGGTATCAACATGATCTTTTAAATTTTTTATTCCCTCCTCTGCCTGCGCAATCCTTTTTTTGCCTTCATAAGCAAAAGGTGTGGTTACAATTCCTACAGTCAGGATACCAAGGTCCTGGCAAATCTTTGCTATAATCGGAGCGCCACCTGTTCCGGTTCCGCCTCCCATGCCGGCAGTAATAAAAGCCATCTTGGTATTTACTTCCAATATCTTTTTTATTTCTTCGAGGCTTTCTTCGGTAGCTTCCCGGCCAATCTCAGGATTAGCTCCGGCACCAAGCCCCTGCGTTAAATGCGGTCCAAGTTGCACTTTGTTAGGTACTTTGCTTGTAGTAATTGCCTGAGCATCTGTATTGCAAATAATGAAATTTACTCCATCAATATTTTGGTTGAACATGTAGTTCACCGCATTGCTGCCGCCACCACCTATTCCTATTACTTTCAGAATCGATGATTGTTCTTTTGGCAAATCAAATTGAATCATAGTAAAGTTTATTTTTTGGGTTAGTAATTAATCCAGAAATTTTTAGGGCACTCCCTGAATTATGTAACGTTGTTGTTTTTAAATTTTATTTCTTAAATATTTGAGCATTCATGCAGAGGTTTATAATTCAGCATCTTCTTCATCTTTAAACATTTCTATTAAGCCGTTTTTGCAGGAATCCAAAAAACTCTTTAAGGTTTTCCTTGGCTTCACCACGTTCGGCCTTTCTTCAGGCTCAACAACCATTTCGTCTATGGCAGCTTGTTGCAAACCTTCAGGAATATTCACTTTTGCAAATTGCTGTTCAAATTGTTTGCGTTTATTTTCATAATCATTATATCCTTTTAAGATCAATCCAAGGCAAGTGGCATACATTGGTTTGGCCAGTTCTTCAATATGGCCAGGGGCCAAATGCTCGTTTGGATAGCCGATTCGTGCGTTCAAACCTGTAACATATTCTGTAAGCTGAATTAAATGTTTCAATTGAGAACCGCCACCGGTCAACACTACACCACCGTTCAACATCCGGTTATCCAACCCAACCTGCTTTAAATGATAAGAAACGAAATCCATTATTTCGCTCATGCGCGCCTGGATAATCGCTGCCAGGTTTTTAACGCTGATCTCTTTTGCCGCCATACCTCTTAAACCGGGAATGGTTATGAATGTATTGGCTTTGGCTTCATCAGTAAGTGCACTACCAAACTGAACTTTCATTTGTTCAGCCTGTGTTTTTAAAACACCTAATCCTGTTTTAATATCATTGGTAATGTTTTCGCCACCAAAAGGGATAACAGCGGTATGTTTTAAAATCCCTTCATAAAAAACAGCAAGATCTGTAGTTCCGCCGCCAATATCAACAATGGCAACACCGGCTTCCAGATCATGCTCACACATAACTGCGGCTGCAGAGGCAAGAGGTTGAAGTACGAGGTCTTTGATTTGTAATCCCGCTTTTTCGACACTTCGGTTTATATTTCTTATTGCGTTTTTATCTCCGGTGATGATATGAAAATTCGCGCCCACCTTCACACCACTATAACCAATGGGATCAGGTATGTTTTGAAAATTATCAACCGTAAATTCCTGCGGAATCACATCAATGATCTGATCGCCGGCAGGTATATAAGTTTTGTATTGATCATTTACCAACTGGTCAATTTCAGATTGCATGATCTCCTCTTCTGTATTTTGCCTTACAATATCACCACGCGTTTGAAGGCTTTTGATGTGATGGCCGGCAATACCAACATACACTTCAGTTATAGGTAAGTTCGGATTGCTGGCATAACAGTTTTCAAGTGCCGTTTGAATTGCTTTAATGGTTTGATCAATGTTTAAAACCATGCCGTGTTGTACGCCGTTGCTGTTGGCGCGTCCAAAGCCGAGAATTTCCAGTTTGCCGAATTCGTTTTTTCTTCCGGCAATGGCAGCGATCTTGGTTGTACCAATGTCGAGGCCTACGATAATGGGTTGTTCGTTGTTCATGTTTTTTGTTTTTTATCCTTCATTTTGATTTTCCGATCCCATCAAATGATGAAGGTGCTTGTTGTACTATGTTTTTTATTTATCCAAATTTTTCATTTTTAATAATCACTTTTTGGCGGCATCACTGCCTTTGGTACCCGTTTTTCAGCTTCTTTTTGTTTTCTTTCCGCTTTTTTTTCTGAAGGGGTAGGATGCGGTTTTTCATTTGATGATGGATGTCTGATTACTGCTTTATTCTCTGTTGAGAATTGTTTTTTTAAAAATGGTTTTTCATGATGATGGATAGGGGTCACAGTACCAACTTTCTTTTCAGCTGTATTGATATTTTCATTATTGCTTTCACGGGGTGTTTGATCTAAAACGGGTGATTCAATTATTTTTTCATTATTATCTGCCGGTTGAGGCAATTGAATTTTAGTTGAATCGTTTGAATTCTTTTCTGCTTCAGTTATAATCTCTTTCATAATTTCTACGGCTCTTAAAGAATCAGACTTTATTTCTGCCGCATCTCTTCTCACGCCTATAACCTGGTTTTTATACTGAATATCCAAAACTGAATATTTGTTCCATCCAACTTTTGTTTCCACCTTTTTGTAAAAGGCAAGTAATTTGTTGAATTTTTGTTCGGTAATTGCTTGCGTCGCCAAACCGAATTAACCTGGTTTCCTAATTTTGGAATCAGGTCAAAATGCCCTTCCGGAGAAATATCGATTTGATCAATCTGCGCCATCCAAAAAGGATGAGCATTAATATATTCACTTAATATTTTTACCTGGTTCAATAGTGTGCTATCGCGCTTTTTTAAAATGCGTTTATCTGTAGGAAAACTGGTAAATACCGGAAGACGAGCTGAAAATTTATCACTCAACGGCAACCGGCTCAAAGAACTATCAATATAAAATGAAGCACCCGAAACCGTAAATAATCGCGCTATAGGCTCACGCTCTGTAACCTTAACCTGCAACACTTTATTATTATCAAAAAATAATTCAGCTTTTTTGATCCAATCGTTTTTTGCCAGCTGAGTTTTCCATTGCAGTCAGATCCATGGAACTTATCGTTGATTTATCCAGCTTTTTGCCATTTACTTTTTCAAGAATTTTAAGTACTTCTTTTTTGTCAATAAAATGATTGTTTTGAATCCCGGATATTTTTATGTCAACACCGGTAATTCTCTCTGTATTCTTTTTCGTTCATGGCAGCAACCAAAAGCACAATAACCCCTGAAGCCAGTATGATCCATACTGAAACAGAAAGTATTTTTTTGAGCCTGTATTTTTTATTTGCTGCCATATTTTTAAAAACTATTCAACAATATTTTTTTAATTGGTTCAACCAGTTGATCAATATCTCCCGCGCCTGCTGTAATTAAGACTTCACCAAAAGAACTTTCATGCACCAGCTTGAGATAATCCCCTTGCAGGTACTTTAATAATTCTTCCTTAGAAACAACGGTAGCATTTTCATTTTCCATTTGATCCAAAATCAGTTTACTTGAAACCCCTTCCATCGGTAATTCACGTGCCGGATAGATTGGAAGAAGTAAAATCCTGTCAGCCAGATCAAGGCTTTCAGCAAATTCTTTCGCCAAATCTTTGGTACGCGAAAAAAGATGTGGTTGAAAAATAATCGTGCATTTTTTAAAACTGAATAAGCTTTTTGCGCTTTTTATCAGCGCCCCCAATTCTGCAGGATGATGCGCATAGTCATCAATATAAACCACATTATTCTTCAACTTCATTGCCTCATCAACAGAAATTATATATTCAAATCTTCTTTTAACTCCTTTAAATGTTCCAACCGCATTTTTTATTTTTAAGGGATTAATTTCCAAATGAATTGCTATAGCTATCGCTGCAACCGCATTTTCAACATTATGCATTCCACCTATGTTCAGCTTAATGTCATTGAGTTCCCATTTTTTTGATTTGACATCAAACACGTAACCTCCATCGCGCATAGTAATGTTAGATGCATATACATCAGCCATATCATTTTGAAGACTATAACGTTTATGGTTAGATGTAGTAAAATCTTTATCAGGCAAACCGTACTTTGTAAATAGAATTCCTCCTGGTTTTAGTTGATTGGCAAATTCCACAAACGCATCTTCCATTTTCTCTTTCGTCCCATATATATCAAGATGATCGGCATCCATCGCTGAAATAACTGCCACATCAGGTGAAAGTTTTAAAAAACTTCTGTCGTATTCATCCGCTTCCACCACACAAACATTGTTTTCACTGCTCCAGAAATTAGTATGATAATTGACCGAAATTCCACCCAGGAAGGCATTACAACCATAACCACTATGCCTGAGAATATGCGCGACCATGGTACTGATCGTAGTTTTGCCATGAGTACCTGCAATACAGATGTTGAAAGAAGAGCGTGTGATTTCCTGCAAAACATCACTTCGTTTTGCCAAATCATAATTATTGTCCTTATAATAATTAAACTCTTTTTGATCTTTAGGAATTGCAGGAGTATAAACAACGAGATCAGCATTTTTATCCAACATATCTACATCATCTACATAATGAATAGCAATACCTTCTTTTTCCATTTGTTGAGTAAGGAGTGTTGACGTTTTATCATATCCGCTTACTAGCACTTTTTTACTCAAAAAATACCTGGCAAGTGCGCTCATACCAATGCCACCTATACCTAAAAAGTAAATCCGTGATATGTTTTTAAAATCTTTCATTTTATTTTTAAAAACCTAATCTTGTTTTCTATTTATTTTATTTAAAATCTCTGTGGCAATGATTTCGTCTGCATTTACATTGCCCAGCTTTGAAATATTATTTTTTAATTCTTTCATTTGTTGTTCATCATTTACCAATTGCAGTAAACAAGGAAATAAATCAGTTTTTACTTTTGCATCAGGCACCATCAAAGCCGCTTTCTTATTTACCAGGACCGATGCATTTACCGTCTGGTGATCTTCTGCTGCAAAAGGATATGGAACAAATATTGCCGGCTTTGCTACCACACACAATTCAGCAACCGCCATCGCTCCCGACCTTGAAATAACCACATCTGCTGCTGCATAGGCATTTTCCATTTTATCAATAAAAGCATTAGACCAAATATTGTTTCTTTCTTCTTCTGCTTTTGCTGCCTGTGCTGCAAAATTTTTGCCCGTTTGCCAGATAAGCTGCAGCTGATTCTTTTTAAAAAGATCAATGTTTTCTTCTATCGTTTCATTGATACTTTTGGCGCCCAGGCTTCCTCCCATTACAAATACTGTTTTCATTTCCGGCTGTAATCCAAAAAAATTGAGAGCTTCTTCTTGTGGAATGTTTTTCAAAAAAACTTTTCGTATAGGGTTTCCCGTTATTTTTAATTTCTCAGCAGGAAAATATTTTTCCATTCCTTCAGAAGGAACAAAAATTTCAGTTGCCCGTTTGCCCAAGCATAATATTGCTTTTGCCAGGTAAGGAATTGCTTTCATGAATGAAAGTTGGAATTTTCATGCTTTGCGCTGACGTCAAAACAGGAAAACTTGAATACCCTCCTACTCCTACTACTGCATCAGGCTTAAACGTTTTAAGAATTTTCCTTACCTGCAGAAAACTCGCTACCAGTTTTACCGGAAGTGAAATATTTTTTATCAAAGAACTTCTGTTGTATCCGGCGATATCAATCCCACAATTTTATATCCTGCCGCCGGAATTTTTTCCATCTCCATTTTCCCTTTTGCCCCAACAAATAAAATCTCAATTGCAGGATCCTGGTCTTTCAATGCATTGGCAATTGCCAAAGCCGGGAAAATATGACCTCCTGTTCCACCACCTGCAATTATTATTTTCATAGCCGCGGTTTTATTTCTTTTCAGCTTTTATTGCAGTAAACAAACAAATACGCAACTATTTTTATTTTCTGTTTTATTCAACTTCGGTTCTTCAGTTTGCTGCGTTGCTAATTCGAGATTTCTTCCTTCAGCCTGCTCTACGTTTCTTGCCACACTTAAAATTATTCCTATTGAAAAGCACGTAAACAACAAACTGCTTCCTCCCATACTTACCAAGAGGTAAGGTCACGCCTGTTGTAGGAAACAGGTTTACATTCACCGCCATATTCACCAACGCCTGTATCACCAAAGTAAAGCTGAGCGCCACTGCCAGGAATGCTCCAAAAGCGTACGGACATCCTCGAAAAAGCTTTATACTTCGGAATAAAAAAAGCAGATAGATCAGTAAAATCACCGCTCCTCCTACAAGCCCGTATTCTTCTATAATGATTGCATAAATAAAATCGCTGTAAGGATGCGGCAAAAAATTTCGTCTCTTCACTTTTTCCCGGTCCTTTACCAAAAATGCCACCAGTTGCTATGGCAATTTTTGCCTGTTGTACCTGGTAAGATGCATCTTCTTTGTCAGCATACATAAAATCCTGAACACGTTTTATCCATGTCGGCATTCTTCCGAAGGATAAAACTGCAGGCAAATCTTTTGTTACATGATCTTCATGATTATAGTAATGCGAAGCTACCGTGATTAGAAAGATAATCGGTATACAGGCAGCCCCCACAACCAACATAATATGCCGTCACTTTAACCCTGCCAATAAACATCAATAACAAGCCGATACCTCCAATCAATAAAGCCGTTGATAGATTTGCCGGAGCAATCAGCAAACAAATAATTCCTACCGGAATAATAAGAGGAAGAAATCCTTTTTTAAAATCTTTAATTACATTTTGCCTTCTGCTTAAAAGGCGGCTCATGTACATGAACAAAGCGCCAGTTTTGCCAGGTCAGAAGTTTGAAAAGTAAGATTGATTACGGGTAATTTTATCCAACGGCTTGCATCATTAATATGGCTTCCATATTTTAAGGTATAAAGCAACAGAGGAATTGAAATGAGAAAAAGAATGGAAGACAACACGCGAATAAATGGTATAATTAACCCTGTGCGCAAAATAAATAATAGTACGCCTAAGCAGATATAGCCCATTTGCCTGAATAAGTAACTTTCGGTAGATTTATTCATCCTATACGCAAGTGAGCCTATACTGCTGTATACTACCAGTATACTAACCATTGTAAGCAAGATCACAATAGCCCATATCACTTTATCTCCTTTGGTACGATTCAAAAGATTGCCCGTAACTCCCTGTGCAGAAGATAAAGTGTTGGATACTATTTGTTTTGTTTCACTCATTTACATCTATTTCTTTTTACTTTAAAATAAATACTCTTTACAAGTCTTTTACTGCTTCGATAAATTGGTTTCCCCGGTCTTCATAATTTTTAAACAAATCAAAACTGGCACAAGCCGGTGATAAAAGAACCACATCCCCTTTATCGGCAAAATGGAATGCAGCCTGGACAGCATCTTTAGCACTTTGTGTATTGATCATCAATTGCACTTCATTTCCAAAAGCTTCATGAATTTTTGTATTATCAACTCCCATACACACAATTGCTTTTACTTTTTCTTTTACCAGATCTTTAATAAATGAATAATCATTCCCTTTATCAACACCACCCAAAATCAGGATTACAGGCTTTGTCATCGACTCAAGTGCATACCAGGTACTATTTACATTCGTTGCTTTGCTATCGTTAATAAACTCAACTCCTCTTATCGTTGCCACGGTTGACATCCGGTGTTCCAAACTTTTAAAAGTTTGAATTGCGTCTCTTATTTTTTCTTTCCTTATTCCCATCACTGCAGATGAAATGCCTGCTGCCATTGTATTATATTGATTGTGTTTTCCCTTTACTGCAAAATCCTCTACGTTCATTTGCATTTCTTCATTCTTCCATTTCAAATGCATCTCTGCATTTACAATATAAGCTCCTTCTGGTAATTCGTGGTTCATACTTATTGGTAATGGGTTAGTGTTTTTTAAAAATTGGTTTAAATACTTTTTCGTTATTTCATCATCATCGTTATAAATAAAAAAATCTTTTTCAGTTTGATTTTCAATAATCCTGAATTTGCTTTTGATATAATTTTCAAACTTGTACTCATACCTGTCCAAATGATCTTCGGTAATGTTGGTTAATACAGCAACATCAGGCCGAAAAGTTTTAATATCATCCAACTGAAAAGAACTAACCTCAACCACATATAGATTCTTCGGGTCTTTTGCCACCTGCCGCGCGAACGAAAACCTATATTTCCAACCAATGCACAATCAGCTTCGCCAGTTTTACAGATATGATAAATCATGGCTGTAGTTGTGGTTTTTCCGTTGCTTCCGGTTATTGCAATTATTTTACTATTTCCTTTATACCTGTAGGCAAATTCTATTTCACTTATAATTTCAATTCCACTTTGCCTCAGTTCAGTTACCATTTCATTCTTTTCAGGTATTCCCGGGCTCTTCACAACAATGAAGCATTCAATATTTTTTCTTTAGAATGTTTTCCTTCTTCAAAATCTATCGCACTAGCTGCCAATTCATTTTTTAAAGCAGGTTTTATCATTCCTGCATCACTCACAAAAACATTCCATCCTTCTTTTTTGGCAAGTAAGGCAGCGCCAATGCCACTTTCGCCTGCACCAAGTATTACTATTCTATTCATTCTCGCTTTTTTTAATTGGTTTGAAACAATTAAAAAATGGTTCTTCAACGGTATGAGATTTAACGGGTCAGAAAAGTTTATCACAGGTATTGGTATGGTTAAAGCTTTTCTGATTCTAAAAAAAATTGTTTTCATAAAGACAAATTTTTCAGATTCTTGCCGGTTTCTACTTTTTTTAATTAATCATTTGCAATCATTCATTTTAAAATTTTAATTTCTTATCTGAGTTTTAATGTAACCACAGCAAGCACCATCGTAAGAATAGTTACTACCCAAAAGCGAACTGCGATCTTACTTTCATGATATCCTAACTTTTGATAATGATGATGCAAGCGGACTCATTAAAAAAACACGCCTTCCCTCACCATACTTTCTTTTTGTGTATTTGAAATATGATACCTGGATCATCACACTGATATTCTCTATCAGAAACACGAAACAAAAAATCGGGATCAATAATTCTTTTCTTACAATAATTGCGAGAGAAGCTATAATGCCACCCAGGGCAAGGCTGCCGGTATCACCCATAAAGACCTGTGCCGGATAGGCATTGTACCACAAAAATCCAACACAGGCACCCACAAACGCTGCAATAAAAATGGACAATTCACTTAAATTAGGAATGTACATGATATTCAAATATTCTGCAATGCGAACATCGCCGCTTACAAACACAAACACACCAAGCCCAAGTCCTATTATCGCACTTACACCGGTTGCTAATCCATCCAAACCATCAGTAATATTAGCTCCATTGGAAACTGCGGTAACGATAAAAATCACAATGAGGATGTATAATATGTATGTATAATTCTCAAGGCTTGCAGGTAATAATCTTGCATAATTAAATTCATGAGTTTTTACAAAAGGAATAGTAGTAATTGGTGTTTTTACTGTAACAAACCGATGAAATTGACCATTGGTAAAAACAGTATCTTCCCCTACTTTATGTTCACCTCTTTGTGGCACAAAAGTGCTGGTTGTGCTTCCCATGATCTCACGCTTTACAACCACGTTTGGATTAAAATAAAGAGTTGCGCCGATAATAATTCCAAGAATTACCTGGCCGAATATTTTAAATTTGCCTGCCAACCCATCCGCGTTTGTTTTTTTATAGCAATCCCTTTTTTTTAGATATTTTCCTTGCCCTGATTTTTAAATAGTCATCAACAAATCCGATAACTCCCAGCCAAACAGTACAAAGCAACATCAATCTTACATACACTTTATCCAGGTTGGCCAGCAACAAAGTAGGAATCAATATAGCAAGCAGAATAATAATACCACCCATGGTTGGTGTACCGCTTTTCATTTGTTCACCTGCCAAACCCAGTTCCCTTACCGATTCACCAATTTGCTTTTTCTTTAAAATTCTGATCAGTTTTTTACCATAAATCATGGTAATGACTAGTGATAACAATACTGCCACCAACACCCTAAAGGTGATAAAATGGACAAGCCCGCTTCCCGGGAATTTTATTCCATTTTTAGCAAACCATTCAAATAGCTGGTATAGCATTGTTTTTTGTTTTTCGGCCTCCTAAATCCTCAAAAGGAGGACTTGGAAAAGCTGTTTTTATTTTTTCTTCTTCTTATTTTTCAAGTAAATGAAACATTTCGGCCAAAACTTCTTTGTCGTCAAAATGATTTTTTACTCCTTTAATTTCCTGGTATTTTTCGTGTCCTTTTCCTGCAATCAAAATGATATCTTCTTTTTGAGCAAAAGAAACAGCGGTTTTTATTGCTTCTTTTCTATCAGTAATTGAAAGACATTTTTTTCTTGCCGTAACAGGAATTCCTTTTTCCATTTCTTTTATGATTGCTTCCGGCTCTTCATTTCTTGGGTTATCAGAGGTAAAAATTATTTTATCACTATACTCACAGGCAACTTCTGCCATCTGAGGCCTTTTTGCTTTATCACGATTGCCGCCACAACCCACCACGGTAATAATATTTTCTTCTCCTTGTCGAAGATTTTTTATGGTGGCAAGTACATTCAGTAAGGCATCAGGGGTATGAGCATAATCGACAATTCCCACTATTTTTTCGTTGGGTGAAACGAGATAGTCAAATCTTCCTTCGGCGCCGGTTGTATTACTCAAAATCTGCAAAACCTTCTCTTTATCTTCACCCATGCAAATAGCAGCGCCATAAACTGCCAATAAATTATATGCGTTAAAAGTGCCTATCAACCTGAAATGAACTTCAACATCATCGATCATCAACTCAAGCCCAGCAAAGAGTCTTCAATAATTCTCGCTTTAAAATCAGCCATCGTTTTAAGGCTGTACAAATATTTTCTTGCTTTTGTATTTTGAAGCATTACACTTCCGCGTTTATCATCAGCATTGCTTAAGTGCAAAAGAGGTAGAAGGCAGTGAATCAAAAAATGCTTTTTTTACTTTGATGTATTCATCAAAAGTTTTATGATAATCCAAATGGTCATGTGTGATGTTGGTAAAGATTCCACCCGCAAAATGTAGTCCTTCAGATATCGTATCCTGATGTATCGCATGAGAACTTACTTCCATAAAGACATGAGTGCAACCGTCAGCATACATTTTCCCCAACAAAGCATTAAGGCTTATTGGATCGGGAGTAGTATGTGTTGCAGGAAGAACTTCATCTGCTATTTGATTTTGAACCGTACTAATCAAACCGCATTTATTTCCGAGATAAGTAAAGAGTTTGAATAATAAAGTAGCGACCGTTGTTTTTCCATTGGTCCCTGTTACTCCTACTAATGATAGTTTTTCTGTTACACGCCCATAAAAATTATGAGCCATGATCGCAGCAGCACTTCGCACTGTTATCTCACAACTACATAATGAATTTCTTCATTCAAAATTTCAGGAATTTTTTCACACACAATTGCAGTATGCTCCGTTGTTTATTGCTGTTTCAATATATTCATGGCCATCAGTAATCGTTCCTTTTACAGCAATAAAACATGAGTCCGGCTTTACTTTCCGTGAATCAATCTGCAAATCCATTATTTGAATTGCGGTATCCCCCACTACGGAATCAAGATTTACTTTATATAATATTTCCTGTAAAGAAGCCATTAATTCAGTTGAAGTTTTATTGTTTCACCTTTATTAAATCCTGTATTTTCTGCCAATGATTGATAGATCACTTTCCCCCTTCCCGAAGCCGAAACCTTTAATCCCATATTCTCTAAAAGATAAATTGCATCTTTTAAACCCATGCCTATCACATCAGGAATTTTTTATCTGTATTCAGAAATATCATCACTCATAAGTTTTGCTTTTTTATCCTGCAGAAAACTGGTCGACCAGTAGCCGAAGTAGCAGAATCCGTTTCATTATATTTGAACTGCTCAAGGATATTATTCACATCCTTTTTCATTCCATAAAATTTGTAGAGATCATTATCAGCACGGCACTTCATTCGGATCAAAATATTTTTTCCCTACTTTGCTGGCATACAATCTGTCAGCCACTTCTTTAAACACAGGTCCGGCAACTGAAGCACCATAAACGTGTTTAGATTCACTGCTGTTTTGGATAACAACTCCTATACTGTATACAGGATTATCAGCCGGAAAATATCCCATGAAAGCAGATTGATAAATTTTTGAACTTTTATTATACCCGCGATTATCCATCGCGGAAACTGCGGTTCCGGTTTTGCCGGCAATCTCATAAATATTGCTCTCCAGCCCATGCCCTGTACCATGCTCGTAGGTTATTACTGCACGTAAACATGCTTTTAATTTTCCTAAAGTCGCATCGCTGCAAATCTTATCAATCAAAACCTGTGGTTTAAATGTTTCGATTGGGCCACTCATATCGTTTATAGAATTAACCAGGTATGGCTTCATCATTTTCCCATTATTGGCTACCGCATTATAAAGCATCAGAAGATTTAAGGGAGTTTCAAGTTCTTCATAACCATGAGCCATAAAGGGAATGGTAGTTTTAGCCCAATATTTACTGGTTGGCTTTTTTATGTAAGGCCGTGGGCGCTCCGACAATATCGATTCCTGAGTTGCGATCAAGTCTTAAATCGTGCAGGTGTTCATAGAATTTTTCAGGCTGATTGTGATAATATTCATCAGCCATTTTAGCAAATGCCACATTTGATGAAATAGCAAAGGCTTCTTTAACGGTAATTTTACCGGTACCTAAATGTGAATCTGTAATATTTAAACCATAAAAATTCTTTCTGCCACCCTTCACAATCAACAATACTTCCTGTATCAACATATTTGTCTTCAAGAAGTGAGGTTAATGTTGCCAGTTTGAAAACAGATCCCGGTTCAGTCCGCATACCAAATCCATAATTATAATCTTCCCAATATGTACCGTCAGGTCTTCTTCCGAGGTTGGCAATTGCTTTTATTTTCCCGGTTTTTACTTCCATCACTATACAACTGCCGTGGATTGAACTGTTTTGATCCATCATTTTCAGACAAAGCATTTTCAGCCACATCCTGGATGTAGGTATTAATAGTTGTAACAATATCTTTTCCGTTTTCCGGTTCTATTTCAGCTCCGTCAACAGGCACATAAGTGCCGGCTGTATAGCGCATTAACTGTTGACCTGTTTGGCCTTTCAATACACTATCATATGATCTTTCCAAACCAACATTTTTGCTGGTATCGCCACGTGAAAGTCCAATGGTACGATTAGCAAGTAAAACATAGGGATTGATCCTGTTATCTCTTACTTCTACAATAAAGCCACTTTTATTTCTTCCTTCTCTTACCAGGGGAAAATTTCTAAGTGCTTCGTATTCTTCAAACGAAATTTTCTTTTTCAAACAATAATACCTTAATCGCTTTTTGTATTTTGACAACAACAATTTTTTGTAAGAAGCGGCGCTTTGATCTTTGAAAAGTGAAGCGAGAGAAATGCTTAACGAATCAAGGTTTTTATAAAACCTTTTACCATCTTTTTCAAGAAGGCCATCAGCGCCAAAGTCAATGTAAATATCAAAAACAGGGATGGAAGTACTGAGCATATTACCATCTTCGCTGAAAATACTGCCTCTTTCAGCGTCAATATCCATATATTTTAAATGTTGTTTATTGCTCATGCTTTTCCAATAATTTCCCTGAACCCTTTGTATGTAAACAGCACGGCCCAACACTACCACTCCCAATCAGTATGATGACAAGAAAGGAAAGATGGACGCGCCATAATATGTCTTTTTTTATATCCAGGAGTTGCTATAGAGTTTAATGTTAGGGTTTAAATTCTTTTCAACTTTTAGTGCCGTCTTTTTTTATTCATTTTCACTGCAGCGTATCTATAATCCTTAAAGGCGGCGCCATCAAAGGCTTTAGTCCTAATGGCTCTACAGCCTTCGCCAGTTCACTTTCTTTACTTCTGAAAATCACTTCCTGTTTCGCTGTTTTAAATTCATACTCCATCTCTTTTAAATTCTTTTCTGTTTTATTTATTTTCCTCATGGTTTTATCTGCATAATGGCCATTTGCTATGTAGATGATTGCAATAGCAGAAATGAAAAAATAAAATGGAATATTCTTTACAATCCACCGGTTATACATCCAAAGCCGTCTCTTCTTGGATGAGCCATTCACTTTTTTTTCATCATTTATATTTGTTTCTCTTATCATTGATACTGATAATAATAATTTAGAGTTTAATAATTTTTCCTATGAAACTTTTACCTTTTCGGCAATACGTAATTTCGAGCTTCTCGAACGCGGGTTGATTTTAAGTTCTTCTTTTGAGGGGATAATTGGTTTTTTGGTGATTACTTTTAATTCGTTTTTTACAGCATTTCCGTAAATATCTTTCTGCTGTTTCATTTTCAAAATTTCCATTTTTGAAAAAATTCTTTACGAATCTGTCTTCTAAAGAATGAAAAGTAATCACTGCAATTCTTCCTCCTTCTGCTAAAACTTCTACCGATTGCGCAAGCAATTCCTTCAACACGTTCAATTCGTCATTTACTTCTATCCTCAATGCCTGAAAAACCTGCGCAAAATATTTTTCAGGATTGCCTTTAACCACCGGGTAAACTGCATTTTTAAATTCTTTGATCGTGTTTAACGATTGTGTTTTTCTTGTTTCCACTATTCTTTTGGCTAATGTTTTTGAATTCGTAACTTCTCCATATTGTTCAAAAATTTTATGAAGCTGATCTTCTGAATAATTCCTGATCACATCGGCAGCGGTTTTTTTATCACTCTGATTCATCCGCATGTCCATTGCTAGCATCAAACCTTGTAGAAAAGCCTCTTTCAGCTTCATTTATCTGGTGACTTGAAATGCCCAGATCAGCCAAAATGCCATTTACTTTTTCAATTTTGTGAAAGCGCAGAAAGCGCTGGAGGTGACGAAAATTGTGAGGAATAAAAATTACCCGGTTATCATCAGGTAGATTTTTTTTTGCATCTTCATCCTGGTCAAAAACAATTAATCTTCCTTCATCATTTAATTTCTCAAGAATCTTTTTGCTATGACCGCCACCACCAAAGGTGCAATCAACATATATTCCCGAAGGAATTATTTGCAAACTTTCTATTACTTCCTTCAATAATACCGGCACATGATATGCCTGTTGCATAATTATTGTTTGATTATTTTATCACCTGCCATTACTTCTTTTGCCAGATCACTAAATGCTTCCGGTGAAAAAGTTTCAAAGAACTGCTGATATTTGGTTTTATCCCAAATCTCTATTTTGTCGATAGCAGAAACCAAAACGATATCCTTCTCCAGGCCCGCGTATTCCATAAGATTTTTGGGGAGTAAAAGCCTGCCTGCACTATCAGGGTTAACCTGCGTAGCGCCATTTAAAAAATACCGTTTGAATTGCCTTACTTTTGGATCAAAATCATTCAACTTGCCTATTTCAGAAAATATAGGTTCCCAGCTACCTGAAGTGTACAGGCTAAGGCATTTTTCAAAACCACGGTTTACAACAAAAACATCCACTCCACTTTCCGGCAATTGTTTTTTAAATCCTGCCGGAAGAAGAAAGCGTCCTTTTGCGTCTAGCGTAGCTTCGTATTCACCTATAAAGCCTGACATTTTGTACTTGTTTGTTAAAAAAATCCAATATTCTCCACAAAATAACACTTTTTCCCACTTTCCCAACATTTTCGGAAAAAACTTTTTTATCCACAACGTTAAACCTTCCGCTGATAGTGGAGTTTAATGGCGAAAACTGCCTGTTTTGTTAAAAATGAATGTGAATTGAGTGTTGAAAAGCAGTGGATAAACTTTTAAGGCAGTTTTTTATTTCCCGGCTACCAAAAAAAGTTGGAATTTCAGAATTAAACAGAAAATGAAATAATGAACGAGTGAGAGCTTTTTAGGCATTCTTTTTCATAACAGAAAAGTCGAGTGTAAAACAGCTTCCTTTTCCGGGAGTGCTTTCAGCTTTAATTTTGCCACGATGGGCATCTACAATAGTCTTTACATAACTTAATCCCAACCCAAAGCCCTTAATATTATGAATATTTCCGGTATGAGCACGATAGAATTTTTCGAAAACCCGGTTAAGCGTTTCTTTGTTCATTCCAATGCCATTATCTTCTATTTTAATTCGGAAATGGCTGTTGAAATTGCAGGTAGTTACTTTGATCTTAAGATTATCTTTTGAATATTTTACGGCATTATCCAGCAGGTTATTGATGATATTGGTAAAATGTACATCATCGGCCAGAATCAGATCGTTGGTTGCTTTAAAATCTGTTTCTAAAATACCGTTCTTTTCTTTTACTGGCAGTTGAATATTATTAATGGCAGAACGCATAAGTTCATGCGCATGCAAAGGAACCAGGTTTAACTGAACTTCCTGTTTATCCATCAAAGCCGCTTCGAGTATCGTTTCTACCTGCTTGTTCATTCGCTTATTTTCATCTTTGATAATACCTGAGAAATATTCCATTTTGGTTTTATCCTTGATCACCTTTTCATTTTTTAAAGCATCAACAGCGAGCGAAATAGTTGCGATCGGCGTTTTAAATTCATGCGTCATGTTATTTATAAAATCCGATTTTATTTCACTTAATTTTTTCTGCCTAAGCAAAGCACGTATCGTTATAAAAAACGCAGTGAAAATGATAAAAGTAAAAACCAAAGCACCTATCAACATCCAAACCATTTGTTTCCACACCACATTTTTCACATGTGAAACCACAACAAACAGAAGTTCCTGCGGAGCCAGCGCCTTCTGCAAAACTATTTCCCGGCGGATCAAGTGGGATAAACAACAGAAAAATTATTGATGGTGTCATTATAAGCCGCATAAAATTTTTTAGATTGAAGATCATCCCCGATCATAGAAGTAGTGGTAATGGCAAATTCAAAATCAAGCTTTTTTACATTACTTTTTTCAAATTCTTTATTGATGATCGATCTTATTTCCTGCCTTGAAAAATTGTGGGCGATGGTGGTAGGAAATACGTTCAGCGGAAATAAAAGGTCAGCATTTTTTCTGTTACCGAATTGGGAAATTTTTGATCTTTCATCTACAAGGTCTTTTGCCGCCTGGATAGTTACCATTTTTATGGTTTCTTCAAACTGAAGTTCTTTATCCTGCAAAGCTTGTCTTGATCCAAACGATCTGAAAAAAAATAATTCCCAACAAGGAAATAAAAACAAGAACAGTTATTATTGGAAAAATTTTTTTCATTCAGGCAAATTTAAACTTCATAGGCTGCAAAATCTGCTATAGCAGCCATTTAACTTTAATTTTTTAACTAACTCTTATCTTTTATTTTACCAATAAAGAAAGGCATTTTTATTTTTTTTGAGCAAATAAAATTAATTTAGATTCATGATTTCACCAGCAAAAGGAACTTTATTAATCGCCAATCCGTTTTTAAAAGACCCTAATTTCAGTCGAACGGTTATATTTCTGTGTGAGAATGTCAAAGAAGGGACTTTTGGTTTTGTATTGAACAAACAATTTTCAAAAAATCTAAATGAACTTATTCCGGATTTGGAAATGCCTGCTTTCCCGGTATTTTCCGGAGGCCCCGTGCAGCCCGATTCTTTACATTTCCTGCATCAATATCCTGATCTCATTAGCGGCGGTGTAGAAGTTTTTGACGGAGTATATTGGGGTGGGAATTTTGAAAGTTTACAAATTCATTTAAAAAATAACGATATCAGCACTAATAAAATTCGTTTTTTTATTGGCTACAGCGGATGGGCAGAAGGCCAATTGGATATGGAAATGGAAGAAGACAGCTGGATAACGGCAAAGGCTACACGAAAATTAATTTTTGAAACAAGCGCAACTGAAACCTGGAAAGAATCATTAAATTTTCTTGGCGGTGATTATAAAATGATGGTCAATTTTCCGATTGATCCACAATTGAATTAAGGCAAAAAAAATTTTTGTTATTCCCTGATTCCTTATTTTTATCAAAAAACGATTGCTGTATAAAATCTTATTTTATCCCTCAAAGCTGGCAATTCATTTTTATTGCCGCAAAATTGTTATCAACAATAAAACAATGCTGCGCGAAAGTGGGCCATTGCTTATTGCTGCCAATCATCCCAATTCTTTTCTTGATGCCATAATCGTAAGCACACTATTTAATTCGCCGGTTTATTCTCTCGCCCGTGGAGACGCTTTCAATGGAAAAATTGCCAGAAAGCTTTTGCGATCCTTCAATATGTTGCCGGTTTACCGGATAAGCGAAGGAGCAAGTAATCTTGGAATGAATTACGACACTTTCCAGGAATGTCAAAAATTATTTAAGCAGGGTAAAATCGTTTTAATTTTTAGTGAAGGGGGGTGCACCAACGAATGGAAACTTCGGCCGCTAAAAAAGGGAACCGCAAGGTTTGCCTTAAATGCATGGCAGGATGATATTCCATTGAAAGTTTTACCACTCGGAATAAATTATAGTTCCTTCAAATTTTATGGAAAAAATGTAGTGCTGAATTTTGGAAAAGTGATTTCAAAAAATGAGTTTAGTACTAACGGGACTGACGGAAAAACAATTAATGAATTCAACCATGAATTAAATTCACAATTGCAGCAACTGGTTTTTGAAATTGATAAAGATGATCGGGAAAAATTGGTTGAGCAATTTTATATAAAACCTTCTTTGATAAAAAAAATCGTTTTATTTATTCCGGCGATAATTGGTTTTATGATAAATGCACCTTTATATTTTACTTTTCACCTTATTATAAAAAACCGCGCTGTAGACCATTATGATTCCATAATGACAGGATTGCTATTTCTCTTTTATCCTTTATATGTTTTGGCAATTACGTTGATCGTGCTTTTTGCTACAGGGAGTTCATATTCTTTGCTGTTGCTGATTTTGATGCCCTTCACCGCCTGGAGTTATTTGCAATTGAAGAAGCAGATCAGAAAATAAAAATTATCATTTTTTGTTGGTTTACTGTTTGATTAAAATAAAAAAAGAGGCCATCCTTACGGATAGCCTCTTTATAAAAATTATTCCAACCCAATTAATCTTCCACTTTCATTTTTCCTTTCTGCTTTGCCACTACTTCTTCTGCGATATTATTTGGAGCCGGTGCATAATGGCTGAATTCCATTGTTGAAGTTGCACGGCCACTTGAAATAGAACGCAACTGAGTTACATAACCAAACATTTCACTCAATGGAACTTTAGCTCTTATCACCTGTACACCATGCTTGGTATCCATTCCTTCCAACATTCCACGACGGCGGTTAAGGTCACCTGTTACATCACCCATGTACTGATCCGGAGTTAATACTTCCACTTTCATGATCGGTTCCAGTAAAACAGGTTTTGCTTTACGGCCTGCTTCACGATAACCTTGCTTGGCACACATTTCAAAAGAAACTGCATCTGAATCGACCTGGTGGAATGAACCATCAAACACACGTACTTTCATACTTTCCATCGGGTAACTTGCCAATACACCAGTTGTCATTGCCGATTCAAAACCTTTTTGAATAGCAGGAACAAATTCCTTCGGAATTGCGGGGGCATTCGGACACCGAGGTCATCCTGGCGGCATACCGGGAGTGGGGCAGCGACTGCATCCGACGGTTCATCGGGATGTTCTCCTTCGCCCTGTGGGACCGCAAGGGGAAAACGCTGCTGCTGGCCCGTGACAGGCTGGGGATCAAACCCCTCTTCTACGCCCGGAAAGGGGACCTGTTCCTGTTCGGGTCGGAGCTCAAGGCGCTGTTGTGCCACCCGTCCCTCTCTCCGGAAATCGACAGCGCGGCGCTCCAATACTATCTTCAGTTCCAGTACGTCCCCGCACCGCTCTGCATCCTGAGGCACTGCCGGAAACTCCTCCCCGGCCACGTGGCGACCCTCGCAGCGGACGGGACCTGGAAGGAGGAACCGTACTGGAGGCCGGAGCCGTTCTTTCATCAACCGCCTCCTTTCCGGTCGGAGGAGGAGGCGGAGGAAGAACTGGATGCGCTCCTCCGCTCCTCGGTGCGGTACCGCATGATCTCCGACGTTCCGCTGGGGGCGTTCCTTTCCGGCGGGATCGACTCGTCCCTCGTGGTGGCGATGATGCAGTCCCTCTCCTCCCGCCCAGTGAAGACCTTCACCATCCGGTTCCGCGAGGAGGGGTACGACGAAGGCGAACATGCGAAGCGCGTCGCAAGGCACCTGGGCACGGACCACCACGAGAAGTTCTGCACGCGGGAGGAGGCCTTCCCGCTCATCCGGCGCCTCCCGGACTTCTACGACGAGCCGTTCGCCGACTCCTCGGCAATCCCGACGATGATGGTCTCCGACTTCTGCCGGCAGAAGCGTCACCGTTTCCCTGTCCGGGGACGGCGGGGATGAGCTCTTCTGCGGTTATCCCCGATACGACTGGCTGCGGCTGGCAGAGAGGTTCCGGTGGATCCCCCCCCGTTGCGGCGCGCGGCCTCGCTGCTCCTGCGGCGCCTTCCCTTCCGGGATGCGCGGCGGGCGGGGACGGTCTTCCGTTACGACGGCACCGAAAACGTCTACCAGCCCATGGTGGGGATCGTGGAAAAGCACCGGCTCCCCCTGATCGTCCCCCGGGTCCACGAGGACGGCGGGCTACTGTTCTTCGACGCTTTCCGGGACCACGGAGACCTCCCGGCCGAGAAGCGGGCGATGCTCTGCGACCTGCTCACCTATCTGCCGGACGACATCCTGACGAAGGTGGACCGCGCCAGCATGTCGGTCGGGCTTGAGGCGAGGGTCCCGCTCCTGGATCACCGTGTCGTGGAGTTCGCCGCCCGCCTCCCCCTGTCCTGGACATTTCCCGGAGGAGGAACAGAAGAAGATCCTAAAGAAAGTCCTGTACCGGTACGTGCCACGAGAACTGATGGAACGCCCCAAGATGGGTTTCGGCGTTCCCCTGGAGGCATGGTTCCGAAACGAGTGGAAAGACATCCTGAGGGAGTACCTGGCTCCGGAACGTATCCGGCGGGAACGGTTCTTCCTCCCCTCCGGGGTCCGGGAACTGGTGGAAGAGCACCTTTCGGGCCGGCGAAACCACTTCCACAGGCTGTTTGCCCTGGTCATGTTCGGCATGTGGCGGGAACGGTACCTGCCGAATTCCTTCGGAGAAGCTCCTCGATCCAGCTGATCGTTTCCCCGAGTTCCCGTTCCAACGAGAATTCCCGGGTCATCTTCAGCCGGGCATTTCTCCCCATGCGCCTTCCCTCCTCCGGCCGGTCGATGATCTTCCGTATCCCTCCTGCAAGGGCGGCGGGGGACCGCAGGAGGAACGAGGATCCCGGTCACCCCGTCCCGACGGCCTCGCGGGTTCCCCCCACATCGGTGGCCACACACGGGAAGCCCCGATGCCATGGCGGCGAGAAGGGCATTGGACAGCCCCTCCCGGACGGAGGACTGGACATAGATGTCCGCCTCCCGCGAGATACGGAAGGACGTCCGCCGCATGGCCGGGCAGAACGATCCTGCCGGAAAGCCCCGCAGCACGAATCTGTTGTTCGAGGACCCCCCGGGACGGACCTTCGCCCAGGATCGTCAGCTCGACGCTTCCGTCCCCGACGAGTTTCAACGCCTCGACCAGCGTCCCGAACGATTTTTCGGGAGAAAGCGAGCCCATTGCGAGGAGGCGGATCCGGTCCCGCGAGGCGAGGACATCGGTCCTCTCGGGGAAGCGTGTGGCGTCCACCCCGTTCCGGATCGTCCGGACCCGGTCGATGGGAGTGCCGAGAACGTCGATCATATCCGCCCGGACGGCATCGGAGACGGCCGTGTAACCGTGAGGGAGAAACGCCGACCACCTCCGGACGAGGGACCGGAATGCCATGCGCCCCCCCGGGACGGATCGCTCCCCGTTGATCACCAGGCAGAGTCCGGCCAGCCTTCCCGCCAGGCGTGCAACGACGTTGGGATGGAAGAGGAAGGAGTAGAGTACGTCGATTTTTTCCTCGAGCACTTTCGCACGGAGGGCGAGGACGGCGGAGCACAGGGATCGTGCGGAGGCCAGTCCGAGCGAGGAAAGACGCTCGAAGCCTTCCGATTCGGCCCGGATCCTCAGCCGGCCCGACCCTTCCTTGAGGGCAAGAACCTCGGGCAGGTATTCGCCGGTACGCTCCAGGCCTACGGCCAGCCGGAGGGCGGCGTTCTCCGCCCCCCGGTCTTCCAGCGACGTGATCAGGAACAGGATTTTCCGGCGTATCTCCAAAGAGTCAGAACACCACCGTGTCGCCGTTTCCCAGGTACAGGTCGCTCTTGCTCCCGTGTCTGCCCGAGCCGCGCACGACGGGCATTCCCCGCTCGAGCATCTTCTCTACGGTCAACACCCCCGTGCAGTGGTTGCAGGCCAGGCGCTGGAGGCGGAAGGTCTGGAGCTTGTCCAGGAGTTCCTCCTGCGCGGGACCCCATTCCTCGAACGGGGAAATGTGCAGCCCCCCGTAGACTCCGTGGAATTCCGAAAAGCCGTCGAATTCCTCCTGGGCGTACTCCAGGAGCCCGAGGACGCCCTCGTGGCAGCACCCCGTGACGGTGACCATCCCCCGCCCCTCCACGTGGAAGTAGAGAACCTGCTCCCCGCGGGTCTTGAGGAAGATCGGGATGTCGAACGTGACCGAGGCGCATCCGGGGAAGAGGAGGTGGGGACGTTCCGGGCCGAACTCCACCACCTTTCCCGTGTGCCCGGAATTCCGGATGATCTCCCTGCTCTTCTCCGAGAAGCCGGTGGGAAGGAGGATCTTCAAGTCGGGGCGATGCTTTACCGCCGCGGGAAGCCCCCAGAAATGGTCGACGTGCTCATGGGTGATGTAGAGGTAGTCGATCTCGCCGGCAGCAAGCATCCGGTCGATCCCCTCGCGGCGAAACACCCCGTCCATGTACTCGACGTCCCACCCCACGTCCATCAGGAACTTCCGGGTGCGCCCGCCTCCGTCCACGGACTCGATCAGGGACGATACCCCCGCGGCGTTCTCCGGCGTCCACTTCACGTCGAACTGGTCGATCCCGAGCCCCCCTGCCTCCCGGACGTCCTGCCGCATCCGGGCGTTGTCGTGCCAGGAGACCTCCGACAGGCACTTGATGGAGAGGGACCTCGCGCGCCCGATGTCGATCTTGCCCATCGCTTCACCTCCCTGCCGACCGGGGGATGGCATGTTACACCGCCGTATCCCAGAGTATCATGCCCCCGGTGGAACCAAGCCTCCTACCTCTTCTTTCGCCGAAGAACGAATTCGCCACCCCCCGCCGAGAGGAGCGCGAGCAGGCCGCCCATGATCGCCACGTTCTTGGCGAACTGGATGACCTGTGCGGGGTTGGCGAAATCCCGGTGGAAAACGGCGGTAGTCGGGACGAGGAAAAGAAGAAGGGCGAGCGCGCCCAGGCGCGGCAGGTACCCCAGGAGGATGGAAAGGCCCCCGCCCACCTCGAGGAGGATGGCCAGGACCAGGAACAGGCCCGTCATCTTCATCCCGTGCTGCGCCATGTAGCCCTGTGTCGCGGAGAATGCGAAAACCTGCTTCACGCCGGAGACGAGGAAAATGCCCGACAGCAGTATGCGCGCAACCAGCATCCCGACCGAGAAGAGACGATCCATGAGGTCACCTCCTGTAGGGACAGGGTCGTAGCGGCCGGGAAAAGTATACCCCGATCAGATCACCGTGACGCGATGCATCTCGGGTCCCGGCATCGCCTGGGTACGGCCGATCACCCACGCCCCTTCGCCCTCGCTTTCGAGGGCTTGCAGGAGCGCCCCGGCGCGCTCCTCGGGAACGAACAGAAGAAGCCCCCCCGAGGTCTGGGGATCGGCAAGCAGGAGAATCTCCTCCTCCGGAAGCAGGGGAGGGATGCGGATCTTGATGATCTGGAAGGAGATGTTCTCCCGGGCTCCCCCGGGGATGGGCGGCTGGCCGAACCAGGAATGAAGGAGGGAGGCGCCCGGGAAGTTCCCTCGCGCGGAAAGCGCCGCAACGGTGCGGCGTTTCATGAGGTCCCGCACCCCCGGAAAGACCGGTATGTCCTTGAGCCGGATCTCGGCGCAGAGACCGCTCCCCTCGAGCACCTCGATCAGGTGCCCGAGAAGACCGAATCCGGTCACGTCGGTGGCCGTGTGGATCCCGACCTCGCGCCCCGCGCGGGCGGCCCCGGCGGAAAGCCTGCTCATCGACCGGATCGCGGCGTTCGTGGTTTCCGCCGGCGAGATCCCCCACTTGATCGCCGTCGTGACGATGCCCGTCCCGATCGGCTTGGTCAGCACGATGACATCCCCGGGCCTGGCCCCCCGGTTGTTCCACATCCTGTCGGGATGAACTCTCCCGGTGACCGAAAGCCCGAACTTGGGCTCCTTGTCCCGGACCGTATGCCCCCCGATGATGCAGATTCCTGCCTCCCTCGCCTTGTCGGCGGCTCCGGCCAACACGTCGGCCAGAAGGGGAAGAACCCTCGCGTCTTCCGGGAACGCGGCGACGGCCAGGGCGAACAGCGGCTCCCCCCCATGGCGTAAACGTCGCTCAGGGAATTGGCGGCCGCGATGGCACCGTACTGGTACGGGTCGTCGACCACCGGGGTGAAGAAATCCACGGTGGCCACCAGCGCTTCCTCGCGAGAGAGGCGGAATACCCCCGCGTCATCCGCGTGGGAAGTCCCCACGAGCACACGCGGATCGTCCGGCGGCGGAAGGGCTTTCAATATCCGGGCAAGGACCCCCTGCCCCAGCTTGGACGCTCAACCGGCACAGGAGGAGAGATGGGTGAGGAAGATCTTCTCGCGGTCGGTCAAAAGGGGGGGGTCGCCTCCTTACGCCGCCTTCGGGACCGGTCCGTCGTTGCCCAGGCGAACCGGGGTTCCGGGGGCGGCAATGCCTGCGCCAGGCCGGATCGGGACCTGGATCTCCGTGAGCATGTCGTCCTGGGTTCCTCCCGAATGCGGTTCAGGGGCGACAAGAAAGACCTCACGGGGTTTCCCGGCTATTTCATACCGGTTCTCCCGCAGCCAGTCCAGCACTTTTTCGTAAGTGCACGGGATCCAGTGATAGGGGCCGCGGTGGACGAAGGAGGCCACTTCCTGCCCGGGGAGATCCTTCACATCGGCCCCGGGAACCTCTCCGCCGGGATCGCCGGTCAGGGGAAACATGATTTCGTAGTCGGCGTGGAACGGCCCGGGAACCCGGACGCCATCATGACGAACCCCGATGGCGGGCTGCCGAAACCGGAGCTTCCTCTCCATGGCCTTCTCGTGGAACCGGGAAAACGCGGTATCGATCCCCCACACGGACACGTCCCCTCTCCAGGCTATGACCTTCATGGCGGGCACTGTCTTGATCTCGTGAAACGGGTTCATCGCTCTCTCCTCCAGGATGGGATACCGGTACTCTTCCATTAGATGCCCGGGGGGGAGCGGGAGGATTCCCTCGTACGATCTTTCATCGCGAGACCAATTCAACTTGTTGAAATGGCGAACTTTTTCCCCTTCGTTCCCTTGCCTGCGGCCTCTGCGCATGTCGGAGCGGGCGACCCGGAATCCCAATAAAACGAAGTTTATATTATTCTTGACACTGGTTTCCGGGATGAGGTAGTAATATGGGAACCGATTTTACTGAGTGCAATTTTACTTATGAGAAGGGAGGTGGTACAGGAGCGTTCCGGCAAAGAAGAGGGGGTATGGTTTTTCGAGCAGAATTGGATAAACCAAGAAGGAGGGGAATATGGCAGAGAAGGTAAACCGGTGGAAGTTTGTTTATGCCGCCCTGGTCATGCAATTGTGCCTCGGCGTGCTCTACTCATGGTCGGTTTTCCGCGGACCGCTGGAAGCAACCAACGGGTGGGATAAGGCAACCTCGATTGCCCCCTACCGGTATTCGGTGCTCTTCTTCACTATCTCGATGATCATCGCCGGGTTCTGGCAGGACAAGAAAGGGCCAAGACTCGTCGGATCCGTCGGCGGAGTGCTGATGGGAATCGGCGTTCTGCTGTCCGCATTCTTCTGGCAGAGTTCCGGGATGCTGAAGTTCACCTACGGGATCCTCGGCGGCCTGGGCGTCGGGTTCGCCTACGTGACCCCGATCGCGACCTGCGTGAAGTGGTTCCCCGACAAGCGGGGGACGATCGTGGGCCTCGCGGTCCTCGGGTTCGGCGCAGGTTCGCTCATCTTCGCACCCCTCATCGAAAAACTACTGGGCAGCGACCCGGCGATGTGGGCAACGACCATTCCGAGGACGTTCATGATCCTCTCCGTCATCTTCTTTATCTGCGTCATCGGAGCGGCGCAGGTATACGCGGTTCCTCCCGCCGGGTGGAAACCCGAAGGGTGGACCCCGCCGGCGGCGGCGACCACTACGGCCGGAACCGCCATCAAGGCCGAATTCGCTCCGGGCGAAATGGTCAAGACCTGGCAGTTCTTCGCACTGTGGCTCATCTACTTCCTCGGAACCTCCGTGGGGATCACCGCCATCGGACAGGCAAAACCGCTCATCGTGGAGCTGGCCAAGGCCACGGCCATCATGACGGGAGGGACGGCCCTCGGCATCATGAGCGCGTTCAACGGGGTAGGGCGTCTCGCCTGGGGCGCCACCTCGGACAAGATCGGGCGGAAAAACACGACGATCGCCATGTTCGTCGGCTACATCATCGCCTGCATGTTCCTGCTCCGCAACGTCCAGAACTTCAACCAGGCGCTGGCCGGCCTGTGCGTCGTCGGATTCTGCTACGGCGGATACCTGGCGATGATGCCGTCCTTCACGGCCGACTTCTATGGCCCGAAGAACGTGGGCGCCAACTACGGCATCGTCTTCACCGCGTGGGGGATCTGCGGATTCACGGTTCCCGCCTACTTCGCCAAGATCGTGGGAGCGGCGAAAGCAGCCGGCAACGTCGCCGCGGGGTACAACCAGGTCTACTTCACCCTGGCGGGGATGTGCGTCGTCGGAATCATCCTGGTGGTTATCCTCAGGAGACCGGAGCACACCTCCTAAGCGACGGTCTGTCGACAGGCAACCAACCAATCGGCCGCCGGAATTTCTTCCGGCGGCCTTTTTCTTTTCTTTTTCCGGCCGGTTCCGTTTTCCTCGCTCCCCTCTTGTGGTATCCTTTCGCCGGGAGGTCGTTCCCGATGCGCCGCCTTGTTTTCTTCCTTCCCGTAGTGATCCTTGTCCTCCTGCTCTCCTCATTGCCAACATGGGCGGGCTCCGGAAACGCCGGACCGATCCGGATCGGTGTACTTGCACCCCTTTCCGGGCCGTTCGCTTCCGGGGGGTCGGCGTTTCTCCAGGCGGTCACGCTGGCCGCGGAGCAGGCCAATGCCGCTGGTGGGGTCCTGGGACGGCACGTCGATCTCGTCGTGGCGGACACGCAGGGGAGGGTGGACATCGCCCGGTCCGAGGCGCTGCGACTCACCTCCCGGGAGAAGGTCTTCGCCCTCGTCGGCGCATACCTGTCGGAGGAAACCGTCGGCGTCATCGAGGTGGCCGCGGCGAGCCGGTCGGTGCTCATCGTTCCCGTGGCGGCAACCGCAGAGATCACCGACCTTGTCCGACGAAAGTACGAACGGTATCGGTACGTTTTCCGTGTCGGGTACTCGATCCCGCAGTGGGCGGGGATGATGGCTGATTTTCTCGGGGGGCTGGGGATCGAACGCTATGCCTTCGTCGGAGCGGGAATCCGGTGGAACCGCGAGCTGGGAAAGGAATTGCGGAAGGCCCTCGCACGCAAGAGGATCGTCCCCGTCTACGAAACCTTCTACAGCCCGAGAACCCCGGCGTTCGAGCCAGTCTCCGTGGCCGTGATGGTCAGATCCCCGGATATCCTCGTGCTCGGCGACCCCGGGGGGAACGCCGCGGAGTTCGTGAAGCGGGTGCGGGAGGGCGGAGCGACCTTCCCCATTCTCTCCGTGGGGGGAGCACTCGGAGACGCCCGGGTGGCGGCTACCCTTCCCCTCTCCGCCCCTCTTTATGTGCAGGCTGCCGCCTGGAAAGGAGCCTCGGCGGCGGCGACCCGGTACGCGGAAGCGTTCGAGCGGCGGTACGGCTATCCCCCGGTGGGATACAGCGACACTCTGCCGTACGACGCCGTGACGCTTTTGTTCTCCGCGATCCGCGCCGCGGGGAGGGCGGATTCGGACGCCGTCGTCACGGCCCTGGAGAACGGTGCATTCCCGGCGATTGCGGGGACCTACCGGTTCGACGCCTCCCACCAGGCGACCTGGGGGACCCCGGAACTGCACGGAGTCGTGATCCGGTGGGAGACGGGGGGCGCCCGAATCGTCTACCCCGATCACGGGGCGAGATAGGGCCCGCCGGCCCGCACCCAACGCAGGCGCCACGGGAGGATTTCGATGCACCCTTTCGCGCAAGTCCTTCTTGACGGCATTTTCACGGGGTCGACCTATGCCCTGATGGCGGCGGGACTCGCACTCATCCTGGGGGTGGTGAAAGTGGTTAACCTGTCCCACGGGGCCTTTTTTTCCCTCGGCGCCTACGTGGCGTACCTTCTGTCCGCATACGGGGTGTCCCACCCGGCGGCGGCCGTCTTGTTGGCCTGCATCATCGCCTTCGCCTTCGGGGTCTTCCTCGGGAAGAGTTTCATCAACCCCGTCCGGTTCCACCCCTTCTCCGTGGCCGTCGGAACTCTGGGGTTCGCCATCCTGTTCGAACAGGCCGCGCAGATGCTGTGGGGCCCGCACCCGGCCTCGATCGGGGCCGGTGCTCCCTGGGCGACCGTATCCGGCATTGTCGTTCGCCGCTGGGGGGTAGTTTCCCTCGTGGCTTCCGCCGGGATCCTGGCCGCCCTTGCCCTCTTCCTTTCCTCCCGGTGGGGGCTTCCGCTGAAACTCATTGCCGAGGATGAGGAGATCGCGGGATCGGTAGGTATGGACGTGGAGAAAATCCGGTATCTCACCTTCGGGTTCGCCTCGGCCGCGGCGGCCGCCGCCGGTGCCCTGCTGGCCCCCGCAACCTCGATCACGCCCACCATGGGGAGAGTCCCTCTCATCCTCTCCCTCATCGTGGTGATCGCGTCGGGGATGGAGAACGTCCTGGCCATCTTCCTCGTGGCCGTGGGCCTCGGTCTGCTGTCGAACATAAGCGCCTACCTCCTCGCGCCCCAGTGGTCATACGTCAGCCTGCTCACGGTGATCTGCCTGCTCCTTCTTCTGCGCCCGGAGGGACTGTTCGGCACGGTTCCCAGGCGGGACTACTGATCCGGAGGCGGGAGTGCCCCCTTTGCAGCGGAAAATGACCGGTGCGGTGGCCCTCGGATCGGGCCTGCTCCTCTTCCTGCCTCTTGCGGGGCTCGACCCGTTCCTCCTCGACGTCCTGACCTCCGGCTTCTTCCTGGCCTGCTACGTCGGTTCCTGGGACATCGTCGGAGGAGTGGCCGGGCAGATCTCCCTCGGGCACGCGCTCTTTTTCGGGATCGCTACCTACTCCTGCGCGCTGCTCACCAGCCTTGCCGGATGGCCCTTCGCCGCAGCCGGGGGCGCAGCCCTTCTTCTCTCCACGGGAGCCGCCGCCGTCGTCGGAGCGATGTCCGCCCGCCTCAAGGGACCCTTCGTCGCGCTTCTCACGCTCGCCCTGGGGGAGATCGCCCACGAGATCATGCTCGGGCAGACCTTCTTCAGTCCCCGGGGAACGTACTCCTGGGGGGGCGAGGGAGGAGTCCCCGTGACTCTTCCCTGGGAGGCCCTCTCCCCGTGGGCGATGTACTACGGCGCTCTTCTGTTCCTGTTTCTGTCCACCTGGGGCATGACGGCACTGGCGCGTTCGAAGGAGGGGCTGATCTGGACGGCGATATCGGGAAGCGAGCTTACTGCCCGCGCCTCGGGCGTTGACGTCGCGCGCCACAAATGGCGCGCTTTCCTGGTGGCGGGCTTCTTCGCGGGGGCGGCCGGCGTGGGGTTAGCCGCGCACGTGGGACGCGCGACCACGTCCGACTTTTCCCTGGAGCTCTCGTTCCAGGCGGCCACCTTTGCCGCCATCGGGGGGAGAGGGACCATCGTGGGGCCGGTGCTGGCGGCGCTGTTTCTGCACACCCTGTTCCTGGGGGCGGGGATCGCCCCGGCCGCGAGAGTCATCCTGTACGCCCTGGCCCTTCTCCTCGTCCTGCGATTCTTCCCCGCAGGAGTGGCCGGAACCATGCGGGAGAGGGTCCGTGCGCGGAAAATGGTATCGGGAGGGACGGGGCCGTGAGCGAGCTGCTGCTCGCGGAGCGTATCGACAAGTCGTTCGGGCGGACGCCGGTCCTTCAGGGGGTCACGCTCTCGGTGAGCAAGACGGAGGCGGTCGGGCTGTTCGGTCCCAACGGCGCCGGGAAGACGATGCTGGCCAACGTCCTCTCCGGCCTGGTCCCCCCCGATCGGGGGAGGATCCTCTTCGAAGGAGACGATATCACCCGGCAGCCGATGGACGCGAGGTTCCGGGCAGGGCTTGCCAGGACCTTCCAGATTCCCTGCCCGTTCCCCGGGTTGACCGTCGTGGAGTCGGTCCGCCTGGCGTTGATGTGCGGGAAACCGAAGCGGGGGGGGGAGAGGGGCGTGCCCCGGGACATCGAGGGGGAAGTCGAGTCGGTTCTCCTCCGGACGGGGCTGTTCGCCCAGCGGTTCTGGCCGGCCGCCAAGCTGTCCCAGGGATGCCTGCGACGGCTCGAGTTCGCCCGTGCGATCTCGTGCCGGCCGAAGCTTGTCCTGCTCGACGAACTCTTCTCCGGGCTTTCCGTGAAGGACGAGGCGGAGCTTGCGGAACTCCTTCGGTCCCTCCGCGAGGACGACGGGGTCTCGTTTCTTCTCATCTCGCACAATCCGGCCCTTCTTGCGGAGATGTGCGACCGCGTCGTGGCGGTCGAGGACGGCCGGGTCACCTGGGAGGGCAGGTCCGCGGAACTGCCCGGGTTCCTCGCCATGGCCACCGGCCACGCTCACGGGCGGCAGGATATTCAAGACCGGGAGCGACCGTGCACCTGAAAGTAAAGGGACTCTCCGTACGGTTCGGCCAGGTACGAGCCCTGCAAGGCATTTCCCTTGCGGCCCGGCCAGGGGAAGTCGTGGCGATCTTCGGGGCAAACGGGTCCGGCAAGACCACGTTCCTGAAGGCGATTGCGGGACTGGTGCCGGTATCCTCCGGGCGGATCACCTATCACGGGGAGGATATTACAGCCCTTCCCGCCCATGAACGGGTGGCCCGGGGGGTGTACTACGTTTTCGACCGTGCCCGCGTCGCTCTCCGGATGAACGTCCGGGAGAACCTGGACGTCGGAGGATACTTGAGGAAGCCGGCGGAGGCGGGAGAAGCCCGGGAAAGGGTGTACGACCTGTTCCCGGTGCTCGGGGAGAAGGCGAAAAGCCTTGCGGGGATCCTCTCCGGCGGAGAACGGCAGATGCTGGTCATCGGACGTGCGCTGATGGGGAACCCCTCGCTCCTTCTGCTCGACGAACCGTTCCTCGGACTCTCTCTCGAGGTCCGGGAAAGGATACTCTCGGTCATCGACGGAGGACTGCGCGGGAAGATGACCATTCTCCTCGCCGAGAACGACCCGGGGGCGGCACTCCGCATCCTGGACCGGTACTGCATCCTGCTTGACGGGGAACGAATCCATGAGGAAAGGCGAAGCGAGAGCGACACGGAGGAGGGCCTGCGTGCGGCCTTTCGCCGCCTTTACCAGCGGGCACCCGGGGGATACGGAAGGGGGGAGGACCGATGAGCGAAGCGGGAGGTGGGAAAAAGCCGGAGCGCGACCGGAAAGAGGTAACCGTCATGCTGCCCGCGGAACTTCATCAGACGCTGGCGGAGTTCTGCCGGGAACAAAAGGTGTCGCGGGATCTGGTGGTGGAGCGCGCGCTCACGGAGTACTTCCGCGAGGGCGACATGAGCCACTGACCGGCTTAGTGCTGCGCCGAAAGCCCCGACTCGGAGATGAGAGAGGCCGTCTTCTCGCGCCGCTCGGCATCGCGGGCGGAGACGATCCCGGCCATCCGCTCCTTCCACGCCTCCATCCGGAACGATGACCGGTCGGACAGGTAGGAATCGATGAGGTCGCGATAGAAACGGACCATATCCCCCACGAGGGGAACGGAGTACTCCCGCCCCTGGATCTTGATGGTAGTGACCCCCAGGTCGATGAGCCCGGGAATGTCATCGACCAGGAAGTACGCGATGTTCGGCAGCACGACCCGGCCGGCTTCCACGGACCCGTCCTCCCCCCGCTGGTCCCATTCGGTCAGGCAGACCCGGTAGCACAATCCCCCCCGGTTGGGGCTGCCGAGAAAGTGGTTCTTCCCCTCTTCGTCGAACCGCCACTCCTGGCGGGTGTAGCTGCTCATCGTGCAGCGGCCGAGGTAGGTGTAGCAGGTGGTGGCGTGCACGAGAACCTCGACGCCAACCCCCACCTCCTGCCGGATCTTCCTCATCTCCTCCCGGTCCATCCGGCACTCGGTCACAACCTGCGTTGCGCCTGCCTCCTTGTAGAACCGGGCGTCCTCGGCGTTCACGATGGTGCAACCGATGCTGGCATGGATCTGGACCCCCGGGAACCGTTCCGCCAGGGCCCTCATCGCCCCGACGTCCGTGAGGATGAAGTCGCGGATCCCCGCACTGACAAACCTATCCGCTTTCTCGAGCAGGAGGGGGACCTCGCTCGACGAGGGAAGGGTATTGAAGGCCACGCGCAGGATCTTCCCCAGGGACTGGGCGTACCGGGCGGAGGCGATCACCTCCTCGTCATCCATTTCGTATTGCGCACGGCGGCGGCTCCACCCCTTTGCGCCGACGTACACGGCGTCCGCCCCGTTGTCGAGGACGACCCGGGCCATTTCGAAAGTGCCTCCGGATGCCAATAGCTCAGCCATCGGTGTCTCCCTCCTCGAAGATGCCCGTCAGGAAGAAATTCTTATTATACCCGGGAGTTGCCGCCCTGTAAAACGGTCCCGACGTAAGATTGTCCGCTTCCGCCGAAATAATACCCATTGCAGAATCCGTTGCGGGAGTGCTTCGCAAGGGTCCTCCCCCACTCGGGCCGCAGGGTGTATTTCCTTCCCGACGACGCAAGGGCAAACGCTTCCCGGTATACAGCCCCCACCTCCGACCGGTAGGCCGCCGTTTCGTACAGACCCTCTACCCGGAAGATGCGGAATCCCCCGGAAAGGAGCCGCGGCAGGTGCTCGATGACGCACATGTCTTTCCCGCTCAGGACCCCCTTTCCGACGTTCTTCAACACCCACGCGCCCGCGCCGGATCGCTCCCGCGCCTCCCCGGGGCTTCCGGCCGTAAGCCAATGCTCCTCCCTGCACGCAGACGGGCACTTCGGGTCTTCTCCTTCCGGGCCCTCGAGGAGAAAGCACTTCTCGGTGATTCCCAGCGGGATCTTCCCGTGGGCCAGGACCTCCACCTCGACCCCGGCGTCCCTGGCGATGACCGCCATTTCCTCGAGGCTCACCTCCGCGTTGGGACGGACCCGAACGGCCCCGTAGTCGCGCATCACCTTTGCCGAAAGATGGGTGTACACGTTGGCAAAAGCCCCCATGTGGGCCGGGAGGGGGATCCCCTTCTCGCGCAGGACCCGAAGCACCCCCATGTTGTGGACCTCGAGCGCGTCCGCCCCGGCCGAGGCGGCGGCATCGATGAGGCGCTTTACCTGGCCCATGTCATGGCCCCGGGGTGCGGCGGGGGAGGTGACGTAGGCCTTCTTCCCCGCGTCGTGAAGGGTGGCCACGGCATCGGGGAGCAGGCCGAGATCCTCCGCAAAGTTCCCCTCGACCCGCCGGCAATAGGTATTGCCGAGACAAATCGCGTCGTAGGGGGAAAGATCGGTATCCGCGAGTTCCCGCGGTGACGGCAAGGTCAGAACAAGTTCGAGAGAGGGGGACGATCCGCTGGCAGGCACGGCGGTATGCTTACTTGCCTCCTCTCTTGAGATCGGTCAGGACCAGCTTGATGATCGCCTTGAGAGTCTCGAAAACACCCACCCCCGTGGTGGCGACAGCCTCGAATTCGGGTACGTTCCGGTAGTTGAGCAGGGCGTGGAGTTCGGCGACGGACGCCACGCCGTTGATGTCGCGCTTGTTGTACTGCAGGATCAGCGGAAGCCGGTCCGGGTCGTACCCCTGCTCCCGCATGTTGATCTTCAGGTTATCGATGGATTCCAGATTGGCATCCATCCTCGTCAGCTGGGAATCGGCGCAGAACACCACACCATCCACCCCCCGCAGGATGAGCCTGCGGCTGGCATCGTAAAAAACCTGGCCCGGGACGGTATAAAGGTGGAAGCGGGTCTTGAACCCCCGGATCTCGCCCATCGACACCGGAAGGAAATCGAAAAAAAGGGTGCGGTCGGTCTCTGTGGCCAGGGAAATCATCTTCCCCCGGGACTCGGGGTTCATCCGCTTGAAGATGTACTGGAGGTTCGTGGTCTTTCCGCAGAGGCCGGGGCCGTAGTAGACGATCTTGCAGTTGATCTCCCGGGACGAGTAGTTGATGAAGGACATGAGCTACTTGAAAAGGCTTTCGATGTCGGCTTCGGTCAACTCTTCGATCACTCCCTCTCCCTCCTCCTCCCTTTCGCGCCGCCTCATCGATCGACTTGAGGATCCTCCCCAGGTCTTCGTCCGCGCGTCGGACGCGGAGACGGACCAGCCCGACCGACGAGCGCCTGTCGAAGATCACCACGAGGATGAGACGGTTGTCCACCACCGATATGTGCATGTTGTCCCGTTCCCCCTCGTGGAACAGGATCGAAAACTCCTTCTCCCCGATCAGCGAGGCAAGCCCTCCCGTCGCCGCGATGTTCCCGGCGGCCAGCGAGGCAAGCGAGGTGGTGTCGAAGCCCGCCGTCTCCCCCGAGGACGCCATGAGGGAGCCGTTCTTGTCGACCAGGAATACCACCTTCGCGTAAGAGTCGGCCAGGAGCTTCTTCAGGACCGACTGGATCTCGTTGTATTCCTTCTCGTGGAGAATGAAATGGCCCGGGTTCATAGCCGCAAAGATACCACAGCAATCCGGGAAGGAAAAGATATCAAGCACCGCCTGTCGACCCTGGCGGTCGGGCCCGGTTCACGTTCCTCCTGCCGCCGATCCGCCATCCCGGGAACGGCGTCCCCGGTTCCAACGGGAACAAGAGAAAGATCAGGTCAGGAACCGTCTCTCCCTGCCCGGGCAACCGTCGCGGGGACACCCTGCCGGTCGTCCTTCTCCGGGAGTAAGGACGGATCCGAGTAAACCAGGATCCAGCGGCCGTCGCGCATGATGTACACATGGTCGGCCGTGATCTTGATCGCGTTCGTTCCGTGGTAGCGCATGATCTGCCTGGCCTTGCTCTTCGTGAGCCAGGTCGTGATATACGGATCGTTCTGATAGTCGTCGGACACTCCCTGGTAGGCAGGCGTAGCAAGGAAAAAGAAAAGACCGGCCAGGAGCAAGGCCCAGAGCAGCCAGAAGACCGGAAACCGTCTTTCTCTCTGTTCCGCCCGGGAAATCGATATGTTGTGCGTATAATTCATTTTCAAACAATTCCCCCACAATATCCCGTGTGTTTTCTCTATTACGAAAGAAAGCAATATCGGTACCACCCGACGAAAAAATACAACTTCTCATATTTGATGACGTTTTCTCTCTGGAGGTTCCGTTGCCGGGCGCCTGGGGAACCAAAAGTAGGAAAACATTTTCCCAGAACAAGGAAATGCCCGGGGAGGCGATTCCCCGGGCATTTCCACGAAAAACCGATGCGCGCGCTTTACAGCAGCGGGTTCTTGTGCATCTCCTTCAGGCGGGCCCAGCGGCGGTCCACCTCGGTCTGGATCGCCTCGAGCTCCGGCTTGCACTCCGTCTTGAGCAGGTGCTTGGTCTTCCCCATCTGCTTAAGCCAATCGGTGACCGGGACCTTCTTCCCCTTCTCCTCCGGGTCGTAGTTGATCGTCGTGATCCCCCGCTCGATCTCGTAGAGAGGGAAGAAGCAGGAGTCCACCGCGGCCTGGATAATGGGGACCGAGATCCGCTCCTCGGTGCGCCAGGCGAGGGGGCACATGGAGATGAGTTTGCCGAACACAAGCCCCTCCTCCGCGTATTTCTGCGCCTTGGCCGCCTTCCGGATCATGTCGCGGTGGTTGCTCTCGGCCGCCGTGAAGACATACGGGATGTTGCACGCGGAAAAGATCTGCGCCGTGTCCTTGTGGTGGGTGGATTTGCCGTGCTGGAACGGCCCGTAGTTCGACGTCGAGGTCGAATGCCCCATCGGGACCGTGAACGAGAGCTGGGAGCCCGTGTTCTGGTACCCCTGGTTGTCGTATTCGATGATGATCATCCGGTGTCCGCGCATCGCCGCCCCGATGGAGGGCCCCATCCCGATGTCGTGTCCCCCGTCGCCCGTCACCATGAGGAACGTGATTTTCTCCTCCTTCGGGATCTCGCCGCGCTTCTTGCGCTCCTCGAACATCTCTACGACACCCGAGAGGGTCGCCGCCCCGTTCTGGAAAAGATTGTGTATGTACGTCACCTTGTGCGACGTGAAGGGGTATCCCGTCGTCACCACCATCCCGCAGCCGGTGTGGAACAGGACGGTCACGAACCCCTCGAGACCTTTGAGGAACTGGTTGAGGTTGACGAAGATCCCGCACCCGGGGCAGGCGCCGTGTCCGGGAGAGAGCCGCTTCGGACGTTCCGTGAGCGCCCGGACGTTAATCCCTCTCGCTTCCACTTTCCCCTCCGGGGTGACCTCGACTCGGGTCAAGCCCGACGACTCCTCCTCGGTGATGGGCGCATAGGCGACTGCGGGAGTAAACCCTGCCTCCCCGGGGTTCGCCCCGAAGTAGTCGTACGGGACCTTTACCGTTTTCGTCTCCGCGATCTCGAGCGCCTCGCGCAGCATCGCCTCGGCGTCCTCTACGAAGAACTCCTTCCCCCCGATGCCGTAGATCCGGCTCGCGATCATGGTCGTGTTGCCTTTCACACCCTGCAGCGCCGCCTTGATCTCGAGGGTCATCGCGCCCCCGTAGGCGCCGTAGTTGTCCTGCCGGTCGGCCACCACGAGGCCCTTGACATCCTTCAGGGCCTGCCGGATCTCCTCCAGGGGGAAGGGCCGGATGACGTTCGGCCGGATGAGGCCCACCTTCTTGCCCTCTTTGCGCAAAGCGTCCACCGCCTCCTTGGCGGTCTCCGCCGCGGAGTTGACAATAAACAGCGCAGCCTCGGCATCCTCCATCCGGTACAGGTCGAGGAAGTCGTACCGCCTGCCGGAGAGCGCCTCGAACTCGGCAAAGACCTTCCGGATGACCGCATGCGACCGGATGATCGCATCGGACTGCTGCTTCTTGTTGTTGATGAGATCGGGGTCGTTCATGTACGGACCGATCGTCACCGGCTTGCGCGGGTCGACGGACGTGACCGTCGGGACGAAGGGACCGAGGAAGTCCTGCACGACCTGCGCGTCGGAGAAGATCTCCACGCGCCTCTTCTGGTGGGAAGTGAAAAACCCGTCGAAGGCCACCATTACCGGGAGCCTGACGGACATCTCCTCGCCGATCCGGGGCGCCATGATGTTCATGTCGTAGACCGCCTGCACGTCGGAGGCCATCAGGACGATCCAGCCGGTGTTCATCGCCAGCATGATGTCGCTGTGGTCGCCGCGGATGTCGAGCGGGCCCGACACCGACCGGGTGACGATGTTGAACACCATCGGGAACCGCGTGCCCGACTGGACCGGCAATTGCTCGAAAGCGAAGAGGAGACCGTTCGCCGAGGTGGCGTTGAAGACCCGGCCTCCCGCCGTGGTCGCACCGAAACAGATCCCCGCCGCCCCATGCTCGCCGTCACCCGGAATCATCCGGATGGTGTGCTCCCCTTCCGCCTTCATCGCGTCGAGCGTCTCGGCAATCTCGGTGGAGGGGGTGATGGGATAGTACCCCATGATGTGATAGTTGACATGCTTGGCCGCGGTCGCCGCGATCTCGTTGCCGCTCTGGACGACCACTTCCTGCGCCGGCCGCGCAGCCCTCTTTTCCGCCGTTTCGGCCATCTTTGGTCTCCTTCGATCCTTATTTCAGGGCTTTCTGTTTCACGGTGATCGCATCCATGTCCTGCTCCGCCTCCTTCGTGGGGACGAGGGCGCCGAACTTGCAGATGTGCGTGCAGCGCAGGCATCCCTTGCAATACTGGTAGTCGATCCCCAGGAGCACCATCCCGTCCTTGCCGGTCTTCGGGTCCTTGCCGCGCTCCCAGACGAAGCAGTAGTCGGGGCAGGTGATGTCGCACTCGCCGCACCGGGTACATTTTTCCGGAATGAAAAGCGGTATCATCCCCGTCCTGCTCGTGGACAGGTCCTTGAACCGCATGTTCCCCGTCTCGTAGATCGTTCCGCCTATCGGTGCATTCTCGTATCCGAGTTTGGGTTCCTCGCGCCGGAACGGCGTCGCCGGGTACTTCCCGTCGGCGGGGATCTCCTCGAACTTCACGTCATCACGCCCGCGTTTCAGCGCCTCGAGATTTCCCTTCATGAGCGCCGCGTACTTCTTCCCGAACGCCTCCTGGACCGCGTCCTCGAGGGCCTTCCAGTCGAAAAAGCCGGACGCCTTCACGATCGCGCCCATCATGACCATGTTCACGCGGGAGCCGGTAGCCATCGCGATCTCCATCGCGTCCACGACGCCGACCTTTCCCCCTTCGAGCTTGAGGAAGTCCCTTGCCTCCTGCGGCGTCTTCCGGGTATTCAGGATGACGGCCGTCTTTCCCGGCACCGCTCCCGCCGTCACAGGCACCGACTTGGCCAGCGCCTCGTGAAAGATCGCCAGCACGTGCGGTTCCTCGATCGGGCTGTTGATGCGGACCTGATGGTCGGCCTCGCACAGCCGGATGAACGACTTGACAGGCGTTCCCTTCTTTTCCGACCCGTACGAGGCGAATCCCGCGCCGTTCAGGCCCATTCCGATGATGGCGGCCTCGGTCAGGATCTTGCCTGCCACGTTGGCACCGAGCCCACCGATGCTCTCCAAGCGGATCTCGAAAAATCCGAGATCGTTCTTCACCGGAAGTTTCCCCGCCGTCCCGCTATTGGTCATGATCTTTTTCGCCCCTCTTTCCTGGTTTTTCCTTCCTCTCCCGGCCGGACTCCATCCCAGGCCAGGAGGACAACAGGTCGAACCATCACGCCTTGATACCCGTCAAGGTCCCCGCAGGATATTCCAAGGGCCTATACATCCCTTCTCCCCTTGATCGCCCTGCCCACCGTAATCTCGTCGGTGTATTCGAGATCCGAACCCATGGGCATACCGTATGCGATGCGGGTGACGCGGATGTTCAGTGTCTTGATGGCGCCGGCCAGGTAGGTGGCGGTCGCTTCCCCTTCCGCCGTGAGGTTCGTGGCAAGAATGACTTCAGCGACCCCGCCCTGCGAAAGCCTCCCGAGCAACTCCCCAACCCGGAGGTCTTCCGGCATCACCCCGTCGATCGGGGAAATCGCCCCCCCAAGAACGTGGTACCTCCCCCTGTATTCCCCACTTTTTTCGATAGGTACAAGATCCGTGGGGCTTTCCACGACGCACAACAGATCGTCCCGGCGCCCCGGTTCCGTGCAAACCGCGCACGGGTCCTCGTCTGCGATGTTGAAACAGCGGGAACAGCGTATCACAGCCTCCGGGATCGCGACAATAGCCTCTCCCAGCTCCCGGACGGCCTGCGGGGGCATCTTGAGCATATGGAGGGCGAGGCGCGTCGCCGTCTTTTCTCCCACACCCGGCAGTTTCGCCAGCAGTGCGATGAGCCTCCGGAGCGACTGCGGGTAAGACATCCGTTTAGAACAGCCCCGGCAGATTCATCCCGCCGGTGATCTTCGCCATTTCGTCCGCCATCATCTTGCGCGATCGGGACATCGCCTCGTTAACCGCGCCTGCGACGAGGTCCTGGAGCAGTTCCACGTCCTCCGGGGAGACAACCTCCTTCTCGATCCGTATGGACACGACCTCCTGCCTCCCGTTCACAACCGCGGTCACCATTCCCCCTCCCGATGACGCCTCGACGGTTTTCCCGGCAAGCTCCTCCTGGACCCGGGCAAGGCCCTCCTGCATCCGCTGGGCCTGCCGAAGAACTTCCTGCATGTCCTTCATTCCGCTTCCTCCAATTCTTCTCCCCCCTCTTCGGGATCCTGCTGCCCGGCGTCTACCGCTTCGGGGATCTGCGTCCTCCGGGGTGCGGGCCGGACCTCGAGGAGTGTCGCTCCCTCGAACTCCCGAAGGACCTCCGCGAGCAACGGGTCGGCGAGGGCCCGTTTCTCCGGGTTGCTCCTGCCGCCCCCCGATTCGTCATCCGCCGGGCTTTTTTTTTCCGGTTCGGCCAGAAGCCGTATCGGGATCCTGCTGCCCACGACCTCTTCCACCGCCTGCAACAGCGCGGGCCACTTGTCGTCCTCCCGGAGCCGGTCCAGCTGCATCTGGTGCGGGCAGGCGATGATCATCTCCCCTCCCTCCAGCCTCCCCCGCATCTGGTGGAGAAGCGCCACGAGGAGGGGCTTTTTCTTCCCCTCCAGGGTACGGCGGATCCCCTCCCAGACGTCTCCCTCGGGGGGCGGAGGGTCGGCCGCGTGGGTGCGCTTCGAAACGGTCGTCCGGGGTTTCTGCTTGGCGTGGGCCGCCGGGGCCTCCGCGACGATGACCTGCGGACGCCCGGGGCCGGAAGCAGGCGCCCCCTCCGCCAACCCGTCGACATCCAGCAGTCCGGGGGCGTTGACGAGGCGCAGGAGCAGAAGTTCGAACCCCAGGCGGGGAAACTCCGTGGCAAGCACGTCCTTCTCCGACCGGAAGGCGATGTCCAGGAGAAACATCCACTCCTCCCGGGAACGGAGGGCGCAAAGTTCCTTTACCCTCGCAAGGGAGGACGGAGAGTGACGAAAGAGGAGGCTGTCCTGCTCCGTGAATTTCCATACGGCGGCGTCCCGCAGGATATCCACGAGCGACAGGAACAGGAACTTGAGATCCGCCCCCCGGGACAGCATCGAGGTGAATTTCCGGATCGCCTCCTCCGCTCCCTCCGCCGCTACGGCCCGCACGAGATCGATCGCCGCTTCGGTCCCCACGAGCCCGAGCATCTCCTCGACGAGGGATGTCGAAATCGCGCCGTCTCCCGAGACCGCCGCCTGTTCGAGGATCGACTGGCCGTCCCGCATCGACCCGAAGGCGTACCGCGAAACGAGTCGCAGCGCCTCTTCCTCGAAGGCGATCTTTTCCGCGTCCGCCATTTCCCGCAGACGCGTGAAGATCTCCTCCTCCGTGAGCATGCGGAAATCGAACCGCTGCACCCGGGACAGGATCGTGTCCGGGATCCGGTTCGGCTCCGTAGTGGCGAATACGAACACGACGTGGGCGGGGGGCTCCTCCAGGATCTTGAGCAGCCCGTTGAAGGCGGCCTTCGACAGCATGTGCACTTCATCGATGATGTAGATCTTGTACCGGGAGCGCGCCGGCGCATAGGCGGCGTTTTCCCGGAGCCGGCGGACGTCGTCGATTCCCGTGTTCGACGCCCCGTCGATCTCCTGCACATCCACGCCGGAGCCCGCAAGGATCTCGACGCATGCGGAACAGGAGAGGCAGGGAGAAGCCGTCGGCCCCTTCTCGCAGTTTAGGGCTCGCGCGAGGATTCGGGCAAAGGTGGTCTTTCCCACCCCACGCGTTCCTGCGAACAGGTAGGCGTGGTGAATCTTCCCCCGGGAGATGGCGTTGGCAAGCGCACGCGTCACGTGCCCTTGCCCCACGATCTCGCCGAACGTTTTCGGGCGCCATTTCCGCGAAAGCGCCTTGTACGACATGATTCCTCCTCGGGTGCCCGCCGGCGGCCAGGGGAGCCGCCGGCACACGGAGTTGTGCGGCTACCGCTGCTTCCTTCCGGACCTGACGGGGTTTGCCGCCTTCCGTTGCGGCGGGCCTGGCCGCCGGCGCGCACCCGATAGGGCATCCGGCATCTCGGACCCTCCGCCCGCTCTCGCACTATCGCGGGCAGAGCCCCTCGAAGACAGCTTGCACTTACATAAATCATGGCGGAGGGGGTGGGATTCGAACCCACGTGGCGGCTCGCACCGCCAAGTCGATTTCGAGTCGACCCCGTTACGGCCACTTCGGTACCCCTCCGCGCGTAAGAGAAGTATTATAGGGTGTCGGGGGAGGCTCCATCAACGAAAAACCCGGAAACCCCGGGAGCTTCCCCGGCAGGAAAAGCGCTCGCCCCGGAGGAAGCCCTTGCACGACGGCTGGCGTATCGCCGCGCTGGTTCTTTCCACGGCCGGGTACATCTTCGCCTTCATTCTCATCCCCCGGATCATCTTCGAGAGGCGCCAGCCCGCGGCGACGGTCGCCTGGGTGCTCTCCATCGCCCTCCTGCCCGTGGTCGGAGTTCCCTTGTATTACCTCGTGGGAGGACGTCGGATCCGGCGCCATATCCGCGCGAAGATCGGCGCGGTAGGATCGGTGGAAAGCTCCGTGGAGAAGCGGGTCAAGCCGAAAGACCTTTCCTCCCCCGTTGCGGTGAACTGCAGCAGCGTCCTGGCCGCGGCGGGCGCACCCCCGCCGGTTACCGATAACCGGGTGAACATCATCAACCGGGGGGACGAGGCATACCGGGCAGTCCTCGGCCTGATCGAAGAGGCGCGGGACCACATCCACGCCCAGTTCTTCATCCTCGACGTCGACCCCGTCGGCAAGCGTTTCATCCATGCCCTCGCCGCACGGGCCAAGACGGGCGTCCGGGTGCGTCTCCTGCTGGACGCAGTCGGTTCGTGGCGCGCGCTCCGGCGTCTCGTCCGGCCGCTTAAGCGGGCGGGCGGGGAAGTGGCGGAGTTCCTCCCCGCGCTCCCTCTCCACCGCAAGTGGTCGGCCCACCTGCGCAACCACCGGAAACTTCTCATCACCGACGGGATGACCGCTTTCTGCGGAGGGATGAATATCGGGAAGAAGTACATGGGGCCGAAGTGGACAAAGCAGCAGTGGCGGGATACCGGTGCGGTGATTTACGGCCCGGCGGTCCGCGATCTCCAGGCAGTCTTCCTCGACGACTGGGCGTTCGCCACGGAGGAAACCCGTCCGGCAGGACACCTGTTCCCGTCCCTCCCCTCCCCGGTCCGCAATTCCCCGCGGACGGGGGCTCTCCAGGTGGTGACCTCCGGCCCGGACCGAACCCTGCGCCCGATCTACCAGGGGGTGTTCACGGCCTTTACCTCGGCCCGGAGGAGGATCTGGATCGCCACACCGTACTTCGTCCCCGACGACGCCATCGGAACCTCCCTCGAGAATGCCGCGCTCCGGGGGATCGACGTGCGCCTGATCGTCCCGGAGAAATCGGACCTGCGGATGGTGTGGATGGCCGGAAAATCCTATTTTGACGACCTGATGCTGGCGGGGGTGAAGATCTACCAGTACCGGCCCACGAACATTCACACCAAGGTGCTGATCATCGACGACGACGTGGGGGTGGTGGGGTCGTCGAACGTGGACATCCGGAGTTTCTTCCTGAATTTCGAGCTCGGCGTGTTTCTCTACGGGGAGAAGGATATCGGGCTGCTCGCATCGGCGTTCGAGGAGGACCTCTCCCAGTCCCTCCGGCTTGACCCGGCCACGTTCTCGCGACGCCCGAGATCGGTCCGTTTCCTGGAGGACACCTGCCGGATTTTTTCCCCGTTGCTCTGACGGAGATTCTCTTATTTCTTCCTGCGGGGACGGAAAAAGGCGGTGAGAAGGGCCGCGCTCTCTTCCCCGAGGACCCCGGGGATCACCATCGCCCGGTGGTTGAGTCGATCGTCGGAGGCGATCCGGTAAAGGCTGTGGACCGCACCCGCCTTGGGGTCGATCGCCCCGAAGATGATTTCGGATACCCGGGCGGCGACGGCGGCTCCCGCGCACATCACGCAAGGCTCAAGCGTAACCACGAGTCGGCACCCCGTGAGCCGGTAGTTGGAAAGTTTCTTCGCAGCCTTGCGCAGGGCGAGGATTTCCGCATGCGCGGTGGGGTCGATCCCCAGGACCGGCCGGTTGTGCGCGCGGGACAAGATCTCCCCGGACGGCCCCACCACGACCGCCCCGACCGGTATCTCTCCCTCCTTCGCCCCCTTCTCCGCCTCGAGGAGCGCGGCCCGCATCCACCGTTCCCGGTCAGTCACGGGGAGAACCGTGAGGACCGCCCATCGGTCCCGGAGAGGGCTTCGAGAAGAGGAAGCGGTTTACCGACTCCCGCTCGTCGGGGGTGAGCCGCCGGTAGAACGGCCAGTCCATCAGCCGTTCATCCCGTTGGGAGACGGGAAGGTTCCGCATTTCGGCCAGGTTCCGCCGCATCGCCTGCCGTTGTTCGGGAGGAAGCTGCCGCCAGCGCCGGAAAAACTTCTCGATCGCCCGCTTCTCCTCCTGCCCCGCGTTCCGGTAGATCTCGCGACGCTGGATCAGGAAACGCCGTTGCTCCTCCGGAAGCCTGCTCCACCTCTGCCTGCGTTCGAGAATTTGCTTCCTGCGCTCGGGGGGAAGTGTCTTCCACCGGAGGTACCGTTCCCGCAATCTCTCCCGTCCCTCCGGCGTCATGGAGCGCCATCGGTCAAGCTTCTCCGGCGTCACTTCACCGGCTTGCGCCATCCGCGCTCCCTTCTTCCGCCCGGAATCTCCATTGTTTTCCCCGGATGCGATCCCCTCCCGGGATAGACCCGCGCTCCGTACGGAGAGAATCCCCTTCCCGCGGGACGCCGCCGGGAAATTGCCGCCTTCCGCCGCTGCCTGTCGCGAGAACATGGGTGTCAGGACCAGACAGGCACCCAATGCTCCCGCCAGGACCCACCGTGTCCGGAAACGTGCCGGCATCAGTCTACCCTCGCTGCTGCGAGGATGGGATAAAAATTTCCATCTCCTCGAATTCCGGTTCGTTGAACAGGTAGGGATCTTCCAGGATATCCAGATTGGCCACGATCTCCCGGTCCTCCGGGGAAAGCTGCTCCACCGTACCCGAGACCCGGGGCGGTCGCAATGCCGTGGGGGAGAGGTCGCGGACCGGCTCCCGGGAAGAGAGAAGAAAGAGCGCAAGCGCTGCCGCGGCCGCCAGAGGAACGGCCGCCCACCGAACCGAGTAGACGAATAGGCTGCGACGTTTCGGTAAAAGGTCCTCCTTTTCCAGCCGGGCGAACAGATTCTCCCGGAAATCGGGAGGAACCGCCACTTCCGTCCTGGCCACGGCTACTCCCAGGGCCCGCATCCGCTTCTCGGCCACCCGGCACTCCGCACACTCCCCGAGATGCTCCTCGACCCGCCGGGCCTCCTCCGGCAGGGCCTCCCCGTCAACGTACGCGCTGATGATTTCCCTGGTCTCCCTGCATCCCATCTCAGGTCACCCCGTCCTCCCGGTTAAACCCGTCCCCACGGGAATGGTTTCATTTCAGAAGCGGGGAGAGCTCCGCAAGGAGCATCTCCCGCGCCCGGAAAATCCTGCTTTTCACAGCTTGTATCGTAACACCGAGAACGGTAGCCACTTCTTCGTAAGACAAGCCCTCCCCCCTGTTCAAGACAAAGGCTGTCCGGTTACCCTCCGGAATCTTCCGGAGCGCCTCGATGAACTTTTCCTGGAGTTGGCCCCCCCAGACGATCCGTTCAGGCCCCCAATCCCCGGGGCCCGGGAGCGGGATGCCGTTCGTCCCTTCCCGTCCTTCCCCCGTGCCGTCGATCGGCACTTTATCCCCCAACTCTTTTTCGTCGCGCAGGTAATTGAGCGTCGTGCGCCGGGCGATGGTGTATAACCAGGTGGTGAATCTCGCCGTCGGCTGGTAGGTGGCGGCCGCCCGGGCGACGCGCAAGAATACCTCCTGCGCCGCTTCCTCCGCCCGTGCCTGGTCCCCGGTCATCCGGTAGCAGAAGTGAACCACCCTCCGGTGGTGCCGGGCGAACAGCTCCTCGAAGGCATCCCGGCTTCCCTTGCGGTAGAACTCCATCAGTTCGGCGTCGGTCCTCATCCCGTCCCCGGTTCTCCTGCCCCATCGAACGCCGGAATCCTCTCTTCCACCCGGTCGACTCGCCCGGCGACGCCGTCTCCGCCGGGGTATCTCCTCAGAACGGCCAGAACCGGGCCTCCTCCCAGTACATCTCCCGGAACCGCTCGTACTGCTGCGAGAGAATCTTCAGGTGATCCCGCTCCCACGCGATCAGGTCGTCCACGACCTTCTCCGCGGCCGCGTCCCCTTTCACCTTTCTGCGTAGAGCGGTGAACTGCTCGATGGCCCGTTTCTCGAGCGTCATCCCGATCGAGAGCGCGGCAGCCTCCCCCTCCGCGTTCTTCCCGCGGGCCAGGAAGTCGGGAGAAAACAGGGGGCTCTGGAATTTCCGGATCGCCCTCTTCTCTGCCGCTTTCCGCACGAGCCGGGGGGCTTTCCCCTCCGCCATCCTGGCGATCTGCTCGAGGATGGCTTCGTGGTGGCGCTCCTCCTCCACCATCAGGAAGGTGAACATCTGGCGGACACCGTCGAGGCGGGCGTTGGCAGCCGCCATCCGGTAAAACTCGCGCCCCTCCACCTCGTTCAGCAGCACCTTCTTCCACGCTTCCGCGATTGCGCCGGTCAAGAGCTTTCCCGGTCCTTTTTTCATTTTTGGCCTACCCTCCACATGCTCATGCTATATGATGTCTCCATTATGCAGGAACTTACCCGCGACTTGCTCACCAAGATCGGAGAGGACCCGGACCGCGAAGGGCTTGCGAAGACCCCTGAGCGATTCGACAAGGCACTCCGCTTCCTCACCTCCGGATATCGCCAGGATCCGCGGGAAGTCCTCCAGCGCGCCATCTTTCACGAATCCTACGATGAGATGGTGATCGTCAAGGACCTCGACGTCTTCTCCCTCTGCGAACACCACATCCTTCCCTTCTTCGGGAAGTGCCACGTGGCGTACATCCCGAAGAAGAACATCGTCGGACTGTCGAAGATCGCCCGGGTGGTCGAGCTCTACTCGCACCGCCTGCAGGTGCAGGAGCGATTGACGCAGGAAATCGCCACGGCCATCATGGACACGCTTCAGCCACACGGGGTAGCGGTCGTCCTGGAGGCATTCCACCTCTGCATGATGATGCGGGGGATCGAGAAGCAGAACTCCAAGGCGGTCACCTCCGCCATGCTCGGCGTCTTCCGGACGCGGCAGTCCACCCGGATGGAGTTCATGGAGCTCATCAAGCCCAGCCTGAACATCCTGCGGTAACGCGACGTCCCCGGTTCACGCGCCCCGTTGCGGGCGCGCCCGGGACCTGCACAGCCGCCGGTGCCAACACCCGGAGGCCCCGGCTCGCGGGGCGCACTGCGCCCTTCCTGAGAGCGCAGCAAACCGAAGGAGCGGGGGCGCAGTGAGGTTAAGCGCAGTCGTGCGGGTTCATCGCACGGCGAGCCACGAACGGACCCCCTCTCCGAGCGATGCGGAGCTGAGCCCCCCGCGAGCCAGGGTCCTCTGGTATCGCAGGACAGCTTTCCGGCTATGCCGTAAGGGTGCGGATGCAATAAAAAACGCCCCCGGGATTTCTCCCGGGGGCGTCTCGTGCAGCCGATGGCAAACCGGCTTTTCCACGACGAGCGGTCAAACCGCGGGCAGCGCTATCCGGCCGCCTCCTTCATGATCTCCGCAATCGTCGAAACCTCCTCTTCGAGCGCCCTCCCGGGGCGCTGCGCGTTAGCAGGAGCCTCAGCCTCCGCCGCGCGCGAACAGAACGAGAAATACGACCACGACCGCGACCAGAATCACCGTTCCCCATTCACCCGCCATCGTGGCAACCTCCTCTTCCGGTTCGATTCCGTCTCCCGACCTTGCCCGGCGACCGCCGGACCGTATTCGTTACGTTCAACCAAACGGCGAGCGGGACGAACCGCCTCCGCAGGAAGACCCGCCGAAGGGGGATCCGGACCCGGCCCCCCGGGCCCGGAACAGGGAGATGCCCACCCGTCCGGACCTGCTGCCGCATGCGGGGCATGCCTCCTCCGATTTGTCCGAGAGACGCTTGTACGCCTCGAAGATCTTCTGGCACGACTCGCACCGGTATTCGTATAGCGGCATCGACAGGAACCCTCCTTTACCTTTCCGGAACGCCGAACTTCTTCAGGATATTCTCCATCAAACACCAGTTCGTAAGCCCGGACTGGAACAGGTTGAGCCCGACGAAGGCGGTGAAGAGAAACCAGTAACTGCTGACGTACAGTCCGAGGAGAAGGCTTGTCAGTACGAATGTTCCCGCGATCACCCGGATCCATCGTTCCACGTTCATTGTTTCTTCCCTCCTCATGCCGCGTGGTTCTCCCCGAAGGTATCTGGACGATTTCTATTGGGGAAACCCGCCTTACCAATCAAATTTGCATAAAAGGTGCCATCCCTGTCACACAAGAGCCGATAGGGAATTACCTTTAATAAATATAGGGGATCCCAGGCCCGGACTACGGTACCATGCGTCGCTTCTTCTTCCCGGTTGGGGCTTGATGCACCATTTATTGCAACATTATGTTTCAGCCGTTGCGTTTCAAGTCGATTCCCAGCCGTTTCATCTTCCGCCAAAGGGTCGACCGGTCGATTCCGAGAGCGGCGGCGGCATCTCCCCGGCTCCAACGGTGGGCTTCCAGCGTCCGGAGGATCCACTCCCTTTCCCCCCGCTTCCCCCCTGGCAGGTCGCTCTCCGTCACAGCGCCGGGTCCGGCGGGACTGTCCCCCGGGGGAGGAGCGCCGGAATCGGTCTTGCGCGGGCGGCAATGCTCCCGCACCTCCTCGGAGAGGTCTCCCGCGGAGAGGACCGCCCCGCGCGCGCACACCGCGCCCCGTTCGAGAACGTTCTCGAGCTCGCGGACGTTGCCCGGCCACGGGTAGTCGATCAGGCACCGCATCGCCTCCGGGGAAACCGCCCGTACCCGGTCGAACCCCCGTCTCCTGAGGCGCCTGAGGACGTGATTCACGAGCAGGGGGATGTCCTCCCTCCTCTCGCAAAGGGGGGGGACGACGATGGGGATGACGTGGAGCCGGTAGAAGAGGTCCTCGCGGAACTGCCCCGCCTTCATTGCGGCCTTCAGATCCCGGTTGGTCGCGGCGATCACCCGGGCGTCGACGGTCTGGGTCCGGCTGCTTCCCACCCGCTCGAACTCGCGGTCCTGGATCATGCGGAGAAGCTTCACCTGCAGGGCAAGGGAGATGTCCCCGACCTCGTCCAGAAAGATCGTCCCCCCCTCGGCGGCCTCGAACCTCCCCACCTTGTCGGCGATCGCTCCCGTAAACGCTCCCTTCACGTGCCCGAACAGCTCGGACTCCAAAAGCGTCTCCGACAGCGCCGCGCAGATGACCTTGACGAAGGGCCTGTCTCTCCTCGGCGAGAGGTCGTGGATGGCTCTCGCGAAGAGTCCTTTTCCCGTGCCGCTCTCCCCCGTGATGAGGACGGTGGAGTCGGTGTCCTTGATGGTCTCGATCAGCTCGAAGATCTGCCGGATCCGGGGGGTCTTCCCGACGATGTCGCCGAAGGGAAATTTCGCTTTCCTCTCCTCGGCGATCCGCTCGATCTCCAAAAAACTCCGGAAGGAAAGGACGAAACCGATCCGTTCCCCGGGCGGATCTTCCAGAAAGGCCCAGCTTGCGCTGATCGGAACGATCCTCCCGTCCGCGCGCACCAGAGTGCCCTCCACGTCGGTGCGGGGTTTTCCCCCTTCGGTCAGGTCTCCCATCGGGCAGTCGCTCTGCGCCGGTCCGAAGCTGGCCTTGAGAATCTCGCGGCAGTCCTTCCCCGTCGCCTTTGAGGCGGGGATCCCCACCAGCTGCTCGGCGGCGCGGTTGAAAGTGGAGATGCGGTGGTCCCGCTCCACGGTGATCACTGCTTCCCAGAGGCTGTTCAGGATGGCGGCGAGTTTCCGTTCGCCGGTCAGAGGACCGGGGGAATCGCCTTCTTGCAACACATCGTCGCGGATCATGCCCTAAAGTATATCAGATACGGTGACCGTTCCCGGATCCGTTCCCCGGCGGTTCCCCGCCGGTGAACCCGGAAGAAACGGGGCCTTGCACCACCCGTTCGAGGGCGGCCAAGGACAGGCCGATCGGCTCGGACAGGACCATCGGGATGATCCCCGCGGATTTGGACCTTGCCCGTTTCGTTCGTTTTCTGTTTTCATCATAGGGAGACACAAAATCCCGGATTTCGAAACAGGGGCGGCTGTGAAAGTGCGAATCGCTCTCCTTGCTCTCCTTGCTCTCCTTGCGGCCTGGCTGCCGATCGCAACCCTCGGGGGCGGGCGGGCGGAGGGAAAGACGATCACATTCGCCGTCGGTGGGGCCTCGGCCGAATTCGATTTCTGGGAGCGTCTTGTGCGTGATTTTACGGCCGAGACGGGGATCGGCGTCGAACTCCTGCGCCAGCCCACCGATACGGGACTGCGCCGGCAGGGCCTGGTCGTCGCGCTCAAGTCCCGAAAGAGCGATCCCGACGTTTTCCTCATGGACGTGGCATGGCTCGCACAGTTCGCCGCCTCCCGGTGGCTCGCTCCTCTCGACCCGCACTTTGCGGCGGGCGGGTGCGGGGACCGGAAGGCCTTCTTCCCCCGGATCATGGAACTTGCCGACACCTACGAGGGGAACCTTGTCGCACTGCCCGTGTATGTCGACGGAGGGGTTCTCTACTACCGTAGCGACCTGCTGAAGAAATACGGCATCGGCCCACCGCGCACCCTGGAGGAGCTGCTTCGGTACGCGAGGAGGGTGCAGCAGGGGGAACGACGGGAGAAGCCCGGGTTTTTCGCATTCGTCTGGCAGGGGGCCCAGTACGAGGGACTTGTCTGCGACTTCCTCGAGTTCGCCGGAAAGGACGGAGGCTTCACGGTGAGGGAAGGATCCGTGTCCGTCGACACGCCGGCCAACCGGAAGGCGCTCCGGTTCATGCGCGATCTCATCCACCGGTACGGGGTATCGCCGCCCAACACCTATACCGGGATGAAGGAGGAGGAGGTGCGGCTCTTCTTCCAGAGCGGGAACGCCCTGTTCGAACGGAACTGGCCGTACGCGTGGCCGCTTCACGAGGCGCAGGGGTCCCCGGTCAGAGGCGTCACCGCCATCGCGCCCGTCCCCTCCTTCGCCCCGGGAAGCGGCGTTTCCACCCTCGGGGGCTGGCACGCGGGGATCTCCCGGTACAGCGACGCGAAGCCCGAGAGCGTCCGCTTCCTCTGCTTCCTCGGTTCGTACGCGGCGCAGAAGCGTCTGGCGGTAGGCCTTGGCTGGAGCCCCGGGCGAATGGACGTCTACGACGATCCCGAGGTTCTCGCCCGACTCCCGCATTTCCGCAAGCTCAGGACGGTCTTCGTGAACGCGCGCCCGCGCCCGATCCTGCCATACTACACGCAGCTTTCCGGAATCCTCCAGAAGCACCTGAACGCCGCGCTTTCGGGAAATGTCCCTCCCGGGAAGGCGCTGGCAGCCGCCCAGAAGGAGATGCAGGCGGTCGTCACCCGGTACCAGGGGAAATAACCGCGATGGGGAATCGTCCGGAGGATCCGGGGGCACGGCAGTCTGCCACCCCGGGCGACCACACCCCGGGAGAGCTCGCGCGCGGATACGCATTCCTCGCTCCGCTCTCGGCCTTCGTGGCGGTCTTCGTGATCGTGCCGGTAATCGGGACGTTCGCGGACAGTCTGATGCGGGACGTCACCTTCCTTCCGAAACGGTTCCTCGGACTGGCAAATTACCGGGCGCTGCTGTCGGACCCGGGATTCTGGCAGGCAATGCGGTTCACCTGCCTCTTCACACTGGTTTCCGTTCCCCTGGAGCTGTTTCTGGGCCTTGCCTTCGCGCTCCTGCTCGCACGCCCGTCCCCCGCGCGGGGGCTGCTCCGGGCATGTGTGCTGGTCCCGTGGGCCCTCCCCGCGGCGGTGTCCGGAAGGGTGTTCCAGCTGGTCTACAACTACCACTACGGGCTGGCGAATTATCTGGCGGGGATTTTCGGGCTCTCCGACCACCCGGTGAACTGGCTCGGAACGCCGATCGGGGCGTTCGCGTCCCTGGTCACGGCGGATGCCTGGAAAACCACGCCGTTCGTGGCGATCATCCTTCTCGCCGGCCTCTCGGGGATCCCGGAGGACCTGTACCTCCAGGCGCAGATCGACCGGGCCGGGTTCGCTCGCCGTTTCACCCGGGTCACGCTGCCGCTTCTGTCGCCCGTCATCGTGGTCGCTCTCCTGTTCCGGACGATCGACGCCCTCCGTGTCTTCGACCTGGTGTTCGTTCTCACCGGCGGCGGACCCGGGGGAAGCACCACGTCCCTCTCCCTGTACGGCTACCAGTACTTCCTCGGCGGCGATTTCGGGTACGGTTCGGCGGTGTCCGTCGCCCTGTTCCTGGTCGCCTTCGGCCTCTCCGTCCTGTACGTGCGTATCGGGCGCTTCGCGAGGGAACTGGCATGAGGGACGAGGCACAGGTCCGCCTTCTGTACCGGGCCGGCGCCCTGGGGATAGCGATCTTTTCCCTCGGCCCGATCCTGTACATGGCCCTGACGGCGGCAAGCGCACGGCCCGACTTCCTTTCGCCCGGCGCCGGGTTTACCGTCACGGCCGCTCATTTCGTCTCCGTGCTCCGGACTCCCTCCCTGCACTTCCCCGAATACTTGCGGAACAGCCTCATCGTCTCGGGGCTTTCCGCCGCCTTCTGTGTCGGCATAGCCTCGCCGGCAGCCTACGCCATCACCCGTCTTCCTCTTCCCGGCCGAATCTCCTTCCTCCTTTGCATCCTCGCAGTGTCGATGTTTCCGCCGGTCAGCATGGTGAGCTACCTGTTCCAGGTCATGGGGAAGCTGGGGTGGATCAACACCTACCCGGCGCTTGTCCTCCCCTACATCGCCTGGATCCTTCCCCTCTCCCTGTGGATCCTGACGAGCTACTTCGCCCAGGTGCCGGCGGACCTCGACCGGGCCGCGCTCATCGACGGGTGCTCCCGCCTCGCGATCCTGCGGAAAGTGGTCTTCCCCGTGGCGGCACCGGGCATCTTCTCCACGGCGCTGCTCGCCTTCATCTTCGCCTTCAACGAATTCCTGTTCGCCCTGATGCTGACGACGGACCACGCGGCCCGCACGGTGCCGGTCGGAATCGCCCTGTTCGAGGGATTGCACGGGGAGATCCCGTGGGGCGTCGTCATGGCCGCCTCGGTTCTGACGACCGTCCCGGTGGTCCTGCTCACGCTCGTCTTCCAGCGCCGGATCATCCAGGGACTGACACGGGGAGCGGTGAAGGGATGAGGCTCACCTTCTCCGCGGTAAGCAAGACGTTCCTCTCCCTCCGGGGGCAGGTCCACGCGGTGCGCGGCGTGGACCTCGCGGTCGGCGCGGGGGAGTTCTTCGTCCTGCTCGGCCCCAGCGGCTGCGGGAAATCGACCGTCCTCAACCTGGCGGCAGGCCTCGTGAAACCGACCTCCGGCGAGATCCGGATCGGCGGGCAGGTGGCTGCCTCGCGTGCCAGGAAAGTGTTCGTCCCTCCGAAGGAGCGGAACGTGGCCATGGTCTTCCAGAGCTACGCTCTTTATCCACACCTGACCGTCTTCGAGAACATCGCTTTTCCGCTGCGGGTCGCGGGGGTTACGAAGGACGAGATCGGCAAGGCGGTGAACCAGGCGGCAGGGTTGCTCGGGATCGGGGACATCCTCGAGGCAAGACCCGCGGAGCTTTCCGGCGGACAGCGGCAGCGAGTGGCCATCGCCCGCGCCATCGTCCGCAAACCCGCGCTCTTTCTCCTCGACGAACCCCTGTCCAACCTCGACGCCGGGCTTCGGGCGTCGACGAGGAGCGAGCTGAAACAGCTCCAGCGGGAACTTGGCGTCACCACCGTGTACGTCACCCACGATCAGACCGAGGCGATGACCCTGGGGGACCGGATCGCGCTGCTCCGGGACGGCCGGATCGTCCAGACGGGGACGCCGGAGGACCTCTACGAACGCCCGGAAACGCCCTTCGCCGCCTCCTTCATCGGCCAGATCCCGATGAATCTGGTGGACGCCTCCGTCCTGGAGGAGCGGGGGGACCTGTACCTGTGCCTTGGCGAAGCGCGGCTATTGCTCCCCCCCGGTCCGGCCGCGCGGGTCCGAAAGCTGGGCTCGACCGAAATACGTTTCGGCATCCGCCCGGAGCATACCGGGGTCGCCCGGGGGCTCGCCGGATCCCCGGTCGAGGGCACGGTGACGGCGACGGAGAACCTCGGGCGCGAGTTGCTGGTTCGCGTGCGCACGGCGAACCATACCCTGTCGGTCCTCATCGACGACAAATCGGTCCGGGAAGGGGACGCCGTGGCGCTCGACATTCCCCTGGAAATGGCCCACTTCTTCCGGAGGGAAAGCGAACCGTAACGGCCGGATCGGACGATCCCCCGGATCCCCGGGATGGGCCCTGGCAAGGGGCGGGGAGGTCCCCCGTCGCTAATCCTCCCGGTCGTCCCCCAAGCTATCCGACGGGGAAACGAAGATATGGGAAAACTCCACGTGCGTCGACGCGCCGCGCCAATGGGGTACCCCGGGCGGGATGAAGATGACATCTCCCTCGTTCACGATCCGGTCCTCCCTCTCCGTGGACACGACGCCCTTTCCGGTAACGACGACCAGGATCTGCTCGCCGTCGTGGGCGTGGAACTTGTTCTGCACTCCGTTACCGCCGTTCACCATGTTCACCTTGAATTCCTTGCTGTCGGGCGCCGGAGCCTGCCTGGTCGCGTCCGTTCCCACGAAATCGGGATGGGTAAACGGCTCCTTCGGCGCCTCGTTGATGGAAATGACCTTCATCTTCTCCTCCTGATGTTGGAATTTTAGGGAGGACATCCTGCCCTCTCCCCTCATGCATCACCGATCACGGGCCACGCCGGAAAACGAAGCGGCGTGGCCACGGGTTGCGGCAAGAAGTACCTACATGTTCCTGATCTTCCCGAACTCTCCGGTCCAGGCGGCCTCGAGGATGGGTCCCATGTACTCGGTCCACCAGGCCCGCGTTGAGCGGGACCGGCATGTTCCGAAGCTTCATGTCCAGCTGCGGGTTCTTCGCGGCGGCCAGACACCGGTCGATATGCTCCCGGGAGACCCCCTTCACGTCGCACAGGCGCGTGGGGAACTCCAGGAACCGGCTGAACTTGACCATCGCCCCGGCCACCGCCAGCCCCAGCTCCCTGCCCGACAACGACTCCACGTCGTCTTTGAGGAAGCCGTACTTCCCGTAGATGCGCCCGACCACCCGCAACTGCTCCTGGACGGCCGGCGCGAAGAACACGGTGTAGTACGGATTCATCAGGGCGCACGCCCGGCCGTGGCTTAAGACGTCCACCAGGGAGAAGCTGGACAGGTGGGCCCCCGACGTGCCGCCGATCATGATGGCGTACCCGCCCAGATCGGTGCCCAGGCCCAAAAGGGTCCGGGCCTCCCGGCTTTGCGCATCCTTCTTCGCTTCGACCAGCCCCTTGATGACGAGCTCGATGCCCGGCTCGGCCACCTGCCGGGCCCGGTCCCGGGTGTCGGGCGCGGCCCCGAAGTAGACCTCCAGGCAGTGGGCGATCCCGTCCAGCCCGCCGTCCAGGGTCAGACTCATCGGCTGGGTGGCGGTCACGTCGTAGTCGAAGACCGCGCGCGGCGGGACGATGGCCTCGTCCACGACGAGTTTTTTCTGCCCCGCGGCCAGGTCGGTGATGTTGGCATACTTGGTCAGGTGCGCGCCGGAGCTGGACGCCATCATGACGGCCACCACCGGCATCACGGACCTGCCCGACCGTTTGCACGCCTCGGTCACCTGCCCGACCCCGAAGAACGGGTCGATCGCGGGACGGCTCTCCCCCAGCGTGGCCAGGACGGCGGCCGCCTTGACGGCGTCGATCCCGGAGCCGCCGTCCGCCACGACCAGGACATCCGGTTTCCCGGACATGATGCGGCCGTGGATGCGGTAGACGTCCTCGACCGGGGCGTTCGGGGCGGCGGAGAGCACCTCTTCCACCACCTCCACCCCCGCCTTCTTCAGGGACGGCAAGAATCCGCTCCCGGATGGGGGAAAACCAGCCGGATGACAGGGGCCCGACGAACAGGGCCTTCCTGCCGAATTCGGCGGCGAACCTGCCCGGCGCGTCGTCAAGCGCGCCGCTGCCGAACGCGTACGTTTCTCCCTTCCATTCCCTCAATATCGCGGAGGCCCGTTCCTTCAGTGCCGACATGGCGTAACTCCTCGTTGCGTAATTTCCTATTCGAATTCCCGGATCGCATCGATGGCCACGCCCATGGAGGCGTCCGTCTTCCGCTCGATGATGACGTCGATGACGTACGGAACCCCCGAGTCCACGGCCCTGCCGGAGGGCGGCCTTTATCTCGTTCGGGTCGGTGACCCGCTCCCCTGTGGCTCCGCACGCCTCGGCGAACTTCACGAAGTCAAACCCGCGCCCCTGGTTCTCCGGCTCGATGCGGGCCTTGGCGGAAACGGCCACACCGACGCCGCCTTCCCGCTCAACCGCCGGCATCCGGGGCGGTTCCACCTTTTCCCCCTCGATCAACGCCCCGTACCAGGTCTGGACTTCGTAATCCATCTCGAAATTGTATTTCGACGCCTGGCGGATCAGCCCCAGATACCCGTTGTTCAGCACCACGCACACGAAGGGGACCTTGTACATGACCGCGACCGGCAGCTCCTCCATGCAGAACTGGAAGCCGTAATCCCCCACCACCTGGACCACCGTCTTGTCCGGGCGGGCGACCTTGGCCCCGATCGCCGCCGGCAGGTCCCATCCCAGCGGGCCCGCGCCGCCGCAGTCCAGGTAATGCCTCGGCCTGGAGATCCGCTGCAGCTGCCCGGACCAGATCTGGTTCAGCCCGATGCAGGTCACGAACACGGTCTCCTCGTCGAAGAACTCGTTGATCTCCTTGAACACCCGCTGGGGCTTGATGGGAATATCGTCGTAGTCGCTCTTGCGTTCCAGTTTGGCCCGCAGCTGGGCAATCTCCAGGTTCGCGGGTGCCGCCTTGACCCGGCGCCGCTTGATCTCCTCCAGCAGGGCCGTCAGCGTCAGCTTGGCGTCCGCGCAGATGCCTAAGTCCGGCATGATGTTCTTGCCCAATTGCCCGGGATCCACGTCCACGTGGATGAACTTCCGGTCCCCCTTGTAGACGTCGATCGCGCCCGTGTGGCGGTCGTTGAACCGGGCACCCACCGCCAGCACCAGGGTGGACTTTAGAAACGTCTGGTTCCCCGACTGGGTATTGCACTGGATCCCCACCTGGCCGGCCATGAGAGGGTGGTCCCACGGGATCCCGCCTTTGCCCATGAACGAGGAGACGACCGGGATCTGCAGGAGCTCGGCGATCTTCACGAATTCCTCGCAGGCGCCCGACGAGATCACGCCGCCCCCCAGAAGCATGAGAGGCCGCTCCGCCGAAAGCAGCATGTCCACCGCCTTTTCCACCTGCTTTTGGGTCGGGCGGGGTGCGGAAGATCGGCAAGCGGCACATCCGTGTCGGGGTCGTACTCGATCTCCCCCTTCTGGACGTCCAGGGGCAGGTCGATCAGGACCGGGCCGGGACGCCCCTCCCGCATGACCTTAAACGCCTCCCGGAACACCCACGGCACCATGGCCGGCTCCTGCACGCAGTACGACTTCTTGGTCACCGGCTTCACGATCGGAGGCGATGTCCACCGCCTGGAACGCCTCCCGGCCCAGCTGCGCCTTCACGTTCTGCCCGGTGATGGCCAGAACGGGGATCGAGTCGACCTGGGCGGTGTACAGCCCGGTCACGAAGTTGCTCGCGCCCGGACCCGAGGTCGCCGCGCAGACCCCCACCGTGCCGATGGCGCGGGCGTACCCGTCGGCCATGTGGATCGCACCCTCTTCATGCCGGCACAGCAGGTGCTGGATCGTCCCCCGGTCCTTCAGGGACCGGTAGAAGGGGAGGATCCCCGCTCCCGGAATGCCGAAAATGTGTCTGACCCCCTCGCTCTCCAGTATCTGCACTGCGGCGTTCATCGCGGTCATCTTTGCCATGTTGCTGCTCCTTTCCCCGGAAGTGCGCCGGGGTGCGTAAGGTACTTGTTTCCCATCAATATCTGGATCTCGCCGCATTCCATGGAAACGCATGCGCAATCTACCGGGACGGCCGTTCGACGCACGATGTCTGCTCCAGCAGCTTGAGACATGCATAAAGCGCGTCGATCCGCGGCGTCGGCACATCCACCAGGCGGCCCAGCTCGGCGACGGCTCCCACGAGCCACTCCACCTCCGTCGGACGACCGGCCTCGATGTCCTGCAGCGTGGAGGTTTTGTGGGATCCCATCTGCGCCGCTCCCTGGATGCGCCTCTCGTTGGTGATGCCGATCCGGATGCCGAGACGGGAGGCCACCTCCGTAGCTTCGGCCATGGTCGCGGCAACCAGCTCGCGGGTCGGCGCGAAGCCGATGACCTGACCGAGCGTGGCGCGCGTGAGCGCGCTGATCGGGTTGAAGGTCATGTTCCCCAGAAGCTTGACCCAGATCTCCGTGCGGATGTCGCTGCGCACGGGCACCTTCAGGCCTGCGCGCGTGAGCGCCCGGGCCAAGCTCCGTAACCCGCTCCGTCTTCTCGCCGTCGGGCTCGCCGAGCGAAAACCGGTTCCCCTCGATGAAGCGCACCACGCCCGGCTCCTCAAGCTCGGCCGCCTGGTAGGTCACGCAGCCGATGACCCGTTCCGGACCGATGTGGGCGGAGATCACCCCGCCCGGGTCGACCGACTCCAGGCGACGCCCTTCGAACGGCCCGCCGCAGCGCTGGAAGTACCACCAGGGGATGCCGTTCTGCGCAGGGACGACGGCGGTCGCGGGACCCAGGAGCGGCGCAAGCGTCGGGGCGAGGGCGGGAAGCTGCTGCCCCTTGACCCCCACGATGACCACGTCGTGCGGACCTGCGGCGGCCATGTCGTCGGTCGCCAGTTCCGGGTGTGCCGTCTCTTCCGTTCCATCGGGCAGGCGCAGCGTAAGGCCGCCCGCACGGATGGCCGCCAGGTTGGCGCCACGGGCGATCACCGTGACGGGCTGGCCGGAGAGGGCAAGCCGTGCCGCCAGGTACCCCCCGATCGAGCCGGCGCCGACGATTGCGATGCGCATGCTTTCCTCCTACTCCGACAGTCCCATCGTCTTCGCCATGGCGATGCGCAAGGGCTTGCCCGTTTTGCCGTACGGCAGCGCTTCCAGGATGTGGATGCGGCGGGGCACCTTGAAGTCCGCCATGAGCCCGGCGCAGTACTTCCGCAGCTCCTTCTCCGTCGCGGAGGACCGCAGGACGACAGCCGCATGCACGTCCTCGCCGAGCGCCCGATGCGGCACGGCGAACGCCATGGCCTCCGCCACGGCCGGGTGGCGGAGCAGGGCGTTGTCGATATCCACCGGCGAGATCTTCTCCCCGCCGCGGTTGATCCGCTCGGTGAGGCGCCCGGTAATGGTAAGGTAGCCGTCCGCATCCATCACCCCGTGATCCCCCGTGCGGAGCCACCCGCGCACGAACGCGGCCTCGTTCGCTTCCCGGTTGTTCTCGTAGCCGTCCACCACGTTCAGACCGCGCACGACCACCTCGCCCGGCGTACCCGACGGCAACAACACGCCCGCCTCGTCCATGATGGCCACCTGCACGCCGAAGCCGTAGCCGACCGCGCCGGGCTTCCGGACTCCCGGCGGCAGGGGGTTGCTGGTCATCTGGTGGGTGGTCTCGGTCATCCCGTATGCCTCGGTCACCGGCGCGCCGAAGACCGTTTCCATGCGTTCCTTTACCGTGGTCGGCAGCGGTGAGCTGCAGGACCGGATGAAGCGGAACGGATTGCCCCGGATTACCTCGGCGTAGCGGTCGGCGCGCTCCAGCAGCATCTGGTGCATCGTCGGAACGGCCGAGTACCAGGTGGGGTGGAATTTATCGACCCATCCCCAAAAACGCAGCGCGTCGAAACCGGGCGGGCAGACCACCGATCCGCCGCCCGCGAGCGGCGCCAGCATCGAGGCGACGATCCCGTGGATGTGGAACAACGGCATCACGCACAACGACCTGTCGTCAGGAGTAAGTGCGCAGGACTGGACGATATTCGCCGCCGAGGCTGCCAGGTTTCGGTGGCGGATCGGAACGCACTTCGGTCGCCTGGTGGTGCCGCTGGTGTGCAGCAGGAGCGAAACGTCGTCCGGACCGGGGGTTATCAGGCTTCGCGGGGACCGCCGGGGGCCTGCAGGTTCGAAGCGCAGGTCGCCGGACGGGCCGGTCACGGCGTGAACCACTGCCGTCCCGTGCGGGGCGGCGGCGAAGGCGTCCGGGGCGGTTCCGGGCGCCGCGATCAATCCCTGTACGTTTCCATCCTGGTAGTAGAAGGCGAACTCCTCGGCCCGGTACTTCGGGTTGAGGGGAACGGCGGTCCCACAGACAGCGGCCGCCAGGAATGCGAGGACCATTTCCGGCCCGTTCTCCATCACCACCGCGATGCGATCCTCCCGCCCCAGGCCAAAGCCTGCCAGGCGTTCGGCGAGCGCGTAGACGCGTTCGCGCAGCATGCGGAAGGAAAGCTCCTTGCGGCCGGGAGCGAGCAGCGCCGGGGCGTCGGCCTCCCCGCGGGCGAGCAGCTCGGGGATAGTAAGAGCCGTCTTTTCATGCATCGGGAGTCTCCTTTCCGCCATGGGATCGCGGCCTGTCATGACCGATGCCCCGCCGGAAGTTCGTCGGTTCTCCGCGCCATCGTTGCCAGCGCCGCTCTTCCGCGCATCCCGAAGATGGCCCTGTGCACGTCCCCGTGGCTGACGATCCCCACGAGCGTTTCCCCTTCGACGATGGGAATGCGGCGAATCTTTTTCAGAGCCATGACGGATGCCAGGCGAAGAAGTTCGGTGTCCGGAGGCGCGGTGATGACCTGGGACACCATGATGTCCCGGGCCAGGAGTTCGCTGATGTCCCGCAAGCCCCGCCTGGTGTGCCTGCCGGGAGGCTTTCCCGGGATGCGGACTTTCCCGGGATACATGGCGTGCAGGATGTCGCGCTCCGAGATGAGACCCGCCAGGCGCCCCTTCCCGTCCACCACGGGGACCCCGCTGACGCGGTACCGGCAGATCCCGTCGATCACCTTCCACAGCGGGTCCGCCGGCCTTACCGTGTAGACCCGGGAGGTCATGATATCTTTGGCTGTCCGCTTGCTGGTCACCATGGGCATCTCCCCCTGTATAGAGATTGAGTACCAGAAATTTTATTATGTTGGAAATGCATATATTCCTATGATATATATGCATTTTGGTAATACTTCCGGAATGGGGGGAGAACCGATGGACGTGAACCTCTCCAACCTCCGCACCTTCCTGACCGTTGCGAAATTCCAGGGCATATCCCGGGCTCTGGGCGAGCTTCACCTTACCCAGCCTGCCGTTTCCCGGCAGATCCACGGCATCGAAGAGTCTCTCGGGACCCCCCTGTTCGTGCGGAAGGGACGATTTCTCGCCCTCACGGAAGCAGGCGAAATCCTGCAGCAGTACGCCATTCGGATGTTTCAGCTCCTGACGGAGGCCCAGGAGGCGATCGATGGCCTGAAGGGTCTGGTCCGGGGACATCTCCGGATCAGCGCGGCGACCACGATCGGAATCTACATGATCCCGGACGTGCTGGGAGAGTTTAAAACAAAATATCCGGGGATCGAGTTAAGCCTTACCATCTCGAACAAGGAAGAAGTGCTTCGACAGGTGCAAGCCGGCATGGTGGACATGGGCTTTGTCGGGCCACCCGTCCCTTTCCCGGAACTCGCCATGGATACGTACCTGGAGGACGACCTGGTTCTGATCGTATCCCCCCAGCACAAGCTCGCCGCCCGGGACACCGTATTGACCCGGATGCTCCCCGAAGACGTGTTCATCCTCCGGGAGAGGGGATCCGGGACCAGGGAGATCATGGAAGAGGAGTTGCGGCGTGCGGGCGTTTCCTTGCTCCACACGATGGAGCTGGGGAGTACGGAGGCCATCAAGAAAGCGGTGGCGGCGAACCTCGGCGTTTCCATCGTCTCATCGAGGGCGGTGACCCTGGAAGTCATGATCGGGCACCTGTGCGCCGTCCGGCTTTCCGACCTCGACCTCCGCCGCCGGATCTTCATGGTGTACCTTCGAAACAGTCCGCTGAGCTCGGCCGCCGAAGGATTCCGACGCTTCCTGTCCGTTCATCCCGGCAACCAGGAAGGAGCCGGGGATAAATAATCCCCCAGGGGGGTTGACCGACCCCGGCGGGCGTACAATGAAAGTACTCGGGGAATGGCATATCCCAACACAAACGAAACGTACCGGTGTACATGGGGGGGAAAGCAATGAAACGCGAAGAGGTGTACAAGGAGATCAAGGAGATGTTCGGACTGGTCCCCGGCTTTTTCAAGCTCGTGCCGGACTCGTCACTCCGGCTCGAGTGGGACCTGTTCAAGCGTGTGCAGATGGAGGAGGGGCCGATCCCGAACAAGTACCGGGAACTGATCGGGGTGGGCATCGCGGCGACCACCAGGTGCCGGTACTGCGCCGTCTACCACACGGAGTTGGCGAAGCTCAACGGAGCGACGGACGCCGAGATCGAGGACGCCGTCCACTTCGCCAAGTCCCAGGTCGGCTGGAGCACCTACATCAACGGGATGCAGGTCGACTACGACCAGTTCAAGAAAGAGGTTCTGCAGGCTTGCGAGCACGTCCGGAAGAAGATGAAGGCGGCATAGGCGCACGCGAGGAAGGGAAGTCGATACCCGAAAGAGCCCGGGGGGGAACAGGAATCTCCCCCTCCGGGCGTTTTATTTTAACGTCGATTACGTCTTCCGGAGCGCCTGGTCGAGGTCCTCGACGATATCGTCGATATGCTCCAGCCCGACCGACAGCCGGACGAAATCGTCGGTCACTCCCGCAGCGAGCCGCTCCTCGCCGGCGAGTTGCTGGTGCGTCGTCGACGCCGGGTGGATCACGAGGCTCTTGGCGTCCCCGATGTTGGCCAGGTGGGAGAGGAGCTTCACATTGTCGATGAACTTCTTTCCCGCCTCCATCCCTCCCTTGATCCCGAACCCCAGGATCGCGCCGTACAGCCCCCGATGGTGGTACTTCTTCGCCAGGGCGTGCTGCGGATGGCTGGGCATCCCCGGGTAGTTGACCCACGTGACGTTGGGGTGCGTCGACAGGAACTTCGCCACCGCCAACGCGTTCGTGCTGTGCCGCTCCATCCGCAGGGGAAGGGTCTCCACCCCCTGGAGGAAGAGGAAGGCGTTGAAGGGGGACATCGCCGGACCCAGATCCCGCAGGAGCTGCACGCGCGCCTTGAGGATGAACGCGACGTTGCCCAGGCCGGGGAAGTTTCCGAAGACCTCCCAGATCTTGAGGCCGTGGTAGGAGGGGTCCGGTTCGGTGAACTGCGGGAAGTTCCCGTTCCCCCAGTCGAACTTTCCGGAGTCGACGATGACTCCCCCGATGGAGGTGCCGTGGCCCCCGATGAACTTCGTCGTGGAGTGGATGACGACGTCGGCCCCGTGATCGAACGGCCGCAGCAGGAAGGGGGACGGCATCGTGTTGTCGATCACCAGGGGAATGCCCGCCCCGTGGGCGATGTCGGCCACCGCCCGAATGTCCAGCGTGTCGAGCCTCGGGTTTCCGATCGATTCGGAAAAGATCGCCTTGGTCTTCTTCGTGATCGCCTTGCGGAAATTTTGCGGGTCGGAGGAATCGACGAACTTCACGTCGATCCCCATCTTGGGGAAAGTGTAGTGGAACAGGTTGTACGTCCCCCCGTACAGGGACGCCGACGAGAGAATTTCGTCCCCCGCATTCGCGATGTTCAGCAGTGCGACCGTTTCCGCCGCCTGGCCGGATGAGACCGCCAGGCCCCCGGTCCCCCCCTCCAGCTGCGCAATCCGCTGTTCAAGGACGTCATTGGTCGGGTTCATGATCCGGGTGTAGATGTTGCCGAACTCCTGGAGCCCGAACAGGCGCGCGGCGTGCCCCGTGTCGTGAAACACGTACGATGTCGTCTGGTAAATGGGGACCGCCCTCGCATTGGTCGACGGGTCCGGTTTCTGCCCTCCGTGCAGGGCGATCGTTTCAGGCCGGTACGAATCCGCCATTGGATTGCTCCTTTCCCCTCCCGGGACGAATCGGAATACGGTCTTGATCACACAAGATTAACGATATTCTCCATAGAGATTATAGCCTATCCATCCCCCTGTCAACGCTATCTTTTCGGAATATCCCGCATAAGGAAATCCATATATACAAATTTTTCTTGACATGGAGGAGCAGCCGCACTACTATCATGTATACAGTATGCAGAAGGAGACCCCCCTCTCCCTTTTGCATTCATTTTCTTCCTTATCCCTTCGCTTCAGGGCTTCGCCGTCCGGTCCCCCCCGGGGGGCGAAGCCTTTTCGCATACCGCCGGGGGCGCCCGCTGCCTGAAGACATCGGGAACGGTCGGACATGCAGGCTCGCCGGTTCGCCAACCGCAACGAAAAAAGCCGTTCGACTTCCGCCGGACGGCCCTTTCCCGCACTCGTGCCGCACATCCCGCCCTACGCTCTTTCGAACAGCCCCGCGGCCCCCATTCCTCCGCCGATGCACATGGTGACCAATCCCAGCTTCGCCTCCCGCCGCTTCATCTCGTAAAGAAGCGAAGCGGTCAGCTTCGTGCCGGTACACCCTAGCGGATGCCCCAGCGCGATCGCCCCTCCGTTCACGTTCACCCGGTCGGGGTCCAGCGAAAGTTCCCGGATGACGGGAAGGGACTGGGCGGCGAACGCCTCGTTCAGCTCGACCAGGTCGATGCGCGTCAGCTTGATCCGCAGTCGCCTCAAGAGTTTCGGCACGGCCGCAACCGGCCCGATCCCCATGATTTCCGGCGGCACCCCCGCCACTGCGAACCCGAGGAAACGGGCCAGCGGTTCGGCGCGAAGTGCCTTCAGCGCCTTCTCCGAGACGACCACGGCCGCGGCGGCCCCGTCGCTCATCTGCGAGGCGTTTCCCGCGGTGACGGTCCCCTTCGGATCGAACGCCGGTTTGAGTTTCGCGAGTGCCTCGATCGTCGTGTCGGCGCGCGGTCCTTCGTCGACCTCGAAGACGATCTCCCGCGCGACGGGCTTCTCCCCGTCCTTCGCGTCGTAGACGGTCGTGGCGACGGGCACGATCTCTTCCCGGAACTTCCCTTCCCTGATCGCGGCCAGCGCCTTCATGTGGCTGTGGTAGGCGAAAACGTCCTGGTCCTCCCGGGTCACCTTGTACTTGCGGACGACCTGCTCGGCGGTGAGCCCCATCGGCATGAATACCTCGGGGCGGGTCTCGACGATTTCGGGGTTGAACGACGGCTTGTTCCCTCCCATCGGAACCATCGTCATCGATTCGGTCCCCCCGGCAACGATGATGTCGGCCGCGCCGGCCATGATCCGCTCCGCCGCCAGGGCGATCGACTGCAGGCCCGAGGAACAGAACCGGTTGATCGTCATTCCCGGAACCGAGTCGGGCAGACCCGCCTTCAAAGCGCAGATCCTCGCCACGTTCATCCCCTGCTCGCCCTCCGGCATCGCGCACCCGAGAATGACGTCGTCCACCTGCTTCGGATCCAGGTTCGCAATCCGCTCGATCGCCCCGCGGACCGCGATCGTCCCCAGGTCGTCCGGCCGGGTATCCTTCAGACTCCCGCGGTAGGCCCTGCCGATCGCCGTGCGCACCGCGGAGATGATGTATGCCTTCGCCATCGTAAATCCTCCTTCAAGGAGTCGCCTGCCGGTCTTCCCTAGTTGCGCAGCGGCTTCCCTTTCATCAACATGTATTGGATGCGGGCCTGGGTCTTTTCCTCACCGCACAGCGACAGGAACGCCTCCCGCTCGAGGTCCAGGAGATCCTGTTCGGAGAGCCTCGTGCCCCGCGGGACTTCCCCCCCCGTCATCACGAAGGCGATCTTGCGCCCGAGCAATTCGTCGTATTCGCTGATCTGCCCGGCCACTTTCATCGCGTAGAGCGCGTACGCGAAGTTCGAGAATTCCGACCTGCCGGGCAGGGCGATGTCCGTCCGGGGGCGGGCCATCTCGTACCCCTCCCGGTTCATGGCGAGAACCGTGTTCTTCGCTTCCTGCATGAGGAAGTCGCGCTGGATCGTGATCCTGTCCCACGGGCGCAGGAACCCCAGCTCCCTCGCCTCCTTCGCAGAGGTGGCCACCTTCGCCATCCCGACCGTCTCGAACGCCTTCCGCAAGAAGGGGAGCGGGTCCGCCGTTACCCCGTCCGGGATCCCCTCGAGGTGGCGGATCACCATCTCTTTCGTCCCGCCTCCCGCCGGCAGGAGCCCGACGCCCACTTCCACGAGCCCCATGTACGTCTCGGCGGCGGCCCGGATCCGGTCCGCCCCCAGGCAGATCTCGGTTCCCCCCCCGAGAGTCATCCCCGCCGGGGCGGCCACGACCGGCTTTTCCGAATAGCGAAGCCGCATGCAGGCGTTCTGGAACTCCCGGACCATCGTCTCGATGTTTCCGAAGTTCTTGTTCTGCGCCTCCAGGAAAACGAGCATCAGGTTTGCGCCGACGCAGAAGTTCTCCGCGTGGTTGGCGATCACCATCCCCGCGAACTCCTTCTCGGCGCGTGCGACCCCCTCGTTCATCATCGAGACGATGTCGCCGTCCACCGCGTTCATCTTGGTGTGGAACTCGAGGCACAGAACCCCGTCGCCGACATCGTACAGCGTGGCCCCCTGGTTTTCCTGCACCACCTTGTTCCGATCCTTGAGAGCCGGGAGGAAGATGACGTCGGGGGAAACCGGGACAGGAACGTACGTCCCGCTGGCGAAGTCGTAGCACTCGAGGGTGCCGCCCGGCCTGCGGTAGAACGACGTATTCCCGGCGGCGAGCATCTTCTCCACGTTCTTCGGGATCTCTTTTCCTTCCTGGCGCATCCGGGCGACCGAATCCGCCAACCCGATGGCGTCCCACGTCTCGAAGGGGCCAAGCGTCCAGTTGAACCCCCACCGGATCGCGTTGTCGATATTTACGACGTCGTCGGCAATCTCGGGGATCCGCCGGGCCGAGTAGAGGAGGGACTCGGAGAGGACCTTCCAGGCGTACGCGGAGGCCTTGTCGTCGCCCCCGATCACCTTCCGGATCCTTTCCCCCGCGTCCTCTTCCCCCTTCACGGCGTCGAGCGAGGGGAAACTCACCTTCGTGGTCGGCCGGTAGTCGAGCAGCCGGTAGTCGAGGACGAGCTTTTTCTTCGCGTCGCCCTTCCCCTCCATTTTGAAGAAGCCGCCCCCGGCTTTCCGTCCGAGCCATCCGCGACTGACCATCTCGCTCACGAACGGCGGCGGAAGAAACGTCTCCCGCTGCGGGTCGGCGGGGAGGTTCCGGTACACGTTGTCGGATACGTGGAGAAGCGTGTCGATCCCGACCAGGTCGGCCGTGCCGAACGCCGCGGACTTCGGACGCCCCATCGCCGGCCCCAGGATCCTGTCCACCTCCTCGATCGACAGGCCGTCCTCCATCATCGCGTGCATCGCGTACATCATGGCGAAGACGCCGATCCGGTTGCCGATGAAGTTGGGGGTGTCCTTCCCGTAGACGATTCCCTTTCCCAGCCGGCGCTCCCCGAACTCGGCGATGCCCCGTAAGGATCTCCGGATCGGTGTCCTTGCCCGGAACAAGCTCGAGAAGCTTCATGTACCGGACGGGGTTGAAGAAATGGGTCACGAGAAAATGCCGGCGAAATTTCTTCGAGCGCCCCTCCATCATCTGGGAGATGGCGATTCCGGACGTGTTGGAAGTGACGATCGTACCGGGCTTCCAGGCAGCCTCGATCCGGTCGTAGAGCGCTTTCTTGATGTCGAGATTTTCCGTGACCACCTCGACGACCCAGTCGCAATCCGCAGCCCTGGCGATATCGTCGTCGAAGTTCCCGATCGAGATAAGGCCCATGTCCTTCCGCGAGTAGAGGAGCGCGGGGCGGCTTTTCCGGATCCCCTCGAGTCCCCTGGCGGCGAACCGGTTGCGAAAGGCGGGGGACTTCTCTGTCAACCCCTTCTTCCTGTCCTCGTCGGTCAATCTCGGGGGAACGATATCCAGCATCAGGCTGGGGATGCCGGCATTGGCCAGATGGGCCGCGATCCCCGATCCCATGACGCCTGCCCCCAGTACGGCAACGCGGCGAATTTTCGGAAACATGAGTCCCACCTCCCGGAAGGAAATGCGGTTCGGGACGAAGAGAAAATGAATGACTATTCAGTAACAAGGTAGAAGTATCCCAAAGCCGTATCCCCTGTCAAGGGACATGGGCGGAAGGCAAACGGCAACAGGGCGGTAAATCCGATCCGTGCCACTACTTGAAACCACTATTGCCCGGGGCGTTTCAGGGGAAGACCAGGGGGTACACCAATTTCTCCCTTGCTTTCCTCGGGGCAGGCTTCGCGAAAAACCATTTTCCGCCAAGCACGACGATGCCGACCACGGAGATGAATCCCAGGAAGGAAAACAGCGAATCGGAATGGACCACCCGTTCGTGATGGACGACGTTCGCCAGGTTGGGAGTCGGCATGGCGAGCGTACCCATGATCAGCGGCCCCTGCCAGGCCAACCGTTCCGGCGAAACCGAAAAGACCACGGCCCCGAAGATGACAAGGAGAGACGCCGCGAAAACCGCTTTCTCCCAGGATCTCCATTTTCCTGATCGGTTTTTCATGTCGCTCTCCTTCGATGGTAGCACCGTCATGATCACTTTGTGCCTGCTTCTTGGATGGTCCAAACCGGAAATATATTCATTCAGGGGAAAATATATTATTCTGCCGACGGATCCAAATCCCCCCGGAAAGAATCCCCCGTTGCTCTGGCCGAGCGCCCGTTGTCGAATACTTCCGTCCTGGGGGAGAATAAATCCGTGCGAGGAATCTACATCCATGTCCCGTTTTGCGTGCGGAAATGCTCCTACTGCGACTTCTACTCGCTTACGACCTCCTCCCGCGCCACCAGCCTGTTCCTCGATCTGCTCGTGAAGGAGATGGACCTGTTCCGGGAGCGGTTTCCGGAAGACGCCACGGCAGCGGTCGACACCGTCTACTTCGGGGGCGGCACACCTACCGTGATTGCCCCCGGGGACCTCTGCGGGCTCCTCGCCGCGATCCGGAAACGTTTCCCGGTCATGCCCGGCGCCGAAATCACGATCGAGGCAAACCCGGGAACCGTCCGCGAGAATGGGCTGCGGACACTGCGGGCCGGGGGATTTAACCGCCTGAGCGTCGGCGTGCAGTCCTTTTCCCCCGCCACTCTCCTGACCCTGGGCCGGATCCATGACGCGGAGGACAATCGCAGGACATACCGGGACGCCCGGGCAGCGGGGTTCGACTCCCTCGGGATCGACCTCATGTTCGGGATCCCGGGACAATCCGGGGCCGACTGGGGGGAGGACCTCGAACGGGCGATCACCTGCCTTCCGGACCACGTCTCGGCATACGCCCTCGCCCCGGAGCCCGGCACCCCGCTACAGGCGGCGCTTGCGCGAGGGAAGATCCGGATGCCCACCGACGAGGAGGTGGCAGAGAGTTACGCGACGGCGCGCGGGGCACTGGTGAACGCCGGTTACCGACATTACGAGATCTCCAACTTCGCCCGCCCCGGGTTCGAGTCCCGGCACAACAGAAAATACTGGCAACGGGAGGGGTACGCGGGGCTCGGCCCCTCGGCTCACGGTCTCCTCTTCCCGCGGGAGTGCCCCCGGTTCGGGATGCGGACGGCCAACCCGTCCTCTTTTTCGGAGTACGGCCGCCGGATCCGGGAGGGCCGCCTTCCCTGGGAGGGCGTGAACGATTGCGGCACGGAGGATGCCTGGAAGGAAGCGCTCATCCTCGGATTGCGCATGACCGACGGGGTGGACCCGGCGGAAATCGAAACGAGAATCGGACCGCCACCGGACGCGCTTCGAATTGCTTTGGACGCACTGGTGGAGGACGGGAAACTTCTCCGCGAGAGGAACCGGCTTCGGCTGCCGGACAACCTTTTCTTCGTGTCGAACGAGATCCTGGCGGTCCTCGCATGAACGGGCCGGGCAGCCCCCCCCGGCGCTTCCCCCGTCCCGGACTACCAAGGAGGGAAACCTTTCCCTTCTCCGCGACCGGAGAGTAGGATAAAAATCCGGGGAGACGTCTGCCGGGGAAGACGGCATGAGGGAATGATCTATGGCCGGGTCGACTTTCTTATATAATGAGTGGTTATGACAAACATGGATCCTTCCCATCTCCCCGGCGGGAAAGAGCGGCGTTTCTCCCTGGGAATCCGTCTGAAGCTGATCGCGTTTCTGCTGCCGATGGTGTTTCTGCTGGTCATTCTGATCGCGGCGGCGGTAACGAAAATCGCGGACGACGCCATCCAGAACGACCTCCTGCAGCGTGGGGTGGCGATCTCCCGCGTGGTTGCGCTCTCGGCGGGGTATTCGATCCCTCTCGGCGACCGGTTGGCGATGGACAGCCTCACGGCGGAAACAAAGAACAGCTCCCACGACATCGAGTACGTCTTCATCCGGGATACCGAGAACATCATCCTGTCCCACAACCTGATCGAGGAGCGGGGGAAGGCATATTCCCCCCCGACCCAGGGAAAAACGCTGGGGACGTTCCTGGAATCCCAGGCATACGAGATTATGCGGAAAGGCCGGGAACTGATCGAATTCTCCACCCCGATCTTCTTCGCGGGAAAGCGCGTCGGAACCGTATCGCTCGCCATCGCCCGGGACAGCATCCTGGCAGCGCAAAGAAACATCCGGAAGTCGATCGTCATCGCGGCAGCGGTATTCCTTTTGATTGCCCTCCTGGGCACCTTCGCCATCGCCTCCTTCATTACCACCCCCGTGAAGAAGCTCTCCTCGGGAGTCAACGCACTCGCCAGCGGAACGGATTTCCACCCGATCCCCTATCGCTCCAGGGACGAACTGGGGGAACTGACCCGGAATTTCAACCGGATGGCGGAGACCATCCTCTCCCAGAAGAATCGGCTGAGTCGGTACGCCAGGGACCTCGAGGAATCGTACGTCGCCACGGTGCGCGTTCTCGCCGCCTCGATCGATGCGCGCGATCCGTACACGCTGGGACACTCGACCCGGGTGGCGTTTCTTGCGTGCGAACTTGGCAGAAAGCTCGGGTTTTCCCCGGAGGAGATCGAACATCTGGAGAAGGCGTGCCTCTTCCACGATGTCGGGAAGATCCGGACACCGGACGAAATCCTCCTCAAGGAGCAGAGGCTCTCTCCCCGGGAGGTCGGGCTGATGCGGAGGCACCCGGACAACGGGGCGGACATCCTCCGGATGGCGCCTTCCCTCCACCGGTATATCCCTGTGGTGCGATATCATCACGAGTGGTATAACGGCAAAGGATACCCGGAGGGGAGAATGAACTCGGAGATACCGATTCACGCCCAGATCATCTCCCTCGCCGACGCGTTCGACGCCATGACATCGTCCCGCCCGTACCGGAAGGGATTTACAACCCGGGAAGCTCTCGAGGAGATTCGCCGCTTCCGGGGAACCCAGTTCTCCCCGGAACTGACCGATGTTTTCATACGGATGGTGAACGAGATGCCCCCGATGGAAGCGGTAAGCACCGACACCGCAGACGGGAGAGGAATGGCCCTTTGAAAGTCACCGTCCGCTCCACGAGCATCCTCCTGGCCGCCCTGCTGGTCGGCGGATGCGCCGCGTGGAAGACCCCTCCGGTGCGCGAGAAGCCTCCCGCGGTCGTCACCCCTCCCCCGGCGACCAAGCCTCCCGCGGTCGTCACCCCTCCCCCGGCGACCAAGCCTCCCCGGGTCGTCACCCCCCCGGATCGGCGCCCCCCAGGCCGCCTCCTCTCGCCGGGCAGTACCCTCGTCCGTCGACAATACCTACCTCGAAGGCGTTGCCCTGATGAAGGAGGGGAAATTCGAGCGGGCCCTGGAGCATTTCGCCGACGTCTGGAAGGAGACTCCCGGCTATCCCGGGGTGGAAAAGAACTTTCGCACCGCCCTGGAAGGGCTCAAGAAAAGCGGGGACGATGCGTATCGGTGGGGGAAACTGGGTGAGGCCGGGAAGCGGTGGGCGGCGACGATGCGGTTTCTCTCCCACCCCGCACTCAAGGCGGGCATGCCGGCCATCTCGAAGGCGGGTCTCAAGGGGAGCATCGACAAGGTGTCCGACTATCTCATGGAGAAAGGGCTTGCGGACTACCGGGAGGGGCGGCTCGAGGAAGCCATCGCCACCTGGCGGAAAATCCTTGCCTACGACCCCGCACACGAAGAAGCGAACAAGTCCGTCAAGACAGCCACCACGCAACTCGAAAACCTGAAGAAGCTCACCCCGCCGGCCTCCGGGAAGTAGGTCCCGAACCGGAAGGGCGAGGGCGACTCAGTCGGCAGTACCCTCCGGGAATCCCGGCTTGTGCTTGTGCTTCCTGCTCTCGCTCAGGAAATACAGGATCGGCACGGTGCTCCGCGAAAGGAACAGGGAGGCCACCTCCCCCGCCATGAGCGAGATCGCCAGCCCCTGGAAGATCGGATCGAACAGGATGACCGACGCGCCGACGATCACGGCGGCGGCGGTGAGCATCATCGGCCGGAACCGGACCGCCCCCGCGTCGATTACCGCCTGGTCCAGCGGCATCCCCTGCGCAAGGCGCAACTCCACGAAATCGACGAGGATGATCGAGTTGCGCACCACGATCCCGGCACCCGCGATGAAGCCGATCATGGAGGTCGCCGTGAAAAACGCCCCCATCAGCCCGTGGGCGGGAATGATCCCCACCAGGGAAAAGGGGATGGCCGCCATGATCGTGATCGGCGTCCGGAACGACTGGAACCACCCCACCACGAGGATGTAGATCAGCACGAGCACCGCGGCGAAGGCCAGCCCCAGGTCCCGGAAGACCTCGTAGGTGATGTACCACTCGCCGTCCCATTTCATCGAGAATTTCTGGTCCGTGAAGGGCTGGCTCGCCACGTAGCGTTCCATCCGGTATCCGCCCGGCATCGTGAGCTTGTCGAGTGCCTTGTCGATCGTGAGGATCGCGTAGACAGGGGACTCCACCTTTCCCGCCACGTCGGCGGTCACGTACACGACGGGCATGAGATTCTTGTGATAGATGCTCTTTTCGGCCGTTTCCTCCTCGACCCGGACGACCTCGCCCAGGGGAACCAGGTTCCCCCGGCGGCCCGTCACCTTGATCTGCCGCAGGGATTCCACGCGCGACCGTTCCGCGCGGGGGAGACGCAGGATGATCGGCACGTCCTCCTGCTCCCGGGGCTGGTGGAGAAGTCCCACCTCCTGTCCCCCCACGGCCAGGCGCAAGCGTCGCGGCGACCTGCTCCACAGACACGCCGGAAAGGGCCGCTTTCTCCTGATCCACGGCGAAACGATACCTGGTCTGGTCGTCTTCCACGTACCAGTCCACGTCCACAACGCCGTCGGTTTTCTCAAAAATCTCCCGGATCTGCCGGGCCACCTCGATCTGCCCCCGGTAATCGGGACCGTAGACTTCCGCCACCAGCGTTTGCAGAACCGGCGGCCCGGGAGGGACCTCGACCACCTTGACCCGGGCGCCATGTTTCGCCGCTACGGCGTCGATCACCGGCCGGACCCGTTTCGCAATGTCGTGGCTTTGCGTCTTCCGATCCCCTTTCGAAACCAGATTCACCTGGATGTCCGCCTCGTTGGGCTGCTGACGCAGGAAATAGTGCCGCACCAGGCCGTTGAAGTTGTAGGGGGCGGAAGTACCCACGTACATCTGGTAATTCACCACTTCCGGGACCGCGGCGACGGTGTTGCCGATCTCCCGGGTAACCGCGGCGGTTTCCTCCAGGGTCGTTCCCTCAGGCATGTCGATCACCACCTGGAACTCGCTCTTGTTGTCGAAGGGAAGCATCTTCACCTTCACGACCTTGAACGCGAAAAGGGACAGCGCACCCAGGAGCAGGAAAACGACGAGGAGAAGGAAGCCATAGCGCCACGCAGGCCTGTGAAGGAGGCGGTCCATCGATCTCCGGTAGAGCCGCGTGGTCCATCCTTCCTCGCCGCCGTGGGCCTCGCCCTCCCGGGAAAGGAGCCGGACGCCCGCCCAGGGCGTGACGATGAAGGCCACGAGGAGCGAGAAGAGCATGGCCGCCGTCGCACCCACGGGGATGGGACGCATGTAGGGTCCCATGAGGCCGCGGACGAACGCCATGGGGAGGATGGCGGCGATCACCGCGAAGGTGGCGAGGATCGTGGGATTGCCCACCTCGTCCACCGCCTCCACGGCGACCTCGGCGACGGACCGGTCGCGATTCTCCGGAAGACGATAGTGACGGACGATGTTCTCCACCACGACGATCGCGTCGTCGACCAGGATGCCGATGGAGAAGATGAGAGCGAACAGGGTCACGCGGTTGAGCGTGTAGCCGGTGAGGTAGAAAATCGCAAGGGTGAACGCCAGCGTGACGGGGATGGCGGTGGCCACGATCCCCGACTCCCGCAGACCCAGCGTGAACCAGATGAGGACCGACACCGAGATGATGGCGATCAGCATGTGGAGGAGCAGCTCGTTGGACTTCTCCGCCGCCGTCTCGCCGTAGTTCCGGGTGACGGTAAGCGTAACGCCGTCGGGAATCGTCCTTCCCTTGATCTCCTCCACTTTCGCGATCACCTTCTCGGCGATCGCGACCGCATTGGTGCCCTTTCGCTTGGCGATCGAGAGGGTTACGGCCGGGACGGGAGCAAGAGCCTTCTCCTGCGCAGCGGGACCCAGGCCGAAGAGAACGTAGTCCGCGGCTTCTTCCGGCCCGTCCACGATCTGCGCCACGTCCCGCAGGTACACGGGCCGCCCTTCCGATACCCCCACCACGACGCGCCCCACGTCCTCGGCGGTGTGCAGGAACGACCCGGTCTCCACCAGGAACTCCCGGTTCCCGGAGGAGAAGCTTCCCGACTGGAGCTGCCGGTTTGCGGCCGTGAGCATCCTCACCAGGATCTCGGGGGCGACGTCGCGGGCCGCCATCCGCGCCGGGTCCAGCATCACCCGAACCTGGCGAAGTCTCCCCCCGATGATCTTGATCTCCGAGACGTCGGGAATCGTCTTGATCTGGTTGTTTATCTCCGCCGCCACCCGGCGCAGGGCATAGTGGTCGTACCGGTCGCTGGAAAGGGTTAGGGCCAGGATGGGGACGTCGTCGATCGACCGGGGCTTGATCAGGGGCGTGCTCGCCCCGGGAGGGATGAGATCGAAGTTGGCGAACATCTTCTGGTTCAGGCGGACGATGCTTTTTTCCTCGTCCTCGCCCACCTTGAAACGGACGATCGCCATGGACTGGCCCGGAGACGAGGTGGAGTAGATGTACTCCACCCCCGGGATCTCCCAGAGGAGCCTTTCCATGGGGTTGGTGACCCGCTCCTCCACCTCCTTGGCCGACGCCCCGGGCATCTGCACGAAGATGTCGACCATGGGCACGATGATCTGCGGCTCTTCCTCCCGGGGGAGGAGAGCCACGGCGCCCACGCCGAGGAAGATCGAGGCGAGGACGATGAGCGGCGTCAGCCGTGAGTCGATGAAGGCGGAGGCGATCCGACCCGCGATCCCTCGCCCGGCCTGACTCATTTCCTAACCTCCACCCGGGCCCCGTCCACAAGCTTTCCCAGGAGGGAGACCGCAACGCGCGTCCCCGGCTCGATCCCCGAAAGAATCTCCACCTCGTCTCCGAACGCCTTGCCGGTCGTCACCATCACCAGGTGCGCCACGTTATCCGCCGTGACGGTGTAAAGCGCGTCGTAACCGCCCACGTGCGTGATCGCCTTCTGCGGGACGACCAGCATGTTTTCCCTTTCCGTCGGGAACAGAACCCGCCCGAACATCCCGGTGCGAAAGCGCTGTCCCCCCCCGGGAAGGTCGACTTTCGCGGTGAACGTCCGGCTCTCCGGGTTCACCTGCGGGACCACTTCGGATATCGTCCCGGGGATTTCCTTCCCCGGAGGCGCGCCCAGAACGACCCGAACCCGGGAGCCTACCTTGAGGGCGCCAAGGTAGGCCTCCGGCACGGAGGCCTCGATGCGGTACCGTCGCGTGTCCTCCAGGACGAGGATGGGCACGCCGGGAGCCGCCATCGAGCCGACGTCGGCCTTTTTCCCTGTGACGACCCCCGCAAAAGGTGCCGTCACCCGCGTGTAGGAGAGCATCGCCCGCGCCGCCTCCTCCTGCGCCTTCGCCTGCGTGATCTTCGCGGCCACTTGCGTCCGTTTGTCCAGCGCCCGCTCGTAGTCCTTAACCGCAACCGTTTTTTTGACCTCGACCTCGTCGAACTCCTGCGGGGTGACGACCTTCTCCTCGTGAAGCATCCGGAACCGCTCGTACGTCTTCTCGGCGAGCGACTTTGACGCCTCCGCCTGCGCGATGGCGCCCTCGACCTCCCTGAGGCCGGCCTCCGCCTCGGTGACCAACCCCCCGGCGGCCGCAAGCTGCGCCCGGACCTGCGTGTCGTCGATCGTGGCCAGAAGCGCACCCTTTTCCACCCGGGACCCTTCCGTCACGGGAAGGGAGGTGATCCTGCCCATCACCTGGGCGGCAACGACGGCTATGTTTTCTGCCCGGACCGTTCCCGCCGCCTCGATGAACCTCTCCCGGGACCCTCCTCCGGCCTCGACGACTTCCACCCCGCGCAACAGCGGCCTTTCCGCGGAGTCCGAAGAATGCTTTCCCTTCTCTCCGCACCCGGCCATCATCACGGCGATTCCCGCGAGCAGGAAGATCCATCCGGTGCACGCCGGGAACTCTCCGGCCAGCCTGCGAATCCCTCCCGAACGCCGTCGGGTGCCCCTCATCGCCCTTCCCCCTTTCCCGGTGTCCCCTCCGTTGCGGTCAGCGCCCAGGACAGCAGTTCTCCGGAGGCATACACAAGCTGCACCCGGGAATGCTGCAGGTCGTTCTGCGCCCTGACCAGGTCGGCCCGGACGCCGTTGAGCGCCGTCTGCATGTCCAGCAGGTCGATCATACGCGCGAGCTGATTCTCGTACCTCGACCTGACCAGGCGCGTCCCCTCCTCTGCGGCGGCAACCGCTGCCCGGGCGATCTCCACGCGACGGGCCGCCTCCTCGACGGAGAGGTGCGCCTGGATCACCTGGAATGCAGCGAGATCTTCCGCCCCCCGGTAACGCTCCCGCGCTTTCGCTTTCTCCGCAGAGGCCCTGCCCACCTCCGCCTCGCGACTCAGCCCGTCGAACAGGTTCCACTTGAGACCCACCCCGACCTTCCAGGTGTGATTGTCGGGGGAGAAGGCCCCGTCCTGCCCGTCGACCTGGTAGGCGCCCATCACGCCCACCGTGGGAAGATATTCCGATTTCCGGAGGGTCACGTTGGTGTCCGCGTTGGCAAGCCTCAAGGAGAACGCACGGAGGTCGGAACGATTGGCGCGGACGGCCGCGATCCTCTCCTCGATCGTTCCGGCCTCCGGCAGGGGCGGGATCGGACCGGACGCATCCACCCGTCCTCCCCCCCGTTCGCCCATCGCAAGCCCCAATCCCGACTGCGCCAGCAGGCAGCGGCTCTCCGCCGTCACCCTGGTGCTTTCCGCGGAGGCGAGAAACACCCTGGCCCGCAGCACGTCGGAGGCAAGCCCCGTTCCGGCCTTTTCCTTCACTTCCGCGATACGGAGGTGTTCCCGGGCGTCGGACAGTCCCTGCCGGGCAACCCGCACGTACTCCTTCGCCGTCAGCACGCGGAGATAGGCCGTCAGGACCTGGTAGACCGCTTCCTCCTTTGTTCGCGACGCGTCGAGACCGGCGGCCTTCGCTTCGCGGCGCGCCATCCTGTACCCGAGATAGGCCCGGGGAGCGAAGATCGGCTGCTCGAGCGTAAACGACGTGATGTAGCCGTTGATCGGCGGCGCCTCGTTGAAGTTGTCCACGTTCGCGAAGTCGGAGGCGAGGAGCCGCTCCTGGTTCAGCTTGAGCGCAAACGCCTCCGCCGGCACGTTCGTGCGGACGAACCGCTCCTCGAGGGAAAGCTTCGGCAGGTAGTTCCCCCGCGCGGCCTCGGCCGCCTTGCGCGCGGAGATCCGCTCGTACCCGGCCGCCGAAACGGCCGCGTTGTTCTTCAGTGCCCGCGCCACCGCCCCGGAGAAATCGACCGTGTCGGGCCCGGACGCGACGGCAGGACCCGCGGCTCCCCAGGCGAGGAGGATAACGATAGCACCAAGGAGGGACGTCGCTACCGGAAAGCGTTCATGTCTTGCCATCTTCTTCTTCCCTTCCCCGCCGGTTCCGTAAAATCCGGTCGCAAACGCAAAACCGGCGGAAGATTCTCGGTTACCGAGGCAAAGAGAATGCCACTCGCCGAACAAATACCAGGAATCAACAAATATTTTTATTTATTGGTAGGTTAACCAAGCTCAACGGATTCTCGTTAACGAAAGGGGAAATCGTGCAACATAATATGCATCATGATTTGCACCGAAATGCAACCATAGGGCAACGCTACAAATTATTGCATAATGGCTGGCGTCCGTTGTCTACCCCGGGGAAAGTTCTATCGATCCCCTACCGGCCTCCGAGGATGGCAATGGTATAGCGATCGGTATGTAACACTTTCCTGGCCACCCGGTTCACCTCTTCGAGGGTCACCGCTTCGATCTTCTCCGGTTCCCGGAACGTCTCCTCGTACCCCATTCCTTGGAGCTCATTGTACATCATCTTGTCGGCATAGGCGGAATTGCTCTGCAGACCGATCTCGTACCTGCCGATCATCCACTTTTTCGCCCTGTCGAACTCTTCCATCGTTACTCCGTGCGCCCGTACTTCTCCGATTTCCTTCAGGGTATCCGTAATCGCCCCGTCCCGTTTTTCGGCACTGGTGCCCATGTAGATCGCAAAGAAGCCCGGGTCCACCTGCTCCGAGGAGAACGAAGTTACCGAGTACGCCAGGGATTTCTTGTCCCGGAGGTTGGTGAAGAGCCTGCCCCCCATGCCGGCGAGGGCCGATCCGAGCACGTCGAAAGCATAACGGTCGGGATCGGTGACCCGTGCACCGGTGTACCCGATGACGAAGTGCGCCTGTTCCTTCTCCCCCGGCTCTTCCCCCCGGCGTATTCCCTTTTCCTGCGGCACCGGCATCGGCCCGATCGGGACGAATTCCTCCCTGCGGGGAAAGTCCCCGAAGGCCTCCCGGACGGCAGAGAGCGCTTCCTCCGTGCCGATGTCCCCGGAAATCGCGATCACCATGTTTCTCGGATCCGTCCATCTCCGGTAGTAACGTTCCAAGTCCTCCCGGGTGATCCTGCCGATCGACTCCTCCGTCCCCAGCGGATTGCGGGCGTACGGGTGTTCCCCGTAGTGGGTGGCGAGGAAGAGAAGGATGACCGACCGGACCATGTCGTCCTTCTGGAGCTTGAGCCGCCCCAGGACCTCCTGGCGTTTCTTCTCGAGTTCCTCCGCCGGAAACGAGGGCCACCGCAGCGACTCGACGAACAGGCGGAATCCGGTGGTGAAATCCTTGCTCATCATGCGCGCCCGCAGGCCGAAGGCATTTCTGCCCGAAAACCCGGAAAGATCGGCCGCCATGTTTTCCACCGCCTCCGAGATCTCGAGCGCCGTCCTTTCCCTCGTACCCTTGGTGAGCATCTCGGCGGTTAACGTGGAGATCCCCCCGTAACCCTTCTCCTCACCGCGAAGACCGCCCTGGAAGCCGGCCTCCACGGCAACCACCGGGATCGCCCGGTCCTCCCGGATGATCACCCGGATGCCGTTTTCCAGGACCTCCTTCACGACGGACCCCCGCTTCCCTGCTTCTTCCGCGGGCTCCATCGCCACCCGGTACGCCTCCTGCGCCACCTGCCTGACATCCTCCGGGGAAATCAGGCCCGAATCGCCTCGCGGGACCACGACCGCGACGGTGAGGTTTTCCGGCCTCAGGTATTTGCTGGCCGCCGCAAGGATATCACCGGCCGACACTCCGCGGATCTTCTGAAGGTATTTCCGTTCGAAGGCGCCGTCTCCGAGGGTCGTCTCGAAGAATCCGACGTGCCGGGCAAGCGACCCCACCGATTCGAGGGAATAGACGAAATCGCTCTCGATGGAGGTCTTGGCACGGGCAAGCTCCTCCCCTTGGGGGGATGCAGCCGCCAGGAGGAACGTTTGCCGCAGGATTTCCCGCAACGCCTCCTTCGCCTTGTCCGCCGCGCCGGTTGCCGACACGATCAGGACTCCTTCGTCCCTCGGCGTGTAGGCGTAAGCGCTCACCGAATCGACCAGCCCCCGGGCGTCCTTCACCTCGCGATAGAGCCGGGAGGTCTGCCCGCTTCCCAGGATCGCGGAGAGCAGATCCCAGGAGAAAACATCTTCGTCCCGCATCGAGGGGCCGTGAAACGCGATGTCGAGATAGGCGCGCTTCGCGTCGCGCTCCTGGATCTTGACCCGGATCTCCTGCTGCGGCGGTTCGGCCGGCGCCCCGTCCGGCGGGGACATGTGGGTCTTGAGGGGGAGGAAGGACTTCTCGATCAGGGGTCGCGCCGTCTCCGGGTCCACGTCTCCCGCGATCACGAGCACCATGTTCCCCGGGACATAATACCGGGAGAAGTACGCGACGAGATCGTCCCGTGTCGTCTTCCGGATGGTGTTGTCGTACCCGATCACGGGGCGGCCGTAAGGATGAACGCGGTACGCCTCCCGGAACATCGCCTTCCCGTTCACCCTCCCCGGGTTGTCCTCGTTCATCCGGAGCTCCTCGAGGACCACCTCTTTCTCCCGGGCCAGTTCCTCCGCGTCGAACACCGAGTTCCCGAGGGTGTCGGACAGGATGTCCAGGGCGTTCTCCAGGTACCTCCCCGAGATCGTGATGTGGTAGACCGTCTGGTCGAAACTGGTATAGGCGTTGATCTCTCCCCCGAGAGCCTCCACCTCCCGCGCGATCTGGCCGGGGCCCCGCCTCTTCGTCCCCTTGAAGGCCATGTGCTCCAGAATATGGGACATCCCGGCACGCTCTTCGGGCTCGGTCGCGCTTCCCGCCTTGACCCACACCTGCACGGCGACCACCGGAGAGGAGTGGTTCTCCCGGAGCACGACGGTCAGTCCGTTCGCCAGCGTGAATTTCTCGATCAACGATGCGCCCCCCTCCGACGTTTTCCCGTCCGCCGCCCCCGCGGCGGGCAGACCGGCTCCCGTGGCGATGCACGTCGCCCACAGGAGCAGAACCGCGAAGATTTTCCTGCGCCCCATACCCGTCACCGGCCATCCTCTTCCTGGCGTTATCCTCTCGATGCTTCCTCTACACAGATGACCGTTAGGCAAAGTTGGTTCCCGTCGGGGCAGGAGCGGCCATTATATCCCACTTCTTCCGGTTGTTCGGCGGACGGTTTCCGACTATCCTATCCGGAAAACAGCCGAAGGCGGGAAAAAAGGAGATCCTCGATGGAACGGAAACGGACGACGCGCGCGGGGCGGACCCGTCCCGCCGGGGCAAAGCGGGAAAAAATCGCAGGGAGAGGAAAGCCGGAGGACTCCGAGCCTGCCACGGACCGTCTCAGCATCCAGGCGATGGAAGGGGACGAATCGGCTTTCCTCTCCCTCGTCCGGTTCCACTCCACCTTCAACCCCGTCCCCCTCACCCCCGAAATACTCCTCGTCTCCGGGCTCGACATCGTCACGAGAGAACGGCTTGCGGGGCGGCTCAAGCGGAAGGAAGACAGACTCCTTCGCCCCTTCCCGGGCATCGACATGGTGTTCTGGGGAGAGGAGTGGGTCCAGAAGACCCTGGATTCGTTCATGTGGAGAAAGCGCGGGGGGAAACAGGTCCTGAACGAGGCCTTCCTGAAGAGGCTGTGGGAGGCGTCCAACGAGGGGGCGACGCTGCAGCTGCGCATCTATCGGAGAGCGACCGTGACCCCGTCCGCCTGGGTCCGGGTGAAGTATCCCCACTTCGCCAATCTCGGCCTCTCGGACACCCAGATGCTCAAGATCGCGCGGGCCGAGGGGTGCCGGTTCGAGGAGCCGGCGTTTCTTGCCGCCGTGCGCCGGTTCAGCCGGCGAAACCCTCTCTCCGGGAGCCGCCGAAAAGCTCTTCCACGCTGATCATGAACGGACGAAGCGCCTTCGGCTTTTCCGGCTCCAGGTTTGTGGGAGGGGCGGGGCGAAGGCCCGACCGGTACGGATGGTCTTCCACGACCTTGAGGTGCCTGCGGATCAGCTGTTCGATCGCAGCGATAAACGGACGCTCCCCGATATCGCAGAACGACAGGGCGATCCCCGACGCGCCCGCACGCCCCGTCCGGCCGGTGCGGTGGACGTACGATTCGGGCTCATTGGGCAGATCGTAATTCAGCACGTGGGATAGCCCCACGATGTCCAGGCCCCGGGCGGCGATGTCGGTCGCTACCAGGACCCGCGACTTTCCGCGCCGGAAATTCTCCAACGCGCGTTCCCTCGCATTCTGCGTCTTGTCTCCGTGGATCGCCTCCGTGGGAATGCGGGCCCGGTCAAGATGCCTCGCGACCCGATCGGCACCGTGCCTCGTCTTCGTGAACACCAGGACGTTCCGAAGCGTCGGGTCGGTCAGAAGGTGCTGGAGCAGCGCCGCCTTGTCGTGTTTCTCCACGAAGTACAGGAAGTGGTCCACGGCCTCCGGGGCGGGCTCCTGCGGAGTAACCGCCACCATGACGGGGTCGCGCAGGATCGTGTCCGCCAGCCTCCGGATGTCCCCGGGGATCGTGGCGGAGAAAAAGAGGGACTGGCGGCGCCGGGGCAGCTTGTCGACCAGCCTACGTATGTCGCGTATGAAACCCATGTCGAGCATCCGGTCGGCCTCGTCCAGGACGAAGATCTCGATCGACCCCAGCGTTACCAGACCCTGTGACATCAGGTCGAGGAGCCGTCCGGGGGTGGCCACGAGAATGTCCACGCCCTCCCCAAGCGCCCGCTCCTGCGGAACCTGGCTGACCCCGCCGTAGACGACGGTCTGCGTAAGTTCGGTGTGCTTCCCGTATTCGCGGAAACTCTCGCTGACCTGTATGGCCAGCTCCCGCGTGGGCGCAAGTATCAGTGCGCGGACGGGTCGGAGGCTTTTCCCCTTCCCTCTTCTTCGGGAAGAACGCCTTTCCCCTGCACAACTCGCCTGGCCAAGCTTTTCCAGGATGGGAAGCGCGAATGCCGCGGTCTTCCCCGTCCCGGTCTGGGCGCACCCCAGCAGGTCTTTCCCCGCCATCACGTGGGGGATCGCCTTCTCCTGAATCGCCGTGGGCACCGTGTATTTCCTCGCCGCAACCGCACGCAGCAGATCGGGCGAAAATCCAAAATCCGAAAACGTCATTCCTGTTCCTCCAGTGCAAATCATCTGCCCGGATGCACCTGTGCTGGCGCCGTCCGGCTTGTTGGGATGCCGAATCTTACGGGAAATGTGTCGTCCAACCGTGAGGAGAGGGAGAACCGTTTCTGCGGTGGGACCGCTTCCGGCTCATTTCCGACGTGTGATCCAACAAAATTAATATAGGATTGCACGTAAGGCGCAATTAGGCAAGGAAAACCTTTCTTCCTTCCCGGAACATCCGCTCGCTCCCCCGTACCCGCGAAGGGGAAAATCCCGCCGTGCCCGGGCCGGTTACGGCTTCTCCGCGGACTTTTCCTTCCCGGAGGAATCCCCCCCCTCCGCATCCGGTTTGATCGACACCAGCTCGACGTCGAAGATGAGAGTCGCGTTCGGCCCGATCGGCCCGGCGCCCCGCTCCCCGTAGGCGAGCTCGGGCGGGACGAAGATCTGCCACTTGTCCCCGATCTTCATCCGCTGGAGCGCCTCGGTCCATCCGGCGATCACGCCGTTGACCGGGAACACCGCCGTCTGCCCCCGCTTGTACGAACTGTCGAACTCGTTCCCGTCAATGAAGGTGCCGCGGTAGTTGGTCTCCACCGTGTCGGTTAGTTTCGGGGAAGCGCCGTTTCCCGACCGGATGACCTTGTACTGCAACCCGCTCGGCAGGGAGATCACGCCCTCCTTCTTCCCGTTCTCGGCCAGGAACGCCTCCCCTTCCTTCTTGTTCTTCTCCGCATCCTGCTTCCTGCGCTCGAGGGCCTTTTCCCGCAACTCCTGCTGCAGGGCCGCCAGCGTCTCGCGCGCCTCCTCGTCGGAGAGAAGGGTTTCCCCGCCGGACAGCGCGTCTTTCAAACCACGCGCGAGCATGTCGGCGTCGACATCGAGCGACTGCCTCTTCAGGTTGTTGCCGATGTCCATCCCGATGCTGTAGCTGACCTTGTCCTTCTGGTTCGCAAGCTTCGGTGCCTCTTCCGCGCTGACATGAACTGCCATAAGGATTGCGACCGCCGCGATCAACCAACGGAATTTCATCGATGCTCCTTTCCGGTTCCGCTTACGAATTGTTTGCCTGCCGCTGCACCGTCCCGGGGCAGAGACGGCGAATAACCCAACCAGTATATGCCAGGGGAGGCGAAGGAAACCATTCCCCGCCCTCTTTTCCTCCGGGCGGCCGATGTCCACGCACCCCCAGCGATGAATACGCGATCCGCGGGACCTACCCCCCTTTTCGCATTCCCGGCGGGACCCTTCCGAACAGATGCCCCGTCCTCAGGACCGGTTTGCCGTCGAGGAAAAGTTCCCCTTCCTTTCGAAGGTCCTTGATCATGTCCCAGTGGACGGCGGAGCGATTCCTTCCGCCCGACTCGGGGTAGGATCGGCCGACGGCCAGGTGGATCGTCCCCCCCATCTTCTCGTCCAGCAGGATGTCGCGGGTGAACTCGGTCACCCCCGCATTTGCGCCGATCCCGAACTCGCCCAGCCGGCACGCACCGGCGTCCGCGGCGAGCATCTCCCGGAGATACGATTCGTTCTTCTCCGCGGTGGCCTCCACGACCTTCCCTTCCCGGAACGTCAGCCGGATCCCCGACACCTCGCGACCTCCCGCGATCGCGGGGAATTCGAAAAAGATCTTCCCCTCGACCGACGTCTCCACGGGACCCGTGAAGATCTCCCCGTCCGGCATGTTGTACTCCCCCGCGCACGGGATTGCCTTCCGCCCCCTGATCGAGAACGCGAGGTCGGTCTCCTTTCCGACGATACGGACCTCCCGGCTTTTCTCCAGGATCCGCTTCGCCCGCCGCAGCAACTTCGCCATCGCGGGCCAGTCCTGTGAAACAGCCCGGTAGTAGAACCGTTCATACTCCGGGAGCGACCGGTCACACTCCTGGGCGAGCGCCTCGGTGGGGAAGTTGGTCAGGACCCACCGGACCCGGCGGAGGACGATCTCGGAGATCGGTTGGAGCGTCTTCCGCCTGTCGGCCATCCGCTTGGGGGGAATGTGGCTCAAGTGCCGGGTGTTCGCCGGTGCGAGAATGATGATGTCGGCGTCGATCCTCTTCGCCTCGTACAGCCGGGTCGGCGGAAGGTGACGGATCTGTTCCCCGGAAGCCTCCTCGAAGAAGATCCGTCCGGCCTCCTCGAACCCGATCGCCAAAAGCGGGTGCGCCCCCGCGCGCAGCGCCTCGCGGTAGACCGCGAGAGCGAGTGGCCGGGACAGGTCGCTTCCCGAGATCCGGACGATCTCCCCCCGTTTCGCCTTGACCGAATGCCCGACGAGGATTTCCGCCAGCCGGTTTACCTGCCTTTCAGAGGCCATAAATCTCCTTGTCCGCCGGGTACTCCACCGTGAAGGAGAGCCCCAGAACCTTTTTTTCTCCGGCCGCAAGCGAAAACTCCCACTTGACCTCGCCTTGTTCCCCTGTCTTCCCGCCGCCGGCAATCTCCACATCCTTCACCACGATGTCCTTGTGCCGGGGAACCGGAACCTGGTCCAGGACGGTGAGAGGCACCGTATCCTTCCGGAAGTTCCGGGCCGTGATCTCGTACCGGAACCGCACCCGCTTCACGCGGGAGAAGACCCCTCCGTCTTCGCGCTTCCGCTCCCGCTCCCTCCGCTTCACCGTGACCGACGGATCCTTCCCGAAATCGATCCGGAACTCCTCGCCCTCCGGGATGTCCGGGAGGCGCCCCCTCCCCACATACGCATCTTCCAGGAAGAGCGCGGCCGGGGACGCGAACACCGGCAGTCCGGTCTCGTTTCGGCCGTCCGCCACGAGGAACGCGTCGTCGGTCACCCTCGGGATGGAACGCCACGCCACCTTCGTCTTCTGCTCCTGGCGGGTAAGGGGAAACATCTTCTTCTCCCCGTCGCCGGGAAGGGAATGCCGCCCCTCCAGAGTAACCTCGAACGATGCAAACCTTTTCTGCGGCGGAGGAGCCCCCGCTTCATGTTCTGCCGTCTTTTCTTCCGCCGCATCCATCGCCGCCATTGGGCTCCTCTTCCCACTCACGGATCCCAACGGGCGGGCCACCGGCGGCTGGCGGAAATCGATGTTCCAGGGGGGAAGAGGGGGCAATTGCGCCATCCGGCCCGGCCGCGCGGTAGAAAAGGTGAACGCGGCCTTTTCCCAGTCCTCGCCCGTACGCTGCCAGGCCTCCCCGACGAGCTCCAAGACGAGGTCGCCCTCCGCCGGGCGAAGCCGGAGGTTGTACCGGGGAACGAAGCCGGCCGCGGGGACCAGATACGTGACGGCGATGCGCCCCTTCGCAGGGGGGTCCAGCTCGATCCGCACCGCCTTTTCCTGCTTCGGACGGGGATTGCGGATCTTGTCCAACTCCTGTTTGGCCGCGAGGATCTTCCTGTCGAGTTCCCGTATCTTCCCCTCCTGGTCGAAGACCATGCCGTCGATTTCCCGGTCGCGGTCACGGTACAGGGAGAGCGCCCCCTCCACTTCGGCGGCGGTCAGCCGCGACGGTTGCATTTTCCCCTTCCCCGTTTCCTCTTCCCCGCCGGAATAGATCGAAACAACGCCACGCTCCAGGAGTTTCTTTTCCCGCTGGAATGCCTGGATTTCCGCCTCTGCACGGCGTTTCTGGGCTGTCAGGTCCTCGATCCGCCGTTCCAGTTCCTTCACGCGCTCGTCCACCGGCTCGGTCCGGTACAGGTCATCGACGGACACTCCCGTGATCCGCGCGCCGCCGGTTTCGACTTTCGCCGAGAGAGAGTCCGGCAGCAGATTGGGGGTCAGCCCCGGGAGTACGACGGTATTTTCCGGTCTGTCCAGCGCAACGATGCGGGTGACCTCGGCCATGTCCGGGTAAAGCACCACCCGGTCGACGCGGGAAGGGTATTCGGCGGGGAAGGCAGGCAGGGAAAGGGCGGCCGCCAGCAATACGATCGTCAGCGTGATCGGGACCGTGTGTCTCCGCATCTCCCACCTCGCTTTGCCAGGATATCGGACGCCGTGGCGCGGCAGCTTCCGGGGAGCATGGCCCCCGCGGTAATGGAACACCGGACGGCGGAAAAGGTTCCCGGGCCGCAGCGGAAAGGGCGTCACTTCCCTCCCTTGACCGCCTCGATCGCCTCCCTCTTCCGGCTGGCCTCCTCGATCTTCTTCAGGGCGCGTCTCTGCACCTCGTCGTCCGCGGACGCCCGGTTGAAGGCGTAGCAGGTATCGGCAAGGATCGGCGAGCGGAGACCCATCTGACGGTTCTCTTCCAGATCCAGGGAAAGCACACCGTTCCATTCCTGGTCGACGATGCTGTAGGAGCCGACGAAGATCGTGCGGAAGGTCGACTCGAGCATCTCGTAGACGTGGGTGCATCCGACGTTCCGGGGGATTCGCTCCTTCACCTTCTTCAGCCCCCCCCGTTCCAGCACGGAGATCCCCACGAGTTCCGAAAGCATCTCCAGCGGTTTCTCCTCGCAGCACGGGTAGGGGATCCGGTCCATCTTTCCCGCGATCTCCACGATGCGGTACGCGTCGTCAAGTAGGAGCGCGAGATTCAGGTCGTGGTAGTCGTCGTGCATCCGGGTGAGGGCCAGGATCCTCCCCTCATCCAGCTTGTACATCTCGCACTTGACGATCCGCCCGAAGACCTGCTTGTGATGCTTGGCCAGGCCCTTGATCGCCTCGTAGTCCCGATTCATCTTCTCTTCCTCCCGGCGGCGCACAGGCTCCTGAGCACGGCCAGGTTCTGGATGTCCCTCTCGAACTCGTCGTTTCCGTCCTTGGGCGTCTCCAGCAGCATCGGCAGCTTGCGCAATTCCGGGTGCGTCAGGATGCGGCGGAATCCGGAAAGCCCGATCTGTCCTTCCCCTATGTGGAAATGCCGGTCGACCCGGCTGCCGAGAGCCGTCTTCGAGTCGTTCAGGTGCCACATGCGGACGAGCGGGAGGATCCCGTGACGGGCGAGCTCATCGAGCAGCCCCTCCCACCCTTTTTCGCCCGATATATCATAACCCGCCTCGAAAAGGTGTGCGCTGTCGAGGCACACCGCCACGTCGGACGGCGCCCCGGACGCGTCGATCACGCGGCGGAGTTGCTCCATCGTCCGGCCGATCGAGTTTCCTTGCCCCGCGGTGTTCTCCAGGAGAAGGGTCACGCCCCCGGGGAACCGGCCGAACGTGCGCAGGGCGTTCGCGATGCGCTCCTCCCCCGTCTCCTCCGGGTCCTCCCCCGACGATCCGGGGTGCATGACGAGGTACGGGACGCCGAGCATCGCCGCGCGCGACGCCTCGTCCTCCAGCGCGTAGAGGGAACGCGTCCTTACGGCCTCTTTGGCGGAGGCGAGGTTGATCAGGTAGGCGCAATGGATGGCGACCGTCCGGACACCCGTGCGGGCGCTCTCTTCGCGAAAGGCCCCGGCCTCCTCCTCCTCGAGGACCTTCCCCGTCCAGCGGGTGTTCTGCTTGGAGAAGATCTGAAGAACATCCGCCCCGATCCGCACGCCCCGGCCCGGTGCGGTGACAAGACCCCCCGCCACCGATACGTGCGCGCCGAGCGGGGGAGCTACCTTCTTCCCCGGGGGTGCGGCTACTCCTCCGCGAGCCGGTGGCACTGGCGGCAGTTCTTTTTGCGGAGCGGGTGCTCCTTGGTCATCGGAAACTGTTTTCCGTCATCGTGGCAGGAGAAGCACTCCGCATCGGAAGAGGCCGACAGGTGAGGCGGCGTCCTGGACAGAAACCTCTGGCGTCCCGTCAGGGAGAGAACGACGAGAAACCCGATGATCACGACCACCATGAGCAGGAAATGAATGTCCCTGGTCTTCATCGATCACCCCTTCGGCAGGCTCGTCCGCAAGAAATGCGCAAGGAACGATTGTAGGGCGGCCCCACCGAAAATAAAACCTGTTTTTTTATTGATTATTTCAGAATTTTGTTTTATATAAGAGGTAGTTCTTGACGAAACGGTGGGGGTGCCTATGAGAAACGTCACCGTGTACCGTGTCGATTACGTCAGGAAGATGAAAGTTCCCATTGGTCTGGTGGTGGAGCGCCGCGTGGAAGAAAGGGGCGACAATATCATCGGGCTATTGAGGCTGGCGAGAAAAGCGTTTTCCACCTCCGCGGAGGAGGCGTTTCATATCGCCGTCGACCCTCCGGGAGCCAGCGCTTCCTGATACGGCGCTCTGCCCGACCGATCTCCCGGCAAGATTCGGGTGCCCGTTCGTGAGGATGAGCTTCCCGTAGGTTGCGGATCTAAGGACGGGAGCCGGGCGATTGGGCCGCGCCGATCCGGCTCCCTCCCTTCATTCTTTTTTCCGTTTCTATCCCCTCCCGGTGGACGGTTTTGCCTTCCGCGATTCCTTCTCCTCCGGAAAACCCGCGATTTTCAGGTATTCGTCCCGTATATGCTGCCGGAAATTCCGGACGGCGAATTTTCCCCCTGCCTCATCCCCCGTCCCCCCTTCCTCCGAGGGGCGCAGGAGCTCGTAGTAGCGGACCCCGGTGGCGGTCGCGTAGGATCTCGAGGGGACGAGCACCGTGGGGCCCTCTCCCTTCTTCGACCTCCAGACCGAACATCCTACCAGTTTCAGTCCGGAAAGAATTCCTTCCTCAAAGTGGATCTCCACGTCCGCAAGCTTCGATTCCGGTGCAGCGCCTTGATTCAACAGGTAATGCATCCGCATGGCCGAACCTCCTTCGGTTAAGTAGTTGGCCGTATGCGGGGCAAGTCGCGTGCCATCGACAAAGCGCGAGCCCCGGGCGAACCGCTGGTCCCAAACGGAGGCGAACGCGGCGCATGCCTGTCATCCGGGAGGGCGCAAACCGGCTCCGCTGCCTCGGAGGGGGGCTCCGTTCGTGGCTCGGCGTGCGATGCACCCGCACGCCTGCGCTCCGGCCTCCAGGGGCCCGTTACCGAAGAGGCCGTGCACCGGGAGGGTCGATGCGCCAGCACCGGGGACCCGGGTCGATGCGGGGGGGGGTTCCGCAGAGCGGGGGGACATTCCTATATCGAGTTGTACGTAGAGGAGTGTCCCGCCGAAAGGAAGAACTTGCGTCGAGCGGAACGCGGCAGCGAGCGGGCGAAGGATCCGCGAGCGTAGCGGATGCGGAAGGCCCCCCGGCGAGCCAGGGTCCCCAGACACCGGCGTGCACGGGAGAAAGAGTTCTTAGGAACGTCCCTGTTCTTAGGTCAGACCATGAGGTTGTAGGGATCGACGTCGGCCTCCATCCGGACGCCGGCCTTTTTCGCGACGTCGCGCAGGGGGCGAAGGAGTTCCGGAAAGAAATCTCCTACCGGGAACCGAGGGGGCATCTTCAGGAGGATCTGGTAGCGGTACTTCTTCTTGACGAGCCCGATAGGCGACGGGGCGGGACCCAAAAGAACGATCCCCGCCTCCGAAAGCGGGCGGGACAGCGCGTCCGCCACATCCCCGGCCGCCGCCTGCACCCGGTCGAGCTTCGGCCCCCAGAATCTCAGAAGGAGCATCCGCCCGAACGGCGGGTAGCCCAGCGCCTCCCGCTCGGCCAGCTCCTTTTCCATGAAGCCGTGGAAGTCGTGCTCGGCCGCTTTCCGGATGCAGACGTGGTCCGGCGAAAGGGTCTGGATGATCACGGTCCCCGGCCGTTCCCCCCGGCCCGCGCGCCCCGACACCTGGGTCAGGATCTGGAAGGTCCGCTCCGCCGACCGGAAATCCGGAAAGGAGAGCGACAGGTCGGCAAGCAGGACGCCCACGAACGTCACCTCGGGGAAGTCGTGCCCCTTGGCGATGATCTGCGTGCCCACGAGGATGTCCACTTCCCCGCTGTGCATCCGGGAGAGCACCTCCTCGTAAAATCCCCTCTTCCTGCCGAGGTCGGAGTCGAGTCGCGCGACCCGTGCCTCCTTCCATCTCTTTGCGGACCACGCGACCAGACGCTCCGTGCCGATCCCGACCTGCGCCACCTTGTGCCCGTCGCAGGCCCCGCATCGCTCGGGAGGGGTCTCCCTCGCGCCGCAGTAGTGGCACAGAAGCACCCCGTCCTGCTTGTGGAAGGTGAGCGCCACCTGGCAGTTCCGGCAATGGACTGTCGTCCCGCAGTCCAGGCAGGTAAGCGCGGGGGCGTACCCGCGCCGGTTGAGGAACAGCATCACCTTCTCTCCCCGGGAGAGCGTCTCCTCGACCGCTTCCTCGAGCGCGGAGGAGAAATACCGGTCCGCTCCCCGGCGCGCGGTCCGGCCTTTGAGGTCCACGACGGTGATTTCGGGCAGATTCCTGGCCCCGATACGTTCCGGGAGGGAAAGAAGCGTCGCTTCTCCCGTCTGGGCAAGGCGGATCGCCTCGGCGGAAGGCGTGGCCGAACCCAGGAGGACAACGGCCTCCTCCATCCTCGCGCGCATCAGGGCAAGGTCCCGCGCCTGGTAGCGGATCCCCTCCTCCTGCTTGTAGGCCGAGTCGTGCTCCTCGTCGACGATGAACAGCCCCGGGGACGAAAAGGGTGAGAACACGGCGGACCGGGCCCCGATGCTGAGGAAGACCTCCCCCCCCCGGATCCTGCGCCATTGGAGCGCACGGTCGGCCCGGGTGAGCCCGCTGTGCAGGACCGCCGCTGCCTCCCCGAAGCGGGCGCGGACGCGGCCGAGCAACTGCGGTGTGAGGGCGATCTCGGGAACGAGGTACACCGCTTGTCTCCCGGTGAGCCGGGCCTGTTCGATCGCCCTCAGGTACACCTCGGTCTTCCCCGACCCGGTGATCCCGTGAAGGACGAAGGCGGCGAACCCGCCGGACGCGAGGGCGACGCCGGTTTTCGCGAGGACCGCCTCCTGGTGGGGCGTGGGGACGATCGCCCCGGAACTGTCCGGAAGATGAGGCGAGGAAGGCGCTAGAGATTTCTCCTGCACCGAAGCGGCAAGAATCCCCTTCGCGGCAAGCCTCCGGGCGACATCCCCCCCGCCGGGGACAAGCGCCGACAGTTGCGGCGCGGAGATCTCCCCCGCCTCGAGGACGGCCGCATATACCCTGCGCTGCTTGGGCGTCAACGCAGCGTCCGGGGACCCGTCGGCTGCACGATAAACCGTTTCCGTCCTCGGTACCGACGGGGCCTCCCGCCGCGGAAGCCCCCCGGGAAGAGCGGCCCGCAGCATCTCGCCCATGGGGGCCAGGCACTCGCGCGCAGCGGCGGAAAGAAACGCGAGGTGGGCGGGGGAGACGTACGGCTCTTCGTCCAGAAATGCGAGAACCTCCCGCGCCTCGCGCCCCTTGAGGGACGTGCCGTCCGTAAGCGCCGTGATCAGCCCGGTGACCTTCCGGCGACCGAAAGGGACCAGCACGCGGACGCCGACCCGGGCGCGCGTTTCCTGTCCCGAAGGGATGCGGTAGGTGAACGGGTGATCGATGGGAAGCGGCACCGCCACTTCCACGAACACGGACGGATGCGGCCGACGGAGACATCACCCCCAAGATACTACCCGAGGACCCGTCCACGGGTAAGTGCCCGATGCCTCCCCGGACGGAAGGGCAAGATTACGACGGCGGGTGTATCGCAAGACGAGCGACGGATTGAAGCCCTCTTCCGAGGTTGCGGAAGCCGATCTCCGTGTCCATGCGTGGGACGGAAACGGCGGAGCAACCGCAGGAGGGGGGCGCAGTGAGGTTAAGCGCAGACGTGCGGGTTCATCGCACGGCGAGCCACGAACGAAGCCCCCCTCCGAGGTTGCGGAAGCCGATCTCCGTTTCCATACGAGAGACGCGTGCGGTGCGCGGACGCGGCGAACGATTCCCTCCTGACAAAAACGGGAAAGTGTGATCGTTCCTCTACCGATAAGAAAAACAGATGAACGGAAGGAGAAAAAAAGATGGTGGAGGAGAAGGGGATTGAACCCTCGACCCCCACGTTGCGAACGTGGTGCTCTCCCAACTGAGCTACTCCCCCACCTTGAGGGACATTATACCCTCCCTGTCGTTTCTCCCTGTCAAAAAAAAATAATTTTGATCTGCGCGAACCGGGGCGGAAAGGGAAACGGCATTCGCGTAGCGGGCCACGCGGCGCAGACCCGCGCGGACGCTGACTTTTCGTGTATAGAAAACCCATCCGTCGCAACGGAGACGGGATTTATAAAAAACAAATATCTTTGGAAATTCATGTATATCCCTATTGACATGCGAAGTTCGGTTTCTTACCATTTGGATAGATTTACTAAACGTGGGGTTTAAAATACAGTGCTATGATCGATATCGGGGCAAGGATCAAACATCTTCGGCAGATCAACGGCCTCTCCCAGGCCGATCTCGCCGAGCGTGCGGACCTCACGAAGGGGACGATTTCCCAGATCGAGCGGAATCTGACATCCCCGTCGGTCACAAACCTCCTCGAGATCCTTTCGGCGCTGAGCGAAACGCCCTACTCCTTTTTCGCCGAGGACGACGAGGAGAAGGTTCTCTTCCGCCGGACCGATTCCCTTCCATCCGACGTCACGGGATACCAATCCTTCGATACCCTTCTTCCCAGGAGCCGCTACCGGACCATCGTGGCGTACCGCGCCATGATCCGGTCGGGGAGAGAGGCGCTGCCCGAGCCCGCGCACGCGGGGGAGAACTACGTGTTCGTCCTCTCCGGCAGGCTGGGGCTCCGCCTGGGAGAAATGAACTACATCGCCCGGAAGGGCGAAAGCCTGTACTTCCAGGCGGAGCAGGAGTATGCGTTCTCGAATAAGGGAAAAACCCCCGTCGACTTTCTCTGGGTCAAGGCAAGCGGACGGTGAATCCCCGGATGAGAGACGGCAGACAATCCCTGGCGGGAAAAGAGACAAGGAGGCCTATGAAGAGGAACCGAAGTGACGGCTCGGTATCCCTGCGCGACCAGGCAAGCGACACCAACCCCGTCGGCCTTCCCTGGCCCAAGGTGACAAGGGAAGAGTGGAACGACTATCAATGGCAACTTTCTCATCGCATCACCTCCATCGGGGACTTGTCCGGGCTTCGCTACTTCCCCCGCGAGGAGGCGGAGCTCCTTACGCGTGTGACCGCAGCCTACCATCTCTCGATCACTCCCTATTATCTGTCGCTCATCCGGCTCGACGATCCCGACGATCCGATCGCACGGCAGGCGATCCCTTCCCCGGAGGAGTATTACGGGATGGAAGTGGGGGAGGACGATCCGCTCGAGGAGGAGAAGGACATGCCGGTCCCCGGGCTCACCCACCGTTACCCGGACCGGTGCCTGATGGTGGTGACGAATTTCTGCTCCATGTACTGCCGCCACTGCACGCGGAAGAGGATCTGGCCCCTCGGGGAAGCCACGAAGACGGAATTCGAGCTGAACAAGATGTTCGGATACATACGGCGGCACGAGGAGATCCGCGACGTCATCGTGTCGGGCGGCGACCCGCTCACGCTCCCCACGCCGCGGATCGAGTTCATCCTCAAGGGGCTCCGGCGGATTCCGCACGTCGAGATCATCCGGATCGGTACCCGCGTGCCGGTCGTACTCCCCATGCGGATCGACGACGAGCTTTGCGGTGTCCTGGAAAAGTACGGCCCGATCTGGGTGAACACCCAGTTCAATCATCCCCGGGAGATCACCCCCGAGGCGGAAAAGGCCTGCGACCGCCTCCTCCGGACCGGAATCCCCGTGAACAACCAGTCGGTGCTTCTGAAGGGCATCAACGACCACCCCGAGATCATCCGCACGCTCAACATGCGGCTCGTCAAGGCAAAGGTCCGCCCCTACTATCTGTTCCAGTGCGACATGGTGCGCGGGCTGGAGCATTTCCGCACCCGGTTGTCCAAGGGGATCGAGATCATGGAGGCGCTCAGGGGGCACACGTCGGGGCTCGCCATCCCGTCCTACGTGGTCGACGTCCCCGGCGGCGGCGGCAAGATCCCGCTCATGCCCAACTACCTCCTCGCCATGGGCGAGCAGCGGACGATCCTCCGCAACTACGAGGGGATCATCGTCAGCTACGAGGAACCGCGGGACGACAGTCGCTCCTCCGCCCAGCCGGAGACGGAACTGCCGGCCTCCCGTCCGGACGTCTATCGCCTCATGACGGGGGAGGTCAAGGCGCTGATTCCCGCCGGAAACGAGCGGATGGCCAAGAGAAGGAGACGGTGCGAGTCGGGATCTCCTACAACGTAAAACCGGCCGACCACCCCCCCACCTGCCGGCGGACGCCTTCGAGGAATACGACTCCGAGGCGACCGTCGACCATCTGTACCACGCTCTCTCCTCCCTGGGACATGAGGTGTTCCGCCTGGGTGCCGGTTCCGGAATCATCGACGCCCTCCGGGAAATGCGCCCGGACTTCGTCTTCAACATCGCCGAGGGAGAGGGGGGCCGCTGCCGCGAGGCCCATGTCCCGGCCCTGCTCGAGATGCTCGGCATCCCCTACCTCGGTTCGGACCCCCTGACCCTCTGTGTCACTCTGGACAAGGCGGTGGCCAAGAGGCTGGTCTCTTCGGAGGGATTTCCCACGCCGAGGTTCCGCACGTTCCGGTCGGAGGACGAGGTCGCCGGGCTGGACCTCGCGTACCCGGTCATCGTCAAACCCGCATACGAAGGGTCGAGCAAGGGCGTACGTCTTGCCTCCCGGGCCTTCTCCCCTGCCGACGTGCGGAAAATGGTCTCGTTCGTGACCCGGGAATATTTCCAGGACGCCATTGTCGAGGAGTTCATCCCCGGCCCCGAAGTCACGGTGGGACTGGTCGGCAACGGGAATCCCAGGGTGGTAGGCATCATGGAGATCATCCCGAAACTGGTCCCCCGCGAGGAGTTCGTCTATTCCCTCGAGGTCAAGCGTGACTGGGAGAACCAGGTCGAATACCGGTGTCCCCCCTCTTCCCGCCGGAGACCGTCACCGAGATCGAACGGTGCGCCGTGGGAATCTACCGGCTCCTCGGCTGCCGGGACTTCTCCCGGATCGATTTCCGGCTCGACGGGAACCGGATCCCCCAGTTCATCGAATGCAACCCCCTTCCCGGGCTCTCCCCCGGGTACGGCGACCTCCCGATCATGGCCCGGAAGATGGGGGTCCCCTACGTCGAACTCATCTCCGAAATCCTCTCCCACGCCATGAGCCGCTGGGAGACGAGGGACCGGTGATGGCGGAACTGTCTCCCCAGCGCGTCGCGGTTCTCTATACCCCCGTGGAGGACACCCTGAAGGACGTCGAGGGACCGATGCGCGACGAGATGGACCTTGCGGTGAGCGCGCGCGAGGTCACGGAGGCCCTCGCCTCCCGCGGACACATCTCCCGGTGCGTCGTCTTCGACACGGATCCCGCGGAGCTGGCCGCCTCGCTGCGAACGTTCGAGGCCGATGCGGTATTCAACCTTTCCGAGTGCCCGCTCAACTCTGCGCAGAAGGAACCGCACGGCGCCGCGTACCTGGAACTGCTCCGGCTCCCCTATACCGGGAACGGGCCTCTTCCTCTCTCGGTGTGCAACGACAAGGCCCTCACGAAGCATATCCTGTCCTCGTACGGCATCCCCACGCCTTCCTTTCGTCTGTACCCGGAGGTTCCCCGGGGGCGTTCGGGGCTGCGCTTCCCGGTCATCGTCAAACCCGCCAAGGAAGACGGTTCCGCGGGCATCTCCGAGGAGAGCGTGGTCGAGGACGAGGCAGGGCTGAAGAAACAGGTGGCCCACGTGATCGAGAGATACGGCCAGGAAGCGCTGGCGGAAGAGTACGTCGGCGGCCGGGAGTTCAACGTGGGGGTGCTCGGGAACGGCACCGTCGAGGAACCGTACCGTCCCCTTCCCCCCGCCGAACTCGTGTACCGGAACCCGAAGTGGCGCGTCTGCTCCTTCGAGTCGAAATGGGATGCGAACCACCCGGCGTACGACGAGATCGCCCCCGAATGCCCGGCAAGGATCCCGGACACCCTTCGCAGCCGGCTGGCCCGGCTGACGCTCGCGGCGGCGAACGCGTTCGGGCTGTGCGGGTACGCCCGCGTCGACTTCCGCATGAACGGAAACGGGAAGATGTTCACGCTCGAGGTGAACCCGAACCCCGACATATCGAGCAACGCCGGCCTGGCCCGTGCCGCCCGGGCTGCCGGCTTCTCCTACGAGGCGCTCGTCCAGGAAATCCTGCGCCTGGGGCTTTCCCGCGGGGCGCGATGACCGATATCCGCAGGATCGAGACGGAAGACCGGGAGTCGATCCGGAGACTGGTCGAGGGAACGGGGGCGTTCAAGGAGCACGAGGTCGACGTGGCGATCGAGCTGGTCGACATCGCGCTCACGCAGCCGGGGCAGGACGATTACCATCCGTTCGTCCTGGTCGAGGAAGACGGGACCGTTGCCGCGTACGCCTGCTTCGGAAAGAACGAGATGACCGCCGCCACCTTCGACCTGTACTGGCTCGCTACCCGCGCCGACCGTCAGGGAAAAGGGTACGGGCGAAGGATCGTTTCCTTCGTCGAGGAGGAGATCCGGCGGCGGGGAGGCCGGCTCCTTGTGATCGAAACGTCATCGCAGGAGTCCTACGGCGATACGCGGGCGTTCTACGAGAAGATCGGCTGCACACTCGCCGCGCGGCTACCGGACTACTACGACGAAGGAGACGACAAGCTGATCTACCTGAAACCCCTGAAATAGAATCTACCCTGGGAAAAGCCCGAAAATCCTGTCGACCATCGATTTATCCATCTTCGCCACGGCATCGAGCTCCCCCAGGTCCAGCCAGACGCCCTCGCACCCCGGACATTTGTCCATCCGGATGCTCTTGTAGTCTACCTCGATCAGGTCCATGCCGCACTTGGGGCACTTCATGAAATGGAGCTCCCGAAGCCGCTTCTTCTCCTCCGCCGTCAAGACTCTGCCGCTTCTCCCTCTCGATCTTCTTCCGCCGCTCGAACTCGACGCGCGCGAAATATTCCTCTTCACTTTCGCTTTGCTTCCTCGACATCGATCCCTCTCTCTCCATCGTTTTTTTACTGCCGTTCGTACCTCGATCGTTTCTCCGGTTTCAACATACCAGATGAAACCACGCACCGGAACGTTCCATGCGTCGGAGAGGATCTCCATGTAACCCCGGACCTGTTCCCGGTACGGTTTCCTCCTGCTCCTCCTCCCGGGGGCCCGTCTTGTAGTCGATGACCCAATGCTCCCCGGGCGCGGCCCCGCCTGTTTTCCACCCCCCCCCGGAAACCGGACGACGAGGTCGGCGCGCTCCTCTCCGGACCACCCCCCGCGGAACGAGAACATCGGGAGCTCGGTCCCGACGAGCTCCGCGCCGATCAGATCGCGGCGGACCCCGCTCCGGGCGATTCCCGCGCAGATGGCCTGCCACCGCGTTTCCTCCCCTTCTCCCCACACGACGGGGAGCGGGCGGGACGGAGGCCACGACGCGCCGACGGGAGGGGCCGCTTCGAGGGCCCGATGGACCTTTTCTCCGAACCTTCTCCCCGTGGCCCGGTCGTGGAATTCCCGGAGAGTCATCTCCGCGGCCTCCGGGGCAAGAGGCGCCGGGGGGGGAGGAGACCATTCCTGCGCGAAGGAAAGATCGGGCGGGGCGGGAGGGGAGGAAGGAGGAACGGGCAGCGGTTCACGGACGGCCGCATGAAGCACCGCGCCTTCCCCGGCGAAGAGCCGCCGGACCCCGGAAAGACCCGTGATCGCACAGGTGCCCGGGCCGCCGTCCGAAGCGCGCGCGAGCGCCGCATGCAGGGATTCGCCGAGCACCGACCCCTTGCCCTTTGCGCCCGTCACGAAAAACAGGCGGTCCCGGGCCCGGGTCGCGGCGACGTAGAGAAGCCTTCTCTCCTCCGCGTCCTGCTTCTCCGCCTCCCACTCCTCGAACGTGACCGACCTCCCGCCGCGCGCAATTCGCCGGAACGAGGAGTAGGTCCGGAACCCGGGGAAGATCACCGCCGACAACTCCCGTACCCTGTCCACCCGCAGCCCCTCCGGAGGCTTCCTCCCGCCCCGGGACAGGTTCGCAAGGATCACCACGGGAAACTCCAGCCCCTTGGAGAGATGGATGGTGGAGATGCGCACCGCATCTTCCCTCTCCTCGAAGGTGGGGAACTCGTTTTCCGTCCTCTCTTCCTCGGTCTTGCGCCGGATCTCCTCGGTAAACGCCTTGACCGATCCCGCACCGGCCCACGCGAAGGCGGATGCGATCCCGGCGGCCTTTTCCAGGTTCTGCAGGATCCTCTGCCCCTCGGGAAGACGGGCAGCCACGAACTCCACACCCGATTCCCGATACAGCTCCGCGAGCAATGAAGGCAGGGAGGCCCTCCCCCGACGGGCGGACAGGCGGGCGAGCAGGGAAAGCGCGTCCCGGGCCCTCGGGGAGGCGGACCGTCCCCCTTCCCGGTACAGGGGCAGGATCTCCCCGTCCGAAAACCCGAAGAAGATCGTTTTCATCGCCGCGTAGCGGGCGGAGTCGTCCGCCGGCGTGTCGATGGCCGAGAGGACCATCCGGAGGTCCTGCACCTCCTGTCTTGCGAAGAACCCTTTCCGGGAGGGGACCAGGTGGGGGATTCCCGCGCGTGCGAGCGCGTCGCGATAGGAGGCGAGCACCTCGCCCCCGGTGTCGGAGCGATACAGCACCGCGATGTCGCGGTACTGTGCGGGTCGGCCGGGTTCGCCGTGCCTTTCCCCCACCGGCACCTTTCCCACGATGCCCCGGATCAGCCCGCACAGGAACCCGGCCTCCTCCACCCCCTCCCCGAGGGAAAAGAGCGTCGCGGCCTCTCCGTCCCCGGCGTCCTGCCGGTGGGCGACTACCGGCGAGTACGACGGCGAAAAGTCCTCCCCCCCGGTGAGCACGTGCCCGAACAGACCGTTCACCGTCGCAATGAGATCCGGCCGGCTCCGGAAGTTCCTCTCGAGGGTGATGGTTTCCCCTCCGCGGGCGACGAGCTCTTTCCGGAACCGGTGGTACACCTGAACGTCCGCACGCCGGAACCCGTAGATGGACTGCTTCGGGTCGCCGACGAGGAACAACCGGACCGGAGGACCCGCAGCGGACAGCGCATCGAGCATATCCGCCTGGAGGGGATCGGTGTCCTGGAACTCGTCCACCAGAATGTGAAGGAACCTCCCCGATACCCGCTCCGCGACTTCCCGGTTACCGCACAGCAGCCGGTTCGCCCGCAACAGCAGGTCCATGAAGTCGAGGCCGCTTCCCTTCGCCTCTCCGTAGAACCGCGCGGCCGTGCGGGCCCTGTCGACGAGGAACCGGGCCGCGGCATCGCCCGGAGGGACGTCCGTGAGCTCCCGCCAGAAGTTCTTCAGCCGGTCCCGGGCGCGAGCGGGGGTGAGCCCGTCCGGTCTCGGGAAGACCTTGGCGCTTTTCGTACGGTCGGCCCGGAATTCGAACGCGGCGGCTCCTTCCGGCGCGAGACCGAGGGCGGCTTCGAGATCTCCTTCCTCGACCGCTTCCCAGCCTCGGGAGAGGACCGAGAGCGCCTCCTCGAGCACGGGCGCCATCTCGTGGGAGCGGTCGGCGATCCCCCCGACGAACGCGCGGAACCACGCGACCGTTTCCGCGTACTTGTCGTGCAGGTACGTCAGAAAATCCGCCGGCGTCCCGAAATCCTCCGGTTCCTCCCCGAGAAGGTCCCGGTGGAACAGGCAAAGCCGCCGGATCATTCCGAACGCGGCCTCCCGGTCGGACGATCGGGAAAGCACGCGTTCCCAGCGCGGGTCCGTTTCCTCCCGCCCGAACTCGGACCTGAGGAAGTTCCGGAACGCGGCATTCCAGGCGTCCGCGGCATCCCCTTCCGGGAGGACCTCGAAACGGGGGTCGACGCCGGCCTCCGCGGGGAACGAGAGAAGGATCCGCCGGCAGAAGGAATGAAACGTGGTCACGGAGAGTCTCCCGACGCCGTCGGCCATCTCCCCGGCGCGGGCGCGCAGCTCGTCAAGCGAGGGGAATCCGCCGGCCGGCACCTCGATCAGGGAGTTCCATTCCCGCACCCTGGCGATCGCCTCCTCCAGGGTTTCCGCCGAGCGCGACGCGGACAGCAGGAGCTCCCACCCCTCCACCACGCGGGATTTCATCTCGGCGGCAGCCTTGTCGGTGAACGTCAGGAGGAGTACCCCGTCCGGCCCGAGATCCCTCTTCGCGAGAAAGAGGTTGGTGACCCGGGCGATGAGGGTGGCGGTCTTGCCCGTCCCCGCGGAGGCGTCCACCGCGAGGTCCCGGGAAAAACCGGTGACCGCCGCGCGCCTGTCTCGTTCCATCGTCAGCCCTCCCTCTCCGGGCGCAACCCTGCGATCGCGCGAAGGGCGGGGTCCGAAAGAACCCTGCGCACAAGCGCTTCCGTCTCCCGCTTCGTGCCTTCGAAGGCGGGCGATACGCGGCAGTGGTCCCGGTACGGGCATCCCCGGCAGTATCTCGGCGGAAAATCCCCGGCGAAGCGGAACCGGTGATGGGGAAGAGGCGGGAAATACCCCGCGGAGATCAGCGAAAGCCAGGCCGCGAGCGAGGCGCCCCATTCCCCCCGGATCTCGTCCCATTGCTCGCCTTCCACGGTGACGGTCCGGATATTCCCTTTGAGGAAGCGGAGGGAGGCGCGCACGACGGGGGAAAGCGTACGGGCGAAAAGGAGGTACACGGGTATCTGGTGGGAAAGGCCGTTCCGGATCCAGGAAAGGGGAGCCCTTTCGTTCTTCCCGTCCCGGTATTTGTAGTCGATGATCTCGACCTCGCCCGACGGGCCGCGGTCCACCCGGTCCACCCTGCCCGCGAATGGCGGCAGTTCCGCGTCGCCCCGAACCACGAACGATTTCTCTACGGCCTCCACGAGGCAGGCGCCGGAGGACCTCTCCCGCCCGGCCTCCCAGGCGAGATATGCACCAACGGCCGACTCTACCTCCCGCCGCTGGAGAAGGAACAGGCCGGGAAGCCCCACCGGGTTCTCGCGGGCGAAGCGGTCGAACACCTCGGCGGCCGCCCTGCGCGGATCCCCCCATCCTTTCCCTTCCGCGGCGTCTTTCCCTACCTCCCGAAGGATGGCGTGTACGAGCACCCCCATCTCGGCGGGCGACAGGACCGGGCTTTCTTCGGGCTCCTCGGCGGGCGCGAGCCCGACCAGACGGTGGAGGAAATACCGGTAGGGGCACTTCGCCAGCTCTTCCAGGGCGGAAGAACTCTGGACGGAGGGGGGAGGGATGACGGTCCACGGACCCGGGAACAGCGCCTGCCCTTCCGTCCTCGCCGTCCACTCGGAGAGGGTCGCCGCGACACGGTGCCAGGGGACATTTCCCCTCTCCCCGTCGGGGAGGACACCGTCGCGCCACGTCCGGAGAGCCGCTTCCCTCGCGCTGACGGGACCCGGGCCGGAAACCGCATCGAAGGGATTCCGCGACAGGGAGAGAACGGACGCGCCGGACGCCTCGTCCCATTCCTGCGAAAAGACCCCCGGCCCCGCGAACTGCGCCAGGAGAAGGAGGAGATACCGGGACGGTCTTTTCGCAGCCCCTTCCGCATCGGCCCGGAGAACGCCGAACGCGACCTCCTCCCTCGCCGACGCCGCCGGGAGGGAAAAGAGCAGTCTCTCCTCGGCCGCATTGCCCCGCCGCAGCGTCAAGGCCTCGGGCATCCTCGCCTGGCGGACGAGCCGGTTGAGCTCCTCCCTGTCGACGTCGGGAAGGAGGGGGTCCTCCTCGATCTGGGCGGGCACCGCATCCTCGTTGACGGACAGAAACAGGATCCGGTCGGCCGTCGCCCCGCGCAGGGAGAAGAGATCCCCCGCTATCACCGCCCCCGGTACGCGCATCCCCCCCCTCTCGCCAAGGAAAAGCCGCTGGTCGGCGAGGAGGGCACGGAACCAGGCGAGGGCGGCCCCGGTTCCCGGCCAGGGGATCTCTCTTTCCGGGATGAGCGAGACGTCGTCCAGGAGGGAGAACAGGGCAGACACGGCCCGGCGGTCCCGCTCCTCCTCCGCCCTGTCTCCTCCCCCGATCCGGAAACCGTCCAGCAGCAGGTGCCGGAGGGCGACGGCGAGTCCTGCGTAGCTGCGCGCCTGGCGAACCGGCGCAAGCGTCTCGCGAAGCGCGCGGACCTCATCGCGCAGGAGGGAGAGCTGGCGCGTGCGCTCTTTCCGTTTGTCGTCGGTCTCCTCCCCGTTCCCCCGGAGGCGCAGCCCCCGGAGGCGCGTCTCCCAGTCGGAGCCGGAGACCACCAGCAGTTCCTTCGTCCAGACGTCCCAAAGGTCGGGACGCGGCAAGGCCCCCGGGGCCTTTTCTTCCCTTCCCCGGTAAGGCGACGAAAGGATGTCGATCACCGTCCGCCGCGGGAAATCCTCCTCGGCCGCCTCGATCATCTGGATCAGCAGACGCACGGGGGGAACGGACGAAAGCGGTACGCTTTCCCTCCCCGCCACCCGGATCCCGTATTCGTCGGCGACCCTCTCCCAGGCGGGAACCAGCTCTTCCGCGAACCGGCGGGAGACCAGGAGAATATCCGAACCGGGATGCGCGTCGAGCCACTCGCGTACCTTCCTCGCGGCGAGGCGCACCTCCCCGCCCTCGTGAGGGGCGGACAGGAGGGAAAACGGGGCCGGGCCGGCGGCGGCGGGCGGGAGAGGGAGGAAGATCCTCTCGCGGATCGCGTCCACCGCGGGAGAGGCGGGATCCCGGAGATACTCCGCGTTCCCCTCGAAGGCCCGCAGCAGCCTCTTCCATGCGATCTCCGCGTAGGAGAAGGCGGGGGAGAGAGAGCCGTCCTCACCGAAAAGCCCGGGGAAGTACACCTCGTCGAGAAGTCCGCTCGCGAGAAGCGCATCGACGAGCGTCCATTGCAGGCGGGTGAAGTCGTAGAACCCGTAGATCGTCACCCGGAACGGATAACCGGGCTGTTCGAACCCGGCGACAGCCTCCTGGAAAATCCGGCGGCGGGACATTCCGCCCACGGAAGCGATCTTTTTCCCGACCGCGGAAAGAAGCCGGCGCCACTCGGACCACCGGCGGGCCTTCGCCTCCCTCCCCCCGGCGCGGGACCTTCGCTTCCGCCTCCCGAAACACCTCCTCCCCCAGCCACCCCTCTTCGATATCGGCCATCGTACGGGAGAGGGCGGGAACGAATCCCGGCATCCCGGAGATCACCGCGAAGTCCCCCTCCCCGCTCGCGTATGCCTCCCGGACCGCGGCCAGCATGGCTGCGGATGCCTGCGCGGAGGAAAGTTCGCGAGGAAAGACCCCCCGGTGCTTGAGAAGACGCACAACGAAATCGTACAGCGTCATGATCGAGGAACCCGCGGCGCTTCCCTCCCACCGGTCGGCCAGGCGTCGCAGGAGGTGCTCCCGGAGGTCGTTGGACGGTACGAGGAGCACGTCCTCCCGGCCGCGGGCGCGGCCGAACTCCACCGGGAGGCGGGAAAGGAGCTTCTCTTCGAGGGCGGGAAAGGGGCCGGCAAACAGGCGGGATATTTCGATTTTATGCTCCTCCATGGTCCCCCCATTGTAATCGTTCCCGACCCGTCGGAAAATGAGATCGGGGTCCGGGCGGAAAGGGGGAAAATGGAACCGCCGACGAAACGGAAAACGAGAGACCAGTTCGCGGGGGTCGCCGAGCGGTACCGGACGAGCGTCGATCACGCCGACTCCGACGACCGGAAGATCCTCCTTTCCCGTCTTTCCCTGGAACCCTCCCATCTCCTCCTCGACGTGGCCACCGGCGGGGGACACACCGCGGTCTCGTTTTCACCGAAGGTGCGGAAGGTGGTCGCCTCCGACCTCACGCCGGAAATGCTCCGCGAATCGAGAACGCTGGCCGCGGAGCGGGATTGCCGGAACGTGGCGTTCGTCGCGGCCGACGCGGAGAGCCTCCCCTTCGCGTCGGGGTCGTTCGACCGCGTCACCTGCCGCATCGCGCCGCACCATTTCCCGGACCTTCCGGCGGCCGTCGGGGAGATTCTTCGCGTCACCCGCCCCGGCGGGCTGGTCGGCATCATCGACAGCGTGGTGCCCGACGACCCGGCGCTGGACGCCTTCCTCAACGGGATCGAGAAGGTGCGCGACCCGACGCACGTGCGCAGCTACCGGGTCGAGGAGTGGAACGCGATCCTCCAGCAGGTGGGACTGTTCCTCCTGCACGTGTCCCGCACCTGGAAGGAACACCCGTTCGCCGAATGGGTCGCCCGCACCGGCCAGCCGCCCGTGGTGCAGCGGGAGGTCGAATCCCTTTTCCTCACGGCGTTCCCGCGGGCCCGCGAGTATTACCGCGTCCGTGTCGAAGACGGCCGGGTCGTTTCCTACTCCGACGAGAAGGGGATCTTCGTCGGAAGGAAAGAGTAGGGCCGCCACGGCCTCCCTGACCCAGAAGGGCCAGAGACCGGCTCCGCTTCCTCGGAGGGGGACTCCGTTCGTAGCTCGCCGTGCGATGAACCCGCACGGCTGCGCTTTACCTCACTGCGCCCCCCTCCTGCGTGCGCTTCGCCGCGGGTGTCCCTCCTCCCAGGGTGCCGGGAACGGCTCCACCCTCCCGGAGGGGGACCGCACAATGACGCACGGAGCAGTCGGCGAGGCCGGATCTTCCGGTAATATGGATTCTATGGAAACCGACGGACAGACCACCGTCACGCGGATCTTCGTCCCCGCGATGGATTGCCCGGACGAGGAGAAGGAGATCCGGGCCGCGCTGGGTCGCCTGCCGGGAGTGGAGGAGACCGTTTTCCACCTTTTCTCCCGCCACGTCGAGGTCCGCCACCGGTGCGAACTCAAGGAGGTCCTCTCCGCGCTGCGCGCCATCGGCATGGAAGGGCATCCGCTGGGCGGGGCGCTGCGTCACGCCGATATCCCCGAAGAGACAAGGTCCCCGCTTCGCATTTTCTACGCGTCCGCCGCCCTGCTCTGTGCGGGGGCGGCCCTGTATCTCACGTCGCCTTCCTCCCCGTGGGCGGGGCGGCTCTTCCTGGCGGCGATCATCGTGGGGGGCGCCCGGGTCGTCGTACATGGCGTGAGGGAGCTGCGAAACCGGTCCCTGGGAATGAACGTTCTCATGACGATCTCCATCGGGGGAGCGACCCTGATGGGGGAATGGGCCGAGGCCGGGGTCGTCGTCACCCTCTTCGCCCTGGCCAATACCCTCGAGGCAAGAAGCCTCGACCGGGCCCGGAAGGCGACCGCCGATCTCTTCACTCTCGCCCCGGAAACCGCCGTCGTGCGCGTGGGCGGGGTGGGCGGGCAGGAACGGACCGTCTCCGCGGAGGAGGTCCGGAAAGGCGACATCCTCGTCATCCGCCCCGGGCAGCGCGTCCCGGTGGACGCCACGGTGTTCAAGGGCGTCTCCGACCTGAACGAGGCGGTCCTTACGGGAGAATCCGTCCCCGTGGAAAGGAAGGAGGGAGACCCGCTCTACGCGGGTACCGTGAACGGCAGGGGGCTCCTGCTGGCCGAGGCGGTGCGTCCGCTGTCGGAATCGACCTTTGCGCTGGTGCTGCGGAGGGTGGAGGAGGCCCAGGCGAGGAAAGCCCCGATCCAGACCTTCATGGAGAAGTTCGCGGCGGCGTATACGCCCGCCGTTCTTGTCTCGGCCCTCCTCGTGGGGGCCGTTCCCCCCGCGATGGGGTTCGGCAACGCGAGCGTCTGGGCCTACCGCGCCCTCGTCCTCCTGGTCATCGCCTGTCCCTGCGCGATCGTCCTGGCCGCCCCCGTCGTCACGGTCACCGCTCTTACCCAGGCCACCCGGGACGGCATCCTGGTCAAGGGGGCGAACCACCTCGAGACGCTCGGGAAGGTGCGGTCGATCGCCTTCGACAAGACGGGGACCCTGACGCGCGGGAAGCTCCGGGTGACCGGGGTGTCAGCCGCGGCGGGGGTGACCGAGAACGACGTGGTGCGCATGGCGGGCGCGGTGGAGGCGGGATCCGCGCACCCCGCGGCGGAGGCGATCCGGCATGAGGCGCGCCGGAGAGGGATCGCGCAGGCGGCCCGGGGAACGCTGGCGCGGACGTTTACGGTTCTCGAGGGACGGGGCGTCTCGGCGGAGGTGGAGGGAAGGCGCGTGTTCGTCGGGAACCACCGGCTGTTCGAGGAGATCGGGTTCTTCGCCGCCGCGCCGGGGGCCGCGCTTTCCGCCGGGGGGGCGGAGGGATCCCGCACCGTCACTCTCGTGGGAACGGACGAGGGGATCGCGGGTTCCCTCGAAATGGAGGACGAGGTCCGGCCCGAGGCGCGCGAGGTCATACGGTCGCTCATCTCCCTCGGGGTAGAGCACGTCGTCATGCTCACCGGGGACCGGGACGACGTCGCCCGTGCAGCGGCTGCGGCGATCGGGATCGGGGAGGTTTTCTCCCGGCTCCTGCCGGACGACAAACTCCGGAAGGTGGAAGAACTGGTCGCATCCTACGGCACGGTGGCCATGGTGGGGGACGGAGTCAACGACGCCCCGGCGCTCGCCCTCTCCTCCGTCGGCATCGCGATGGGCGCCGCCGGCTCCCCGGCGGCAATCGAGACGGCCGACGTGGCGCTGATGGCCGAGGATCTTCGCCGTGTCCCGGAGGCGGTCGTCCTGGGACGACGAATGGTCGCGGTGATCCGGCAGAACGTGGTCGCCTCCCTGGCGATCAAGGCCGGCTTCCTCGTCGCGGCGGTCGCCGGGGTCGCCACCCTCTGGATGGCCGTGGCCGCCGACATGGGAACGACGCTGCTCGTCATCGGAAACGGCATGCGCCTCTTGAAAAGGAACGAACCTGCGATATGATTCGCTGATGTTCCGAACCCGTCTCCCCCGCAACGTAATCGCCCTCGGGCTGGTTTCCCTGCTCACCGACTTCTCCAGCGACATGATCTATCCCCTGTTGCCGGTCTTCCTCACGGCAACGCTCGGTGCGGGGCCCGCCGCGCTCGGGATCATCGAGGGGGTGGCGGAAGCCACCGCGTCGCTGCTCAAGCTCTTCTCGGGCGCCTGGTCTGACCGGGTCGGGCGGAAGAAGCCGCTCGTGCTCGCCGGGTACTTCCTCTCCTCGGTCGCAAGGCCCCTCGTGGGGTTCGCCTCGGCCTGGAGCCACGTGCTCGCGGTCCGCTTCGCCGACCGGATCGGCAAGGGGATCCGCAGTTCCCCCCGTGACGCCCTTATCGCGTCATCCGTCCCCGCGGAGGACCGGGGGCGGGCGTACGGCCTGCACAGGGCGATGGATCACCTGGGGGCCGTCTTCGGGCCGGTCGCCGCGTTTCTCCTCCTTGCGGGGGCAGGCCTCTCCTATCGCTCCGTCTTCTTCCTCGCTGCGATCCCCGGGGCGGCCGCGATGGCCGCCCTCCTGTTCCTGGTGCGGGACGAAGGGACGCAGCCCCCGCGGAAGAATGGAAAATTCCCGCTATCAAGGGATCTTCCTCCCGCATTCCGGCGATATTTGCTGATCGTCTCCCTGTTCACCCTCGGGAACGCGAGCGACTCCTTCCTGATCCTGCGGGCGGTGGGCTCGGGAGTTCCCGCGGCATGGGTCCCGCTGCTCTGGGGAGCGTTCCACGTCGTGAAGTCGTCCTTCTCCACCTATGCGGGAATTCTCTCCGACCGATGGAGCAGGAAACACCTGATCATCGGGGGATGGATCGTGTACGCGGGGACCTACATGCTCTGGGGGATGGTGGAGGGGGCCGGTTGGATGGTGGCGCTGTTCCTCGTGTACGGACTCTACTCGGCGGCCACCGAAGGCACGGAGCGGGCCTTCGTCGCCGACTTCGTCCCGGCGGGGATGCGGGGAACCGCCTTCGGTTGGTACCACCTCGCCGTGGGACTTTCCGCCCTGCCCGCAAGCGTGCTGTTCGGCGTGTTGTGGACCGCCTACGGGCCGCGGACGGCCTTCGGCGTGAGCGCGGGGCTCGCGGTCGCCGCGTCCGTGCTGCTGCTCCTGATCAGCCCCCCCAGCGCACCTTCGGAGGACCGCCCGGCGCCTCGGTGACTCGCAGGACGAACGGACGCCTTCGACCCGGCACCTCGCCGAACCGCAGGTCGGAGAAGACCAGGATGGTTTTCTCTCCGGAGCGAGAGGTTGCAACCACCGGGAAGCGGGCGAACCACAGGTACGTCCGGACGTCCGGGATATCCTCGATGGCCCTGACCTCCGGGATATCGGCTCCCCTGCGGACGCGCTGTTTCCAGGCAACGGTGCCGGTAAACGGGTTCACCTCCGCCCGGAGGTACGTTTTCCCGTCGTCGATGAACCCGTTCCAGGCGAACGGGCCCACGGGGAAAGGATATAGCCCCGGCCGGTCCGGAATCGGCAAATTCGGCAACGTGTCCCCCTCTTCCTGCGCCCATGCCTTTCGGACCAGACGGACGGACGAAAGACCGTTGCCGATATGGACCTCGCCCAGGCGGGGCAGGGCCGAGGCGGAGACCACGCGCACCCCGTGCTGCCTCGCCGCGGTCCGCATCGCGTCCTCCACCCGGACATGGAGGAAGGTCGCAATGCCCACGTAGGCGCAAAGGACGAACACCGCGGCACGCGCCGGGCCGGGCCGGCGCCGCGACAGGACAAGCCCCGCCACGATGATCCCCGTGAAGACCAGATCCACGACGAACAGGATGTCGAACGCGACGCGCGCGTCGGAGAACGGCTGGAAGATCTGCGTCCCGTAGGAATTGAGGAGATCCAGGGCGACGTGCGAGAGCTGACCGAGGAGCGCGAGGAGGTAGAGCTTCTTCAGGTCCTTCCACTTCCCGTACCGGTAAAGCAGCAGGGCGACCAGGAGGGAGGTCACGGCGATTCCGGGGAACCCGTGGGACAACCCCCGGTGAAGGCGAAGATAGGCCTCGCTTCCGAGAAGGGAAGTTACGTTGTCGGCGTCGGGCAGGATCGATCCTATGATCACCGCTGCCGTCGCTTCCCGCCTGCCGCTATCCTGTGGGATGGCCCGGGAGATGAGCCACCCCGTGAGTCCATGGGTAACCGTATCCATACGAACCTTGGCTTATATCATATTTCGCGGGTCAAGGATCTTGCGGATTTCCTCTTCCGGCAGGATCTTCTTCTCCCGGAGGACGGCGCGGATCGTCTTGCCCGTGTGGTACGCCTCGTGAGCAAGCTCCGCCGCCTTCTGGTAGCCGATCGTAACCGCCAGGGGAGTCACCATCGCCAGGCTCTCCTCGACCAGCTCCTCGCACCGTTTCCGGTTGGGCGTAATCCCCGCAACGCATCGGTCGGTGAGCAGGGCGGTCGCCGAGGACAGAAGCCCGATCGATTCCAGCAGGTTTCGCGCCATCACGGGAAGCATGACGTTGAGCTCGAGAATCCCGAGCGAGCCGCCGAGGGTCACGACCGCGTCGTTGCCGATCACCTGCGCCGACACCTGGATCATCATCTCCAGGATGACCGGGTTCACCTTCCCCGGCATGATGGAGGAGCCCGGCTGCAGCGACGGCAGGTTGATTTCCCCGATCCCGCACCGGGGGCCGGAGGACAGGAGTCTCAGGTCGTGGGAGATCTTCACCAGGGAGGCGGCCAGCCCCTTGAGCACTCCGCTGGAGGAGACGATCGGGTCCTGCGCCCCGATCGCCTCGAACCGGTTCTCGGCGGGGCGGAAAGGGACGCCGGTGGCGACGGCGATCTCGGCGATCGCCCTTGGGCCGAACTCCGGGTGGCCGTTCAGGCCCGTCCCCACGGCGGTCCCCCCGAGGGGAAGTTCCTCGAGATCCGCAAAGACGGCGTGCACCCGCCGGATCCCGTGGTCGATCTGGGAGGCGTACCCGGAGAACTCCTGTCCGAGCGTAATCGGCACGGCATCCTGCAGGTGGGTCCGCCCGATCTTCAATACGTCGGAGAACTCTCCCGCCTTCGCCGACAGGGCGTCCCGCAGGGAGGAGAGCGCCGGGACGAGCCGGTCGGACATCTCCCGCCGCGCGGCGATCCGGATCGCGGACGGGATCACGTCGTTGCTGGACTGGCACCGGTTCACGTGGTCGTTGGGGTGAACGGGGGAATTTCCCCCCAGGGGCTTTCCGAGGATCTCGTTGGCCCGGTTGGCAAGCACCTCGTTGACGTTCATGTTGGTCGAGGTCCCCGACCCGGTCTGGAAGACGTCGAGGATGAACTGGTCGTCGAACTTCCCCTCCAGCACCTCGCGAGCGGCCCGCGAGATCGCCTCCGCAAGGGTCGGGTCGAGGAGCGCAAGGCCCGCGTTGACCTCGGCGCCGAATCCCTTGATCATCGCCGCGGCGCGGACGACCGGCAGCGGCATCCGGACGCCGCTCACCGGGAAGTTCTCGAACGCCCGCTGCGTCTGCGCCCCGTAGTACGCCTTCGCGGGGACGCGGACTTCCCCCATGGAGTCCTTTTCGGTGCGGAAATCGGCCATCGTTTCCTCCTTCATCCCGTTCGATTCGTGGCCGCCTCCGCCGGATTCCCCCGAATCACTTTCCAGGAAGGATGCCCAAACCGGCTCCCAGCCTCAGTGCTCGCGCAGTTACGGCGTGCAAATCGGAGGTGCCCCCGCTCGCGGAGGGGCCCGATTGCCGACTCCGCGGCCGCAGGAGGAGGGGCGCGGTGAGGTCGAAGCGCAGGCGTGCGGGTGCTTCGCACGCCGAGCCACGAACGGAGTCCCCCTCCGAGGCGGCGGAGTCGGCTCCCCCCGTTCCCGGAGCGCCTTCGGAGGCTACTCCGCGTACCGGATCGGCTCGTACTGGCCCTTCTCCGGGTTGTAGGCGTGCACCTCCGCCGTGCCGATCTCGAAGAACCAGGCGTGGACGTGGAGCCGGCCCTCCCGCGCCGCCTTCTGGACGACGGGATAGGTGCGCAGGTTCTCCATCTGCACCAGGACGTTCTCCTCGGAGGTCACCGCCAGCCTCTCCTGCTTCGGACAGCCCGGGATAGTTGGCCGAAACCACTTCGAGGGTCCGATCCCCGTTCCCGAGCCATCGGCGATGTGCGGGGGTCCCGGCGAACAGGGCTCCGATCCTTGTAGAGCGCCTTCATCGCCCCGCAGTCGGAGTGCCCGCAGACGATGATGTCCCGGACGCGGAGGTGCTCCACGGCGTATTCGACCGCGGCGGCCACCCCGGTCCCGTCGAGCACGGTTTCCGAGTAGGGCGGGACGAAATTCCCCATGTTCTTCACGATGAAGAGGTCCCCCGGCGGCCCCGTGGGTGATCACCGTGGGGATCCACGCGGGAATCGCAGCAGGTGATGAACAGCGCCTCCGGCGACTGGCCGTGCTCGGCCAGCCTTTGGAAAAGTTCCCTGTTCTCGCTCCAGTACTGCGTCCGGAACCGGTGGATCCCCGAGATCAGCTTCTCCATGGCTCTCCCTCCGCGCGACTTTGGGACAGACGATTCCGCATGGGCCCTGAGCGCCGGCGGCAAGACGCACATCGCTTCCGTTTGACGTGCATTTTATCCGGTATTTCCCATTCCTCAAATTGGATAGTATACGGACAGAACGATTGACATACATCAATGCGCACGGCCGACGGGACGTCTATCCTTTACCCAATTCAGCTGCGAAAACCGGAGAGGAAAAGGAGGTTGCCGGATGACCAAGAAGACCGCCTTCTGGATCTTCCTGCTGGGCACGATCTCCTCGGCGGCGGTGTTCCTCGCGGCGACATGGGACACCCACCGTCAGGTGGCGACCCTGTCGCACGTGGACAAGCTGTCCGATCAGGTCGTGGCGGGCAAGCGAGCGTTCGAGAAGTACAACTGCAACGACTGCCACACGATCCTGGGCTTCGGCGGCTACTACGCCCCCGACCTGACCAAGGTGGTGCAGCGAATCGGGGCGGACGGCGTCCGGTACCGGATAAAAAGCCCCGAGCTGGCCTTCGCCAAATCCTGGCGGAAAATGCCCCAACTGCACGTCTCCGACGCCGAGATCGAGGACATGGTCGCCTTCTTCACCTGGGTGGGAGAGATCAATAACAACGACTGGCCCCCCCAGGACAGCAAGAAACGCCTGTCCCGGGGCGCGCAGGCCATGGTCGCCACGGTGGGAGTCTCCCCGGGCGCAGCGGTCTTCCAGACGAAGGGGTGCATGAACTGTCACTCGCTCAAGGGGACCGGAGGAACCTTCGGGCCCGCTTTGGACACGATCGGGCGCGACCTCTCCGCGGAGGAGATTCGGACTTACGTCCGCAACCCCAAAGGCGTCGACCCGAAGGCGATGATGCCGCCGCAGACGGAGCTCTCCGACCGGGAGCTCGAGGAAGTGGCGAAATTTCTTTCCACTCTGAAATAAGGAGGACCTGATGGAATACCGTTCCCAGAAAATCGCCTACTGGTACTTCATTGCGGCGCTTCCGCTGTTCGTGCTGCAGGTTCTCCTGGGGCTCTACCTGGGCTCCAGCTACGCCTTCACCATGCCGCAGGGGATCGTGGACGTCTTTTCCTTCGCCACGGCGCGGTCGATGCACACCAATCTCCTCGTCCTCTGGATGCTTTTGGGCTTCATGGGCGGCGCGTACTATATCGTGCCCGAGGAGACGCAATCGGAGATCTACTCCCCGGGACTGGCCTACTTCCAGCTCGTCGCCCTGCTGGTGACCGGCGTCGTCGCGCTGATCGGCTTCTTCTTCGGCTGGACGCAGGGACGTCCCCTCCTGGAGATCCCCCGGCCGCTCGACCTCGTGGTCGTCGTGGGGGCGCTGATCTTCCTGTTCAACATCGGGATGACGATGCTCAAGGCGAACCGGTGGACCGTCATCCAGGGGACGCTCCTGGGCGGCCTGGTCTTCCTCGCCCTCCTGTACCTGTTCGGCATCCCCTTCTACAAGAACGAGGTGATCGACTGGTACTACTGGTGGTGGGTGATCCACCTCTGGGTCGAGGGAGCGTGGGAACTCGTCACCGGAGCGATTCTGGCGTTCATATTGATGAAGCTCACCGGCGTGGACCGGCAGGTCGTGGAGAAGTGGCTCTACGTCGAGATCGGCCTCTTCATGTTCACAGGGATCGCCGGGACCGGGCACCACTACTACTGGATCGGCGCCCCGCGGTACTGGCTCTGGATCGGCGGGATCTTCTCGGCGCTCGAGCCGCTCCCGATTCTCCTGATGGTCATCGATACGATGATGCACGTCAAGGAGCGCAAGACGAAGATCGTCAACCCGCTCGTCTGGACGTACGCGATCGGCTGCGCCGTGTTCCACATGATCGGCGCCGGGGTCTGGGGCTTCGCGCACACGCTCCCGCAGATCAACTACTACACGCACGGCTCCCAGGTCACCGTGTCCCACGGGCACATGGCGTTCTTCGGCGCCTACGCCCTGCTGAACCTGACGACGTTCTACTTCGCGATGCCGAAGATCAAGGGGATCGAGGTCTTCGACGACCGGCGCGGAAAGATCGGGTTCTGGACGATGAATTCCGCGATGTTGATCATGGGGCTCACCTTCGGCGTGGCCGGCGTCCTGCAGGCGTACATCGAACGTGTGCTCGGGATGGGGTACATGACGGCGCAGTCGTACATGCGGCTGTGGATGCTGATCACCGTCGTCGCGGGCGTCTTCTTCCTGGGCGGGCTTCTCACCACCGTCACGGACCTTTTGACCTTACGGCCGGCCAAGCAGGAGGCATGAGGAAACGGCCGGGGGGCAGGGCGAATCCTTTCCCCCGGCCGCAAGATCCAACGAGATGGGCGGGGACACTCCTCCAACCGTACTCCCGACAACCTCGAGGAATGTCCCCGATAAGGAGGAACGATGGATCGGTACACCAAGGCATTTGTCGTCGCTGCTCTCGTATACTTTTTCCTGGCGGCCGCGCTGGGGGCCTGGATGGGGTCCGCCACGCCTGCGGGGTGGGTCCGGTTCGCCCACGTCCACTTCAACCTGCTGGGGTTCATGTCGATGATGATCTACGGGGTGGGGTACTTCATCCTCCCCCGGTTCAACGGCCGCACGCTTCGGTGGCCCTCGTGGGTCCCGCTCCACTTCTACGCCGCCAACGTCGGACTGATCGGGATGGTGGCCACGGCGCCGGAGCGCCCCTCGACGGGGTTCGCCCTGTTCGCCGGGCTGTCCGTCGTGTCGGCGGCGATGTTCGTGGTCAACCTCGGCGTGACGATGCTCGTCGCGCCGGCGGAGGTGGAGGAGGAAGCGGAGGAGGAGATCCCCTCGCGTCCACAGGCACCGCCTGTCCCGTCCCCCCCTCCCCCCCCAGGTGGATATCCACCCCGACATGCGGGTGGGGGAGATCCTGACCCGGTGGCCCCAGACGGTGGAGGTCTTCGTGGCGAACGGGTTCGCCTCCCTGGGGAACCCCGAGCACCGGGAGCAGGTGAAGCAGATCCCCATCACGCTCCGGATGGCGTGCCAGCGGCACAACGTCGATCTCGAGCCGATGGTCGCCCTGCTGGTTTCCGCCGCCGGGGGAACGCCCCGGCCGCCCTCGGCCGCCGCGGGTATCCGGGCCGGCAGCAGGGGACAGGGCGCAGGGAGAAACTCTCCCGCGGGGAGCCGATCCGCGCGGAGAACATCCTTGGGCGACATCCTCTCGGCCTACCCGGAGACCGAGAAGGTGTTCCGGAAGTATTACGGGGACGGGTGCTTCTCCTGCCCCGGCCAGGCGACCGAGAGCGTCAAGCAGAGCGCGATGATGCACAACGTGAACGAGAAGCAGATCCTGTCCGATTTGAACCGGGCGGCCGGCTTTTAATTTTAAGCCGGCGGGGGGACACCCCTGGCTTATGGAGGGCGAAATGATCGAACGGATGCAGGAACTGCTCGAGGCGGAGCGCGCGGGGGTGAAATGCCTCGCGGCGATGGCGGACCAGACCCCGGAGGGGGAGAAGAAGGAATTCCTGGTTTCCCTCCGGAACGACGAGGGACGGTTCTGCTCCGGGCTGTACCGGCTCATCCGGGAACGGAAGGGAGCCCCCACCGACCGGACCGGGGGATTCGCGGACAAGGTCCTCGCCCTGAAGGGGGAGGCCGAGCGGCTGGCGCTTCTTGTCAAGGGGCAGGCGTGGGTCGTCCGGAAGATCGAAGAGATCCCGGCCGGGGAGATGACCCCGGCCGAGAAGTCGTTCTTCGACGACATGCACAAGGCGCACGTGAAAAACATCGAGGCGTGCCAGAAATACCTGCCCCCCGCCGGGTGACCCCCCATCCGGCCGTGGCCATGGCGTTCGTGGGCGGTTCCGCTGCCTCGGAGGGGGGCTCCGTTCGTGGCTCGCCGTGCGGTGAACCCGCACGGCTGCGCTCTACCTCACTGCGCCCCCCTCCTGCGGCAGCTTCACCGGAAACCAGGTACCCTGCGGGGGGGCACGAAGCGGCATGTGGAGCGAGATGCCTGATCCGGCGAGCGTAACCGGCAGCGAGCGGGGGAAAGGTCGCGAGCGTAGCGGAGTGGAATCCCCCGCGAGCCGGGGCCCCGGGACGGGGTGCAGGGGGGAGTTGATCCCCACCCTCCCGGGATCGGGGCGGCCATGGTATCCTGATCGGGAAAATCAGCCGAGGGAGGTGGGTCATGCACACGGCGAAGTGGAACGACATCGAAGGGAAGGCGGTCACCGATGCCGGCGCGGAAGGGGTAACCATCCGGGTCCTGATGGGGGACAACGTCGGGGCGCCCACCTTCACGATGCGCCATTTCGAGATCGCCCCCGGCGGACGCACCCCCTTTCACGCCCACGCGTGGGAACACGAGGTCTACATCCTCTCCGGCAGGGGAAAGGTCCGGCAAAAGGACGGCGACCGGGAAGTGGGCCCGGGCTCCTTCGTCTTCGTGCCCGGAAACGAGGAGCACAACTTCGCCAACGCCGGCGATACGCCCTTCACCTTCCTGTGCGTGATCCCGTCGGCGAACCCCTGCCTGGGCAAGTGACCCCGCGCTACGCTTTGAGGATGGTTCTCCCCGCGACCCTGTTCATCACGACATGGACGAAGAGAACCAGAAGCGCAAGGAAATTGATCACCGTCGCCAGCGGGTGTAAGGAAACGACGGGGGCTAGATAGACGAACCGTTCGACCAGGATCCCCAGCAGGATGGAAACGGACACGGCGAACACAACGAACGGGTTCGTCTTCGATCTCCCGGGCAGCAGGACAAAGAAAGGGATGAAGAAGTAGAAGACCAGGATCGACAGGGAAAGTTCCCGCAGGGGCGACGAGGATACCCTCTCCAGGAGATAACTCACCTCCTCGGGGATATTCCCGTACCAGATCACGAGGAACTGGGCGAAAAACAGCCCCACCCACAGAATGCTGAACCCGAAAAGAAGGATGGCTATGTCTTTCAGGTCGGAGCGGCCTCCCGGCTCGTGGACCGGGGCGGGCCTTCCGTGGAGAAACGCATAGAGGATGCCCGACAGGGCGAATCCCCCGAACAGGGATTCGATGAAGAAATAGCCCCCTAACAGCGTGTTGACCCAGGGATACGCCAGCGACATGACCCAGTCGAACGCCATGAGGGACTGGGAAACGACGAACACGAAGAGATAGACGCCGGCGAACCGTTCCCTGCCCTCTTCGTCCCTGCGGGAAGCGATGGCGAACCTTCTCGCCGCAAGGTAGGCGAGCAGAAGCAGGACGAAATTTCTCCCCACGAAAAACCCCTTGTCGAACCAGATCCCCTCCCGGCCGACCCAGGGGTAAGAATCGACGAAGGGCACGAGGAACAGGAAGAGAACCGCGAGGAACAGCAGGAGAGGATAGACCGAAAGCAGCTCATTCTTCACGGAACCCACCCACTTGGCCTTGATCAGCGTACACACCGCCACGGTCGCGATGCACCCCTCGACGACCGAACCCCAGAACAGAAGCGCGATCAGGAGCGAGCCGCCCTCCGTAGCGAGAGGGCCGAACTGGTTAAGCGCCACGATGACGCCTGCGAGGACGAACGGGGCGATGCGGCCGCCTGTCTTTCCCGGAAGCCCGTTCATTTCGTCTCCCCCGGCTCCACGGTGATCACGAACGCGTTACCGAACTCCTCCTTCGGAACGACGCCGAACACGCTCGGCAGACGGGCAAGGATGAGAAACCCGAAAAACGTGGCCAGGGACCCGAACAGGATCGTGAGGGCGAAGGCGATGATGATGAACGGCGGAATGGAGACGATCGGCTTCCCCCCGACGATGAGCGGCCAGCTGAGGGACGTAAGGATCGTGAAGGCGAACCCGAAGGCCGTGCCGCTCGCGGCGCCCAGGAGCGAGAAGTTTTTTACCTTCGCCGGACTCGTCGGCAGGATCTCGTCCACCTCGTGGACGTAATACGGGGTTTCCACCCGGATCCTTTCCTGCGGGACCCCCTCCCGGGCCAGGTTGCGAAGGGCCGAAAGGAATTCCTCCCTGTCCTGGAACATCATCCGATTCTCCATCAGAGGTGCTCCTTGATTTCCGTGATCGACAGCACGGGCAAGGTCTTCAGGAAAAGGAGATAGGCCGTGAAGAACAGCCCGAAGCTCCCCAGGGTGATCCCCACCTCGACGATACTGGGGGTATATGTCCCCCAGGCGTAAGGGTCGAAGTCCCTGGCAAGAGACGAAACGATGATCACGAACCGTTCCACCCACATGCCCACGTTCACCAGCAGGGAGAGGACGAACAGGTATTTGACGTTGCGCCGCAGACTCCGCACGAATAGCGTCAGGGGGGCGAGGGAATTGCAGAAGATCATGATCCAGAACATCACGGTGTAGTCGCCCAGGGCGCGGTATCGGAACTCCTCCATCTCGAAGGGGTTCCCGCTGTAGAAGGCGAGACCGAACTCGACGATGTAGGAGTAGGTCACGATGAGGGAGGTGAACAGGAGGATCTTCGCGATGCTCTCGAAATGGTCGTCGGTGATGTACCGGTCGAGGACCAGGATCTTCCGCATGGGGACGACGAGGGTGATGACCATCGCCGTGCCGGAGAAAATCGCACCGGCCACGAAATAGGGGGCGAAGATGGTGGTGTGCCACCCGGGGATGATGCTCATGGCAAAGTCCCACGAGACGACGGAGTGAACGGACGCCACCAGCGGGGTGGCAAAGGCGGCCAGGAACAGGTAGAGCTGGTTGTAGTTCTTCCACTGCCTTCTCGTCCCCGTCCATCCGAGAGAGAGAAACCCGTAGATCCGTTTCGCCAGCCCTTCCTTGTACCTCCGCACGATGGCGAAGTCGGGGATCAGCCCCACGTAGAAGAAGACCACGCTCACGGTGAGGTACGTGCTCACGGCGAAGACGTCCCAGATGAGAGGAGACCGGAAATTCACCCAGAGCATCCGCTGCGTCGGATAGGGGAAGAGGTAGTAGAACTTCCAGGTCCGGCCAAGGTGGATCAGGGGGAACAGCCCCGCGACGAGGAGCGCGAAAACGGTCATCGCCTCGGCGGGACGGTTGAAGCTGGTCCGGAACCGGGCGCGGAACAGGTACAGGACCGCCGAGATCAGCGTCCCCGAGTGGGCGATGCCGACCCAGAAGACGAAATTCGTGATGTAGACCCCCCAGCCCACGGGATGCATGAGCCCCGATACTCCCATGCCGGTCTTCATCTGGTAGCCCCAGAATCCCAGGAGGCCGAGAAAGAGGGCGGCCGTGCAGCCGAGGGCCGCGAGATAGGCGAGCCCCGGCCTCTTCATCGCGGAAAGTACGTCCTGCTCCACCCGGGCCAGTTTGTCGGGCTTATCCATGGCCTTCCTTCTCGGGGCCGCCTTTTGCCCCCCCAGATAGTATACGGAAGGTTTCGTCCCCAGCCCCTCGAATACCCGGTAGGCCCTCGCCAGGTGCGCCAGCCGGTACACCTTCGACTCCGTATCGAGAAGGTTGCCGAACGTGATGGCCCCGGTGGGACAGCTCTGGGCGCAGGCGGTGGTTACCTCCCCGTCCCGGACCTTCCGGGAATCGTCCTTGGCCCTGTCCTTGGCGGCACGGATCCGCTGGATGCAGAAGGTGCACTTTTCCATGACCCCCGCCCCCCGGACCTCGAGGTCGGGGTTGTGCATCCGGTCAAGAGGCTTTTTCCACGTGTGCCAGAACCAGTTGAACCGCCTCACCTTGTAGGGGCAGTTGTTCGAGCAGTACCGTGTCCCCACGCACCGGTTGTACACCTGGACGTTCAATCCTTCGGGGTTGTGATAGGCGGCGAACACCGGGCACACCGTCTCGCAGGGGGCGGAATCGCACTGCTGGCAGAGCATGGGGAGGAAATCGACGTTCCCCGTCTCCCCGTAGAAGGGCTCGATCCGAAGCCACGACATCTCCCGGCCTTTGAGGTGGTCCTTCTTTCCGACGACGGGCACGTTGTTCTCGATGTAGCAGGCGGCGACGCACGCGGAACAGCCGTTGCAAAGCGCGAGGTCGATGGCCATGGCCCACCGGTACCCCTTGTGCTCGTGCTCCGGGTAGAAGCTCTCTTTTCCGTGGTGGCCTTTCTCGTCCCGGTGGGAGGGATCGGGAATCAGCCCCCTGCCCCGCTGGACGGGGAGCCTGAAAGAATCGGGATGGCCGCAACCCTGCCGGATTTCCCGATCCGGACCCCCTCGAGGAACCAGGTCGCCTCCCCCGTGCGCCCGTCTGTCGCAAGAGGAGGGGAATCCACGAAGTCCCGGCTGGCAACGAAGACCCCCTCCGCGAGGCCGGGTTGGATCTTCACCGGAAACACCTGCGACCAGCCGCCGGAGGAAACGTTGGCCTCCATCCTGTCCTTCAGCCCCAGGACCTTCGCCGTCCCCGGCGAGACCGAGAGCCAGCGGCCGTAGGAGATGGTGGTCAGGGGGTCGGGGATCTCGGACAGAAGCGGCAATCCCCGGCTGCGCCCGTCGAAGGTACGCAGGGAGGGGACGAGCACGAGGACGGGCGTTCCCGGTTCCCGCCCTTCGGCCGTTACGTCCTTGAGGAGTGAGGCCGCTTTTGTCCCGTTGAAGGTCACGCGTTTCCCGGGGAGGGCTTCCACGACGAAACCATTACGGGAAAACGCGTCCTTTCCCTTTTTCCCGAACCGCTCGTCCACTCCGCGAAAAGATAATCCCGGTATCCCGTCGCGGGCCCCTCTCCCGAAACCGCTCCCATGAGCCGCAGCAGTATGTCGCCTTCGGAGAGCGTCTCGTAAAGGGGTGCAAGCACCGGCTTCACGAGGGAGACCACACCCTGCCTCGGCTCGACGTCCCCCCACGATTCGAGGGAATGGAGAGGGGGAGTATCAGGTCGGCCTCCTGCATCGTCTCGTCCAGGAGATCGCCGAAGGCCACCGACAGCTTCGCGTTCCTTACGTTTTCCCGGAATGCGAACCCGCCCGGCAGGGAGAATACGGGGTTCGTCCGGGAGAGGAACAGTACCCCCGCCTCGCCCCTGGAAAGCCGCGCGGAGAGGGCTTCCATGTCCCGGAAGGTGCCCGTTCCGCCGTACTTCTCGTTCCTCGCGAAATCGACCAACCCGGGGATCTCCCCCGTGACCCACTGGACCATCCCCGCCAGGGCCGCCACCTCGAGACCTCCCCGGTGGGACGTGGAAACCCCGCCGGCGATCACCAGGGGATGCCTTGCGTTCGCCATTCGATCCGCCAGCTCCGCCAGCTCATCCGCGGGAATCCCCGTTTTCTCCGAGGCCTTCCCGACGGAGAACCGGGGGAGCGCGTCGGCGGCCTCCTGCGGGAGTCCGTACCGCCGGGGGCCCCTGTCCAGGACCTGCCGGAGGAGATACGCAAGCAGAACCGCCTCCCTCTCCGGGCGGACCACGAAGCGTCTGTCCGCGTTCGCCCCGGTGAGCGACAGGTGGGGCTCCGCGTGGAACCACCGGAAATCCTCCCTGCTCCGTGCCCGGGAGAGTTCCCGGGTGTAGGAGACCGGGCTTACGTGGGTCGCGAGGATATCCGCCCCGACCGTCAGGAGAAGATCGGCCTTCCCGATCCGGTAGCGGGGGACGTCCGCGCTCTCCGAAAAGGATCCCGTTGGCCTCCGCCACGGCGGAGTGGGAATACACCTCGAACTCGGGGAGCCTCTTCATCCCGAGCCTGCTGCAGAACGCGTCGATCAGCCGGGAGAGAGAGCCGGTGGTCCTTCCGGACAGATAGAGGTTTTTCCGCCCGGCGTCGCGGGATCCGGCGAGGGATTCCGACACCAGGGAAAATGCCTTCTCCCAGGAAACCGCCTTGAACTTCCCCCTGTCGTTTCGCAGCATGGGGGTTTCCACCCTCTCCGGATGATAGAGGCGGGTGAGGGAGGACTGCCCGCGGATGCACAGGCCCCCGTCGTTTATGGGATGTCCGGGTGCGCCTTCGAGCTTGATCGGCCATCCTTCCTAACGTTCACCCGACAGTCCGCAGCCTGCCGGACATTCCGTGCAGGTGGAAGGGGAAAAATACGCCTCTCCGGGGATGATCCCCTCTTCCGGGGGCAGGATGGGGGAGACGAAGGTCTTCGACGTCTTGGATCCGCAGGCGGACAACAGGGTGGAACCCGACAGCACCCCCAGGACCCGCAGAAAATCCTTCTCTTCACCTCTTCTCCCCCTCACTGGTGACAGGTGGCGCAGTCCCGGGGGGGCTCCCCGGGCCCTGTGGCAGGAGACACACCACCCCATTTTCAGCGAACCGACCCTGCGGATCTTCTTCATCGCGCCCACCATACCGTGGCACTCCGAACAGTCCAACCCCGCCTTCACGTGCCTCTTGTGGGAGAAGTAGACGTGATCGGGGAGCGAATAGACCCGGTTCCAGATCCGATGGGCCGCTTCTCCTCGTAATACCGGGTGAGCTTCCGGATCTCCTCCCTCTCCGTCGCGATTGACTTGTGACAGGACATGCATTTTTCCACGGGGGGCCCCCCCGGCGTGCCTCGATATGTCGACATAGATATGGCAGAAGTTGCAGGGAAGACTGAGCTTCGACACGTGGATCGTGTGGGGAAAGGCGATCGGCTGGTCCGGGGACAGCCCGGCTTGTTGCCAGGCGACCGCCAGCCCGGCCATGGCCAGGAACACCACCCCGAAATAGGCGATCACGACGAGGAGTCCCGTCCGGTTCCCCCGCACGTTTCACTACAGGAGATTCCTCCTTCCACGAAACATCACTTGGACGTTTCCTCTTTCACGTGCGCGATCAGATACCTTGCTACGGCGTCGATCTCTTCCTCCGGAAGCCCGAGCTTGGGCATCGACGGGTAGCCGGGGTTCACCTTGACCGGTGCGCGGATGAACGCTTTCAGTTTTTCCACGTCGCCGCCGTATGTCGGCACCCTCTCGTTCAGCGGAGGTCCGACGACCCGGATGTCGAACCGGTGGCAGCCCGCGCAGATCTTCTCGAACACGACCTGCCCCGCATCCGCCTCCGTCTGCTCGGCGGACGCGGATTCTTCCCGGTGCGCCTCCTTTCCCGCTTCGGCCGTTACCGCCGCTTTCTGCATCGTAAGGAAGGCGATCCGGTCCTGGTAGGCGTTTCCGACCGCCGTGTCGTCGTGCAGAAGAATCGCGAGAAAGATCAGGACGAACAGGAAAACCACGCGCCCTCCCGGCCCGCCTTTCCCCTTCCCGTCGGACAGGAAAAGGGTCAGGCACACCGCAAGAGACAGAAGGAGGACGGCCGCCGAAAAGACGAACACTTCCGCAGAGAGCGCGATCTCCGGAAGGGTGACCAGGTCCAGCAGCAGGAACACGGGGAGGACAAGGGTCGCGAGAATCGCAAGGTTCGCGCCGAACCTGTGCACAAGCCCCCGGTACCCGGCGTTCATCCCCTCACCCCCTTCCGCCGACCGGCCGCAAAGAAGGAGGATCAACCCGCCGGTCATCCCGAAAAAGAAGGCGAGGAACAGGAGAAACTTCACCACGGCGTTCCAGGAGAGGAAAAACCGGATCTGTTTCTGGAGGGGAGGAAGAGTTCGCGGGATTGAACAGAATCCCGTACCCGGCGGAAAAAAGGAAGAAGGCGAGGATCACCGCCAGCAGGCCGGCGGCGCCGGCGGCGGCAGTCATCGGGAAGAGCTCGAGCGTGCGCTCCCGGGCTTGCCGGTACAGGAACAGAAGGACGAACCCAAGGGTGAGGACCGCGAAAATCACGGCCCAGAACTGCCACGGCAGAGGGGACGCGACGAAGAGGACCCGCGCGTAGACGAACCAGACGAGCAGCAGAGGGACAAGGCCGAAGATGAAAAGAGCCGATTTGCTGATCAGGACGGTCCGCATCAGCTCCTGCGAGAAGCGCAGATAGGACGGGTCCCGTTTTTCCTTTCCCAGAAAGTTCAGGAGGAGGGAGACGGTCGACCCGCCGACGAGGAACCCGAGAAACAGGAGATGGGAGGGAGGAACAGGGCAATGAGGAACAGGCCGTGCCGGAGCAGCGAGTAGAACTCCGGGAAAGCGGTTGCAGATTCCCCCAGGAAGCCATTCAGCCCCCTTCTCCGGGAGAATTTCCGTCCTGTGAAAACCGGTGAGACGCCATGCGCACCCGGGGTTCTGACACACCCTCTCCCGGAACGGAATGCCGCCCGGGGAGTCGATCCTGTCACCAAAATTCGGGTTGATTTACTATAAGGGAATTCGTTGCACCGTTCAAATATTTTACCCGCTGGTCCGGGCGCCCTGGATGCGCCCTGTTGTACAATACCGCAGTTGCTCAGGAGGAAAGCACCGATGTGCCGCATGCTTGCCTACTCATCGGACGGGCCCCGGGACCTGGCGCCGTACCTCGCCCACCTCGCAAGGCTCTCGGTCCACGGGAAGCTGGAGGACCGGTGGGAAAAACGCCCGGGCGGGAATGACCCCGGACGGGTGGGGCATCGCCTTCCGCCGGGACGAGGAGACTCTCCCTCTTCCGCAGCGGAAGCCCCGCCTCCACCGACCCCTACCTGGCCGGGTTTGAGGGGGTCACCGACTGCTTTCTTGGGCACGCCCGGTACGCGGACAATACGGAAACGATCGATGCGGGAAACGCCCACCCGTTCCTCCTCCAGGGGATCGCCCTCGCCCACAACGGGACCTTCGGGGGAAGGATCGGGGAGGAGGCGGACAGGCGCCTGGTCTGCGACAGCCTCGTCTTCCTCGAAGTGCTTGCGGAGCGCTGGAAGGAGAGGACCCATCCCGGGCTGTGCGAAGCGCTTTCGCGTCTGCTGGGAGATACGGAACTCGTGGGGGCATACTCCGCCGCGACCATGCTGATCGCTTCGGGGAAGACGATGTTCGCCCTCCGGAACTACCGGAAGGACGAGGACTACTACACGCTTTTCGTCCGGGTGCAACCCGACCTGGTCGTCGTGGCGAGCCAACCGCTGGACGATTCCCCCGGATGGCGGCTGCTGGCAAACGGGGAACTCGTCGAACTTTGCCTGCCGGCCCCAAAATCGCTTTTTCTGACCGCGACGACGTGAGGAGATCATGACGGCCCCGGTAGACCTGCGATCCGACACCGTAACGCTCCCTTCCGCGGGAATGCGCAAGGCGATGAGCCGGGCGAAAGTCGGCGACTCGCAGCGAGGGGAAGATCCTTCCGTGCGGGCACTGGAGGAGCACGCGGCCTCCCTGTTCCGGAAGGAAGCGGGGCTCTTCGTCCCTTCCGGGACGACTGGGCAATCTGATATCGGTCGCCTCGTGGACCCACCCGGGAGTATCGTTGTCGCCTCCTCGTCCTCTACATCACAGGGCGCGAGCGCCGGGCATCTCGAACCTTGCCGCCGTAGCGCTCCTGGGGATCGACGCCCCCGGGGGGATTTTCACCACCCGGGCAGTCGACGCGGCGATCCGTCGGCTCCCTTGCGGGGCAGGGCGGGGGCCCGGCTGGCGGCCGCGCAAGACACCGACAATGCGGGGGAGGGAACGATCTTGCCCGTCGCCTCCCGCGGTGAGGCCCACACCCTCCGCCGCAAGGCCGGCATCCCGGTCCACATCGGCGGACCCCCGATTTCCAACGCCTCGGTCGCCTCTGGGGCGCCGCCCGCGCAAGACGGAAAGACGTGCCACCCCAGATGATTCTGCCTTTCCAAGGGACTGGGGGCGCCCGTCGGTTCCGTCGTCGTGGGCTCCCGCGATTTCATCGAGGAGGCGAGGAGCGTGGGGCTTCGTATCGGCGGGGGGATGCGGCAGGCCGGTATCGTCGCGGGGGGGGGCTCTACGCCCTGCGGAACAATGTCAGGCGGCTCGCAGAGGACCACGAGAACGCGAAGGAGCTTGCCCGCGCGCTCGCGGAGCTCCCCGGAATCGAACTGATCAATTCTCCCGTGATGACGAACATCATACAGTTCCGGTGGAAGATGCCGACCCTGTCCCTCCCCCTGTTCCAGGAGGCGCTTGGCGAGAAGGGCGTTCTCATAGACGACCGGGCGTTCCCGGTATTCCGCGCGGTCACCCACCTGGGAATAGGGAAAAAGGAGGTCGCCCGGGTCATCCGGGCGTTACGGCAGGTCTTCGGGCGGGCCGCCGCGTAGAAAACGCATCGTCTGTTGCTGGGGTGGTTTCCCGGGCATTCAACCTGGAGTGTCCCGCTCAATGGCCCTTCGAACCGCGGGCGATATCCTCGGCCACCTCACCCACCGTCTGCTTCATCATTCGATCCTTGATCTTCTTCGGGCTGTCTCCCGAGGCGGCCATCTTGGAGACCCAGTTGCCCCCCTTGCGGATGAATCCGCCGCCTCCGCCGACCTGTCTCGCGGCCTTTCCTCCGCAATGCGGGCACTTGGAAAGCGGCGGGTCGGTGATCCGCTGCTCCTTCTCGAACTCCCCGCACTTCGCACACATGTATTCGTAGGTCGGCACGTCGTCCCCTCCGCGGCATTCCTTAACGCGGTTGCATTATCGCACGATCCCCCGCTCGTCGCCAGACAGTTAGCTCCGTGAATCACCTTGATACGGGACGGCCTCCGCATCCTCGGAGGGGCCCGGTTGCCGGCGCAGCAGCCGCAGGAGGGGCGCAGTGAGGCCGGTGTCCAGGGGTCCGTTCCGGAAGAGGCCGTGCATCGAGAGGGTCGATGGGGCGCTCCCGGCAAGGCGCCCGACCGAGGCGTACCCGCTGCGGTACGGTGAGGGAGAGCAACGAAGCCGGAGCGGATGCAGCGGTCCTCGAATGCCGGGATCTCGGGAATGGCCTCCGGGAGACCGGAGCGCAGGCGTGCGGGTGCATCGCACGCCGAGCCACGAACGGAGCCCCCCTCCGAGGCTGCGGAGCCGGGTCGCTTCCGATGCAAACACCGCAGGGGGGCAAGCATTCATGGGAACGTCCCTGTTTGTTTTGGCAGCCCGCTCGTCCGCCTCCGGGACGGGGTGACGCCCGCAGAGTGGGAGAAAGGGTGACCGGGTCGCGTCGATTCGGGGATAATGGAGGGAAATCCTGTTTCACGGAGGTCAAAGCCGCTTGTCCCTCTTCTTCCTCGCCGTCTTCGCGATCTATGGAAGCGTTCACGCCTATGCGCTTTTCAAGGCGAAATCGGCGCTCGGGTTCGGGTGGGGGACGGCGGCCGCCATCGCCCCGGTCCTCATCGCGTTCACCTTCGCCCCGCTGATCATCTATTTTCTCGGGAGGCACGGCATGGAGGGGGCGGCCCGGGCGGTCTCCTGGGTCGGATACACCTGGGCGGGTCTGCTCTTCTTCTTCCTCTGGACGAACCTGGCCGTCGACGCCCTGAATCTCGTCCTCCGACTCGCCGGCGCAATCTCGGGGAAGGGGGCTTCCGCGTATCTTCTCGCAGGGAAAGGCCGGTTTTTCGGGCTGGTCGCTCTTTGCCTGATACTCGGGGCATACTCGTTCTTCGAGGCCCGGGACATCGGCGTCGAGCGGGTAACGATCCGAACCGACAAGCTTCCCGCATCCACCCCCGCGTTCGCGTCGCGCAGATCTCCGACGTGCACCTTGGCCTGCTCGTGCGCAACGCGAAGGCTTCGATGATCGCCGAGGTGATCCGCCGGGCCGATCCCGACATACTCGTATCCACGGGGGACCTGGTGGACGCGGAGATCAACCACCTGGAGGGGCTGGCGGAAATCTTCGGGAAGATCCGCCCCCCCTCGGGAAAAACGCCGTCACCGGAAACCACGAGTTCTACGCCGGTATCGGCCAGGCGCTCTCGTTCACGAAACGGGCGGGGTTCTCGGTCCTCCGGGGGGAAGCTGTAACGGTGGGCAACTCGTGCGGATCCGGGCGTCGACGACCCTGCTGGTGCGGCGCTCGGCGCGGCCCCCGGCCGGCCGGAGGCGGAGATTCTCGCGGGGAACCCCGGTACGATGTTCACGATCCTGCTCAAGCACCGGCCCCGGGTGGCGGATGGGTCACGGGCACGGTTCGACCTGCAGCTGTCCGGTCACACGCACAAGGGACAGATCTTCCCGTTCCGCTACGTGGTCGGGCGCCCCTACCCGTACCTGTCGGGGCTGTATCCCCTGGGGGGATCCTTCCTGTACACGAGTCGCGGAACCGGGACCTGGGGGCCTCCGATGCGGTTTCTCGCCCCCCCCGTCGTGACGGTCATCGACATCGTGCGCGCCGGAGCCCCGGCGCTTGACCATGGGGCCCTTCCTTTTCGTCACCGACCTGCACGGAGACCGCCGAAGGTATGAACGGACCCTGGCGCTGGCCTAGAGACGGCGCCGGGCTGGTCGTAAACGGCGGCAACACGTACCCCCACGGCCGGGTATACGGGGACCAGGAGCGGTTTCTCCGGGAATTCCTCGACCCCCACTTCGCGAGATACCAGGAAGAGGGGATCCGGCATTTCGGGTTTCCCGCCAACGACGACCTCGGCATGCACGATCCGCGGTTCAATGAAATCTGCTCGCGGTATCCGCCGGTGGAGAACCTCGCAGGGCGGATCGTACCGACGGGCCCGTACGAATTCGTCGGCTTCAATCTGGTGCCCGATTTTCCCTTCCGCCTCAAGGACCGGGCTCGCATGGACGCTCGCGAATTCGTCTTCCCGGCGCAACTTGGCAGCGGAATCCTCTCCCGGCACGGAGGGTGGGAGGAGATCCCCGACTGGAAGGCGTATGCACAGAGGCTTCCCACGATCGAGGAGGAACTGGCCGCGCTTCCCGAACCGGTCGACCCGGAGCGCGCCGTCTACGTGATCCACGGCCCTCCCGCGGGATTGGGGCTGGACGTCGTCCGGGGCGGGCATCCGGTGGGTTCCCTCGCCACCACCCGGTTTCTCGAGACGGTCCGGCCGCGCCTGTCTCTCCACGGCCACATCCACGAGTCCCCGGAGGAAAGCGGCGTCTGGATGAGCCGGCTCGGAAACACGGTGTGCATCCAGCCGGGCCAGTCGCACTCGGGACTCACCGTCGTCGTGGGGAACCTGGACGAGAGGAAGTTCGACATGCGCGTCCTTCCGGTCGACTGACATGCGGGAAACCTTCGATGAGAAGCTTCGCGCCGAGAACCGGTACGGCCTTTGTCCTAGGCCGGACCGTCCTCGTCCAAGGAGATTCCGTACAGGTTCCCCTCGGGGGGCTGCCCCCGCTTCTCGAAGGAAACCTTGCACTCTTCCGGATGGGGTTTTCCCTTGCGGTGATGGGATACCAGGACCTGTACGACGTCCCAGCCGATCTTTCCTTCCTCCGCCATCGCGGTAATGACGTCGAGGGCCGTCCGGCTGTCAAGGTGGACTCCCGGTACAGGTGAGATGAGTGCGTCGTAAACGTCGCACGCCGCCACAAACGCGCAAGACCCGCCCCCCGCAGCGGCAAAGCGCGCCGAACGGATCCAGATGCCGATCATCCCGACGGTGACGGATTGGATCGCCGGGACGCCGGGCACGATCTCCCTCGGTCAGGGAGTCGTCCACTACGGTCCACCTCCGGCGGCGCTTTCGAAAATCCCCACCTTCCTGGCAGACGCCGCTCACCACAAGTACGTCCCCGACGCCGGGATTCCCCGCCTGCGAAAAACCTTCGAGGAGAAGCTCCGGGCCGAGAACGGGATCGATGCCCCCGGAGGCCGCAGGATCTTCGTCACCGCCGGTGCGAACCAGGGCTTCCTCAATACCCTGCTGTGCCTGTGCGACCCCGGCGACGAGGTCATCCTGCTGTCCCCCTACTACTTCAACCACGAGATGGCGGTGGGACTTGCGGACTGCCGGGCCGTCTGCGTCCCGACGGACCGAAACCATCAGCCGCGCCTTGCGGCGATCGAGGCGGCCATGACGGCCAGGACCCGCGCGGTCGTGACGGTGTCGCCGAACAACCCGGCGGGCGTCGTCTACCCCCCCGATACGCTGCGGGCGATCAACCGGCTCTGCACCGGACGGGGGATCTACCACATAAGCGACGAGGCGTACGAGTACTTCACCTACGGCGGGGCGACGCACTTTTCCCCGGCTCCCTCGACCCGGAGCACACGATCTCGCTGTTCAGCATGTCGAAGTCCTACGGCATGGCGAGCTGGCGCGTGGGGTTCCTCGTGGTCCCCGAGCATCTCTTCCACGACATGATGAAGATCCAGGACACGGTGGTCATCTGCGCCCCCGCCGTCTCCCAGGCCGTCGCCCTGGAAGCCCTGAAGGAAGGGCGCCGGTACTGTCGGCGCAGGCTGCCCGCCATTGCCCGCGTTCGGGAGGGGATGCTCGCCGCGTTCTCGCGTATCCCCGACCTGCTGACGGTCCCCCCCTCCCGGGGGGCGTTCTACTTTCTGGTGAAGATCCGCACCTCGATGTCCTCCCTGACTCTCGCGGAGCGTCTGATCCGGGAGCACAAGGTCGCCGTGATCCCCGGGGGAACGTTCGGGCTCGGGGAAGGGTGCTACCTCCGGATTTCGTACGGAAATCTCCCCGGCGGGGCGGCTCTCGAGGGTGCCAGGCGATTCGTCCGCGGGCTGAAAACCATTCTCGGCGGTTAGTGCCGGGCCGGGCCGTCATCGTCCAGGACGATGCCGTACAGGTTCCCCTCGGGAGGCTTCCCCCGCTTCTCGATTGAAACCTTGCACTCTTCCGGGCGCGGCTTTCCCTTGCGGTTATGGGATACGAGGACCTGTACGACGTCCCAGCCGATCTTCCCTTCCTCCGCCATCGCGGTAATGACCTCGAGGGCCGTCCGGTTGTCGTAGATGGACACCCGGTACGGCCGGGGGGAGATGAGGGCGTCGTACACATCGCAGGCCGCCACGATCTCCACGAAACGGGAGGAGAGGAGGATCCCCCGGGGATACCCCGAGCCGTCGAGGCGTTCGTGATGGTCCCGGGCGATCACGGCGGCCAGGATTCCGGGATCCCTCAGGTAGTAGGACAGGAGGATGAACCCCGCCAGGGTGTGATGTTCGAGGACCTTCCGTTCGGATTTCCGGAGGGCGGTCTTCTTCGTCAGGATCTCCAGGGGGACGCAGATCTTGCCGAAATCGTGGAAAGGCCCCGCCGCCGCCTCCTGAAGGATCTCCTCGAACTCGTCCAGAAGATTCCTTGCGAGGTGGCTCGACAGGGCGAAGACCAGGAGAATGTGGTGGTACGTATAGGGATCGTTCCGCTTGTAGAACTCGAGGGACTCGAGCACGGGGAGGGGCAGCCGGGTCATTTCCAAAAGGCGGATGAGTCCGCGGTACTCCGCTTCGTCGCCGAAGATCGTACGGTAGACCCCTCTCCCGGTCAGGGCGAGAAGATCCCGGCGCACCGTGCTAAATTCCATGGCCGGAAGGGGGGGAGATAGGACATTCTTCCCCCGGGCTGCGACTTCCTCGAGGGTGGTGTCGGAAAGGAGGGTGCCCGAAGGGAGGATTTCCTCCCCGTCAAGCGTGTGGACGGGATAATGCAGCGTCAGGGCCGCCACGGAATTTCCCTCCAACAGATTCTACCCCCGTGAAAACGAAACCACTGTTTCTGAATCTGCCTCAATATTTCGCATTCCGCAAGGAGGTTTTTCCCGGGGAAGGGGAAAAAAAGGGGCGGCCCTTGAATCCGGGACCGCCCCTGCGGAGGAATCGTCGGAAATCCGAGTTGGTTAGTTAGCTCCGACCTAAACGACGTCTCAGTGGCACAGGGTGCCGTTCAAGCAGCCCGGGGTGCTCCCCGCCGGGGGAGGCGTCGGAGGATGGTTCCCGGCCCCCGGCTCGTTGAAGTGGCAGTAGGCGCACACCGCCGCATTGGTCAGGCTCGTGGTTCGGTGCGTATAGCCTCCGGCTGTTTGCCATTGGTTTCCCATCGGATGCGGCGCGCTCGCCCCGTGGCACGGGTAGCAGGAGACCCCCGACGAGCCGCCCGAGAAGTTCGTGCCCCGTCCCGTCGGGCAGACCTGGCAGTAGGCGTACCCGGCGGCCGCGCCCGGGGTCTGCCTTCGCGCTGATCCCGTGCGGCTGGGCCGCGGGGGACGTCGCCACCCAGGTGGCGCCCACCGGGTGGGGAACCACGGAGGGGGACGTGGCACAACGTCCCGTTGAAGCATCCGGGCGCCGTCCCCGCAGGGGCGGGCGGGCTCGGCGCCGCGATCGGGGAGTTCGCCCCGTTCAGGTGACAGAAGGCGCACTCCGGGGCGTTCCCCTCCGCCGTGGTCGTGTGGACGTGGGTGCCGCCGGTGCGCCACTGCGACGCATGCGGCGCGCTCGCCCCGTGGCACGGGTAGCAGGAGACCCCCGACGAGCCGCCCGAGAAGTTCGTGCCCGTCCCGTGGCAGACCTGGCAGTGGGCGGGTAAACCCGTGCGGCCGGCCCGGGGTCGCCTTCGCGCTGATCCCGTGCGGCTGGGCCGCGGGGGACGTCGCCACCCAGGAGGCGCCCACCGGGTGGGGTGCCGCGGCCTCCGCGTGGCACAGCGTGTTGTTGAAGCATCCGGGCGCCGTCCGCCGCGGGGGCGGGGTGGCCCAGTGGTTGGCCGGGTTGTTCGGGGACCCCGTGTGACTTGGCACCGGGCACAGACCGGCGCGTTCTCTTCGGGTCCGTGAGTAGCATGGGTGTACGGGGGGGGAGCCGCGCCAGGCGGCTTGGGCGCATGCGGGGGCGGCTCGACCCCGTGGAGGCAGGTAGAACACACAAACCTCGGGAACCGCCACCGGAGAAGTTGTTCCCGTGGCAGATCTGGCAGGAGACGAACCCGGAGCTGCCCGGAGCCTTCTTCGCCGGTCCGCCCCGTGAACCGCGGGAGGTGGCGCCCAGTTCGGAACCGGGTCGTGGTGGCATCCTGCCGGGTTGCCGAAGCAGGAGACCCCGTTAATTCCGCCCGAAAGGTCGGCTCCGTGGCACTGCGTGCAGCTGAAGCTCCCGCTGCCGGCGCTAAATTCCTGCGTGGCGGTGCCGGTATGCGACCCGCCGGTGGGGACGACGACCCATCCGGAGACGCTTTTGCCGGACGCGTCGATGTGGCTCCTCCCCGACCCGGGTGTGTTGGCATTCGAGCACCCGGCGGCAAACGCCAGCGCCGAAAGGAGCGACAGCAACAGGAAAGGCCTCATCGGCCGTTTCTTCCGGGATCCCCACATCTCATCGCTCCTCCCCTTACCGCTTGGAATCCGCTGCTCTTCCCCTCAGATCGTCCCCATCGAAGGATGCGGGGACGCTACCGGTGGCACTGCTTGCAGCGCGCGTCGTTCTTGTTCCCGTGGCACCGGAAGCACGACCCGGGGTCGAGACGCCCGTCGATCCGGTGCGCGATCAGGGGGTAGTCGCCGCGATGCGGGCGCCATCCGGTCCGGCCGATCGCCCATCTTCGTGCTGGGCTTCATCTCTTCCTTCCCGGGCGTGGCACGTCTGGCAGAACGCCGGGGCATGGCACGCGGTGCAGAGGTTCTGCGACTGCCGAGGCGTAGGTGCCGTGAGTATCGGGGATGAAGACGCGGGAGTGGCAGAAGACCCCGTAGGGCTTCATCGCCCCGGTGGAGACGTTCTCGTGGCATTCGAGGCAATTGACCCGGCCAATCGGGGTAGCTCTTCCGGATGCTTCGGGGGCACCGAAGGGGTGCTGGAAATGGCGGAGCAACCAGAACATGGCAGGGTGAACAGGACCACCCCGAGGATGTTCGCGGGCGTGCGCGGGCTGCGCATCATTTCTTCCCTCCCGTGCTGGTGGCGAGGTCGGGTAAGGTCAGCCGGACCAACCCTGCATAATCGTTCTCGAAGTTCGGGCTCTGTGTGTAGGTCAGGTTACCTGAGACCTGCAGCGCGGCGAGGACCTGGTATCCCGCCGTGGCGACAACCTGATAGGCGTTCTTCTTTCCGTTGATCTCCTGTTTGTAGTTCTGAATGAGAAACTCCTCAGTCAAGCGTCACCCGGAGCTTGTCAAGGGAGAATATGTTGCGAAAGCACGGTATTCCTGGTACTCGTTTTCCGCGCGGTCGGACGAAACGAAGGCGGCGGAGAGCCCCGCCACGTCCTTCTTGTCGTTGTACGTATGGCGAACTCCCACCTCGACCCGCGGTCGCGTCACCGGGATCCGACTGGTTCGTGCCGGATGTTCTTCCCCGCCACCTTCCAGGGTCCAGCCGGGGGTGAACTCCCAACTCACGACGCCGAAGATCGTCTGGACTTTGTCGTTGTTGTCCAGCGAGGGGGATACAAAGGCCGGGGGTTAAAGGCGCGACCCGAAGAGCCCCTTGTAATTATATGCCTCGTATCCAGCGGTGATGTCGAAGGTTGCACCGGGGAACGACTCACGGACCGCGTACCGCTGCGATGCCATCTCGCTCGCCGATTTGTTGTAATACGCCTTCCCGCTAAACTGCACCGGCCCCCCGACACACAAGCACCCACAGATCGCCGCCGTACAGCTCGCGGTCCAGCGCGTCGGACGAATCATTGTTCTCCTTCAGGTACGAGGCGCCGATCTCGGCGAATCCGGACTTGACGAAGAAGATCCGGGCGCCGTAGAGGGAGTCCCCCCCTGGCATTCCTCCAGGGGATGGAGTACTCCACGGGGACGCCGCCGGGGAAGAGAGGTGAAACCCCAGCCCGACGGGGGTCGTCGCCTTGACGAACGCCCCATCGATGGTATCCATCGCCGCCCCCTCCGTAAGGAAGAATCGACCCAGGGGCTTCCCCTGGGCGTTCCCCTCCGGGTGCTGGTACTCGAGGTAGAGGCTGCCTGGATTTCCCCCGACGTGGCTTGCCGGTCCCGAGTCTGATCCCCGAGGTCGGCCCGCCCCCAACCGTAGAAGTGGAGGGATAGCGGCTTGCCGCCCAGGTTCGCCGCGTCCGCCGACAGGTATTCGTACAGCGGGGCGTAATTCTTGTCGTCCCCGCCCGTTACGTCCCTCTGGTAAGAGAGAAGGTACGACCGGGAGGAGAGGGTGATGTCGGCGGCCTGGCAAGGGGCGGGAAGAAGGGCTGGGAGGAGGAGAAGAAGGGCCGCACAACACAGGCCCGTCCATAGGCGCGGGTCCACCCCGAGTCTGGCATCTCGCATCGTTTTCCCCCGTCGGTAAGTGTCTTTGGAACCTGCAGGCGGGTTACAGCAATGTGGCCGACACCGCCCCCTGTCACAGCAACAAGAGCAGATTTCCCGGCGAAAAGAGAGGCTTGCCGGGGGTCTTCGCATCACCGTATCGCTTTTGATATCGTATACAATATCCCATCTTTAAAATGGTATACAATATACCATCGATTTCCGGACTCTCAACAAAAAAAATCAGGAGACATCATGATGAAGCTCCCCCTCTGCCTGTGGATCGCCGCCTCGACCTGCCTGCTCCTCGCCTCCGCCCCGGCCGCGCAGGCGTTCCAGAAGGATGCCGCCCCCCGGAAGGAATGCGGGGAGTGCCATACCCTCACCGTCGGCGAGGCGCTAGAAGATCTTCGGGGGGACGGCGTGGACAACGTCGTCGCCGTGCTGCCGGGTCCGTTCCCGGGAATCTGGGAGATCGACGTGGAGAAGGCGGGGAAAACGTACCCCGTCTACCTCGACTACTCCGGCAGCTACATTTTCAACGGGCAGATCATCCGGGTGCGCGACAGGCAGAACCTCACCTCCCGGCGGTTCGCCGACCTGAACCGTATCGACGTCTCCACGATTCCGCTTGCCGACGCGATCGTCCTGGGCGACCCCGGGGCGAAATACAAGGTCATCGTCTTCGACGACCCGGACTGCCCCTGGTGCAGGAAACTGCACGGCGAGATCAAGCAGATCGTGGCGCGCGACCCCGATGTGGCCTTCTTCATCCGGGTCTATTCGCGCAACAACAACCCGGCATCCGTCAAGAAAGCCCTCTCCATCGTCTGCGGGAAAAAGGATGCCGCGAAACTGCTCGATGACGCCTTCTCAGGAAAGAAACTCCCCGCCCCCGGTTGCCAGAGCGAAGACGGTCGAAGAGGAGACGACGGCGATCGCCAAGCGTCTGGGCATCCAGGGTACCCCCGCGATCGTTCTCCCCGACGGAAGACTGATCAGCGGCTACATGCCGGCCGACAAGCTGCTCGGCCTCATCCGGCCGGAGTAGTAGGCCGCAGAGAGGACCCATGCAGAACCTGCTCGATTCCCTCGATACATACCTTGCGGCGGGGTCCCTCCTGTCCTACGCCGCCGTGTACGTCGGGGGGGTTCTCATAAGCTTTACGCCCTGCATCTATCCCGTAGTCCCCATCACGGTAGGCTATATCGGGGGGAGAAGCCAGGGAGCAAGGGGGAGGGGCTTTTTCCTGAGCCTGTCGTACGTCCTGGGGATGGCGATGACGTACGCGGCGCTTGGCACTTTCGCGGCGGCGTCGGGCAAGGTCTTCGGCCAGGTGGCGTCAAACCCTGTGACCAACGTCGTCGTCGGGAACATCTGCATCCTGATGGCGCTCTCCCTGCTCGACGTATTCCACGTGACGACCCCCGCCTTTTTTTCGGGGAGTCCGGCCGGCAACAAAGCGCGGGGGAATACTCGGCGCTTTCGGGATCGGGGTCACCTCCGGCACGTCGTGGGGCCGTGCACCGCTCCGGTCCTGGGCGCCCTTTTGGTCTACGTGGGTGCGAAGCAGAACGTCCTGTTCGGCACCTCCCTCCTGTTCGTCTTCGCCCTCGGGATGGGCTCGCTCCTACTCGTCATCGGGACGTTCACGGGCCTGCTGGCCAATCTGCCGAAATCGGGGTGGTGGACGGCGGCCGTCGAGAAGAAGTCAGGGTGCCTCCTGATCCTGGTGGGGGAATATTTCCTCCTCGAGGCGGGGAAACTGCTCCTGTGAGGAGACGGGATACCCGAAATAGGAGAGCGGCGGGCGGCGTATTGGCGGTCCTCACCCTGCTCCTGCTGGCGGCAACGCCCCCGTTCGCGGAAAGGCCGGCGCAAAGCGAGAGTGCCCCGGCATCCTCTACGAAAAACCCCTCCGGGCCCCTGCCGGACTTCACGCTCCCGGACCAGAACGGCAAGGAGGTATCCTTGCAGCGAGTTCATCGGAAAGAAACCGGTGCTCCTGGCGTTCTGGGCCACCTGGTGCCCCCACTGCGTCGAAGCGGTTCCCAGGATCAACCGGATGAACGCGGGGGGGTGCCCGGGGGGAAGCTTCAGATCCTGGCGCTGGACTACATGGAGAGCGAACAAAAGGTAACCGCCTTCATCGCGGCGAAAAGGATCTCCTACACCGTCCTCGTGGACCGGCGCGGCGGCGTCGCACGGAAGTTCCACGTGGTCGGCATCCCCACGTACATCCTCATCGACCGGAGCGGCAACGTGGTGTTCCGGGGCTACGAACTCCCCGACATCCGCCAGGTACCTCGCCATAGCGGCGGGATCGACCCCTTCGCCGGTCCGCCCTTACCCCCTGTCGGGGGGCTCCTCCTTTCCGGCGGCGATCCCTTTCTACCTCCCCGATCCGCGCCTTGAGCTCCTCCACCCGGTTCTCGAACTCCTGGCTCAGGCGCGTCCCCTCTTCGATGCTTCCGATTACCCGCGGCGTGATGAAGAACAGGAGCTCGGTCCGGGCGACCGTGTTCGACTCGTAACCGAATATCCACCCGATGATCGGAATCTTGTAGAGAAACGGTATGCCTCTCCCTCGCCCGTTCCCTCTTCTCCCGGACCAGGCCCCCGAGGACGATGCTGCGGTCCTGGGTGGCGACCAGGTTGGTGGTGACACTCCGCTTGAAGAAGCTGGGGGTTCCCCGAGGACCCCACCGTGGTCGCCTTGACGTCGCTCACCTCCTGCTCGATCTCGAGCGTGACGATCCCCTCGTCGTTGATGTACGGCGTGTAGGTGAGCAGGATCCCCACGTCCCGGTACTCCACCGTCTCGGTGACGAAGGCGTCGGGACCGGGGTTGGTGACCGTCCCCGTCACGATGGGAACCTGATCGGCGACGTCGATCTTCGACTTCTTCCCGTTCGTCGAGATCACGCTGGGGGAGGACAGAATGGACACCTTCCCGTCGTTCGCCAGCGCTCGCAGCGCCGCCGTGAGTCGGTCCGTCTTGTCCACGACGTACTTGAACCCGGAGGTGATGTCCGCAGCCGGCGTGGCCACCGAGGCTACTTGCTTCCAATCGCCCCCCTTATTGACGTAGGTCCAGTCGATCCCCATCTTCAGCCCATCGTCGAGCTGGACCTCCGCGATCAGCACCTCGAGCAGCACCTGCCGGGGATAGACGTCGATCGTCTGGAGCGTCTCCAGGTCGCCTTTTGACTCGGAGGCGCTTCCCCGGATGATGAGGGCGTTCAGCGGTTCGTCCAGGATGATGTCGAACGTCCCTTCCTGCAAGGCAGGCACATTCGACTCGACGCGCGGGGCGGGGGTCTTGGGATTGGCCGGGAACGACTTTTGCCCCGGCTCGTTGACCTTGGCCTTGAATTCTGTCGCCTTTCCCGGTTGTGAGACCGTCTTCCCGGGGTAGAGCTTCTCGAGAATGGCCATGATGTCATCCGCCTTGCCGTGCCGGACACGGTAGAGGTGCACGGCGCGGGAGGTCCCCGATGGTTCCCTGTCGAGCTCGCCGATCCAGCGCTCGATGTCCTCCATCGACTTCGGAGAGGCGGACACCACGAGGAGCGCGTTCATTCGCGGGAGAGGAACGAAATGGATCCCCGCCGGCTTCCCGCCCTCCGCCCCGAAATCGAGCGCCCCGAAGATCGTCTCCAGGCTCTGCCCCATCTCCTCGGGGTCCAGGAACTTCAGCGGAAACAGCTTGACCCCCGCCGAGCGGAACGCGTCGGCGTCGAACAGGTTCACGATATGGGCGAGCTTTTCCATGTTCGCCGCCGTGTCCGTCACGAGCACCATGTTGGCCCGCGGCACTTCGGTCGCGTCTCCGCCCGTGGAAAGGAAAGGCTTGAGCACTTTCGCCATCTCGGTTGCCGCGATGTGCTGGAGCGCGAAGGCGCGCATGACGGCCGGTTGGGAGAGGAACGGTCCTCCGTCCGCCCTTCCATGGCGAGGAGCAGGGGCTCCATCTTCGCCTCGGCCATCGGAACGATGTGATAAGATTTCCCTCGCGGACCGCCGTCGCGCCGTTGATCCGCAGGATGGAGAAGAGAAGATCCAGCGCACCCTCCTTGCGGACGGTCCCCTGCGTGTGGACGTTCACCAGGCCGCGGACCCGCGGGTCGATGAGATAGTTGATCCCCGCCATCGGCCCGAGGGTGTGGATCACCTCGTAGAGGTCGGCGTTGTTGAACTTGACGAGGAAGCCGGGAGCTCCGGACGGCGCGGGGGGCGTCGGCATCGGCGCGGGAGGGGCCGGCGGCGGTGGAGGAACCGCCTGCGGAGCTGCCGGGGCGCCTTCCATGGCCTTCCCCGTCACCGGCTCTTCCGCTATCGGTGCAACCCCGGTCTTTTCCGCCTCTTGCGGGCCCTCTGTGGATACACCCTTTTCGGCCGCACCTCCCACCGAGAGGGCGGGAGCCGAAACGGCCGGACCGGGAGCGGTCGTTCCGGGGGAAGTGTCAGCCGCGCTTTCCCCCGGGGGGGGGACTTCCGGAGATCCGGGGGGCGAAGGGGATTCCCCGGACTCCGAAGGCGGCGGTGGCTGCGCCTCGCCTTCCCTCTCCTCCAGGAGATCCAGCGCCCGATGGGGAAGGGGCCCGATGTCCGCCGCCCGTCCGGCGGAAACGAACAGCAGGAACGCGACGACTGCAATAGTCCGGACTCTCATTCTGAAACCCCCCTCACATGCGGTTATCGGCGCCCCGGGACGTAGGTCCGGGGATATCGTCTCGGCGGCAGCACGGGCGCTGCCGTCGGAGAAGGCGGAACCGCGACTCCGGGAGCGGACTGACGGTGTTTCGCGGTTGCTGCTGCGCGTTGGGCTTTGCAGGGGTGACCACCGTGCGCAGCGTCGTCCCCTGCGCGGCATTCGGTCCCCCCGCGTACAGGGGGAGCGTGAACTCCCTGCCGTCGGCCTCGAGAATCAGCCCGTCGGACGTATCTACTTCACGGTAAAACCGGGCAGTTCGTCACCGGCTCCCACCTCCCATCTTTCCCCCTTGGCGCCCCCCTTTCCGACCACCAGCGCCTTCCGCTCGTCCCCCATCATGAGAATGCCCAGAGCGGTGAACCGGGAAAGCTCCAATTCGTAATTTCTCATCGATGCTGCCGGCGTCTCCTCCCGGTACGGACGCCTGTCCGGGCGGAATAAGGCCTGCCGAGAACGGAAGTCAGCGCGCCGCGAATATCCTCGCCGGGCGCTCCGGGCGGAAGTGCCGCGGAGGATCGCAGAGAAAACGGATCTTTCGCGGTCGTCCTCTCCATGGGGAGAACGGGCATCGTCCATGCCCGGTACGTCTCCCACCCGAAGACGCAGGCAAGAAAAGCGAGCACCAGGATCGGCAGCGACGTCCGGTTCACGAACCGCCTCCCTTCTCTCCCTTCGCCTCCTCCGGCGTCGCGGCCAGCCCCGACACCGTCAGGGAGACCCGCAGCTTTTCGGGACGGTTGGCGCGACCCGCGATGTAGGCCGAGGAGAGGACGCTTAACTTTTTCACCCGCAGGACCTTCTGCTGCCTGGGGACCGCCGCCAGGATCGACGCGAGCCCCTCCATCGTGGTCTGCATGTCCATCTGCACCGCGACCTCGGTGTACGCCCCCTTCGGAACGGGGGAGATCGACCGGACCGAGGTAAGGCGCGTGTCCGGCCTGTCCGCCATCGGCTTGACCAACCCCTGCAGGGCCGCCCCGGCGGCGGACGGGTCGCTCCCCGCCAGGAGCCCCTCCTCCGCCTTCTCGAGCTCGCGGACTTTCGCCGCAAGCGCGCCCGCCACGTCCCCCTCCCCCGCCCGTATCGCGCGGTAGCGCGCAAGCTCCGCGCGGCGCACGGGGATCAGGGCGCGATCCTTCCGGTACTCCGCCTGCGCGGGGTAGACCATCCAGCGCACGACGCCGAAGGCGACCACGACCAGGGCGCAGGCCAGGAGGATCGTCCGCTCTCTCGCGGAAAGGAGGCGGATCCTCGCCTCGATACGGGCCGCAAGCGTCATCGCGCACCCTGCGCGGGCGAACCCGGGACGAACTCGGCCCCGATCCGGAACCTCTCGACATTGTTGGCCTGCCGGGTGATGGGGGAGGAGAAGGCGACGTCCCGGAACCTTCCTTCCCGCGCAAGGAGGGGAAAGATCTCGTTCGCCGAGGGGGAAAGGCCGTCGATCTCGACCTTCCGCCCATCCACCCTAAGCCCCGTAAGCCACGTCCCGTCGGGAAGGCGGTCGGTGAGTTCCGAAAGGATCAGGAGCGGCTCCCCCCGTCCCGACGCCGCCTCGCGAAGCAGGGAGATCTTCTCCTCGACCCGGGAAAGGGACGTGACCGATTTCTCCACGCCCGCCACGGCGGGGCCGAGCGCTGCGATTTCCGCGTCGAGGCGGGAAAGTTCCGCCTTCGTCCGAAAGTAGAGGGTCGCGGGCCAGGCAAGCCCCAGGAGAACCGCCGCCACGGCAAGCGTCCCCACGATGGCGCGAGCCCGGCGGGACGACGCCGCATCCGATCCCCAGGCCGACAGGTCGATCGCCTTCTGGGCTACCGCCGCGCCGAACGCCCCGGCGACCTTCCCGCCGGGGACGCGTTCCTCCTCTGCGCCCCGGTCGCGCGGGGGTGCCGCCTCCGGATACGGAAAGTCCCCGACATAGCGGACCGCGTTCCCCTTTGCCCCCCCGCCTGCCTCCCCGTCCCCAACCCACCACTGCGGCGGGGCCACCAGTTCCACGGGGGCGTCGTCACCCCGCGGGGGCGCGTCCACCAGCCCCTCCTCGAGGAGCGAAAATCCTTCCGCCGCCATCTCCCCCGCGGGGCACCGCCGCAGCGCGGAAAAGACGGGAACGTCGTCCTCGAGAACGGTGCACTCGACCGCTTCCCCCGCCTCCCGGAGAATGCCGACGAGCCCTCCGGAGCCTTTCCGCACCCCGTCGGCCCCGGAAAGGGCCGCCGACAGGGCCCAGCCGACGGGGATCGCGCCGGCGGGCCGCAGGCCGGCACGGGAAACGGCGTTCTCCCACCACTCGAGATAGTCGGCGGGGGCGGCCGCCACGACCAGCGCGGCGTCTTTGTCTTTCCCTGCTCCCGCTTTCGGGAGCCGTCTCCATCCGAACCGGAGACGGGAAGGGGGGAAGGGGAAGAGACGCTCCAGTTCCAGCTCGAGGGCGGGCCGCAGGTCCTTCTCCCGGACCGGCGGAAACGAGATCCGGGCGGTGTAGACGCGGTCGGCGGGCACGCACAGCCTTGCCGCGCTTCCCGCGAGGCCGTTGCGCGCCACGAAATCGCCCAGGATCTCTTCGGCCTCGGACAAAAGCTTCTGTTCCCTGTCGCCGCGAAGGTCGCATACGAGCGGAGGAGCGCAAAGGGCGGGCCGTCCCACCCTTCCGCGGACCGCCGCGAGCACGAGCCGCCGGTCCGAGGGGTCGATCCCCACCGTGGTCTGGAACAGGTTCACCCTTCCTCCCGCCGAACCGGGACGTGGTCTTCCCAGCGCTTTATCTTATACGGATTCCTGCCGCCGCGTAATTCGATCGTGCACCGGACGGCGCGCGCGATCCGCTCCCCGGACCTGCCGGTGGAGGTGATCGTGTAGGCGCGGGACGCGCGGGCGGTGGAGAACAGGGGGATCGCCGGCGTCGGTACGCCCTCCCCCGCGAGGAACGCGGCGACGTCGGCAGCCGACCGGAAGGGCACCTCCGCCCGGTGCGCCACTACGAGCTCCGCCAGTTCGGGGGAAAAACCCGGCAGCACCCGGAGGACCTCGGGCGGAGCGAGGTTCAGGTTCACTCCCGGAGACCCCCCGTCCGTGGTGAACACGACGGCGAGAAACCGGTCGAAGAACTCCGGCCTTACCCCCCGCACGTACCGCAGTTCCCAGAGGCCGGTCATCCTCCCGTTGCGGGGACGGACCGGCTCCGGAAGGGAAGCGTAGTCCCCCGCTTCCGCACCGTTTTGCCGGGGGCGGTCGTCCTCGTCCCTCCAGTCGAGTATCGCGTCTCCCACGCGCTGCGCCTCCTCTTCCGGAAGACCCCCCTTGCGAAGGATCTCCTTGAGCACTTCCTCGGTGACGAAGTTCACGTCGATCTTCCCCCCTTCCGCCACGACGCGCACTTCGTAGGCGACGTTGTCCTCCCCGCCCGTGATCACCCGTCCGAGAACGTTGTCGGCCCCGGCCGAGGACAACAGCGCGATCGCCCGTTCCACCCCCGTCCGCGCCTGGAAATAGGCGCGGTCCAGGTCCAGCCCGTTCCTCGAGGCCTGCGCCTCCGTCCTCACCGATAAGGCGAAGGACAGCGCGAGCGTCCCCAGGAGAAGCAGGGCCCACAGAACGACGAGCTGGGCGATTCCGCTGCGGTTCATCGAACCCCCTCCGCCATCACGGGAACGACGAACGCGTTCTGCAGGGTGCCGCCCTCCGAGGGCATGAGGAACTCCACGCGAACCGCTCCGGGGAGACGCCCCTTCTCCCGGGAGTCCCACGATTCGTCCCACTCCCACTTTCCCTCTTCCGACGGACCGGAGGAGTAGGAGAACGCCACCTTTGTCGCCCCGGGAAGGAGCATCCGGGAATTCTCCGTTCCGTTCCAAACTTCCGGCCCTTCCATCCGGAACGGGGACGCGTCGGCGACGGAAATCCCCGTCTCCCCCGCCGCCCTCTCTTCCCCGAAGAAGCAGATCAGGCGCCCGCCCCCCCCGCCCGCCGCGTACACGGAAGACGACGAGAGGAACCGGATCTTCGTGCGCTCCCCCAGGAAGTACGGGGAACCACGGTCGCCGCCGGGAACGGCGTTCGGGTCCGCGGACCGGATCGACCGTTCGAAGATGCCGATCCCCGCCCGGAGCCTGGCCATCTCCCTCGCCGCCGCCTCGCCCCGCTCGATCGAGTTCCCCGCGAGGCGGAAGGCGACGACGAGAAACGCCGCCATCGCGGCCAGGATCGAAATCGAGACGATCGTCTCGAGGAGGGTGAACCCGGCGCTCCCGTATCGCCCCGGCGCACTACCCCTTCTCATCGGGCCCCTTCCTCTCCCACCGGCTGGCGACGAGCTCCACCGCGCGCTCCCGGGCGCCGTCGCCCCACGAGACGATCACCCGGATGCGAACTTCCCGGAACGGGCTGTCCTCCTCCGGAAGCTCCCGGGTCGTCCTGGCCTCCCACCGGTACTTCTCACCGAACGACCCCCGCTCGACTCCCGGGACCGGGTTCGGCGAGAGGAGCGCCTCCTCCATCCGCTGCGACGCGTAGACCTGGGCGGCCGACACGTCCCGGGCCCCTTCCGAGAGGCGCAGCGACCCCGAGAACAGGTCGATGATTGCGAGCATCCCCACGGCGAGGATCGCGAGGGCGACCACCACCTCGAGGAGAGAGAACCCCTCCCTCCCGGACCCGGGATCTTTCCTCCCCTGCCGGCGCAAGGATCTCACGTCCCCGCCTCCGCGATGCCGGTCAGCGGTTCCACGGTGACGCGCAACCGTCCGCCCCCCGGCGAAACCACGACGATTTCCGCGTCCTGCGCGCTCCCGTCCGGGAAGAAGCGGACGCGAACCGTCCCCTGGGTAGCCTCTTCCGCTCCCGTCCGTACGGACTCGATCCGGATCCCGTCCGGGAGAACGTACCTGCGCGACTCCCCTTCGACGGCGTACCGCCCCCCCTCGATGTCGAACGCCGCCGCGCGCGGGAGTGGATCCCGAGACGGCCAGCGTCCGCGCGAGGGTGAGCGCGGCGCGCACATCCGAGGCGCCCGACCGGAGCCGGGCCGATTCCAGCGTTCCGGAAAACGAGGGGACGACGAGCGCGGCGACCAGCCCGGCGAGGAACAGGACGATGACGAGCTCCAGGAGGGTGAACCCCCTCGCCGCGGGACGGGGCGCCGGGGCCATCAGAACGGGACCTCGTTCATCCGGAAGATCGCCAGGAACATGGCGAAGACGATGAAACCCACCAGGAGCCCCATCCCGAGGATGACCGCGGGTTCCAGGACCGTGAGGAACGCCTTGAGTCGCCGACGCGCCGTCTCCTCGTACGTGTCGGCCACCGACTCGAGCATCGCCTCCAGCCGGCCCGTCTCTTCCCCCACGGCGATCATCTGGAGCGCCATCTCCGGGAACGGGGTCGTCTCGGCAAGCGCGCGCGCCACCTTGGCGCCCCCCTGCACCCGCGTCCGTGCTCCCTCCATCCCTTCCCGGACCGCCAGGTTGCCGCTCACCTCCCGGGCGATCACGAACGCGGAGAGGATGGGGACCCCGCCGGACAGGAGCGAGGAAAGGGACCGCATCACCCGGGACGTCTCGACCGCCGTGAGCACCGTGCCGACGAAGGGCCACCCGAACTTCCCCCGGTCCCATGCCCGCCTCGCTTCGGGCCTTCGCAGGGAGGCCGAAAAGGCCAGGTACGCGAGGGCGCCGGCGGCAAGAAGGAGGAAGCCGTACGTACGGAAGAACGCGCTCGCGGACAGGAGGATCCGCGTGGGGAGGGGGAGAAGCACGCCGGAGGCGGAAAACACCACGGCGAACCTCGGGACGACGTAGACGACGAGCAGCACGACCGACAGGACGGAGGCCGCGAGCAGGATCGCCGGGTACAGGAGCGATCCCAGCAGGGTGGACCGGAAATCGCGGGACCGGTCGAGAAACCGGTACGCCTGGTCCAGCGCGTCCTCGAGCCGCCCCGTCGCCTGCCCCGCGCTGACCATCTGCACCGTGAACCGGCCGAAGGGGGCCCCGGGAACTTTCCGCATCGCGTCGGCCAGGGACGAGCCCGAACGGACCTCGGCAAGCAGGGCGCCCGCGACGGTCCCCATCCCCCCGGCGCGGAACAGGTCGCGCAGCATTTCCAGGCTCCGGTCCAGGGGAATTCCCGCGCGCAGAAGCGTCGTAAGCCCCTGGAGAAAAGGGAGCAGGTCCCGGCGCGAGCCCCGCCGTCCCGACCGGACCGCTCCCGCCTTCTCCGCGACCCTCTCCGCGGACGGGGAGGCCGACCACACCCGGATGGGGAAATAGCCCATCTCGCGGAGCCGGTCCCGCGCGGCCACCTCCCCGCCGGCCTCCACCACCCCCTCGGACACGCGGCCTTCCCGGTCCGTCGCCCTGTACCCGAACACCGCCACCGGCTTTTCGCCTCCCGCGTCTGCCTGCGCTCCCCGCCTACTCCCGGGTCACGCGGACCACTTCCTCGATCGTCGTCACGCCCCGCCGGACCTTCTCCCATCCGTCCTCCCGGAGAAGCGACATCCCCTGTTCCACCGCGCACGCCCGGATCGCGCCGGCGTCGGCCCGGGCCAGGATCAGCTCCGGGATCCTGCCCGCGACGGGAAGAAGCTCGAAGATCCCCGTCCTGCCCCGGAACCCCGACCCCCCGCACGCCTCGCACCCGGTCCCGTACCGGACGTCTCCCTCGGCCACGAAACCGGCCTCCCGGAGGATCTCCTCCCGGAAGGCGGGGGAGAGCTCCCTCGGAGCGGAGCACGCCCCGCAAACCGCCCGGACGAGCCGCTGGGCCAGGACCCCGGTCAGGGAAGACGGGAGGAGATACTCCTCGATTCCCATCTCCAGCAGGCGGGTGATCGCCCCCGCGGCGTCGTTCGTGTGAAGGGTGGAGAGGACCATGTGCCCGGTCAGGGCCGAATGGATGGCGATCTCCGCGGTCTCCCGGTCGCGGATCTCTCCCACGAGGATCACGTCCGGGTCCTGCCGGACGATGGACCGCAGCCCCGACGCGAAGGTCAGGCCGATCTGGGGCTTGACCTGGATCTGGTTGACGCCGGGGATCTGGTACTCCACCGGGTCCTCGATCGTGATCACCTTCCGCTCCGCGGTGCGGATCTCCTGGAGGGCGCCGTACAGCGTGGTGGTCTTCCCGCTTCCCGTGGGACCGGTCACCAGGACCATCCCGTGCGGGGCGGCGACCATCTCCCGGAAGACCGGCAGCGCCGAGGCGGAAAACCCGAGCGTCTCGAGGTTCAAGGGGACGGATTCCTGGTCGAGGATCCGGATGACGACGCTCTCGCCGAACAGCGTGGGGACCGTCGAAACCCGGAAATCGATCTCCTTCCCGGAGATGCGAAGCTTGATCCGGCCGTCCTGGGGGAGGCGGCTCTCCGCGATGTTCAGCCGGGACATGATCTTCACCCGGGAGATGATCGCGGTCTGGAGGCGTTTCGGGGGCGAGTCCACGTCCTGGAGGATTCCGTCGATCCGGTACCGGACCCTGATCGTCTTCTCGTACGGCTCGAGGTGGATGTCGCTCGCTCCGCGCTCGATCGCCCGTGCGATGATGAAATTGACCAGCCGGATGATGGGCGCCTCGGAGGCGACGCCGATCAGCCGCTCCACCTTCTCGTCCTCGGTCGCGGCCCCCTCTCCCTCTTCCCCCACCTGCTCGACCAGCCGCTCCATGGAGGAACCGGCCTCGCCGTACATCTTCTCGATCGCCTCGCGGACCTCCTCCTCGGTCCCCGCCAGCACCTTCACCTGCCTCCCCGTCGCCTTGGCCACCGTCTCCCGGACTTCCGCGTCGAGGGGGTCGGCCATCGCGACGACCAGCATCCCGTCGTCGAGGGAAACGGGCACCAGGAGGCGTGCGCGGAGGAACGAGAGAGGGAGGATCTCCGGGGGCAGCGGCCGATCCTCCGGCGCCCCCTTGCGGAACGGGGGAATGCCGCAGATGCTTTCGTACGCCCTCCGCAGCGCTTCGGCGGACAACAGCCCCCGGGCGACGAGCGCCCTGGCGAACGCGGGGCCTTCCGTGCGCGCCCTGGCGAGCAACTCCTCCCGCTCCCCCTCGGGGAGGGCCAGGGAGGACACGAGAGCTTCGTGGAAGGAGTGGCGGTTCATCCTGCTCCCCATCAACTTTTTATCCTATCCCAATCCCTGGAAACCCCTCGAAATAAAAACGGGGCGGGAAGCAGCCGCTTTCCGCCCCGTCCGGTTTCGCCGGGTGTCGTTTCAGGGAACGGCGATCAGGAACACATCGATCAGGCCGCCAATGTCCCCCGCCACGATGGTTCCGTCGTCGGTGGCGAACGCCGCGGTGCCGCCGTCCCCGCTGACCGTCACCCCGAAGGAATTCGCGGTCGCGGAGATGTCCACTATGACGGTCGTCGTGCCCGCCGCCCGGTCGCGCACATAGATAGGCGGGCGCGCCCGTCCCCCCGAGGTTCGTCGCGTCGGACTCGAAGACGACGAGGTTCCCGTCGTCGCTGATCGCCTTATGCCCCAGGACGAAGGAGTTGCCGTTCGCCTGCTCGCCGGTCGAGGAAACGCTCACCCGCTCCGTCGTCCCGGCACCGAAGTTGTAGACGAAGACGTCGCTCACGCTGTTGTTGTCCCCCGCCACGAGGTCCGAGGCGTCGGAGTCGAAGACGACGAACTGTCCGTTTGCGCTTATGCCCGAGACCCGGCTGTCCCCGTTCCCCGCCGTCACCTGCGTGACCGCGCCGGATGTCCCAGACGAAGACGTTTTTCAATACGCCCCCGGGGGGAGACTCGAACGCCACCCGCATCCCGTCGTCGCTGACGGCGTGCCCGAAGACGGCTCCTCCGGCGGCGCCGCTCACTCTCGTCGTCGTGCCGGAACCCAGGTCGAACGAGGAACACGTCGGCGACCCCGTTGTTGTCCGACGCGACAAGGTTCGTGGCGTGCGAATAGAACGCGACGAAGCTGCCGTCGGAGCTGATGGAAGGCTTGAAGCTGTCCCCGTCCCGGGGACCGCCTCCCACGGCCACGCTCACGCGCTCCGTGGTGTTGAAGTCCCTGTCGTGCGACGAAGATGTCCGAAGAGGTGTCCGCGGGGTCCGCCGGGCCGATCAGGTTGGCCGCCCTCGACTCGAACGCCACCACGCTCCCGTCGGCACTGATCGCCGGGAAGTAGCTGGAGTCGTCCGCGTTCGCGATCTTCAGGCTGAAGGTCCCGTCGATCCTGCTGGCGACCGTCGTATCCCCCGTCTGCCGGTCGTAGACGAAAACGTCGTAACTGGAATTGGTGTCGTTACCCGCTCCCACCAGGTCCGAGGCGAGGGAGGAGAATGCCACGTAACGGCCGGCCTGGCTCAGCGCCACCCCGGTGTCCCCGCTGTTATTGTTGCCGCCGATCTTCGTGAAGGGGGATGTCGCTCCGCCGCCGCCGCCGCCTCCGCCGCCTCCGCCGCCGCCGCAGCCGGCCACGCCGAGCGCGGAGATCAGGACCGCCGCCAGATACCAGCTCCACATGCCAAAGTCTTTTCTCCTCATGGTTATCTCCTCTCCCTACTGGACGGTCAGATTCTCGAAGCGATACTTTCCGATGATCACGGTAACCTTGTCCCCCGGGGACACCCCGGCGTTATGGAACAGCATGAAATAGACGCGGCCCTTCTCCGGCTTCATGCGTGTCCTGCCGCATCGTTCCCCAGCTCGTCTGCGGGACCGTCATGATCACTCCGGTCTTCGGGTCGACCAGGTAGGCGGGGGTCTTGCGCAGCAACAGGGGAGCCGCCTTCACGGGGTCGACGACCCGGTAGCGGAAATCGAGCATCCCCCCCGCTCCCGTCGGCCGAAGGCTTACGACCTCCACTCCCGACCGCTCTTCCACGCGGGAAAGGGCCGGGGCGTCCGACGCCTTGGCCGTGGGGGCCTTGGGCGCCGTCGCGCACCCCGCGACCAGGACGACGCAGATCAAAACCGCGGCCCGGGAGATCGTTCTTCTCCATGACGGTTCCAACATTCCCTCTCCCGGGCGCCCTTACGGAAACGGCACCGGGGCGGTTACCGACCCGCCCGCGCCGGTGACCGTGACGGTGTCGGGTTTCCCGGGCATGCGCACGACCTCGGCCTCGTAGAGGTCAAGCGCAGAGCGATAGGTCAGCGGCACCGGCCCGGGGGCTCCCGGCCACGTGACCGTCAGGCCGGCCGTGCCCGCCGGGGCATCGGATGCGGCCCACACGATCAGCCGCTCTCCCCCGACGAAGTCCGTCTCAACGATCGAAAGAGGAGCGGCGGCTCCCTTCGCCATCGCGACGGGGACCGGCAGCGACCAGTTCCCCTCCGCATCCTGGCTCCGGATCCAGATGGTGTCGTTCGCGGAAACGGCCGAGAGGGGGACGTACGCCGAAAGATCGTTCACCGCGGGGGATCCGAACGTCCCCGCCATCGGGCTGCCGTGTCCCTCCCGGACGGTGTTGTCCGTCATCCACTCGGCGGCGACGACGGACGCGCCGGCACCGTCGGTGGCCGTCGCGGTGAGGAGGACCGGGGAGATTCCCGCGGAGGGATTCGGCGTGACGTTGTCGAGGACGGTCACCGGCCCCGCCGTATCGGCGCCCTGGGGGGCCAGGAAGGCGATCATCCCGCCGGGGTACGTCCCGTTGTTGTTCACGTACAGCCGCCGGTCGATGAGCGGAATCTTCCTCGCCGGCGCGGAAGGAACCAGGAGGGCGTCCATGGTCTTCCCCGCCGTCAGCATCAGGGTATGGCGCGGACGCGGATAGGGGAGCAGGTTCCCGTCCTCCCCGATGACCGAAACGTAACTGCATTGTCGATTCCCGACGTATCCGGGAAGGACGGAGCGTGGGCGACCAGGTCCGCGTTCAGGAAACGCAGGAGCGTCACGTTGCCGGGCGGCCCGATGAGCAGCGGGTCATGGTGCTGGACCAGGGGGTCCGGCTGGTTCTGATAGGGCTTTCCGTTGATCAGGAAATACTTGGGCTCGTATTCGATCGTGCTGGGAAACGCCGCGGTCCCGAAGGTGCCGTCCGGCCACCGCCTCGTGGAGGAACGGGTCGATCGCGCTGTAGAGCAGAACGAGCTCGTCGTCGAACGTGGTCGTGTTGTCGTACGCCTGCGTCGGGTCCGCCGGGCGCACGATCAGCGCGCCGTAGATCCCCATCTGGACCTGGACGGAGGGGTCGGCGCCGCTCTGGTAGAGGAACGTCCCCGGCTTCGACAGCGTGAACCGGTAGGTGCGCGTCCCGTTTGCCGCGGGCGTCATCGGCACGTAGGAAAGGACCCGCGGAGGCTGCGTGACGTTGTCGAATAGCGGAGTGAAGAAGACCGCCCCCTGCTGCGGGAGCGGGGTCCCGGCCGGATTCTCCACCACCGGAAGGTTAAGCCCCGGGATGACGAGCGATATGCCGTTTCCCGTGCCGACGGCGGCATTGTCCGCCGGCAATCCGTTCGTGAGCGTGATCACCAGGTTGTCCCCGACGGTTCCCTCGAGCGTGGGGCCCGGGAACCGCAGGACGTTGTCGGCGCCGACGTCGGCGATCTTCCAGACGGGGAGGACCGCGTTGTCCGGCATCACCACGTTGTCCATCCCCACCCGCAGGGTATAGGTCACCGAGGAAGCGACTCCCGTCATGGCCGCGAGGAAGACCGCGGCCAGAAGGACCACCCCGTATTTCCTGAGAGTCTGAGTGCGCATGAATTCGTCCCTCCTCTTTCTTCCTACGGGATGGGAACCCCGGGCGGGACGACCACCGTGAAGGTCATCATGCCGCCGGGGAATACGTCGTTGGTTGTCATCTCTTTCTCGGTGTGCGAGTGAAAGATGTGGAAAAAGGATCCGTCCGTGTTCAGGCTCCCCAACCCGGGGGGAAGCGGCCCTTTCTGCCCGAGGAACGGGCTGCCGCTGAAGAAATTGCCGGGCATCCCATTCCTGCGTGGCCGGGGATGCTGACCGGGGGAGGCACGCCGTGGTCCGGGCACCACTCCCACGTCACGTCGTCGTAGCTATCCCCGTTCCCGTCGTTGCAGGTGTGCGCCGTCGGGGTCCCGGGCGTCGGGTCGCCGTAGATGTCCCACCCGAGCTCCTTCCCCGTCCACGTGTAGATCGATTCCGAGGTCCGGCCGGGGGCCGACAGCACGGAAAACGCCAGCTCCGCGAGATCGGCGCCCACCGCGGCGAAATTGGCGGGGTCGCTCGTCAGGGGCCGTCCCTCCCAGCCGATGATGAGCGAGTGGTTGGCATGGTGGTGCATGGGGTGCTGGTCCCTCCCCATGCCGACGATCCGGATAAGCGATGTTGTCGCCCGGGTGCAGCATGGGAAGGGCGTTGTACGGCTGTGCCGGGAGAAACGCGGCGCCCGCCGGCCCCATGGTGTCGGGAAAGTTGCGCCCGTTGAAGAACCAGTAGGTCGGGAAGAAGGTGGTCGTGTCGATCTCTTCCCCCCTCTCCACCCGGTTGTGGTACCGGTCGTCCATCTCGCTCGTGAGGAGCAGGTACTCCCGGTCCGGGTGTACGCCGTCGAGGCGTCCCCGTAGGCCGTCGGGGCGGCGGGATCAAACTCCGCGGGCCGCACGATGATCGCGCCGAAGAGCCCCATCTCCAGCTGCTTGTCCATGTTCGTCCCGCTCTGGTAGTAGAACGTTCCCGGCCGGCTCGCGGTGAAGGTATAGGTCACCGTGCCCGCTCCGGCGGGAGGGGCCTCCCAGGTGAAGATCCCCCGGATCGCGTTCCCCGAAGGGCGTAGCGGTCACGTCGTCCATGCCGGGGAAGAGCAGGGAGACCGGCTCCTTGAGCCAGTTCGTGAGGGTGACGGTTACGGTGTCCCCCTCGTTGACGATCAGGGTGGGGCCGGGGTACTGGACCTGCAAGGTCCCCGAGGGCGGGTTCCCGTCGGCGAATCCCCAGAAGAACAGGTTGTTGCCGTCGCCGTTCTGGATGTAGCCGCTCGTGGCGACCAGGCTGAAGGAGGTCCCCGTCAGGCCGGGGATCTGCGCTCCGGCCGGGGCTCCCCCGAGGAGGACCGAGACGAGCGCCCCGAGAACCCCCATCCCGATTTTCCTGCATGGCGTCCAGCGCATGGCGTTCCTCCCCGTGCCGAAGGGCTTCATGGAGTGATGCGGATCTCGGTCATCATCCCGCCGAACCGCTCCTGGTTATTGTTCATGTGGTTGAGCTCCCGGGCGTAGAGAAAGTACGTTCCCGGCGCGACCCCCGCCGTGTCCAGGATGACGTCGGCCGACTGCCCGCCGCCGAGGCTGATGGAGTTGGCCCCGTAGGAAAGATCGATCCCCGGGGTTACCCCTCCGTCGGGACTCGGCCCCCGCAGGAGCCTGGCGTCCTTGGCGATCACGGTCATCGGGATCCCCAGGACCTCGAGGTTGTGGAAGCTCGTCGTGGAGAGGCTCGAGATCCGAAGCAGGATCTTCTGCCCCTGCGTCGCCGTGATCAGGGCGCTCACGTTCTGGGACGGGACCCCCTGGTTCAGCGGGGTGACGCCGTCCACGTCGACGGGAAAGGGAAGCGGAGGCCCGGCAAGAGTCGTATCCGGGTATCCCCGTGCCGTTGAGCATCGGGTAGTTGTCGTCCATCGCGGCGAAGGGAAGCGGCTGGACGGCGAGGTGCAGGTCGTGGAAGTTCTTGTCGAAGCCCGCGATCTGGAGCGGGAAGTCGACGTCGTAGCAGGTCGACCCGTCGCCGTCGTCATAGGCGTACTTCTGCGACGGGCAGTTTGCCGCCGGGGTCCGTCGTCTTGTCCTGCGCCGAGAGCACGTAGAGGTTTCCCAGCATCCCCATCTGCATGTGCTCGGCCGCCTCCACGTGGCAGTGCCACAGGTAGGTCCCCGGATCGACGTTCCGGATAGAAGTAGGTGAAGCTCGCGAAGGGGATGGGGACGACGGAGGCGTCCGGCACGCCGTCGAAGATCGCGGAGGCGTTCGGGAAGCCGTGGTAGTGGACCGAGTGCGGGTCGAAGAGGTCCGGGCGCATGACCATGCCCACGTTGGTGAGCGTCAGGTAGAGGTCCTGCCCTTCCCGCACCTTGATCGTGGGGGCCGAGAAGTTGGCCTGGAGCGTGCCGATCGTGATGACGTCGTTGTCCGGCACCCCCGTCACGTCGGAGAAGCTGAAGATGTACTGGGGCCACCCGCCCGGTGCGTCGGGACGGAGCTTGTCGGCCATGTTGACGAAGCCGTCGCCGGCGGCGAGATGGATGCACAGGACGTTCGGGTCGTCCGTCTCGCCGGTCGCGAACCCGGTGACGGGATCCAGCCGCACGCCGCCCGGGCCCGTGCCGTCCGTCAGCAGGTTCGCCGGGCACTGGAACCGCACCTCCGCGCTCGCGGGCAATGCCCCGAAGAGAAGGATCAGCGCCACTCCGAGAGGAATCTGCCATGTCCGACTTTTCATCTTCCGCACTCCTTCCCCGTTTTCAGTCTGCGCCGGGTCCGCCATTGCCGTCGGCGGAAACATTACGTTTACGGCAGGACGATCCGCCGGAACTCGTCCGCGCCGATGTCCACCGCCGACGGGTTGTCCGTCACCAGCGGCTCGTCGAACGGCCGTATCTCCCCGTCGATATCGTTGCCCAGGTTCGTGATCGTCTGCACCCCGGGAGGCCCAGGACCGGGACGTCGCCCAGCGCCGCGCCGCGTCGATGGCGGGGGAGCCCAGGAGGTGTTGTCCAGCGGGTTCGGCGGGCCCTGGATGTGATAGTCCCCCTGCAGGGCCAGCGGCGTGAAGGTCGGCGTGACGAACCCCACGGGTCCGATCGCCGCTGCAGGATGTTGAAGTACGGGTCGACGAACTGCGGAAAGACCGGTGTTGTCGCTGAACACGTTAGCGGCCGGGTTCAGCGCGTTCGCCTGGTCGTTCAGGTCGAGGATGCTGAACTGCGGATCCAGCTTCTCCGTCCCGACCCCGCCGAACACGGCGAGGTTCCAGTAGAGAGGCGTTGTCCACGGCGGGGAAGAGCCCGCCCAGGCCGCCGTTCAGTGCCTGGTCCCAGTAGAACGACCGGTTGTGCCAGAGGATGTTGTTGTAGAGCACCGGGTTCGCGAAGGTCTGGGCCACCGCGGGATCGAACGCCTGCTGAAGCCCGATGCTGTGCACCCGGGCGTTGATGCCCGCGACCCTTGCGGCGACGGACCGGGTCAGCCCTCCTCCTACGCCCTGGGTGCAGAGTCCCGCCGCCGCCGCGAAGGGGTGGCAGACGGCGCCGAAGGCGTCCTCGAAGGTGCTCGTCACGTCGTTGTAGGCGATCGTGTTGTTGACGATGCTGACGCTCGCCGCGTCGTCGAGGGAGATCCCGCGCCGGAGTCGCCGGAAACGTTATTGACGACCATGTTGTTGGTGATGTCGATGTGGTGCCAGGCGGTGGGGTCTGCCGGGCTGAACGCCACGTCCTGTCCGTTGGCGGAAAGCGTCCGGATCCCGCCGCCGTCGTCCGCGGCCATGTTCCCCTGGATCAGGTTCCGGTTGATGGTGACGTGCCCCGTGCCGGGGGTCAGGATGTTCGGGTCGGCTCCCGCCGGGACCAGCTCCCCGGCCACGATGATGCCGCCGCCCTCGTCGAACGCTTCGTTGAAGATGATCTTGTTGTCCTCGATCAGCCCGTTGTCGCTCAGGCCGAAGTGGGTGATCCCCCCGCCGTACACCAGGGAGAAGTTCCCGCAGATCCAGTTCTCCGTCACCCGGTAGTCGTCGCTGCCGTTGAACAGCCCGATGCCGCCCCCGGCGGCCGGCTCGCCAACGCCGCCGTTCTGGTCGATGTGGTTGTGGTGGATGTTGATGTTGTCATTTTGGGCGCTCTTGTATGTGGTCCCGAACGGTCCCGCCGCGGGGTCGACGATCGACTGGTGCCCGATGCGGATCCCGCCGAGCACCCGGCTCTGGTTGCTCTGGACCTTGTTGTTGCTGATCTGGAGGTGATGCGCGAAGGCGTTGACGAGGATCCCGCCGCCGCCGCCGCCGTCCCCGATGGACCCGGTGACGAGCAGCCCGTCGATCCGGGCGGGATCGGCCGCCGTGAAGAAGTTCGGGTTTCCGGCGGTGTTGTCCGCGAAGACCGAGATGACCGCGCCGTGGTCCAGCAGGAAGTTGAACGTCTCGCCGGGGATGTTGTCGATCTCCCCGGCATCGAGGAGCGCCTGGAGCTTCGCGTCCCAGGCCGCCTGGTTCGCCGGAGAGAAGAAGGAGCCGTCGACGACGGTCGACCATGCCCCGGTCCCCTGCAGCTTCACCGGCTTCCACATGATGAGGTTCTCCTGGTAGACGCCGGGCGTCACCAGGATGATGTCGCCGGGGGAAGCGGCGTCGATCGCGTCCTGGATCTTCTGGCCGGGATAGACGCGCCTCGCCGACCCGCCGACGTGGAGGGTGATCCCCATGACGGTGGTGCGGTCGTTGTCGCTGCGGGTGAGAAGCAGCTGCCCGGTGGAGACGCCCGCCGGGACCCTCGCGGTGACGGCGGTGTCCGTCCAGGCGATGATCGGCAAGGGAATGCCGCCGACGGTGACGACGCCCGTGTTGTCACCGAACCCGAAGTCTCGCGGCACCCCGCCGACCGAGACGTTCTGCAGCGAGATCAGTCGGATGATCTGCCCCGCCCGGTCGACGTACGGACCTCCGCCCGGCCCGTCCACCTGGGAGAGCACCGGCGTCCCGTCCGGGAATTCGCACCCCAGCTCCCCCGGGTTGGACTGGAACGCGGCGATGGGGAGGATGGGCGTGTCGAGATACGTCGTGGTCCCCGGCTGCAGGTTGAAGGTCAGCGAGAACACCGAGTACGCGGGATTGTAGAACGGATCCCGGATGAAGTGCCCCGATCCGGGCGGCGATTCGACAGGCCCGGGGCTGTTCAGGACGATGGTCACCATCCCGTGGGACACCCCGGACGGCGCCGGGAAGTTGATCCGGTACGTTGACGGAAGCAGGACGTTGTACCCGCCGAACTGGTCGCTGTAGATGCGGGCGATCTCATTTCCCTGGTAATCCTGGAACCCGATGGGGATCCAGGGAGCGGCCTGCTTCGACCCCACGCGCGGATTCGGCACGCCGCCCACCGACGGCGCGAACGTGTTCGTGATGTCGTTGGTGAGGAGGCCGACGAACCGGCCCGCCTTCGGAACTTCCGTGAAGAGGTGAAAGTCCGCGGCGGCGTTCGTTCCCGCATTCAGCCGGACCTGTTTCCTGTCGCAGAGCGGCCGTGTCGCACCGGCGTAGAACGTCTCGATGCCGGGGAACAGGGCCAGGTTGTCCGGCACCACGTGCGGGTCGCCGACGCACGGAGGCACGGTGGTGGGGACGGGGGTTTCCAGCGCAAGGAGACTCGGGGTGAACGGGTCCCCGAAATCGACATTCTTGTCCTCTTCCTTCACGATGGCGTATCCGGAAGAGGGATTCACCTCGACGATGTAGGTTCCTACCGGAAGTCCCTCCACCTCGGGGCTCCCGGAATCGACTCCGCCGGGGAAGTACGAGAAGAAGCCGTAACCGCCGTCGAACAGCGCGCCGGGGCGGACCTGGTTCCACAGAGGGATGATCTCCGCGCACTCGATGAAGGGACCGATCGGCGAAGTCGTGTTGTCGGCGGGGTTGATGCAACCCGTAGGAAGGTTGTCTTCGAAACTGTCCGTATGGACGATGCTGATCGCATCGGCGCCGTCCAGGATGCCGTTGCCGTTCCGGTCGATGTCCTCGGGGCCCGGGAAGTTGTCGAGCGGATAATTGTCGACGTCGGCGAGGGTGACGACGCCATCTCCATCGACGTCATCGATCACGCCGTCCGCGTTCCCGTCGGCGTACAGGTTCACCTGGACCCTGGGGATCCCCGGCTCCCACGGCTCGCCGGCGCCCAGCGTGGGATCGTTCTCGGCCCGCGTCGTCGAGTAGAAGACGATCCCGGTGATCCCGCCGTTCCAGCCCGGAAGGTACCCCGTCTTCCCCCATTCGATGACACTGGTCTGGTCGCCGTACGGGCTCCCGCCGAAATGCAGCAGCCCCTCCAGCAGGACGGGAACGGTCCGCGTGGACAGCTCCGTCCGGTACAGCAACCCGCCGTTTTCCGGTTGCGGCTGGGGGTTCAGGACGTCGTTGTACCACGTGTTCGGATCGCCCGGGAAATTGACGGGGACCGGGGGCGTCTGGTCGACGGGGAGCGCACCTCCGGCGTCGACCCAGATCGTGGCTCCGGTCGCTTCCAGCGTGGCGAAATCGACCTCGACGATGAGCCACTTGAAGAAGGGAAATACCTCGCTGAATTCATATTCTCCGGCGTTGTCGGTCGACGTGGCCTGGTAGATCGTCCCGTCCTTGAACCGGAGGTTCACGGCCTGGTTGGCGATCCCGGGCTCTCCCGGGTCCCGGAACCCGTTCCGGTTCAGATCGTTGAAGACCATCCCTTTCACCGTACCGAACCATAACGGGACCGCGACTCTCCCCAGCGCTACCGTGTTGCCGATCGTGTTGTCGACCGGGTCGGTCGGCAGAATGGTGACGGACTGGAAAAACATGATGACGTCCTGGCGGTTGTCCCATGCTGCAAGCTGGTAAAGACCGGGGGGAATGTTCTCGATCGTGAAGGTGCCGTCTTCCGCGGCAGGCGCCGCGTAGATCATCTCGTCCGCGCCGTTCAGGTTGGTCAACGCCACCCAGGCCTCGCTGACCGGGTTCCCCGTCGGGATCTCGAGGCCGGGCAGCGGGCGGGATGCGACGGCGGAATGGTGCTTGACGATTTGCCCTGTGATCGTACCGTACTGCTCCGCGGTGTTATCCACGGGCGGATTCACAAGCCCGAGCGGCCGCCATGCGGCGTTGTCGACCGGGTTGATGAACCCGATGAAGACGTGGTCGGAGAAAAAGCCCGCCTCGTTGAAGACGGCCGGCTCGTTGGACTTGACCCATGCGTCGATCCCGGGCGTTCCTTCGAGCGTGGTCGTCTGGACCCAGACCTGGTTGTCCAGAGGCGGGACTGCCCGTATACCGTACTTGTTCGGTGCGAGGTTCTTGATGTTGAGCGTTCCGTCGGCCATGACGGCCTTCCCGTCGGCGTTCGTGAAGATCCCCTGACCCGGGATGGCCACGATCGGGGCACCGTCCGCGTCGAGCACAAAGGTCCCGTCCGGGTTTTTCTGGTACGTCGTCCCCAGGTAGTTCCCGAAGGTGTCGGTCACCACCTGTCCCGCCTGCTCGAACACGAGGATCTTGAACCCTTCCAGCCCCCCCTCCGTCGGCGCATCCGGGGCGGTGTTGATGGGCTGCTGGTCCCGGAAGATCAGCACCGAGATCTGCGCGGTGGGAAGCGGGTGCGCCTGGCAGATGACCCGCACGAAATCCTGGCCCGCGGCGACGTTCGCCCCGCCGAGGGAATAGTCGCTGTCCGGCAGGACGGAGACGACGTACCGCTTCGTCGGGTCGATCACGGCGGGGTCGCTGAGCGGCGACAGGTCGGCGGAGGTGCCGTGGCCACCACCGGGGCGTAGCTCTTATGGATGCTCACGCCGAGACTGTTGTTGTCCGGGACCCCCGGCGTCACCGGGTGGGTGGTGTCTTCCTCGACCAGCCAGCGGTAGGGGACGCCTATCGGGTTTCCGTTCCCGTCCTCCACGCTCAGATTCAACCCCCACGTGATGTCAGGAACCATTGCGACAAGCGCCGCTGCAAACAGCCCGGCGAGCAACGTTACGTAAACTTTTCCCCGGAGTCGATCTCCTCGATTCATCTGCGACCTCCTCGGCGGCGCTGGGACAGCGGTATGAAACTGTATTTTATTTCTTTTTTTCGCTTCGATTCCCGAAATCCCGGGAGGATTCGCTCCCTAGGAACAAATCCTAATTATAATTCCATTAATAATTGTGGTCAGCTTCCCTGTCAAGTTATTTTTTATTTTTCGTTAATTTTCAACGTTTACCCATAAAAAGAATCTTCTGATCCTCCCTGGCCTCCTCTCTTCGGCGGGAAAAGGGGAGATATTTAATAAATTAAAATGCATCAAACAATAAACTATTGCATATCGACTTCGTCTGGCTGATTATATTCAAAAATCGTTCCTGATTACTCCATCCCTCCTTGCTTCAAAAGGAGGATGATATATAACGCTTATTTAATCACGCCTGTACTCTCACGAAACCATATTCCGGTACAACGATGGAATTCATGAAATCGGGCATCACAAGAGCATGGATTTCGCAATTATTCAAACTCCGGTAGAAATTTTCCGACTTTTCCTGCACCCCCGCCAGGGAGAACGAAGGGCAGAGCGCTCCAAGTTCCCAATCTTCAATGGAATAAAGATCGTGATCTTTTCGGAATGATTATTGCTAACAATGGGCTTGCCCCATTACATGGGCCGGAAGTCCCATGTGGAATCTATTTGGAAGATACCCCAGGAAGCAAATGGCCAGGAGTACTTCCAGATCTGTTCCGACCAGTTTCTTCCGTTATCGTCTCCTGTTACATTTTTTGGAACGATTTTGCGGAAAAACAGGTACTGAGAACCAAGCACCAGTACGACTCCCATGGCATAGCCGACCATGGCCACGATGCTGGTGGCACCCAGTAGAACCATCAAACCAGCAGCTATCAGATACCGCGCCCATGATTCGATTCCCTGATGGAGCGCCACCATGGATCGTTGGCGAGCGGCATTTGAATCCCGTTGAGGATCGAGTTGTGGCCGCTGAGCAGTGCGAATACGAGCGCTGGTGCAGCCAAACCGAGCCATTCCGTATGCTTGGTGATCACGAGGCCCACGATCAATAACAACCCCGCCAGAATGATCCCGGTGGAAGCCGATAACACCATGCGGCGCACGGCAGTCAGGTAGCCTGGCAGATCATCCGCCTCACAGGCCGGGCGTAATAACGGGTCGCACCGTTGCCCAGGGGAGCCAGTACTACCTGGTTCACCAAGGTTGCCACGGTCATACCCAAAGCAAGCTCTCCGTAAGCCGCCGGCTCCATCAATTCCGCAAGCAGCCGCACACCGACCAGCGCACCAGCAACAGCGGCAGCTTGCCCAATCGTGACCCACAAATCTTCACGGCAGAGACGCCGGAAGCGTTCCGATTGAAACATGGTGAGATCTTTCATCGGATAATCCAGGGACGAATGGGTGCTAAAATAAATTTCCACGCAAGATGGATGCCCGTCCCTTTCGGAGCCGCCGGGTCTTACCTCTAATATCGTGGTCGGAAGGAAAATGAGCGGATCACCCAGCAGCTGACGATCAACTTCTTGAAGATGGCGATCCTGCGGCGCTGTCCGACGCGAGGGTTGATTCATTCTTGCGAGGTTTGTTGCGCGTAATGAAAAATACACAACCAAAGAAAAACGACACGAATGTTGCCAGCACCGCATCTCGACCCCTACGGGGACTGAACTTCCGGTCCGGCACCCTTGGAGAGTCGATAATCCTGAAACCGAACTGCTCCCGGTTTCGTGCCATCATTTCCCGTTCCACCTCCTGACCATACAACGTGTACAAGCGGTCGCGGGTCAATGCATCGACAGTTTTTCCGATCTGCTCCTCGATGAATTTCTTGTTTTTCACGGCCCGATCGAAAGCCTCCTCCTGGAGGCGGTTCTTTGTTTCATCGAGATAGTATTGGACGATGTTTGCGGATCCCTCTACCGATGGATCGGGGTGCAGCCGATCACGGGAATGTGGGGCAAACCCTTCCTGATGTTCTCACTGCATCCCATGGATTTGTCCGTCTCCACATAATCTTTATATTATAACGGTGACTGAAACCCAGAGGAAAAGCGAAAACGCAGGTTTCCCTGATTCCGAAAATCCTCTGCGTGCATGGATAAATCGATCGGGGGAACAACGATTACAGGACAAGAGTGAGAAGAGGAGAGCGGGGGTGCGACACGCGGCCGCTTCCCGCGGGATGCACGCCGGAGCGCATTCTAGTTGTTGCAAGTTCCCCGCTACACCTTCGGGACCAGCAATCCATCCACACGGTCCCCGGAGTCACGTCCCTTTCCCAGCACCTCGGCAAGGGCCGATTCCAGCTCCTCGCCGGTAAAGGGCTTGAGGATGAAGCCGTCCACGCCTTCCGCCAGCGCGTCGGGGGCAAGGTCGGCGGTCGGGCCGGCCGTGATCAGGATCCGCAGCGCCTCCGGCTGCTGTTCCCCGACCCGCTTGAGCAACGTCAGGCCGTCGGCCCCGGGAAGCCAGTGGTCCGAGATGACGACCCCGAAGGTCTCCCCGTCCAGAACCGTGAGCGCCTCTTCCGCGTCGGGAACGTGCCGCAGGTCGCACCCCTTGATCCGGAAAAACACGGAAAGGGCGTCTCCCAGCATCTTGTCATCCTCGACAAGAAGCATCCGCATTCCGCGCAATCTTGCGTAGAGTCCCACCCGTTCCTTTCTTTCGGTCCCGGAAATCTGACCGGTCCGTTGCACAGGGGGTGCCATGGGAGGCCACTGGAACTTTCGATAAACATTCCAGCCAGTTACAAGATCCGGAGGCGGCCCGGGAGGAAGGAAAATCCCTCCTTCGTTCGAAATTATTCTACCATCTTCGCAAATTTGCGAGGGGCGTAACGGAAGATTTGGCCTACCGGTCCAGTTTCCGTTTCCGGTAGCGAAAGGTGTGGTGGTTCATGTTCAGCAGGGACGCGGCCCGGCTTTCGTTGCCCGCCGTCATCCGCAGGGCGCTCTCGAAGTAGTATCTCTCCAGGGAGGCCTGCACGGAAGCAAAGTCGATCCCGTCCGGGGAAAGGGGGGGGTGCGAGAAGCCTCCGTCGCCCGTCCCTTCGCCGCTCCGCGCCGACGGGTCGCCAAGCCCCAGGTCCGTCTCCCCCAAAACGGGGCCCTCACTTGAAAGGACCGCCCGCTCCATGACGTTTTTGAGCTCCCGCACGTTCCCCTTCCACGGCCACCTCGCAAGCGCGCCTTCCGCTTCCGGCGAGAACCCGGTGAAGGGCTTGCCGAACTTCCGGGAAAACTCGAGCAGGTAGTGCCGGGCGATCGGCAGGATGTCCCCGACCCGCTCGGAGAGCGAAGGAACCTTCACCTGGACGACGGCCAGCCGGTAGAAGAGGTCTTCCCGGAAGAGCCCTTTTTCGATCTGCGACCGGAGATCCTTGTTCGTCGCGGAGACGACCCGGGTGGAGACGGAAAGCCGCCTCGTACCCCCCACCCGGTAGAACGCCCCCTCCTCGAGGAACCGGAGCAGCTTCGCCTGGGCCTGGAGGCTCAAGTCCCCCACCTCGTCGAGGAACAGCGTCCCGCCCGCGGCCTCCTCGACCCGCCCCTTCTTCCCCGAGGCGCTCGCGCCGGTGAAGGCCCCCTTCTCGTACCCGAACAGCTCGCTCTCGATCAGCTCCTGCGGGATGGCGGCGCAGTTCACGCCGACCAGCGGTCCGCGGAAGTTGGGGCTGCGGAAGTGGACCGCGCCGGCGATCAGCTCCTTGCCCGTTCCGGTCTCCCCGAGGATCAGGACCGGGGTGTCCGGGCTCTTCGCGACCGAGTTCACGAACTCCATCACGTCCTGGATCGTGTCGCTCTCCCCGATGAAGCAGGGGAGATTCTCCTGCAGAAGACGGTCCTGGAGAAGCCGGACCTCTTTCTTTAGCCGGACGGTTTCCAGGGCGTTGCGCATGCAGACATCGAGGGTTTCCATCTGGAGCGGCTTGACCACGTAGTCGTGGGCGCCCCCCTTCATGGCGGACACCACGGTGCGGACATCCTCGAACGCGGTGATGACGACGACCAGGATCTCCGGGTCGAGCGCGCGGATCTCCCGGAGGGCGTCGAGCCCGCTCATGCCGGGCAGCCCGATGTCGAGCAGCACCAGGTCGGGCGGGTCTTCCCGGACGGCCGCAAGGGCCGACTCGGCGTCGGGAAAGGTCCTTACCCCGTACCGGGACCCGAAGGCGGCCGCGATCCCCTCCCGTATGGTGTCCTCGTCGTCCACCACGAAGACGGCATAGGAGATCAACCCTTCGCGCTCCCTTCCCCGAGCGGGAGATCGATCCGGAACTCGGCCCCTCCCAGCGGGCTCGTCCCCACGGACATGCTCCCGCCATGCTCCGAGACGACCCGGTTGCTGAAGGACAGCCCGATCCCGTGCCCTTCCCTCCGAGTGGTGTAGAACGGGTCGAAGATCCGCTCCCGCTCCGCGGCGGGCACCCCCGGGCCGGAGTCGGAAACCTTGAGGACGATGCTTCCGTTCATCGCAAAGGAGGATACCTCGATCCGCCGGGGCCGGTCGACCTTTTCCATCGCCTGGACAGCGTTCGTGATCAGGTTCACCATCACCTGCTCCAGCAGGCGGGGGTCACCGCGGCGCCTCGGAACCTCCGGGGCGAGTGCGGTGGAAATCACCGCGCCGCTTTTCCGGACCGTGGCCCCGGTGAACTCGACCGCCTTTTCGACCACCGCGTTCACGTCGATCTCGACCAGGGAGGGGGGAACCGGCTTGGCGAACTCCATGACGCTGCGGACCACCGACCCGATCTTGTTCGAGGCCGCCTGCGCCTGCTCCACGATCCCGCGGATCCGCTCCTTCTCCTCCTCGTCCATGGTCGGCGACTCCCGGCAGAGATGGGCCAGCGTGGACAGGTTCAGGTTGGCCCCGGAGAGGGGGTTGCGGATCTCGTGGGCGATCCCCGCGGCCATCTGGCCGAGCAGGGAGAGCTTGTCGCGGACCGTGACGATCTGCTCGAGGTGCTTCATGCGGGAGATGTCGACCATGTCGATCAGCAGGGACGCGTGTCCCTTGAACGTCACCGGCTGTCCCTGGCACTGGAGCCAGCTCACCCCCCTGCCGCCGGATTCCCCCCGGGGAGGAGAAACCGGATGACCACCGCCCTCCGGTCCGAACCGGAGGCGTCCGCCGCATCCCCGAGCCGCTCGAACGTTTCGGCGTCCTCCGGGTGAACCGTTCCCATCTCCCGGAGCGGCAACCCTTCCGGGATCTTCCCGAAGAGCTGTTCCTGCCGTGGGTTACGGAAGACGATCCGCCCGTCCCGGACGATGAGGATCCCGACGGACGACTTTTCCACCAGCGACCGGAACCGGTCCTCGCTCTCCTTCAGCGCTTCCTGGGCAAGCAGCCGCCCCAGCATGCCGGCGACGTTCTCGGCGATTCGCTCGAGCTGGGCCAGCCGGTGCGGCGGGAACTGCCCCTTGCGCCGGTCGTTCACCTGCATCAGGCCGATCGTTTCCTCTCCCAGGCGCAGCGGGACCAGCGCGATCGATTCGTACCCCTCCCGCACGCAACGGCCGCGGGTGGCGATCGCCTGGGTCCATTCGCTCGCGGCGACAAGATCGGATGCGCAATTGGTGAAGAACGATCCGTGGGGGGTGACGAACGGAAGGGACGGATCGATGGTTCCCGCGATCACCGCCGCGCACGTGCCCTCGTAGTTCGGCACCTCCTGGCAGGACTCGCACAACCGGCCCCACTCGACGGAACGGGTGCTCATTTCGGCCTCGACGAAATCCTGCGAGAACCCCTGTGTCGCGAAATAGGGGTAATCGTCGTTCGTGCGGTACCGGATCCCGACCGCGTCGCACCCGAAGCGGTCCTTCAGGAACGAGGTGAGCGAGGACAGGAACTCCCGAGTGGGTTGACCCGGGTGGGTCAGCTGCAGGAGATCGAGGATCAGCTGGCGCATCTCCACTTCCCGCTGCCGCTCGGAGAGCTCCTCCTCCAACCGGAGATTCGCGGCCCGCAGTTCCGCCGTCCGCTCGGCCACCCGCAGTTCCAACCCGTCCCGGGCCGCCCGGATCTCCTGCTCGCTCTGCTTGAGGTCCCGGAAGAGAAGCCCGTACGGACGGAAGAGGCCGGTCACGATCAGCGCACGGTAGAAGAGGAAGAAGGAGACGATCTGCAGATAATGGCCGAACAGGTTGTTGTAGAAGTCAATGTCCCGGGACAGGTGGAAGACCAGCCCGGCGCCGATCGACAGCAGGATGGCGAAGTGGAGAAGCCGGAGCACCTCCGCGTCGAACCGGTCCCGGTGGAGATGAAGAGCGCCAATCGATGCCAGCAGCAGCAGGACGACCAGGTAATCGGACACGGTCTTGAAGGTCGTGACCCCGATCCCCTCGACGTAGGCGGCGGGGAACACCCCCCACAGGAAGATCGATCCGAGCAGCAGGAGAAAGAGAAAGAGGTACCCGAGAAGAAGGCTTTCGGTCCTGACCTTCCGGTCGCAGAAAAAGGGGGCGGCCAGGAGCGATCCGGCCAGCATGTATTGGGCGGCGTACCAGAGCTGGCTCGAAACGTTGTCGCTGTCCACCCGGAACATCCCCTCGTAGGACATCATGTGGATGAGGTCGAGGGCTCCCACGAAGAGGAAGGAAACGCCGATGAAGAGGTAATAGCGGTTCTCGAGAAAGCGGCGAGCGTTCCACGTGAACATGAAGATGGCGAACGCGACGACGATGCTGAAGATCTCGGCGATTTCGTGGGTGAAGGCGTTGTCGTACCGGTGGATCGCGTACAGAACGGGGAGAACGAGGATCACGAGGAGGACCCCCATCCACTCTTTGCGCAATTCCCAACCCCTGTCCGTCACGATGCCGCCCCGATTTCGGGGAGCCGATAATCGGCACCGAATCCATGCGGAATGCCGTTGACTGACCTATTTCGCAACGATTTCTCCCGTTTTCCCGTGAACAAATTGATCCGGGTTGATATTGAGCAATTTCCGGGCCAAGTATTCGCTGGAAAATCGATCACAACTGTCCGTTTCGAAAAACAAAATCGTTATCGATAGAAACCCCGCTCAGCGGCGGGAATAAATATTGCCCATTTTGAGAAAAAAGTCTCCCTTGTTGGGACCCCGATAGCAACAGTCCCACTCTTCTGTCGAGGTCCGACAGGATCTCTCTCGCCTGCGCTTGCGTGATCTTTCCCGCCACCCCGAAGTGGAACCCGTTCATTGACTTAAGCCAGAGCGTACCGGAGGGGAGATCGGCCCGGGCCAGATCCTTTTCGATCGGGGAAAACCCGGGGAGGGACGCGGGAGAGTCGCTCGCGGAACCGCGGAGCGGGGCCGGCGTCCTCCGGCGTGATCAGGACCAGGGTTGCCGACGTTCCCGGCACCGCATACTTCGCCTCGTACCCGGGGGCGAGAACCTCGTATCCCAGGATCGCCCGCCTGTGGAAGACGAGGCTTCCGTCGACAAGCCCCGGGATCCGCAGCGCTTCCGTTTCCGGGGGAGGATCGTCCGTCCCCGGGAGGAGGGCGGAGACCTCCCGGCCCAGACTCTCCAGGTCGCTTCGGGCGGCATGGCGCGATGCCGCCCGGATCCGCACGAACCGGGGCCCCTGGAAGAAATCGAGCGAGGTGTCCGACACGATCGCCTTCGCGGCCCCCACGTCCGCGACCTCCTGATCCGGAAACCGGTGCTGGGAAAAGACGCCGAAGGCGTCCCGGGGGGTTGCGAGCCGGAAAAGCTCGAGGCGAACTTCGGCCTTCTCGTTCCCCGCGGGACGCAGGAACCCCACCGTCAGATCCCGGAAACCGTACGGGAGGAAGAGTTCCGCCTCTCCGTCGATCTCCTCGTACAGGTTGTCGGGCCCGAAGGGCCGCGGCGGTTCCGTCGCGGTCCACGACCGGTCCGCCAGGCGGGAAAACAGCGAGGCATCCCCCCCGTCCTTCACGGGAAGGGCCGCGCAACCCGCGACGAGAAGGAACAGGGAAACCCGACGAGGACCTCGCGGCCCGCGAACCGATATCGTCCCGCCCGGCGCATCCTGTCGCTTTCAGGCCAGGTGACGATGGGCACGGACGGGCAAGCCGTTGCACATCGAGCCCCAGCCGGCAGGACACCGCGCACTCCGCGCAGGCGACGCACGGGCCGGCGTTGCCCGGGGAAGGGATGTCCCGGTAGGACCCACGGCCGAGATCCGCCTGGCGGTACCCTTCCAGGTAGGTGAGGGAGCGAAGGACCGACGGGACGTCCACGCCGCTTCGGGCAGGAGCCCGCGCATTCGCCGCACAGGCCGCAGTGGCGGTCGCCGATCGCCCGGGCATACTGATCAAGCGCTTTTTTCCCGCCCCACCCGAGCCGTTTGCCGCTCGCCTTCACGTTCTCGTCGACCTGGGAAAAACTCACCATGGAAGGGATCGTCGTCGTCACGCCGGGGTTTTCCAGGACCCAGGCAAGAGCGGCCTGGTGGGGGCTCAGGGAACCTTTCGCAACGGAGTATCCCCCTGCCTGTGTTTTCATGGCGATGATGCCGATCCCCTTGGCGGCTGTGTCGCGGATCGTCGCCGAGAGCCCCTTCCCGGACCCGAAGAGGTTTTTGACCGCCGCCTTGATCCCCGTGTCGGAGCGGAAGTTGTACGCCACGAGGACGGTCCGGTAGAACTCCTGCTTCCCGACCGCCGAAAGGACCTCCTCCTGGCCGCTGTGCGTGGTGACGCCGGGCACGCGGATCTTCCCCTGGTCGATCAGCTTCCCGAGCGCCTCCCGGGCACTTTCGTCCGCCACTTCCTCTTCCGATTTGATCCCGTGGAGCTGCATGACGTCGATGACGTCCGTTTTGAGGGAACGGAGGCTGTTTTCCACGGAGGCGATCATCCGGTCGACCGGGGCGATGTGCACCTTCGACGCGAGCACGACCTTGTCCCGGATCCCCTCGAGGGCGCGTCCGACGATCCGCTCGTTCTCTCCCCCCATGTAGCAGTCCGCCGTGTCGACGTAGTTCACCCCGTGGTCGACCGCGTAGCGGATCACGTCCGGATCCCGCGTGGTCATCGCGCCCATCCCCACCGTCGCGACGCGGATTCCCGTGGCGCCGAGGACCCTCGTCTCCGGCACCGGATCGGGAGGGGACAGGGCCGCCCAGGCCCTGGCCCCCCGGACGACCGGGGCGGCGGCAACCGCGGCCGCGGCGCAGCACAACCCCTTGAGAACGTCCCTGCGGACCACGTCGCTTCTCCCTTGTCTTCCCTTCCTCATTTTCCCCCGGCCTGCGCCGCTCATTTTCGCTCCCCTGTGACGGCAACCGCCCGCGCCCGGATGCCCGTCCGGCGTTTTATGGTAGTTTACAGGAAGGAAGAACCCGAATGCACCCGATCGCCTCCGCCATCTATCGCCTCGCCCTGGCACTTTGGGTCGGGGGGATGTCGATCTTCACCTTCGTGGTGACTCCCGTCATCTTCCGGACGCAGGGGCGCGAAAGCGCGGGGAAGATCGTCGGCGCCCTCTTCCCGGTCTACTTCCGCTTCTGTCTATTGGTTACCGCCGCCGCCCTCGTGGCGCGGGCGGCCTCCGGGAGGGCGTTCACCGGCGCCCGGCAGCTGGCCGGGACCCTGCTGGTCGTCTTCTGCCTGGGAATCGTCTCGTACCACGCGTTCGGGCTTGCTCCCCGCATGGCAACCGTCAGGGAAACGGTCGTCTCTTTGGAGGCGGCCCCGAAGGAAGACCCGGCGCGGCGCGAGTTCTCCCGCCTGCACGGCATCTCGATGAGCTTGAACCTCGTGGTCATCCTCGCGGGGGCGATCCTGATCCTCTGGTACGAGACGTTCCGGAGCTGACCGATCCGGGAAATTTCCCCCGGAATGGATAAGCGGAAAAAAAGGGGGGCGGCCGGAACCGGCCGTCCCCCCTTGTATCGCTCGCGGAGGGTAGTCCCCCCGCAAAAAGTTCCTCTACCGTCTTGCTCTTGCTCACCTTCAGCCGCAAGGTGACAAGAATCGCCAGCAGCGTCAGGAAGAGGAGGGCACCGCCTCCTCCATTCCCGCCCGAACCGGTGACGGAACAGCTGCCGCCGCCGCCGACTGTCGGAGGACGCAGCCCTGGTGGTGAACGACCAGGTGTAGGGAGGGCCAGCGGGTTCCCGGCGAGGTCGGTGACGTCGTGCTGAGGGTCACGTCGTAGGTCGTGCTCGTCGGCGAGGTTCGCACGACGGGGTGAACGTCACCGTGTTGCCCACGACGCTGAGCGTTCCGTCCACGTTGTCCACGCCGTGGTCACGATGAACGATGTGTTGTCCAGGCTCGTGGGGTCGATCGACTCGCTGAACGTGGCCGATATGGTGGTGGTGACCAACACTCCGGTTGCTCCGTCCGTCGGGACGGTGCTTACCACCGTGGGCGGGGTCACGTCACGTGCCCACTCCGGTGGTGAAGGTCCACACGTAGTTGTTGTCCAACGGGTTCCCCGCGAGGTCGGTCACCGCGGTCGAAAGCGTCGCCGTGTAGACGGTCAATGCCGCGAGGTCCGCGGACGGCGTAAACGTCACGGTGTTGTCGACGTTACGGAGATCGTGCCGGCCACGGCGCCCCCGTTGACCACGGAGAACGAAGCGTTGTCCACGCTCGCGGGGTCGATCGCCTCGCTGAACGTGGCCATGATGGCGGTATTTACCGCCACCGGGCTCGCGTTGTTGTCCGGGCTGGTGGAGACCACGCTCGGCGCGGTCATGTCCGCGGTATTGTCGGCGGCGGTGGTGAAGGTCCACACGACGTTGTCGGCCAGCGCGTTCCCCGCGAGGTCCATGACGGCGGTGGTAAGCGTCGCCGTGTACGTGACGCCGTTGTCGAGAAACGCCGCCGACGTGAAGGTCGCCGCCGTGTTGTCCGCCGAAAAGGCGATCGTCCCGGCCACGACCCCGCCGTCGTTCACGATGAACGAGTTGTCGATCACGGTCGCGGTGTCGATCGGCTCGCTGAACCGGGCGACGACCAGGGTGTTGACCGGCACGTTAACCGCGTTGTCGGCCGGAACGTGGAGTCGACCGTCGGCGCCGTGTTGTCCACCGCCGCCGGGAAACTGGTATTGTCGCCCGGGAAGGTCAGCGCCATGATTTCCGCCAGGTTCGTGAACGTGTCCCCGTCGGAGTCGTTCCCTCCAGCGTCGCATTGAATGGCATGGTTCCCGATGCGGCGTCTGCGCGCGCCCCCCGGCGCATAGATCGCCTCCCGTAGGGGTTGAAAGCAGGTGCCGAGGTGTGGCAGGTGCTGCAGGCGTCCAGCGCCGTCCCGGCTGTGCGCGTACAGTCGTGTTGAACGTAGCCAGAATATACCGGTACTGCCGTACGCCGTCCCCCCGACGGCAAGCATGCCCGCGATGACGAATGCAGCGAGCGACAATGAAATCGCGATACCCTTTCCCGTTTTACGCATGTTTCCTCCCTCTCTCCCTTTGGAATATCCGGTCCTGTTCGTTGTCATCATGGATTGCTTCCCCCCATTGGTAATCCGAATTTCGCGCTGCGAATAACGGTTACGTGATCATCACCTCCTTTGTCTTTTCGGCCGTTACCCGCCGGACCCCTTCTTTACCATCCCGAAAATATAGAGGTCCCCCCCTGTGTTTCGCCAGTTTGTACGGAATTCCCCCCGGAGAAATGATTCATAAATATCGCATCTTAGGACAAAGCATACCAAGAACCGTACATATTTTCCTGATTTTTTTCCCGGCCGGGAAAAGGGAAAAAAGAAGGGGACGGCCGGAACCGGCCGTCCCCCGGTATCACACGCGGAGAGTAGTCCTCCGCGTAAGGATCCTCTACCGTCTTGCTCTTGCTCCCTTTCGTCGCAAGGTGGCAAGAATCGCCAGCAGCGTCAGGAAGAGGAGGGCACCGCCTCCCCCGTTGCCGCCCGAACCGATGACGGAACAGCCACCACCGCCGCCGCCGCCACCGCCACCGCCGGACGAGGCGCAGCCGCGGTGGTGAACGACCAGGTGTAGTCGGCCGCCAGGTGGTTCCCGGCGAGGTCTGTCACCGCGGTCGTCACCGTCGCCGTGTAAACGGTGTTGTCCGCGAGAGCCGCATCCGGGGTGAACGTCGCCGTGTTCCCCACGACGCTGCCCGTCCCGGCCATCGTTGTCCACTCCGTCGGATCGAGCGAAACGTTCAGGACGGCGTCCCCCGTGTTCGAGACTGGTCACCATGCTCGGTGGCGAGCTATCGTTCTCCGACGACGTCGCCGAGTCAACCGAGGCGGACGACACGCGCGATATTGGCTCCCCGCCGCCGGCGGGTCGTTAGGGTCGCCCGGGAAGGTCAGGTGCGCGATTTCGTCGCAGTTCATGATCCCGTCCCCGTCGGAGTCCAATGCCTCCAGCGCGGCGTTGAAGTTGTGCCCTCCGGAGGCAAAAGTCCGATCCGAAAGAATTGTCGTGCGCTGGGGCCGTTGCAGGGTTGACATGACAAAGCGCGCAGTCGTCCAGCCTCGACCGGCGGTGCCGGTAGTCGAGTTAAACGTGTTCAGGTAACTGGATACCGCGTATGCCGTTCCCCCAACGGCCAGAACAACCGCGATGACGCAACACAGCCGACGACAACAGAATCGTCTTACTCCTTCTTGAGTTCCCCATTCAATCCTCCTTCTCCCTTTTGGAATTCTGGTTTTTATTCGTTGTTCGTTTCAACTTGCATTCCCCCATTGGAAATCCCAATTTTGCATTACGAATTACGGTTACGTAATCCCCCCCTCCTTTGTATTTTCCGCCTTTACCCGGCCGACCTGTCCCCCAACATCCCGGGATAAAAGGAGTTTTCCTTGTTCCCCGACGGTTCCCGGGGGGAATTTCGCCCGGGCAGATGAATCAAAAATATTGGATTAGGAATGATTCTCGCAATAACCATGCCTTGTTCGGCATGGCCGGAGAGGCCGCTGGAGGCAGGTGCCCGTCGTCAGGAATAAAACATCCGCCCTTCCGAAAGGCATTCGCACAGTTCCCGGTAGACCCTTTGGATCCGCCCGCGGGAGGGGGTTTTCCCCAGGCCGCGGACGATCCGCCGTGCCAGCGTCCCCCGGGCAAGGATCACGTTCAGGGCGCGAAGGGCGGCCCGGTCGTCATCGGTTGCCCCGGGCAAAAGCGTCGCCGCGAGGTGGGCCCAGAGTTCCCCGGCGGTCATCGACTTGCGGGAAAGGCCGAACGCGGAAAGGTACCGGCCGTCCCGGATCACGGCGCTCTCCCCCTCGCGCAGGACGGCCAGGAAGATCGTTTCCAGGGGACCCGTCTCCCACGCCATCAGTTCCTCCACGGGGGCGAAACGCCCGAAGGCGAGGCCTTTCAGCGTCTCCACCACGGCCGAAATGACCGCGATGTCCGCCTGGGGGCACTCCTGGACGTCCAGCATGCGCAGCTCGATCGTGTCGCGGTCGAAACGGGGGATGGCGCCGCGGGAGTTCAGCCACTCGTGCCGCAGGATCTTCTCCGGGTCGTGCGGGGCGATGTCGCGGTACAGCACTTTGAGGATCCTGTCCCGGTAGCGCCGGCGGGAATAGATCGCTTCGGGAATCACCCGGCCGGTGATCGAGGGGACACGTTGCTGGTTGCCCCGGTACGCCTCCAGCCGGTTGTCGAGCAGTCCGGTCACCTCCCCCTCGACGACGGGCGAGCTGGCGGCGATCGCCGGAAGGATCGGGATCAGGAACCGCACGGCCGCGTGCAGGCGCGCGAACTCGCTGTCGCCGTGAAAGGAAAGATTCAGGTGAATGCTCTGCAGGTTGGCCCACCCGTGCCGCCGGCAGTCGAAGATCCGGTGATACGACTCGTAGATCGCCCGGTTCCGGTGAGGCCAGAACTGCGCCTCCCGGGCGGGGTCCATGAGGGGGTGCATCCCGGTGGGCATCAGCATCCCCCCCAGGGGCAACAGCAGCGTGTTGATTTTTCCGACGTGCCCGGAGAAGGCCGCGGCGAGCCCGGCAAGCGCGGACACCGGCCCGTTGGTCTTCAGCTCCACCACGTGGAGGGCCATCTCGTTGGACCAGCAGAGCGGCCCCTGCTCGACCTCGTCCATGTACTCGCCCGCCACGCTTCGCAACAGCTCGTCCGCTACGGGAAGGACCGAGAGGGTCTCCCGGTCCACGATCATGTACTCCAGCTCGACGCCCAGGCCCTCGAACAGGGGAAGGGGCACCTTCGCCGGGCTCATGGATAGGCCAACGATTTGCGTTGTTCGATCCGCCGCAGGAACACCCGCATGATCCGCAGGTAGATCTCGTCCTTGAGCACCCGGTCCTCGACCCCGGCGTCGATGTTGGGATTGTCGTTCACCTCGATGACGAGCACGTTCCTCCCGACCTGCTTGAGGTCCACGCCGTACAGCCCGTCGCCGATCAGGTTCGCCGCCCGGAGAGCGGTCCGCAGGACCGGCTCGGGGAGGTGCTCCACCGGGATCGTTTCGACTTTCCCCTCGTCCCGTTTCAGGCCGTTCACGTCGCGCTTCAGAATCTGCCAGTGATGCCTCGCCATGTGGTACCGGCAGGCGAACAGGGGCTGGCGGTCGAAGACGCCCACCCGCCAGTCGAAGGGGGTCGGGAGGAACTCCTGCGCGATGACCATCTCCGACTTTTCCAGGAGGGCCCCTACCGCGTCCCGCAACTCCTCCTCGCGATCCACCTTGACGACCCCCCGGGAGAAGGAGCTGTCCGGCTGCTTCAGGATGCACGGCAGCCCCAGCCCGGCCGCGACGGCGTCCTTGTTGCCGCGGTGGACGATCATGGTCCGGGGAATCGAGACCCGGTTGTGCTCCAGAAGCTCGGCGAGAAAGACCTTGTTCGTGCACTTGAGGATCGACTCGGGGTCGTCCACGACCACCATCCCCTCCGCGGCGGCCTTCTGGGCGAACCGGTACGTGTGGTGATTGACGCCGGTGGTCTCGCGCAGGAAAAGGGCGTCGAATTCGCCCAGCCGTCGGAAATCGTCCTTCTCGATCAGCTCGGGCCGCAGCCCCGCCTTCTCGGCCGCTTTCTGGAACCGGTGCAGGGCCTTTTCGTCGGAGGGAGGCTCCGCCTCGGCGGGGGAGACGAGAATCGCCAGGTCGTAGCGCGCGGAGACCTTCCGTCCCCCGCTCCGGCGCGCCCCCTTGAAATATTTCTGGGATTCCTCGACGACGAACTCCCGGTGGCCCTTCGGGATATCGCCGGCCGCCAGGGGGCTTATATTCTGGAGGTACCATTTCCCGGACCGGTCGTTCCGCTCGAAATTCGCCCGCAGAAACGGCGCGGGAAACAGCTTGAACAGCTGCTGGCTCAGCTGATCGTACCGCCTGGCGAGGTTGCGCCCGAAATAGATGCTGAGGACGAACCGGCGGGCCTGGAGGGGGGCGAAGGACTTCCGGATGATCTCCTCCAGCTCGTAGGAGGCCACCCGGATGACGCTCTGCGATTTCAGGTCCTGGATCGTGGCGATGCCGGGGAGCGGCTTGTGCCCCCGGGCCGTGGCGAGCAGCGAGACGTAATACCCCAGGCTCTGGTAGCGGTAGGACCGGCAGAGATTGAAGACCTTCGTCGCGCGGTGCCCGACGTAGACGGGATCGGTCAGGTAGGACCGGGCCGGCACCAGCTCGATCCCGGGAATGCTCAGCGGCCAGTCGGAGAGATCGTCAACGACGATGAGGGTGGACACGGGCGGTCCCTTTCCGCTCCTCCCCGGGCGCAAGGATGAGCAGGTTGCCGTCGTAGGAGAGGACGCCGAGCAGGATCGCGCAGAGGACGCGGTTGATGCCGACCTCGTAGTGCGGCCCCTTCCCGACCGGGTTGACCTGGATGGGATCGGCCACGAACACGGTGCGGTTCCCCCGGTGGTAGCCGCAGAGGACCACGAAGTGGCCGGCCGACTCGCCCCGCACGTCGTCATAGTCGGAGCCCGGACCGAATTCGCGCGCGGTCCCGTAGAGATAGGTGGCGGAAAGTCCCGTGATGATCGGCATGGACCGCACCAGGTATTTCCGCATCAGGCTGCTGGTCAGGTCCTCGTATCGCAACTCTCCGCCCAGGCCCAGGAAATCCAGGTAGGCGCGGGACGTGACATGAAGCCTGGGGTCCTTTTTCACCCTCATCTGGGATTCCAGCCGTTCGCTGACGTCCGCCTTCCCGGGGGGAAACCAGGTCGGGTCGAACAGCTGCAGGTCGCAGGTGTAGATGATCGCGCGGTAGCCCCGCCGCATGGCATGGCACGCCAGCACCGGGGCAAGCGTCCCGCCGCCCTCCAGCATGGGGATCTGGGACACCACCCGGTCGAGCGGAATGTCGTCGCCGTAATACCGGTACACGGCGTGAAGCGCCGTCGGGCCGCAGGTGAGCGGGTCGGGCTGCGGCAGCATTTCCACGTGAAAGCGCGCTTCCATCGGCACGGAGTCCACGGCCAAGACCTCCCGAGATCGGATTCTACCCCAATCCCCGGGAGCCTGTCGCCTTCCGTGGCCCGGGACCGGCTATCCGCGTTCTCCCGGGACGTCCGCGTAGATCCTCTTCACCAGGGTGCCCAGCGTCAATCCCTGCACGATGATCGAGAACACCACGACCATGTAGGTCATCGCGAGAATCGCGTTGCGCTCCTGCCCCCGGGGCAGGGAGAGGGCCAGGGCGACCGCGATGCCGCCTCGCACTCCCGCCCAGGTCAGGATCCGGACCGCCCCGGGGGGGAACGACCGGAAGGGACGGAGCACGACGGTCGCCGCGCCGACGGTCGCCCAGCGCGGAGAGGAGGCTGATCCCGATGGCCATCACCCCGGCCACGACGAAGCCGGGATTGAACGGCATGACCAGGACCTCCAGGCCGATCAGCATGAACAGGAGGGCGTTGAGGATCTCGTCAACCAGTTCCCAGAAGGTGTCGAGGTGGTCCCGCGTCGTCTCGGACATGGCGAACGCCCGGCCGTGGTTTCCGATGAAGATCCCCGCGACGACCATCGCGATCGGGCCCGAGATGTGCAGCCGGTCGGCCAGCGCATAGCCCCCCGTGACGAGCGCGAGCGTGATGATCACCTCGATCTGGTAGTTGTCGATCTGTTTGAGCATCTGGTAGGCCAGTAAGCCCACGGAGAGGCCCAGGAGGGCGCCGCCGCCCGCGTCGCGCAGGAAGAGGGACAGCACCCTTCCCGCGGTGACACCGCCGCCGCCGCGGGCCAGTTCCAGGATGATCACGAAGACGACGACGCCGATGCCGTCGTTGAACAGGGATTCCCCCGCGATCGCGGTTTCCAGCTCTTTCGGCACGTCGGTGGTCTTGAGGATCCCCAGAACCGCCACCGGGTCGGTGGGCGCGATGAGAGCGCCGAACAGAAGACAGTAGAGAAACGGAGTCGGGATTCCCAGCGACCCGAGCGTCAGAAACGAAAGCCCGCCCACGAGGAAGGTGGAGGCGACGACGCCCGCCGTCGCGAGAAGGGCGATGAACCATTTCTGCCCGCCCAGGTGCTCCAGCTTGATGTGCAGCGCTCCGGCGAACAGGAGAAACGAGAGCATGCCGTGCAGGAGGGCCTCGCCGAAATCGACCTGATTCAGGATGAGAGCGGCCTCCTGCCGCGCCGACTCCAGGCCGAGCGCTCCCATGCCGACGACCCCCAGGGAAGCGAGCAGGGAGACGGCCATCACCCCGATCGTGGGAGGGAGGCCTATGGTCCGGTAATTGATGAAGCTGAAGACCGCGGTGAGCACGAACAGGATCGCAACGACATCGAACAACCCCATGGCAACCTCGCAACCGGGTGGTACCCGCCTTCCTCCTGCCCCCGGGATGCGTCACGAGACGGGCCGATGCCCCGCACCCGAAGACGCAGCGGGCGGGCGGGTCACGTTCCGTACAGCCACCCGGGAAGCCACATCACGATTTCCGGGAAGATCGCGAGCAGCACGATGTAGACCGCCATGATGGCGATGAACGGCATCACCCCCCACATGATTTCCCGGAAATGGATGTCCGGCGCGATTCCGTTGATGACGAACAGGTTCAGGCCGACGGGGGGGGTGATCAGTCCCATCTCCATGTTGATGGTCATCACGATGCCGAACCAGATCGGATCGAAGCCGTGCGCGAGAATCCCCGGCATGATCACCGGCGTCACCATCAGGATGATCGCCACCGGCGGCAGGAAACAGCCCAGGACGAGCAGCAGGATGTTCACCCAGAAAAGATAGGACCACTTCGACAGGTGCAACCCGACGAGCCACTCCGTCGCGCTCTGGGAGATGTGAAGATAGCTCATCACGTAAGTGAACAGGAACGCCATGGCGATGATCATCATGATCATGCAGGATTCCTTGGCCGTGCCCGAAAGAACCTCCCTGATGTTCTCCCACCGGTAGGCCTGGTATATGACCACGACGAGCACCAGCGCCCCGAAGGCGCCGACCGCCGCCACTTCGGACGGGGTCGCAAACCCGCCGTACAGGGCCACGATCACGACCAGGATCAGGATGAAAAACGGGAGCAGCCGCGGCAGGGTTTCCAGCCGTTCCCGCCAGGTGAAATTCTCGTTCCTGAGCATCTCCTTCGCCAGCTCGCCGCCCTGCCCCGCATGCGCGCGCCGTCTTTCCCGCAGGTAGGCGATCACGACCCATACGGCGAACATGAACGCCAGGAGGAAGCCGGGGATGACCCCCGCAAGAAACAGCTGCCCGATGGACTGCTCCACGATGATGCCGTAGATGATCAGGGTAACGCTGGGCGGGATGAGAATCCCGAGTGTCCCCCCCGCGGCGATCAGGCCGGAGGCCAGTCCCGCCGAGTATCCTCGCCTGCGCATCTCGGGAATGCCCATGCCGCCGATCGCGGCGCACGTGGCCGGGCTGGAGCCGCACATGGCGGCGAAGAGGGAGCACCCTGCCACGTTGGCGACGCCCAGGCCCCCCGGCAGCCGGGAAAACCAGCGGTGCATCGCCTCGTACAGGTCCATCGACGCACGCGTCTTGCCGACCGCGGCACCCATGAGGATGAACAGAGGGATAGCGAGCAGCGTGAAATTGTGCATTTCGCTGTAGAGCGTTTCCGCAATGATCTGGATATTGCTGGGGGGCATGAAGAGAAACATGAACGTGACGGCGACTCCCCCGAGAGCAAACGCGATCGGGATGCCGCTGAGGAGCAGAAGCAGCGCGGAACCGATGTAGAGCACCCCGATCGAGAAAACGTCCATGCTACTCCTCCCGGACCGCAGGGACGAACAGATCGTCGATGATCTGAACGACGAACTGAAGGGTCAGCGTGGTCATTCCCAGCGACATGAAGAAATAGGGGATCCAGAGCCTGGGCGCCCAGACGGAGTCGGTCACCCAGCCTCCCTCCCAGGCCTCGGAGAAATATCGCCATATGTAGAAGGATATAAACCCGCAGAACACGGCCGACAGGATGTCGGCGACCAGGTGCCGCCACCGGTTCCACCGCGGGGACAGGAGGCTGTCCAGCACCTCGATCCCGACATGGGCGCGCCCTTCCTGCGTGTACGCGGCGGCCATGAAGGTCGAGGCGATGAGCAAGAAGACATTCAGTTCCAGGTTCCAGTCATGGGGCGCCCGGAAGAAATACCGGGACACGACCTCGAACGAGATCGCGACCGCGGAACACACGATCAGAAGCGCACTCCCATAGCCCGTGAGCGACGTTTGTCCACCGCACCACGAGCCGGAATGCCCGCCAGGCCTGCCCCATGTCTGCCGAACCGGACGCTACTTCACCGATTCCGCCAGGTCCATCAGGCGCTGCCCGTCCTTGACCTTCTCGGCGTACTCCTTCCACGCGCTTGCCTTGGCAATCTTGCGCCACTTCGCGAACATCGCCTCGTCCATGTCGTGAACGGTGACGCCGGCCTTGGCGTACACGTCGGCCACCCGCTGGTCGTCCTCCTTGGCGGATTTGACCGCAAACGCATCCAGGGAAGCGCCCACCTCCGTGACGATCTTCTGCTGCTCCGGCGTGAGACTGTCGTAGGTGGACTTCGCCATCAGGAGCGGCTCGAACATGAACCAGAAGGTCTTGTCCCGGGCCGTGGTCACGTGCTTTGCCACCTCGTAGAGACGGTAGCTCACGAGAGAACCGCTGGACGTCCACATCGCGTCGGCCACCCCGGTCTGCATGGCGCTGTATCCCTCGCTCGACGGGATGCTGACGATCGCGCCGCCGGCCGCCTTGAGCATGACCTCGATCGATTTCCCGGCGCCCCGCACCTTCAGGCCGTTTACATCTTCCGGATTGAGAATCGGTTTGTCCCGGGAGACGTTGCCGCCCGCCTGCCATACCCACGTAATGATCTTGACGCCGTGCTCCTCCAGGGTCTTCTCCAGCTCCTTCCCGATGGGAGCCGTCTTCCACCGCAACCCCTGCTCGTAGCTCGTGATGAGCGCCGGCATGAGCGTGATGTTCACCATCGGGATCTTCCCCCCCTGGTACGCCAGCGGGAAGACGGACATGTCGAGCGCGCCACGCGACATGGCGTCGAACTGCTGCTTCGCCTTCACCAGGGACCCGGCGGGATAGATTTCGAACTTCAGCGCGCCGTTCGTGCGCTTCGCCACTTCTTGCGCGAACTTATGTGCCAGGCGGGCCCGGAAATCCCCCTCGTCCGCCGTGCCGCCCGGCCACTGGTGGGAAATCTTGATGACTTTTGCGTCCGCCGCATGGACCGGAGGCGGAACCGGAACGATCAACAACCCGATCAGGAAAAACGACAGGATCCATCCCGTTTTCGCGGTTTTCATCGGTGCCCCCCTGTTGTGATGATGATTCGGTCATTATACCCGGAAATCTATTCCTCTTCCTTTGGTTCCCAAAAAAATGCGCGGGATTCGGTTTTTCTGAATCTTTCCCATCGCGTTCCGGGGAAGATCCTCGATGATCGCGATCTGCTTGGGGCACTTGTACGAGGCCAGCCGGCTCTTGCAATGCTCGACAAGGACCTCCGGGAGGAGGGAACCCGATCCCTCCTTGAGCACGACCACGGCGACGACTTTCTCCCCGAAGTCCTCGTCCGGCAGGCCGACCGCCGCCGACTCTCTCACGGCCTCATGGCTTTCCAGGACATTCTCAATCTCTTTCGGGTATACGTTGTATCCGCCGGAGATGATCAGCTCTTTCGCCCTGCCGACCAGATACAGCCTCCCGCGGTCCTTCGGGTCCAGGTACCCGAGATCTCCCGACCGGAACCAGCCCTCGACAAAGGATTCCCGCGTCTTCCCGGGCATCCCCCAGTATCCCGGGAACACGTTGTCTCCCCGGATCCACACCTCTCCCACCTCTCCGGGCGGCACATCGGCGCCGTCGTCCCCCACCACCCGGATCGCGACGCCCGCGAGGGGATATCCCACGCTCTTCGCCTTTCGCCGGGCCGGATCGATGAGATTGGACGCATTCATGCCCGTCTCGGTCATGCCGTAGCGCTCCAGGATCCGGAACCCCGTGGCGTGCTTCGAACCGGTGGAAGAGGGTCTCGGAGAGGGGCGCCGAACCGGAGATGAAGACCCTCATCCCGCGCAGATCGGGTTTCTTCTCCCGCTTCTCCCACTCGTTCATGAGCCTCTGGTAGATCGTGGGCACCCCCATGAAAAGGGTGCACCTTCCTTCTCCAGGGCCTCCCAGACCCTTCCCGGGTCGAACCTCTCGTGCATGATGAGCGTGGAGCCGGCGTACAGGCTTCCCTGCGCGGCGACATTCAACCCGTGCACGTGGAAGAGGGGAAGCGCATGGAGGAGAACGTCGTCCGCGGTCCATTCCCACGCTTCCGCGAGGGCCCGCATGTTCGCAACCAGGTTCCGGTGCGTGATCATCGCCCCCTTGGATCTGCCGGTCGTCCCGGAGGTGTAGCAGATCATGGCCACGTCGTCGCCCCCGGCCGGATAGGTGCGCGGGAACTCCTTGGGCGCCCGGGCGAGCCGATCGGACAGGCTGCCTGCCCCCGGACGCGGCGCACCTTCCACGAGAAGGGAACGGATTCCGCGTATTCCGCGGATCGCGCTCGCCGACGCCGCGAATCTCCTGCCGTCCGTAACGTAGAGGGAGCTTCCGGAGTCCGACAGGAAATACCCGACTTCCTCCGCCCGGTAGTCCGCGTTGAGGGGCAGCGTGATTGCGCCAAGCGAGAGGCTGGCGAAGTGCAGGAAGAGGAACTCCATCCGCTTCGGAAGCTGGATGGCGACGCGGTCGCCTTTTCCGACCCCCTCCGCCCGGAGCACGGACGCGTAGCGCTCCACCTCCCGGTCGAACGCACGGTACGAACAGGAAGTTCCCTCGAACACGACGGCGGTCTTGTCGGGGTTCTTCGCCGCGGTCTCGGCAAGCAGCTTTGCCAGGTTCATGTTCGCCGTCCTCCGGCACACCTCCTCTCCGTGGGAATCCGCGCATGCCCGGGAATCACGGCAGTCCGTACCGCATCATGAACAACAGGTTTTTCATTTATATAAAGAGATGGAATCGTTGGAAAGGAAAAAGATGGGATGCTACGGCAAGGACGTTCCCTTCGATCCCGTTTTTCCGGTAAGATGGCGCATGAGAGCCGGGAAATGAATGGACGTTACTTCAGCCACCTGTTTCATAAGGTCTCGGAAAACGTCGGCAACCTTCTGGACCGCCTTCGACCACCCAGGACAGGGGGGCAGGACATCCTCCAGCTTGCCGAGGCGCTCCTCTCCGGGCAGGGGGAGGCCTCCGGCGTGGCCGTGGCCAGGGAATTCCTGACTGCGTACGACGGCCTGACGGAAGACAAAAAGATTTCATTCCTTACGCTTATGGGTCAGCAGTTCGGCCCGGATCAGGCGCGCCTGGAGAAAGCCCTCACGACGTTCGCGAATACGCCGACGGCCAAGGCTACGCTGGAAATGCAGGAAGCGGCCGAGTCCCGGCGCCAGGTGCTCTTTCGGCGAATCACTCTTTCTCCCGGAGGAACGAAAGGGCTCCTGCAGATGCGCGAGGATGTCTTGCGCAACCTGCCCGCCCACACGGAACTTGCCCCGGTCGACGCGGATTTGAGGCACCTGTTCTCCTCGTGGTTCCACCGCGGATTTCTGGTCATGAAGAAACTGGACTGGACCTCGCCGGCGAACATCCTGGAGAAGATCATCCGGTACGAAGCGGTCCACCAGATTGCCAGCTGGGACGATCTTCGCAGACGACTGGAGCCTTCGGACCGGTGCTGCTTCGCCTTCTTTCACCCGACGATGGAGGACGAGCCGCTGATCTTCGTCGCAGTTGCCCTGACGTCCGAAGTTCCCGAGGCGATCGCCCCCTTGCTGGCGGACCATCGAAATCCCATTCCCGCCGGCCATGCGACGTCGGCCGTCTTCTATTCCATCTCCAATTGCCAGGTGGGGCTCAAGGGGGTGCCCCTGGGCGACTTCCTCATCAAGCAGGTGGTGGAGGAACTGAAACAGGAGCTTCCGTCCCTGAAGACATTCGTCACCCTCTCCCCGGTCCCCGGCTTCATGCGCTGGCTGGCGCAGGAGCGGCGAAAGGATGACTTCGGATCATGTCGCGGAAGAGGACAAGGCCTTGCTCGCTCTGCTCGACCGGCCGGACTGGCACCTGGATGCGGAAGCGGCCAGGACGCTGAAACCCCTTCTCTTGCCCGCCGTCGCCGCCTACCTGCTGGCGGTCCGGACGGATTCCGGGAAACCGATCGACCCGGTCGCGCGCTTTCATCTGGGCAACGGAGCCCGTTTGGAGAGAATCAACTGGCAGAGCGATCTCACCCCCAAAGGATTAAGACAATCCGCCGGGTTCATGGTCAACTACCTCTACGAGCTTGACCGGATCGAACGGAACCAGGAGGCATTCGCCCATCGCGGCGAAATCGCCTCTTCATCCGCGGTACGGAAACTTTTGCGGTCCGACATCCGAAAACGTTCCGGATCCCCTCCCTGACCCTTTCCCCGTCAAGATCCCGATGGTCTTGCCCGGAATGATCGTGATACCCTGTCGGCCGTTGCGGGCAGGCGCCCTGCGGGGAACCGGCGCCTGCGGCGAGACCGGGATCGGCGCCGGAGGCGCCGGCGGAGGAGGTGCGAATGCTGGGGACCGTCCTGCTCTTTCTTGCGGGGCTGGGGATCGGAACGCTCGGCACCCTGGTCGGCGCCGGAGGCGGCTGGATGATCGTTCCGCTCCTCCTGTTCGCGCTCCACTTCACGCCCCAGCACGCGGTGGGGACCTCGCTGGCGGTGGTGTTTCTGAACGCCCTCTCCGGGAGCATCGCCTACATGGTCCAGGGGCGCGTCCTCTACCGGATGGGGACCGCCTTCGCCGTCGCGACCGTTCCCGGGGCGCTGCTCGGCGCCACGCTCATCCAGTATCTCGGGTCGCGATGGTTCACGCTGCTCTTTGCCTGCTTCCTGCTCGCGCTGGCCTTCCTCCTGTACAAGGGGCAGACGTTCGGCGGCGCGGTGCGCCGGCATCCCACCCCCGAAGAGCTTTACTCGCTCAACTCGCCGGTCATCCGCCTGGGGATAGCTTTAAGCTTCCTGGTCGGCGTGACCTCCACCCTGTTCGGGATCGGCGGAGGGATCGTGCACGTCACCTGTCTCGTCGTGATCCTGGGGATTCCCGTCCACACGGCCACCGCGACCTCCCACTTCGTGCTGGCGATCACCGCCCTGGTGGGCACCCTGATCTTCCTCTCCAAGGGACAGGTCGCGCTCCCGGTCGCCGCCGTCATGGGCGCCGGGGTGCTTCTGGGCGCGCAGGCGGGCGCCCGCCTCTCGATGCGCATGCACAGCGACCCCATTCGCCGGATCCTGGCCGTGGCCGTGACGGTGTTCGCGCTCAGCCTGTTCGTACGCCACTTCCTCGGCTAGGCACCCCGTCTCATAAATGCGGCTGCGTTCGGGCCTCTCATCGGCCTGCGGGTGAAGGGCATCGAGGACAAGGGCATCGAAAACAAGGGCGCTTTATAAAATGCAGCCGGGCAACGCTCTCGCCGGGATATTTCCGGTAGCCCGATCCCCGCTTATTCTTCGACCGGATAGACGCCGATGACCTTGCCGTCGAACGCGTTGACCTGGACTTGGAACCGGCTGTCTTTCCCGGTCAGCGAGGCCGTATAGAAAGGCCGTCCGTAGTCGTCCCGCTCCACCGTACCCACCTTGTACCCGGGGAACGACTTCCCGGCGAACGTCTCGACGCGTTTCTGTACCTCGTCCCGGGGCAGCAAGGCCGCGGATTCCGCTCCCTCGGGGCCGTTGCAGTAGTTGCCCGATCCGTGCATCCAGCCCGGTCCCATGCCCGAGCCCATCGAGCCCGGGCCCATGCCGCCGTTCCAGCCGTACGCCGGACCATACCCTTGCATGCCGCCAGGCCCCCCGTTCCCCATGTGCGCGGAGCCCACCGCGACCAATCCCGCCAATCCCAACACCGCCACAAGAACCACAAGCAACTTTCTCATCTTCCTCTCCTCCCGTTTTCCGATTCCCCGGGCCGGATCCCCGGTCCCCGGCGGATCGCAAAGTCGTTATGCATACGAAGACGGACGAGGCCCGGATCCGTTACGCAGGTCATCACCGGCGCCGGTCATTACGCGGGCCCATCATCATCATTCCCCCCATCCCGCGCCCATTGCCTCGCCCCGGCCCTCCCATAGGCATGCCGGACATCATCTCGCGCATCCGCGCCCAGCCCTGGTCGCACATCCCGATCGCCTCGGCGACGTCCTGGCGACGATCGGCAGGCACCATATCCTCCACGGAGCGGAGCCGTTTCTTCTGGAACTCCTCGAGGGATACGATCCGGGACTTGTACGCGGCCGACCGGGTTTCGGGCAGCTGCGACGCGTCGGAAAGCGCGGCCCGGGCCTCGTCCAGCATTGCGGTTATGAGCTCCCGGTCCGCACCTTTGCCTTCCTTGAGCGTCTTGACGATTTCGGAGAGCCGCCTCTCCGAGAACGTGAGCCGCAGCTCCACCCGCTCCTCCAGATCGGAGGTCAGGGCGAAATGCACTCTTTCCGTGAGGATCTTCACCGGGTACAGGAAATTCCCCGGCACGGTCCGGGCGGACAGTTCCACGGAACTTGCCCCGAGGACGAGCATGACGATTCCCGCGAATGCCGCCTTCGCCCAGGCCGATCCCCATAGCCAGCCCCAGGTTCGATGTGCGGTTTCCTCCTTCTTACGTTCCCTCTTCGCCAGCTCCCTTCCCAAACGCAGGAGGGCCGCGGAAGCCCCGGGAGCGGTAGCCTCCGCGGGGCCAGACGCCTCCCCGACTTCCCGGGCAAGAAGGACCAGGGGTTCCACTTCCCGCAAGGAGGCGGGATACCGCGCGAGAAACGATTCCCAGTCCTCGCCTCGCGACGCCATCTCCAGACAAATGTCGAGAAGTTCCTCGGGGGTTTTCTTCATACCTTCTTCTCCAGGGCAACCTTCAAGGCAGCCAGGCCACGGAACTGGAGTGCCCGGACAGCGCCGGCCGACCGGCCCATGATCGCAGCCACCTCATCGTGCCCGTAACCCATGACGAACCGGAGAATGACCGTTTCCCGTTGTTCTTCGGTCAACGACTGAAGACCTTTCTTGAGCCGGTCGCCGTCGAGTTTCCGTTCCACAGCGGCACCCGTGTCCTCTCCTCCCGGGATCTCCTCCGGAAGTTCCGCATCGTCCGACCGGACGGCCCGTTTCCGGTAGTGGTCCGTCAGTACGTTCCCGGCGATCCGGAACATCCAGGCTTCCAGGTTCCCCTTCTGCCCCTGTATCGCCCCCAGCATCCGCACGAAAACCTCGCCGGATAGATCCTCGGCGTCCCGGATGTCGTCCACCTTGTAGGAGAGGTAGCGATGGATCCGCGGATAGAGCCTCTCGCAGATGGTCGCCAACGCACCCGGATCTCCGTTTCGGGCCGCCTCGACCACCGGCGGCGGGATCCTCTCTTCCACGCGCCTCCCTCTTCCGCCGGTTAAGACGGACGAATGCATGTTTTGTTACGCATCCGGTTATTCACGATTGCGGACGGACCAGGGGGAATAATTCCCGGGAATCCCATGGAACAAAACGTATGACTCCTCCCGCGTGGAAACAAAGGAAACAAAAACGGGTGGTGGTCTATCGCTTCAGGCACAAAACGAGCCACATCCGGCGAATTCGCGAAAACAGGACCGCACCGGGAGCCGCTGCGGGGATCCCGTGCGTGAACGGGAGGACGCCTGGGTGGAGGTGCCCCTCATTCCGCCACCCGGCGACTATCCGTCGAGACAATCTTCGGTCGTTGCGAAAAGCGCTTACTGCCCCCAGCCGCCCATCATGCCGGGCCCCATATGATGTTGGCCGCCCGTCTTGCCATGCCCCATGCCATAACCGCCGCCCATCGTGCCATAGCCCATGCCGCAGGGTCCCATGCCGTAGCCGCCGCCCATCATGCCGGGTCCCATGCCGTAGCCGCCGCCCATCATGCCGGGCCCCATGCCGTAGCCGCTGCCCATCATGCCGGAGCCCATGCCGTAGCCGCCGCCCATCATGCCGGAGCCCATCGTGCCATAGGATCCCATTACATCCGGGTATTTACGCTTCATCTGGTACATGTAAACCAGTTGTTCCTTTTCCAGCTTGGCCCGCACGTCCTGCAGCTCCCGCTGTTTCTTCAGCAGCTCATCTTCCTTGGACTTGGGATTGACCATCAAGGCCGCCAGTTCATACTGTTTGAGCAATACCTGCTGCCGCAGATCGGCCGTCTTGCTCCAATATTGCTGCTGTGCTTCCTGGAAGGCCTGATATTGGTTTTGCCCGCCCTCCGGTTGCCCGGTCTGGGCCAAAACCGTGAGAGGCGCGAAGCAGAGCAAGGCGGTCAACATTCCCGTGAGCAGTTTTCCTTTCATGACGGTCCTCCGTATTCATTTTTGATTCGTCTGATAAGGTGACGTGGTCCTGTTCGGGGGAAGAGAAGTCTCAAGAAAATTTGTACGAGCCTCGACCCTTGATCATCACGCCTGCCCACTGCTTCCTCACCGTCGAAGAAACACCGGCACTCCTCGAAACAGTACCGGCGCATCTTCGCCTCATCCCGATATTCCCACTTTAGATGAGGTTGAAGCGCGGAGCGATTCCTCGCCTCACATGACCGGATTGGGGGGGCCGGGGAAAAAGATCGCCGCGAATGGGTCACAAAAGGAAAAAGGTTACGGACCGGGAATCCGTAACCTGTTGATTTCATGGTCGGGATGACTGGATTTGAACCAGCGACCCCCTGGTCCCGAACCAGGTGCTCTACCAGGCTGAGCCACATCCCGACGGAACCTGGAATGATAGCAATACCGCCGACATTCCGTCAATACGCAGATTGTGCTCCCTACAGGCCCAACGGCTCGCCGCAGAGGAGCACGGAGATATCCGAGTTGGGCGGCTTCCGCTCGATGATCGAGTAGACGCGGCAGATGCGCTGGGGGGAGTCGCAGTCCTCGCAGAAACCGGTGGTCGCGCACGGGGTGTTGAGCTTGAGCCGTTTCGTATTCCTGGGCGCCGCGACCGACTTGATTCTCCGGATCGCCTCGGACACGCCGCCGACCACCTTCTGCCCGCCCGCCACCACGACGATCTTTTTCGGACCGAACGTCATCGCGTTCGTCCGGTTCCCGTTCATGTCCAGGTTGACGAGGCACCCGTCGAGGGTGACCGCATTGGTTCCGGTCAGGAACAGGTCGCAGGTGAGCTGGGCGAGCCGGGCCTCCGCCTTCTTCTCGGGGGGGACGCGGCCGTGGTCGAACAGCTTTTTGCCGCTGTTCGCGAGGAGATCGAAGATCCCGATCTCCGCGACCGACATGGAGCCTCCGAAGCCGATCGATTCCGCCTTCTCGCACTCCGCGAGCACCCGCTCCCGCACCGCTTCCAGGCCGGGGTAGTACCCGGCGTCGAATCCGTTCTTCCGGAGCGCCTCGACGCACTTCTGCGCCCGGACCTCCAGTTGCCATAATCCGATCTCTACCCGGCTCATTCCTCACCCCCGTCCGGTCTTCGCCTCCCCGCCCGCGTCACGCGGAGGCGGATACGGCTTTCCGGATGTTTTCCCGCATCTCGGAAATCGTCTTGCCGTAATCCTTCGTCTTGAAGATCCCGGAGCCGGACACGATCACGTTGGCCCCGGCCCGGACGACCTCTGCGACGTTGTCCGTCTTGATCCCGCCGTCCACCTCGATGTCGACCGAAAGCCCCGAGCGGACAAGCTGCGAGCGGAGAAGCTCGATCTTTCCGGTCATCGAGGGAAGGTATTCCTGTCCCCCGAACCCGGGGTTGACGGACATGATAAGCACCATGTCGATGTCGGTCAGGACCCACTCGATGGCCGACAGCGACGTGGACGGGTTCAGGGACACCCCCGCCTTCTTCCCCAGTTCCCGCACCCGGGCGACGGCGCGCTGGAGGTGCGGGGTCGCCTCCGCGTGGACGGTGAGGATGTCCGCCCCGGCGTCCGCAAAAGCCTCGATATATCTCTCCGGCTCGACGATCATGAGGTGCACGTCGAGGGGGAGCTTCGCGCATCGTTTGATCGCCGCGACCACCGGGGGGCCGATCGTGATGTTGGGGACGAACCGGCCGTCCATGATATCGACGTGGAGGAGGTCGGCTCCCGCCTTCTCCACGGCGCCTATCTCCTCGGCAAGCCGGCCGAAGTCGGCCGACAGCAGGGACGGCGCAATGTAGTAGTCCATCCCGTTTCCCCTTTCGCGGAGGTTCGCGAAGATTCTACCACGGACGGGGCCTGGGCATCCTCCCTTCGCTCACCGCTTGTCAGCCCTTCTTCCGAAGCAGCGCCGCGAAGAACCCGTCCGTGCCATGCCGGTGCGGAAGGAGGCGGAGGAAGCCCTCCGGCGTCCAAGCATCCTGCGGCCCGGGCCAGCCCCGCACGCCTTCCCGGTGCACCTTCGCGTCCTCGTGCCTCGTGCAAAACGACTCCACCACCTTCTCGTTCTCCTCCGCAAGGGGGGTGCAGGTGCAGTACACGAGGAGCCCCCCGGGCCGAACCGACGTCCACGCGTGGTCGAGAATCGCTCCCTGCAGGCGCGCCATCTCGCGCGGCCCGTCCGGACGGAACCGCCACTTCGCGTCGGGGTTGCGCCGGATGACCCCCATGCCCGTGCAAGGGGCGTCCACGAGGACCTTGTCGAACAAGGCCGCGGCCTCGGGGAGCGGACCCGCCTGGAAATCGTGGCGCCGCGCCGTGACCGCCGTCGCGCCCGTGCGCGCGATCGTCTCCCGGAGAATCCGGAGACGCCCTTCCGAGACGTCCACCGCCACGATCTGCGCCCTGCCCCCGGCAAGGGCCGCGAGGTGGGTCGTCTTCCCCCCGGGTGCGGCGCACGCATCGAGGATCTTCTCCCCCCCCGAGGGCGAAAGGAGCGGTGCGATGAGTTGCGCACCCTCGTCCATCACCAGGTACTCCCCGGACCGGAACCCCGGGTCGGCTTGCACGCCGGACGGCTCGGAGAGCACAATCCCGTCGGGCGCGTACCGGCAGGGGGAAGGGGATATGCCCGCGCGGGCCAGCCGGGAAAAAAGGTCGCTCCGGGTGATGCGAAAAGGGTTCGCACGGACCACGAAGGGAGGCTTGTCCAGAGCGTTCGCGAGGAACGCGGTCGCCTCTTGCTCTCCCAGGGAGCGCGATAGGGCGGAGGCGAGCTCGGCGGGGGCCGAATGCATGACCGCCGGGTCCTCCTCCCCTTCCGCCGCGCGGAGAACCGACGCGGTCCCCGCCCGCACCACTTCCCGCAGGACCGCGTTGACCAGCCCGGCGATCTTCTCCCCCCGAACCTTTTTTGCCGCCGCGACGGTCTCGTAGATCGCCGCCCGCTCCGGCGCACGGGTGTAGAGAAGCTGGTAGGCGCCCATTCGCAGGGCGTTGCGCGCCCAGTCGTCGGTCTTTTCGATCGGCCGGACAAGGTGCGCGGAGAGGGTGAGATCGAGGATGCCCCGGCGCCGAAGCGTCCCCATCACGATCTCGGTGAGGAGCGCCCGGTCCCTCGGGTCGGATAACGAACGCTGCGCCCGGTCGAGGAGGATGTCCGCATATGCGCCTCCCCGGTCCACCCGCGCAAGGATGCGAAGCGCCGCTTCCCTTACGGAGATAGCCGATCCCCCTTCCGGACGCGGCGGCCCTGCGCGTATTCCCGGGAGGACATCGCCCTGCCCCCTTCGGGTTGGACCTTGCCCAGGAGAAGCGCCCCCTCGCCGCAGGCGACCACGATCCCGTCCCGGTCCACCGAGAGGATCTCGCCCGGCCTTCCCCTGCCCTCCCGGACGGAGACGGCAAGGATTTTCAACGTCTTTCCGTCATGGTCCGTGAAGGCGGAAGGCCACGGCGTCATCCCCCGGACCAGGTCGCGCACCTCCCGGGCGGGCTTTTCCCATTCGATCCGCCCGTGCTCCTTCTTGATCATCGGGGCGTAGGTCGCAAGGTTCCCGTCCTGCGGGGTCTCCGCAAGGGTCCCCTCGCGGAGCTTGGCCAGGGCCTCGGTCAGGGCCTGCGCACCGAGGGACGACAGCCTGGGGAACATCGTCTCCGCCGTGTCGTCCTCCCCGATCGGCATCTCCCGCACGTGCAGCATCGGCCCCGTGTCCATCCCGGGATCCATCTTCATGATCGTCACGCCCGTCACCGTCTCGCCCCGTGCGATCGCCCAGTTGATCGGCGCGGCCCCGCGGTACCGGGGGAGAAGGGAGGCGTGCACGTTGATGCACCCGTACTCCGGGATGTCGAGGATCGACGGGGGAAGGATCTGCCCGTACGCGACGACGACGATCAGTTCGGGCCGCTCGCCGGCGATGCGCGCCACCGACTCGGGGCCTCTCGCTTTCTCCGGCTGGAACACCGGGATCCCGAGCCGCTAGCGCTTCCCGCTTCACCGGGGGGGGTGTGAGCGTCCGGCCCCGGCCGGCGGGGCGGTCGGGATTGGTGACGACGAGGGTCACCTCCTCGGTGCGTGCAAGCGCGTCCAGCGAGGGAACCGCAAACTCCGGGGTTCCCATGAAGACCACGCGGTATGGGGGCATTATTTCGCGGATGCGGCGGGGGCGGCGAGCTTGTCGACGAACAGGATACCGTCCAGGTGGTCGATCTCGTGCTGCAGGGCGCGGGACAATATCCCCCGGGCTTCTATGGTAACCGGGACCCCGTGCTCGTTCTTCCCCCGGAGGACGATCGACTCGTGCCGGCAGACCATCCCCTCGACGCCGGGGACGCTCAGGCACCCTTCCATCCCCTCGACCTGTCCCTGTTTCCCGACGATCTCGGGGTTGACGAGGGCGATCGGCGCGGCCGTTTCCTCCACCGGGGAGATGTCCACCACGATCACGCGCTTTCCCACGCCGACCTGCGGGGCCGCCAGTCCTACCCCGTTCGCGGCGTACATCGTCTCGAACATGTCCCGGACGAGTTCGCGGACCTCCTCGTCCACGATCGCCACGGGAAGCGACATCGTCGACAGGAACGGGTCAGGGTAGGTGAGAATCGGCCTCAACATCCTGCTCTTCCACCTTTCTCGGCGGGTAGAAACGGACGATGTTCTTCCCGCTCTCCTTTCCCCAGTATAATGCCCGGTCCGCGTTCCCCACAAGTTCGTCGGCGGAAAGTTCCACCCCCGGCAGGAGGGAGGAGACCCCGAAGCTGGCGGTAAGGTTCAACCGGCTGCCGGCGACGTCGAACGTTGCCTCGTTCACCATCCGGTGCGCCCGGGCGGCCGCGTGAAGCGCCTGGTCCGGGTCGGCGTCCATGAGAAGCCAGGCGAACTCGTCCCCCCCCAGACGCACCACCGTGTCGTAGGCCCGCTTCGCCGAGTGAATCACCTTTCCGAATTGCCGGATCACGCTGTCCCCCTCCGGGTGGCCGAAATCATCGTTGATCCGCTTGAAATCGTCGATGTCGACTATGATGCACGACAGGCAACGTCCGATTCGGCGGGCCATTTCCACATCCCGTGCGAGATCCCGGGAAAATTGTCTCCGGTTGGGAAGCCCCGTCAGGTCGTCGCGCATGGAGAGCTCGCGGAGCTCCCGGTTGATTTCCGACAGCGACTGGTACAGGCCGCCGTAGTGGAAGAGGGGCTTCACCCTTTCGACGAGCTCTCCCGGGGAGATGTCCGCGGGCAGCACAAGGTCGACACCGGAGGACAGGAACCTGCCGGCGCGGAGGATGGCGTTCATTCCCCCCACGAGGATGATGGGCACGCCGAGAGACCCTTTCCGTTCCCGGAACCGCCGCAGGACCTCGAGCTCCGCCGCCGTGTCCCCGTGTTCCCCCAGCAGAATGCCGGACAGGTGGCGGCAGGAAAGTCCGGAGTCCAGGAGCTTGGACCAGGAGGGGGTCTCCTCGACACGGTACCCGTTCTCGGAAAGGAACCGGGCGGCGTGGCGGAGCACGGGCCACAAGGGCCTGGCGACGATTACGGCGTTTCCCACTGCGGTTATCGCGCCCCCCGGGGAATTCGTTTGGCGACGGCCGCCGGAACCGTCATTGGCCCTCTTCCCCGTCGAGAACCTTCGCGTGTTTGAGCGCCACGGCGGCGACGTTCGCGAAAGCGGTGAGGAGTTCCTGGTCCTCTTCCGTAAACGCGTACCGGCTGTAGTGGTCCACGTTCAGGACGCCTACGACCTCGTCCCCCCACTTGATCGGGACCGCCAGTTCCGACTGCACGTTCGTGTTCGCCTCCACATACCGGAAATCGCTCGTCACGTCGGTCAGCAGCGCCGGTTTCCCCTCCTTGGCCACCCACCCGGTGACCCCCTCCCCGATCCGGAGGAGAACCTCCTCCTTGACCTCCGGCCCGAGTCCCCGCTCGGCCTGAATGCGCAGCACGCCGGAAGGCCTTTCGATCAGGATCATGGAACCGCTGGGGGCCCCCAACAGGTCCGTGGCGCGGTCGATGATGAGCTCGAACAGGACCGCCGGGTCGCTTTCCTCGTTCAGCGCCCTGCTGATCTGGAAGATCGCCGTCAGCTTCTTCGCCTTCCGGTGAAGACGGGCCACCAGGTTGGCGTTCTCGATCGCCACTCCCGCGAAGTTCGCCATCACGGACAGGAGCTTCAGGTCGGTGTCGGTGAGGTTCCTCCGGTCGAGAGGGGAAGCGGCGCAAAGCACCCCGACGACCCCGGAGGGATCCCGGATGGGGGCGGCGAGGAACCCCTTGACGTCGAGACGCCGCAAGAGGCGCAACAGCTTGCTGTTGAGGCCGATCCGCGTTTCCGAAACGATCATTCCCTCGCCGCTGGCCAGGACCGGGGAAAAGATGCTGTCGTGGATCTCCCGGCGGTACTTCTCGAACTGCCTCCCGCGCGGGATCCCCGCTCTCGCCCGGAGGTCGAGCTCCTCCTCCCCGGGCGACTTGAGGAGAATGGCAACCCTCTCCATGCGCAGGATCGAGGTGGCGGCGGAGGCGATCAGGTCGAGGCTGCTCTGCATGTCGCCCGCCGTCGTGTTCATCGCCTGCGACATTTCGTAAAAGCCGGAGGTCAGCGCCCCCGCGAGCGAAGCCTCCCCGGTAGAGGCCGGCATCCGCTTCCCGAAGATCGCCTCCTGGAGAAGGGATCGGACCGTCATCTGCCCCCCAGCAGCCGGCGCACGGTAGTCTTGAGCTCCTTCGTGTCGTGGGATTTCACGATATAGGCGTCCGACGCCCAGGTGGTGAAATCCTGCTTGAACTCCCCGAAGGCGGTCAGCAGAAGGACCGGGACCGACGGGTTCTTCTCCCGGATCCTCCGCAGCACTTCAAGACCGTCCAGCCCCGGCATCTTCACGTCGAGGGTCACGAGGTCCGGGCGGAACGATTCGAATTTCTTGAGCGCTTCGAGCCCGTCCGGGGCAAGCTCCACCTCGTACCCCTCTTCGACGAGCTCGTCCCGGTACAGCTCGCGGATATTTTCCTCGTCGTCGACGACCAGGATCCGTTTCATGGAGGAAACCTCCTTCCCGTGCGGTTTCACCCTTGCCGCTCGTCACGTTCACGTCTTCCGGCGGCTTCCTTTTTCCCTCTTCTTCGCCGGGCCGGGGATCTCTCCCCACCGGGCGGTGAGCCCCGCGTCGATCCCGATTTGCCGGAGAATGCGGGATACGACAAAATCGACCATCTCCTCGACCGTGGCCGGGCGGTGATAGAACCCCGGGCATGCGGGGAGGATGTCCGCACCGGCGCGGGCCAGGGTGAGCATGTTCTCGAGGTGAACGGCCGAAAGCGGGGCTTCCCGCGGGACGACCACAAGAGGCCTTCTCTCCTTCAGGGCAACGTCCGCACACCGCGAAAGGACCGAGGACGAAATACCGTGGGCGATCCTGCCGAGCATCCCCATCGAGCAGGGAGCGATGATCATCGCGTCCGGGGGATTGGACCCGGATGCGAACGGGAGGGAAAAATCGTCCTCCTCATAAAGGTGAAACGCCGTCGTGGGCACGGACATCCGTTCCGCGAGCCACCGCTTTCTCCCCGGCAGGCCCATGCCGCGCAGCCTGGTCTTGCGCGCCGATCCCGGCCGGGGGACGTTCCCCGTCCCGATTTCCGCCTCCAGGATGTCCCATGCCGTTGCGGTGACGACCAGGTGCAGATCCACCCGGCGGGCGTTGAGCGCCGCACCGGTACGGACGCCGTAGACGGCGCCGCTTGCGCCGGATATGCCGAGCAGCACCTTCATGGCGTTTCCTCTCCCCCCGATCCGCCGGCCGGGTCAGAGCACAAGGTCAAGATAGGTGAACAGGCAAAGCGCGACGCTCACGATACCGTTCAGGTTGAAAAACGCCACGTTCAGCCGGGAGAGATCGTCCTTATGCAGGATTGCGTGCTCGTATGCCAGCACCGCGGAGCAGATTCCCCACCCCGCGAGGAACCACCAGCCCAGCCCAAAACTATAATACCCCACCAGCAGGAGGCCCGCCATCACGAAGTGAAACCCCCGGGCCACCCACAGCGACCTCCCGACGCCGAGAAACCGCGGGATGGAGTAGAGCCCCTCCTGCCGGTCGAACTCGATGTCCTGGAGGGCGTAGAGGACGTCGAACCCGCTTACCCAGAAGAGTACCGCGAAGGAGATGATCAGGATTCTCGCATCGACCCCCCCCGTTACGGCGATCCATGCGCCCAGCGGCGCGGCCCCGAGGCAAAGCCCCAGGATGATGTGGGACACCCAGGTGAAGCGCTTCGTGTAGGAGTAGGAGAAAAGAAGGAGCAGGAGCACCGGGGAAAGCTCGAGGCACAGGGGGTTGAGCTTCGCCGCCGACAATTCGAGCAGGACCAGCGACAGGAAAATGAAGACGACCACCATCGGCTTGCTCACCTCGCCCTGCGGGATGGCCCGCCCCCGGGTGCGCGGGTTCTTCGCATCGATGTCGGCGTCCACCAGCCGGTTGAACCCCATTGCGGCGCTTCGGCCCCCCACCATGGCAAGGACAATGTAGAAAACCGTCCGAAGGGAGGGAGCCCCGCGCGCGGCGAGAAATGCCCCCATCAGCGCGAACGGTAGCGCGAAAACGGTATGCGCAACCTTGATCATCTCGAGGTAGACGCCTACGCGGCCGAGCATGTCAGCGGTCTCCCTCGCGCCGGAGGAATGGTTCGGTACATGCCCCGTCGCAAGTACACCCCGGGGACGGCTCCGCATCCTCGGAGGGGGACTCCGTTCGTGGCTCGCCGTGCGAAACACCTGCACGCCTGCGCTTTACCTCACTGCGCCCCCCTCCTGCGGCTGCTGCGCCGACAACCGAGGCCCCGGGGCGATGCGGAAGACGACCCATCAGAAGCCGTATTCCTTCCAGCGGCGGGTGACGAGTTCGACGATGTCCCCGTCCATCCGGATGTCCTCGGGCCATTCCCGCGCGAACCCCTCGGAGGCCCACTTCCGCGTGGCGTCGATCCCCATCTTCGATCCGTAGTGGGGGATGGGGGAGGCGTGCTCGAGGGCGTCGACCGGTCCGTCGACGATCATCGTGTCGCGCCGGGGGTCCACGTTGTTCCCGATCCGCCAGATGACCTCGGAGGGGTCCTGGATGTTCACGTCGGCGTCGAAGACGACGACGAACTTGGAGAACATGAGGAGACCCATCCCCCAGACCGCGCTCATCACCTTTCTCGCGTGCCCGGGATAGCGCTTGTCGATGGAGAAGAGGGCGACGTTGTGAAAGATCCCCTCGACGGGGAGGTTCATGTCGACCACTTCCGGGACGATCTTGCGGAGCAGCGGAAGGAAGATCCGCTCCGTGGCCTTCCCGAGGTAGACGTCCTCCATCGGGGGCTTCCCCACGATCGTCGCCGGATAGATCGGGTGTTTGCGCCTCGTCACGCACGTCACGTGGAAGACCGGGTATTCGTCGGCCAGGGAGTAGTACCCGGTGTGGTCCCCGAACGGGCCCTCCGTGCGCAGTTCGTCCGGGTCGACATACCCCTCGAGGATCACCTCGGCGTGCGCCGGGACCTCGATGTCGATCGTCCTGCACCGGACGAGATCGACCGGCTGCTTCCGCAAAAACCCGGCGAAGACCATCTCGTCCACGTCTTCGGGCAACGGCGCCGAGGCCGCGTAGATCGTCGCCGGGTCGCCCCCCAGGGCCACCGCCACCGGCATCCTCTCCCGCTTCCTGCGAAACCCCCGGTAATGCTGCGCCCCCCCCTTGTGGATGTGCCAGTGCATTCCCGTGCTCGTCTCGTCGTAGACGTGCATCCGGTACATCCCGACGTTTCGCCGGCCCGTTTTCGGATCCTTCGTGAAGACAAGGGGAAGGGTGAGGAACGGTCCCCCGTCCCCCGGCCACGTCTTGACGACGGGGAGGAAGGCGAGAGACGGCCGGTCTTCCTCCACCACCTCCTGGCACGGCGCGGAGGATACCGTCTTCGGGACGAAGTCGGCCAGGCGGGCAAGCTTGGGGAGCATCTTCAGCTTTTCGATGAGATTGGAGGGGATCTCCGGCTCGATCACCTCCACCATCCGTGTTCCGATCTCGTCCAGGGAGACAACCCCCAGGGCGAGGCACATCCGCTCCATCGTGCCGAAGAGGTTCATCGCGAGGGGGACGTCGTGCCCCTTTACGTTTTCGAACAGCAGCGCCGGACCGCAGGCCTTTACCGCCCTGTCCGCGATCTCGGCCGCCTCGAGTTCCGCGGACACCGGCGCCCGGATCCGTAACAGCTCCCCGCGCGCCTCGAGCGCGGAGAGGAACTCCCGCAGGTCCCGGAACGCCATATCGCCTCCTTCGGGGACGGGATGGGGAAAATCATATCATACCGTCCCTGGCTTCCTCAGGGGCGCCACGCGAGTCGAGGCCGGATAACGAGTTCGGGGGGAGAAAAACGTTTCCGTCAGGAGGCGATTTCGACCCGGTTCCTCCCGTTGTTCCTTCGCGGCATACATCGCTTCGTCCGCCCGCTTGATCAGATCCTGCGGCTCCTCTCCCTCCGCCGCCACTTTCGCGCCCACGCTGATCGTCACCCGGCCGACCTGCGGGAACGCATGCTGCTCGACGACGCGCCGGATTCTCTCCGCGAGAACGAGGACGTCTTCGGCATTCGTCTCCGGCGAGAGCACGAGGAATTCCTCCCCCCGTACCGGGCCAGGCGGTCGCTCTTCCGAAGAGCCCCCCCCACGACATCGGCCATTTCCCGGAGGACGGAATCTCCCACCCCGTGCCCCCAGGTGTCGTTCACCCGTTTGAAGTGGTCGATGTCGAACATGATCACGGAAAAGGGCTTCCGGTACCGTCGGAAGCGCTCCATCTCCAAATCGAGGAACTGTAAAATCATCCGACGGTTGAGAATGTTCGTGAGGGAGTCGGTCTCGGCAAGCTCCCGGAGCGCCGCTTCCATCCTTTTCTGCCGGGTGATGTCCCGGGCGACGGAGTTGGCGCGGAGAAACCCTTCCGCCGGATCGAATTCGGAGGAGATGCGGATGCTCGCGACGAACATCGACCCGTCCTTCCGGATATACTCCCGTTCCTGATGGAGATCCGGTGCTCCCTGGATGACTTTCGGAAAATCGACGAAAAAATCCTCCCGGGACCTCTCGGAAAACACTTTTTGTACCGGCCTTCCTATCAGTTCCTCCCTGGTGTATCCCAATTTTTCCACTCCGGTCTCGTTGCAGTCGAGGAAGTTCCCTTCCCGGTCGAGCGAATAACACATGTCGGGGGCATTGTCGTAGGGCTCCCGGTACTTCTGCTCCGATTCGGAGAGCTTCTCCTGGAACCGGTCCCTCTCCTGGATCGTTTGGTGCGCCCTCCGGGATGCGAGAAAGACGGCAAGGAGAAGTACGATCGTTACCGCGACGACACCATACGTGGATCTTTGGATCAGGCGATCAAGCTCCCCCTTGCTTTTCGAGATGTCGTAGTAGATCTCGAAAGCGCCTGCGAACCGGCCGTCATCCATGATCGGCACGTAGGTTTCGACGAAATCGGAGTGCATTTCCTTGCCTTCCAGGGACACGTCATTCTTTACCACCTTGGTATACGGGGTTCCAAGAGCCACGATCTCGTGGAAATAGCGTTCGCGGTTGATCTCGCCGATCTCCTTGGCATCCGTGGAATACAGGATTTCCCCGTCCGAAGATAACATCTTGATTTTCAAGAGGTTTAAGTTGCCGCTGAACGCCTCGATCTCCTCCCCGAACCAGGGAGCAAAGCGTTCTTTCTTGAAGGCGACGGCCCCGATAGGGAAGTTGGAGACAAGGTGGTTCGCGAGCCGTACCGCTTCCTCCTCGGTCATTTTCGTGAGGAGATCGATGGAGGAGGGATAGACGAACCGGGTCGTGAAGAGCGGCAGGGCAAGAGACGCCGCCACCGATATGAAGAGAATCCACCTGATCATGGGAGAGCGCAGCATCGACACTCCATCCGGGAACGTCCATCGCTCTCGGGCCAGTATATGCGAAAAGAATGCGGAAGGATATTGCGCCCACAGGGGATCCCGCACGGGTTTCCGGGCGGTTGCATTCCCCTCTCGCGGCGCGGTATAGTTCATCCTTCGTATGCAAACCGTCCTGCTCGTCGCGCTGTGCGGCGCCCTCGGGTGCGCGGCGCGCTATTACATGTCGGGGTGGGTTCACGACCTCGCCGGAATCGGCTTCCCCTACGGGACGCTCGCGGTAAACGTCGCGGGGGCGTTCCTGGTCGGGCTCGTCATGGAGACGGGTTCGCGCACCACCCTTCTTTCCCCCGACCTGCGCATCGCTCTCGTCATCGGCCTGCTCGGAGGGCTGACCACCTTTTCGTCGTTCAGCTACGAGACCTTCAAGCAGATCGAAGGGGGCAACTTCGTGGCGGCGGCGGCCAACATCGCGGTGAGCGTGCTCCTCTGTCTTTTTTTCACCTGGCTTGGGATAATCACCGCAAGACAGCTGTAGGGTGACCGACATGACAAAGCTGACGGGCGAAACGGTTCTCATGCGGATTTTCATCGGGGAAGGCGACCAGTACCAGAACTGTCCGCTCCACGAGGCGCTGGTGGAGCTTTTCAAGAAGGAAGGGTTCGCGGGAGCCACCGTCCTGCGCGGAGTGGCGGGGTTCGGCGCCCACAGCATCTACCACACCGACAGGATCCTCCGGCTTTCCCGGGACATGCCGATCATCGTCGAGGTGGTGGAGACCCAGGAGAGGCTGGACGAGGTGATGCCCAGGATCGACGACATGATGTGCGGCGGGATGATCACGATGGAGAAAGTCACGGTCATCCGGTACGCCCACAAGCACGAGCACAACAGGGCGTGACGGGATTTTACCTCCGGTCCACCCCCGAATCTCCTGCCTCTTCCGCATCCCCGGTGAACGGCTCGATGAGCGCATCCCGTTGCCGCTCGCTCCGGAACACGGAGGCGGTGAGGATCACGTTCGTCGCCACGATGACGAAAATGGCGTACATGATGAATGATCCGGTCCCCTCGATCCCCGCGGCGGACGGGAGAGTGGCGAGGACGGCGGAGGCCAGTCCCCGCGGCGCCATCCCGGTGATGACTCCCCGCTCGAACGGCGGCTGCCTCCTGCCCAGCCACCCCACGATCCGCGTGGCCAGGTACCGGGTCAGGTAGACCAGGAGGACGATCCCGCAGGATGCGACGACCACAGCCTGCGTGAACCCCGACACGTCGAGGAGCATTCCCAGGTAGACGAAGAAGAAGACCCGGGCGATGAAGGTCACCTCATCGTGGAACCACCCGATGGTCTCGTGGAGGGCGAAGTCGGTGGCGTCCCAATCGTACTGGTTCTTCGTGGGCATCTTCTTCATGATCGATTCCGCGTTGGTCATCGCCATTCCGAAAACGAGGACGGCGAAGACGCCGCTGGCGTGGATGATTTCGCATGCGGCGTAGAGGAGAAGGATCGCCGCCATCGTCAGCATGTACGAAAGGTGCATCCGCCCCACCCTGGCCAGGAACCGCACCCAGAGAACGCCTCCCGCCCCGCCCAGCAGGCCCGCCCAGAGAAAGGCGCTCACCAGGAGCGAGACCTGGAGCCCCGTGTCCGCGATCGGGGCCTTGATGTACCGGATGAGAAAGAGTACCAGGACGACGGCAAGCGTATCCCCCAGGGCCGCCTCGAGGGTAAGGAGGGTACGGGTGTTGACCGACATCCGCATATCCTGGACGAGGGGGATCACGACGGCCCCGCTCGTGCACCCCAGGGCCGCCCCGAGAATGAGGGACAAAGGGATCGACATCCCCGCGTGGAAATGCAGCACCGCGGCGATTCCCGCCGTTGCCAGGAGGAACGCCAGTGACGTAAGCAGAACGATCCACTTCATCTGGCGGACAACCCGGTCCACGTCGAGGTTCATCCCTCCCTCGAGCATGATCATGAGCAAGGCGAGGGTCCCTACATAGGGAGCGAGAGGGAGCAGCGTCTCGCTGTCCATCAGATGAAGAACGGGACCCAGCAGCACGCCGATGCCCAGCAGAAGCGGAATATCCGGGATCCGGGTTTTCCGGAACATGGCCTTGCCGGCGAAGCCCGCCAGGATGACGAGGCCCGTGATCGCGTAGACGGCGGGGACCTTCATCCCGTCCCCCTTACGTCTCCGGTTCCTCGAGATTCCCCGGCATCCCCTCGACAAACCGGCGGATCTGGTCCCGTACGTCCCGGAACCGGGCGAGCACTTCCTCTTCCGTCCCCCGGGCGAAGACGGGGTCCTCGAACGGCCGGTGGACACGCTTCCCCAGGCCGGGGTGGTAGGGACACACCTCCGCCGCGTAGTCGCACAGGGTCACGATATGGTCGAAGCGGATCCCCTCCAGCTCCTCCACATGCTTCGAGTACTGCGCCGAGATATCGACCCCCGCCTCCTGCATCACCCGGATCGCTCGCGGGTGGACGTAGCAAGGCGCCACCCCCGCGGAGAAAACCTCGATCTCCTCCGATTTGAGCGCCCGTGCCCACCCCTCGGCCATCTGGCTTCGGCAGGCGTTTCCGGTGCACAGAAAAAGGACCTTTTTCCGGCCTTTACGCTGCCCCGTCTCTTTCGTCTTCTCCACGCTCCTCCCTCGCGATCGTACCCCCGCCCTGATTTCGTCCCGCTTGACCGGGCCGGGCAACAAGGATTACTTTATACTATTACCCGGGGGGGTGAGTCCTTTGAAAACAACGACCAAGCTGTTCAAGGCCCTATCGGATGAGACGCGTCTGCGCATCCTCAAGATGCTGGAGGCCAGGCCGCTTTGCGTCTGCGAGATCCAGCACGTGCTCAAAGGATCGCAGCCCAACGTGTCGCATCACCTGAAGACCCTTTCCGACGCGGGACTGGTCGAATCCAAAAAAGACGGGTTGTGGATCGATTACCGGCTGCCCGACAAGGCTCCGACTCCGCTGCACGCGGCCGCGCTTTCCTTCATCAAGAAATCGCTCGACGGCGAAGCGATCATCAAAAGGGACCGAAGCATCGTCAAGGTCGTCGACCGGATCGAGATCACCCTGCGGAAATAACACGTTTTCAGGATAGCCGCAGCAGCACCAGTGTGGCTCCCCACCCCCCGGCCTCGGGCGGAGCGTTTCCGAACGCCTCCACGCGCGGGTGCCGGGAGAGGGCGCTGCGGACCATGCGCCTCTGGGTTCCCGTCCCGCGTCCGTGGATGAGCCGGACCTGGCGCAGCCCCTGTTTCGACGCCTCCTCGAGATACTCCTCCACCACGGAGACGACCTCCTTCGGGGAAAATGCGTGCAGGTCGATGCGGTCCTCGATCGGGATCCTGTGAGGGGAATCCAGCGTCGCCTCCTCTTCCACCCCTTTTTCCCACCACGTTACCACCTCTTCCCGAATCCGGTAAGATAGGCCTATGTCGAAAAAGGTGATCGTCGGAACAGCCGGGCACATCGACCACGGCAAAAGCGCCCTCGTCCTTGCGCTCACGGGGACCGACCCGGACCGGCTGAAGGAAGAGCAGGAGCGGGGGATCACGATCGAACTGGGATTTGCCCATCTCCTCCTCCCCTCCGGGACGCTCGCGGGGATCATCGACGTCCCCGGACACGAGAAGTTCGTGCGGACGATGGTCGCCGGCGCCGCCGGCATCGACATCGTGATGCTGGTCGTCGCCGCGGACGAGGGAGTGATGCCGCAGACCCGGGAGCATCTGGACATCTGCCGTCTTCTCTCCGTCCGGGACGGACTCGTGGCCCTGACCAAGTGCGACAAGGTGGACGCCGACTGGGCCGCCCTCCAGGAGGAGGAGGTGCGCCGCTTCGTCCGGGGCACATTCCTTTCCGACGCCCCCGTCGTGCGGGTTTCCGCGGTGACGGGGGAGGGACTTCCTGCGCTCACGGAGGCACTCGACGCCATCGCCTCGCGCGCACGGGGAAAGGACCCGGGCCTTTTCTTCCGGCTCCCCGTCGACCGTTCGTTCTCCATGAAAGGGTTCGGCACGGTGGTGACCGGCACCCTGACCGGGGGAACCGTCCGGTCCGGGGACGAGGTCCAGGTGCTTCCCGGCGGGCCGGTCGCCCGCGTCCGGGGTCTGCAGGTACACGGGGGAACGACGGATTCCTCCTCGGCGGGGACGCGTACCGCGGTAAACCTCCAGGGTGTGGAAAAGGAGAGCGTGCCCCGCGGGTCGGTCCTGTGCCACCCGGGGACGCTTTCCCCCACGAAAGAGGCCGACGCGTTCGTCGAATACCTCCCGATGGCCCCCCGGCCGTTGAAAAACCGCGCCCGGGTCTCGTTTCACTCGGGGACGTCGTCCTCCCTCGCGAAGGTCCTCCTTCTCGACGCATCGGAAATCCCGCCCGGCGGCTCGGGGTACGCCCGGTTACGCCTCGACGAGGAGATCGTTCTTATGGGGGGGGACAGCTTCATCCTGCGCGGCTTCTCCGCCCTCGAGAACTTCGGGTACACGATCGGGGGAGGGCGGGTGCTGAATCCCTATCCCCCCCGGCGTAAAGGTCCCGGAAAGGCTTTCCTGCAGACGCTTTCCGGCTTGCGGTCCCCCGAGGTGACCGACCGGGTCCTGGCCGCCCTGCAGGAAGCGGGACGCAGCGGGCTCAGGGCAAAAGAGGCCGCCGTCATCGCAGGGACAGGGCTTCCCGCGGCGCAGGCCGAAATCGCGCGCCTGGGTTCTCTCGGGAAGATTCGTGCGGATGGCGCAGGAAGCCGGTACTGGCACGCCGCCGTGGTGGAGGAGACCGGGCGGGAGGGGATCCGCGCCCTCACCCTGCTCCACGACCGGTTCCCGGACCGGGAAGGGTTTCCCCGCGAGGAGATCGCCGCCCAGATGCCCGTCGTGCCCGATCCGGAACTTGCCGCGCTCGCGCTCGCCGCCCGCCCGGAAGCGGAACGGTCGGGGGATTTCTTCTTCCTGCCCGCGCGAAAACCGCGGTCCGTGGAACTGTCGTCGCCCCTTGCCCAATCCATCGCCGCGAAAGTGCGCGAGACGGGGTTGTCCGCCCTCTCCCGGACGGAACTGGGAGACCTTCTGCGTCCACCGGACAGGAAGGAGTTCGAAAAGACCCTGGATGCGCTCGTCAAGGGGGGCGCCGTCCTGCGCGTCAAGGAACTTTTCTTCGACTCCGGCGCAACCGGCGCATTGAAGGAAAAGCTCGTCGCCCACCTGGAGCGGAAGGGGGAGATCACCGTGCCGGAATTCAAGGACCTGGCCGGCGGGCTCTCCCGGAAGTACGTCATCCCGCTGCTCGAACACTTCGACATGACCAAGGTCACGCTGCGGATAGGCGACAAGCGGGTACTGCGGAAAGGCAAGTAGAAGAGAGATCCCCCTCCCCTAATTCACCTTGGTCAGTTCGACCTCGAAGATCAGGGCGCTGTTCGGTCCGATGCGGGGGCCGGCGCCCCGCTCGCCGTAGGCCAGGTTCGCGGGGATGAAGAGTTGCCACTTCGCGCCCGGCTTCATCAGCTGCAGCGCCTCCGTCCAGCCGGCGATCACCCCGTCGACCCGGAAGGTCGCCGGTTTCCCCCGCTTGTAGGAGCTGTCGAACTCGGTGCCGTCGATGAGCGTCCCGCGGTATTGGACCGTCACGCTGTCGGTCTTCTTCGGGGAAGTCCCGCTCCCTTTTTCGATCACCTTGTATTGCAGTCCGCTCGGCAGGGTCTTGACCCCCTTCTTCTTCGCATTCTTTGCCAGAAACGCCTTTCCTTCCGCGAGATTCTTTCTGGGCCTGTTCCTTCTGCTGCTTCCGCTGGTCCGCCACGATTTTCTTCTTCAGGTCCACCAGGGTCTTGCGCATCTCCTGCGGGGTCATAAGGGGCTTGGACTCCGACAAAGCGTCCTGGATCCCCTTCACGATGAGGTCAGGATCGAGTTCGATCCCCTGCCGCTTGAAGTCTCCGCCGATCTGGTAGCCGATGCTGTAGTTGATTTTTCCCTTCTCGTTCTTGATCTCCGGTTTGTCCCCGGCCAGGCAGACTCCGGAAAGGAAAACGAACACGAGAACCACATGGACTGCGATCTTCCTCACGCTCCTGTTCCTCCGTTTCCCCATTTTGTCTACGATCTTCCCGGCCCATCAGCCGCCAAGTCGGGGTATTCTACTGCGGCGGCGCACCCCCGTGCAAGGGTCGGTTCCGCCGGTTACGGCAGGGGTTCCCCTCTCGCCTCCCGTTCCCGGCCCGGCGACAGGCCGGATATTGCCCAAGGGAAAACAACGAAAGGAGAAAAGAACGTTTCAGCTTCGGTTGCGGGACAGAGAACGGCCGGAAGGACGTTCCTCACCGATCCGCCAGAGAACCGCGCCGGCAACCCCCGCCCCAAACCCCGCGAGGTTCCCGACCAGAGAAAGAGGCGCCGGGTTTATGATCTCCACGAACGGGCCGGGCCCGATCAGGAAGACGGCAGCCACCCAGACGCAGGCGAACAGATATGCCGGAACGGTAGTCACTTTTCCCAATCCGTACATTTCGACGGAAACGTCGGGGAAAAAGACGAGGTAGGCGCCCAGGACCCCCGCGACCGCGCCCGCCGATCCGAGGGCCGCATATCCCCCCGGTTTCCCCCAGAGGACGTGGGCCGTCCCCGCGAGGACGCCGCACGAAAGATACAGAAGAAGAAACGGCAGCCACCCCATCCGGTCCTCCACGTTGTCACCCAGGACGAACAGAAAAAGGGCGCCGGTGAGAAGCGGCGCCAGCCCGGCGTGCAGGAACGGAAAGATCAGGAGGTTGGTCAAAGAGACACCCTGGGCTCCCGACCCCGACGGAAGGCCGGGAAGGCCTCCGGGCAGCGTTATGGTCGCGTCCGCGATCCGGGCGAGTATGTAAATGCCCAGGGACAGCCCGATCAGCAGGGAGGTGACAAGGGGAAACGAGGAGACTGCCGGCCCATCGTCGGCGAGGGGCACGATGACCGGAAGGGGGATCGGCATACCCGAGGCGCCCAGGACATGCCCGTGGCTGCGCTCCATCCGGCGCTTCATCGCCCCGGCGAGCGACTCCCCGAGGTCGGCGAACTTCTTCCCGTGCTGGCGGGCGACCCGGAACCGTTCGACAATGGCGGCCGCGGACCGGCGCGGCGCGAGATATCCCCGGCACTGGCGACAGCGGATAACGGGGACCCCCGTCATCTGGAAATCGATCGCGCCCATGGCTCCTCCGCACCGCGGGCAGGAAATAGACCTCGCCTGCCAGTGCATCTTTCGGAGCAGTCCTTTCGGAGGATCCTGCGGCGTCTCCTGCCCGGGCTCAACCTCCAGGTGCCCTTCCGTGAGCTCGCGGATCTCCCCGTAGTCGAACCAGAGGGCTCCGCAGGCAAGGCACCGGTCGATTTCCTTGTTTCCCGCCATCACCCGGCGCATGGAGGATATCCTGCAAATGGGACAGTCCATCCGCTTCAGTATATCCGGCCCCCGGGATCAGGGGGAGTCTCCGCCTTTCATCCCCCGGTGCTATATTGGGCGAAGGAGCTGCCCGGGGCAGGCGATGGGCGGGAAGTTCCCATCGGCTGTCTTTTGGCGGCGAGGGAGGCGTTTGGACATGCTGCGGGTAATTCTGGCGTGGAGCGCCTTCGCGGTGTTTCACAGCCTGACCGTTTCGGAAAGGTATGAAGACCTTGCGCGCCGGTCGATGGGGGAGCGGGCGTTCGCCGCGTATCACCGCCTTCTCTTCAACGCGTACTCCTTCGTCGCGTTTCTCCTGGTCGTCCTGTATTTGCGCACGGTACCGGACCATCCCCTCTACCGCCTGGAAGGCGGAGCGCGTCTTCTGTTTTATGCCGCCCAGGCCTGCGGGGCCGCACTGCTTTTCTGGACCCCCTGGGACATAAGGGAGTTCCTCGGCATCCGCCAGTGGAAACGGCAGCGGACGGGGAACCCTCCGGAGCCGGGGCGCAACGATCGCCTCTTCACGAAGAAAGCATACGGACTCGTTCGCCATCCGCTCTATCTCGGCATCTCCGTGATCCTGGCCTTTCACCCCGTCCAGACCCGGAACTCCTTTCTGTCCGTCGTGTTGATCGTCCTTTACTTCTACATCGGGACCTTCTTCGAAGAGCGTCGCATGATCCGCACCTTCGGGGAGGAGTACCGTAAATACCAGCGGCGCGTTCCCCGGTTCCTGCCGTTCCGATGGTACCCGAAGGGGGTTTCGTAAACCCCCGCAGGCGACAGGTGACGAATCCCCCTGCCGTTCGGGGGTATCCAAAACATGACGGAAAGATGTAAAAGAGGGGAAAAAGGAGCAGGGGAACATGGGGGAGAAACCAAAGTTGTCGGTGTCCGTATTTTCCGATTATATATGCCCGTTCTGCTATATAGGGGACAGGCGCCTGGCCAGGCTTTCCGATCACTACGATCTTGCGGTGGACTGGCATTTTCTCGAGATCCACCCGGACACGCCACCTTCCGGGATGCCGGTTTCCGAACTGGGGTACCCGACGGATCAGTGGCGGCAGATGATGGAGCACCTTTCCCGGATGGCCGGTGAGGAGAATATCCCCCTGGCCGAGCGGAAGATCACGACGAACTCCCACAAGGCGCTTCTGCTCGCCGAAGCGGCGAAGGGGGAAGGGGCGGAGGTGTTCAACGCCCTCAACGAGAAGCTCTTTGCGGCATTCTTCGGGGAGGGGAGAAACATCGGCGACGACTCCGTGCTTCGGACCCTGGCGGAAGAGGCCGGGGTGGCGCCCGACGTGGTGGAGCGCGCCTGGAGCGAGCCGGTCTTCGAGGAAACGCTGAACTCGAACCGGGCGGTTGCCGCCCAGCTCGGCATCACGGGGGTTCCCTCCTTCCTCGTCGGAAACCGGATTCTCGTGGGCGCGGTGCCCGCGGAAACGCTTTTCGCAGCGGCCCGGGAGGTTCTATCCTTCCCCGCCCTGACCGCAGTACCGGCGGCCCATGATAAATTAGGTTCTTCCCGCTATTTCGCGAGTTTCGCGGCGATGGACGCCACGTGCTTCCCCTGGAACCTCGCGGCGGCCAGCTCGTTCTCGCTCGGCATCCTCTCTCCCTGGCCGCCGGCGATGGTGGACGCCCCGTAGGGGGATCCGCCCGTGATCTCGTCGATCCGCATCTGTCCCTCGAAGGCGTACGGCAGCCCCACGATGATCATCCCCTGGTGGAGCAGAGTGATGTGGAAGCTCAGGATGGTCGACTCCTGCCCGCCGTGCTGGGTGTTGGAACTGGCGAACACGGAGCCGACCTTGCCGACGAGAGCGCCCTGCGTCCAGAGCCTGCCGGTGGCGTCGAGGAACTGGCGCATCTGCCCGCACATGTTGCCGAACCGGGTGGGCGTGCCGAAGAGGATCGCGTCGGCCTCCTTAAGCTCGTCCACCGTGCAGACCGGCACGTGGGCGAATGCCTTCTGGGCCTCCATTGCCCCCATCTTCCGGAGAACCTCCTGCGGAAGCGTCTCCGGCACGCGACGCAGGACCACTTCCGCCCCCTTTACTTCCTTCGCCCCTTCCGCGACGGCCTCCGCCATCTTGTGGACATGCCCGTACATCGAGTAGAACACGACGTAGATTTTCATGCCGCCCTCCCCGTTTCCGTCCGGTTTTTATCCTTTATAAGTAGATGCTTTTCCATAGGAATCGATTCCGGAACGGACCCCTGGAGGCAGTACCCGGGGGCGATCCCGTGGAGCCGAATTCCCGGTAATCGTACGCGCAAAGGGCTTCCGCAGCCTCGGAGGGGGACTCCGTTCGTGGCTCGCCGTGCGGTAAACCTGCACGTCTGCGCTTAACCTCACTGCGCCCCCCTCCTGCGGCTGCTACGCCCGAACCCGGGGACCCAAGGCGCGGCCGGCGAGCGGAACCGCAGCGAGCGGACGCGATGTCGCGAGCTAGCGTAGCGGAATTCCCCGCGTGCCTTACCTTAGGGTGCCACCGCGACGGGGGCAGGAAGTCCATCGACACCCCGGACGGCTACATCAGCATGGAGAGGATGGAGCGCTCGGCGATCTCCAGCACGGAGCGGGGGACGAGCCCCAGGACGACGACGACGACCGCCGAGGCGGACAGGGCCAGCGAGAAGAGGATTCGCGGCGGGCGCGGGACGGAAACCTCGCCGTCCGCAGGCATCATGTACATGTAGACGACCAGCCGCAGGTAATAGTAGACGGAGGCGGCGCTGTTCAGCACGCCGATGACGGCAAGCCAGATATAGCCGTTCTTCACCGCGGCGCTGAAGAGGTAGAACTTCCCGACGAACCCGGCCGTCGGCGGAATCCCCCCCAGCGACACGAGAAACAGGGTGAGCAGGGCGCCCAGCACCGGGTACTTGAAGCCGATCCCTTTAAGGTGCGCGATGTCGTACCCGTCGTCCTCCTTCCGGGCGATGAGGATCACCACGCCGAATGCGCCCATGTTCATGAACGCGTACACCAGGAGGTAGAACAGGGCGGCCTGTCCGCCGAGGACGTCGCCGGAGACGAGCCCGACCAGGACATACCCGGCGTGGGCGATCGAGGAGTAGGCGAGCAGCCGCTTGACGTTGTCCTGCACGAGCGCCGACAGGTTCCCCACGGTCATCGTCAGCACGGCCAGTACCCAGAGGACCTTCCAAAGGGCGGGCTGCACGCCGGGAAGGGCCACCAGGAGCACCCGGATGAGCGCGGCGAAGGCGGCCGCCTTGACCGCGGCGGACATGAAGGCGGTGACAACCGTCGGGGCCCCTTCGTACGCGTCCGGGGTCCACATGTGGAAGGGGACCAGCGAAACCTTGAAGCCGAACCCCACCAGGAGCAGGCCCGTCCCGATGAGAAAGAGCGGGCTCGAAACGATCCGCGGATCATAGAGCATCGTCGCCAGGACGGGGATCTTCGTCGTGCCGGTGGCCGCGTACATCAGGGCGATGCCGTAGAGGAGGAATCCCGAGGCGAAGGCGCCCAGGAGGAAGTACTTCAGGGCCCCCTCGACCGAGGACATCCGGTTGCGGTGGAACCCGACGAGGACGTAGATCGGTATCGACAGCGTCTCCAGGCCGAGGAAGACCGTCATCAGGTCGGTTCCCTTGGCCATGAACATCATCCCGGACGTGGAGAGCAGGATGAGCGCGTAGAACTCCCCCTTGCTTCGTCCCTTCCCACTCGGAGTAGCCGGACGCCATCAGGAAGGTGAGCGCGCAGGCGGAGAGGATCACGACGTCGAAGAAGGCGCCCGCCCCGTCGTGGACGATCATCCCCGAGAACCCCTCGATCTTTCCCTGTCCGAGAGCGTATACGGAGAAGAGGGCGAGCCCGATGCCGACCAGCCCCGAGCCGCAGAGAACCCGCTTGTTCTCCTCGGGAATCACCAGGTCGAGGAGAAGAAGGATGATCGCCGTGCCCACCACGAGGATCTCGGGGAGGATGCTGTAGAGGCTCGTCACCAGCGCCGGCATGTCCGGGGAGAACGGTCCCATCGTTGCTTTACTTCCTCACGTCGAAGTAGCGGACGAACAGCGTCTCCCCCGGGGGAGAGCCTTCGAGCGCCGCCTGGCGTTTCGTCTCGATCCGCGTCACGAGGGCTTCCACGGAGGCGTCCATCTTCCGGAGGAACGTCTGGGGGTAAACGCCGATCCAGAACACGAACACGAGGAGGGGCAGCATGTACGCCACCTCCCGCGCGTTCATGTCCGCGAGGTGGCGGTTCTTCTCGTTCGTGACCGTGCCGAACATCACCCGCTGGAACATCCAGAGCAGGTAGACCGCCGCGAAGATGACTCCGCTGGCCGCCACCACCGTGAGCGCCCGCATCGAATGAAACGCCCCCAACAGGATGAGGAACTCCCCGACGAAGCCGTTCAGGCCCGGGAGGCCGATCGAGGAGAGGGTAACGATCATGAAGAAGGCGGCGTACAGGGGAATCACCCGGGAGAGCCCGCCGTACTCCGAGATCAGGCGGGTGTGACGCCTCTCGTAGATGATGCCGACCAGGAGGAAGAGGGCCCCCGTCGAGATGCCGTGGTTGACCATCTGGAGGATTCCCCCCTCGATCCCCTGGATGTTGAACGCGAACAGGCCGAGCATCACGAAACCCAGGTGGGCCACGGAGGAGTAGGCCACGAGCTTCTTGATGTCCTTCTGGACCATCGCCACGAAGGCCCCGTAGAGGATCCCGATGACCGCAAGCGTCGCCATGAGCGGTGTCAGGTCCACGGCGGCCACGGGGAACAGGGGCATCGCGAACCGCAGGAAACCGTACGTCCCCATCTTCAGGAGGACCGCCGCCAGGATGACCGATCCCGCGGTGGGGGCGTCCACGTGGGCGTCGGGCAGCCACGTGTGGAACGGGAACATCGGGACCTTGAAGGCGAACGCCAGCGCGAACGCGGCGAACATCCAGAACTGGAGCTTCACGGGGATAGCGAGTTCGTACATGGCCAGGAGATCGGTGGAGTAGACGCCGGTCGCCCGGTAGTGGTGAAAATAGAGCGCGATGATGGCGACAAGCATCAGCACCGAGCCCGTGAAGGTGAACAGGAAGAACTTGATCGCCGAGTAGATGCGCCGCCCTCCCCCCCACACGCCGATCAGGAAGTACATCGGGATGAGCACGAGCTCCCAGAAGATGTAGAACAGGAAGAGGTCGACCGCGAGGAACACGCCCACCATCCCGACCTCGAGGAGGAGCATGAAGATCATGAACTCCTTCACGTGCTTCTCGACGGACGCGTAGGTGGACAGGATGGTGACGGGCATCAGGAGCGTGGTCAGCATCAGGAGCCACAGGGAGATGCCGTCCACCCCCACGTGGTAGCTGATCCCGAACTGCGGAATCCAGGGGACCTTCTGGACGAACTGCATCGCGGCGGTCGACCCGTCGAACAGGATCGCGACGGGCAGGGACAGGAGGAACTCCGCGAGCGTGATGCCGAAAGCCAGGTTCTTGAGGAGCCTCCCGTTCTCCCTCGGCAGGAACACGAGCGCGAGGGCCCCGGCAAGCGGGAAGAAGATCAGCACGGTCAGGATGTTCGCCATCAGCCCCTGCGGCAGAAAGTTCATCGGCACTCGCTCCTCGTGCGGCGTCTCGTAATTGGCTCGACGCACCGATCAGCCGTCGGAATAGCCCGGGACAGGCGGCCGTCCCGGGCACAGGGCGCAGCGGGGGGGTCCTCGGAGCGGCCTGTGGAGCGAGGCAGAGATTGCGTCGAGCGGAACCGGCAGCGAGCGGGCGCAAGGTCGCGAGCGTAGCGGAGAGGACGCCCCCCGCGAGCCCGTGCGATGGACCCGTTTGTCCATGTGTTTACGAGACGAAACACGATGTATCTCCCTTGGCCGCGCTCACGGCCATATCAGGAACCCGGCGAGGATCACCGCGCCCAGGAGCAGGGAAAGGGCATAGTTCCCCACCACGCCGGACTGCAGGCGCCTCGTCCTTGCACCCGCCCCGTTCACGAGGGCCGCGATGCCGTTTACGATCCCGTCGATAAACGCCACGTCGAACGCTTCCCACAGCCAGATCGAGCCGTTCACGATCCTGCGGACGATGGCGGCGTCGTAGATCTCGTCCACGTAATATTTGTTCAGCACCAGATCGTAGAGTCCCGGAACCCGGTCGGCGATCTCCCCGGGCTCCTCCGTGCGGACCCGGTACAGGTACCAGGCCAGCAAGATCCCGCACAGCGCCACGCCCACGGATGCGGCCATGAGCAGGTACTCGAGCGCCGCGGATGCATGGGCCTCCCCGTGCGCCGCCCCTTCCGCCCCGTGCGCGAAGACGGGGGCAAGCCACTCCTCGAAGTAATTGTGGCCGCCGAGGACGTGGGGAATGCCGACCCAGCCGCCCGCAACCGCGAGGGCGGCAAGGATCATCAGGGGGACGGTCATCGAGTACGGGGATTCGTGGACATGCTTCTCCACCTCCGGATCCATCCGCGAATCTCCGAAGAAGGTCAGGAAGACCAGGCGGAACATGTAGAATGCCGTGATCCCCGCCGCGACCGTCCCGACCAGCCACAGGCCCACGTGGCCGTGCCCGGAGGAGAAGGACTTCCAGAGGATCTCGTCCTTGGAGAAGAAGCCGGACAGCCCGGGGATCCCCGAGATCGCCAGCGTTGCGATGAACATCGTGACGAAGGTCACGGGCAGGTGTTTTTTCAGGGAGCCCATCTTCCGCATGTCCTGCTCCCCGGCAAGGGCGTGGATCACCGACCCGGAGCCAAGGAACAGGAGCGCCTTGAAAAAGGCGTGGGTCATCAGGTGGAAGATCCCGGCGGTGAAGGCCCCCACGCCGCAGGCCAGGAACATGTAGCCGAGCTGGGAGACGGTGGAGTAGGCCAGCACCCGTTTTATGTCGTTCTGCGTGATCCCGATAATGGCGGAGAAGATCGCCGTCGCCGCGCCGACCACCGCCACCACCATCATGGAAGCCGGGGCCAGCAGGAAGAGAGCGTTCGTCCGGGCGACCATGTAGACCCCCGCCGTGACCATCGTCGCGGCGTGGATCAGGGCGGAAACGGGGGTGGGTCCCTCCATCGCGTCGGGCAGCCAGACATAGAGCGGAATCTGGGCCGACTTGCCGGTGGCCCCCACGAAGAGAAGGAGGGTGATCGCGGTGGCGACCCCGGTCGTGAGCGTGCCGCTCCCCATAAGACCCGGGATCCGCGCGAATACCTCGGTGTACTCGACGGACCCGAAGGTCCAGAAGATGAGAAACATGGCCAGGAGGAAACCGAAATCGCCCACCCGGTTCACGACGAAGGCCTTCTTCCCGGCGTCGGCGGCGCTCTTCTTCTCGTACCAGTACCCGATCAGCAGGTAGGAGCACAGCCCCACCCCTTCCCACCCGATGAACATCAGGAGGAAGTTGCTGCCGAGGACGAGCAGGAGCATCGCGAAGGTGAAGAGGTTCAGGTAGACGAAGTACCGCGCGAAGGCCCTCTCGTGGGCCATGTACCCCACGGAGTAGACGTGGATGAGGAAGCCGACGCCGGTGACCACCAGGATCATCACGGAAGAGAGCGGATCGAGCTGGAAGGCCGCCGGCGCCAGGAACGTCCCCGCCTGAATCCAGGGGAAGAGGACCTGGACGAAGAGCCGGTCGTGCGGGGCCCTCGCGGCCAGGGCGAGGACGGCCAGGAGCGACACGACAAAGGAGGCGCCCACCACCGCGGGACCGAGAACCGCGACCATCTTCCGGTACGGCGGGGCGGCGTGCGATTCCCCGTGCCCACGCCCGTGGTCCCCGCCAGGGGGATCGGACGGCCGGCGGGCGTCCTCCGCCAGGAGAAGCGGCCGCTCGGCTACGAGCGCGATCGCGCTGTTCACGATCACGCCCAGGAGAGGCAGCGCGGGGACGAGCCAGAGATATTCGAGGATTCCCCCTACCACTTGAGCACGCTCAGTTCCGTGATGTCGATCGTTTCCTTCAGGCGGTAGATCGCAATGAGGATCGCCAGCCCCACCGCGGCTTCGGCCGCCGCGACGGTCATGACCATGAAGGCGAACACCGATCCCGTCGGGTCGCCCAGGTAGGACCCGACCGCGATGAAGGCCACGTTGACGGCGTTGAGCATGATCTCCACGCTCATGATGATGATGAGGACGTTCTTGCGCGCCACCACCCCCGCAACGCCGATTCCGAACAGGATCCCGGAGAGAAGCAGATATGCCGACGGTTCCATCATGACAAGGTTCTCCGCCCGTGGCGCGCCCGTGCCCCGCGCACCGTCAGATCTTCCTCTTCGCCAGCACGATCGCCCCGATCACCGCGGCCAGCAGCAAAACCGAGGTGAGTTCGAACGCGAGGAGGTAATCGGTGAACAGCGCTCGCCCCACGGCCTCAACGGAGCCGGAGTCCGTGGCGGGAGTTCCCGCCATGACGAAGCGTCGGGCCACCAGCGCCGACTCGAGGATCAGCAACCCCGCGGCGGTCACACCCAGGAAGCGCAGTCCCGTCAGCCGCTCCATGGGCAGCCTGCTCTCCGGGACGTTGATCAGCATGATCACGAAGATGAACAGGACGACCACCGCGCCCGCGTAGACGATGACCTGGATCACCGCGAGGAAGTGCGCCTGCCGGAGGGCGAAGAGCGCCGCGACGGCAAAGAGCGTGAGGATCAGGTAGAGCGCGGAGGTCATCGGGTGCCGCCGCGTGACCACCATGATCGCTCCGCCCACCGAGATCGCGCCGAATATGGCGAACAGGATCGGTTCCATCTCTCTCCTACTTTTCCAGCAGCATGTCGATCGAGAAGATGAGCTTCTCCCTCGTGAAATCCGGTGGCGTGTACCAGCCCGTGTCCATCCGGATCGCGTCGCAGGGACACGCCTCGACGCAATGTCCGCAGAAGATGCACCGGAGCATGTCGATGTCGAAGCGCACCGGGTACTTCTCGACCTTCGGGTCGGGGGATTCCCCCGCCACGATGGTGATGCACACCGCGGGGCACGCCGTGGAGCAGCAGAAGCACGCCACGCACCGGGGCGTCCCGTCGGACCGCTTCATCAGCCGGTGCAGGCCCCGGAACCTTGGGGGCATCACACGCCGCACCTCGGGGTACTCCATCGTGGCGATGTTCTCCTGGTGCCGCATGTTGCGCAGGAGATGCCCGATCGTCACCCCGAGCCCCTTCACGATCTCCAGGAGGTAGAGGCTCTCCCCCCCGGACATTTTCCGGGGCCGGGCGACCTTTTTCACCCCGATCGTCATCGTCGTTTCACCCGCCTCCGCCGACCAGGAGCAGAACAAGCCCCGTCACGAAGATGTTCGCCAGCGACAGGGGGAGCAGTACCTTCCAACCCAGCTGCATCACCTGGTCGTACCGGAACCGGGGGATCGTCCACCGGACCCAGATGAAGAGCCAGGCGAAGAAGAGCAGTTTCCCCACGAACGCCCCGATCCGCAGGAGGAGCACCAGGGCGCCGGGAAGCCCGAGGGAGATTCCCCCGGGAAGCAGGAAGCCGGAGTCCGCCAGGTAGGGGAACTGCCAGCCGCCGAAGAACAGCGTCGCGATCAGGGCCGAGCCTACCACCATGTGGACGTACTCGGCCATGAAGAAGATCGAGAACTTGAAGGAACCGTACTCCGTGTGGTACCCCGCGACGATCTCCGACTCTCCCTCCGGCAGGTCGAAGGGGGTCCGGTTCGCCTCCGCGTAGACCGCCACGAGAAAGAGGAGAAACCCGAGCGGCTGCAGGAACACGCCCCACTTCGGCACGATCCCCCACAGGAGCTCCCCCTGCGAGGCAACGATATCCGAGAGCCGGACCGACTGGAAGACCATGACCAGGCCGATGATGGAGAGCCCGAGGGAGACCTCGTAGGAGATCATCTGCGCCGAGGAGCGCAGTCCCCCCAGCAGGGGATACTTGCTGTTGGAGGCCCACCCCGCGAGGATCACGCCGTAGACCGCCATCCCCGAGATGGCGAAGATGTAGAGGATCCCCACGTTCAGGTCCGCGACCTGCAGTGCGACCGGGCGTCCCGCGATCACGACCGGCGGCCCGAAGGGGATGACCGCGAAGGTCATCAGCGCCGGGGCCAGGGCGAACATCGGCGCAATCTGGTAGAAGAGCCGGTGGGCGTGGTCCGGGATGAAGTCCTCCTTGAACAGGAGCTTGAGCGCGTCGGCGAGCGGATGGAACAGCCCTCCGAGGGTCAGCCCCAGGATCTTCGCCCGGTTGGGCCCGCGGCGGTCCTGGATATAGGCCGCTCCCTTGCGCTCCGCCCACACGAGGATCGGGACGAGGGAGAGGGTGAAGACGAGCATCACCGCCACCCGGGCCACGGACACCACGAGGTCGAACCACCCGTTCATCCCTTCCCCCCTGCGACGTGTCCCGACTCACCAAGGGATTCGTAGCTCATCCCGGCGAAAGGGGCCTCGGACCGCGCGATCGCCCGGAACACCGACGACTCCCCGGCGTATTTCCAGCCCGCACCGAGACGATTCGCAAGGCCCGTGATGATCTCGATGGCGTTCCTCGCCTTTCCCCTCGGGGGGAACCCCATCCAGAACCGCTGGACACGGCCCGCGTGGTTGGTGAACGTCCCCCCCCGCTCGATAAACGACGCGGACGGCATGACGACGTGCGCCGCGCGGGAGACGGCCCCCTCGTTCGTCCCGACCTGTACGACAAACGGGACGTTGGCCAGAAGCCGCTCCGTCTCCTCCTCGGAGAAGTCGGCGATGCCGTTGCCGAAGGCCAGCAGGGCCTTCACCTTCCCGCCCGCAATCTTGCGCACGATATCTTCGAACTTCCCCTCGGAGATTCCCAGAAGTTGCGCCCCGCGGGTGTTGGGATTCTTGTCGGCCTTGATCAGGAAGTCGTCCGATATCCCGTTGCCCGGGGTCCGGGAGGAGAAGCCCAGGTTCGACGTGCGCAGGACCTCGTCCGCCAGCTTCCGGGTGAGGTACAGTTCCTCGTTGGAGAATTGCGGCGACGCGATGACGGCGACCGATTCGGGGCCGTCCTTTTCCATCGTCTCCCAGAGCCGGAAGGCGGCGGCGGAAAAAACCGTTTCCCACGACTCCGCCCGGGGGATTCCGTCCTCCCGGACGACGGGGGTGAGCAGCCTCGCGTCGTTCGCCTTCTTGTACTCGAGGCGGCCCGGGTCGCACATCCACGCCTGGTTGACCTCGTCGTTCTGCCTGGGCTGGAAACGGTAGAGGATGTCCCCCTTGAAGTGCGCCTCCACGTTGCAGCCGTTGGCGCAGCCGGGGCAGATCGATCTGGCGCCCCGCAGGAACCAGACGCGGCACTTGAACCGGAAATCCTTGCTGGTCAGCGCCCCCACGGGGCAGATGTCCGCCAGGTTCCCGGTGTAGTTGTTGTTCAGCGGCTTCCCGGGGAAGATCGAGATCTCCGAGTGGTTCGACCGCTGGAAGAATTCGAGCTCGGAGGTATGCGTGACCTCCTGGAGAAACCGTATGCAACGGGAACAGAGGATGCACCGCTCGGCGTCCAGGACGATCTGGCCGCCGATCTCCTGCACCTTCTTCTTGTGGACCTTGTCCTCGAGGGCATAACGGCTCTTGTGCAGGCCGTACTTCATGTAGTAGATCTGCAGCCCGCACTCGCCCGCCTGGTCGCAGATCGGGCAGTCGATCGGGTGGTGGATGAGCATCAGCTCCAGAACGCCCGTGACCGCCTGCTTTACCTTCTCGGTATTGCTCTTGACCACCATCCCTTCCGTCACATGGGTGTTGCACGCGATCTGCAGCTTGGGGAACTTCTCCACCTCCACCAGGCACATGCGGCAGTTCCCCGCGATCGAGAGTTTCGGGTGGTAGCAGTAGTGGGGGATCTCGATCCCCACCGTCTTCGCGGCCTGGAGGATGGTCGTCCCGTCGGGGACGTCCACGGAGATTCCGTTGAGTGTAAAGTTCGGCATGGCTCCCTAGAACCTGTTCCCGTACGGGCACTTCTGGTCCCGGATGTGCTGGTCGAACTCCTCGCGAAACTTCCAGATGAACGACTGGGCGGGCATCACCGCGGCGTCGGCGAGCGCGCAGATCGTCCTGCCCAGCATGTTGTCGCAGACATCCAGGATGAGCGCTACGTCCCCCTTGCGCCCCTGGCCGTTCTCGATGCGGTGCAGGATCTTCGCCAGCCAGCCGCACCCCTCCCGGCACGGAGTGCACTGCCCGCAGGACTCGTGGGCGTAGAAATTCATGAGCACGGAGAGGGCGCGGACCATGCAGGTCCCCTCGGGGATGACGATGACCCCGCTGGTGCCGGTCATCGTCCCTGCCTTCTGCATCGATTCGATGTCGAACGTCACGTCGATCTCGTTGGCCCGGAGCACCGGCGTGGAGGACCCTCCCGGGATCACCGCCTTGAGCGTCTTTCCGTCCTTCAGGCCACCCGCGTGCGTGTAAATGACCTCCCGCAACGACACGGCGGCGGGCAGTTCGTAGATCCCGGGGCGGTTGACGGGCCCGCTGACACCCACGAGGCGCGTCCCGCCGTTCTTCTCGGCCCCGCCGAGGGCGTGGAACCGGTCGCCGCCGTGGGTGACGATCCAGGGAACGTCGGCGATCGTCTCCACGTTGTTCACGAGCGTGGGCCGCCCGAAAGCCCCCACCGAGGCGGGGAAGGGAGGCTTCACCCGCGGCCAGCCGCGCTTCCCCTCGAGGGAGTTGATCGTGGACGTCTCCTCGCCGCAGATGTAGGCGCCCGCGCCGCGGTGGATGGTCACGTCCAGGTCGAACCCGGCGCCGAGGATGTCTTTCCCGAGGAACCCCTTCGCGTACGCCTCGTCGACCGCCTCCTGCAGGATCCCCTCCTCCCGGGCGAATTCCCCGCGGATGTAGATGTAGCAGACATGGATCTCCAGGGCGTAGCAGGTGATGACGATTCCCTCGATCAGGAGATGGGGCCCCCGGCTCATGATCAGCCGGTCCTTGAACGTCCCCGGCTCTCCCTCGTCCGCGTTGATCACGAGGATCCGCGGCCTCGAGAGGTCCTTGGGGAGGAATCCCCACTTGACCCCTGCCGGGAACCCCGCGCCACCCCGCCCGCGCAGGTTCGCCTTCTTCACCTCTTCGACGATCGCCTCCTTCGACATGGAGAAGGCCTTCCGAAGGGCCTCGTACCCCCCGAGCTCCGTGTAGGTGTCGAGGTGGCGGTACCGCTCGTTGCCGAAGTGTTTGGTCAGGACGAGTTCCATCGTCTCCCGCCGCTCCGTCACCGGAGCCCGTCGAGGATCGCGTCGATCGATTCCTCGGTCAGGTTCTCGTAGTAGTCGTCGTTCACCTGCATGACCGGCGCGGTCCCGCAGCTTCCCAGGCACTCCACCGTGGAGAGGGTGAATCTCCCGTCGGCGGTCGTTTCGCCCGGCTTTACCCCGATCTTCCTCGCGACATGCTCGATCAGGTGCTCCGCGCCCATCAGGGAGCAGGAGAGGTTCCGGCAGACCTGCAGGTGGTATTTCCCCACGGGTTTCTTGTTGTACATCGTATAGAAGGTGGCGACCCCGTAGATGCGCGCCGGCGTGAACCCGAGCAGGTCGGCGACATACAGAATCGCTTCGTCGGACAGGTGCCCGAATTCGCGCTGCGCGAGGTAGAGTGTCGGCAAGATCGCCGCCTCCCGGTTGGGATAGCGAGCGAGCAACCTGTCGTGCTTCGCCCGGGTCTCCTCGGAAAAGGCGAGACTCACCGGTCCAGCTCCCCCGCGATGATGTTGATGCTGCCCAGCACCGCGATCAGGTCCGCGATCATTCCCCCCTCGCACAGGTGCGGCATCCCCTGGAACAGGGGGAAGCACGGCGGCCGCACCTTGATCTTGAAAGGCCCTCCGCCCCCCTTGCTGACGATGTAGTACCCGAGCTCCCCGTTCGCGGCCTCGGTGGCCGAGTAGACCTCGCCGGCGGGAACCTGGACGCCGTCCATGACGTGCTTGAAGTGGTTCATGAGGGCCTCGATGGTTTCGTAGACATCCTTCTTCGCCGGCAGGATGAACCTCGGGTCGTCCACGTTCACGGGCCCTTCCGGAAGCTGGTCGAGGGCCTGCTCGATGATGCGGAGGGACTGGCGCATCTCCTCCATCCGGACCATGTACCGGTCGCAGGTGTCCCCTTCCTCCCCGATCGGCACGTCGAAGTCGAATCGGTCGTACACGAGGTACGTCTCGTCCTTCCTGAGGTCCAGGGGCACCCCCGCGGCGCGCAGGCAGGGGCCGGTGAACCCGCGGGCGATCGCCTCTTTCGGAGTGATGGCTCCCACTCCCATCGTCCGCTCGATGAAGATCCGGTTCTTCGTCAGGAGGGCGTTCACGTCCGCGATCGCGGGCACGATCACGTTCCGGCAGATGTCGCGGCACTTCTCGACCCACCCGTCGGGGAGGTCCCACATGAGACCGCCGATCCGCGTGTACGCAGTCGTCAGCCGGATCCCCGTCAGCGGCTCGATGAGGTGCCTGTACACCTCCTCGCGGGGCTTCCAGAAGTACCAGAAGTTGGTCAGCGCCCCGATGTCGACCATGTTCGTCCCGATGCAGACCATGTGGTCGATGATCCGGGAGAGCTCGCAGATGAGGACGCGGATGTACTGGCACCGCTCGGTGACCTCGACTCCGCACAGTTTCTCGACCGCCATCGCGTACCCGACGTTGTTCATCAGGGAGGAGACGTAGTTCAGCCGGTCCGTGTAGGGGATCACCTGGGTCCAGGTGGCGTTCTCGGACTCCTTCTCGAAGCACCGGTGCAGGTACCCGAACTCGGGGGTGAGTTTGAGGATCGTCTCCCCGTCCAGTTCCGCGATGAGCCGGAGGGTGGCGTGCGTGGCCGGGTGCGACGGGCCGATGTTGAGGATCATCGGCTCGGCCTGCATGTCGAGCGTCCCGGATTCCCTCTGGTATGCCTCGATCTCCGCCATGCTCCCTCTACTCCTCCACCCCTACGGTCGGCTGGCGCCTCGCCTTCGGGTAGTCCTTCCGCAACGGATGTCCCTCGAATGCCTCGTACATGAGGATCCTCTTGAGGTTCGGGTGATCCCGGAAGAGGATGCCGTACATGTCGTACGCCTCCCGTTCAAACCAGTCCATCCCGACCCAGACCGGGATGACCGAATCGATCACCGGGTCCTCCTCCGGGACGCGGGCCTTGATGCGCACCCGGTGCTTCTTTTCGAGAGAATAGAGATGGTAGACCACTTCGAATCGGGGCTCCTCCCCCAGGTAGTCCACTCCGGTCAGGTCCATCGCGAAGTCGAACAGGAGGTCCGGGTCGTCCCGGAGAAAGGTGCAGATCTCGACGATTCTCTCCCGCTTGACCTGGGCGGTGTCGTCCCCGAAATCGGAGTGGGTCGCCACGATATCGTCCCCGAACCGCTCGATCAGTTTCGCAAGCACGAGGCTGGGTTGTTTGTCGGTCATTTTCCGCCCGCGTCAGATCTTGATTGGCCAGCGGTCCCGGGCCCGGGAGCCCCCGCTGTCGATCATCTTCTGGATGAGCACGATGGAGTCGATGATCTGTTCCGGGATCGGCGGACACCCCGGGATGTAGATGTCCACGGGCATGAACTTGTCGATCCCCTGGGCGACGCTGTAGTTGTTGTAGAAGCCCCCCGAGGAGGCGCACGCCCCCATCGCCACCACCCACTTCGGCTCGAGCATCTGCTCGTAGATGCGCACCAGGACCGGCGCCATCTTGTAGTTGACGGTCCCCGCCACGAGCAGCATGTCCGCCTGCCGGGGGGAGAACCGGATGACCTCGGCCCCGAACCGGGCAATGTCGTAATGGGTCCCGAACGCCCCCATCACCTCGATCCCGCAGCATGCGGTGGCGAACGTGAACGGCCAGATCGAATACTTCCGCCCCCAGGCGAGCAACGCTTCGAACCGGGTCGTCAGAAAACCCGGCGCGCCGTCTTTCGCGTGGTTCACTGCCATTCGAGCGCTCCCTTTTTCCAGGCGTAGACCAGTCCCACGAGGAGGATCCCCACGAAGACGACCATCTCGATGAAACCGAACAGGCCCAGTTTCCGGAAGAGGACCGCCCACGGGTAGAGGAACGCCGTCTCCAGGTCGAAGAGAAGGAAGAGCAGGGCGATCAGGTAGAATTTCACCGAAACGCGCACGGCGGCCGACGTGAGGGGGTCCACGCCGCATTCGTAGACGCTGTACTTGACCCGCTCGTACTTCTTGGGTCCCAGGGCCTGCGAGAGGAAGACGAACCCCACCGAAATTCCGATGGCGATGATCAGGAGAAGGAGTACGGAGAAGTACGGGTCGGCAAACGGGATGGAGGAAACGAGGTTCGCCACCGGCCCCTTCCTGTCAATTGATCAATATGCGCACAGACGACTCGGCGATGCGGATCACCGGCTCCCAGTATACCCCCAGCAAAAGCGTGGGGACAACCAGAATGGCCAGCATGATCCTCGGCACGAAGCCGATCGAGAGCTCTTCCGCTTGTGTCGGGTCCTCCAGGAACATGACTTTCAGGATCCGGGCGTAGTAGTACAGGGAAACCACGCTGTTGATCGCCGCCACGAGGGCCAGCCAGTAGACTCCCTGGTTGATCACCTCGGCGAACAGGTAGACCTTGCCGATGAACCCCGAAAACGGCGGAATCCCCGTCAGTGCGAACAGGAAGACGGCCAGGGAGATCGCGGCGAAGGGCGCCCGGGTGCCAAGTCCGGAAAAGTGCGAGATGTCCTCGTCCCGGCTGACGTTTCCGACCAGAACCACCACGTAAAAGGCGCCCAGGTTCATGAAGAGATACACGACAAGGTAGAACAGGATCGCCTTCAACCCCGCCGCGGAGAGCAGGACAAACCCCATCAGCATGTACCCTGCATGGGCGATCGAGGAGTAGGCGAGCAGTCGCTTCACGTTCTTCTGGCTGATGGCGACCAGGTTCCCCACCGTCATCGTCACCGCGGACAGGACCGCGAACATGAACGTCCAGTCCACGGAGGAGGTCAGGTGCCACATCCCCCCGGCGGCGTCGGGAGCGGCAAAGACGGTATAGAAGAAGCGCACCAGGACCGCAAACCCCGCGGCCTTGGGGCCCACGGAAAGAAAGGCCGTCACGGGAGTGGGCGCCCCCTCGTACACGTCGGGGCTCCACATGTGAAACGGAACCGCGGCGATCTTGTACCCGAACCCCACGGTCACCAGTATCGCCGCCAGCATCAAGGGCAGGGGCACCGCCCCCGTGGCGAGCGCGTTCCCGATCACGGAAATCTGCGTGGACCCCGTCATGCCGTACAGAAGCGAGAACCCGTAGATCATCACGCCCGAGGCGGTCGCCCCGTAGACGACATACTTCATCGACGCCTCGGTGGAGGACGCCTTGCCCTTAAGGTATCCGGCCAGCAGGTACGAGGGGATCGAGACCAGCTCGATCGACAGGTAGAGCATCACGATGTCGGTGGCCGAGGAAAGGAGGAACATCCCGAGCAGCACCGAGAGGAGGAAGACGTAGTACTCGGCCTGGGTCCTTTCCGAGAGCTCCGCGCAGTCGATCGACATGAAGATCACGATGGCGGTCGCCAGGGCGGTCAGCACCTTGAAGAAGGCCGCGAAGCCGTCCAGGACGACCATCCCCTCGAAGAGCCCCATCCCTCCTCCCGCGGGGGGAGGGGTCATCAACGCAAAGAGGATCGCCGTGCCCGTCCCGACGAGCGACAGGAGGGCCGCGGCGGGCGAGCGACGGTTCTTCCCGGCGACGTGAACGATGATGAGCAGCAGGATCGTCGCGGTGATCGCGAGCTCCGGCAGGAAGTAGCGGAGGCTGTCGAAGTTCCCCAGGAACATCTAGATCACCATTTTCACGATATCGACAAGATGATTCAGGGACGAGCTCATCAGGTTGAGCACCGGCATCGGGTACACGCCGAGGATAAGCGTCATCAGCGCCAGCGGGGCAAGGCAGAAGATCTCCCGTGCGTTGATCTCCTCGAGCTGGGCGTACTTGGGGTTGAGCGGCCCCAGGAAGACGCGCTGGAGAGCCCACAGGTGGAACGCTGCCACGATGATGATCCCCGAGGCGGCGATTATCACGATCGTCCGGAAAGCGTCGAACGACCCGATGAAGACCATGGCCTCGGCGATGAACCCGGAGAACCCCGGCAGGCCAAGGGACGCGAAGAAGGCCACGGTGATGAAAAAGGTATAGACCGGGACGACCGCCCCCAGGCCCCCGAACCCGTCGATGTCCCGGTGGTGCGCCCGGTCGTAGACGACGCCGACCAGGAAGAACAACATGGACGTGATCATGCCGTGGGAGAACATCTGGAACGAGGCGCCGATCATCCCGGCGGGCGTGAGCGCCGCCATCCCCAGGAGGACAAACCCCATATGGCTTACCGAGGAGTAGGCGACCATTTTCTTGAGGTCTGACTGGGCCATGGCGCACAGCGCCCCGTAGACGATGTTGATCGCCCCCAGGACGGCCATCGGGATGACGAACCACTTCGTCACGTCGGGAAAGATCGGAAAGGAGATCCGCATCAGCCCGTACGTTCCCATCTTCAGGAGGATCCCCGCCAGGATGACCGAGATGGCGGTCGGCGCCTCGACGTGGGCGTCGGGGAGCCACGTGTGGAACGGGAAGAGGGGGACCTTGATCGCGAAACCGATGAAGAGGCCGAGGAACATGAGAACCCGGATGTCGAATCCCTGGAGCCACCCGTTGTGGGTCGTCTGCTGCATGAAGTGGAGCATGTTGAAGGTGTGCCCGCCCGTCTCCGGGTTGACCGTGTTGAAATAGAGCGCCAGCATCACCAGAAGCATCAGGACCGAGCCCAGGAGCGTGTAGAGGAAGAACTTGATCGCCGCATATTCCCTGCGCGGCCCGCCCCAGATCCCGATGAGGAAGTACATCGGCAGGAGCATCACTTCCCAGAAGACGTAGAACAGGAAGAAGTCAAGGGCGCAGAAAACGCCCATCATGCCGGTCTCGAGCAGGAGGAGAAGGGCCATGTATCCCTTGATCTGTTTCGCGATATTCCAGGAACCGATCACCGCCAGGAAGGAGATGATCGCCGTGAGGATGATCATCGGCATCGAGATCCCGTCGGCTCCCAGGAAATACTCGACATTGATCGAAGGGATCCAGGAATAGTGCTCGACGAACTGGAACTGGCTCGCCACGTTCACGCCGGCCACCGTGCGGTCGAAGGTGAACCAGAGCTGGACCGCGAGGGGGATGGGAAGAAACGAGGCCACAGCGGCGATTCTCTTGACGGATTCGTCCCTGCCCCCGGGCATCAGGAGGATCACCGCCGCGCCGGCCAGGGGAAGGAACGTCATCAGGCTCAGGATGTGGTTGTTGATAAAGTCCAAGGAAGACCTCCTCCGGTCAGAAAACTTTTATCAGGAAAATGATCAGCGCCCCGCCGGCCAGCACGAACACGTAGTGGTAGAGCTTCCCGGTCTGGAAACGGCGGAAGATGGATCCACTGCCGATCGTGACATCGGCCACGCCGTTCACCGCGCCGTCGACCACACCGTTGTCGAACTTTCCCGTGAGATACGAGATCCAGACGCCCATCTGCGCGCAGAGGTTGACGAGTCCGTCCACGACGTGCAGGTCGAACCACCCCAGCGCGCGGGAAAAGGCCTTCGTCCCGTTGACGGCCGTCGCCTCGTACAGCTCGTCGAAGTACCACTTGTTCAGGAGGAACGTGTGGACGGGCCGGAACGCGGAGGCCACCTTGTCGGGGTTGATCCACCCGAACAGGTAGACGACGAACGCAAGCCCGATCCCCAGGGCACCGAAGAGAATCGAAAGACGCATCGCCCAGGTGTGGGCCACGTGCGCCAGGTGCTCGTCGTGACCGCCCCCTTCCGTTCCCTGCGCGGCGTGCCCCCCGGAAGCCTCGTGCTCTCCCGCCGTCGCCGCACCCTCGTGGGTTGTCGGGGAGGCGTGGCCTTCCTTTGCGGCGTGCGCCGCATCCGGGGGCCGGACCGGTTCCGCGGCATGGGCGGAGGAGCTCCACGCATAGGGCGTCTCAAGGGCCCCGGCGTGCGAAGTCGACGCCGCTTCCCCCATGTGCCCCCCCGAGGAAGGCGCGGAAACCGCGGCGACGACCGGGATCACGGGAGCCGGCTTCTTGACCAGGTCGCCGAACCACCCGCTGTACCAGAAGGAGAACGACAGCCCCGCCAGGACCACGAGGGGAACCCACATGTTGGGAGGCGACTCGTGGGCATGATCGAACTTGTGCTGGTCCTTCGGCTTTCCCAGGAACGTGAGGATCACGAGCCGGAACATGTAGAAGGCCGTCATCCCCGCGGTCAGGAGCGCTCCAGCGAACAGGATCATGTGCTGCGTATTCTTCATCCCGAACTCGAGAGCGGCGCCCAGGATCATGTCCTTGCTGTAGAAGCCGGAAAAGAACGGGACCCCCGATATCGCGAGCGTGGCGATGAGGAAGGTGATGAAGGTGATCGGCATCTTCTTTCGCAGCCCGCCCATGTCGGTGATCTCCTGGCTGTGCACCGCGTGGATCACCGACCCGGAGCCGAGGAACAGGCACGCCTTGAAGGCGGCGTGGGTGGTCAGGTGCGCCAGGCCCGCAGTGAAGCCCCCTACCCCCAGGCCCAGGATCATGTATCCGAGCTGGGAGCAGGTGGAGTAGGCCAGGACCTTCTTGATGTCGGTCGCCGTGATCGCGATCGTGCCCGCGATGAACAGGGTGATGAGCCCGATGTAGGCGATGACGAGGAAGGCGTCCGGCGTGAAGATCGGGTATACGCGCCCGACGAGGTAAACGCCCGCGGCCACCATCGTCGCCGCATGGATCAACGCCGAGACCGGCGTGGGGCCTTCCATCGCGTCAGGGAGCCAGACGTGGAGCGGGAACTGCGCCGATTTGCCGATCGCGCCGCAGAAGATCCCGATCCCCGCCAGGGTCAGAAGCGTCCCCGATATCTTGCCGTCGGCGATCGCCCGGAACACCTCGTCGTACCCCAGCACCCCGGTCGTGGCGAACAGGAGCAGGAACCCGAGCAGGAACCCGAAATCGCCGATCCGGTTCACGATGAACGCCTTCTTCCCGGCGTCGGCGGCCGACTTCTTCTCGAACCAGAACCCGATGAGCGCGTAGGAGGAAAATCCGACCAGCTCCCAGAAGATATAGATGAAGAAGAAGCTCTCGGCCAGGACAAGCCCGAGCATGGAGAACGAGAAGATCGAGAGGTAGGCGAAGAACCGGCTGTACTTCGGGTCCCCGTGCATGTAGCCCACCGAGAACAGGTGAACGAGGAACGAGACGAGGGTCACGACGACGAGCATCACGGCCGTCAGGTTGTCGACGAGGATCCCCGCGTTGATGACGAACCGGCCGTTCAGGGACAGCCACGGGACCACGACGTGATACTTGAAGTTCGGATCGTAGATCCGGAAGACCTCGAAGAAGATCACGAGCGACATCACGAGCCCTGCGCCGATCGTGGCGAGGGAGACCCAGTCTCCCTTGCGGGGAAGCCGCTTCCCGACCGCGATGTTGATGAAGAAGGAGAGCAGCGGCAGGAACGGGATGATGTAGGCGTATCGGATCAACGGTTCACCCTTTCATTTCGCATGCGGCGTCAACCACGGAGGTGGTCGGCCGCGTCCACTTCCACGGTGCCCGTGGTGGCGAACAGCCGCAGGAAGATGGCCAGCGCGACGGCCGCCTCGGCGGCCGCGAGCACGATGACGAAAACGGCGAAGATCTGCCCCCCGATCAGCCGTGACACGTAGTGCGAAAACGCCACGAAATTGATGTTGGCGGCGTTCAGGACCAGTTCCACCCCCATGAGGACGGCCACCGCGTTGCGCCGCGTCAGGATCGTGTACAGGCCGCAGCAGAAAATAGCGGCGCCGATGACCAGCAGTTTGTCCAGGGTCATCTACTTCGGCTCCTCCATGTCGGGTCTCGGGATATCGGGTCGATCGGGGCGCGAAAGGAGCGCCGCGCCGATGAGGGCGGCGAGAAGCAGCACGGAGGCGACCTCGAACGGGAGCAGGTACCGGGTCATCAGAAGTTCGCCGATCTCGGCCGTGGTCGGCTGGTACGTGATCTGCGCCTTCGGTACAAAGACCGGGGAAACCGCCGTGTACGCCAGCACGCCGAACAGGGCAAGGCAGGTCACCGCCGCGGGGATCCGGAAATGAACGGGGTTGGACAGCTTGACGGAGGAGATCCGGCTCGAGAGGAACACCGCGAACATGATCAGCACGAGAATCCCCCCGACGTACACCAGCACCTGCGTGGCCGCCAGGAAGTCCGCAGAGAGGAGCACGTACAGCCCCGCCACGCCGCCAAATGTGAACAGCAGCGCCACCGCTGCGTAGATGATGTTCGGGAGGGTCGCCACGAGAATCGCGGAGCCGACCGTGAGGGCAGCCAGCACGTAGAAGATCAGATCCACCGGTCCCTTCATGGTGTCTCCCCCTCGCCCTTTTTCGGGGGCTCTCCCGGCTTTCCGGGCTCCCCCTTCGCTCCTTCCGCGGGCTTTTTCTCCGCGGCGTCTTTCTCTGCAGGGTTCGCCGCCGCAGCCGGCTGCGATGCGGGCTGGCCTGCTGCCGCCTCTTTCCTTCCGTTATCGGAAGCCGGGCCGGAGGCCTTGGGTTCCTCGGCGGCCTTTGCGGCCTTCTCCGCCTCCGCTTGCGCCGCGGCTTCCGCCACCTGCTTCGCCACGCGGGCCTTGATCTCGTTCGCATCCTCGTGGACGAAGTGGAGGATCAGCTCCCCGCGGTTCACGGAGGCCTTCTCGTAGCCGCTGGTATGCTTGAGGGACTTCGGGGGGCACACCTCGACGCAGAGCCCGCAGTACATGCAGCGTCCGACGTCGATATCGTAGGAGGCCAGCACCATCTTCTTGTCGGCCCCCCGGACGGCCTCGAGGGAGATGCAGTCGACCGGGCATACCCGCACGCACATCGTGCAGCTCGTGCACCTCTTGATGTCGTTGTACAGGAATCCGCGGAACCGCTCCGAGGGCTCCCAGCGCTCCTCGGGGTACTGGAGGGTGATCGTCTCCCTCGGATCCACCCCGTAGCGCGCGGTGATTCGCATTCCCTTCGCGGTGGTCGCCACGGCTTCCCAGATGTCGTAAAAATATGCCTTCAGTCCCATCCCGTCATCCGATAAGCGATACGATCATCTGGGGGATCCCCTTCCCGTGGAACAGCAGAAGCCAAAGGGAGACGCCCAGGAGGTTGAAAAACGTCAGCGGAACCAAGTACTTCCACGCCATGCGCATCAGCTGGTCCACGCGCAGCCGGGGCAGTGTCCACCGGACCCACATCATGAGCAGGACAAGACCCAGCGTCTTGGTGAGGAACACGCCCAGCGAGAACAGGTTGCCCCAGACGGCGGGAAGCGCCTCCCCGTTCAGAAACGGCACGTGCCAACCCCCCAGGAAGCAGGAGGTCGCCAGCGCGGACACGACGAACATGTCCCCGTACTCGGCGAGAAAGAAGAAAGCGAACCGGATCCCGGAGTACTCCACATGGTAGCCGGAGACGAGCTCCGACTCGGCCTCCGGGATATCGAAGGGGGTCCGGTTGGTCTCGGCGAGCGCGGCGACGAAATACAGGAAGAAGGAAAAGAAGGTGAACGGGTTGTGGAAGAGGTTCCACCCGAAGATCCCCAACAGCCCTCCCTGGGACCGCACGATGTCCTGCAGGGAGAGGGAGCCGGCGATGAGGACCGCGGGAAGGAGCGCCATCCCCACCGGGATCTCGTACGAGACGATCTGCGCGCAACAACGCATACCCCCGAGCAGGGCCCACTTGTTGTTGGACGACCACCCTGCGAGCAATACCCCCACCACCACGAGGGAGGTGACGGCCATCACGTAGTAGATCCCGATGTTCAGGTCGGAAGCGATCAGCCCCATCCCGAAGGGGACGACCACGAAGGCGGCAAAGGAACCGACGAACACGAGGTACGGCGCCAGGGCGAAGAGGAACCGGTCGGCATGGGTCGGGATGATGTCCTCCTTCAGGAGGAGCTTGATCCCGTCGGCCAGGAACTGGAGCAGTCCCACGGGACCGACCCGGTTCGGCCCGACGCGCGCCTGGATGTCGCCTGCCACCTTCCGCTCCACGTAGGTCGCCAGCCCCGCGTACGTAAGGGCGAAGGTGAGGACAACCGCGGCGGCCACGACCATGACCAGGAGGGTGATCGACCACAGCGGAACGCCCGAGAGCACCGGAACGGCGTTTACCAGCGATATTGCAAGGGATTCCATCATGATTACCGGTCGATTTCCGGAAGGATGATATCGAAGCTGCCGATGACCGCCACGACGTCGGCGATCATCAGCCCCTTGGTGATCTTCTCGAAGATGTTCATCGTCACGAAGGAGGGGGCGCGGATCTTGAGGCGATACGGGTTCACGGTTCCGTCGCTGATCAGGTAGATCCCGGTCTCCCCGCGGGGGTTCTCCGCGCGGAAGTACACCTCCCCGACAGGGGGCTTGAACATCCGGGGAACCTTGGCCATCACGGGCCCCTCGGGGATCTGGGCGATCGCCTGGCGCAGGATCTTCACGCTTTCCCGCATCTCGTTGATCCGCACCATGTACCGGTCGAAGCAGTCCCCCACCGTCCCCCGCTCCCCCGTCCCGACGCAGACGTCGAAGTCGATCTTCGGGTAGACCGAGTACGGCTCGTTCTTCCGAAGGTCGAACGGAACGCCGGAGCCCCTGAGGTTCGGCCCCGTGAGCCCGTAGGCGACGGCATCCTCCGGCGTCGCGACCGCCACGTCGGCCAGGCGGTGGACGAAGATCTTGTTGTAGGAGATCAGCTTGTTGTACTCGGGAATCTTCGGCTCGAAGTAGTCGAGGAACTCTTTCGTCTTCTCGAGGAACCGGTCCGGCAGGTCGGCCGAAACGCCGCCGATGCGGACGTAATTGTACGTCAGGCGGTTGCCGCAGATGTCCTCGAACAGGTCGTTGATCCGCTCCCGCTCGCGGATGGCGTAGAGAAACGGCGTGAAGGCCCCCATGTCGGCGGTGAACGACCCGAAGGCGATCAGGTGCGAGGAGATCCGGTTCAGCTCGCACACGATCACGCGGATGTATTCCGCCCGCTCGGGAACCTCGATGCCGGCCAGCTTCTCCACCGTCCAGGCCCAAGCCGCGTTGCAGTTCATCGAGGCGAGGTAGTCGAGCCGGTCGGTGAAGGGCATGAACTGCGGGTACGTGACCCGTTCGCCGATCTTTTCCAGCGCCCGGTGCAGGTACCCCACGTCCGGCTTGGCGTTGACCACGACCTCGCCGTCTGTCCGCAGGATCACCCGGAGCACCCCGTGGGTGCTCGGGTGCTGCGGACCCATGTTGATGAGCATCTCCTCCGTGGGGAGCGCTGCGGCGTTTGACTTCATACCTTGATCCCGTGGTAAAACTCGGGGTATTTGTAATCCTTCCGAAGCGGGTGTCCCTCCCAGTCCTCCGGGAGAAGGATGCGGCGCAGGTCCCAGGACCCCTCAAAGACGATTCCGAACAGGTCGAACGCTTCCCTCTCCTGGAAATTCGCCGCGGGCCACACTTCGTCGACGCTCGGCAGCGATGGAGCCTCCTTGGGGAGGTATGCCTTGACCCCGATCCGATGTCCGATCGCAAGAGAGTGGAGGTGGTAGGCAACGGCGAACCGGTCCGGGTAGTCGACGCCGGACAGGCACATCAGCGAGTCGAACTTCATCGCGGGGTCGTCGCGCAGGAACCGTCCGATTTCCCTGACCTTCTCCGGGGACACAACGAGGAACGCGGGACGGAATCCCTCCTCCTGGAGCTCTACCGCCGCCTCTCCGAACCTTGCCTGAATCTTCTCGAAGATCTCTTTCGGTTCCAACGGTTTCCTTTACGCCTTCGCCGCGAAATTTTTCCTCTGATCGATGATCTTCTGCAGCTTGATGATGCCGTCGATCAGCGCCTCGGGACGGGGGGGACATCCGGGAACGTAAACGTCCACCGGGATGAGCAGGTCCACTCCCTTGACCACGCAGTACGAATCCTTGTAGAAGGGGCCACCCGTGTTGGCGCAGGACCCCATGGAAATCACGTACTTGGGATCGGGCATCTGCTCGTACAGGCGGATCAACCGTTCCGCCATCTTGTGCGTGATGGTCCCCGCGACGATCATCAGGTCCGACTGCCGGGGGGTCGCCCGGAAGACGGCGCCGAACCGGTCGAGGTCGTACCGTGAGGCGCCGGCCTGCATCAGCTCGATACCGCAACAGGCCGTCGCAAACAGAAGGTACCAGAGCGAGGATCTCCGGCACCAGTTTATGAACTTGTCGGCATTGCCCACCATGACATGCGCTTCGGGGCCTAAGGTCCCCGGGGCCAAAACGGGGGCCGGACTGATCCGTGTAGAATCGTGGCTCATTTCCCTTCCTTCGGGGACGGGGATTCCTGGACGGTTCGCACCCAATCGAGGTCTCCCTCCTTCCACAGGTAGGCCAGGCCCGTGAGAAGGATGACGATGAAGATGAACGCCTCCACGAACGCAAGGAGGCCCAGGCGCCGGAAGACCACGGCCCACGGGTAGAGCAGTGCCACCTCCACGTCGAAGATGATGAAGATCAGGGCCACAACGTAGAAGCGGATGTTGAACTGCACCCAGGAGGAGCCGACCGGGATCTCGCCGCACTCATAGGTGGAAAGCTTGACCGGAGAGGGGTTGCGCGGACTCAGCAGCCGGGAGATCCCCAGCATGAGGGCCACGGTCACCGCGCCGAGCACGATAAACACAAGAACTGTTGCAAAATTATCGAGCATCCGAGGAACACCGCCTAAATGTTCAAGTCAAAGCAGAACCCCTCTACCTGTGATAGAGGGGCGAGAAGATCGCCTCATATCGGGAATGCTATGTATACAGATCGACACTCTACATTACTCATCCGCCCGGTCAAGTCAACCGAAAAAATTCGCCCGGTCCGGTGGTCGGACCAGAAGGGCGTCAGGCCGATCGATATCCGATAATGAGTATAATAGCGAGAATGGGACCCGGGAACCGAAGCCCCGAACTTTTTGCCCCCGCGGGCAGTCTCGCGGCGGTGAACGCAGTCCTGTCCGCCGGTGCCGACGCCGTATACGTCGGCTGCCGGGGATGGAGTCGCGACGGGGAGCGTTCTGCACTCCACCAGGAAGAAGTGCGGGAAGCCGCCTCGCAGTGCCGGAAGAACGGGGTGGCCCTGCACGCAGCCCTCAACACCATACCCGGCGCCGCGGAAATTCCCTCTTTTCTGGCCACGGTCACGCGTCTTGCGGAAGACGGCGTATCCGCCGTGATCCTGTCCGATCCCGGGGTGATCGCCCTCGTGCGCCGGGCACTGCCTGACATGCGGATCACGGCTTCCGTCGGGGTCTCCACGCTCAACCCCCCCGAGGCGCGGTTCTACCGGGACGTCGGTGCGAACGCGGTCGTTCTGCCGACCGCCCTGACCCCGGAAGAAGTCCCCGCGATCAAGGCGGAAAGTAGCCTCCGGGTGGAGGTTTTCGTGCGCTGCCGGCCGGAAATCCTCCTCCAGGGAAAATGCGCACTGCCCGGTTACGCCCGGGAAGGAAAGAGATCTCCCGAGCGCCCGTACCTGGCGGAAACGGGGACGCCCGCGTCCGCGAAACGTACCGGCAGATGCCATCTCGTCTGCCGTGCGATCCCCCTTTCCCGGGAGCCCCACTCCATCGAGGACGAGCTCGCCCCGTGGATCGCCTGCGGGGTGGACGCATTCAAAGTGCAGGGGAGGGAGATTCCGCCCCAAAAGCTGTTCGACCTGGTGTCCCGGATCCGCCAGAAGCTCGACGCGGCCCTCGCAGCGGCGGGATAGCGGCTTACGCAGCCTCGGAGGTGCGCCCCGAATCGGCTTCGCGTCCTCGGAGGGGGCTCCGTTCGTGGCTCGCCGTGCGATGAACCCGCACGCCTGCGCTTGACCTCACTCCGCCCTCCTCCTTCGGCCTGCTCCGCCCTATGGCGCCCCTCGCGAGCCAGGGTCCTTTCGCCGGAGGCATCGCCCTCCGAGGATGCGGAGCCGACCGCGGTGATCGCGGCCGCGCCGGGATCTGAGGGAATAGATCCCTGGAGGCCGGCTAGCCGGCCAGCGCCTTTTTCAGGTCCTTCGGGATGGGGATCGGCTTCCAGGAGGCGTCGATGGAACGGCAGGAGATCTTCCCCTCCGCGGCGAGTTCGTCCTTCCCCGCCACCGTCCGGAAGAGGGAAAACCCGAACGTCGCCCCCTTTTCCTCGACCCGGATGAGCCGGGTCCGCAGGATGAGCAGATCGTCGAACCGGACCGGCAACCGGTACCGGCACTGGGTGCCGATTACGGGAAACCCGGTACCGCGCGAGACGTTTCGATAGACTTTGTCGGGTGGCAGTCCCCGCGCCCTGAGGAACTCGTCCATCCCCCGCTTGAAGTAGTCGAGAATGGCGGCAAAGTACGCCACGCCGTACGGGTCCGTCTCGCCGAATCGGACCCGGATTTCGATGGTGTGGGAAGCGGTGGCCATGGCTCCCTCCTGTCCAACCGGGCCATAGGAGATCCCGGGGAAACACGGTACAGTATACACATGCGACGGGACGAGGAGCAGACCCGGCATCCCGCCGGAAGCACAGGGACGAGCGAGCCGGGGGCACCGGGGAAGGGGAAGCCTTCGGAGGGCGCGATCCCGCCGTTAGCGAATCCGGGACACTACATCCGCCGGCGCTCCGACCGGGCAATCCTCAGCTGCCTGGTCATCCTGGCGTTTCTGGCTCTGCTCACGCTCTTCGAGGTCGCCTCCTCCGTATTCATCACCATCCTCTCGTCGATCCTGATCGCCCTTGCGCTAGACCCTCTCGTCCGGTTGCTCTGCAACCGGGCAAGGCTCCCCCGCCCGGTCGCCAGCATCGTCGTCGTCTTCTTCGCCATCGCATTCCTGTACGGGGTCCTGTACATCGCCTTCTACAACGCGAAACAGCTCATCGCCGACCTGCCGCTCATTCTCGAGCAGATCCGGAACGCGCCGCTGGTTCAGAGCACGGCGGACCAGGTGCACCGGATCACGGAAATGCTGAGCGAGGCCGGACAGAGCATCTCGCGCACGGCACCTTCCGCCGGAAACCAGGGCGGCACGGTCGTCCTTCAGGGGGGAAACTCCTGGGGCGACACCGTCTTCCGGAGCATAGGCTCGCTCACGACGCTCGTGTTCTCCCTGAGCTTCATACCGTTCCTGGTGTACTTCATCCTGGAAGGAAAGGAGCCTCTCACCCGGCGAACCCGGAATCTCTTCCCCGAGGAGTTCCACGATATCGCGAGCGCCGTCATGCACGACGTCGAGCGCATGATGCAGCGGTACATCATCGGGAACGCCCTGGTGGCGGGAGTCCTGAGCGTCCTGACGTCCCTCGCGTTCCTCGCCATCGGCCTGCCGTACTGGCTCGTCCTCGGTGTCCTGAGCGGGATCACGAACACCATCCCGTACCTCGGCGTGGTCCTTGCCCTCCTGCCGGCGCTCATCGTGGGGATCGTCACGTACAACTCCGGTGAGCCGCTCCTGTTCATCGTGGCAAGCGTCTCCGTGCTCCACGTCATGGCGGCGAACTACATGATGCCCAGATTGGTGGGAAAGGGGGTCCAGCTCAATGCGGTCGTCTCCACGATCGCGATCATGTTCTTCGGCTGGATGTGGGGGGCGATGGGACTCATTCTGGGAATACCCATCGTGGCCGTGTTGAAATGCATCCTGGACAACGTGCCGTCGACGCAGCACCTCGGGCAGTGGCTCGGGGAGTAGAAGAAAAAAAGCCCGGCGGCTTTCGCGACCGCCGGGCCCTTTCGCTTTCTTCCGCGGAAAGTGCGCGATCTTCCCGCGCCCTCTTTTCCCTCAGGACTTTTCGACCTCCCGCTGGCGCAGCATCCGCCGCAACAGTTTTCCCACGGCGGTGCGGGGCATCGCATCGATGAACTCGATATCCCGCGGGAGCTTGTAGACGGCGATCTTCCCCTTGCAATGCTCGATCAGTTCCTTCTTCAAGCCCTCCGAAGGGGCGGTCCCGGATTGAAGCACCACGAACGCCTTCGTCTTCTGACCCATGACCGGGTCGGGTACGCCGACGACGCCCGCGTCGGCCACGGCCGGGTGCGTGACCAGCGCCTCCTCGATCTCTTCGGGTCCGATGCGGTAGCCGGACGACTTGATGAGATCGTCCTCGCGAGAGAGGAACTGGACATTCCCCAGCTCGTCCATCGTCACGACGTCGCCCGCGAGACACCAGCCGTCCTTGACCGCCGACTTCTGCTTGTCGTTGTCCCGCCAGTAGATCGTACCCGTCGGTCCCTGCACGATCATCTTGCCGACCTCGCCCGGCTTGACCGGCTCGAAGTTCTCGTTGACGACCTTCACGGTGTATCCCGGGCACGCGGAGCCGATCCACCCGGGCTTGACCTTTTTGGTCACCGCCGCGGAAATAAAGACGAACATCATCTCCGTGGTGCCAAGCCCCTCGTAGGTCTCGAGCCCGAACTTCTCCTTCCAGTCGGTGTACGTCTTGGCGGTCAGCGCCTCGCCGCCTCCGGTGCAGAACCGAAGGGACGAAAAATCGTAATCCTTCGGGTCGATGTCGACCAGCATCTTCCGGTACGCGGTGGGAAGCGCCGACATGATCGTGATCTTGTGGTTCTGGATGTTCTTTGCCATCGACACCGGATCGAACCGGGGAATCAGCGAAACGGCCGCGCCGTACCGGAACGGGATGACCGCCACCGTGGAGTATCCGGCCGCCATGGCGATCGGCGCCGGGCCCCCGATCACGTCCTTGTCGGAGACCTCCCAGCAATACTTCCCGAACCCGTCGGCGACGATCAGGGACTCCTCCATGAAGTGGGCCGTCCCCTTGGGCAGGCCGGTCGTTCCGGAGGTGAACAGGAGCACGGAGACGTCCATCCGGTCGCGCTTGACCGCCTCGCACTGGTCCGGGTTCTTCATGAGATCCGCGTACGGCGTGTACCCTTTCGCCCGGACCTCGTTCTCGTCGCCGCCCACCACGACGATCGTCTTGACCGTCTTGAGTTCGGCCCTCGCCGCCTCGACCTCGCCGAGCATCGCCGCGGCGACGATCATGACCTTCGCCTCGGAGAGGTTCGCCACGTGGGCGATCTCGGTGCGCGCGAACAGGACGGAGGTGGGGAGAGAAACGCCGCCGATCTTGATGATGGCGAAATTGCAGACGATCGCCGGCGGAATATTGGGCATCCGGAGAAACACCCGATCGCCTTCCTCGACTCCGAGCTTCTTCAGTCCGTTGGCGACCCGGTTGACGCTTGCCTGGAGCTGCTTGTAGGTGATCCGCTGGTCGTCGAAAAACACGGCGACCTTGTCGCCGTATTTCGCGGCGGTCTGGTCGAGCAGGACTTCCGTGGAATTGAACTTCTGCGGGATGTTCTGGAACTCGTCGAGCGCGTAGATCCGCTTCGGCCGCAACTCCGGCGGCGGCAGGTAGCTTTCGGGTATCTTCCCCATCCGTCTCTCCCCTCCCTCATATGGCGGGACGGACCGCGATCCCTGCGGCGCCGCCCGGCGCTCATGATTATTGATGCTTATACTTTTTCCAGGAGCCGCTGCAGCGCCTCCTCGCAGCCCAAGGTCCTCTCCAGTTCCTTGTCGGACCGGGGGAAGGCTTCCACGGGGTAGCGGTCCGTATCCTTCTCGAACACCAGGAGGGCGGGCACGTTCTTCCCGAAGTCTTCCTGGAGGGCCCCCTTCGCGCCGAACACCGCGCGCACCTGCGCCTTGGGACCCGTCAGCGCCGAGTTGTACGTCATGAAGGCAACCTGCTCGCCCTTGAGGTCGATGGCCTTGGCGTTTACCCCCTTGGCCGCCAGCTGGTTTACAAGCTCGACCGCCTTCGCGTTGTCGGTGGTGAACGTGGAGCCGGGAGGAACCGTGCTGTCGTAATAGAATTCCACTTTCATGATCGTAGACCCTCCTTTGAAGAAATGATGAACGGAAGAATTCCCCTCATAAAAAGGCAAAATCCACGGCCGCACCCGATTTCCCCCAAAGGCGGCCGTGGATTTGCCGCGTCGCTAATCTATCAGACCGGCGACGGTCGGTTCAAGAGAACTTTTTTACTTTTTCTCGAAGAAGCCGCACTCTCCCTCGATCCCGTCCTGCTTCGGAATGTTGACGGCGTATGGCCACTCGAGCTTCAGGCACGCCCCCATGTAGACCTTGCTGATTTCCGGGTCGAGGGCCTTGCTGAAGTTCTTGCAATTCTGGCAATCGGGAACGATTTTCGCCACGATAATCCCTCCTATCTGAAAAAAATGGTCAAGCGATCAGATGCCCGTGTAGAACATCTTCGGGATGCTGCCGACCAGCTCCTCGGCCGTAAGCGGCGCACCGGATACGGCCTTCCCGCGGACGCTCTTCTTGATCGGGATCGGTTTCCCCTGGAAGTCTTCCCGGGCCTGCGGCGCGTCGGCCACCTTCCCCTTGGTAGTGATCGGCTTCCAGTCCTTGCTCTGCGCGAATCCGGGCAGCTTGTCGTGTGGCGCCTTCCCTTCCTTCGGGGGGCCCTGCCGGTGGCCGTTTTCGAGCGCGTACTCCCAGATCGCGTCGCACCCGGCGCATTTTATCTTCCCCTTGAAATTCCAGAAGGTGAAGGGGTCGAGATAATTGATCGTATCGCACTTGGGGCATTGGAGAATCAACGACGCTTCCTTAAATGGCATCGACTTTCCCCCTTTCGTAGTTTAGATGATCTCTTTCTCTTCCAGCTCCTTGATGTGGGATCCGCTGAACCCGCACAGCTTGGCCAGGATGTGCTCGTTGTCCGCGCCGACCGGCTTGAAGGTCCACCGGACGCGGGGCGGCGTCTCGGACATCAGGCAGGGAAGCACCTGCGTCAGCACGTCGCCGAAGGTCGGGTCGTCGATCCAAGCCAGCGACCCGCGGAGGTGGAAGTGCTCCTGGTTCGAGACCTCCTTGGAGTTCCACACCGGCTGGGAGACGAGCCCGGCCTTCTTGAACTCTTCCCAGACCTGCTCTTTCGTCTTGTCTGCCGCCCACTTTTCGAGCTCGGGGTAGATGGCCACCTGCGCGTCCGCCCCTACCCGGTCCGCGTGGGTCGGGTATTTCTTCGCAAGGTCCGGCTTCCCGACGAGCTTGCAAAGATTCGCGAAGTCCTCGTCCTTGTAGGCCGAAACGAAGCAGAAGCCGACCTCCTGCTCCTGCGGGTTCTTCGAGTTCGGGTAGGACGACTTCCCGCACTTTAAGATCCCGTGCACGCAAAGGAGCGGATCATAATTCCCGAACCGCTGTGCGACGATCCCCGTCCGCCCGTAGAGGGAGATGAGATCGGTCAGGTGCCTCTGGGCGCCGTGCACCTGGGAATATTCCAGGAAGTTCCCCTTGCCCGAGACGTTGTCGCGCCAGTAGAGGCAGGCGATGATGTTGAAGGCCGAGATGGCGCCGCCCCAGTAGTCCATGATCCAGATGGTCTGCTTGGAGGGCATCCCGCCCATTTCCTTGTGCCATCCGGTGATCGAGAAGCAGCCGCCCTGGGCCTGGCCGAGGATGTCGTAGGAAGCGCGGTTCCGCCCCGGGCCCCAGCCGCCAAATCCCCCCATCCACTGGTAGATGACGCGGGGGTTGACCTCGTGCATGCTGCCGGTACCCGATCCCCCAACGGTCGAAGGTGCCCGCCCGGTAGTTCTCGGCGAAGACGTCGGTCTTGGCCGCCAGCCGCTTCATGATCTGGATCGCTTCCGGCTTGTGGAAGTCGAGCGACAGGAAATACTCGTTCGGGTTCGCGCCGAAGAAGCCCAGCCCCGTCCCCTTGTCCGGCATCCACCGGGAGAGGGGATAGAGGAACGGCTCGTTGAACGGCGTGGTGTGCCGCATCGGCTCGCCCCGCTTGGGCAGCTCGACCTTGATCGTCTCGGCGCCCAGCTCGGCGAGGTAGCTTGCGCAGGAGGGGCCGAGAATGTACTGGGTCGTGGAGACCGCCCGGATCCCTTTCAGGGTCTCGGGCTTCTCGAACCGCTTCGTCGTATCGAAAACGGTCCGACAGAAATCCTCGAACGTCATATCTTTCAGGTTTTTCGCTGACCGCAGCAGTCATTAGATCACCCCTCCCTTCCGAAGAGCTGCCAGTTTCTCGCGATCCAGGCCGGCGAGGCGGCGATAGACGTCCTCGTTGTCCTGGCCGACCGTGCGGCCGATCCACTTGATCCGGCCCGGCGTGTTGCTGCCGATGAAGCTGGAGGCCCCGAGGAGGACCTTCCCGTAATTGACGTCATCGCAGATCTCGATGTGGCCGCGGTATTTGTAATGCGGGAACTCGCACACCTCGTCGAGGAAGGAGACGCCTCCGGAAGCCACTTCCTCTTCCTGGAGCGCCTTCTCGCACTCGGCCCGGGTCTTGTCCTTGGTCCAGTCGCACATCGTGGTGTAGGTCTCGACCTGCATGTAGTGCGGCAGCCGGTCGGTCACCACGCGCAGCTTCGGGTCCTCGCAGATGTGCTGCTCGAGCTCGGGCCTGTCTTTCCCGACGGTCCGCCAGATCCGGAACCAGAGGCGGTCGTGCCCGCCGCCGACCATGATCTGCCCGTCGGCGCACGGGTTCACGGCATAGATGTTGATCGCCAGGTCCCAGTTCCCGTAGCGGGGTCGGACCGAGCCGTCCATCCCGTACCAGCCCCAGTTGTAGTCGATGATCCGCATGACGCCCTCGGCCGCCGTGCCTTCCACGAACTGGCCTTTCCCGAGGAACTTCTCCCGGGCGTAGAGGGCCGCCATCGCGCCCATCGCCGCGAAGGTGCCGCCGACCTGGTCGGCGAGCCACCAGCCGGAGCGGGTCGGCGTCCCGCCGAACGACACCGGCGCACCGGTCCCGTGCATGAAGCCCATCGAGCACTGCCCGACCGGATCCATCGATACCCGGCTGGTCCTTGAGCGGGCCCCACTGGCCGCGCTCGCCCACCCAGAGGTAGATGAGCCGCGGGTTGATCTCGGAGAGCTGCCGGTAGCCGATCCCCAGCTTGTCGTAGTGCCCCGGGGGCGCGTTCTCGATCAGGATGTCGACCTGCGGGATGATCTGCTTCAGGAGCGCCTGGCCCTCTTTCGTCTCCACGTTGAGGGTGACGGAGAGCTTGTTTCTCGCCTCGGCGAGGAACCGGGGCTGCACTTCTCGCCGTTGGCTGCGGCGAACTTGTATTCCTCGCGTCCGAAAGGCGCCCACTGGCGAAGCGGGTCGCCGCCCGTCGGCTCGACCATGATGACCTCGGCTCCCAGTTCCGAGAAGTGGGAGGAGCACCAGTGGCCGATGATCTGGTTCGCCGTCATGTCCAGGACGCGGATTCCGTCCAGGGATTCCGGTTTGTCCGGGTTGAACTGCTGCCGGACCTGGGCCTCGACCCAGAGGGAATATTCCTTCCGTTTTTCGTCTACGCCCGCATATACCTCATCGACCGTCGGCGGCGGGAACGGCGGGCCACGGAAGGACCTTGATTGTCGGCCGTTTCTTTTCTGTACGCCACTTTTCAGCCATTCTCCCCCTCCTTGACAATTTTCCTTGCAACAGCACACTTCAACACCAACTATTCACTGTAGGCTTCGCGCCCAGCATCTCCCGTATCTCCCGCTGGTCCCCCCTTTCCGCTTTCCCCCGGGAGATAGAGAAAAACGATGCCTCCACCCCCGTTTTTTAAAAACGGGAAAACTCCATACAGATCAGGATTTTTTACCGGGCCTGACGAACTGCTTTAGAAATATGTTTTATTTTATATCGCCAAAGAGATGAGCGTGTCAAGCGAATTTTTATTTATAAAACCTTTTTTTGGCGCTTGAGGATCATGTGGCTTCCCACCGTGCCGTAGGCGATGCCGTCCCGGTTCGGCGCGATGAGCGGAATGGCCGAAACAAGCTCCCACCCGTCATTGCCCGCCTCGTGCAGCCAATCCATGTCCGTCGTCAATCCTTCGGGGGTCTCCTTGAACATAACGATTTTTTCCATGTATTCCAACGTCATAGGTCAGTTTCCTCCTCCTCCAGGGTGGTGGAGCGGTATCCCGGCCGTTTCCGCGATCCTCGCGCGGATGGCGTCGAAAATCTCCTGTCTTTTCCCCTCTGTGTTTGTGCCATCATCCGCAGGGCAAGGATCGTGATCTGGTCGTAGAGCCTCTTCACTCCTTCCCCTTCCCGCTCTCCCCCAAGAGTTTTCAATATCGAACCATGGTTGGAGATAAACTTTTCTTTCGTCAGAAGGGCGATCTGCCGCCCGGCGTCACCCAGTTCGGCGGGGGTTGCGGCATGAAGGAAACGTGCGAGATGGCGGGCCATCATCGCCTGGTCCATCCGGGCATTGTCCTCCCGCAGGATGCGAAGTTTCTCCTCTTCGGGCATCAGTTTCCATACGACGAAGGAGACCGGACCCGTCATGGCCATCCGCCCCGTGGCGTACCGGTCGAAAAAGTAGGTGATCAGCCGGTCATTGACGGATCCGGCGATGGCCAGGATCAGCTCCCGCAAAGCGTTGCCCGGGATTTCATAAAAGGCGGGGAACCGGACCATGAACGGGGATACGATCTCCCGGGTCTCCTCGGTAGTCAGGATGTCCAGGTGGACGAGGGCGGACAGGCGCAAGTCCTTTAGCGACATCGTCTTCAGGGTCATGCCAAGCTCCCGGAGCTTCCACCCCGGCGGGGCCTCCCGGGGATACCTCTCCATCCCGGGCCCCAGCAACGACTCCGGGTCGGCGGGGAGCCCCGCGGCCTTCGCGGCGGCGATCCGGATCCGCGGCAGGACCTTTTCGCACTCCTCGATCGATTTCGCGGCGACCGCGCTTTCCACGAGGCGTGCGATCTCGCGGGCAACAGTGTGCAGATCGGGCAAGGACTCTCCCGCAAGCCGATCCAACAGATCAAAATACAAAGCGAATTCAAGGACCCCCTCGTTGAAGCCGGGATCCGAGAGCATGTACGGCCGGAAGAGCATCCCCATGCGCGCGATCTCCCGGCGCAGCTGCAGCGGGGGGATCTCTTCCAAATGTTCCGCCATCTTGGGCCACTTTTCCCGGACCGCGATCTCCTGATATTCTTCCTGCGTGAGGTGGGGGGGGAAAAATCGCTCTCCGTCCTTCTTTTTCTCCTCGAGCTCCGCCACGGCGTATTCGGTGTACACCGGTACGAAATTCCTTCGCGAAGGCCCGAAGCTCGTTCTCCGTCCAGTACTCGGTGTATCCCGCGAGGAGTTTTCCCCGCGCCTCCTCGTCGAGACAATCCCCGAAGATCCGCATCGTGAACCGGAGGTGCCCCTCCTCCAGTTTTTCGAGGTTCGCCATGATGTTGGCGCTGCGATCTTCGAGCCGGCGACGGACCAGTTCGACGTAGGATTCGATCATCCCGCCATCCCTTCGCAGGGGTTCCACGAAACGAGGGCAACGAGGATCCATCGGGCGGCGGAGGAACGAACGGAAACTTTACGGTAGTTCAGGGACAATGACGTCTCCTCGGGGATCCGGTGGATTCCCCATTCCCGGGAATGGGGGAGAAGATCCTTCATATTATATAAAGCATCACGCGGCCCAAGGGTGCCGCAACGACCGCATCCTGTTACCACAGATCGGAAGAAACGCAATGGATTCCGGCTATTTCCCCTCCCCCGACACCTTCTTGCGGAGCATGCCCACCATCCGGTCGGCGAGGAACGCCTCCATCCCGCTTGCGTAATATTCGTCCTCGAGCCATTCCGCGATATGGGCGCGCAGTTCCCGCACGATGTTCAAGTCCGGGTCCATCACGAACACGACGATGCACCGGTCGTCCCCGTCGTAGAACCGGAAGGCGAAAAGACCTCTCGGGAAGAGTATGGAGGTCGATTCCCACCACGTCCGCCGCCCACAGGTCGAGCGCCCGCTTCAGCCCGGTCGCGGTATAGATCCTGTCGCCGACGGCGACGGACTCCTCCCCGGACCAGAGCGGCCCGAATTCTTTTTCTATCTGCTCTTTTTCGCTCAATTCCCTCCCCTTCCGCCCCCGCGAACGAATGTGCCCTGCTCCCGGTCGGCGTTCACCAGAGGTCTATATGTACACTTCGGCTTCCGGGCATGTCAAGCCAAACCAGAATATCGTTTTACGGCGGAACGAAAATCGTTTGGAATTCGAATGGATGCTTCCCTTGACACCTCGCAGGGGCAGCGGATACAATTCGCCCACCTTATTTTCTACCTGTTCGGCGGCCAGGGAGGAATGCCCGGATGAAAACGGAGAATTCGCGGAAACTGTTCCGGCAGGCGCAAAAATTGATCCCGGGCGGGGTCAACTCGCCCGTCCGGGCGTTCCGGTCGGTCGGGGGCACGCCGCTGTTCGTCGCGAAGGCGAAAGGTGCCACCGTGACGGACGCGGACGGGAACACGTTCCTCGATTACGTCTCCTCCTGGGGCCCGATGATCCTGGGCCATGCCCACCCGAAGATCGTTTCCGCGATCCGCAGCGCCGCGGGGCGGGGGACGAGCTACGGGGCGCCCACGGCCGGAGAGGTCGCGCTTGCCCGTCTCATCCACAGGTCCTTCCCCTCGATCGAGAAGGTCCGGCTGGTCTCTTCGGGGACCGAGGCGGCGATGAGCGCCGTCCGCCTGGCGCGGGGCTTCACGGGTCGGGACAAGATCGTGAAGTTCGAGGGGTGCTATCACGGCCACGCCGACCCGATGCTGGTCAAGGCAGGTTCGGGGGCGCTCACCTTCGGGCAGCCGGACTCCCCGGGCGTCCCGGCGGACACCGCAAAGCACACCCTGACCGCAACCTTCAACGACGCCTCTTCCGTGCGGCGGCTATTCGACCGGAACCGGGGACAGATCGCCGCCGTGATCGTCGAACCGATTCCCGGCAACATGGGGGTTGTTCTCCCGGCCCCCGGGTTTCTGGACGAACTGCGGGAGATCACCCGGGCTGCGGGAGCCCTTCTCGTCTTCGACGAGGTGATCACCGGTTTCCGGGTGGCTTTCGGAGGGGCCCAGGAACTGTTCGGGATCCAGCCCGACCTGACCGTGCTCGGGAAGATCATCGGGGGGGGGCTGCCCGTGGGGGCCTTCGGCGGCAGACGCGACGTGATGGCCGCCCTCTCCCCCGAAGGGCCCGTCTACCAGGCGGGAACCCTTTCGGGGAACCCGCTCGCGGTGGCCGCAGGGATCGCCGCCCTGACCGAGCTTTCGAAGAAAGGGGACCTACCGGAAACTCGCGGGGAAGGCCGACTACCTCGGCGAGGGGCTCCAGGGAGCCTTCCGGAAATCCGGCATCCCCACCTGGACCAACCGGGTCGGTTCGATGTGGACCACCTTTTTCCAGGAAGGCCCCGTCGTCGACTACGCGACGGCGAAAAAGAGCGACACGGCCGTCTACGGCCGGTATTTTCACGGGATGCTGGCCCGGGGCGTCTACCTCGCCCCTTCGCAGTTCGAGGCGGGATTCGTCTCCCTTGCCCACACGCGACGGGACCTCGACCGGACGATCGGGGCGGCGCGGGAGACCCTCCGGGGAGAGGGAGCACGAAGGTAGATTCGCCGTCGGGAAAAGGATATCCTCCGGAAAGCGGTTTTCCGGTTGACGGCCCTCGAGGTATTGTGATAGGTAACAGGGGTTTATCGACGTGACCGACAGACAGGATCGCAGGACGCTCTTCCGGGAACTGGGAAAGTACAGCGCGCTGGGCCTCGAGTTGGCCATTTCGGTCATTCTCGGCCTGGCCATCGGGTATTACCTGGACAAGTGGCTCGGGACCGGACCCTGGATGACGGTTATCTGGCTCGGGCTCGGGTTCGCAGCAGGGGTGAGAAGCCTCTACCGCGCCGCCCTCCGGTCGGGGAAAGACCTGGAGAAGGACGAAGAGGACAAGAGGAAACCCGGTGGAAGGTAACGGACCCGGCGGGACGGGAGGGGCAACGGTGCCGGGAATCGGCCCCCCTCGCGAGGGGGACGGGACAGACCTCCTCACCTCCCGGTCCCTGGAGACGAAGATCCTGGTTTCCGCCGGGGTGATCCTTGCCGGGATAATCCTCTTCGGACGGTACCGGATGCTCCCGGGAGCCGCGTGCGGCGCAGCGATCGCCTACGGGAACTTCTACCTGATACGGAAGATCCTGGGGAAAGCATTCTCGTCCGAAGGGGGCCTGAAGAAGGGGTTCGTCGTCCAGTACATCCTGAAGTTCCTCGCTCTCGTGGCCATAGTGTACCTCGTGGTCCGGTCGGGACGCTTCGACATCCTGGGGTTCCTGCTCGGCCTGTCGGCGCTGGTTTTGGGCGTCCTGCTCGAGGGGGTCTCCCGGGCGGTAGAAACCAAGTAATTCTTCGGAGGGAACACACGATGCGCAGATGGTGGGTTGGGCTTCTCGGGGTATCGCTTCTGCCGTCCACGGCGCTGGCGGCAGGGGGCCACGAGGCGTTTTCCTGGTTCGAACTGCTTCACCTGCCCGTCCCGCAATACGTCCTTTCCGCGATCATGATCGCGGTCCTGCTCGTGGCCATCTCCGCCGCATCCTTCCGGGGGAAGGAGACAGCCGACCTGGTCGTCCCCGAGCCGAGGCTCACGATGCGCAACGTGTTCGAGCTCATCATGTCGTTCCTCATGAACCTCGCGGAGGACATCATCGGGCACAAGGCGAAGCGATACATCCCGCTGCTCGCCACCTCCTTCATCTTCATCCTCTTCATGAACCTGCTGGGGCTCATCCCGGGCTTCGTCCCGCCGACCGACAAGATGAACATCACCGTCGGCCTGGCGGTCGTCATCTTCCTGTCCACGCACTATTACGGCGTCAAGGAACACGGGATCGCCTACTTCAAGCATTTCCTCGGTCCGGTATGGTGGCTGGCGTGGCTGATCGCCCCGATCGAGATCATTTCCCACCTCGCCCGGCCGATGTCCCTGTCTCTTCGTCTCTTCGGGAATATCACCGGCGACCATCTTGTCGTAGCGATCTTCCTGGGACTGGTTCCCTTCGTCGTCCCGTCGATCTTCTACGGCCTGGGGGTGTTCGTCTCATTCATGCAGGCATTCATCTTCACCGTGCTCTCCATGATCTACATCGGGGGTGCGGTCGCGCACGAAGAGGAGCACTGACGGGACAACGGCATACGGCATCACCCCCGCCGGAGGGGCGGTACCACCCGGCGGGATCCCATACCAACGTAAAGGGGGGTACCCGATGTACCGCAAAGTTTCCTTCACTTTTCTGCTCACACTGCTCTTTGTAGCAGTGGCCGCCGTGGCCTTCGCGGCTGAAGAAGGGGCTGCCGCAGGGATGAGCGACAGCGTCAAGGGCTTCATCGCGCTGGCCGCCGGATTCGGCATAGGAATCGCATCCTTCGGAGGGGCGCTCGGCCAAGGCAAGGCGATTGCGTCCGGGCTGGAGGGAATCGCCCGCAACCCTTCCGCCCAGGCCAAGATCTTCATCCCGATGATCGTCGGTCTCGCGCTGATCGAGTCGCTGGTCATCTACTCCCTGGTCATCGCATTCATCCTCGTCGGGAAGCTGTAGACCCGGCAACGCGACCAGGGAAAAACGCTTTACGAAAAGGGCTTCCCCGGAAGCCCTTTTCGTTTTTCCGTTCCCGATCCGGCGCTTACCCTCGATCCCGGAGCATCATGTTCAGATCCTCCTGCAGCGCCTGGAGGTCCTCCTCGTGCTCCACCTCGTCCTGGAGGATCTGCGTCGCGAGGTTGTAGGTCACCGGGTCCTTTCCGTTGACCTCTTCGAGAAGAGCGTGATAGACGGAGATGGCGCACTGCTCCCCGGCGATGTTCTGCTCGAGAATCTTCCGGACGAACGGATCCGCCGGATCCTCGTAGGAGCAGTTGGACCATTCAAACCATTTCTTCGGCGTGGTGATCGGCGTGCCCCCGAGCTGTATGATTCGGCCGGATACCATGTCCGCATGCCGGAGTTCGTCCGCGGCGTGCTGCATCAGCTCGGCGATCACCGCATCCTTCATCGGCCCCGCCACGATCTTGGCCCCGATCCAGTACTGGTAGTAGGCGAGCCACTCGTCCGCGAACGCCTTGTTCAAGAGCTCGATCACCCGTTCCGCGTGCTTCCCGACGATCTCACGTCCTCTGGTGCCCATGCTCTCCTCCTTTACCGAAGGGGTTATCCCCGTGGTCACAGGCATTCTCGCCCGGCCGGAGAATGCCTGCAAGGTAATCGGACACCAGCCTCTCAGGCGTCTTGACCACAGCCCCTACCACGACCTGGATACCCTGTTCGGCGAACAGCGCCTGGGCACGCTCCCCCATGCCCCCGGCGAGAACGACGCTCGCGCCGCATCTCGCCAGCCAGGAAGGCAACAGGCCGGGCTGATGCGGAGGGGCCCAAACGTTTTCACGCCCGAGAATTTTTTGTTCGTCGGGATCCACATCGAGCAGGGCGAAACATTCGCAGTGGCCGAAATGCAGGGATAATCTCCCGTTCGTCAAGGGAATCGCGATTCTCATGGCTGTTCCTCCTTGTCGTGCCCGGCTTCCCGGTCTCGCCCCGACTTAAGCCAAGGCGTTCCAGATCCGTTGAATATCCTCGACGCAGGGGGCCCCGGTTTCCACGACCGCCCGTTCCTGCATCTGTGCCAGGTTCACGGATGGGTCATACCGGACGCGGCCGGCGATCCGCGCCCCGGCCATGCGACCTGTTTCCTCGATCCGACAGGCCATTTCCGGGTTGAGGTCCCACTTGTTAACGCAGACCGCCGCCGGAATGCCGAAGTGCCCCGTCAGGGAGAGAACGCGCTCCAGATCGTGTTCCCCGGACACCGTGGGCTCCGTGACGACCAGCACGAGCGTTGCCCCCGTCACCGATGCGATCACCGGACATCCGATCCCCGGCGGGCCATCCACGATGATGAAGGGACGATTCCTCATCTCGGCGATGCGGCGGGCCTCCCGGCGGACCGTGGAGACCAGCTTGCCGGAGTTTCCTGCCGCTACGCCCAGGCGGGCATGGACCATGGGGCCGCAACGGGTCTCCGAGATCATCCACTCGCCGCAGAGACGCTCTGGAAAATCGATTGCTTGTTCCGGGCAGAACCGTACGCACACGCCGCACCCTTCGCAGGAGACCGGGTCGATCGAAAACCTCTCCGCGCCGGGGGATCTCCCGTTCGTTCTCACCGCGTCGAACCGGCAATGCGTAAGACACGTCCCGCAACCCATGCAGTCGTCTCGTCGGATGACGGCCTCATGTCCGCTGCGGAAATCATGGCGCTCCTGGATCCGGGGCGAGAGGACGAGGTGCAGATCCGCCGCGTCCACGTCGCAATCGGCGATGACCGGCCGGTTGGCCAGCACGGCAAATGACGCCGCCAGGCTGGTCTTGCCCGTTCCGCCCTTGCCGCTGATGACGACGAGCTCCTTCATGCTCGCCCTCTCACTTCACAGATCCCATTCGCAAGGCGGCAATCGTGCCCACACCCAGCCCGATCAATACGATTTCCTGCACAAGGCCGCGCAGACCTCCCTCGCTTCGCCGTCCCGGCACCAGGTCGGCAAGTGCAATGTATAGGAAGCTCGCCGCGGAAAGAGACAGGAGATAGGGGACTGCCCACCGAGCGAACGGAAGCGTGAAGTATGCGAGGATCGCACCCAACAGGGCGGCAAGACTCGACAGTGCATTCCACAACAGAGCGCGGGCTCGTGTGTAACCGCTCTCCAGCAGGATTGCGAAATCTCCGACTTCCTGGGGCACCTCATGGGCGATGACGGCCAGGGATGTGGCGATTCCCAAAGGAACCGATCCGGCGAACGCGGCGGTGATGGCGACGCCGTCCACGAAGTTATGGAGGGAGTCGCCGATCAAAATCATTTCCCCCGCGCGGGTGTGGACGTCACAGGGCCGTTCGTGGCAGTGACGCCAAAGGGCAAACTTCTCGAGCAGGAAGAAGAGAACGATGCCGACCAGAACCGTCCCCAATACCGATTCGCTCGGCAACCGTCGCAACGCATGCGGGATCATTCCGAAAAACGCCGCCCCGAGGAGGGTGCCGATCGCGTAAGGGATCAATCGGGACGTAACGAGAGCCAGCCGCTTCCCTTGAAAGAGCAGGAGCAATGCGGCAAGTCCGACGGAACACACCGATCCGAGAAGGCAAAACGTTATGATCAGAGCCAGATTCATGCCGTTTCCCCGAACTGTTTCTTGCGTCCTGCGATGATGTAGAATCTGCGCTCCCCCAGGACAACCGTGGTCACCGTTCCGGCCGCAATCAGCGCATCCAAGTGCTTGAGCGCTTCGGGCACAGGAATCCCCAGCCCGGTTGCGAGATCCAATACGGTGCAGGGACGTCTCCCAAGCAAATCCAGGATGTCTTCGACCCATGCATCGCGGAAGGCGGGGATGGGCGCTCCGTGGATGTTGGCCCCTCCAACAAGCTCCACCCGCCGCGGGAAGAGATGTTTCAGGTCGAGCATCCGGTCCGCGGCAAGCGGATACGCGAACTCCTCGGCGGGGGGACGGGAAACGGTGTTCAGCTGTACGCGCGCCGGTCCTATATGCTTTGCGAGGGCCGCAATCTTTTCTCGCCTCGGAGGTTATGCCGGTCACGCCTGCGAGCAGGAAAACCTCCAGCCACACCTCCCCTGGGAAGTGCCGGGTGAATGCGGCGATGCCGGAGACCACCCGTTCCAGGGAGATATCCTCATGCGGGCGGTTAACGTATTGAAACGTAAACTCGTCCCCGGCGTCCAGCGAAGGAAGCACGAGGTCGGCCGGCATCAAGGCATCCTGGACGTCGTCCATCCAGAGGAGTCGAGCCATTGGTCAAAACGGCCAATGGGATGTTCGTCAGGCCCTTGATGTTCTCGATCAGGTCGCCGATGCCGGCATTCAGCGTGGGTTCCCCCGACCCTGCGAGAGTGATGGTATCGGGGGGATCCCCGGCGGCCAATTTCCGTTCCAGCTCTTCCATGACCGCATCGACGGCGATGTACTCCCTCCGATCGACGGTTTTGTTCTTGGTCCGACCCAGCTGGCAGTACACGCAATCATAGGTGCAGGTCTTGAACGGAACGAGATCGATCCCGAGCGAACGTCCCAGGCGCCTCGACGGAACAGGCCCATAGATGTGTCGAACGCCGGTCGGCATGGCTTCAAACCCCCATTGCGTTCTTCCGATGAATGGTCTTTTCGAGCAGGCTCTCGAAGAGCCCGCGGTATTCCGGCAGCGCCTCCACGATCAGCCTTCCCCTGGAATAGGCTTCCGCGATCCGCCGATCATCCGGGATTTCGAGAAGAACGGGTACGTTTTCTTCCTTGCAGAACGCATGGACCCGCTCGTCCCCGATGCCGACCCGGTTGACCACCACCCCGATGGGAATTCCGATCGCCCGGACCAGTCCTACGGCAAGTCTCAGGTCGTGGAGACCGAAAGGTGTCGGTTCCGTGACGAGCAGGACGAGGTCCGATCCCCGAAGGGTGGCAACCACCGGGCAGGAGGTGCCCGGAGGCGCGTCCAGGATCGCGGGCATGCCGTTTCGCAGACGGGCCTTCACCGCGTGGATGAGCGGCGGGGCCGTCGCGACCCCGACGTCGAGACGGCCTTGGATCAGTGTGATGTTTCCCGCATGCATCGTCTCGATGACCCCGATGCGCTTTTCGACCTCACGAATAGCCTTCTGGGGGCACACCTTCGCGCACCCCCCGCAGCCGTGACACATTTCGGGGAAGAGGAGGGGGGGGTCCCGAACGAGACGATGGCGTGGTACTCGCAAAACCGGCTGCATTCGCCGCAGCCGTCGCAAAGGGACTCGTCCACAATCGGAACCGGGATGGAGACGGTCTCCTCCCCGCGCAGGTCGCCCTCGAGGAAGAGGTGGGCATTCGGTTCCTCCACGTCGCAGTCCAGAAGCGCCACCTCCGAACCGAGGGCACGGGCCAGGTTGACAGACACGGTCGTCTTGCCAGTGCCGCCCTTTCCCGAAGCGACTGCGAGAATCATGCATCGCCTCCATCCGGGGAGTCCCCTCGTGGCCCGCCGCCGGCGCTATCCTATATGCCCACGCTTCCCTCTTCGCCTGGCCGTTCCCTCGTCCACCTCGTCCTGCCACCCGTTGCGGGTGGTATCGATGCGGTCGAATTTCGCCGTGTACGGCTTGATATCCAGAAGGGGGGTGGCGTCCAGGACGGTTTCGCTCATGCCTGATACCCCCTAGACATCCGCAGAGAGGGCCGCAACCAGCCGGCCGGAACGAAATCTTTCGATGGCTTCGGCCACGGTGGTCGCATCGGTGGTGAAGATCCTGATTCCCGCCGCGGAGAGCACGCGAAACGCCTTCGGGCCGCAATGCCCAGTGATCACGACACCTGCAGTCCGAGACGGGCAACCGTCTCCGCCGCCTGGATGCCCGCTCCCTGGGCGAGCATTCATGCTCTGTGTATTGTCGATCGACTCGTATTGGCCGAGAGACGGTGTCGACAGGATGGACTTCGCTGCCCGCACCGAGATCGGCGAGTCGTGAAGGGGATTCCAGCGTCCTTCCGCCGGTCGGCGAGGAAGGAGCACCTCGAAGAGATCGGTTCCTCGGGCGCTTCCTTTCCTCGCCCTCTAACTCATCGAGCAGCTTCCTGATTATGTCGAGTTGACTCTTTAACGCCCCGGCCTCCTCTTCCAGCAACCGCTTCTCCGTATCGGGCGAAGGCTCCTCCCCGAATGCCGGGCCGCCCCTTCCGAACCTCATCCAACCGGGCAGTCCGGTTGCATAGAACATATGCCGCCAGCCGCGGCCGCCGCCGCCGAAGCCGGCTCCCCGGCCGTAGCCCCCCCGAAAAAAGCGCCCGAACAACGGGCTCCGGGGCCCCGCACAGAACCCGGCGCCTCTTCCTGTTAACGGTCCCATTCCCATCGGACCTGTTCGATCTCCGCGTGGCATATTCGTTACCCTCCTTTCCTTGAATGACCTGGGTCACTCCCGGGTCATCGTGGCCCCGCACTTCGGGCATTTGCGCGCAAGGCAGGGTACGCCGCGTTCGTGGGGTTCCTTCTGCCCACATTGCGGGCAGATGCAGTAGCCGCTGGGGCCGGCGGCTAAGGGCCCGCCCATGCGGCCGGCTCCTTGACCTCCCTGGCCCTGCCCACGTCCTCCGCCCTGCCCACGTCCTCCGCCCTGTCCCATTCCGCCTCGTCTTTTTCCGAACATGGGATTTTCCTCCTTGTCTTTGTCGTTTTTTCCCCGAAATCGACGGCGGCCGCCTCCTTAAACATCCCGGCATGGCCATGCTTCGATTCGGCAACTTCCGCGCAAGATACGCTTCGATGACCTCCTCCGCGTCACCGGCGATAAAGGGAATCGTCCGTATGCCGTAAGTGGCAAACAGGCCGGCCAGCGGTCGGGAGATCGCCCCGCATATGAGTTTTCGGACCTCCCATTCGACAAGCTTTCCGGCCTTTTGAACCGGATCGATCCCCTCGAGCGGTTCCTCCCTTTGCCCTGTGACAACCCCATGGTGAAACATCGAGCATAAGAATCTTCCGGGAAACATCGAACACCGGAGAGATCCTCCCGTTCCAGACGGTAAGGGCAACCTTCATCGTGGTGTGCCTCCAGTCACCACCATAGAGTGAAGCATCAGACGTGCCATGTCGGGAAACGAGGGACCTCCGGGAGGGAACAATCAGAAAATCAATATGTTAGAATTCAAAAACGAATTCGCCACCATCAGGCATAGTAGCGTTATCGCAACCCTGCCCCCGTTGAACAGGTGCGGGATTGCGACTTTATCCGCTCCGGCGGGATCGTCCGTCTTCCTCGGGCAGGGGGATCCCCAAGGCTTTCATCTTCCGGAAGAGGGTGGTTTTGTGGATTCCCAGTTCCCGGGCGGCGGCAAGACGATTGTACCCGGTTGCGCCGGAGCGCCTCACGGATGGTTTGCGATTCCATGGCCCGAACGGCGTCGTTCATTTCCCTCCGTTTCATCATCGGGGGAACCCGTGCAGTATAGTCCTCCGGCAGGTGCCGGGGCTCGATCCGGCCTTCGGCGCACAGAACAAAGGCATGCTCGATGATGTTTTCCAGTTCCCGGATATTGCCGGGATAGTCGTGCGCCATGAGAAACGACAGAACCTCGGGGCTTACGCCCGAGATCGATTTGCCCTGTATCCGGTTCCACCGGGTCACAAAATGATCGACCAGCAGGGGGATGTCCTCCTTTCGTTTCCTGAGGGGGGGCATTTCGATCCGCACGACGTTGATCCGGTAATACAGGTCCTGCCGGAAAGCACCCTTCTTCACCTGAGCCGCCAGATCCTTGTTCGTGGCAACGATCACCCGGACGTCGACGCGGACCGTCTGGGTGCTGCCGAGCGGTTCGAAGGTCCTCTCCTGGAGAACGCGAAGCAGCCGTACCTGCAAGGCCGGGCTGATCTCGCCGATTTCGTCCAGGAACAAGGTTCCCTTGTCGGCCAGGGAGAAGCGGCCGGGCTTGTCCCTCTCCGCGCCGGTGAACGCGCCGGCCCGGTACCCGAAGAGTTCCGATTCCAGGAGGGTGTCCGGAAGAGCACCGCAATTTACCGCGATGAACGGTTTTTCGTGCCGGGGGCTTAAGGAGTGGAGCGCGCGAGCGAGCAGTTCCTTCCCCGTCCCCGTCTCTCCCTCGATCAGAACGGTGCTGTCGCTTCCCGCCACCTGGGGCAGAACGTCGAATATCCTGCGCATGGACGGGCTCCGGGAGATCAGGTCGCCTGCCTGGAACCGCCCCGTAAGCTCCTTGCGCAACTCCTCGACGAGACTCAAGTCGCGAAAGGTTTCCGCTCCTCCGATGATGTCCCCCTGCTCATCCTGCAAAATCGCCGTGGACACGCTGATCGGTATGCGCCGGCCTTCCGCGTCGATGATGAAGGCCGACTTGTTGATGACGGGAGTCCCGGTCTCCAGGGTCTGGCGGAGTGCGCAATCCACCTCGCACATGCTGGCGCGAAACACTTCCGGGCAGGGCTTTCCGATGGCTTCTTCGCGAGAGATCCCCGTGATCTCTTCCGCGGCCCGGTTGAACGATGTGATCCGCCAGTCGCGATCGACCGTGAACACCCCGTCGGAGATGCTTTCCAGGATGATCTCCGTGGAGCGCAGGGGGTCGTTTCCCGCCTGTTTCCCCTTCCTGCCGCCTGTTCCCGCCATCCGGAAACCCACCTTCACGGCTCCTGCAGCCGCCTCGATAGCTTCCTATCCGGTTTTAGTATCGTCGCAGGAGACCCCTCTTGTTCCTCCCGGCTTATTCAACCCTTGCTCGGGATTTCCCCCGAACCTTCGCAAGGGCCATGGGGGCCACCTTTCCCGCGCCCTTCCCAAGCGTGTCCGTGAGGCCCGTTTCCGTGATGCGCGCAGGCCGTCGCCGGAGTCACTTCCCGTAACCGTCCGGTCTTGAAAGCGGCTACCGTCTCCTCGACCGTCGGATGCTCCGAAAAGAAGACGCGGATGCTCGCCGCCTTCAGCTTGCCGAGGGCTCCCATCCCGATACCGCCGACCACCATGGCATCCACGCTCTGCCCCGCGAGTTGTGCGAGCGGCTGGCACATTCCGTGGGCATGGTGGAGATTGCGGTTCGCGATGGCCTGGCAGCTCCCGTTTTCCGTGTCGACGATCATGAAGAGCGGCGCCGAACCGAAGTGCGGGCTCACGGGACTCTGAAGGCCGTTGTCCCGAATGATGGGGATGCAGATGTTCATGACGTTTCCTCCTGATTGGGGGTTGATTTCACGCACAACTCAATGGTTCCTGCCGCCCATCCGTCGCTGCCGCATGCCGCGGCAAGGAGGGTTGCTTCCGCATTCATCGCCGCCGATTTCTCCACCACGCCGGCGACCTTTCCCGTACGGCGGCACCGGGGACACTCGCAACGGGGGGAACGCGGCCGTTCCACGCGGATGGTTCCGCCTTCGATCTTGAGGGCCTTGCCGTGGGCCAGTGCCTCGGCTACCTTGCGGTGGGCGGTCCCCAGGATACGGCCGAAGGTCGGTCGTGAAACGTGCATCCGCTCCGCGCCCTGCTCCTGGTACAGCCCTTCCAGGTCGGCCAGCCGGATCGCTTCGAACTCGTCAAGCGTGAGGACGACCTCGACCAGCTCGCATGCCGGGATCCCCGCCGGATGAAAGACGGACGCTATCGGTCTCCCGGCAATTCGGCGGCAACATTGTGGTCTGGGCATAATGACACCTCAACATAAATTATAAGCATATGCTCATAACTGTCAAGGGAAAACGGAATACCTGGCTGCGTGTTTCATTCCTTTGGGATATCGAACCACCGGGTCAAAACGCACTGGGAAAGGGATGAGACCGTCACGCGCTTCCGATCGGAAGCGTCCCAACGGCTATTCCCGGCTACGCGAATGGCGGACTGATCGCATCGCTGATCGATTGCATCCCATTGCTTCCGGATCGGGAATGCGAGTCTTTCGACCTCCAGGACAAGGGGCAAATCGCAGTCCCGGGCGAATCGGATATATATCGGCGCACCTGCGGCATTCGGCTCGCCGCAGGGACAGGCCTCCTATTTTTCCTTCTTCATCTTCCGTTTCCATGCCAGGTCGAGCCATTCGTTCATGTCGCGGATGTTCCGGGAGAGGTACCAGCGTCCGTTCGCGAAAACCCCGTAATCGGCTCCGGCCATCGCGGAGGCAAAGCGGGTGGAATTCGCGAAGAATAGCCACTGTTCCACCCACATCTTCTCGATCGGTTCGTTGAAGATGCTGTCGTTCTGCGCAAGTCCCTTCGCCACCCCCCTCTCCCAGGCGACAAGGAGGATGTTCGTGGCGGCCAGGGTCATCTCGTTCGTGGTCCGGATCGTTTCCTCGAAGCGGGCGAAATGCCCTTCCACCCAGTTTCCGCCGTGGCAGCCGGAACAGATCTTCTGTATCTTTGCCGTCCGGTCTTTCCCTTCCTGGGCACTGATCAGATACGACGACGCTGGCTCGCCGGTGAGCTCGGTGGGAAGAGGAAGACCTGCCTTGTTCCGGATCACCGTGGTGTCCGGGGACAGCGGGTGGGGGTGGGCATAGACGGGTCCGAAGATCCGCCAGGCCTGACGGTCGTTCATCTGGTGGGAACGTTCGGCGATGATCTCCGGTTGGTCGCCCTCCCCGCCGACCAGGAGACTCACGTGGCAGGCGGCACAGGTGGGAGCGGTAAAATCCGTACCGATCTTCCAGGGGACGCTCGTAAAGTCCCACGTGTCTCCGAGAGAGGAATAGATATTCCCGTGCTTGCTTACCAGGTAGACGGGGTAGGCGGGTACGTCCGGCCCCTTGTGGCACTCGGAGCAGGTGGCGGGATTCCTGGCCACCTTGATTGAGAACTGGTGCCGGGTGTGGCAGGACGTGCAGGATCCCTTCGAGTCATCGGGATTGATGCGCCCCACCCCCTGGTTCGGCCACCCCGATAAAACGGGAAACGCCATTTCCCCCATCGCGGTCTCACGTTGCCGCATCCCCGACACCCCGATCACGGTTCCATGGCAATAGAAGCAGGCGTCGGCGTTTGTCTGATCCGAGGGAGAGGTGAGCCCGATCGTTCCGTCGCTGAAGGCATACGTGCCGTTCACCTGATCCACGAGCCCGTGGTAAACCGCGTTGTTGTTCAGGTTCGCGTATGCATGGGACATGATGTTCCGGGAATATTGCATTGTCTCCTCGGGATGACAGGTGGAGCAGTCCGGGGGGCTGACAACGATATGTACGCGATGCCCGTTGTGGTCGAAGGTGCCCTTGTGGGTATCCGGCTTCAGCGTGTGACATTCGGCACATCCAACGACCGTTTTCAGCAACGTTTCGGGTACGCTCTTCGCCGATACTCTCCTCTGGAGAGCCGGTTTTTTCAACCCTTCCTCGGGGGTCACCCGGGAATGGAGGGAACGCTTCCAGTCGGCGACGATCCCCGGGGTGACATCCGCATGGCAGGACAGGCATTCTTCGGTCTTATCACTCACCGGGGGAGACGCGATCGCTGCAGAGGCCCCAATGAACAGAAAGGTCAGAACACGGAGAGATGCCTTTTGCATCGGGAGACCCCTCCTTTAGGGAAGAATTTCACTGCGTGGAAATTTTCCGTTTTGTTATTCGAGCGGCGGTTCCCATTCCCGGTTGCTCCGCTGGCACCCCGGCATGATCAAGCTTTGTGGAATCATGCCTCCGTTGAGAAATGCGCATTGATCCAAACGGAAACGGAGCCCGGGAAGCGGTTCCCCGGGCTCCGTACATTCCACCGTCTCCTGCAGGACCCCGACGCTACGGCGTTGCGGATTGCGGCGGCGGGGCGGTCTGTACCACGTTGTCGTTTGCGGCCTGCTCATCCCCCTCGTACGCGGGCTGCAGCCATCCCAGCGCGTCCACGACCGGATCGGTAAGCCAGTAATCGGCATACGCGGCCGCGTGGCAGTTGTTGCAGTCCGACACATTGAACGAGGCATAGACGGCTGTGCCGATTACGTTCCTCTGGATATTGTGCGGCGTCGCATATTTCCACGTCGGCCGTGCCGTCATGTCGGGAATGAGTCCGTTGAGGGCCAGAGCCCCGCTGTACTGGAACACGTCGTTGTCCACGGGGACGTGGCGGAGCACGGCGTACTTCTTGTGCGCCGTATCCCCTGTCCCCAGCCACCTCGGATTTTTTCCGACCCGGATGGTCATGAGGGCGTCCGGCGCAGACCCTTCCGGCCGGACGGCGAGCGTCGGGTCTCCCTCGTTGATGCGGTAGAAGGGGAGATCGGTGCCTCCCGCGTCGATGTCCGTATGGCAACCGAAGCAGTTCTTGTAGGGCTGCGCGTGGCATACCTGGCAATCCATGGTGGCCAGGTGGCCCGCGCTGTGCAGAGTGTTCGTCCCTGCCACAACGTGGCAGTTCGCGCACTGGGGCGTTCCGGCGACGTCGTACCGGTCGCCGCTGCCCGCCGGATCCGGCACACCGGTTCCGTGCATCTCTGCCTCGCTGTGGCAGAAGACACAGCCTTTCGGGAGGCCGGTCGTATTGTCAATCGCCTGCGTCCGGGCGAAATGGACGTCGGGCAGAACGTTCGCCAGGCCCAGGTCGTTCCTCCCGATGAGCGCGTTGTTGAGGCCGAAGAACTCGTCCTTCACCCGGCTCCCGTGACATGCCGTGCAGTTTCGCTCCATGTCCGGGGTGTAGCGGAAGTTGTGCCCGTTCAGGAATCCGCCTCCCGCGACCTGCGGTACCGAAACGTGGCAGAAACCACAGGCGGGCTGCGCGCTGCCATTGGCGATGTGGCACTTGGTGCACTGCTCGTCGAACCGGGCCCTGGACTCGGTGTTGTCGGTGAAATCGAACCCCCGGTCGCCCAGGATCTTCACATAGCCCCCCAGCGTGGTATGCAGGCTCGATGCGCTGGCGGTCGCGATGGTCTGGGTGGCACCGATCGCGCTGCATGTGTCCGCCCCGGGGATCGATTCCCACGTATTGTCGTGCGCCGCGGCCCTCGTGGAGGCGGTGTCGTCGCCGCCGTGGCAGGCCGTGCAGCTCTGCGACCCGTGGGGGTTCGTGTTGTCGAGGAAGTTATCCGGATACTGCTCGATCAGGCCGTTGTAAACCCAAATCTTTTTTTGCGCCGGCACGGACGCAACTTCTCCGCCTCAGCCCTCGCCCGACGAGGGCGGGGTGACGACGCCCGCCGCCGGAAATTTCTCCAGTTCGGTCCAGAGGGCGGTCAGGCTCGTGTGGCATCCCTGGCATCCCGTGGACGGCGGTGTATAGACGGCCAGATTGTCGATGCCTCCCCCCCAGTTGTGCAGCGGGAAGTCCCATCCCCTGTTCAGATCGAAGTTCACCAGTTGGCCGGAGGACGGTGCGGTGGTGCTCCAGCCGTTCATTCCGTACAGGAGGTTCTTCGCATCGTATCCCAGGATCCCGAGCGCCATGGTGGACAGGGATCCCGTGTGCCCCGTGTAGCAGTAGGCGACGATCGGCTTCCCGGGGGCAACCGCGAACTTCGTGTAGTTCACAAGATCCGCGACCGACTTGTAGGGGATGTTGATGGCTCCGGGGATGTGCCCGGCATCGTAGACGTCGGCCGCCCGGACGCTGATGATCTGGGGATCATTGGCGGCGTCGCCGTCTTCCAGGTTGTCCGCCAGGGTCTTCGGGTAGACCTGAAGGTCGAACTGGGTGGGGACGGAGTTCAGGTAATCCCCGGCACGCACCAGAATCTTCTTCACCAGCGTATCCGTAACCGGTGTGAAGGAGGCATAGCGCGGATACGCACCCTGATCCGTCCCGGCATTCGTCCCGGCCTCCGTGGCTTTCTGCACGGTGACCACCCCGGCCCCGTCGTCGAAGCGCGTGTTCGAGGGAACCAGCGTCCTGTCGAAGGACCAGGAGGTCATTCCCGCGAAGAGAGCCGTGGACCGGGGAAAGTTGCCGGGATTCGCCGGGTCCGTGATGCGGGCGAGGTTGATGACCAGGCTGGCCATGTTGCCGTCGTTCCCCCAGTAGGAAGCCACGACGACCTCCTTGTCCGCAGGAATCCCGGAGGTCCCGTCGAGCAGGGCCTGGGGAAGCGTCTGGAGGGGGATGTTGATCGCGCCGGGGATGTGTCCCGCGGCAAAGTCGGCAGGCTCCCGGGTGTCGACCACGAAAAGGTCCTCGGGAGCTTTCGTGTTGTCGAGACCGCTCAGCTGTTTCATGACCACGTCGGGGTTCGTCGTGTTGTAGCCGAGAGCCAGCACCGCGTTGACCCTCTCGGCGATCTCCTGGAGATCGGCACTGGGCGTCGTGCTCGTGCCGACGACGGACCCCGAAACCGGCGGGGCAGAGGAGGTGCCGCCGCCACCGCCGTTGCACCCCGCGAGGAGCAAGGGAATGCACAGGGCAACCACCGTCAGCCCATGAATTATTCGACGTTTGTCCAAGACTGCCTCCTTCCTTCACCCTCTTGCTGGCGGTTCACTGCGGTTTCCTTCCATGATGTTTTTTCCCCGCCGTATTGGGTCACCTCCTTTTTCCATTCGTAGGGGGTCGCTACGCTTCCCTTATCCCGTTTCCCAGGCGACGTATCCGTGCGAACGGCAATATTGTATACAGTATACTTATAGGAAATCAATATATCGATGGGCATCAATCGTAGTGCCTACGGTGGGAACTCCTGCATGCCAACCCCGTTTGCACACCTTTTCGCCGGGAATATGCATTCGGCCTTTTCCATGGCAATCGGAAACCTTACCAATCCTCCTTGAACGGGAGAATAACGTCGTAGTGCCTCTCGTAGTCCGCAGGGGAATGAAGCCTTGCCTTTTTTTCCTGCAGCAGATCGTTGATCGCGTGATGGATAAATGATCGAAGATCCTCCCGGGAAATGGATGCCCTGGCGAGGTGGACATTGCCACACGGAGTGTCCGGCCGCATCCCTTGTGGCGGAGAAATCATCCACGAATTAATATTCTCGCATTGCAAAGAAGGGGTTCTGCCGGAACGAAGAAAGCAAGTATAATTGTATTCAATTCCAAATCAAGAGGACTCTTCATGAAGATCGACCCGCTCGTATTCTCCGCGAAGTTCCCTGACCGCTGCCGGCTCGACCTGTGCCGGAGCAGGTGCTGCCGTTTCGGCGTCTGGGTGGACATCGAGGAGCAGGAGACGATTATCGCGAACCAGGAAACTCTTCACTCCCTACCTTCGCCCGGAGGCGAAGGACCCCGGGACGTGGTTCGGCAAGACGGAGGAGGACCCGGATTGCCCGAGCGGGTTGGCCGTGGAGACGCAGGACATCGCGGGAGCGTGCTCCTTTTATCACCCGGCGCACGGTTGCGTACTGCAGAAAGGCGCCGTCGAGGCAGGCCTCCACGAGTGGATCATCAAGCCGCGGTTCTGCATCATGTTCCCCCTTGTCGTCTCCGGCGGGGAACTGACGGTCGATGACGACATGAAGAACCTGTGGTGCATGAAGGGAAAGAACCGGACCCGCCCCATCCTCGAGGCCGTGCGGAAAGAGGTGGAGTTCCTGTTCGACGAGGAACAGCGCCGAAGGCTGTGCGCAGAAGAGGAGTCGCTCCCGGCCGTAAAGGCCCGGGGAAGGCGCTAGGGAGCGGGACCACCCCTCGACATACAACACGAAACCGGATTGTCCCCGATGACTTGCGTCGTCGCTTTCATGCGAGGGCGCGCCGCCCTTCCCTTCTTCCCAGAACCTTCCGCAGAAACCGCCCCGTGTGGGAGCGCGGGTTTTCCGCAACCTCCTCGGGCGTACCGCACGCGACCACATGGCCGCCCCGGTCTCCCCCCTCCGGACCCAGGTCGATGATGTAGTCGGCCGTCTTGATCACGTCCAGGTTGTGCTCGATGATGATCACCGTGTTCCCCGACTCCGCGAACATCTGGAGCACCGAGAGCAGCTTCCGGATATCGTCGAAATGCAGGCCCGTGGTGGGCTCGTCGAGGAGGTAGACGGTTTTCCCCGTCGCCCGCTTCGAGAGTTCCCGGGCGAGCTTCACCCGCTGCGCCTCGCCTCCGGAAAGGGTCGTGGCGGGCTGTCCGAGGCGGATGTAGCCCAGCCCCACCCGGGAGAGGGTGGAGAGCTTCTGCCGGATCGCCGGGATGTTCTCGAGGAAGGGCAGGGCCTGGTCGACCGTCATGTCGAGCACGTCGGCAATCGTCTTCCCCTTGTAGGCGATCTCGAGGGTCTCGCGGTTGTACCGCTTTCCCCGGCAGACCTCGCACGTAACGTAGACGTCCGGCATGAAGTGCATCTCGATCTTGATGATGCCGTCCCCCTCGCACGCCTCGCAGCGGCCTCCCTTGACGTTGAACGAGTACCGCCCGGGCCGGTAGCCGCGCGCCCTGCTCTCCGGGAGCATCGCGAAAAGGTCGCGGATCGGGGTGAAGGCGCCGGAGTACGTGGCCGGGTTGGACCGGGGAGTCCGGCCGATCGGCGACTGGTCGATGTTGATCACCTTGTCGACGAGCGAAAGCCCCCCGAGGGCGTCGTAGGCACCGGGCCGGTCTCGGGAGCCGTAGATCTTCTGCGCGAGCGCCCGGTAGAGGGTGTCCAGGACCAGTGTCGATTTTCCCGACCCGGAGACGCCGGTGACGCAGGTGATGACCCCGAGCGGGAAGGAGACGTCGAGGTTCTTCAGGTTGTTCGCCGCGCACCCCGCAAGCGTGAGAAAGTTCCCGTTCGGCCGCCGCCGGGTCGCAGGAACCGGAATCTCCTTCCTCCCCGACAGGTAGAGCGCGGTGAGGGAGACGTCGCTTTCCAGGATCCTCCCGGGCGGCCCCGCCGTGACGACGTGACCGCCGTGCTCGCCCGCACCGGGGCCCATGTCGATCACGTAGTCCGCCTGACGGATCGTCTCTTCGTCGTGCTCGACCACCAGGACCGTGTTGCCCATGGTCGCGCAACTGCTTCAACGTGTCGAGCAGCCTGCGGTTGTCCCGCTGGTGCAGCCCGATGGACGGCTCGTCGAGGATGTACAGGACTCCCATCAGCTGCGAGCCGATCTGCGTCGCCAGGCGGATCCGTTGCCCTTCCCCGCCCGAGAGCGTGGAAGAGGCCCGGTCGAGGGAGAGGTAGTCGAGTCCCACGTTCGCGAGGAAGGAAAGTCGTGACCGAATCTCTTTCCGTATCCGCGCAGCGATCTGCTCCTCCCGTTCCGTGAGGGACAGGCCCTGGAAGAAGGCGAGGGATTCCCCGATGGAGAGCCGGGTGATCCCGTCGATTCCCAACCCCCCCACCGTGACGCACAACGCCTCCTTCTTGAGGCGGGCTCCCCCGCACGCCCGGCACGGGCGGTTGTTCATGTACCGGCCGAGCTCCTCCCGCACGCTTTCCGAATCGGTTTCCCGGAATCGCCGCTCCAGGTTTCCGATCACCCCCTCGAACGGCTTGGAGAAGGAGTAGCGACGCTCCCCTTCCTCCAGCGAGAAACGGACCGTCTCCCCTCCCGACCCGGAAAGAAGGGCCTCCCGGGTCCGGGCCGGGAGTTTCCCGAACGGCTCGTTCAGGGAGAACCCGTAGTGGACCGACAGCGCATCGAGCATCTGGAAGTAGAAGACCGTCGACCTCCTGCTCCAGGGGGCAATCGCTCCCTCCCGGATGCTTTTCTCCCTGTCGGGGACGATCAGGTCGGGATCGAAGTAGATCGTCGTCCCCAACCCGTCGCACTCCGGGCACGCCCCGTAGGGGCTGTTGAAGGAGAAAAGCCGAGGCGTGATTTCCGGGTAGCTCACGTTGCAGTCGGGGCAGGCGAACTTCTCGCTGTAGAGGGTGCCGTTTCCCTCCCCGTCGACGATGCGCACCAGCCCGTCGGAGAGGGAGAGGGAGAGCGCCACGGAATCGGACAATCTTCCCCGCGCCCCCTCCGAGACCCGCACCCGGTCGACCACCACATCGATGTGGTGCTTCCTCTTCCTGTCGAGGACGATCTCTTCGTCCAGGCTTCTGGCCTCGCCGTCCACGAGGACCCGGGAGAACCCTTCCCGGGCGAGCTTGACAAGCTCTCTCCGGTATTCGCCCTTACGGCCCCTGACGATCGGGGCCAGAACCTGCACCTTCTCCCCGGCGCCCAATCCCATCACGGCATCGACGATCTGGGATACGGTCTGCTGGCGGATTTCCCGACCGCAGGAAGGGCAATGGACGACCCCGACCGATGCGTAAAGAAGCCGCAGGTAGTCGTAGATCTCGGTGACGGTCCCCACCGTCGACCGCGGGTTCTTGCTGACCGACTTCTGCTCGATGGAGATGGCGGGGGAGAGCCCCTCGATCGCGTCGACGTCGGGTTTTTCCATCTGCTCGAGGAACTGTCGTGCGTAGGCGGACAGGGACTCGACATACCGTCGCTGTCCCTCCGCGTAGATCGTGTCGAAGGCGAGCGACGACTTCCCCGACCCCGAGACCCCGGTGATCACGACCAGACGATCCCGGGGGATCTCCACGTCGATATTCTTCAGGTTGTGCTCCCGCGCCCCGCGCACGAGGATCCGGTCGAGCGCCACGGCGTCTACCTTCTCGCGGCAGCCATGCCCGCGGCCATGCGGAGGGCGGCCAGAAGGCTTTTGGGGTTGGCCGTCCCCTTGCCCGCGATGTCGTAGGCGGTGCCGTGATCGACCGAGGTGCGGATGATGGGGAGGCCCATCGTCACGTTGACGCCGTCCTCGAAGTGGACAAGCTTCAGGGGAATGAGACCGTGATCGTGCGTCATCGCAACCACCACGTCGAACTCCCCCCGGTACGCGCGGTAGAAGACGGTATCGGGGGGATAGGGGCCCGTCGCGTCGATTCCTTCCCTGCGGCAGGCGGAAACCGCCGGTGCTACCATCGTTTTCTCCTCGTCGCCGAACATCCCTCCCTCGCCCGCATGCGGGTTCAGCCCCGCCACGGCGATACGGGGAGCGTCCGTACCCATGTGCGCCCGGAAGAATGCATGCGTAATCCGGATGGTACGTACGATGAGCGCGGGAGAAAGAAGTTCCAGGGCTTTCCGCAGGCCGATATGGATGGTGACCAGCGCGACACGGAGGCGGGACCCCGCAAGCATCATCGCGACCTCCGCGCCGCCGCACAGGTCGGCGAGGAACTCGGTGTGGCCCGGGAAAGGTTCGCCGGCCGTTTTCAGCCCCTCCTTCGTGATCGGGCAGGTGACCACCGCGTCGGTTCGCCCTGCAATCGCGTCCCGGGCCGCCGCCCGGATGTAGTCCGCCATCGCATGGGCCCCCGCCCCCGAGAGCCTTCCGAACGGCACATCGTCCAGGGAAAGGGAAGAGATCGGCGCAACGACGATCCTGCCCGGTCCAGGCTCCCCGGCTTTTGCCACTTCGGTCGGCCTTCCCAGGACGGCCGAAGCCCGCCGCAGGATATTTTCGTCCCCGTACACCACAGGGCGACAAACGGAGAAGATCTCCGGGGACAGATGCGCAAGGACGATGATCTCCGGGCCGATCCCTGCCGGGTCCCCCATCGTGACGGCGATTTTCGGCCGTGTTTCCTTCTTCAACCGCCTGTCCCTATTTGCCCCGGATCCGGAGGATCCGTTCGATCCGCGGGTGATGCCGGTTCTCGAGCTCCCGGACGATCCGGTGCGGCCATTCGTAGAGGTTCATGTTCCCATGCTCTTTCTAGAGACGTATATCGATCGTGGCCTCTTTCTTGAGTTCGGCCAGGATGTCGGCGAATGCCTTCTCGCTGCGCCGGTCCAGCATTTCCTCTCTCAGCGAGTCCTTCACGGCGGAAATATCCGGTAGCGTCCCCCCGCGGCGCTCGAGTACTTTGACCAGGTGAGCTCCCGCCTCGGTGAAGAAGGGGGGTGACGTATCTCCCGTTCTCAGCCGGGCGATCTGCTTCCTGATTTCCGGGAGCAGGTCCTCCGTCTTCACGAAATCGGCCGAGAACACGGTTACCCCGGGCGCAACGGATGAGAGCAGGTCGGATGCTTCCGTGAAGGTCATTCCGGATCGGATATACTCCGACGCCTCCTGCGCGGCGATCCGCGTTCGGACGCCGTTGTCGGTCCCCACCCCCTCGTCCATGAAGGGAATGGTAAGCATCTCGAGACGCACTTCGGCTCCGACCAGAAACCGTTCCGCATTTTCCTGAAAATACGACCTCATTTCCTCCTCCGTGACAGTGACGTCCTTCAGTTTCTTCGCCCGGACGATCGCACCTCGTTCCATCTGCCACCGGATCCGCCTCCGGTATCCCGCCAGGCTTACCCCTTCCTGTTCGAGCGCCGCCTGGAAATCGGACTCCGACATGTCGTTGCTCTTTCGTACAGACTCTATGGCGCGATCGACCTCCGCATCGGAGACGGACTGGCCGATCTTCTTGAGCTCCTGGTGGACCAGGACCGTCTCGATCAGCCCTTCAAGTCCCATCAGGACCCGTTCCCGATCCTTCTCTTCCCGAAGGTAGATGTCAGCGTCTCCCTCCGGTATGCCCAGGGATTCCGCGACTGACTCCCGGTACTCGGAGAAGGTGATCGGCTCGTCGTTGACCACCGCAACGACGCCGTCGACGATCCGTGCGCCTGCCGTCGAGACAAACGCAGCGAGAAAAAGCAGGAGAACCAGGACCGGCGTAACCCTTCCTGAGATCATTTCCGCCCCTCCATGAGCCCGGTCACGATATCCTCCTGGATCAGGATATGCGCTTTGCCGATCTGCGTATCGAGCCATGCGCGGAACGCCTCCTCCCTGCGCTGTCCGAGCAGATCCCTGCGAATCTCCGGCGCCTTTTCGGCGTAGGAATACGGACCGTCGGGCGACTTCCGGACCACGAGGAAGACGCTGAACATCTTGTCCCGCCGGATGACCCGGCTCGCCCCGCCTGCCGGCAGCCCGAACAACTCCGGGGCGATCTCCTCCGGAAGTTCTTCGCGGGTGAGAAACCCCAGGTCGATATCGAGGGGCATGCCCTCCGCGGTGGAGAACCGCTTCCCCAACTCGTCAGGGGAGATCCCCTGCGCCAGCTTCTCCCGCGCTCCGGCGGCCGTCTCCGGGGAGTCGAAGAGGAACTGGCGGACCCGGATCCGCTCCGGCCGCCTTGCTTTTCCGTACGTATCCCGGTACGCCATCTTCACCTCCTGCTCGGACACCTCGGCGAGCGGTCGGGCGATCGTCTCCGAGGCCTTCCGATAGAGGATGGAGCGGCGCATCTCTTCCCGCCACTCCTCCGCATCGATTCCCCTCTCGAGGAGCACCTTTTCCAGCCCTCCCGGGGGGAAGTCGGCGCGGTACCGCCGTACCTCTTCCTCGACCTCCGCCCGGCTCACCGCCACTCCGAGCCGTTCCCCTTCCTCGAGCACCACAGCCCGCTCGACCAGCTGCCGGAGGGCGCGGGACACTTCCGTCCGGGTCCCGCTGCGCGCCGCCGCGGGAGGGGAAACCCCGCGCACCCTCGCAATCTCGGTTTTCAGAGCCTTGAGCGTGATCGGTGCTTTATTGACCGTCGCGACGACGACATTCGAATCAGAAGGAGGTTCTGGGCCTCTCTCGCAGGAATGGAGGCTGACCGCCAAGGTCCAGACAGCAACCAGCCGACAGATCGTGCGAATCCGGGGGTGTGTCATGCCGCCGGAGGGAATCAGCGGTCCCCTTGGGGTACCATCCCCCCGTCCGCCGGGACCTCCTTTCCCCCCGGTGGCAAGTCGGGGAACTGCCCCCCAGCCGAGGGGGTACCCTCCAGGCGTATCTTTGCCTGTTTTTTAAGCTTGTCCACAAGGCTTTCGAAGGCCTCCCGTTGTGCCACCTCTCGCAGTTCGGCAGTGATTTTCCCCTTCACTTCCTCGAACGGCGGCAGGCCGGCAGGCCGTTTCTCCTGTACCTCGAGTATGTGATATCCATATATCGTCTTCACGGGGCCCACGATCGAATTCTCCGACGCCCCGAACGCGGCCTTTTCGAAATCCTTGTCGAATGCGCCCCGCTCGATCAGGCCGAGGTCCGCCGTCTTCCCGCCGGCCGCTTCGGCCTCCCGCATCAACTGCTCGAACGGCTCTCCTTTTTTGGCCCTGCGAGCCATCTCTATTGCCTGTTCCTCGTTCTTGAACAGGATGTGGCGCACCCGGACCCGCTCTCCCTCCTCGTAGCTTGCCTTGTGCTCCTCGTAATAGTTCCGGAGCTCCTCGTCGGACAAACCGGGGGCACTCTCCGCCGTCTCCCGCAAAAGGGTTTCCAGGAGGATGGACTTCCGGGCCTGCTCGAGACGGGCGCGCACTTCGTCCCGCCTGTCGAGGCCGCGGCGCAGCGCCTCCCGCATGAGGAGGTCGCGTGTTATCAGGCTGTCCAGAAACTGCATCCGGCCCGCCTGGGTCTCCACGATCGGGCGAATGTACGGCGGGAGATTCTCGGCCTCCTTACGGAACATCGATTCGGTGATCCGGTCGCCTTCCACTACCGCCAGAACGGCGTCCTGCTCCTTCTTTCCCGTGCTCCCGCAGGCGTAAAGGATCGGGACCGACACGGCCACGAAAACGAATACCTTTGCGAACTTGCGCATCCGCCGACTCTCCTTCCGGGAATATCGACCAGCCGTTGTGTGAGAAAGACTATATGCTACCGCCCGGGGATAACCGGTTCAACAGGTTTTTGGCCGCCGCAAGCACCTCCGGGGGAGAGTCGCCGGACAGGCGCACGGAGAGCATCTCGCCGCGCGCGAAGGAGAACGTGTTTCTTTCCTTCGCCACCAGCCGGACGAGCAAGGAGCGGTCCACCCCGGATCGACCGGAAAGCGCCAGAAAGAGCGCCCCGTTGCCCCGCTTCATCTCCTTCACCCCCATCTCCCGCATGATCGCCCGCAGCCGCGTCAGGTCGCAAAGCGCCTCCGCGGGGAGAGGAAGCCGCCCGAAACGGTCCAGCAGCTCCAGCTCAAGCTCGTCGGCTTCCAGGACTGTTCGCGAGGCGGCCAACTTCCGGTAGAAGTCCAGCCTTGTCCCCGCTTCCGGGATAAAGTCGTCCGGGAGGAACGCAGGGATCCGGAGGTCGAGTTCGGGCTCCTCCTCCTCGCAGGCATCCCGGCCGGAGATTTCCGCTACCGCCTCGGACAGAAGCTGCGTGTACAGCTCGTATCCGACCTGGTGGATGTGGCCGGACTGGTCTTTCCCGAGCAGGTTCCCTCCGCCACGGATCTCCAGGTCATGCGAGGCGATCCGGAACCCCGAACCGAGCTCCGTGAGCTCGGCGATCACCCCAACCGCATCAACGCTTCCTTCGTCATCATCGCGTCCTCGGGCAGGAGGAAGTAGGCGTAAGCGCGGTGCCGATCGCGACCCACCCGTCCCCGGAGCTGGTAGAGCTGGGCGAGCCCGAACCGGTGCGCCTGGCTGACGAGGATCGTGTTCGCGTTGGCGATGTCCAGCCCCGCCTCGATGATGGCGGTGCACAGCAACAGGTCGGCGCGCCGGCCGGCGAAATCGTCCATGGCGAACGCAAGCTTCTCCTCGTCCATCTGCCCGTGGGCCACGAGGATCCGGACGTGGGGGAGGATCTCCCGCAGGAAGCGCTCCATGGCCGGCAGGGTCTCCACGCGGTTGTGCACGAAAAAGACCTGCCCCCCCCGGCGGATCTCCCTGTCCACCGCCTCGCGGATGACCTCTTCCGAGAAGGGAAGGACGAATGTCCGGATCGAAAGCCGGTCCTCCGGAGGGGTCGCGATTACGCTGATGTCGCGGATGCCGGACATCGCCATGTGGAGAGTCCGGGGTATGGGGGTCGCTGTGAGGGTCAGAACGTCCACCGAGGCACGCATGCCTTTCAGCTTCTCCTTGTGGGAAACGCCGAACCGCTGCTCCTCGTCGATGACGACCAAGCCCAGGTTCCGGAAGGAGATGTCCTTCTGCAGCAGCCGGTGGGTGCCGATCACGATGTCCACTTTTCCCGCGGCCAGGTCTTTCGCCACGTCGGCCTGCTCCTTCCGGGACCGGAACCGCGAAATGCTCTCCATGCGGACCGGATACCCGGAGAGCCGCGCCCGGAAGGTCCGGTAATGCTGCTCCGCGAGCACGGTCGTGGGGACGAGGACCGCCGCCTGCCGCCCGTCGAGAACCACCTTGAACGCCGCCCGGACCGCCACCTCCGTCTTCCCGTACCCCACGTCACCGCAAACGAGTCGGTCCATCGGCTTCTCCGCCGCCAGGTCCGCAAGGACCTCCTCGATCACTCTCTGCTGGTCCGGAGTCTCCTCGTGGGGAAAGCCCGCCTCGAACTCCCGGTAGACCGCATCCGGCAGCGTGTTCGGAGGTCGAGTAGCGATCTGCCTTCTCGCGTACAGTTCCACAAGTTCCTGCGCCATCGACAGCAGGGAGTCCCGGACTTTTCTTTTCGCCCGCTGCCACGCGGTGCCGCCGAGGCGGGCGAGACGCGGATGGGCCTCCTCGGATGCGATGTACCGCTGCACCCGGGACATCTTTTCGACCGGAACAAAGAGCCGGTCTCCCCCGGCATACTCCAGCACGAGGAAGTCCCCTTCCACGCCCGCCGCAACGCGGCGGAGCAGTCCGCGGTATACACCGACGCCGTGGTCGACGTGGACCGCGAGGTCGTTCACCCGCAGCTCCCGCAGCGAGAACTCCTCGAGCGGCGCGACGGTTTCCTTCCGGCGTTTCCGGGCGCGCGTCTTTTCCCCGAACACTTCTGCCTCGGTGACCACCGCCACGCCCAGCTCCGGCAACCGAAACCCCCTCGTCACATCGGCAAGGCAGAGTGCCACCCCTGCGCCTCCCGTCACGAATTCCCCGAACGAACCGGCCCGGGCGAACGGAAGGGGGTACCGGGACAGAAGCTCCTCCATCCGGTCAACCTGCGAGGGGGAGAGCGACGTGATCGCGAACCGGGCTCCCTTCTTCCACCACTCCTTCGCCTCGGTCACCAGCGGAAGGAGAAGTCCCTCGGAGGGGGAGGATGCGGTGCGACGACGGATGTCCTCGTTCCCCTCTGCATCCATCTCTCCCCGGAGAGAAACTTCCCGCCCGAAGGGTGCGACCTCGAGGGAGTCGAAAGACAGGAGGGAAATCCCTGCCAGGATGCGGACCAGCTCCTCCGGGGGCACGAAAAGCTCGCCGGGACCAGGGAAATTTCCCTCCTCCCCCGCGAGAAAGAAGTTCTCCTCCGCCTCGTGGAAGGTGTTTCGCGCGGCCGCGAGGCACCCCGGGGAGTCTTCGGCTACGACGATGCTTCCATTCGCAAGATGATCGAAGACGGAGGAGGCGCGGCCGTACAGACGAGGGACCATGGCATCGACCCCGTGGTACCGGATCCCCTGCCTGAGGAGGTCGGAGTTGGGCCCGGGGGCCCCGTCGGTTGCTGCGAGCAGGAAGTCGCGTCGGGTGATGACCTGGGAGCACGGAATGACGGTCAGCTCCCCACCCTCGGCCGCCGTGCGCTGGGTCGCCGGATCGAACCATCGAATCGAATCAATCCGGTCCCCGTCCAGCGAGATCCGGGCGGGGCGCGAATGAGCGGGGCTGTGCACGTCCACGATCCCTCCGCGGACGGAATAGTCCCCCGGATCGGATGTGGCGGGCAGCCGGGCGTACCCCAGCTCGCCGAGGCGACGGATCAGGTCGTCCCGATCGATCTCCTCACCGGCCGTTATCCGGAAAACCGAGGCGGCGAACACGTCCGGCGGAAGCGTTTTCTCCAGCGCCGCCTCCACCGGGCACACGATGACGGGGGCCCCGGCGTTCGTCCCGTCCCCGCGCGCGTGAAAGAGGCGATAGAGGGCGCGCATCCGGTGATGTACGGCGACCGGGTAGGGGGAAAGGGCTTCGTACGGGGCGACTTCCCCGGAAGGGAACAGGAATACCCTTTCCGGTCCGAGGTAGGCGGAGATCTCCCGGAACATCTCCTCCGCCCCGGCGTCCGACGGGGAAAAGCAGAGAATCGGGCGCTCCAGCCGGCGGGAAAGCGCCGCGATCAGAAACGACCGCGCACCGGGGGAAACGTTCATCGCCTGTACGCAGGCGGGGCCCGCTCCCTGCGCAAAGGCGCGCGCGATATGCTCGAACGACAGAGTCGGGACGGGACGCAGCATCTCTTCCCGGCGCGTCAGGAGACGTCGCGCGGAACGCGGATCATCGCTTCCAGGGCGGACAGCGCCTTCGTGCGGATATCCGGGGGAACCGTTACGACAGGGGCGCGGTTCACAAGGGCGTCGCGAACGTCCTCGAGCGTCGTGATCTTCATGTTCGGGCAGATGAGGGCGCGGGACGCGAGATGAAAGACCTTTCCTGGGTTCTCCTTCCTCAGACGGTACAGAATTCCCATTTCGGTCCCGATGATGAACTCCCTCGCCTCCGAGCGACGGCAGTACGCGTACATCCCCGAGGTGGACAGGACAGCGTCCGCCATATCGACCACCTCGGGAGGACACTCCGGGTGGACGACGAGAAGCGCCCCGGGGTGCGCCTCTTTCGCACGCCTTGCGGCCTCGATCTTGAGACGCTCGTGGGTGGGGCAGAAGCCGTCAAAAAAGGTAAGTCGCCTGCCGGACAACTTCGCCACGTAATGGGCGAGATTGCGGTCCGGCACCATGTAGATCTCCCGGTCCTCGGGGATCGAGCGAACCACGTTGACCGCATTCCCGGACGTGCAGCAGATGTCGGAGAGGGCCTTGACCTCCGCGGACGAGTTGACGTACGTGACCACCACCGCCTCCGGGTGGGCGGCCCGGTAGGCACGCAGGTCTTCGGCCGTGATCATGTCGGCCATCGGGCAGCCGGCGTCCATCCGGGGAAGAAGCACCGTCTTGTCGGGCGACAGGATGGCGGCGCTTTCCGCCATGAAGTGCACGCCGCAGAATACGATCACCTCCGCCTCGCACCGCGCCGCTTCCTGGCTTAAGCCCAGAGAGTCTCCCGTGATGTCGGCGATCTCCTGAATCTCGTCCCGCTGGTAGTTGTGCGCAAGCATCACGGCGTTTCGTTCGCGAAGCAGATTGCGGATCTCCCGTTTCAGCCCATCGTATTCCGCCATGCGTCAATCCTTTTCCCTTCGAAGATCTCTCGCGAGGAGTTCGGTGACCGCGGCCCTGACGTCCTTCCCCTCATGCAATATGAGATGCACCTGCTCCGATATCGGCATCGTCACTTCTGTGCGCCGGGAGAGGTCGACCGCGGCGCTTGCGGTCATCACCCCTTCCGCGACCATCTGCATGCTCGCGAGGATATCGTCGATCCTCTCCCCTCTTCCGACCCGCATCCCCACCATCCGGTTCCGGGAGAGATCGCCCGTGCAGGTGAGGACCAGGTCGCCCAGCCCCGACAAGCCGTAGAACGTCTGCGGGTCCGCGCCAAGGCACAATCCCACGCGGGCGATCTCGGCCAGGCCGCGGGTGATAAGGAGGGCTCTTGCGTTGTGCCCGAATCCAAGCCCGTCGGACATTCCCGCGGCAATCGCCATCACGTTTTTCAAGGCTCCGCCGATCTCGATGCCGGTTACATCCGTGCCGGCGTAGACGCGGAACCGCTTTCCCGAAAACACGGTCTGCAGGGCAGCCGTCACCGCCGGGTCCTCCGACGCCACGGTTGCTCCGGAAGGGCTCCCGCGCGCGACTTCCCCCGCGAACGTCGGGCCGGACAGAACGGCAAGCCGGGCCCGGAAAGCCGGCAGAACCTGCGCCAGAACTTCCGTCATCCGGAGGAGCGTCCCGTTCTCCAGCCCTTTCGCCAGGGAGACGACGACGGCTCCCGGATCGAGATGCGGGCCGCACAGACCCGCAAGTGTGCGCATGTGCTGCGAAGGAACGGCGAGAGCAACGATGGTTCGCGCTGCCAACGCTTGCTCCAGGCTCGTCGTCACACGTACGTTTCCCGGCACCTTGACCCCGGGGAGAAACGCCCGGTTTTCCCGATCCGAGCGGATCGTGGCGCACACATCCTCCTCGCGAACCCACAGGGAGACGTCCTTGTGCCGTTCCGCCAGCAGGACGGCGAACGCCGACCCCCACGATCCTCCCCCGACAACCGCGATCCGATCTGCGCTTTCCGCCGTCATTCGCTGCGTCCTCCGGACAACCGGAACCCGTGGCAAAAAAGTTTACCGCGTTTTCAGCCGTTTTTTGAGGCGCTCCACCTTTCCCGCGATAAATTCGGGATCCTCCCAGTCCTCCCGGATCTCCTCGTACAGCAAAAGCGCCGCCGCGAGGTCCCCCTGCCCTTCCCTCGCCTGGGCCATCCCCCATCGCACCCGAGCCGCTTCCTTCCGGTCCGAGACCAGGGGGAGGATCTCCGCAAATGCCCGTTCCGCCTGCGCGTACTGCCCCCGCGCAAGGAGTGCGTAGGCGTTCATCCACCTCCCCTCCATCGCGCGTGGGGAATTCGGGAACCTCTCGATCAGTTCCGACAGGACCTTCGCCTGCCTCGCAGGGTCGGGAAGACCCCGATATGCCTTCGCCAGAAGCAGCATCACGCGGTCCATTTCGGCGAACCCGGGGTACCGGGTCCGGACAAGTTCGAGATCCTCCACGGCGCTGGCGTAGTCGAAAAACTGCTGCAGATGGATCTCCGCCCGGCGCATCACCGCGCGCGGGGCTTCCGGGGAGCCGGGGTAGTTGAACAGGAGCGAGGTGTACACCTCCACGGCGGCCTCCGCATTGCGGTAATACGATCCCAAGAGATCCCCCTGCCGCAGGAGAGCGGAAGGCGCATACCGGGACTGGGGGAAATCGATCGGGATCGACCGGTATCCGGCCAGGGCGGCCTCCATCCTCTTGTCGAGGAACGCCTTCTCCGCCCGCTCGAACCGCTCCCGCGGGAGGTCGGAACAGGACGCCAGCCCAACCGACGCGAGCAGAAGAAGAAGGAGAATGCGGTCCGAAGTGCGTCTCATGCCACGATGCGGGTTGCAAAGGCCACGTAGTGTCTCATGTCACAAGGAAGGCGCCGACCCGGGGACGTCGAGGCGCACGGCGAGGCGTAGACCCTCCTATTCTTCCTTCTCCGCCAGTCGGGCGAGGGAGGCCACATGCTCGTTCTCCTCCATCCCGATCAGGCGGACTCCCTGGGTGTTCCGCCCACTGATACGGATCTCCCGGACCGGCATCCGGATGATTTTCCCCCCGTCGGTGACCAGCATCACATCGTCCTCCTCGGATACCTGCGCCACGCCGAGCACCGCCCCCGTCTTCCCGGTCACCTTGAGGGCAATGACTCCCTTCCCCCCGCGGGACTGGATCCGGTACTCGTCCACCCCCGTGCGCTTCCCGTACCCGTTGACCGTAACGGTAAGCAGGTTTCCGCCGGGCTTGAGGAGCTCCATTCCCACCACCTCGTCCCCCTTGCCGAGAGAGATCCCGCGGACACCCACCGCCGTCCGTCCCATCGAGCGGATGTCGTCCTCGTGGAACCGGATCGACAACCCGTGCCGGGTGGAGAGGAACATCTCATCCTTCCCGGAGGTGATCTCCGTGGCGATGAGGCGATCCCCCTTCTTCAGCCCCTGCGCGATGATTCCGCCCGACCGGGGCCGGGAGAACTCCATCAGGTCGGTCTTCTTCATCACGCCGTGGGCGGTGACCATGACCACGAATTTCCCCTCTTCGAACTCCCTCACGGGGAGGATGGCGGAGATGGACTCCCCGTGCGACAGCGACAGCAGGTTGACGATCGCCTTCCCCTTTGCCGCCCGCCCTGCCTCCGGAATCTCGTGGACCTTGAGCCAGAAGACCTTCCCCGTGTTCGTGAAGAACATGATGTAGGAATGCATGGAGGCGATGAAGACCATCGAGACGAAATCCTCCTCCTTGGTCCCCATCCCCACCTTTCCCCGCCCTCCCCGGCGCTGGGTACGGTAGAGGCTTATCGGATTCCGCTTGATGTACCCGGAATGCGAAACCGTGACGACCATCTCCTCGTCGACGATGAGATCCTCCAGTCGGAGCTCCTTCACCTCCCGGATAATCTGGGACCGTCGCTCGTCCGCGTACGCCTCCCGGATTTCCCGGAACTCCTCCCCGATCACGCGGAACAGCTCCTTCTCCTCCCCGAGAATCTTCTTCAGCCGGACGATCTCCGCCTGCCACTCCTTCAGCTCCTGCACGATTTTTTCGCGCTCGAGCCCCGTCAGCCGCTGCAGCCGCATGTCGAGGATCGCCTGCGCCTGAATCTCGGTCAGCCCGAACTTCTCCACCAGGCCTTCCTTCGCCGTTTTCGGGTCTCTCGACGCCCGGATAAGCTTGATGACGGCGTCCAGGCGGTCCAGCGCGATCTTCAGGCCCTCGAGAATATGGGCTCTTGCCTCCGCCTTCGCCAGCAGGAAGATGGTACGCCGGGTGACCACCTCTTTCCGATAGGCGAGAAACTCCTCGAGCATTTGCTTGAGCGTGAGCGTCCGCGGCCGATTCTGCACGATCGCCAGGAGCTGGACACCGAAGGAAACCTGCATCTGGGTGAGCTTGTAGAGGTTGTTCAGGACCACTTCGGAGACGGCGTCCTTCCGGAGTTCGATGACCAGGCGGGTCCCGTCCCGGTCGGACTCGTCCCGGATATCGGTGATCTCCTCGAGCTGCTTGTCCCGCACCAGATCCGCAATCTTCTCGATGAGCCGGGACTTGTTCACCTGGTACGGGATCTCGGTGACGACAATCGACTCCCGGTCCCCCTTCTTCGCCTTCTCGATGAACGCCCGGGCGCGGATCTGGACGTTTCCCCTCCCCGTCCGGTAGGCGTCGCGCACCCCCTCGAGCCCGTAGAGGATTCCCCCCGTGGGGAAGTCCGGGGCGGGGATATGCCCCATGAGGGCTTCGACGGAGATGTCCGGGTCGGTGATGAGGGCGGTTAGCGCGTCGATGACCTCCCCCAGGTTGTGGGGGGGGATGGAGGTGGCCATGCCGACCGCGATCCCCGAGCTTCCGTTGATCAGCAGGTTGGGGATTCGCGCAGGGAGAATGCGCGGTTCCTTGAGGGATCCGTCGTAGTTCTGAACCATCTCGACGGTTTCCTTGTCGAGATCGGAGAGAAGTTCCGCCGCGATCTTGGCGAGCCGGACCTCGGTGTACCGCATCGCGGCGGCCGAGTCGCCGTCGATCGACCCGAAGTTCCCCTGCCCGTCGACGACCGGGTACCGAAGCGAGAACTCCTGCTCCATCCGGACGAGGGCGTCGTAGACCGCCGTGTCCCCGTGCGGGTGGAACTTCCCGATGACGTCTCCCACGATACGCGCGGACTTCTTGTACGGTTTGCCGTATTCGTTGCCGAGCTCGTACATCGCGTAAAGGATGCGACGCTGCACCGGCTTGAGACCGTCCCGGACGTCGGGGATCGCGCGCCCCACGATTACGCTCATCGCGTAATCGAGATAGCTCCTGCGCATTTCGTCTTCGATCGTGCGCGAAACCGCCGGCCGGGAGAACAGCTCCATGGGTTTACGTTGCTCCTGTCAGCTCAGATGTCCAGGGAGGAAACTTCGAGGGCGTTCTTTTCGATGAATTCCCGGCGCGGCTCCACCTGGTCCCCCATCAGGGTCGTGAAGATCTCGTCGGCCTCGACCGTGTCCTGCACGTCCACGCGAAGAAGAACGCGGGTCGCCGGGTTCATCGCCGTCTGCCACAACTGCTCGGGGTTCATCTCCCCCAGCCCCTTGTACCGCTGGATCGTCTGCCCCTTCTTTCCCGCCTCCAGCACCTGGCCGAAAAGGCACAGGGGGCCGTCCGCTTCGGGAACATTCCCCTCCCCCTCGATCCGGTACGGCAGGGGGAGCGTCTCCTGGATCTGCGCGGAGAGGGACTTCACCTCCCGGAGGTCCGCCGAGTCCATGAGGCGGCGGTCGATGAGGCACGACATCGGAAGCCCGCCCTGTTTCCAGCGCAGCAAGGCACGGACTCCCCCGTTTTCGCCGTCGGGATCCGGATCGATCGCGGCGGCGGCGGAGGACACCTCCGGGCGGTTCCCCTTCCAGTCCTGGATCAGCGAGGAAAAGAAGCGGCGCGCCGTCTTCTCGTTCGCGAGGACTTCGCTTCCTCCCGTTGCCCGGGCCCCCAGCGAGACCAAAACGAAGGCGGGAAGCCCGCGTCGTTCGGCTCGTTCGACGAGCTCCTCCAGCCGGGAGATCTTCCTCAGCCAGGCGGTGAGCTTCTGCCCGGACAGGGCATTCTTTCCGTTTCCCCCGGTCACCCGCCGCCCGGACGCGCCGAGCTCGATCAGGTGTTCCCGGTAGGCGCCGTCATCCTTGAGATAGATCGTCTCTTTCCCCTTCCGGATCCCGTAGAGAGGCGGCTGGGCGATGTAGATATTGCCCGCTTCCACCAGCTCCTTCATGTGCCGGAAGAAAAAGGTGAGGAGCAGCGTCCTGATGTGCGCTCCGTCGACGTCCGCGTCGGTCATGATGATGACCTTGCCGTACCGCAGGCGGGACGGGTTGAAATCGTCCTTGCCGACGCCGGTGCCCAGCGCTGTGATCATCGTCCGGATCTCCTGCGACGAGAGCATCTTGTCGATGCGCGCCTTTTCCACATTCAGGATCTTCCCCTTGAGCGGGAGGATGGCCTGGAACCGGCGATCCCGGGCCTGCTTCGCCGAGCCTCCCGCCGAGTCCCCCTCGACCAGGAAAAGTTCGCTCAGGGACGGGTCCTTCTCCTGGCAGTCCGCGAGTTTTCCGGGGAGACCGGCGGAGTCGAGCGCCCCTTTGCGTCGGGCAAGCTCTTTCGCCTTCCGTGCGGCGTCCCGCGCCCGTGCGGCCTCGAGCCCTTTCTCGATGATCTTGCGCGCCACCGAGGGGTTCTCCTCGAAGAAGGAAGACAGCTTCTCGTAGACGAGCGAATCGACAAGCCCCTTGACTTCGCTGTTGCCGAGCTTGGTCTTGGTCTGTCCCTCGAACTGGGGCTCGGGCACCTTCACGGAAACGACCGCGGTCAGCCCCTCGCGTACGTCGTCCCCGCTCAGGTTCTCCTTGACGCCCTTGAGCAGATTCCCGGCGTTCGCGTACTGGTTGATCGCCCGGGTCAGCGCGGAGCGGAAGCCGATGAGATGCGTTCCCCCCTCGTGGGTGTTGATGTTGTTCGCGAAGGAGAAGACGGTCTCCTGATACGAATCGTTGTACTGGAAAGCCACCTCCGTCTGGACCCCGTCCCTCTCCCCTTCCACGAAGATCGGCTTGGGGTGGAGGGGGGTCTTGTTCCGGTTCAGGTGCTGGACGAAGGAGTTGATCCCCCCCTTGTACTGGAACTCGTGGGACTTGCCGCTTCGTTCGTCGAGGATGGAGATCCGAAGCCCCGCGTTGAGAAACGACAGCTCGCGTAATCTTCCGGAAAGGATATCGAAGGAGAATTCGGTTTCGGTGAAGATCTCCTTGTCGGGCCGGAACGTCACCTTGGTGCCGGCCTTCCGGGATTTGCCCGTCGTCTCGAGGGGCGACACCGTCTCGCCCCGTGAGAAGCGGATCCGGTGGACGGACCCGTCCCGGCGTACCTCCGCCTCGAGCTCCTCGGACAGGGCGTTCACCACGGAGACGCCCACCCCGTGCAACCCACCCGAAACCTTGTAGGACGCCTTGTCGAACTTCCCGCCGGCGTGCAGGGTAGTCAGAACCACTTCGATGGCGGGTTTTCCCTCTTCCTCCATCACGTCGACCGGGATCCCGCGGCCGTTGTCGTCCACGGTTACGGAATCGTCCTTGTGGATGGTGACCTGGATGTTGTCGCAGTGCCCGGCCATTGCTTCGTCAATGGCGTTGTCCACGACTTCGTAGACGAGGTGGTGGAGCCCGTGGGAATCCGTGCTCCCGATGTACATGGCCGGCCGTTTCCGAACGGCTTCCAGACCCCTTAATACCTTAATGTTATCGCCGGTGTACTCTTCCGCACCGTTGCCGTTTCTGGCAATGTCGTCCGGACGGTTCGCCATCGATATTCTGCCCTCGAAAGATTAATCGATCTATCATACTACGGATTGGCCCGGGAGGACGAGTTTTTCCGGCGAGAAAAGGGAGGACGGAGAGTGGTTTCCCGCGTCCTCCCGGCTTACAGAATCCTCATCGGCATGATGATGGCAAGATAGTTCTTGTCGGTCGCCGGCCGCACGATCACCTGGGACACCTCGTCTTTCAGCTCCATTCGAACCGTATCCCCGGAGATCCCGCCGAGGGCGTCCTGAAGGTACCGCCCGTTGAATCCGACCTTGATCGGTGCTCCTTCGAACTCGATCGGCAGCAGGTCGCGCGCCTCGCCGATGTCCGGGCTGGTGGTGGACACCTCCAGTTGTTTCCCCGAGAACGAAAGTCTTACGCTGTTCACCTTGTCGGGCGCCATGACGCTTACGCGTTTCAGGACATCGAGGAACGTTCCCCGGGGCACGCTCGCCACGATTTGGTTCTCCTTGGGCACGACCTGCCGGTAATCCGGAAATTCCGCGTCGAGAAGGCGCACCCAGACTTCCGTGTCCCCTTTCCCGGCAAAGAAGAACTTTTCCGTGGCGGAAAGCTCCAGGGAGCCCGGTCCCCCGTCGGAGAGCTTCCGGATCTCGATCAACCCTTTGCGCGGGACGAGCACTCGTCTTTCGCCCAAAAGATCCCCGAGGTTCGGCACCTCCTCATCCGCTATCGCGAGTCGGTGCCCGTCCGTCGCTACCATACGGAGAATCGTCCTCCCTTCCTCTTCCTGCCGTTCCAGCAGGATTCCCGAAAGGTTGTACCTCGTCTCGTCGCCGGTCGCGAAAGCGCTGACGCGGTCGACCAGTTTGCGAAACGTCTCCGAGTCCACGGAGACGGGCATTCCACTCGGTCTTTCCGGCATCTCCGGGAATTCCTCGCTGCCTAGTCCTGCCAGGCGGAAATGGCCCCGGCCCGCGGAGATCTCCACGTAATTCCCCTCGCGTCCCGCCACGGTAACCGGTCCTTTGGGAAGAACCTTGGCGATGTCGAACAGTTTCCGCGCCGGGAGAGCGACGGAACCGGGTTCGACCACGTCCAGTGACTGAGAGCAGCGAACAACGATCTCCAGGTCGGAAGCGACAAGCGTAAGTCCCGGACTTCCCGTTGGTCCCGCCTTCGGCCCCACGCTGAGAAGTGTGTGTGACAGGATCGGCATGGTGTGCCGCCTTTCCGCCACTCCCTGGATGCGGGAAAGAATTCCCTCGAACTGGTCACGATCGACGGTAAAGTTCATCGTCACCCTCTTCTCTTATTAATCATTAATAAAAATCGTAGTCGTAGTAGAGGATGTGAATTTGTGGATAGCATGGGGAAGTCCGCTGTCTCCTTCCGAAAACCCGGGAAACAACATGCGCACAACCCGGGTGGCGCATACCCGTCGTCGGGGGAGATACGACTCATCCGCAATTTCCCCACAGGGTTATCCATTGATCGATTTGCGCAGCGCCTCGATGCTGTTTCTTAACGATACATCGTCTTTGGTTTTTTTCTCTATCATTTTTACGGCGTGCATGACAGTGGAATGATCGCGACCGCCGAAACGCTGCCCGATATCGGGAAAGGAGCATTTGGTCATCTCCCGCATGAGGAACATGGCGACCTGCCGCGGGTGGGCTACCACCTTGTGTTTGCGAGCGGAGCGTAGATCGGAGACCTTCACCCCGAAGTGTTCGGATACAGCCTTCAGAATGGCGTCCGGGGAGATTTCACGGACTGCGGATTCCAGGAGCCGGGAAAGCACCTCGCGGGCCAGGTCCATGTTGATCTCCCGCTTGGTGAGGGAGGCGTGCGCCCCGATCCGGATGAGGGATCCCTCCAATTCCCGGATGTTGTTCTTGATCATGGTGGCGAGGAACAGGGAGACGTCGGGGGGAAGAGGAATCTGGTCGGCCTCCGCCTTTCGGTTCAGGATCGCGAGCCTCGTCTCCAGGTCCGGGGGCTGGATGTCCGCCACAAGACCCCATTCGAACCGCGACTGGATCCTCTCCTCCAGGTCGGGTATCTCCTTCGGAAACTTGTCGCTGGATACGACGATCTGTCTCCGGGAGGAATAGAGGTCGTTGAAGGTGTGGAAGAATTCCTCCTGCGTGCGCTGCTTCCCCGCGATGAACTGGACGTCGTCCACCAGGAGCATGCCCACGTTACGGTATTTCTCCTTGAAGTCCGGCATCCGGTTTGTCCGAAGGGAGAAGATGAGCTCATTGGTGAACTTCTCGGCGGTGATATAGCACACCTGGACGCGAGGATTGCGCTCTTGGGAGAGGTTCCCGATGGCGTGGAGCAGGTGGGTCTTGCCGAGACCGACGCCTCCGTAAAGAAAAAGAGGGTTGTAGCTCTTGGCGGGGTCGCTCGCCACGGCGAAGGAGGCGGCGTGGGCAAACTGGTTTCCCGCGCCCACGACAAACCGGTCAAAAGTATACCGCGGGTTGAGTTCCCCGTTGCGCATCTTCGGTTTCGATTGTTTCGCGTCCCGGTGGCTGTCCATGGACAATTCCGGAGGAAGCGCCGACCGCCCTTCCTCCCCGTCCTCATCGCTTCCCACCACGATCTCAACGGAGAGGTTTCTCCCGAGCTCCTTTCGGGCGGCCTCCTCGAGTTTGGGCATATAGTTTTCCTCAATCCATTGCTTGAAGAACTTGTGAGGTGTCGCCACCAGGAGAAGGGAGCCTTCCCGGGAGACGAAACGCAGCGGGCGCAACCAAGTCTCGAACACCTGGTCGCTCACATTGTTCTTCAGGTGGGTAAGAACCTTTTCCCACGCCAGGGAAGTCACCGGATGCCCTGCCTCATGAAGTGTCGTACAACGTATGAAAGAAGGAAAATCACATTCATTGTCAGGCGGTTAAGGTATTTCCCGCCAGGAGAGTTGCCAACATGGTTGTCCACATCTGTGGAAAAGATGAAAACATCATGTAAATCAAAAGGTTTAATGTGGAAACCCCGGTGTTTTTCTCCGTTTAACCTGCGCGTGTTATCGATTCGGAAGAGGTAGGATTCCGCCGCGCTGTCAGGCTTAAGGCGAAGGAAGGGTATCATACCCCGAAAAGGGGAATCAAGGATATTTTCCCGCCCTTCCCTTCGCGGCGATTATTGACCGGTAACGATCCCAGTCCACGGCCACCCGGAGGGCCGAAGCGACCTCGTCGCGAACGCGACGAAACGCGGAAGACCGAAAATGTTGGCGAAGGGGTTCACGCAGCGGCATTACCTGCTCCGCAGGCTCCCAGGGGACAGGCAGGCCGGTACCGGTGTCGATCAGGCACCCTTCCTGGACGGCCTCCGAGGAGAGCGCGAGGGGTAACCCCTTGAGGTCCCGGGCCATCGCCTGGAACCGCCCCTCGGCTTGCGGGTCGAGAAACCGGAATTTCCGGGAGTAGATAAGGGCGGTGTGAAAATGATCGGGGACGTCGAGAATGCCGTCGAGAAGGAACTCCTTTCCGATCTGCCGGAGAAGAGACAGGCATTCCGAAACCAGCCCCAGGCCCGGTCGCTCCTGCCCGGGGAGCCGGGGACGGTCGATCGAAAACGGACGAGCCGGGTCGGATAGGGCGAGCCAGTGGATGAGGAGCATCCGGAAGACGGTCCCCTCGGGGAACGATCCGATCGGCTTGCCGGGACGGAACACGCGGATCTGGACCCGTACCTCCATGAGGAGGCGCTCGCGGGACTTTCTCCCCGCGTACAGGCAGACGCGCTGCTCCTCCGGGTCCGCACACGAGAGCGTGAGGACGGGATCGTGATACCCCCGGAGCGCAAGTCCCGCGAGGATGCCCGCGTCCCGGATTCGCTCCCGGACCTCATCCGGCCGGAACCGGCCGAAGAGTCGGTTTTCCGGGTTGAGCCCCGTCAGTTCGAAAAGGAGTTCCTCCTCGGAAGCAGGGGCGCCTTTTCTCTTCCTCCCGGGCTGCAGCAGCGGAAACGACAGGAGCCTGCGCAGAGGGGAAAGACGCGTTGTCCGGTTTCGGCTCACGGCGTGCGCAGTGTACCATAGGGAGGAAAATCAAGGTTGACACAGGCGGAACAAAAGGAATACCTTATCTTTTTTCCAGGGAAGCGTGTATGTGCCGAGGAAGGAGTGCTCCAGGATGAAACGCACCTACCAGCCGCACAACAGGCGGCGCCTGCGAACCCACGGATTTCGCCGCCGCATGTCGACTCCGGCGGGCAGGCAGATCATTTCCCGACGCCGCGCGAAGGGGCGGAAGCGGCTCGCCGTTTCGGTCAGCGGCAAGAAGTAACCATATCCGGATTAGGGAAGGCCCGAACGCGGGTGGGGAGTATTCGGCTGTCAAAGGCGGAATTGCTGCGCACCGACCGCGAATACCGGGACGTGGTTCGCCGGGGGGGACGCGCATCCACGCCGCACTACAGCATCTACCGGGATTTCCGCGCCTCCGGGGGAGAGGGGGGCGTCCCCGTTCCCAGGAAGATCGGGATCTCCGTCGGCAGGCGGGTGGGAAACGCGGTGGTTCGGAACCGGGTAAAGCGTCTCCTCCGGGAATTCTACCGACACAACAAGCGAGCTATTTCCGGAGGGGACCCGAACGGCCATCGTGGTGAGGAAAGCACCCAGGGATGCGGATCTCGCATCGGTTTCCGCCGAACTCCTTCCCGCGATAGAGCTTCGTTGGGGAACGAGGAGGGAACCTTTCCCGTGCGGGCAAGAGACATCCCGATAAGCCTCCTGAGAGGCTACCAACGGCTGGTATCCCCGTATCTCGGTGATTGCTGCCGTTTCTACCCGAGCTGTTCGGAGTACACGATCGGATCTCTCCGTATGAACGGCATCCTGGTGGGCATTCTCGCCGGGTTGTGGCGGGTCCTGCGGTGCCACCCCTTTCATCCCGGGGGTGTGGACGAACCACGGCGAATCCAGATTATCGGCACGAGGTATCGATGGAAAAAAGGTTGATCCTGGCGATCGTCCTGTCGGTCGCCATTATGCTTGGCTACCAGCAGCTGTTCGGACCCGAGCGTGAAGACGCACCGCCGCCCGCAAAGCAGCAGGAGACGGCGGGAGAGCGCGCAGGGGACAATGCCGTCGAGGTGGAAAAGGCCCCTGCCCTGCCGGTCACGCCGCCATCGGCGCCCGCCGGGCTTGCCCCCGGCCGGGAGAATCCGCGTCGGTGGATTACCGTTCGGACCCCCCTGTACACCGCGACCGTGTCCACCGCCGGGGGGGGGATCCAGTCGTTCCTCCTGAGCCGGTACAAAGAACACCCCGGGCCGAAGAGAAAACCCCTGGACATCATCGGTTCCGGGTCGGTCCGTCCGCTTCCCCTCGATCTGTACCTGCCCGAAAGCCAGCCGGCCTTCCCGGAGCTGCCGGTATTTGCCACGGACGCGACCGACGAGTTGTCCGTCGGGGCCGGAGAGAAGAAGACCGTCTCTCTGTCCTGGATTTCCGCGCGCGGTGTCCGCGTCACTCGCGAGTACACCTTCGTCGGCGGCCGGTACGATTTTGATGTGGACCAGAAAGTGATCAACGGGAGTGCGGAATCGATCCGGCTCACGCCGGGGATCCAGCTTTCCCAGGTCTTCACGGGGGAGTTGGGCGGCGATTCCTATTCCTTCAAGGGTGCCGTGGTGGACGCCGACGGAAAAATCGAGCGTCTCAACTTCAAGAAGATCCGGAAGGGGGGGATCGACAAGGTCCCGGTTCGATGGGCGGCCGCCGACGCCAAGTATTTCACCCTGATCGCCATCCCCGAGAAGGAGTGGAGTCTCGAGCGGGTCTCCCCGCTGGGGGAGGAGGGGATCCGGCTTGCCCTTGCCGGCTCTCCGGCGGTTCTGGGGCCGCGGGAGGTGGTCTCCTTTTCCGCCCGGGCCTTCATGGGGCCGAAGGAGTACAACCTCCTTAAGGCCACCGGCAAAGACATGGAGAAGCTGGTGGACTACGGATGGTTCTCCCCTGTGGCGATGCCCCTCGTGTGGCTCCTCACCATCTTCAACCGGTTTACGGGAAATTACGGGATCGACATCATCATCCTGACGATTCTGATCAAGATCGCTTTTTATCCGCTTACGAAGAAGTCGATGGCCTCGATGAAGAAGATGCAGGAACTCGGGCCCATCATGAAACAGATCAAGGAGAAGTACAAGGACGACAAGGCAAGGCAGCAGCAGGAGACGATGAATCTCTACAAGACGTACAAGATAAACCCCTTAAGCGGCTGCCTTCCGATGGTGCTCCAGATCCCGGTTTTCATCGCGCTCTACAAGGGGCTGCTCGTGGCGATCGAGCTTCGCCATGCCCCGTTCATGCTGTGGATAAACGACCTGTCCGCCCCCGAGCACCTGTGGGATCTCTCGTTGGCGGGGTATACCCTCCCGATCCGCCTGCTCCCCTTGCTCATGGGGATTTCGATGTTCGTCCAGCAGAAGATGTCGCCATCCGGGGGGATGGACCCCGCACAGCAGAAAATGATGCTCTTCCTGCCCCTCATATTCACGTTCATGTTCTGGGGGTTCCCGACAGGTCTCACCATCTACTGGCTCGTCAACAATTTGCTGAGCATCGGCCAGCAGCTGATACAGAACCGGCAGGCCGAAGCGGAAAAGGCGGCAAAGGCTTAACGCCCCCCAAGGAGGAATCCCGTGGACGATCACCGGCCCCGGGCTTACACCGGACAGCGGGGGGGGGCAGGCGATGGCGGCGGGACGACGATTGTTGCCCCCATAACCCCCGCCGGCGCCGGCGCCGTTTCCCTTCTGCGCCTCTCCGGCCCGGAAGCGTTTCCGATCGCGTTCCGGATGACCGGCGTGGATCCTTACCGGGTTTCCCCCCGCACGATGCTTCGGTGTACGGTCCGCGACGCGACAGGGGAGGAGATCGATTCCGCCCTCGTCGTGTTTTTCCCCGCCCCGCGCAGCTTCACCGGAGAGGATGTGGTGGAAATCCATCTCCACGGCAACCCCGTGCTTGTGGAGCGGGCCGGCGCCGCCGCATGTGACATAGGGGCCGTTCCCGCCGCGCCCGGGGAATTCTCCCGCCGCGCTTTCCAAAACGGGAAGATGGATCTCACGCAGGCAGAGGCACTGGCCGACCTGATCACGGCGAGGACGGCCGGGGCGGCCCGGGCGGCCCTTCGCCAGTTCAAAGGGGGAATCCGGGATGCGGTCTCCCCCCTCCGGGCGGAAATCGTATCGCTTCTCACGCTCCTGGAGGCTTCCATCGACTTTTCCGAAGAAGAAGATATCCCTCTCCTGTCTCATGAGCAACTCCAAGCACGGGTAATAGATTTAAGGGAGAAGGTCGGACGGCAGCTCGCGTCGTATGCCCGGGCACACCGGTACCGGGACGGGGCGACCGTGGCGATCGCAGGAGTGGCCAATGTGGGGAAATCGCGTCTGCTTAACCGCCTCCTGGGGGAGGAGCGGGCGATCGTAACGGAAATTCCGGGCACAACGCGGGACTACCTCTCCGGGGAAATTTCCCTGTCGGGGATTCCGCTGCGGCTGGTCGACACGGCGGGATTGCGGGAGGCTTCGGACCCCGTGGAACGCGAAGGGGTCAGGCGGAGTCGGGAAATTATCGCCGGGGCGGATCTCACCCTGTTCGTTCTCGACGGGAGCCGCCCGGCGCACGAGGGAGATTTCGATGCGTACCGGGAAGTGGCGGGGCGTCCTCATCTGGTTCTCCTGAACAAGCAGGATCTCACTGCCGCGGAGGACGGGGCTTGCTTCCGGGGGCCGGGACACAACGGGACGCTTTCGGTGTCGGCGAAGACCGGGGAGGGAGTCGATGGCCTCCTCGGGGCGGTCACCCGCGAGATCGCCCCGGAGGAGGATGCTATAATGGCCGAGGCGCCGCTTACCCGGCTTCGCCACCTCGATGCGGCGAGAAAGGCGGATGCCGCGCTGGAGCGGGGGCTGGAGGCGGCCGGAAGATGTCTGCCGCTGGAATTCGTCGCCTCCGACGTTCGGGACGCAGCGCAGGCGCTTGCCGAACTTACCGGGGAGATCGCCCCCGAAGAAGTTCTGAACGCCATATTCGACACGTTTTGTATAGGTAAATAGTTGTTGTTTGTGCTTTTTTTGTCTTCCGTTTCACGTGAAACAGGGGGAGGGGAAGATACGTAGTGAGCATGTACGATTACCCGAAGGAATACGACGTGGTCGTCGTCGGAGGAGGCCACGCCGGCTGCGAGGCGGCCCTGGCCGCCGCCCGGATGGGGTGTTCCACTCTCCTCCTCACGATCAACGCCGATGCCATCGGGCTCATGTCGTGCAACCCCGCGATCGGCGGGCTGGCCAAAGGGCATCTCGTCCGGGAGATCGACGCACTGGGCGGCGAGATGGCGAAAAATATCGACGCGACGGGGATCCAGTTCCGACAGCTGAACACGAGCAAGGGGCCGGCGGTCCGATCATCCCGTGCACAGGCGGACAAGCAGCTCTATCGCCTCCGGATGAAGAAGGCGTTGGAGAGCACCTATGGGCTGGATGTCAAGCAGGCCATGGTTGACGCCGTCTTCGCGGAGGGGGGGGTGGCGTCGGGTGTCGAAACGGATCTGGGAATCCGGTACCGGGGGAAAACGGTGGTCCTGTGCACCGGGACCTTTCTCAAGGGCCTTGTCCACATCGGGCTGGTGCATTTCCCTGCGGGGAGGGCGGGGGAATTCCCCTCGATGAAGTTATCCGATTCCCTGCGGGAACTTGGGTTCTCCGTTGGGCGCCTCAAGACCGGCACTACTCCCCGGTTGGACGGGAAAACGATAGATTTCTCCCGGACCAAACCACAGTTCGGCGACGATCCTCCCGTTCCTTTTTCCTTTGGAAACAAGGAGATTCGCCGATCTCAGGTTCCTTGCTACGTTACGCACACCAACGCGAGGACGCACGAGGCGATCCGGTCCGGCCTTTCGCGCTCCCCCCTCTATTCCGGTGTGATCCAGGGGATCGGACCGAGATACTGCCCCTCGATCGAGGACAAGGTGGTCCGATTCGCCGACAGGGAGCGCCACCACGTCTTTCTGGAGCCGGAAGGTCTTCGCACCGCCGAGTATTATCCGAACGGGGTCTCGACGAGCCTCCCCTATGATATCCAGCTGAAGATGCTCCGAACCATCCCCGGCCTGGAAGATGTGGAGATCGTCCGCCCGGGGTACGCCATCGAGTACGATTTCGTCGACCCGGTGCAGCTTTATCCCTCCCTCGAAACGAAGGTCGTAAAGAACCTGTTCCACGCCGGGCAGATCAACGGCACCAGCGGATACGAGGAAGCCGCGGCGCAGGGAATCGTCGCCGGGATCAACGCGGCGCGGAAAGTGCGGGGGGAGGAGCCCGTGGTATTCAGCCGCAGCGAGGCGTACATAGGTGTTTTGATTGATGATCTTGTCATGAAGGGGGCCCAGGAACCGTACCGGATGTTCACCTCCCGGGCCGAATACCGGCTTCTCCTGCGGGAGGACAATGCCGATTTGCGCCTTTCGGAAACCGGGTACCGGATGGGGTTGCTCTCCGAGGAGCGATACCGGAACTTCTGCAAGAAGCGGGATGGGCTGTCCTCGCTGCTGTCCGCCCTCGAGACGTCCCGCGTCTCTTCGGGGCACCCGCTGGCGCAGGCCGTCGTGGGGGCGGGAGGTGCGCCGATCCGCCCCGGGATCCCGTACGCAGAATTGCTGCGCCGGCCCGAGGTGACGGCCACCCTTGTCGTGGCGAACGATCCGGATCTTTCGCGGTTCTCCCCGGAGGTAGTTGCCCAGGCGGAACTCATCGTCAAGTTCGAAGGGTATATCCGCCGCCAGGAGGAGGAGGCAAAAAAGCTTCGGAAATACGATGAGATGCGGTTTCCAGGAGATTTCCCCTTCGAGTCGGTCTACGGTCTGTCGATCGAGGTACGGGACAAGCTCGTCCGGGTCAGACCTGCCTCGATCGGGCACGCCCGGAGGATTCCCGGGGTCACCCCGGCGGCGGTGTCCCTCCTCCTCGTCGCGCTTACGAAGGGGAGGGCGGCCATCGCAAGACAGTAGTAGGGTGTTCCACGTGGAACAGGGGGCTTCACGGGAGAATGTGTTGACGAGTAGCCCTGAAGACGCTTTGCCGTCGGCGGCATTTCTCGCGGGACTGATCGCAGGGGCAGGTCTTTCCGTTCCGATGCCGGCCGTGGAGAAGCTTGTCGACCACGCCCGGGAGATGCTCCGGTGGAACCGGTCAATCCGGCTCACGGCAATCACCGAGCCGGCGGAAGTCGCCGTCAAGCACATTCTGGACTCCCTGCTCCTGCTTCGCTTTACCCCGTTTCCCGGACGGATCCTGGACTTTGGCTCGGGAGCCGGATACCCCGGCATTCCCCTGGCGGTCGCCCTGCCCGGGTCCCGATTCCTTCTCCTGGAGTCCTCGGGGAAAAAATGCGCATTCCTGTCGCACACCCTCCGGAAGCTCTCCCTTGCCAACGCGGAGGTAGTGCAGGCCCGTCTGGAAACCAATCGCCGCCTCCCCATCGGGAGATTCGAGCACATTGTCACCCGGGCCACCCTCCCGGCCGGGGAGGCCGTGACCGTTCTCCTCCCCTATATCGCTGCGGCGGGGCGCATTCTCTTGATGAGGGGGCCCGGAAAGGGGAAGGGGAAGTCCCCTGGAGAAGAGGACTTCTCCCCTCAAAAGGATGCCCGGGAACGCACCATCCGGTTTGAACTCCCTTTGCGAATGGGTTCCCGGGAGATCCGGGAAATACGGATCGGGTGAATGAAAGAGGAGAATCGGGTGTGTCCCGGAGAGGAAGACCCGACTTCGGCTAGCGGGGTGCCGGAAGAAATTCGTTCCTCCCGTGTCTCCCGGCGTGGTACATATACCGTATTTCTCGAAATCGCCCGGTATCGAAGGCTTCGGAAAGGGAACCGTTGACCCACGTCATCGCCGTTGCCAACCAGAAGGGGGGGGTGGGCAAGACCACCACCGTGGTCAATCTTGCCGCTTCCCTCGCGGTGATGGAGAAGAGGACCCTCCTCGTGGACCTGGACCCTCAGGCGAACGCAACGTCGGGGGTAGGCGGCGCCCGCGGGGGCGAGGATGGCAAGAACATCTACCGCGTGGTGATGGCCGAACTCCCGGCTGCAGAGGCGGTCTGCGAAACCGATCTCCCGTTTCTCCACCTTCTTCCTGCGACGGCCGACCTGATCGGCGCGGAGATCGAGCTGGTCGGCCGGGGGGAGTGGGAGACACGTCTTCGTGAAGCGTTGCGCCCCCTTGTGGAGCGGTATGAGGTGATCCTCATCGACTGTCCCCCATCCCTGGGGTTACTGACCGTCAACGCATTGTGCGCGGCAAGGTCCGTGCTGATTCCCCTGCAATGCGAATATTACGCCCTCGAAGGTCTGGGCAGCCTCTATCGGACCATAGAGAAGATCCGGGAGTCGGTAAATCCCTCCCTCCGCGTGGAGGGTATCCTTCTCACGATGTTCGATTCGCGAAACAACCTGTCGCACCAGGTCGCCGCGGAGGCGCGGGAAAACCTAAATACTCAAGTATATCAAACAGTTATACACCGTAACGTGCGGCTTTCCGAATCCCCGTCCTTCGGGAAACCGGCGATCCTGTACGCGGTGAGTTCGCGCGGGGCGGCATCATACCTCGAACTTGCCAAGGAAATGGTGAGCCGATGGAGCGAAAACCCGATCCGCTGAAAAAGAAGGTCCTTGGCAGAGGTCTGTCGGCCCTTCTCCCGGGCCCTGCCGAACGGGAGCCTGTTTTCCTGCACATCCCGGTGAACGAAATCCGGGCCGGATCCCAGCAGCCCCGTCGCTCTTTTTCCGCGGGAGAGCTGCGGGACCTGGTCGAGTCCGTGCGGGAGAAAGGGGTTCTGCAACCCGTCCTCGTTCGCCCCACGACCGCCGGGTACGAACTCGTCGCGGGGGAGCGGAGGCTGCGCGCCGCCCAGGCTGCAGGTGTTGCGACGATCCCCGCCATCGTCAAGAAGTTGTCCGACCGGGAATCGCTAGAGGCCGCCCTGGTGGAGAATGTCCAGCGGGCGGACCTGAACGCCATCGAGCTTGCGGAGGCGTACAATCGGCTCTCCGCCGAGTTTGCGCTCTCGCACGAAGAGGTCGCGCAGCGAGTAGGGAAGGACCGCGTCACGGTGGCGAATACGGTCCGGCTGCTCAAGCTCCCTGCTGCCGTGAAACAGGCGGTCGTGGACGGCCGTATCTCCGCGGGGCATGCGCGCGCGCTCCTGTCGGCGCCTGCCGGCCGGCTTCTGGCAATTTTCGAGACCGTGTTGCGCAAGGGGCTCTCCGTGCGCGAGGCAGAGCGGATGTGCCAGGAGGGGGAAAGGAAGGAGTCGACGCGTAAACCCAAACGCCGTGATCTGCATCTCAAGGATCTGGAGGATCGATTGTCCCGGAGAGGGGGCACGAGGGTGCGCATCCGGGGGACGATGAAGAGGGGGAGGGTAGAGGTCTCCTACTTCTCCGAGGAAGAGTTCACAAGGATCTGCGACATCCTTTTCGCCGGGGAGCAGGGGTTTGCCGAGGGAAAATACGATGCCGAGCGCCAGGAATAAGGGGAAAAAACAGTTGCAACACGTTTGGTATGTGCTATATTTTGCCGCATAACCGCCAACCACTTGTGTCCGGGAAACGGAAAAACCACGACAGGAAAGGAGCGTTAAAAATGCGTAAGTTATGGGCACTGTTCCTGAGTCTGGTCTTTGCCGCATCATTTAGTCTGGCAGCGTGCGCGAAGAAGGAAGCTCCTCCTCCTCCTCCGCCTCCGCCCGCCGAGCAGCCCGCTCCTGCCGACCAGGGGGCGATGATGCCTGCCGACAACGCGGCAATGCCGCCTGCCGGGATGGAAAAACCGATGGAGGAACCCAAGAAGTAAGCGAACCGCATTCCGCTCCCCGATCGGATGTAAAAACCCATTCGGGAGGCGATAGCGGCTACCGCAAGGGAGAGAAGGGCGTTGCAGACCGCTGCGGCGCCCTTCTTCTTTTCTCTCCTGGAGATCGGATAAACGGGCGGAAAATCCCCACGAAACGCTTGACAGCGGCTTTCCTCCCGTGATACCAATTTCCCGTTTACCCATCTGCGCATGTCGTTAGCCTGCAGGGAATTCCGGGGGAGACGGTTTCATGGAACTTGTCCTCAAGATATTCCAGACGTTGGATATCACACTGATCGCCGTTCTTCAGATGGGGCTGGTGGTCTTCCTGACAATAGTCCTTTCCGTGACTCTCATCCGGCCTGTTCTCGCCACGTTCCAGGAACGCGAAAACCTTTCCGTCCGACCGCTGGAGGAAGCGAAACAGCTGATCGCCGATGCCGAGGCCAGGACCCGGGAGTATGACGAGTCCCGGCGGCAAGCCGCCGCCGAGATCCGTGCCCGTAAACGCGCCCGGCTGGAAGAAGCGTCCCGGGCAGAGCGGAAGGGGATCGAAGCAGTCATGGAGGAGACCAACCGGCAGATCGACAAGATGAAAGGGCAGATCCTCGCGGAGAAAGAAGAGGCCGCCCGTGTGCTGCGCACCGAGGTGTCGCACCTGTCGCTGGAGATCGCCGAGAAGGTTCTCGGGAGGCGAATGGCGTGAGGGCGGTCCTGCTTCTCCTTGGTCTCCTTGTCGTACCTGTTGTTGCGCCCGCGGCGTCCGAAGCGGGCGGTGCCACGGGAATCCCGTGGTGGGGGATTTTCAAGCAGGCCGTGAACTTCGGCATTCTGGTGGCGGTACTCGTCTATTTCCTGAGGAAGCCCGTCGGAGCGTATCTCAAGGAACGATCGGAGATGCTTAGGAAATCGATCGACGAGGCGGCCCGGGCGAGGGCATCCGCGGCGGAGAAGCTCCTGGCGATCGAGATCCGCATGGCCAAGCTCTCCAAGGAGATCGCGGAGATGAGACAGCAGATGGACGCCGAGGCCGTAGAGGAGACGCGACGGATTAAGGAAGCGGCGCAGGCCGAGGTCGAACGGCTCCACGCCCAGGTGCAGTTCGCCGCCGAGCAGGAAGTGAAGAACGCCCGGCTCGAGCTCCGCAAAGAGGCGGCGGAGCTTTCCGCCCGGGCCGCCGAAGAGATCGTCTCGAAGACGCTCACGAAGGGGGACCAGGAGCGGATGGTGCGGGAGAACATCGACAGGATCCGGGAGATCGTGCGGTGATCGGAGGAAGCCTGGCAAGGAGGTATGCCCGCGCGCTGATCGCCATCGGTCAGGAAGCAGGGGATCTCCGCAGGATCCTGGATGAGGCGGAGCGGTTCAACCGGCTGATGGCCGAAATCCCCCACCTGCGCGAGATGCTGGAAGCCGCGCACATCAACCGCCGGGACAAGAAGGCCGTCCTCGAGGCGTCCCTTGCGCCCTTGGAGTTTTTCGCATCGACGAGGAATTTCCTTTTTCTGCTGGTCGACAAAAGACGGATGAACATACTCTCTCCGATCGTGACGGAGCTGCGCCGGATGATCGAGCAGCTCGAAGGGATCGAGCGTGTCGAGGTAGTGGTGCCGATGCCGCTTACGGGCGCCCAGCGCGATCTGCTGCAATCGGTCCTCGAAGGGCAGACCGGCAAGAAGGTCGTGCTGGAGGAAAAGGTCGAACCTGCCGTGCTGGGGGGAATGGTCGTCAAGGTCGGCTCCACCGTCTACGACGGGAGCGCACGGACGCAGATCGAACAGATCCGGGAAAATCTAGAGAAGGGGTGAGACAAGCGCCATGAGCATCCGCGCAGATGAGATCACGGAGATCCTTAAAAGTCAGATCAAGGGCTACGAAACCAGCGTGGACGTCGCCGAGACCGGTGTCGTCCTTTCCGTCGGGGACGGCATCGCCCGCGTCCACGGGCTGGAGAAGGCGATGGCCGGGGAGCTTCTTGAGTTCCCCGGGGACGTCCGGGGGATCGTGCTGAACCTCGAGGAGGACAACGTCGGCATCGCCCTTTTGGGAGACGACCAGCTCATCAAGGAAGGGGACGTCGTCCGCCGCACCGGCCGCATCGTCGAGGTGCCAGTCGGAGACGCGATGGTCGGGCGCGTGTTGAACCCTTTGGGGCAGCCGATCGACGGGAGGGGGCCCATCGAGACGAAAGAGTTCCGCCGCATCGAGGTCATTGCCCCGGGGATCGTCAGGCGCCAGCCGGTGAAGGAGCCGCTCCAGACCGGCATCAAGGCGATCGACTCGATGATCCCGATCGGCCGCGGGCAGCGCGAGCTCATCATCGGCGACCGCCAGACGGGCAAGACCGCGGTGGCGCTCGACACGATCATCAACCAGAAAGGGGCCGGCGTCATCTGCGTCTACGTGGCGATCGGCCAGAAGCAGTCGACGGTCGCCCAGGTGGTCGAGAAGCTCCGCCAGTTCGGAGCGATGGACTACACGATCGTCATCTCCGCGACCGCCGCCGAGTCCGCCCCGCTCAACTTCATTGCCCCCTACGCGGGGTGCACGATGGGAGAGTATTACCGCGACAGCGGCCGTCACGCGCTGTGCATCTACGACGACCTGTCAAAGCACGCCGTGGCCTACCGGCAGCTCTCGCTCCTGCTGCGCAGGCCGCCGGGGCGGGAGGCGTACCCGGGCGACGTCTTCTACCTGCATTCCCGCCTGCTCGAGCGCGCAGCCAAGCTTTCCGACGCCGAGGGGGGCGGATCGCTGACGGCACTGCCGATCATCGAGACGCAGGCCGGGGACGTTTCGGCCTACATCCCGACGAACGTCATCTCGATCACGGACGGCCAGATCTACCTCGAGGCCGACCTGTTCTATGCTGGCGTCCGACCGGCGGTGAACGTCGGCCTCTCCGTGTCCCGCGTCGGCGGGAACGCGCAGATCAAGGCGATGAAGCAGGTCGCCGGAAGGCTCCGGCTGGAGCTCGCGCAGTACCGCGAGATGGCGGCGTTCGCCCAGTTCGGGTCGGACCTCGACAAGGCCACGCAGATGCAGCTGGCGCGGGGTGCCCGGCTGATGGAGATCCTCAAACAGGCCCAGTACGAACCCCAGCCCGTGGAGCGGCAGATCGTGACGATCTTCGCGGCGACCAACGGCTTCACCGACGGCTACGATGTCTCCTTGCTCGGCCGCTACGAGACAGAGCTTGCCGCCTTCATGCGGGACAGGCACGGCGCGACTCTCGCGGACCTTCTCGAGAGGAAGACGATCGACGACGACCTGAAAACAAAGCTCATCGCCGCCCTCGAGGAATTCCGCGGCGTATTCCAGGAATAACGGCGCGCAAAGGGGCGACGAGGAACCATGGCGAACCTCCGCGCGATCCGGAAACGGATCGGGAGCGTCAAAAGCACCCAGCAGATCACGAAGGCGATGAAGATGGTGTCCGCGGCAAAGCTCAAGCGGGCGCAGGACGCCATCGTCGCCGCGCGGCCGTATGCACGCCGGATGCGGGAAGTCGTCCAGGCGGTCGCTCGGCGGGCCGGGCAGGATGCGCACCCGCTTTTGTTGCCCCGGGAGACGAAGAAGATCGGACTCCTCGTGATCACCTCGGACCGGGGCTTGTGCGGAGGGTTCAACTCGAATCTTCTCCGGGCGGTCAACCGGTTCCTCGAGGAGAAGAGGAAGAAGGACGAGGAGGTCGTGCTGTTCGTTGTGGGGCGCAAGGCGCGGGACTTCTTCCGGCGCCGACGGATCCCGTTGCGGAAAGAGTACATCAACATCCTCGGGTCGATCTCCTACGCCCACGCGGCGCAGGGGGCGAGCGACCTGCTGGAGGGGTATCTCGCCGGGGAGTTCGACGAGGTGGTGATCGCGTTCAACGAGTTCCGGTCGGCCATTTCGCAGAACGTCCGAATGGAAAGGCTCTTCCCCATCGCGTTCGATCCGGCGGAAGGGGAAGCGCCCGATGAGGGCATCGATTACCTCTATGAGCCTTCCCAGAAGGAAATCCTGGCGGCCTTGCTGCCCAAGTATGTGGAGGTGCAGATCTTCCGGATGCTGCTCGAGTCGGTGGCGGGAGAGCACGGCGCGAGGATGACGGCGATGGATTCGGCCACCAACAACGCGGTGGACATGATCTCCCGGCTCACGCTTCAGATGAACCGCGCGCGACAGGCCTCCATCACCAAGGAACTGATGGAGATCATCGGTGGAGCCGAGGCGCTCAAGGGATAACATCGATCGATGGCTCGCCCCCGGGCGGGCCGCTTTGCTACGGATATCGAAGGAGGCGAAAGAATCATGAACAAGGGAAATATCGTCCAGGTGATCGGACCCGTCGTGGACGTCCGGTTCGAGGCCGGCAAGCTTCCGGCGCTCTACAATGCGGTCAAGATCTCCAACCCGAGCATCAGCGATAAGGAGGGGAACCTCACCGTCGAGGTGGCCCTGCACCTGGGCGACAACATCGTCCGCACCATCGCGATGGACACGACCGACGGCCTCGTCCGCGGGATGGAGGCGACCGATACCGGCGGCCCGATCACGATTCCGGTCGGCCCGCAGACCCTGGGCCGCATCATGAACGTGATCGGGAATCCCGTCGACGAGATGGGGGAGATCGCCACGGAGAAACGGTACCCGATCCACAGGCACCCCCCTTCCTTCGAGGAGCAGTCGACCAAGGTCGAGATCCTCGAGACCGGGCTCAAGGTCGTCGATCTTTTGGCTCCCTACTCCAAGGGGGGGAAGATCGGCCTGTTCGGCGGCGCGGGCGTCGGAAAGACCGTCATCATCATGGAGCTCATCCACAACATCGCGATCGAGCACGGGGGCTACTCGGTGTTCGGCGGGGTGGGCGAACGCACGCGCGAGGGAAACGACCTGTGGCTCGAGATGAAGGAGTCCAAAGTCCTCGAGAAGGCCTGCCTGGTTTTCGGGCAGATGACCGAGCCTCCCGGCGCGCGGGCGCGCGTCGGCCTGTCGGCCTTGACCGCCGCGGAATATTTCCGCGACGAGGAGGGTCAGGACGTGCTTCTCTTCATCGACAACATCTTCCGGTTCACCCAGGCCGGCTCCGAGGTATCGGCTCTTCTGGGACGGATCCCCTCGGCGGTCGGCTACCAGCCGACGCTGTCCACCGACCTCGGGGAGCTCCAGGAGCGGATCACGTCCACAAACCGCGGCTCGATCACCTCGGTCCAGGCGATCTACGTCCCCGCGGACGACCTGACCGATCCGGCGCCGGCGACGACGTTCTCGCACCTCGACGCCACGACCGTGTTGTCCCGCCAGATCGCGGAGCTCGGGATCTACCCGGCGGTCGACCCGCTGGACTCCACATCGCGGATCCTCTCCCCGCTCGTCCTGGGGCAAGAGCACTACGATGTCGCACGCGCGGTCCAGAAGGTCCTCCAGCGGTACAAGGACCTGCAGGATATCATCGCGATCCTCGGCATGGACGAGCTGTCGGAAGACGACAAGCTGCTGGTCGCCCGGGCGCGCAAGATCCAGCGGTTCCTCTCGCAGCCGTTCTTCGTTGCCGAGCAGTTCACCGGGATTCCGGGAAAGTACGTTCGCCTCGAGGATACGGTCCGTTCCTTCAAGGAGATCGTCGACGGGAAGCACGACGACCTCCCCGAGCAGGCGTTCTACATGGTCGGCACGATCGAGGAAGCGATCGAGGCGGGGAAGAAGCTCCTCGCCGCCGAATGAGGCGAATCGAAAGCGCGTAACGCGAGTCGTTCCGCAAAGCCGAGTTTACGGGGAAGAGCACGATGGCATCGACGATCAAACTGGAACTTGTCACCCCCGCGCGCCTTCTCGTCTCCGAGGAGGTGGACGAGGTCATCGCCCCCGGGTACGAAGGGGAGTTCGGCGTGCTTCCCGACCACACACCGTTCCTGGTGATCCTTTCGATCGGGGTGCTCCGCTATCGGAAGAGTAACCAGGAATGGAAAATCGCCGTGGGCGGCGGGTTCGCGGAGGTGACGTCGAATCGAGTGGTCATCCTGGCGGATGTCGCGGAAAAGGCGGAGGAGATCGACGTCGATCGCGCGCAGCGGGCCCACGAACGGGCCGAAAACGCCCTCAAGGACCTGGTGATGGACGATGCGGAGTTCAACAAGATGAACTCCGCCCTCCGGAGATCGATCGCCCGGATGTCCGCCGCGGAGTAACCGGCCTCCAGGGCTCCATTCCCGGAAGATCCCGGCATTCGATCCCCGCTGCATCCCTGCCGGCTTCGTTGCCCTCCCTCACCGTACCGCTGTGGGTACGCCTCGGTACGGCGCCTCGCCGGACAGGGCGCTTCGGCCCTCTCGGTGCACGGCCTCTTCGGGAACGAAACCCTGGAGGCCGGCGGCCTATGATGCTCCATTCCCGGAAGATCCCGGCATTCGATCCCGCTGCATCCCTGCCGGCGTTTAGCGCGTTCCCGCCTTGATCTTCGGTTTTCCCCCCTCGATGGTGACACGGAACTCGACCCGACGCGCGCCGGACTTCCCGGCGATTTCGGAGGCGCGGGCCCGGAGCATCTCCCGCAGGGCGTTCAGGTCTTTTTCCCCGGTTGTCATGCCGCACTCCTGCCGGGCGCTTTTCAGTTGTTCGAGCACCTGTTCGAGCTGGTCCGGGGGGATCGCTTCCTCGCCTAAGGGGGTTCCGCGGGAAATCTTTCCTCTGCTGTCCCGCGTAAGCCGGCCTTCCTCCATATCCCGGATCGTCCGGGTCCACAGGTTGGAATAGGTATTGAACCGGGTCTGCAGGCTGCTGAAACGGAATTGGTCGGAAGTGTTCGGAAGCTTCCGCTGCCCCATGCGGCGGACCATCCACCCGAGGACTTTGCGCTCTTCCTGGGGCTCGATGCGCCGGATTCCCTGAAAGAAGAGGTCATACTGGCGCTTCAAATCGTTGAGATCCGCTTCGATTCTGTCCAAAGCGTTCTTCAAATTCGTCACTTTCGGCGTTCCCTTTTCCCAAGGAAACCGGGTACACTTTACTACGGCCGGACGGGGCCAATTCTACCATCCCGGAAAGGATGAGGTCCATGGCAGATGTCTCCGCGATCATTCTAGCCGCGGGGCAGGGAAAAAGGATGAAGTCCCTCCTCCCCAAGGTGGCGCACCCCGTTTCGGGCAGGCCGATGATGTGGCACGTCGCCCGCGCGGCCAGAACGGCCGGGATCGCCGAGATCGCCTTCGTGCTCGGCCAGGGGCGGGAGAAATTGGTCGGGACGGCGGAGGAGTTCGGGGGGAAGGTGGCGATCCAGGAAACCCAGCTGGGGACCGGAGATGCCGCCCGCTGCGGGCTTTCCGTGATCTCCTCCAAGGCGAAGGAGGTCGTCGTCCTCTGCGGGGATGCACCGCTCATTCATCCCCGGACCATCCGTGCTCTCATCGCAACCCGAAGACGCAGGAAGGCGGCCGCCTCCGTGCTTACCGGGATCCTCTCCACCCCTTCCGGGTACGGGCGTGTCCTGCGCAACCCGGACGGCACCGTCGCGCGGATCGTCGAGGAGAGGGACGGCGGTCCCGAGATCCGGAAGATACGGGAGGTGAACTCGGGGACATACGTCTTCGACCGGAAGTTCCTCGCGAGAAACCTCCCGCGCCTGACCGACGTCAACGTGCAGCGGGAGTTCTACCTTACCGACCTGGTCGTGCAGGCCCTTCAGGAGGGAAAGATCGTCGTGCCCGTCGTCGCCGGGAACCCCGACGAAGTGCGCGGGATCAACTCCCGAAAGGAACTCGCCGAGGCCACCGAGGTGCTGCGGCGGGTGAAGATCGATGCCCTGCTGGACAACGGGGTGACCGTCGTGGCGCCGGACCGCACCTACATCGAGGCGGAAGTTTCCGTGGGAGCCGATTCGATGATCGAACCCGGGGTCGTGCTGCTCGGGAAGACGAGGATCGGGAAAGGGGTCAGGATCCAGACCGGATGCGTGGTGGAGAACAGCCGGGTAGACGACGGCGCGCACCTGAAACCGTACTCCGTGCTCACGGATTCGCATGTGCGAAAACGCGCAATCCTTGGCCCGTTCGCTCACTTGCGCCCAGCATCGGACATTGGAGAGGATGCCCGCGTCGGCAATTTCGTCGAGGTGAAGAAAAGCCGGATCGGGAACGGGTCGAAGGCGAACCACCTGGCCTACATCGGCGATGCCATCGTGGGGAAAAAGGCCAACATCGGCGCCGGTACGATCACCTGCAACTATGACGGGATCACCAAGCACACGACGGTGATCGGCGACGGGGTGTTCGTCGGCAGCGACACGCAGTTGGTCGCACCGGTTACGGTCGGGAAAGGAGCCCTCGTCGGGGCAGGGGCGACCATCACCCAGGATGTCCCGCCGTATGCCCTCGCCCTTTCGCGGGTAGAGCAGAAGAACATCGCCGACTGGGTGATCCGGCGGATGCCGGAATTGCTGAAGAAATCGGGACTTACGATCCCCCCTCTGAAGGAGAAGGCCTGAGAATGTGCGGGATCGTGGGATACACGGGTCCGCGGCAGTGCGGGGAGATCCTCCTGGACGGTCTGCGGAAACTGGAATACCGGGGATACGATTCCGCGGGAATCGCAGTCCTCGACGGAGGCGAAATCGCCATCCGCAAGAGCGAAGGGAAGATCTCCCGGCTCCTGGACCTGGTGGTGCGCGAGCCGGTAGTAAGCACGTGCGGGATCGGGCATACCCGTTGGGCGACCCACGGGCGCCCGTCGGACAATAACGCCCACCCGCACAAGACGGGACAGGTGGCGGTCGTCCACAACGGGATCGTGGAGAACCACCGCACGCTCAAGGAACTCCTGGTAGCAAAGGGACGGACCTTCCAATCGGAGACCGACACCGAGGTGATCGCCCACCTGGTGGACGAGTACGTATCCGGGGGATTGCGGCTCGAGGAGGCCGTGCGAAAGACGGTTGCCGCACTTCACGGGTCGTACGCCTTCCTCTGCATCTCCGAAAAGGAACCGGGGACGCTGGTGGGGGCGCGTCTCAACTGCCCGATGGTGGTGGGCGTGGGCGAGGGGGAGACGTATGTCGCCTCTGACCTTCCTCCCCTGCTTTCGTACACCCGCAGCGCCTTGTTTCTCGAAGACGGGGAGATCATCATCGCCGGTCCGGACGGTGTCCGGCTGACCGACTTCTCCGGGAACCACAGGGAACGATCCCCGGTCTACATCGACTGGTCCCCCGTCATGGCGGAAAAGGGCGGCTACCGGCATTTCATGCTCAAGGAAATTCACGAGCAGCCGCGGGCGATACTGGACACGCTGGCGGGCCGGGTTCTCCCCGAGTCCGGCGAGGTCTTCTTCGACACGCTCCCGCTCGGGGAGGAGGAACTGCGATCTCTCTCGCGGGTGCTTATCATCGCTTGTGGAACCTCCTGGCATGCCGGCCTGATCGGGAAGTTCCTGATCGAGGGGCTCGCGCGACTGCCGGTGGAAGTCGACCTGGGCTCCGAGTACCGGTACCGGAACCCCGTGGTGGAAGGGGGTACCCTCTGCGTCCCGATATCGCAGTCCGGCGAGACGGCCGACACGCTGGCGGGCCTGCGGGAAGCCAGGAGCAAAGGGGCATTCTCGGTGGCGATCTGCAACGTCGTTTCCTCCTCGATTGCGCGGGAGTCCGACGGGGTGATCTACACGCACGCGGGGCCCGAGATCGGCGTGGCGTCCACCAAGGCATTCACGACGCAGTTGACGGCGCTCTACCTGCTGGCCCTCCATCTCGGGAAGGTCCGCGGGACGTTGTCCCCGCAGGTAGTCTCCTCTCACCTTCTGGACGTAAGCGAACTGCCCCGGATGGTCGAGGAGGTTCTGAAAAGGGAGGGCGAGATCGCGGAAATCGCCCGCAAGTACAAGGACTCCCGGGATTTCCTTTACCTGGGGCGAGGGCTTTCCTATCCGGTCGCGCTCGAGGGGGCGCTCAAGCTCAAGGAGATCTCCTACATCCATGCGGAAGGGTATCCGGCCGGCGAGATGAAGCATGGGCCGATCGCCCTGATCGACGAGCGGATGCCGGTGCTGGTTCTCTGTTCCCGGGGAGACACGTACGAGAAGACCGTCTCCAATCTCGAGGAGGCGTACACTCGGGGGGGGCGTGTGATCGCGGTGGGGACGGAAGGGGACACCGCGCTTTCCGAAAAAGCGGAGGACCTTTTTTTCCTGCCTGCGTGCGGAAAGTACGCCCGACCGATTCTCGAGGTCGTGCCGCTGCAGCTTCTGGCCTACCACATGGCGGTGCTCAAAGGCACAGACGTCGACCAGCCACGCAACCTCGCAAAAAGCGTCACGGTGGAGTAGGCGCGCAGTCCCTCTTCCTCTCCGGTTTCCCTGTGTTCCCCCCGGAATCGTTTCATGCGCCCGTAACGACAGCGGCAGGGACACCCCGTCCCCGGAAATCCTGGAGAAGCGGAAAGGAAGAAGCAGTTGCATGGCAAAAGGAGAACATCGTGGGTCGGGCGGGACGGTTTCCGGCGAACCCGGGAAAACGGTATGATCAGCGGGCGTACGCGACCGATTGCGACTTGGATTCCGGTTCCGGTTTCTGCGGGGATGGGACGATCGAGGCCAGTTCGAGTCCCCTTTTCTGCCGGATCTTGTCGTAGTCGGCGAGGAGATTCTTCGGTATCCCGCTGCTGCGCGGGACGTCTACCCGGAGCGGGTTGATGAACCGGTTTCCCTTCTTCATCCGGAAATCGAGGTGGGGACCGGTGGCGCGGCCGGTCGATCCGACGTAACCGATGACGTCCCCCTGTGCAACCCGGGCACCGCGCCGGATCCCCCTGCGGATCTTGTGGAGGTGTCCGTAGTAGGTGGTGAATCCTTTCGGATGCCTGAGGATCACGAGGTTGCCGTTGGCTCCCTTGTACCCGGCGAACTGGATGGTTCCGTCCCCCAGGGCGGAAACCGGTGTTCCCCGGGGAGCGACGTAGTCGACCCCCAGGTGCGGTCGCCGGATCTTCAGGATCGGGTGCATCCGGCTGTAGCTGAACCCGGAGCTGATGCGGCGGTAGGAAAGCGGAGCTTTCAGGAACGACCGCTGCAGCGACTTCCCCTCTTCGTCGAAATACCCGGCGCGCCCGTCAGGACCCTCGTACCGGAAGGCCCGGTAGACCTTCCCGTCGTTCGTGAATTCGGCGGCGAGGATGTTCCCGTAACGTTTGAACCGACCGTCCAGCCACTGCTCCTCGACGATGATCTTGAAGGTGTCGCCGTTGCGCAGGTCGGTCGTGAAATCGATATCCCATGAAAAGATGTCGGAGAGGGCATAGGCGAGAAGCCCGGAATCCCCGCCGTTGCCAAGCGAGTCGTAGAGGTTGTTCTCGATGGTCCCCCCGACCTTGCTCAATTTCGTCTCGTACGGGATCGTGATTTTTTCCGCCCGGAAGCCGGGGTCGGCACGGGTGATGTTGAGCAGGAAGTCGGCATTGATCTGGTAGGTAAGCGAGAGAACGCTGTTGTCCGGGCCCAGCTCGATCCGGTACGGTTTCCCGGTGGTGATCTTCCCCAGCCGGTGGACGCCGACGGACGCTTTCTTGAGGTAAAACAAATCCTGGGAGGGCAGTCCGTACTTCTTGAAGATGTCGAACATCGTCTCTCCGGGCTTTACCACCCCCCGAATTTCCTTCGACGACTCCGTTGGTGTCTCCGTCCGGGTGTGACCGGGCAAAGGCTGCGGGCGGTGGAAAACCTTGAAAAGACCGAACAGGATCAGGGCGGCGAGAACAGGCGCAATGAAGAGTCTGTTATTCATCTCTCTCCCATATAAAATCGGAATCAGGAAATATTGTCCATATTTCCGGTTTGAAGTCAACTTTTTACGGGGGAAGAAGTCTATAATCATGTTCTTATCTGCGGTTTTCTTTTTTCCTGGATGATAATCCAACAGGTAAAAGAGAAACGGATCCTGCTTTTTGGTATTAAAACGGGATGTTTTTGTGTTTAGCGCCCGGGATCCTCCCTTGGGGAAACCGTCCGCATGACTCCGGATATATTCGGTAGGGATTTCCCGATGCCACAGAAGGAGAACCAATTGGCCTGGAGAGGAAACAGACGCTCGGAGTGCGGCATCTCACTTCGCAGCATATCCTTGATGCATGTTGGTCAGAAAAGGAATGGTGTGTTATGGGGAAGTTTCCGCCACGCGGGTTCGCCAGTCCGAAGTCGGGCTCCGATACCGACAGGACTCCACATCGGTCAGGATTAAAGGGAAAGTCGAGTGGCTTCCTGGAATTCCTCCTGCTGGGACTTCTCTCCGCCTGCATCGGTGTTCTGCTCTTCCTGTTTATCTTTAAACCGTGAAAGGATGAAACGAAGACTTTCCGTCTCTCTTTCTCTTCGGAACCATCCATCAGGAAATAATTCCGTCGGCTGCCGCCGGATTCGGGTTTATGCTTAAACCATTGCCATGAATACCGGGGAACAACAGCCAATCGATTCGCTTGACGTCGACCAGCGCCGGGCCGTACTGCACGCGGCGGGGCCGCTCCTGATCGTGGCTGGCGCGGGTTCGGGAAAGACCCGCGTGATCGTGGCACGGATCGTCCGTCTCCTCCGGGAAGGTGTCCCTCCCCGGGGAATTCTCGGGATTACCTTCACCAATCGGGCGGCCGACGAAATGCGCGGACGGGTGGCGAAATCTGTTGCCGCTCAGGGGGGCGGGAACGGTCTTCCGTGGCTGGGCACGTTCCACGCGTTCGGCGCCACCTTGCTGCACCGGTTCGGGGACAGAATCGGCCTGCCCCGCGGCTTTGTCATCTACGACGGGCGCGACCAGATCGATCTCCTCCGGCAGATCCTGAAAGATATGGATATCGACGAGAAGAAGTTCCCGGCCGCGCGGTTCGCGGGACTGATCGAGCGCTCCAAACGGGAGGGGGTCCCCCCCGGGTCGGCGGCAGTCTCTCCGGGAGTGCTTTTCTCAGACATGGCTGTGTCGGTGGGAAAAGCATACGGTGAGGCGCTCGCGGCGGCGGGAGCGGTCGACTTCGCCGATCTCATCCGGCTTCCCGTCACCCTCTTCCGCGAGGCTCCGGACGTCCGGGACGCCGTCCGCGGGGAGATCCGGCATCTTCTCGTCGACGAATTCCAGGACGTCGACCGGGCCCAGGCGGAACTGACGGCGACGATAGCAGCGGGTGCCGACTCGTTCTGCGCGGTGGGGGACGAAGACCAGTCGATCTACGGGTGGCGGGGCGGGTCGGCCAAACCGATGCTCTCCTTCGAAAGGGACCATCCAGGTGCCGCAGTCCTTACCCTTCGTACCAACTACCGCTCGCGCGCCTCGCTGCTCCTTGCGGCGGAAGAGGTGATCGGGCGAAACCGGCAGCGGCGGGAAAAGCGGATCCTCGCTGCCCGTGACGGAGGGGAGCCCCCCGCGATCCGGGTCTTCGAAGATGCGGACGCCGAGGCGGAGGGCGTGGCGCTGGCGGTGGCGGGGGAAATTCGGCGAGGGGTCTCTCCATCCCGCATCGCCGTGTTCTACCGTGTAAATGCGCAGTCCCGGGCGGTCGAGGATGGGCTGCGTCGGGAGGGGATACCGTACGTGCTGCGAGGGGCGCTCTCGTTCTACGAGCGCGCATCGGTACGCGGCGCAGTAGCGTACCTGCGGTGGTTCCTGAATCCCGACGACCCGGTTTCCCTGAAGAGGTTGCTTTCGATCCCACGGCGCGGGGTGGGGGAAGTGACGCTGTCGCGCGCGCGCGCGGCGGCCAAGGCGGCGGGCGTCCCGTTTTCCCTGGAACTGAAAAAAATCCCCTCCCTCGCTCCTCTTCTTTCCTTCCGGGAGGAGTGGCTGAAGGAGCTGCCGGGCAAGCGGGGAGGCGAATCTCTCCGGTTCCTGCTGACCGGGGCCGGGTATCTGGCCTGGCTTGGCGACAGGGCAGCGGAAGGAGGAGGTCGGGAGGACCGGGACAACGTGGAAGAACTCTTTCTTCTGGCGGATTCTATTCCCGCGACCGGCGAGGAAGCCTTGCGGGATTTTCTCGAGAGGATGTCGCTCGAGCCTCCGGAGGATGGCGGGAACGGGACAGGGAAAGACGCGGTCCACCTGATGACCCTGCACAACGCCAAGGGTCTGGAGTTCGACGTCTCTTTCCTCGTCGGACTCGAGGAGGGGATCCTTCCCCATTCCCGGTCCACGGGTTCGGAGTTCGACGTGGAAGAGGAGCGACGGCTGTTCTATGTTGGCCTTACCCGCGCGCGGGAAAGGGCGTATCTTTCCTTCGCCCGCCGGCGGGCCCTCTACGGAACGTTCCGGGACGCTGTCCCTTCCAGGTTTCTCTCCGAGATTCCGCCCGCACTTCTCCGTTGGGAGGGGATCCTTCCGCCCGGGGAGGGAGCGTTGCGCATTGCGGCCGCACGCCCACTCCGCGCCGGGAGGGGAAACGATTCGCCCCGCGCGAGACCACAGGATCCTGTCCGGGGCGGTACCGGGCCGGTACCTGCCGCACGGCGGTCGATGCGCGTGCGTCACCCGGCCTTTGGTGAAGGAAGTGTCGAAGCGGTGGAAGGGGAGGGAGACAACCGGAAGATCACGGCCTGTTTTCCCGGGTACGGACGGAAAAAGATTCTCGTCCGGCTCGGGAAGATGGAATTTCTATCCTGAAACCACGCTTACGATCCGATGAAGAGCTCGAACTCCCCTTCCCTGTCCCCCCCTCCGGATGGGAGTAGAGGAAAGACACGGCGGTCCTTTTCCGCTTGGCCATAATAAGGAGATAGGTGAGGGCCCCGGTGGTCACCAGGGCGGCGAGGAAATAACAGGTCCGAGGGAATTTCACATATGTCTCCCGACATGCCGCAAGACCCGGCGTTTCCTCCGATTGTAAGGCAAATCCCGCGCGCGGCCAAGTGGGAAAGGTCCCCGGTCGGATCGGACGGGTCTTGCACCGACGAGGAAAAACGTGCTAATCGTTGAAATTCGAAGTGGATAGATGAAACCCGATACACAAGGTCGAATCTAAACGGAGCGGAGAATGCCCGCCGAGCGGTTGCTCGATGACAACGTTCTTCTGGAGGAACTTCGGAACGGCTCCTCCGAGGCCGTGGAGGCTCTCTTTGAGCGGTTTCACGGGAAGATCTTCGGCCTTGCGATGTCGATCCTGAAGAACGAAAGCGATGCCGAGGAAGCCGCGCAGGACGTGTTTCTGACGGTGTTCCAGAAGGCGCACACGTTCAAGGGGAACTCCGCGCTGTACTCCTGGATCTACCGGATCTGCGTAAACGCCTGCCTGATGCGGCTTCGCGGGAAGCGCCGGCAGGAGACGGTGTCCATCGAGGAGTTCATGCCCATCTTCTCGGAAGATGGCATGCACACGGGTCCGGTCGAGGACTGGAGCAAGGAAGTCGAGCGGAAGATGCTCGACAAGGAACTGGGGCAAGTGATCAGGAAGTTCACGGACGATCTGTCCGAAAAGTACAGGGTGGTCTTCGTGCTGAGCGATGTGGAAGGGCTGTCGAACGAGGAAACCGCGCAAATTTTAGGGCTGACGGTCCCCGCGGTAAAATCGCGCCTTCACCGGGCGCGCCTGTATCTGCGGGAACAGCTGACCCGGTATCTGCGGGAAGGGAAGACGGAATAGATGCCATGAACTGCAAGGAACTGGTCTACCTGCTGGGGGATTACCTCGACGGTTCCATGGAGGACCGCCTGCGGGAGGACCTGGATGCGCACATCGTGATGTGCGAGTCCTGCACGAATTTCCTCCGGACCTACGACACGACGAAACTCATCTGCCGGCAGGTCCGGCTGAACGAGATCCCGGAGGAGTTCCGGGAAAGACTGAAGTCCTTCGTGATCGAGAAAGCGAGGGAGCACCACCAGGAGCTCGATAAGTATAGGAAAATGGCCGCCGAAGAGCAAAAACGGGAGGTGGAAACTCTCCTGCGGGCGTTCCGGGAGCGGCGGTTGGCCCCTTCCCTTTCCCTTCTGTTCGATGCACATCGTGACCGGTGCGAGACGTGCGGGGGGTTCTTACGGTATCTGAACGGCGGCGGGAAACCGAAGCCCTGTCCCGAGGAAATCGAGGAGCACTTCGCCGAGTTTTTCGAGGCGCTTCCTCCGGGTGAGGAGCCTTACCTGTCCTGAAGGTATACGGATCCCTTCATTTTTCCTCCCGTCGTCTTATTTTTTTTCGATACCATGGTGATGCCGCCTCGGGCGAGCGTGTACTGCCGGGGAATCCCTTCCGGTCGTCTCCACCCTTTGCCGGCCGACCACAGGGGCCATCGTTTCTTCCTTTTCTTCATCCCATGACCTGGGGATAGGAGCATGCGTCTTTTTCCGTTCAGCGCGATCGTGGGCCAGGGCCTGTTGAAGAAGGGCCTCCTGGTGAACGCGGTGGACCCCACGATCGGCGGCGTTCTGATCCGGGGGGAGAAGGGTACGGGGAAGACGACGGCGGTGCGGGCGTTTTCCGCGGTTCTCCCGTCGAAGGAGACGGTCGTGGGCTGTCGGTTCGGCTGCCTTCGCGGCGTTGTTCCCTGCGGGGAGTGCCGGTCGCGGGAGGCCTCCGGGGAGTTGCTCGTCTACGAGGAGCGCCCGGTGGAGGTGGTGGACCTTCCGCTGAACGCCTCGGAGGACCGCGTGGTGGGAAGCCTGGACCTGGAGGCGGCGCTTCGGGAGGGCTCGAAGAAGTTCGAGATGGGGGTACTGGGGAAGGCGAACGGGAACCTTTTGTACATCGACGAGGTGAACCTTCTGGACGACCACGTGGTGGACGTATTGCTGGACGTCGCGGTGTCGGGGCGCAACGTGGTGATGCGGGAGGGCGTAACGTATACTCACCCGTCGCGATTTCTGCTGGTGGGGACGATGAACCCGGAGGAGGGGGAGCTTCGTCCGCAGCTATTGGACCGTTTCGGTCTGTGCGTGGAGGTTTCCGGGGAGAAGGAGATCGCGCTGCGGAAACAGATCGTGGACCGGGTTCTCTCCTTCGAGCGGGAAGAGCCCGGGTTCCTCGCGGAATGGGAGGGTGGGGACCGTCGCGCCCTGCGCCTGGTGACGGAGGCGCGCGCCCGGTTTTCCCGCATATCGATTCCCGACCGGGTCCTGAAGACGGTGACGGAGACGGTCGCCACGCTCGGCGTGGCAGGGCACCGCGGGGATATCGCGATCCTGAAGAGTGCCCGGGCGCTTGCCGCCTTGCGGGGAGGAAGCGAGCTCATAGCGGGCGACCTGAAAGATGCCATCCGTCTTGCCCTGCCTCACCGGATCCCGAGAAGCGGGGTCAGTGACCGCGCCGCGCGCCACGTGGAGCGCCTCCTTTCCTGGGCGTTTCCCGGGGAGATGAAGGAAGAGGACCGCGATCCGTTCGTTCCCCTCCCGGACACGCCCCATGGAATGAAGCGGGCCGGTGTCGTATTTCGCACCCCGACCTACCCGGACGAGGAGCTGGAGCGACAGGCGATCACGCAGGCGATGGCGGCGAGGCGTCGCAGCGAACAGGCGGGCGCGTCGCGGGCGGCATCGCCGGATACGTGCGGCGACCCCGACTGCGACATCTGCCAGGGGTTCGTCGAGGAGAACGTCATTGCACCCTCCGCACCCTACCAGGTCCGCAAGATCGTGGTCCCGAAAGGGAGGAAGCTGCTCGACGCCGCCGGGAAGCGCAGCCGGGCGAAGACCGCGAGCACCCGCGGGCGGTACGTGCGGAGCGGGCCGTGGCAAAGGGGACGCGACGTCGCCATGGACGCCACCCTGTTCACCGCGGTGGCCAACGGCCACGTGGAGCGGGAGACGGGTCGGGTCCGGGTCGCGGCGGGGGACCTGCGCGGGAAGAGACGGGAGCGCAAGGTGGGGAACCTGATCCTCGTTCTCCTCGACGCCTCGGCGTCGATGGAGACGCAGAAGAGGATGGTGGCTACCAAGGGAGCCGTGCTGTCTCTTCTGCGGGACGCCTACGTGAAGAGGGACCGGGTGGGTCTCATCTCCTTCCGGGACACCGTGGCGGAAGTGGTGGTGCCACCCACCGGCAGCGCCTCGATGGCTGCGATGCAGCTTACCTGGCTTGCTTCCGGCGGAACGACCCCGCTTTCCATCGGGCTGTTCGCCGCCGTCAAGACGCTCGAGGTGGAACAGGTCCGGGACCCCGGGCGCAAACCGCTTCTGGTGCTCATCACCGACGGGAGGGCCAACGTGGCGTACGTCGGGGGGGAACCGCTCGATGAGGCGGTGCGCATGGGGAAAGTCATCCGCAAGATGGGCGTCACATCGTTGGTCATCGATACGGACCGGATGATGCAGGGGCCGGCGGCGCTCCGGGCCTCGATGGAGGCGACCGAGAAGACGAAGAAGGCGCGGGGGATCTTCTCCGGGGGGCCGGCCAAGACCGTATCCGACGCGATGGGGGCGAAGTACCTGTCCCTTGCGGAGATGAGCCAGGCCGCCATCCTGGCGGCGATCCGCGCGCGGTCGATCATCTGAGGGAGCCCACGGAGCGAAGCGCCCTACGCGTAAGGGAAGGAACCCGGGGAGGAGCGAATGGAACCGAGAATGTCGATAGGCAGAAGGACGATCGAGGAGAGGTACGGGCCGATCGGGACCGGGAACAAGGTCCTGTTCGTTCAGGGCGTTCCGATGTCGCTGCGGAAAGTCTCCCGGAAACTCATGATGCAGTACGAGGACCTGATTCCGATCGACGCCGGGACGATGCCCGGCGGCCGTTGCTGGATCCGTTATTACGAGGGAGAGCAGCGCAAGGTTCTCGTCATCGAGTTTACCCCGGAGTTCGACATCGTGGGGGAGAACGGAGCGGACATCATGGACTGGATCGGCGACGACTATTTCCGGATCCACTGGCGGGTCTTCTGCCCCGCGGGTGGGGAAGAATGGCTGGGCGCCGACATGGCGAAGGCGAAGAAGGGGGGATGACGGTGCGTCTTTTTCCGTTCAGCGCGATCGTGGGCCAGGGCCTGTTGAAGAAGGGCCTCCTGGTGAACGCGGTGGACCCCACGATCGGCGGCGTTCTGATCCGGGGGGAGAAGGGTACGGGGAAGACGACGGCGGTGCGGGCGTTTTCCGCGGTTCTCCCGTCGAAGGAGACGGTCGTGGGCTGTCGGTTCGGCTGCCTTCGCGGCGTTGTTCCCTGCGGGGAGTGCCGGTCGCGGGAGGCCTCCGGGGAGTTGCTCGTCTACGAGGAGCGCCCGGTGGAGGTGGTGGACCTTCCGCTGAACGCCTCGGAGGACCGCGTGGTGGGGAGCCTGGACCTGGAGGCGGCGCTTCGGGAGGGCTCGAAGAAGTTCGAGATGGGGGTACTGGGGAAGGCGAACGGGAACCTTTTGTACATCGACGAGGTGAACCTTCTGGACGACCACGTGGTGGACGTATTGCTGGACGTCGCGGTGTCGGGGCGCAACGTGGTGATGCGGGAGGGCGTAACGTATACTCACCCGTCGCGATTTCTGCTGGTGGGGACGATGAACCCGGAGGAGGGGGAGCTTCGTCCGCAGCTATTGGACCGTTTCGGTCTGTGCGTGGAGGTTTCCGGGGAGAAGGAGATCGCGCTGCGGAAACAGATCGTGGACCGGGTTCTCTCCTTCGAGCGGGAAGAGCCCGGGTTCCTCGCGGAATGGAGGGAAAAGGACGAGGCCCTCCGGGAACAGCTCGTATCGGCCCGCCGGACGCTTCCCTCCGTGCGCGTGTCCGACGACATCCTGCAGGCGGTGGTGGAAGTGGTCGCGGAGCTCGGGGTCGCCGGGCACCGCGGGGACATCACCATACTTAAGAGCGCGAAGGCCCTCGCGGCGATCAAGAGGATCGAGGTCCCCGACGAGGAGTGCCTGGCGGAGGCTTTCCGGATGTCGCTTCCCCACCGGCTCAAGGAGGACCCGTTCGAGGAGACGGCGACGGGCCGCCGCCGGCTCGACGGCGTGCTTGCCCGCTTCAACGTCCAGGGCCAGGGGCGATGACCTTCCCATGAAGCCGCGAACGCCTGACTTCGCCGGGAAGGTACGGGAGATCTTTCACCAAGCGGCCTTCATAGACGACCTGGGGATAGGCTTAAGCGACCTGGGGCCGGGCTGGTGCGAGTCCACGCTGGAAGTTACCCCGAAACACGGGCAGCAGGACGGATTCGTCCACGCGGGCGTGCAGGCCACGATGGCCGACCACACCGCCGGAGGAGCCGCCGCCACGCTTGCCGCGCAGGGGGAACTCGTCCTGACCGTCGAGTTCAAGATCAACTTCCTGCGGCCCGCGCTGGGCGATCGTCTCCGTTGCCGCTCGGCGGTCCTGCGGCAGGGCAGGACTCTCCACGTGGCGGAGTCGGAGGTCTATGCGCAACGCGACGGGAACGAAAAGCTGGTGGCCAAGGCGATGGTCACCCTGGCGCTGGTACCTGCGGCAACCATACGATCCGATGACGGGAGAGAGGCATGAAAGAGGACGGGCGCTGGACAGCCGTGTTGACGAGACTGGAGGGGCTTTTGGACAGGGCCGGACGACTCCTGGACGGGTTGGGTCCATCCCATCCCCCCGATCCGACCGCTTTCGAGAGATATTGGGCTTTCCGGTGGGAGAGGCACGGAACGATCGGAACGCTCGCGCCGATCGCGCATCCCCACCTGGTGGACCTCGATGATCTGGTGGGAATCGACGACGCCAAGGAGATTCTTGTCCGGAACACGGCGCAGTTCGTGGCCGGGAACCCGGCAAACGATGTCCTCCTTTGGGGGGAACGGGGAAACGGAAAGTCATCGTGCGTGAAGGGGCTCCTGAAGCGGTTCGCTCCCGGAGGCCTGCGGCTCGTCGAGGTCCGGCGCTGGGACATGCTGAGTCTGACCGCCCTCGCAGCGATGCTTCGGGGCGTCCCGTTCCGATTCGTCGTGTTCTGCGACGACCTCTCCTTCGGGGAACGGGAGGACGACTACCGGATCTTGAAGACGCTGCTCGACGGCGGTCTCGAAGAGCGGCCGGCCAACATCCTGATCTATGCGACCTCCAACCGGCGGCACCTGATGCCGGAACCGATGTCCGACAACACGGGCGATGGGGAGATCCACCCGGAGGAGGCCGTGTCGGAAAAGCTCGGTCTCGCCGACCGGTTCGGCGTGAGGCTGGGATTCCCCCGTTTCGACCAGGAGCGGTACCTTGCCGTGGTCGATCAACTCGCAGTGCGGCTTGGTCTTTCCGTGAACCGGGAGCGGCTGCACGAGGAGGCCCTCCGCTGGGCGATGGACAACGGGCATCGCAGCGGCCGCGTCGCGCGGCAGTTCATCGACGATCTGGCCGGCCGGCTAAGTACTACGCTTCCTAAATAGAGCGCGGCGAAGCTCGAGCGGATGCGTCATCCGCCATGCAACTCCTGCAGAATCCGGTTCTTCCCGCCGTGCTTCACCTGATACATGAGATTGTCGGCCTGCAGGATCATGGAATCCACCGAGTCCGGGGGGGAGAGGTAGGTCACCGCTCCCACGCTCAACGTCACCGGCCACTCCGCCTCTTGCAGCTGGCTCGTTACCCTGTCCAGAATCTTATCCAGCGCGGTCCGGGCGGATTCCTGGCCTGTTTCCGGGAGAAAAAGGACGAACTCGTCTCCGCCTACCCGCGCGAAGATGTCGGTTATCCGAAGGTTATTACGGATGATATCCGTCACCAGACGCAGGAGATTGTCCCCTGCGCTGTGCCCGAAACGGTCGTTGACTGCCTTGAAATTGTCCAGGTCGAGGCACACCACGGTAAACGGGTGGCTGTACCTGCGGGCCCTTTCGATCTCGGCGTTCGCCCGTTCCTGGAAAGTCCTTCCGTTGAGGATACCCGTCAGAGGATCGACGCTGGACAGGGTCTTCACGTGCTCGTAAGCGACTTTCAGCCGGGAGAGAACGATCAGGACGATGAGAAAGAAGCCGAACCGGACGAGCATGTTCCAGTAGGGGATTGCGGGATGGGAATAATGGTGCCCCCCGAAAAGATCCGCCGCGAACCAGGAAGCCGCGCTGATCGCCGCAAAAAAAAGCCCCGTAGTCCTCCCCACGAACCATGTCGTGGCGGCAACGGGGAGCAGGTAGAAGATCGAGATGTGGATCTCCTGCCCGGTGGCGTAATCGACGTCCCCGATAATAAGAACGGCGATGATTCCGACAAGCAACCAGACGGGTCGGGACACGTTGTCGAAAAACTCCGATGTGGTCGTCACGTCGGGAGGACCTCTCCGGCCCGATTCCATTCAGTTGATCCCGATCTTCCCCTGCGGGGGCTCGGCGGCCCGGATCGGGCCGTAATTCGCCTCGTACTTCGCGAGATTTTCCTGGAGCGCGGCGACCACCCGCTTGACATGTCCCGGCGAGAGGATGACCCGGGCGGTGATGGTCCCCGTCGGCGGTGCGACCATCAGGAAATCGAGGAAGAACTCCTCCCGGGTATGTGCCACGATCATGTTGTTGGAGTATACTCCGCCTCGCAGATGATCGGGGAAAGCAACCTGGATCTCGACCGGTTTCTCGTTCGCCATCGGATCCTCCTGTTTCAGTAAAGTTCGTATTTCAGCAACCGGCAGTCGATCGGGCCGTTCATCACCGGGATCCGGCGCGACGCTTTCAGTCCGATGAACCGGGTCATCTCCGGCTTCCCGGACAGGACCCAGGCAGTCCAGCCCCGGCATCGTTTCTTGAACGCTTCTCCCATCGCCCGATAGAATGCCTCGGACTCCGGTCCCCCTTCCATCCGCACCCCGTAGGGGGGGTTGCACAGGATCGTACCGGGAGGCCCTTCCGGGGCGAACTCCCGGATGTCGAGGGTGCGGAACCGAACGGCACCGGAGATTCCGGCGCGGCGGGCGTTCCGTAATGCGCCCCGTACCGCCTCTCCGGACCGGTCGGATCCCTCGATCTGCGTTTTTGGGGCCGCCTGCGCCTGCTCCCGCGCCTCGGCGACCATCCTCTCCCACGCCTTCCGATCATACCCGGCCAGGCGCTGGAACCCGAAGGAGGATCGTAACAGTCCCGGGGCCCGGCCGGTGGACAGGAGCGCCGCCTCGATGGGGATCGTCCCGGCTCCGCATACCGGGTCGACGAGGGGGGTGTTCCCGTCCCAACCGGTCAGGAGAACCATCCCGGCGGCGAGCGTCTCCCGGAGGGAGGCTTCTTCCGGGTCGCCCCGGTATCCCCGCCGGTTCAGGCTTTCCCCGGACAGGTCCAGCGAAAGGATGCAGGCATCCCGCACGATCCGAAGATTGATCCGCACATCCGGAGCGAGCAGGTCGACATCGGGCCGGGTCCCGCACGTTTCCCGGAACCGGTCCGCGACCGCATCCTTTGCTTTCTGGGCGGCGAAGCGGGAGTGGGTAACCCCTGAGTCGCGCACCGTCGCGTCGATGGCGATCGATTTGCCGACCGGAAAGATCTCCGGCCAGGGGACGGCCTTCACACCCTCGTAGAGCGCGTCCGGGGTGGGAGCCGCAAAATCCGACAGGAAAAGGAGAACGCGGTTTGCCGTCCTCAGGAAAAGGTTTGCCCGGTAGCCGAGCGCGGTGTCCCCGGTAAAGGAAACGCCTCCCGTCACCGCCGCGATCTCCTTCCCCCCCAGGGTCCGGATCTCCCCCGCCAGAACGGCCTCGAGTCCCTTGCTCGTTGTGGCGAAGTAGCGACGGGTCTCCATCCGCCCATGATACTCCCATTTTCCGCCCGGAACCTGCCGCTGCTTTTGCGCATCTTCCGGCTCCTGTGGTACAGTGAAAATCTTACGAAAACAGGGAGATCCGGATGGCGATTACCAGGGAAGAGGTGTTGCAGGTGGCCCGGCTCGCCCGGCTGGCGCTCTCTCCGGCCGAGGCGGACAAGATGAAAGAGCAGCTCGGCAGTATCCTCTCCTATATCCGGCAGCTCGACCGTCTCGACACCTCAGGCGTCGTGCCGACCTCCCACGCCGTAGAGATGGGAACTCCCTTTCGCGACGACTCCGTAGAGCCGTTCGGGGAGAAGGCGGAGATTCTGAAGAACGCCCCCGATCGGGAAGAAGACTTCTTCCGCGTGCCCCGGATCATCGAGGACTAGCGCGATGGCAGGCATTCCCGTGCACGCATGGACTCTTGTCGAAGCCGCGCGGGCTATCCGCGACAAGGAGATCTCCTCGCGGGAGCTCACCCGCGCACTTCTTTCCCGTATCGAACGGATCGACCCGAGGATCCACGGCTATATCACGGTTCTCCCGGAGGCCGCGATGCGGGAGGCGGCTGCCTGCGACGAAGAGCTTGCGGGCGGGCACATCCGGGGCCCGCTGCACGGCGTCCCCGTCGCGCTCAAGGACATCTTCTGCACGAAAGGGGTCCGAACGACCTGCGCAAGCCGTATCCTCGACAATTTCGATCCGCCGTACGATGCCACGGTCACGAAAAAGATCCGGGAAGCCGGGGCGGTTCTCCTCGGGAAGCACAACATGGACGAGTTTGCGATGGGGTCCTCGACGGAGACGTCGTGGCTCGGCCCCACGCGCAACCCGTGGGCTACCGACAGGATACCCGGGGGTTCTTCCGGAGGGACGGCAGCCGCCGTGGCGGCGGGGACCTGTTTCGCCGGTGTGGGGACGGACACGGGCGGTTCGATTCGCCAGCCCGCGTCCCTGTGCGGCGTCGTGGGGATGAAGCCGACCTACGGACGCGTCTCCCGCTACGGCATGATCGCTTTCGCGTCCTCCCTGGACCAGGGAGGGCCGATCGCCCGCTCCGTCCCGGATGCGGCAGTCGTCCTCGCGGTCATCGCGGGGCACGACCGGAGGGACTCCACGTCCGTCGACATTCCGGTTCCGGACTTTCTCGCTGCGACCGAAAGGGACGTAAAGGGGATGCGTGTGGGGCTGCCGCGGGAGTACTTCGCGGAAGGACTGGACGCGTCCGTCAGAGAGGCGGTCGAGAAAGCGCTGAAGGCGCTTCTCTCCCGGGGGGCCGAAGCGGTGGAGATCTCCCTCCCCCACACGGAGTTCGCCCTCTCGACGTATTACATCATCGCCCCCGCGGAAGCCTCCTCCAACCTCGCCCGGTACGACGGGGTCCGGTACGGTTTTCGAGCGGACGGAGGGACGGGGCTGATCGAGATGATGTCCCGGACCCGAGGAGAGGGGTTCGGAGCGGAGGTCAAGCGGCGGATCATGATAGGGACCTACGTGCTGTCCGCGGGATACTACGATGCGTATTACGGCAAAGCGCAGAAGGTGCGCACGCTCCTTCGGCGGGACTTCGCCGAGGCGTTCGCCGGGGTCGACGTGATCCTGACCCCCACCGCGCCCACACCGGCCTTCCGCATCGGCGAGAAGGTGGACGACCCGCTGACCATGTACCTGTCGGACATCTACACGATACCGTGCAATCTGGCGGGCATCCCCGGAATCTCCGTGCCGTGCGGCATGTCGCCCGACGGACTTCCGATCGGAGCCCAGTTGCTGGGAAAACATTTCGACGAAGAGGCGCTTTTTGCCGCCGCCGCCGCGATCGAGCGGGAGATCCCGCTGCCTCGGGTGGCGCCGCTGGAGGAATAATCCCGGGATGGAGTTTGAAGCGGTCATCGGCCTGGAGGTGCACGCCCAGCTGGCGACGGAGAGCAAGATCTTCTGTCCCTGCCCGGCGAAATTCGGGGCGGCGCCCAACGAGAACACCTGCCCGGTCTGCACGGGAATGCCGGGCGTATTGCCCGTCCTGAACCGCAAGGCGGTGGAGTTCGCCATCCGGACGGCACTGGCCACCTCCTGCAAGGTACAGGAACGAAGCGTCTTCGCGCGGAAAAACTACTTCTACCCGGATCTGCCGAAGGCCTACCAGATTTCGCAGTACGAGCTCCCCCTTGCCGTCTCCGGCCATATCGACATCGAAGCGAACGGCACGAACCGGCGGATCGGGATCACCCGTATCCATCTGGAGGAGGACGCCGGAAAACTCGTTCACGCCGGGGCCTTCGCGGGGGCGCAGACGTCGCTTGCCGACCTCAACCGCTGCTCGGTCCCTCTCATGGAGATCGTCTCCGAGCCGGACATCCGGACGCCGGAGGAAGGAGGAGCCTACCTTCGCCGGCTTCGGGACATCCTCGTCTACCTGGAGGTCTGCGACGGGAACATGGAGGAAGGCTCGTTTCGCTGCGACGCGAACGTGTCCGTCCGGCCGAAAGGACGGAAGGAGTTCGGGACCCGGGCGGAGCTCAAGAACATGAATTCCTTCCGGAACGTGGAGAAGGCTCTCGAGCACGAGATCCGGCGGCAGATCGAGGTGATCGAGGACGGCGGCGCCGTCGTCCAGGAGACGAGGCTTTGGGACGCGGACGCCGGCGTGACCGTCTCCATGCGCGGGAAGGAGGAGGCGCATGACTACCGGTACTTCCCCGACCCGGATCTGCTTCCGCTCCACGTAGGTGCTGCGTGGGTCGAGGAGCTTGGGAAAACGATCCCGGAGCTTCCCGGAGAGAAGGTCGCGCGCCTTGCCTCCCGGTACGGCATCCCCCGTTACGACGCGGAGCTTCTCTCTTCCTCGCGTATGCTTGCCGACTTCTTCGAGGCGTCGCTGGGCGCCTTCGGCGGGAACCCGAAGGTGACCGCGAACGAATGCATCCAGTGGAAGGAGGCCATCGTCGCGGGAAGACTTTCGCCCGAGACGATCGCGCACGTCGTGGAGGACCGCGAGGCCGGAACGATCTCCGCGACCGCCTCCAAGACGCTGGTGGAGACGGCTATCGAAACGGGGAAACCCGTCCGGCAGATCCGGGACGAAAAGGGGCTGACCCAGGTCTCCGACGCAGGGGCGCTCGAGGCAATCGTTACCAAGGTCATCGCAGGAAACCCGAAGGAGGTAGAGAGCTACCGCGCCGGCAAGGCCGGCCTGCTCTCCTTCTTCGTGGGGCAGGTCATGAAGGAGACCCGGGGCAAGGCGAACCCGAGGGTGGTTCAGGAGGTCTTAAAAGCCAAACTCATGTAGGAGAAAGCAATGCGGAAAGCAGCGATCGTCCTGGCGGCCGTCCTCCTGGTGTTCGTGGTCCTCATCCTTCTGATTCCCCGGCTGGTGTCGGTCGACTTCCTGAAACCCCGCGTCGTGTCTGCCCTTGAAGAGAAGACCGGCCGGAAGATCGGCCTTTCGGGACTTTCCCTGTCGTTGTTTCCCGGGATCGGAGTGAAGGTGGCAGGGCTTACGGTCTCCGGGGACGCGCGCCACCCTGAAGAACGGCTCCTGTCGGTGCCGGAGGCCGAGATCCGGCTGGCGATCGCGCCGCTTTTCTCGGGGAAGGCGGAGTTCACGAAGGTCATCCTCCGCCGTCCGGAGATCCGGTTCCGGAAATACCGCGACGGGACCCTCTCGGTAACGGATATCGTCAACCGGGTTGCGGGGGAGGAGAAGCCCGCCGCCGGGCCTCCCGACGAGAAAAAAGAGGAAGGGGTAGCCCTGGTCCTGGGGGCGGTAAGCGTCGAAGAGGCGAAACTCTTCCTCTGGCTGGAGGAGAAAGACGGGACAGAGTCCCGGTGGGAGATCTCCCCGTTCACCCTCCTCCTGTCCGGCATCGGGGACAGGAGGAACGACTTCGAGATCCGGACCCGGATCGAGGGCCTGGTCAAGGGCGATGTTTCGTTTGCCGGACACCTCTCCCGTGTGGAGGGGGAAAACCCCGAACGCACTGCGTCCTCCATACAGGGGGAGGGAGTGCTGTTCGGGCAGAAGGTGGCAGTGGCCGGAAAGATCTACGCCGGGAAGGAGCCCCCTGCGGTCGATCTCGCAATCTCCTTCCCGGGCATCGAGATGGACAAGGTTCCGGGAATTCTCGGGGATCCGCCGGACCGCCTGACGCAGGCGGGCTTGTCGGGGGTCATCCCCCTTTCCGTGAAGATCACCGGCAGCCTTTCGTCGCCGGGATTCGAAGCGAGGGCCGACCTGACCCGCGCCGGCGGGACGCTCAACGCCGATCCGGAAGTGCGGAAGGACATCGGTACGCCGTGCTCGATAGTGGCGAAAGGGAGCTACGCCGCGGGTCGCCTGCAGGTTACGAACGCGGAACTTCGCTTGCCCCCCCTGTCTGTCACCGCGAGCGCCGTCCTGCACCCCGGAACGGGGGCGCGGGAATGGGCGGCATCCGCGAAGATTTCCTCCCTTGCCGAACTGGGAACGATCCGCGGAGCGGGACTGCTCTCGAAATGGTCCCCGGAAGGGATGCTGACGGCTGCGGGGAAGGGGAGGCGGGAGAAATCGGCGGCGAAGGAAACGTACGAGGGAAAAGTCGACCTCGGGGAGGTCGGACTCCGGGTTCCGGAAACGGGCATCGATTTCCGGAAGCTGACCGGACAGATCGGCTTCACCTCCGGGTCCGTCGAGGTTTCCCGTCTCACCGGGCTTCTCGACGACCACCGCTTCTCCCTTACCGGCAACGTCTCCCTCGGTCCCGCAACCACCGGACAGGCGGACCTGCGGATGGCTTACCTGGACGTGGACGCTCTCTTTCCTCCCCGAAAGGAAGGGGACAAGAAAGAGGAGAAGGAGGCTTCGCCCGGGAAACCGGCGAAGGGGGAAAAAGAAAAGCGGGAGGTCTCCGCACGGATTCGTGTCGCGATCGATGCCGGGAAGGCCAGAGGAATGGAATTTACCGATCTCAAGGGAGTGGTCCGGTACGAGAAGGGGAATCTGCACCTCGATTCCGTGACCGCGCGCATGTACGGGGGGGACGTCACCCTTTCCGGACTCGTCGGGCTTGCGTCTCCCTCCCCCGATTTCCAGGTCAAGGTGGCGCTCAAGGACCTTGCGGCCGGGGAAATCCTTTCCCGCAATACCTCCCTGAAGGACTTTCTCTCCGGCCCCGTTTCACTTTCGGCGGAACTGGGCGGTGGGATGAAAGACTTCGCCGACTTCACGCGCACCGCGACCGGGGCAGGCTCCATCAAGGTAACCGGTGGTAAAATCAAGGGGTTGGATTTGCTCTCCACGGCGGTCGGGATAGCCGGCCTTTCGTCTCTCCTCCCCGGTGCGACGGCGACGCGCGGGAATGCGGTGAGGGGGGAGACCCCGTTTTCGGACCTTTCGGCTTCCTTCCGGGTCGAGGGCGGGAAGATCAGGTCGGAATCCCTTAGGCTCGTTTCCGATAAACTGGGACTTGCCGGAAAGGTCGCCGTGGGTTTCGACCGGACGCTCGATTTCCAGGGGGTGCTCCGGCTTTCCCGGGAGATGTCGGAGCGTGTTCGGGGGAAGGCGGGGAAGTTCCTTGTCGGGCAGGACGGAGAGGTGGAGATTCCCCTTGTCATGTCGGGGCCGCTTTCTTCCCCGGCGGTGACTCTCGACACCGCGGCGCTTGCGAAGGGCGCGGGGGAAAGGCTCCTCAAGGGGTTGATCGAGAAGATCCCGGGGCGGCCGGATTCTTCCGCAGCGGACAACGCCGCGAAGAAGACTCCCGCGAAAACGCCGGGGCGGCAGGAGCCGATGAAAGAGGTGGAGGGGCTGTTCCGTAAATTCCTTCCGGGGAAGTCGGGAGTGAGCACGATGGCAAAGCAGCGGAGAGCACTTCTCGTCATCGACATGCTCGAGGATTTCGTGCGGCCCGGGGCGCCGCTCGAGGTTCCACGGACGAGGGACATCCTCCCGGCATTGCGCCGCCGCGTATCGCGCGCTCGCCGGGGCGGGGAACTCGTGGTGTACGTGTGCGATTCCCATAAGAAAAACGACCCCGAGTTCGCCCGGATGGGGTGGCCGCCTCACGCCGTGGCGGGGACGAAGGGAGCCGCCGTCGTCCGGGAGATCTCGCCGGAACCCGGGGATGTGGTCGTGGAGAAGAAGACCTATTCCGGCTTCCACCGCACCCATCTTCCCTCCGTACTCCGTCGCCACGGCATCCGGTCGTTGTCCCTGTCCGGGTGCGTCACCAATATCTGCATCCTGTACACTGCCGCCGACGCTGCCATGCGCGGCTACGACGTCACCGTGGAGGAATCGGTCGTGGCGGGCCTGGACGACGAGTCGCACCGGTTCGCGCTCGACCAGATGGAGAAGGTGCTGGGAGTGCGCGTAATCCGGCGCGCCTGAAACGACACGGGAGGCGGGAAGATGAAGGCGATCCCCAGTCAGGAGGAGATCCGCCGGGGAGACACGACGGACGTCTATTTCGTCCGCACCATGGAGGTCCTCAGGAACCTGGGGAAGGAGAAGGTGCGGGTGAAGGCGGAAGGCTACGTCAAGCGGTTCCCGGACGCTTACGAACACGCGGTCCTGGCGGGGATGGACGAGATGCTCTCCCTGCTTTCGGGCAGGAACGTGGACGTGCAGGCGATGGGGGAGGGGTCCCTCTTTTTGCTTGAGGAACCGGTCTTTTCCGTCGAGGGACCGTACGGAGAGTTCTGCGAGATGGAGACGGCCATGCTCGGCATCCTCTGCCAGGCCTCCGGGATCGCCACGAAGACCTCCCGCATCAAGAGGCTGGCCGGGGACCGGACGGTCTTGAGCTTCGGGGCGCGGCGAATGCATCCCGCGCTTTCCACCGTCATCGACCGGTATGCCTTCCTCGGAGGGGCGGACGGCGTCTCCGTGGTACGCAGCGCCGACTTCCTCGGAGAGTCCCCCCAGGGAACGATGCCGCACGCCCTCGTCCTGGTGATCGGGGACACCGTCGAGGCGCTCCGGGGATTCGACCAGGCGGTGGCGGCGGACATCCCCCGCGTTTGCCTGATCGACACCCTCGGGGACGAGAAGTTCGAGGCCCTCCGGGCGGCGGAGGCCCTGGGGAAGTCGCTGGCCGCCGTCCGCCTCGACACCCCCTCCTCGCGCAGGGGAGATTTCCGGAAGATCCTCCGGGAAGTCCGCTGGGAGCTCGACCTGCGAGGATTCTCCCACGTGCGGATCCTCGTCTCGGGAGGACTGGGCGAGCAGGATATCCTCTCCCTGCGGGACATCGTGGACGGGTTCGGTGTAGGAACGTGCATCAGCAACGCCCCCACCATCGACTTCTCCCTGGACATCGTGGAGGTGGAGGGCCGGCCGTTCGCCAAGCGGGGGAAACACTCCGGCGGCAAGCAGGTGGTCCGATGCGGGGCGTGCGGCCATCGAGCGGTCGTCCCGGAAGCCAGGAGCCCACAACCGTGCCGCTGCGGATCCCCGACGGAGCACCTCCTGCTTCCGGCGGTGAAGGGGGGAAATGTGGTTGCTCCCGCTCTCTCTCCGCGCGAGTTGCGGGGGAAGGTGACGGACCAGGTGACCAAATTCCACGCGCGGAGAGAAAGCCGATGAAGGGAGGTCCCCTCAGTGGCAGCGGGTCGATAAAGACCCTGGAGTGGAAGGGGGATGCGCTGCTGCTTCTCAATCAACGCATTCTTCCGCTGAGGGAGTCGATAACGAGCATCACCCAGGCTTCGGAAGTGGCCAACGCCATCCGGACGATGGTGGTGCGGGGCGCGCCAGCGATCGGCGTGGCGGCCGCGTTCGGTCTGGTGCTGGCCGTGCAGAACGCCATCCGGAAACGGCTTCCGTGGCGCGAGGAGTTCCGCGTGGCCGCAGGGGAACTTCGGGCCACCCGGCCCACGGCCGTGAACCTTTTCTGGGCGATCGACCGGATGCAAAAGGTGGCGGAACGGCTGCCCGATGAACCCGAGGGGGCCGCCTACTATCTCGAGAAAGAGGCGATCGCGATATTCGACGAGGATGTCGTCTCCAACCGGCGGATGGGAGCGCACGGCGGGAAGCTTCTCAAGTCCGGCTCGGTGATCACCCACTGCAATGCCGGCGGCCTCGCGACGACGGGGTACGGCACGGCGCTGGGTGTGGTGCGGGCGGCGGTCGCGGCGGGGAAGAAGCTCCACGTCTATGTGGACGAGACGAGACCCTTTCTCCAGGGGGCCAGGCTGACCGCGTGGGAGCTTTCCAAGGACGGCGTCCCGTGCACCCTCATCACGGACTCCATGGCCGCCACGATCCTCCAGGCGGGGAAGGTCCAGGCGGCGATCGTCGGGGCGGACCGAATCGCCGCCAATGGCGACGTGGCGAACAAGATCGGCACATACGGGCTGGCCGTGCTGTGCCGGGCCCACAAGGTTCCCTTTTACGTGGCGGCCCCCCTGTCCTCTATCGATCCGCTCGTCCGGACCGGGAAAGCGATCCCCATCGAGGAAAGGGACGGCAGGGAGGTGACCCACTTCCTGGGGACGCGGATCGCTCCCGACGGGATTACCGTGTACAACCCCGCCTTTGACATTACCCCGGCGAAGTACGTGACCGCCATCGTTACGGAAAAAGGCGTGCTTCGTCCCCCCTTCCCCGGGGCCATCCGGAAGCTCTTTCGGTGACGACTCCGCCTCGCCCGGGCTCCCCGTGCGACCGGCTGGGGGAGATCGGAGTCGTGGACACCTCCCGGGCGCTCCCCCTCGTCGAGGAGATCCGAAAACGGATCCCGTGGACGGAATCGGTATGGGAGGCGTTTTTCGCGGGCGCCCGGGCGGCGCCCGATCCGATGTTGTACTTCCTGAACCTGTCGAAGCTGTGCGAATCTCTTCCTCCCGAGGATATGGTGCGGGCGTTCGCGCGTCCGGGGAATCCCCCGGTATTGGGCGCTCTTCTCGGCGGATCGGAATCGGTGCCCGAACAGCTGGCGAGGCGGAGAGACGTGTTCTCCTTTCTCTTTCTCGAAGGGGGATATGCGGAAACGGGAGCGCCCGATTCCCTCCTTTCCGAGGCGACGGGGCTGGCCGACCGGTGCGGGACCGAGGGCGAGATTCAGGCGGCTTTGCGCGGCCTTAGACACCGCGAAGTGGCCCGGATTGCCGCCCGCGACCTCGCAAGGCTGGCAACGCTGCCCGAGGTGATGGCGGACCTCTCCGCGCTGGCATCCGCTTCCCTGGCAGGTGCCGTGCGGTTTGCCCGCCGGCATCTCTCCGAACGGTACGGCGCTCCCGTGATCGAGACAGCGGGGGGAGCGCGGCGCGAGTGCGGATACGTCGTCCTGGGGATGGGGAAGCTCGGGGGTCACGAGCTCAACTTCAGCTCGGACATCGATCTGCTCTACCTGTACGAGACCGAGCAAGGGATGACGGAGGGCGGCAAGGGAAAGGAGTCGGTGCCCCTCCACCAGTATTTCGTCCGTCTCTGCGAATCGATCACCCGGATCATCTCCGAGGCCACGGAGGACGGGTTCGTATTTCGGGTCGACCTGCGCCTCCGTCCCGACGGAACGAAGGGGGAACTCGCCAACTCGCTCCGGTCCGCCGAGATCTATTACGAGTCGTGGGGGCAAACGTGGGAGCGCGGAGCGATGATCAAGGCCCGACCCGTGGCGGGGGATTTCTGGGTCGGTGAGGGATTCCTGAGGCTCATCACCCCGTTCGTATACCGGAAGTACCTGGACTTCACCTCCCTCGAGGAGGTCAAGGAGATGAAGGACCGGATCGACCTCGCGTCCGCGCGCGCCCGGAAGCATGAGCGGGATCTGAAGCTGGGTGTGGGCGGCATACGGGAGATCGAGTTCTTCGCCCAGGCGCACCAGCTGATCTACGGGGGGAAGAATCCGGACCTGCGGCTCCGGGGGACGGTGAACACGCTGCGGGCGCTTGCCAGGGCGAGCATCGTCTCGCAGGAGGAGTGCGACACGTTGGAGAGCGCCTATGGATTCCTGCGGTCGCTCGAACACAGGATCCAGGTCTATCAGGACCGGCAGACCCACGTTCTCCCTCAAAAGGAGGGGGATCTGATGCGTCTGGCGCGGACCATGAGTCTGCCCGACGCGGCGGCGCTGCTGTCCGCAGTCGACCGGCACACCGGGAACGTCCGGGCGATCTACAACCGGCTCTTCCGGGGGCCGGCGGAGGAGGCCGGGCCGGAGATTCCCCCCGATGTGTTTGCCGTTCTGGACCCGGAAACGGAGGAGGAGGATTTCGCCGACCGGATCTCGGCGATGGGATTTGCCGATCAGGCGGCGGCGCGCCGGAACGTGGGGATGCTCAGGGATGGTCCCGCGTTCACCCGGATGCCGGCGCGGGCACGAAGGTACCTGGGGAAAATCGCCCCTCTGATCCTTTATCGCGTGCTCCGTTCGCCGGACCCCGACATGGCGCTCCACCACACGGAGCGGTTTCTCTCGGCGGTCGGCGCACGGACGATGTTCTACGCCTTGCTCTTCGAGAACCGGGCGGTGATCGACGTACTCGTCCGGCTCTTCGGCAGCAGCCGGTTCCTTTCCGGGTACCTTCTGCGGCATCCCGAACTGATGGATACCTTCCTGCGGAAGGATCTCGCCCTCCTGGTCAAGATGAAGTCCGAAATGAGAAAGGAATTGGGGGAGGCGCTTGCGGCGTGTGCCGATTTCGAGCAGGAGCTGGACGAACTCCGACGGTTCAAGAACCTGGAGACGCTGCGGATCGGCATGAACGACCTCTCGGGCAACCTTTCGCTGGAGGAGGGAATGTTCCAGCTGTCGGCCCTGGCGGAGGTCCTTCTGTCGTACGCCCTTGTTCTGGCCCGGCGGGAGACGGGAAAGAGATTCGGCGTCCCGATGGTGACCGGCGAAGGGGGGGAAAGCGTCGAGGCGGAGTTCTGCACCCTGGGGATGGGGAAGCTGGGCGCCGAGGAACTTTCCTACCACAGCGACCTCGATATCATCTTCCTTTACTCCGGGGCGGGAGAGACCGCCCCGCTTCCCGGACAGGATTCCTCGGAGTTTCGCAAGGTATCGAATCACGAGTATTTCGCCAAGGTGGCGCAGCGTCTGATCTCGATTCTGACGACCGCCACGCGGGAAGGGTACGTCTATCACCTTGACACGCGACTTCGCCCATCGGGAAATGCGGGCCCCCTCGTTTCCTCCCTGGCTGCGTTCGAGCGGTACCACGAGCAGTCCGCTCAACTCTGGGAGCGTCAGGCACTCCTCAAATGCCGCTTCGTGGCGGGGGACCGGAATTTCGGCAAGCAGGTGGAGGAGATGGCCTCCCGGTTCATCTTCGACCGGCCCCTGCCCCCCGATATCCCGAACGAGATCAACCGGCTCCGAAAGCGCATGGAGAGGGAGTTGGGGAAGGAGCGTCAGGACCGTCGGAATCTCAAGGTGGGGCGGGGAGGGATCGTCGATGTCGAATTCGCCGTGCAGTACCTGCAGCTCGTTCACGGACCGGGCAACCGTTTCCTTCGTGCCCGGTCAACCCTCACGGCCCTCTATGAACTCCTGCGGGCGAACGTCCTTTGCGAGGACGATTTCCAGGCGATGGACAAGGGATACCGATTCCTGCGCGCCCTGGAGGTTTCCCTCCGCCTCTCCCACGATGCTTCCATCGAGCAGTTCGACCCGTCCCGGCTGCCCGCGGAACAACGGGACCAGTACCGGCAGGAGACGGAGACCGTCCGGAGGATCTACCTTAAGATTCTCGGGCTGACGGAAGAGGGGGTTGATCGCGAAGGGATTTAGCGATTACCCGATTTCGTCATCGGGAAAATCGAACATCGGGTGCTGCTTGATCCACTCCGACACGACCACGTGCAGTTCGGACTGCGGGCGGGTTTCGGACTTGACATCCAGCATGGCGTTGCGGATCTCCATCAGCAGGTGGGTGTTGAACCCGCCGATATCCTCCCAACTGGAGGCGTCGTCCCTGCCGTTTTCGTAGAAGTGAGCCATGTTATCTCCTCCTACCAGTTAGAACGGCAGATGCGTCGAAAAGATTCAATGGAAATTTCCCCCCCCACGGTTTTCGATGAATCTATCGAGGCAAAGGGGGCGTTGTCAAAGAAAAATTCGCGGCATACGGTACGCCGGGGAGACGGAGCCGGTTTTCCGGATTGCGCGTCTCGCCGATGGCGGTCACCCGGATTCCCGCCAGGTCGACCACCGGGCACTTGTATTCGCAGATTCCGCAGCCGATGCACAGGTCGACGACCACGACCGGAACCTTCACGGGTTTGCCTCCCTTTCCCGGCCGCTCTTCGAAAATGATCGCCTTTTTTGGGGTCGGGCAATGCTCCTCGCAGACGATGCAAGGGGTCCCCTGCGCGAAGGGGATGCACCGGGAGGGGTCGACGAACGCCAGGCCGATGACGATCTTCTGCTTTTCCGGTACCGTAAGCGTTTCGATCGCCGAGGTGGGGCAGACCTGCCCGCAAAGCGTGCAGTTGTACTCGCAGTAGCCGATACGGGAGACGAGCTTGGGTGTCCAGATTCCTTCTATCCCTGCGGCAAGCAGCGTAGGCTGCAGTCCCCCGGTGATACACACCTTCATGCACTCCCCGCACCGGATGCAACGGGAGAGGAAATCGGACTCCGTGCGTGCGCCCGGGGGCCGCACGAGCAGCGGGTCGGGCCTTGCCTGTGCGGGGGAGGTCTTCATCACCCACGCGGCGGCCGAACCGGCAAAAAGGGCGGAGAGTGCCGCCCTGCGGCCCACGTCGAGCCTGTCCTTCGTCTCCCGGGCCGGCGTGAACTTCCATTCGAGGGCCCCTTCCGGGCACTCCGCGCTGCAGTTGAAGCAGGTTACGCATTCCGAGGGGGACCAGTTCTCTTTCGTGTGGGGGTTTGCCCCGCCCGCGCAGACGTCACGGCACTGCATGCAGTCGGTTGCATTTACTGTTCATGGTGAGCCGAAGCAGTCCTGCGCGGGAAAAGATCCCCAGTAGCCCCCCGAGCGGACAGACAAACCGGCAGAAGAAACGGGTCCGGTACCGGTTAAGGGCCAAAATGAGGAAGAAGAGGGCGAAGAAGAACAGCGCCTGCTCGTACCGCGCCGGGAAGAACGAGAGGAAGTGGGCTCCGCAGGAACGTGTAGGAACCGTCAAACAGGTCGGAGACCGGCCGCCACGGGAGACGGTATCCCCAGTCGAGAAACAGGCGGAGAACGTAATTGATCCCCGGCATCACCGAAAGCGAGAGGGACCGGATGAGGAGGGAGATCGGATCCAGCAGTCCCGCCGCCTGGATCCCGAAGAGCGCCGTCCCGGCGAAGAACAGGAGCGTCGCCACCTTCCACCGGCTTCCCCGCGTCTTTTTCCCCCGTTCTTCCGAGTACTTCCTGTCATAGAAGCTCACCGAGTGGTGGAGCGTCCCGAGAGGACAGACCCAGCCGCAGAAAGCCCGGCCGAACAGGAGAGTCACCGGAACGAACAGCAGTGCCAGGAAGAGAGTGGCCGGGAGCTTGTGCGCCGAGAGGAGCGATGTCAGAAAAACGAGAAGGTCGGCATCGAGGAAGATCTTCACGGGGTAGGCGAGCTCGTTCCTCCCGTCATAGTCCGTCTTGATGAAAAGGACGAAAAAGAGGAGGAGAAACGCGCCCTGGGAAAGGCGTCTTGCCAGCTGTTTGGTGTCGACGGAGGTTCGCATGGCGTTTCGGGGGACGTCAGCCGGTCGGCCGGACCTCGTAGGCAAGGGGGTCCGGTACGTCGGCTTCAGCGAAGGCCTTCTGTCGGAGGGCGCACGAGTCGCACCGCCCGCACGCCTTTTCGCCGTCCCGGTAGCACGACCACGTATGCTCGAAGGGAACGCCGAGAGATTTCCCGATCAGAACGATATCCTTCTTCTTCAGGTTGACGAACGGGGCCTTTACGCGGATCCGGCTTTCGTCTTTCGTCCCCATGCGGATCGCCTCGTTCATCGCCTCGTAAAACGCGGGCCGGCAGTCGGGATAGCCGGACGAGTCGGCCCACACGGCGCCGATGTAGACGTTCGTCGCGCCGATCGCCTCGGCCCAGGACACCGCGATGCAGAGGAAGTGGGCATTGCGAAACGGGACGTAGGTGACCGGGACGCCGGGCCGTTCCGTATCCGCCGGAGGGACGTCAATGGACGGGTCGGTCAGCGCGGATGTTCCGATCGACCGGAGGTACCCGATGTCGACCTCCAACCGCTCCCTTACTTTCAGGTGGTCGGCGATCGCGTGGAAGCAGGCGAGCTCCCTTTTCTCCGTGCGCTGCCCGTAATTTACGTGCAGGAGGGAGATGTCCGACTCCCGGGTGGCGAAGGCGGCCAGCACGAGGCTGTCCATCCCTCCGCTCACGAGGACGATCCCCTTCGGCTTCGCCAGGGAGGTAGTCACACGCCCCTCCGGTCCGGTCCCCAAACGAGCTTGTGAAGCTGCAGCTGGAACCTTGCGTCGATGGCGTCCCCCACCATCCAGCCGGCAAGCTTTTCGGGGGGCAGAAGGCCGAAGGCCGGGGACAACAGGACCTTGAACGGTTGCTCCTTTCCGTACTTCCGGATCACCTCGCGGGCGAACCGGTAGTCCTCCTCGGAGGAGAGGACGAACTTGACCTCATCACGGGCGCTCAGTCGGGAGAAATTCCCCCAGTCCGTCTTCCCGGCCTCTCCGGAGCCTGGGCACTTCACGTCCATGATCTTGATCGCCCGGTTATCCAGGCGGAAGAGAGGAACCGTCCCGTTCGTTTCCACGAGGACCGTGTGCCCCAGGGCAAGGAGAGCCTCCACGAGAGCGGGGGTCTCCTCCTGCAGCAGTGGTTCGCCGCCGGTCACCGTCACCCGCGGGATGCCGAAGGCGGCCACCCGCAAGACGACCTGGTCGAGGGGGAATTCCTCTCCGTCGTCGTAGGCATACGTCGTGTCGCAATAGCGGCAACGGAGGTTGCAGCCGGTCAGGCGGACAAAGGCGAAAGGGAGCCCGACGTACGAGGTTTCCCCCTGTATGCTGGCGAAGATCTCGGACACGCGGAGCATCGTTCCATGGTACCACGGCGCCCCCCGGACCTGGTTTCCGGAGGAGCGTCTACTTGAGGACGTCGAGCCAGTGCGCGAAGAGGGCATTCTTGCCGCGCACGATGTCGAAAAACGCCTCCTGGATCTGTTTCGTGACCGGACCCGGCTTTCCCGTGCCCACCCGGCGGTCGTCCACCTCGCGCACCGGCGTGATCTCTGCGGCGGTCCCGGTGAAAAACATCTCGTCCGCGATGTACATCTCGTCCCGGGTGAAGCGGGCCTCCTTGACCGGAATGTCGAGTTTGCGGGCGATGTTCAGGACCGAGTCCCGGGTGATCCCCGGAAGAATCGAGGTCAGCGTCGAGGTCTGCAGGATCCCGTTCCGGACGATGAAGATGTTCTCCCCCGAAGCTTCCGCGACGTACCCCTCCGTGTCCAGCAGCACCGCCTCGTCGTATCCCGCCTTTTTCGCCTCCCACTTCGCCAGGACGGAATTGACGTAGTATCCGTTGATCTTTCCCTTCGTCATGGCCGAGTTCACTTGGTAGCGGCAGAAGGAGGAGACCTTCGCCCGGATCCCCTTCCGGATCCCTTCTTCCCCGAGGTAGGCTCCCCACGACCAGGCGGCCACCGCCACGCGGATCGGGTTGGTCTTCGCGAAAAGCCCCATCTCCCCGTCCCCGATGAAGACGATCGGGCGGATGTACCCCTCGGAGAGACCGTTGGTGGTAAGCGTTTTCCGGATGGCCTGGCAGATCTTGTCGCGGGAGAAGGGGATTGACAACAAGACGATGTGAGCGGAGTCGAAAAGGCGATCCACGTGCTCCCTGAGCCGGAAGATGGCGGAGCCGCCGTCCTCGGTCATGTAGCAGCGAATTCCTTCGAACACCCCGACGCCGTAATGGAGCGTGTGGGAAAGGACGTGGACCTGCGCCGCGTCCCAGTCGACGAATTTCCCGTCCATCCAGATCTTCTTTGTTTTGGGGACCAAGGGCGCCCTCCCGCCGGAATTGATGTGCTATTCTTGCAAAGGTATGGAAAGACTGTCAATCCGGGAGACAGCGTCCCAACGAGGGATCGGGACCCGGACCGTTGACGGAGGTGGCTGAAAATCTTTATGGCGCAAGGGCTCCGGAAGGAAGAGTTGGACCGGAAGCGGATCCAGACGGCCCGTTTTTCCGTAGGGAGCGCGGTTGTCCTTGCTGTGACCAAACTCTTCGTCGGGATCGCAAGCGGTTCCCTGGGTGTTCTCTCCTCGGCGTTCGACAACCTCGCGGACATCCTCATGTCGGGGGTGAACTACCTTTCCATCAAGAAGTCGATGGAGCCCGCCGACTCCTCCCACCCGTTCGGGCACGGAAAGGTCGAAACGCTCGGCACGCTCTTCATGTCGGTGGTCGTCGCCCTGACCGGCGGGTGGATCGTCCGGGAGGGAATCCACCGGCTGCGCTCCGGGATCACCCCGGGCTCCGTTACCACGGGGCTGGTCGTCATGGCCCTGTCCGTCGTCGCCTCCTGGTACATCGCCGAGCGGATCCGGAAGGCAGGGGAGGAGACAGGCTCGAGTGCCCTTGTGGCGGACTCGCTCCATTACCGGACCGACGTCTGGTCGAGCGGGGGCATCCTCGTCTCTCTGGTCGTTTACCGCGTGACCGGCTGGAAGTGGCTGGATCCCGGGGTGGCCATGATCGTGGGCGGCTACATCGTTTTTGCGGCTTTTCCCGTCTTCCGGGAGGCGCTGGGCGATCTGATGGATCGCAGTCTTCCGACCGAGACGGTGGAGAAGATCCAGCGCATCATCGACAGCCATAAGCCTCTCGTCGTCGACTATCACAAGTTGCGAACACGCCGGGCAGGCTCGGAGAAACACGTGGACTTCCACATCGTCGTGTGCCGCCAGTTTCTCCTTCGGGACGCTCACCAGGTGGCGGACCACCTCGAAATGGAGGTCTCTCAGGCGCTGGGAAACGCCCATGTGGTGACCCACATCGACCCGTGCGAAATCGAGTGCCCCGGAAAATCGGAATGCGAGCGTATCCTTACCGAAATCCGAAAACTGGAGACTCCCGGGGAGAAGAGGGAAATCCATCCGTAACCGTATTCCCCGATACGATCCATTCTGTTATAATCCGCCTTGCCATGCGGCTGATCCTTATCGTTCTGATCGTTCTGCTGGGGGTCGTGGCGATGTTCGCGATCCAGAACCCCGGGGTCGTCACCGTCCATTTTCTCAACTATTACGCAGACACTTCCATCCTGATCGTAATCGTCGTCTCCTTCGGGCTCGGGGTCCTCGTCGGGCTTCTCCCCGGCATCCCGACCGCTTTCCGGCGGAAGCGCCGGGTCCGGGAACTGGAAGCCGACCTGGCGGCACTCCGGAAGTCGCAGCCCCCTCCCCCCCCCGTCACGCCTTGACCGATCGGCATCTGTCCCAGCCGGAAACGAAGCTCCTCACCTGCCTTCTCCTTTTCTACCGGGAGGTCGGTCCGGCGGCCACGCCGGGGCTCAGAGGCCTGGATGACGAGGCGGGGCTTACGGCGCATGAGCTCGACGAGGCCGTCCTGCGCCTGCGCGCCAAGGGGTTGATCGAATTCTGGGAGCTTTCGCCCGCCATCCGCCTGACTCGGGAGGGGCTTCTCCTCGCGCAGCGTATCCACGGAAACGAAGGCCGCTGACTTTCATGAGTGAGGCATCCCGGAAAGCGCGGCCCCGTCGGGGCAGCGGGGCCCCGGGCCGGGGCGCGGCGGCAGGCAAGGAGCCGTGTCCAGACCTTGCCGACGTCTCCCGCCGCCTCTGCGCAAGATTCGGTCGGCCGAACCGGTGCGGGCACGAGGGGGATCCGGTCCGGAACCTGATCCTCACGATCCTTTCCCAGAACACCAACGACGCGAACCGCGACCGCGCTTTCGCCTCCCTGATGCGGCGGTTTCCCCGGATATCCCTTCTGGCATCGGCAACTCCGGCGGCGGTGGAGGAGGCGATCCGGGTCGGGGGGCTGGCGAAGGCGAAAACGAAAACGATCCTTTCGGCGCTTTCCCGGCTGAAGCGTGAGCGCGGAAAGTACACCCTCGATTTCCTGCAAGGTGATCCGCTTCCCGAGGCGCGCGCGTATCTTACTTCCCTGCCCGGCGTCGGGGTGAAGACCGCGAACGTCCTTCTCCTGTTCTCCTTCGGGCAAGAGGCGTTTCCCGTCGACACGCATATTCTCCGAGTGGCAAAGAGGCTTCGGCTGGTTCCGGCCACGGCCGACCTCTCCCGGGCTGCGCTTATCCTCGAGCCGCACGTCCCGGCAGGAGAACACGTGCCGCTCCATCTCAACATGATCCGGCTCGGGAGGGAGATCTGCCGCCCGCGAAACCCTCTCCATGCGAAATGTCCGCTTCTGCCTGTATGCCCGGAAGGGATGCGGGCCGTCAAGAGTGTATCCCGGTGACATTTCTCAACGCCGTCCAGCTTTTTTTCCTGGGGGTCCTGACTCTCGTGATGGGCGTGCCGGCGATCCTGCTGGCCCTGCTGTTGCCGGGCAAAGCGCGGAAGGGGAAGCTCTTCCTTGTGGTATCGAAGACCTACGCCCGGATCGCCTTGGGGTTCTTCCGGGTCAAGGTGGAGGGGCGCGGGAGGGAAAACATCGATGCCGGAAAGGCGTACGTCTTCATGTCCAACCACATAAGCCACGTCGACTCGCCGGCCCTCGCCCTGGTCATTTCCCATCCGCTCCACTGGGTGTTCAAGAAGGAACTGGCGAAGATACCTGTCTTCGGGTGGGTGCTTCTCGCCTGCGGGCAGGTGATGGTCGACCGGCTTTCCCCCGAGAGGTCGAAGGCCTCGCTGGAGGAGGCGATATCCGGGCTGTCCGGGAGCAACTCGGTAATGATCTACCCGGAAGGAACGCGCAGCAGGGACGGGAATCTGCAGCGGTTCAAGAAGGGGGGGTTCTGGATGGCCCTGCAAGTGGGGCTGCCGATCGTCCCGGTACGGGTATCGGGGAGCCGCGAGGTCGTGGCCGCCGATACGCTGAGAATCCGTCCCGGGACCGTTACGGTGGAGATCTTCCCCCCGATCGAGACCCGCGGGAAGACCGCCGCCGACATCCCGGACCTCATGGCCGAGGTCCGGGAGGCAATGCTCTCCGGAACGACGGATCCTGCGTAAAGAAGAAGAGGGCGCCCGCCGCGGTGAACGCCGCCGCCGAGGAGAACATGGCGGTGTACCCAAGATACTCGGCCACGAATCCGAAGGCCCCCGCCCCCACCACCAGCCCCATGTCGAACGCTCCCGTGAACATCGCCATCGCCATCCCGCCCTTCTCCGACCCCGCACGGTCGAGGATGAGCGCGGAAAGCGAGGGAAACAGGAAACCGTGCCCCGTGCCGCTGACCACTGCCACGAGGGAAAGGCCCGCGTGTCCCCGGACGAAAGGAATGAAGAGGATCCCTGCCGCGAGGAGAAGGAGGGAGACGAGGCAGAGGCGCTCGCGCGGCAGCCGGTCCGCCAGCTTCCGCCCCACGGTTCTGGTAGAGACGACGGTCAGGGCGTAAACGACGACGAAAACGCCGATCGTGGAAGTCTTCCGAATCAGCAGGAAAACGGGGAGGAAGGTGAAGATCGCCCCGAACGCCGTGCCGAAGAGAAACGCCGCCGAGTTCGGGATGAAGTACGTCCGGGAAAGAAAGTCGAGAAGCGAGGTCGGCGGGAGATGGGAAGACCGCCTCGGCTCCTCCATCCCCAGAGGGAAGAGTCCTGCGAGGAATGCGATGACTGCGGCGGACAGGAAGAGCCCATGGAACCCCGATCTCCCGATCATCCACTCCCCGAGCCATCCGCCGAGCGCCGTAGGGATGAAGAAGGAGAGCCCGAACACCCCGAGCGCCTCCCCCCGCCGGTCCGGAGGGGCAGCCGCCGCGATGTAGGCGTACGAGGCGGTGGCGAAGAAGGAGTACGCTGCCCCCTGGAAGAAGCGGATGGCGAAGAGATGTGCGCCTGCCTCCCGCACGTAGAGCCACGGCACGGTGGAGGCGGAGGCAAGCAGAGCGCCGGAAATCAGGAACGCCGTGCGCCCCCGGCGGTCCACGAAGAGGCCGTTGACCGGCTTGAGAGCGACGGAGACGAGCGTCCCCGTCGCCATGATCAGCCCGATCTGCCCCTCCCGGATGGAAAGGGTGTACAGGAACGCCGGAAGGAAGATGAACATGGTCGCGTACAGGGAATAAAGAAAATTCGACGCGTTCAGCAAGAAATAGTTCCGGTCGTAGAGCGCATTCGGCATAAGGGGTACTATACCTCCTGTACGCATCTTTTCCGCCGGTCGCCTCTCTCTTCCCACGGGGGACCGTTTCCGGGAGAATGGTGGACATGAAGCCGTTCCGCATCGCGCTGGCGCAGATCAACACGACCGTGGGGGACATCGCGGGGAACGCCCGGAAGATTCTGGACTCCGTCGCCCGCGCGAGGGATGGGGGGGCCGCGCTCGTCGTCTTTCCCGAACTGGCGATCACCGGTTATCCTCCCGAGGATCTGCTCCTTCGCGTCTCCTTCATCGAGAAGAACATCTCGGCCTGGGAGGAGATCGCCCGCCAGGTGAGGGGGATCACGGCGGCGGTCGGCTTCGTCGACCGAGACGCCGGGGGGAAACAGTATAACGCCGCCGGGGTAGCGGCTGCGGGACGCGTGCGCGGCGTCTACCACAAGAAGCACCTGCCCAACTACGGAGTCTTCGACGAGGTCCGGTATTTTTCGCCCGGGAGGGAGCCGATGCTTTTCCCGGCAGGGCGCTCCGTCGTCGGCATCACGGTGTGCGAGGACATCTGGGTTCGACGCGGGCCGCTTCCCCGGGAGGCGAAGGCGGGGGCGAGACTGATCCTGAACCTGTCCTCCTCCCCCTACCATGCGGGGAAGTGGGAGGAGCGCAAGGAGATCGTGGTGAGGCACGCGACCGCCTCCCGGTGCCCGGTAGCCTACTGCAACCTCGTGGGCGGGCAGGACGAGCTCGTCTTCGACGGAGGGAGCATGGTCGTCTCCGCCGGGGGAAACCTCCTTGCGCGGGCAAAGATGTTCGAGGAGGATCTCCTTCTCTGTGACGTGGACGGGGAAGGGGAGGGAGGGCGTATCGAGCCCGCGCCCGAAGACGAGGAGGAGATCTTCCGGGCGTTGGTCCTGGGCACGCGCGATTATGTGGAGAAGAACCGGTTCCCCGGTGCGATCATCGGACTTTCCGGGGGGATCGATTCCTCGCTGGTCGCCGCGATCGCGGTGGAGGCGCTGGGGGCAGAACGCGTACTCGGCGTCACGATGTCGTCGCCCTACACGGCGAAGATGAGCGTCGAGGACGCCCACCGACTGGCGGCGAACCTGGGCATGCGGTGCATCGACCTCTCCATCGACGAGATTTTCCGGGCCTTCGGCTCCGAGCTTGCCGAGTCCTTCCGGGGGCATACTCCCGACGCCACGGAGGAGAACATCCAGGCGCGCATTCGCGGCACGATCCTCATGGCGCTTTCCAACAAGTTCGGCCATCTCGTTCTGACCACGGGGAACAAGAGCGAGATGAGCGTCGGGTACGCGACCCTGTACGGCGACATGGCGGGGGGGTTCGCCGTGATCAAGGACCTGTTCAAGACGAACGTGTACGGACTCTCGCGCAACTACAACCGCAAGCGCGGCCGCGAGGTCATCCCGGAGCGGGTGCTCACAAGGCCACCGTCGGCCGAGCTTGCGCCCGACCAGAGAGATTCGGACTCCCTCCCCGAGTACGACGTGCTCGACCCGATCCTGCGGATGTACGTGGAAAAGGACAGGAGCATCCCGGAGATGATCGCGGCGGGGTATCCCGGAGAGGTCGTCCGTCGCGTCGTGTCCCTCGTAGACGACAGCGAGTACAAGCGCCGCCAGGCTCCGCCGGGGGTCAAGATCACCCCGCGGGCACTGGGCAGGGATCGCCGAATGCCGATTACCAACCGGTCGAACCGGTGATCCCGGTTTCCCTCCCCGGTCCGGAAGGGGGCGCCCCCCTCTGTGCTTCCTCCCGGGTGGGCAAAACGGGGATATCCGATCGCAAGGGATTGCAGAGGAAGAAAGGGTATCCTTTCTGACAGGAAGGGACAGGTTGGTCGTCCCGAGCGCCTATTCCTTGAGCTTCATCACGCGGAACGCTTCGAGGTAGACCGGCAGGGATTGGGGATCGGAAAATCCGCTTTCCTTCTCCGCCGGCATCCGGTTCGCCCTATCCGCCTCGCGGGCGGCGCGCTCCCGGATCTTCTCCGAGGGGTCCCACCCCCCCACCTGGCTTCCGTAGGCCCGGAGCGATTCGATTTTCGTGTCGATCGTGTCGCCGATGTCGATCCAGGTGTTCGGTGTATGTGTCGCGCTGACGTATACCGCGTGAACCTTGTGCGCCGCTCCCTCTTCGGGCCACAGAAGCTCCATCTCGGCGCAGGGAAATACGGCATCGAGCGCGGCCACCGCCGCGGCACGGTGGTCCGGGTGGTTGATGTAGTGGTTCTCGAAGAACCAGGCCTGCGGGTCGCCGCAGACCACGACCTCGGGGCGGTATTTGCGGATCTCGCGTACCAGCCGGCGGCGCAGTTCGAGGGTGGGGACGAGCTCGCAGTCATCGTATCCCAGAAAGACGACATTTTTCACGCCGAGGACCCGTGCCGCCGCTTCCTGCTCCGATTCGCGGGTCCGGGTCAGCGTCTTCCTGCTGTACATCGGGTCGTGCGTCCCGACGTTGCCGCTGGTTATCACCACGAAAGTCACATCGCAGCCCGCCCGTGCCCATTTCGCGATCGTGCCCGATACGATGAACTCGGCGTCGTCGGAGTGGGCGAAGATGGTCATCGCGGAAGCGGGAACGTAGTCGGCGTCGAACCTGGGCATCGGTCTCTCCACGGAAGAGATGTTATATCCAACGTTGATGCGCGGGGCGGCGTAATGGATGCGCAACGAATCCCGCGCCGTCGGCTGACCCGGAGGGCGATGGTCCCGGGCCCCAGGCTCGCAGGGGATTCGGCGCAGCTACGCTCACGAACTGGCGCCCGCTCGCTGCCGGTTCCGCTCGCAACACGGTGCGCCGCTTCACGGCGCTTCCCCCCCCTCTCGCTCCACAGGCCGCTGCCCCGAAACCCCCCGCATCGCCTATGGGGCCCGGGACAGTGACTCCCGGAGGGCCTCCTCCTATCGCACGTTTATCGTGCGGTATTTTGCGATCCGGACCAGCCCCGGTTTCGCCCCCTTGAACTTGGAGACGTGCCGCGCCTCCGTCAGGAACACCGGAACGTTTTGCGATCCTCTTGCCTTGCTGTGGAAAACCGCGAGCCGCGCAGCCTCCTCCACCACCTCGTCCGGGAACTCTTTGCCCGGAACGCGACGGATCAGGACATGGCTTCCCGGGATTCCCTGGGTGTGCAGCCAGAGGTCGTCCGGCGTCGCCAGTTCCTTCACGATCCGGTCGTTACCCACGTTGTTCTTCCCGAGAAGAAGCGTGTATCCGCGGAACGTGCGTTCCTCTATCTGTGCCGGGACGGCCTTCCCGACGGCTTTCACCGGTTTTTCCTTTTTCTGCTTTTTGGGAGGGAAGGAGGCGGACAGCTCCTGTCGGACGGCCAGGAGGTCTTCCCGTGTCGAGGCGAGGGAGAGCTGCTCTTCAAGCGACTCGAGGTAGTAGACGCTTTCGGCCACCTCGCGTTTTCTCCTTCGAACGATTTCCGTCGCCCTCCGGGCCTTCTTGTGCAGATAAAAGTACCGGGTCATGTTCTCCACGGGCGTCTTCGCCGGATCGAGAGGGATTCCGCGGAACTCGGTCATCCCCTTTCGGAGAGAGGCCAGGTTCGCCTTCAGTGTCTCCCCGGACTCTCCACCTTTCCGGCCTTCCTCCAGTCGTTCCTCGTCGCCGCCCACGTTTTCGAGCTTGTGACGTTCCTTGCGGAGAAGAGCCGACAGGCGGGACCGGATATGCTGCCGGAGGACGGCATCCTCGAGGTTCCGCGCGATCTCCCCGTAGAACAGGTCCGCCGCCTCGTTGGCGGACGTCGCGGGGGCAAACCCGACAAACTCCGCATTCGGGCAGGGGAACGGGAGGAGCCGCTTCTTTCCCGACGGGAGGGTGCCGATGCCGGGGGAGAAGTCGTCCTCCTCGTACCGGCGCGCCAGATTCCGAATTGCCGCGAACAGGTCGGCGGCGCTTCCCTTCCCGCTTCCGGCCGCTTCGTGGGCCAGTTCCTGTCCCAGGCCGGAGATCTCCCTTTGGAGGACGCGCGGAAGCCCCTCCCACCCCATTGCCCAGATCCGCTCCGCGTCTGCTTCCGTAAGTTCGGGGAGGAAGATCCGCTCCGGCTTGGGGAGCGGACGGTACGGGAGCCCCGGGGCAATCTCCCGGATCCCGCTTTCCTCGGGGGAAACCGTCCGGAGGGGTTCGAGTATCAATCCGGTCGGGGCCACGTAGATCATGTTGGCGTGCCGCCCGTACAGCTCGGCGACAAGGGTCGTCCTGTCGTGCTCCGCATCGGGCCGGTTCGATTGGAACTCCATCCGGACCAGCCGGTCGAAGGGGGCAACGGAGATCCCGGCGAGCCGCATCCCGGCCAGGTGACGCCGCAGGTACTGGCAGAACCTCGGGGGAGAAGGCGGGTTGGGAACGCGACGCGTGGTGAGGTGCATGCGGCAGAGCTCGGCGTGGGCGGAAACGAGCAGGCGGACTTCCTCCCGGCCCGTCCATATCGTCAGAACGATCTCCCGTTCCCCGGGCTGGTGCACCTTGGAAACGAGCGCTCCCCGAAGGCGTCCGGAGAGCTCGGCCACGATCCGTTTCAGAAGGAACGCATCCATCGTTCCGGTATTGTACTCCCATCCTGAAGGAGACAAGATGCCCAGTCGGGGGCATTCGCCCCGTAAGATCGGGAGGGGAGGAAAGAGACGATGCCGTACACCGAAGCCCCCGGATTCCGGATGTATTACGAAACGCACGGGGGGGGAGACCCGCTGCTCCTGATCAACGGGTTGGGAAGCGACAGCACGGAGTGGCTTTTCCAGATCCCCGCGTTCGCGGGACGCTTTCTGGTCGTCGCGTTCGACAACCGGGGAGCCGGCAGAAGCGATACCCCCCCGGGGCCGTATTCCACCGCGCAGATGGCCGATGACGCGGCGGCTCTCCTTGCGCACCTGGGTGCGGACCGTATGCACGTCCTGGGAGTTTCTTTGGGCGGGATGGTCGCCCAGGAGGTCGCGCTTCGCCACTCGCACAGGGTGCGCAAGCTTGTGCTGGGGTGCACTGCGCCGGGCGGGGAAGGCTCCGTGCGCCCCGCGCCCGAGGTCCTGAAAATGTTCGTCCGTTCCCCCGGCGGCGATCCGGAAGAGGAGATTCGCCGGGTGCTTCCCTTCCTCTACTCGGAACGGTATCTTCGCGATCACCCGGAGGAGATCGAGGAGTTCGTCCGGAGAAGGCTCGCGGACCGGGTTTGCGTGGAGGCGCACGCCGCGCAGCTGGCGGCGGCCATAAGCCATTCGGCGTGGGACAGGCTTGCGGCCATCGGATCGCCGACGCTGGTGATCGCCGGAGACGGAGACAGGGTGGTGCCGACGGAAAATTCGCGCCGGCTCGCGGAGCGCATCCCGGGCGCGAAACTCGTCATCCTGCCGGGAGCGCCCCACCGTCTTTTCGCGGAGAACGCCGAAGACTTCAACCGCGCGGTGATCTCGTTCCTGCTCTCCGGTCCTCCGTGATCCGTACGTGGTCCGCATTTCTCGCCGGGTCTGGTGAGAAATGCGGGCTACAGGGCCCCCGCTGCGCGCAGGTCCTTCTCGAAGCGGGACGGATGGAGCCGGTCTCCGGAGACGATCGTTCCCTCGATGTCCAGCGTGGGAACCTTCCGCATCCCGTCGTTGAGCTCCATGACCGTCTCGGCGGCTTCCGGTTTTTCCCCGATGTCGATCTCTTCGTACGGCAGGTTCTTCGATGCGAGGAATTCCGTGGCTGCCCGGCAGTCGGGGCACCAGGTTGTGGTGCAGATCACGATCCTCTTCCCCACCGGGTGGCTTCTTTCAAAGCGTGGGCGGATCGTCCGAAGGGGGAAGCCCCCGCTTACGGCGCTCGCCGACCGGCCGGATGCTGTTCTTGTGAGATTTGACGATAAAGGCGGCGGCCCGGATCGGGTCGTCCGTGACGTGGAAGAGGTCGAGGTCGGATTTCGTGATCGTCCCGCGCTTGACCATCGTGGTACGCATCCACTTGAGCAGGTCGTCCCAGTACTCCGTCCCCATCAGCACGACGGGAAACCGTCGCATCTTTCCGGTCTGGATGAGCGTGAGCGACTCGAAGAACTCGTCGAGCGTTCCGAATCCGCCGGGCATGATGACGTACCCTGCGGCGTATTTCACGAACATCACCTTCCGTGCGAAGAAATGTTGGAAGTGAAGGGACTTTTCCTGGTACCGGTTCGGTCGCTGTTCCTTGGGAAGCTGGATGTTGAGCCCGATCGAGAGTCCAGGGCCTCGCTTGGCTCCCCGGTTCGCCGCTTCCATGATCCCGCCCCCCCCTCCGGAGATGATGGAATATCCCTTGCGCGAGAGGGTTTCCGCCACCTTACAGGCGGTCTTGTACGACCAGTCGTTCCGTTTCGCGCGGGCGCTGCCGAAGATGGAGACGGCCGGGCCGACGTTGCGGAGGGCTTCGAACCCCTCGACGAACTCGCTCATGATGCGGAACACGCGCCACGTCTCGACCCCCGCAAATTCTTCCACGTCTTCTCCTTCCTATGACTTTCTGGACGTCTTGGCGAAGAAGGTTTCGAGCACCTGGACGACATCCTTGCTCCCGCACTTGGGGCACTTGCGCTTTCCGCCCTCGTACTCCGAGAAGGACAGGATTTCCTGGAATCTTTTCCTGCATTTTTTGCAGTGGAAAGAATACGTGGGCATGGCTTCCTCCCTCTTCGGCCAAGGGGTTTTCTGCGGCGAGCGGATCTATCTGTGTACATGCCATAAAGTCGGTGCGGAGGCAAGAGAGACGATTGCCGGCGGGGCCGAACCATCCCGGCCGTTGCCGGCATCCTAGAGCCATGGAAAAGGTTCCGTTTCTTGACTACCGGGAGGTTCTCGTAACCGGGGGGACGGGGTTCCTGGGACGCCACGTCTGCCGCGCCCTGATCGCCCGGGGCTATCTTCCCCGCCTCCTTGTCCGGGTCGGCTCGGAGGGGCGCATTCCCGAGGATATCCGGCGTGCAGGAAGGGTGACTCCGGGCGATGTCACCAACCGCGAATGCGTGGAGATGGCCGCCCAGAGCACCGAGGCGATCGTGCACCTGGCGGGCATCATCCGGGAGTTGCCGGCGGACGGCGTCACGTTCGAGAAGGTCCACGTGGAATCCACCCGGCACGTAGTCCATGCGGCGAAGCGCTGGGGGATCCCGCGTCTCGTGCACGTGAGCGCCCTGGGCGCAGCTCCGGGCGGCCCCGGAAACTATTTTGACTCGAAGGGAAGGGCTGAGGTGATCGTCCGGAGTTCGGACCTTGCCTGGACCATCTTCCGGCCGAGCGGGATCTTCGGACCGGGGGACCGGTTCTTTTCCGAATTGGGGCGGGGGGTCCGCGCCGCTCCGGTTTTTCCCGTTCCGGGCGACGGGAAATTCCTTTTGCAGCCTGTTTTCGTAGGGGACGTGGTCAAGGGGATCGCGGATTGTCTCTCCCGTCCCGACACGGAGACACGCGCGTTCGACGTCGTCGGACCGGAACGGTTCACGTACGAGGAAGTGGTAGACCGGATCGCGGCGGCCGCCGGTCTCCGGGTCAGGAAGGTGCATATCCCCGTCCCGTGGATCCGGCGCTCGGTGCGGTTCCTCTCGCGGTTCGGGAAATTTCCCCTCTCGCCGGACATGCTCGACGTTCTCACGGCGGGGAACACCGGTGACGAGGGACCGTACGCCTCCGCATTCGGGCTGACACCGCTCCGCTTTTCGGAGTATATAGATTCCCTTTGGAGAACCGATGTCTCCTCCGGGGAAGACGCTTCCGCAGGGGAGACAGACTCCGGCACGCGAAAGAGGGCGGGGGGAGGCCGGTCCCGGGAGGCGGCCTGACAACCCTCCCACGTTTCGGCATATAGGAAATATGTTGGCCATGCCGGGCGCCAATAGTGGAAAAGTTTTCGCAACAATGGGCTATATATGGGAAAATGTTTTCCCATCGTTAATTCCGCTTTCCGTTGCGATGGATAAACGTTAATAATATCAAGGCGATAGATTTCTGCCCCAATGGGATCGATAATTGCTCTACTATCGGGGCATGATGCGAAAACTCATTCGGAACGCAGGAAAAAGCGGCCTCGGCAAAGCGCTTCTCCTCCTTCTGCTTTTCTTCTGGACTCCCGCCTCGCTGGCACTCGGAGAGTCCTACCGGTATATCGATATCCATCCCCCCGGCTGGGTCGACTCCCGGGTGACGTGTATAAACGGGTACGGCGAAGCGGTGGGTTTCGGGACGTCCGGTTCCGGGGAACGCGGGTTTCTGTGGAGTTCCGGCACAGTCACCGAGATCCTCCCCCCCGGGGCCGATAGTGCCAGGGTCGCCTGGATCAATGACAGCGGCGAGATCGCCGGGACCTGGGAGAAGGACGGCGTCCGCCACGCCTTTTTGCTGCGGGGAACGACCTTCCTCGACCCGACGCCGGATTGGGGGGCCTCGGAAGCCACTTACGTCGGGGAGGACGGAGCGGTAGCGGGAAGGGGGGAATACGGCGTCTATGTCTCCCGCGACGGGGACATCGAGATCTTTCCGGGATTTTCCTCCGTGGCAGGCGGCAACAGTTCCGGCCAGTGGGTCGGCAGTTCGGGAGCCTCTTCGGTGCTTTTCCTCCCCGGGCGCGGGTACCTGAACGTGACGCCACCCGGGACGACCGATTCCACTCCCCACGCGATCAACGAGTCGGGTATCGTCGCGGTCGCCGCCATGCAAGCCGGCACGATGAAGGGGTATGTCAAGTCCGGCGAATTCTACATCGACATGACCCCGTCCGGCTGGAGCTCTTCCCGGGCGATGGCGATCAACGACTTCAACGAAGTGGCGGGCTACGGGGATACCACGGCTGGCCGGCGCAGTTTCTTCCGGTCCAGCGGAACCACCGAGGAGATCGCATTCCCCGGGTGGATATCCACCGAAGCGGTTGCCTTGAACAACGATGGCCAGGTGGCCGGGTCGGGGACGACCGCGACCGGCGAGACCCACGCTTTTGTCGCCTCCCCGCCGGGGGCTGCCGTAGCGTCCTCCCCGGTGCCGGGCACATCGGGGGGATGTGCCATGGTTCTGCCTGACGCGCGAGGAAAGACGGCGGGCTCCGCCGCCGCATCCCTGATCGCGCTTGTTTTCCCTCTCCTCCTGCTGCGGACGAGAATCCGGAGCCGGCGGGCTACTACTCCCCGATGATTTTCACGAGGACCCGTTTCCTCCGGCGTCCGTCGAACTCGCCGTAGAAGATCTGCTCCCAGGGGCCGAAGTCGAATTTTCCCCCGGTCACGGCGACAACCACCTCGCGCCCCATCACCTGGCGCTTGAGGTGCGCATCGCCGTTATCCTCCCCCGTCCGGTTGTGCAGGTACCGTGAGATCGGCTCATGCGGGGCGAGCTCCTCGAGCCAGCGCGCATAGTCCTGGTGCAGGCCCCCCTCGTCGTCATTGATGAAGACCGAGGCGGTGATGTGCATCGCGTTCACCAGGCACAACCCCTCTTGGATCCCGCTTTCCTTGAGACACCCGGCGACGTCGCGGGTGATGTTGACGAACGCCATCCGCTGGGGGATGTCGAACCACAGCTCCTTCCGGTAGGCTTTCATGAAATTCTCCTTCTTCATCCCGCCAGGGCGTGGAGGAACCGGGATTGCACCTGCCTGGAGAGAAGTGCCTTCTTGACCGGAGGGAGGGCGGTCACGATCCGCGTTATCGCCCGCAGGACGGCGTGGTCGAGACGTTCGAAGTCGTCGAAAAGCAGGTTCTGGAACTTCCCCTGCTCGATCGCCATGATCACCGTCCGCTGCCAGGCATTCTCGGGGACCAGGATCCTTTCCTTCCGCGGCTCCATCCGCATGGCTCCCCGGGCGCAAGCCAGTCGGCACACTCCGCAGCCCAGGCAAATGTCGCATCGCACATCGGCTTTCGCATCGGGCTTCTCCCCCCGGACTTCGATCGCATGGATCGGGCACTTCTTCGCGCAGAGGCCGCACCCGTTGCAGGTTCCCGGATCGGCCACCGCAAGAAAAGGAGAGGTGACCACCGCGTCGAAGAGCTGGAACCGGTTGATCGCGGAGAGCATCCCGCAGCAACACCCGCAGCAATGGCAGACGTAGGCGGGCCGCTGCTTCACGTTGTCGGAGATATGGACCAGCCCCGCCTCGCGGGTCCGGGCGAAGAGATCTTTCGCCTCTTCCCGGTCGATCTTCCGGGCGAGTTTCCTCCGGACCAGGAAGTCGGCCGCCGCGTTGAACGTGGTGCACACTTCCATGGGCCTGTCGCAGTTGCGTCCCTCGTGCTCCGCGGCATGCCGGCAGAAGCAGAGCGAGACGGCGCACATCTTCGCCTTCCCGACCAGGTACGACGCCCGATCGTGATCGAGGATGCGCGGGAGATCCTGCGGGTCGATCGTGTCCTCATGAACGAGCGTTCTGCCCGGCATGACCTTCCCGGCGAAGATCGACCGGACGAGATCCGGCTCGTCATGGACATACTGCATCATGTAGCGGGCCAGTTCCTTCTGGGGGATGTCGTCGCGCACCCGCATGAAGGCGAATTCGAAAAAGCCCAGCAGGGTGGGGGAGAGAATGTATTCCACCTTTCCCCTGTGTTCGAAGTCCATCACCAGCCCCTTCTCCGCCATCCGGTCGAGAACGGGACGAAGTTCCTCCGGGCTTCTCCCCGTGCGTTTGGCGATCCCCCGGATGTCGGTGAACCGTATCGGCATCCGGCAGGCGATCGCCGCCTCCTCCTCCGTGTAGAGCCGCTTCAGGATCTCGTAGAGCGCCGGCGCGGAGGGCGCCCCGATCGGAAACCGGTCGAGCCGCTTCTGGAGCCTTCCGTATACCCCCTGTCCGCTTCGAAGGTGTGCCATCCGTATTTTCTCCTTGCCGTCCTCTCCTGAAGCGCGGTTCCCGCCGCCCTACGCCAGGCTCGTTCCCATGTTCTGCCCGAAAACGACAGAGCGGTTTTTCCCGGCCTTCTTTTCCCGGTCCAGGTAGCGGCGGTTGAAGATCTCCATCAGGGGGTCGGTGATGTTCTCGGTTTCCAGCGTGACGATCCGCTTTCTATCCCGAACCGTCCCGTGGGCCAGTATGCAGACAAGCAGGTCGAAGCAGGCGCCGCAGAAGAAGATGGAGGAGACGAGAAGGCGTGAGGTACCGTGATCGGAGGCGAAGAGAAAGAGGTAGGCGAGGTACCCGGCGATGAAAAAGAGGATAAGGCCGCGCAGGACTTTCCATTGGAGGTTCATCGGACCGGGCGGGAGCCTCCGGATGATACGGGAGATGGGATAGAGGGAATATCCGAGGATACCCGTGCCGAGCATCAGCAGGGCGTAGGAAAGCATCGGGACATAGCCCAATGGCGGTCCCTCCCGCGATTCGTTATTCCAACCGGTCTCCTGATTTTGCCGAGTGCTTATCCGCTCCCGGTGTGGCGTTCCCTCGCAATCCGTTCTGCGGTCAAGCGGGATTGTAGCACACAGTCGTTCAGGGCGATCCCCCGATACGCGTTGCTGTTGAGGTGGATGCCGGGGTGGGCGGCAAGGCGGTCCTCGATTCGCCCGAGCACTTTCCCGTGTCCGACGAGGTACTGGGGAATCCCCTGCTCGTGAAAGAAGGAGCGGGAAAGGATCGGGTCGGCCGTCACTCCCATCGTCGCCGTAAGTTCCGAGCGGACGAGCCCGAAAAGCTCTTCGGGAGGCAGGGCCGCAAGCGCAGGGGCCCGCACGCCCCCCACCATCGCCCGGATCAGGGCCTTCCCCTCCGGGGCCCGGTTCGGAAAGACGCTCGAATCCCACAGGGCGCCCAGGATCTTCCGTTTTTCCCCGCGGGGGATGAGGAAGCCGAACCCGTCGAGCGGGTTGCCCAGGGTCGCCTTCTCGTACCCGAGCGCCACGACCGATATCGGTGAATAGGGGATGGCGGAAAGAGCCGCCCGAAGGGAGGGGTCCAGGTCCCCCAGCATCTCCGCGGCCGCGTACGCGGGAACCGCCAGCACGACCACGTCCGCGTCGATCTCCCCACGAAGCGTTCTCTCCTCGAGCGAGAGCAGGATCTTCCCTTCCCGGCGGCTGACCCGGTCGACCTTCACACCCAGATGGAGGCCGTTGGAAAGCCGGTTGGCCAGGATGTCGGTGAGTTCCTGGACGCCGTGGTCGAACGACATCAGAACCCCTCCCGGCCCCGCCGACATCTTCCGTTTCTCCCCGGTGCTCCTGCGTTCCCGCTGGAGGGCTATCATCCCCTTTACGAGGCCTCCGTACTTTCGCTCGAGGTCGTGGATCAGCGGGAAACAGCTTTGCAGCGACATCCGGTCCGGGTCGCCGGCAAAAATCCCCGTGACCATGGGATCGATCAGCTTTTCCAGCGCCTCGCGCCCTAGGCGGCGGCGCGCGAAGTCCCCGAGCGATTCGTCGACTCCTGCGGGAGGGGGCGGGGCGAAAAGTTCTCCGATGATGCGGAGCCTGCCTGGAAGCGAGAGCAGCGGAGACCGGAAGAATGCCGGGGGTGTCTCCGGAAGACGGTGGAGCCTTCCACCCGAAAAGATGAAACGCTTTCTGGCAAGGTCCGACGACCGGGCGAGCCGGTTCTCGATCCCCAGTTCCTTCACCAGGTCGAGCGAGTAGGGCTTGTTCGTCAGGAATCCGTTCGGCCCCCACTCCATCCGGAAGCCGTCCTGCGGGATGGAGCGCATTTTCCCCCCGGGGACGGATTCCGCCTCGAAGAGGATGATCTCGACCGACTTCCCGGCCGCCTGGTATTCCCGGACGAGGTAGTGAGCCGTGCACAGCCCCGATATTCCCGCACCGATGATGGCGATACGCCGCATCAAGACTTTCCCTTCAGCGAGATACGCATTGATTTCTGTGGGGGGACACTCATGAATTTACAGGTCGTGTTGAATGCGTGTCCCCCGTGGCTGTGTCCCCCGCCAACCGCGCAAGCACGATTTCCTTGAGCGCCCCGATGAACGCGGGCGAGTCGTTTAGCGCCGGAACCCGCAGGAACGTGACGATCCCGGCTTCCCGCGCCGTTTCCCGGAGCCGGATATCCAGTTCGTGCAGCGTCTCGATATGGTCCGAGACGAAGCTCACCGGGACGACGATGAGCCGTTCGACTCCCTCCCTCCCGAGGCGGATAACCTCTTCCACGGTATCCGGTTTCAGCCATTCCGTTCTTCCCAGCCGGCTCTGGTAGGAGATCGAGTGGGAGATCGCCGGGAGCTGTTTCCTCACCGCCGCGACCGTTTTTTCCACTTCGATCTGGTACGGGTCCCCCCCGTCGATGAACGACCTGGGAACCCCGTGCGCGCTGAAGAGGAGATGGGTCTTCCCGGTGCCCGGCGTCCCTTCAAGCGTTTCCTCGATCTTTGCGCAAAGGGCGGCGATGTACCCGGGGTGGTCGGGCCAGGACCGTATCTCGGTCAGCGGAAAGCCGGCCCCGGCCCATCGCATACGCCTGCGGAGGTCGGAAAGGCTCGATCCGGTCGTTGCCGCGCAGTATTGCGGATAGAGGGGGAGGGCGATCGCACGGGCGACGCCGTCTTCCTTCATCTTGAGCACCGCGTGCTTGGCGAGGGGGTGCCAGTACCGCATTCCCACGTAGACGCGGAAATTCCCTCCGGTTCCCCCAAGCGCTTCCTCGAGCGCCGCGCGTTGCCTGTCGGTCAATTCCGCGATCGGGGAGCCTCCTCCGATCTCCTCGTAATATATCCGGACGTGTCGGGCACGCAGTGCCGAAACGATCCAGGCGAACAGCGGCTGCGTGAGCGGTGCGAGGGGAAGACGGATCAGCTCCCGGTCGGAAAAGAGTCGGGCCAGGAAGGGCCGGATGGCGGAGAGCGAGTCCGGTCCCCCCATGTTGAGCAGGATCACCCCCGTGAGCGGGGAGGATGCGGACATGGACGGTTCCCCCTTCGGGGCGCTCACCCCTTTCTTCCGAGCCGGCGCACCGCCTCCACCATGGAGATCGCGTGCTCGGGGTTGGTGGGCGGAAGGATGCCATGGCCGAGGTTGAAAATGTGGGAGGCGGCGGACTGCCCCCGGAGGAGGACGTCGCGCACGCACTGCTCGATCTGCTCCGGCGGGAGGAAGAGCATCGTCGGGTCCATGTTCCCCTGGAGAGCCACGTTCCCCCCCACGGCAGCCGCGGCCTGGTCGAGCGGGATCCGCCAGTCGACCGCGATGACGTCGACGGGAAGGGTCCGGATGGCTGGGAGGAGCGTCGCGCAGTCATTGGCGTAGTGGATGACCGGAACTCCGTCGCGGGTAAGCGACTCCACCACCTCGCGGGTGTACGGAAGCGCATACTTCTCGTAGTCGCCCGGAGTCAGGATTCCCGCCCATGTGTCGAATATCTGGACCGCCTGCGCGCCGGCCTCGATCTGGGCGTTGAGGTACGCGATGACGGTCTTCGCGATCTTTTTCATCAGCGAGCGGAATACGTTCGGAGCCTGGTACATGAGGGTCTTGAGCCGGATGAAGTTGCGGGAAGTGCCTCCCTCCACGATGTAGGAGGCCAGGGTGAACGGCGCCCCGGAAAAGCCGATTAGCGGGACCTTTCCCTCGAACGTCTTCCGAAGGATCCGGATCGCGTCCATGACGAAGGGGACCTTGTCGGCGGGATCGGGCACCGCGAGGACATCGACGTCGGCCTGGTTCCGGATCTCCTTCCCGAGGACCGGTCCCTTTCCGTCATGGAACGTGAGAGGGACTCCCATCGCCTCCACGGGGATGAGGATGTCCGAAAAGAGGATCGCTGCATCCACGCCGAGCCGTTCGATCGGCTGGACCGTCACCTCCGCCGCCAGCTCGGGTGTCTTGCACATCGTGAGGAACGAGTTCTTCCCCCGGATCTTCTGGTATTCCGGGAGGTACCTCCCCGCCTGGCGCATGATCCAGACGGGGGTCACGTCGACCGGCTCGCGCCGGCACGCTTTCAGGAATCGGTAATCCGCCATCGCCACCTCTCCTGGGGAAAGCAGGGATGTTTCGGTTCGGTCCTGACGTGACGCTCGAAGAACCGGCCGCCACCAGTTCTTAGCAAGTCCGACGTCTCGGCATCTCCGGAGTTACTTGTTCTTGCCGTCCGAGGGTCTTTCCGCTTCGACCGCCGCCGCCAGCCGACGTTTCGTGCGGATGGGGACGTAGTCGCAGAACGGCTCCTCCTCGAGATAATCCTCCAGGACGGCGTCGGCCCGGGCCCGGCACCCGCCGCAGACGTTCAGGTATTCGCATTCTCCGCATCGCCCCTTGTACTTCTCGAACGCCCGGAGCGACTCGAACAGCTCGGAGTGGTACCAGATATCCCGGAAATGCTGCTTCTTGACGTTACCCGCCACCACGGGGAAGTAGGAGCAGGGCTGGACGTTTCCCTTCGAATCGATGAAGGCGATCGTCTGCGCGCAAATGCACCCCTTTCCCCCGCCCGTGGAGAAGGAGAGCGTTCTCGGCTGGATCTTGAGCCCTTCCTCCCTGGCCTTTTGCAGCCGGACCCGGTAGTAGTGGGGGGCGCAGGTGGGGCGCACGAGCATGTCGGTCTCGTTCTTCTCCATCTGGTAGTGCCACTCGAGGATCTCCTCGTAATCCTCCTTGCTGATCAGTTCGTTCAGGATCTCCTCGCCCCGGCCCGTGGGGACGATCATGAACATGTACCATGCGTGGGCGCCGATCTTTTTGGCGAGCCGGTACGTGTCCGCGATGTCGTGCTGGTTCCGCTTGGCGAAGGAGGAGTTCACGATGAACTTGATGCCGTTGCGGTTGAACGTCTCGGCCGCGCGCAGGGTGGCCTCGAAGGCGCCCGCCTGCTTCCGGAAGTCGTCGTGCACGGCCGCCGTGGACCCGTCGAGCGACAGGGAGACGATCTTGATCCCGCTCTCCTTCATCTTCGCGCAGACGTCGTCGGTCACAAGGGTTCCGTTGGTGGCGATGCACATCCGCAGGCCCTTGTCGGTCCCGTATTTCGCGATCTCGAACAGGTCCGGACGCAGCAGCGGCTCCCCCCCCGAGAGGACGAGGACGGGGCTGCAGAAGGAGGTAATGTCGTCGATCAGCTTCCGGGCCTCCTCCGTAGTGAAGTCGGTGTCGTGGGACGTCATGGAAGAGGAGGCGCGGCAATGGATGCAGTTCAGGTTGCAGCGCCCGGTGACCTCCCAGGCGAGCCATTTCGGGATGAATTCTTCCTTGGGCACGCGGTTTCCTTTCGTTTCGGCCTGCGGGGACGCGAACAGGATGCGCCTTGGTGGTCGCAATCTATACATTATAGCCGATGAGGGCCCTTATTTCGCCATTTCGGCGTACTTTCGCGCGTTCTCCCGATCGCCGATCGCCTCGTACGACATCGACAGCATCGCCGCCGCCTGCTTGGTCGGGAGCAGGTCCATGCTCCGGGAAAGCTCCGGGATCGCCGCGCGGTATTCGTTCTTCTGGTAGTGCAGCGCACCGAGCAGCAGGTGGGGCTCGAAGAACTCGTCGTCCAGGCGGATTGCCCTGCGGAGTGGGCCTTCCGCGGCAGCGTAGTTCTTCCGGATCAGGTACACCCGGCCGATCGACGAGGGAAAAGGCGCCTGGGAAGGTTCGCGGGCGGCCGCCGCCTCGTACTTGGCAAGCGCCTCCTCGTACCGCTTCTCGCTCAGCAGCTTGTCTCCCTCGTCGGCGATGTCGTAGGCTTTCTGGACTTCCCGCAGGCGAGCGGTTTTCCGGAGGAAGACCGACTCGTTGAACGTGTAGTTCGGATTTCTCACCGTGTCGGGGTATCGCTTTGCGATGTAGGCCCGGGCGTTTTCCAGCCTCTCCTTGGAGAAGGGATGGGTTCGGAAGAGTCCTTCCACAAACAACGGGTTTTTTCCGCCCTCCAGCTCCGAATAGAAATATTCCTGAAGTTGTATGGCTCCTTCCGGGTTGTAACCCGCCTTGACCATGTAGTCGATCCCCAGCCAGTCGGCCTCGCGTTCCTGCTCCCGCGAAAAGCCGTTGTTGACAAGCGACGCGGTAATGCCGGACAGCTGCATCACGCCCGTGCTTCCCCCTGCGGCGATCGAAACCCCCGCAAGGAGGACGTTGGACGCCAGCGCCCGCTGGTATCCCGCCAGGGAATGCCTGGCGGTTACGTGGCCGGTCTCGTGCCCAAGAACCGCCGCCATCTCCGCCTCGTTTTTGAGCCCCACGAGCAGGCCCCGGTTGATGACGATGAACCCGCCGGGCAACGCGAAGGCGTTCGGGACGGAGGAATTCAGGACCCGGTACCGGTAATTCAGGTCGGGACGGTGCGAAACGCGGGCAAGCCGCATCCCGACGCTCTGGACGTACGCCTCGAGAGCGCTGTCTCGATAGAACCCCCCCTGCTGCTGCACGGCCGGCCCGTAGGCTTTCGCCCCCAGGGTGGCCTCCTCCTCCGGGGTGAAGGAGACGAGGGAGAGTTCGGACCTTCCCGTGACGGGATTGACGGCGCAGGCGTACACCGCGAGAGCAAGAGCGGTGAATAGTACCAGGCAGAGAACGATGCTTCGCAGCGGGCGGTGGTCCATCCCCGCACCTCCTGATCCGGAACCATGCGACATTCGGCTTTTTCCCATTATTCCACGCCCCCCCCGGGGCGGCAACCGGGGGAGGGTGCGTTGGACGATGCCTGCGGGTCTGATATATCTGATATAGGAGAAAAACAGGGAAATCCCGCCGAGGAGGGACCCGATGGGACGGAAGAGATCGAGGAAACGGATCAAGCGATGGGTTCCCGCCGGAACGCTGCCGGGGACGCTGGTGGCCCACGCCGAGGCGGGGCTGGAACCTGTCCAGATCCACATGTTCTCGTATGATCCGGACCGGTGCGAGGAACGTGTCCTGCGCCCGGAGGAAATCCCGTCTCTCCGTGTTCCGGAAAAGGGGGTTCTTTGGCTCGACGTCCGGGGATTATCCGACACCGCCGTCGTTAAGGCGGTCGGGGACCGGTTCGGCTTCCACCCTCTCGCCCTGGAGGACGTCCTGAACATTCCCCAGCGTCCCAAGGTGGACCGGTACGACAACCACCTGCTCATCATCCTGCGCGAGGTCATGTATCCGGTGGAGACGGAGCAGATGAGCATGTTCCTCTCCGACCGCCTCGTGGTGACGTTCCAGGAGCGGCCGGGAGATCCTTTCGATGTGATCCGCGACCGCCTGCGGAAAGGACTGGGCAAGATCCGATCCCTGGGGGCGGACTACCTCCTCTACTCCCTGTGCGACTCCGTCGTCGACTCCATCTTTCCGACGCTCGAGAAAATGGGCGAAGATGTGGAGACCCTGGAGGAGACAGTGATCAGCATTCCCGCCCCCGAGACCCTGCGGGAGATCCGCGGGGTCAAGAAGCAGCTGCTGGAGATCCGTCGCGCCATCTGGCCCGCCCGCGACGCCATGAGCGAGCTGCTGCGCGAGGACTCCGGCCTGATCCGTCCCGAGACCCGCGTGTTTTTGCGGGACTGCTACGATCACACGATCCAGGTGATGGACATGGTGGAAACGTACCGGGAGATGGCGGCGAGCCTGGTCGACGAGTACATTTCCTCGGTGTCGAACCGGATGAACGAGATCATGAAAGTGCTGACGATAATGGCGACGATCTTCATCCCCCTCACCTTCATTGCCGGTGTGTACGGGATGAATTTCGACAGAGAGGCATCCCCGTTCAACATGCCGGAGCTTGGCTGGCGGTATGGGTATCCTCTCGTGCTGATCGTGATGGCGGCGACGGCGGGGGGATTGGTCTGGTATTTCCGGAAGAAGAAGTGGCTCTAACTTCATCCCGGCACTCCCCTCATGGAAGCGGGATTCCGGCGGCATCGAACGATAGGAGAAAGCGGCTCCGGGTTGACCTGCCTCAAAGCCCCGTGTCCGTGATTGTGAGATAAGGATCGGGAAGGTACCATGATGGAAGGAAGGAACGATGATGACCGCACCCGTGTTCGCCCGACCGACGGAGAATGTGGCGTTCGACCCGAACCGCTTTGTGCCGAAACCGCTGTTCGAAAGCCCGGAGATGAAGGTCATTCGGGCGGCCTTCCGGGCCGGCCAGTTCATTCCCATCCACGAGCCCGACGTTCACGTGGTCCTCTACATCCTGTCCGGGCGAGGGGAGGTCGTGGCGGGGGAGAAGCGGCGCCATGTCATGGAAGGGGATCTCGTCGTCGTCCCGCGGAAGGTGGCGCGAGGCGTAAGGGCGAAGACCGACATGGTCGTCCTCCACGTCGTATCCCCGCCGCCCACGGAGGCCGACCACGGCGACATGGCAGCAAGAATCGCCCGGGGGGATTTCGAACTGCCCGCCTGATCGCGCCACCTGATTTTCACGGGCGGCAGGAACGATGCCTCTTTCGGGAAGGGAAGAAATGCGCGGGTGGGTACGCCCGTCGGGTCACAACGGTTCGATCAACATAGGAGGTAATCCATCCATGCGTCATCTGATATTGGGAGGCGGACCGGCGGGGATCGCCGCCGCAAAGACCATCCGCAAGCGGGAAAAGGATGCCTCGATCGTCATTGCCACCGAGGAGACGGCACAGCCCTACCTGAGGCCGCTTCTGCCGGATCTGATCTCGGGGGACGCGGAGCTTTCCGCCCTGACCGACCCGCAGGGGGAGGACCTCGAAACGGAGCGGATCGACCTTCGCAAGGGGAAACGCGCCGAAAGGCTTAACGCGGCAGAGAACATCGTGTATTTCACCGACGGGACGGAGGAAGGGTATGACTTTCTCCTCATCGCCACGGGAGGGAAGCCGATATTGCCGGACCCCCTGAAAAAACCTCTCCGCTTCGATCCTCCCGTTCGACTCCCTCGCGGATGCCTTGCGGATCAAGGAACGGGCGGCCCGCCCCGGCGTCTCGATCGTGTACGGCCCGGGCTACCTCGCCATCGAGGCGTGCCGGGTCCTGCGCAAGGCGGGACAGGACGTGACCTGGCTCAAGCCGGGCCAGCCCCGGTTCGGCAATCCGATCACGGGGGAATTCGAGGCAAGCGTCATAAACGAGATCCAGCATCGCGGTGTCGTGCTCAAGGACGGGGGCGAGGTCGAAAGCGTAACGGAGACCGACGAGGACACAGCTCTCGTGCGTACCACCACCGGCGAGGAGATCCGGTGCCGGATGATCGTGGCAGCCACCGAGCGTCTTCCCTGTACGGAGTTTCTGGAAGGAAGCGGGGTGAAGGTCGGCACGGGCGTTGCCGTGGACGACTACCTGCGGACCTTCATCGGGAACATCTATGCGGCGGGGGACTGCGCGGAACTGTATGACAAGGAAACCGGGGAGAACCGGATCAATTTCGGGTGGCGAAGCGCCATCAAGCAGGGACAGCTGGCGGGGGAGAACATGGCGGGCGGGGGGAAACTCTACATCCGGAAGCAGGGGGACTATCTGTGGCTGCTCTTCGGGACATCGCTTCTGGACCGGTCCAAGTAGCGGGCGGCGGAAGGGCACGTCTCCCGTCCCGGGGCAGGACCGCGTTTGTTCTCCTGGCCGTGATCCTGGCGCTTCCCGTGTTTCCGTCCTCCGTGACCGGCACGGAAGAATATGCGAAGGAAACGGGGAAAGCGTGCGCCGTCTGTCACCTCGACCCTTCCGGCGGCGGGGAGTTGACGGCCGAAGGGGAGTCGTACCAGCGGAAACGGACCGCGTCGGGGCATCCGGCGTCCGGGACCTCCGGCTGGCGGCACACGGTCCGGTTCCTCGCGGGATTTGTCCACCTGTTCACCGCGGTCCTCTGGTTCGGGACGATCCTGTACGTGCACCTGCTTCTCAAGCCGTCCTACGCTTCGCACGGACTGCCGAGAGGGGAACTCATTCTCGGGTGGGGGTCGATCATCGTGATCGCCCTTACGGGGATCGTGCTGACGGTGTTCCGGATCCGGTCGCCGGGGGATCTCCTCCACACCCGCTTCGGCATTCTGTTGACGGTGAAGATCGTTCTTTACCTGGTTATGGTCAGCACTGCGGTGATCGTCACGTTCATCGTCGGCCCCCGGTTGAAAAAACGACAGGGGGGGGTCGACCGAGGACAAAAGGATATGACCGTTGACGAACTGGCCGGGTACGACGGGGAGGACGGCAGACCTGCCTACTTTGCCTATGACGGGCGGGTCTTCGACGCCACGGAGAGCAAACTGTGGAAGGGGGGAAACCACCTCGGGCGGCACCAGGCGGGATTCGACTTGAGCGACGCCCTGAAGCAGGCCCCCCACGGGGAGGAGAAAATCATCTCCCTGCCCCTCGTCGGCAATCTCCGGGAAACGGGGGTCGCTCCCCGGACACCGGTCCACCTGAAGGCTTTCTACTTCATGACCTACTTCAACCTGGTCCTGGTGCTGGGCGTCCTGCTCATCGTTTCCTTGTGGCGGTGGTGGTGACCCGGGCGGCAACGGCCATCGGGGAAATTGCTCGAAGCGGGGGAGAGGGGATGTACGAAAGGGTTCGCAAGGAGATGGAGCGGTTCTTCGGGGAGGATATCCGCCGCATCGGGCACGCTCGGGAGGTTGCCTCGCATGCGCTTGCGATCCAGGCGGTCGAAGGGGGAGATCGGGAAATCGTGACGATGGCCTCGCTCCTCCACGACGTGGGGATCAAGCCGGCGGAGGAGAGGTACAAAAGCAGCGCGGGGCATCACCAGGAAAAACTGGGACCGCCGATCGCGGGGGAGATCCTGGGGAACATGGGGGTGGAAGAGGGAACGATTGCCGCGGTAAAGGAGTTGATCGCCCACCATCACACACCCGGCAGGATCTCCACGAAGGAGTTCGCCTGCCTGTGGGACGCCGACCACATCGTGAATCTCCGGGAGATTGCCCCGGGCATGGGACCGGAGAAAATCCGGGCACTGATCGACAGGAGGCTCCTGACGGAGGAAGGCAAGAGAATCGCCCGGGGACTCTTTCTGCCTGATCTTCCGGCGGGAGGAGCGCCGTAATCCGGCCCGTGCGGGGCCGGCCGCGATCTACGGAGGGACAAGGTTGACGGACAAGCCGTTTTCGGACCGCTTGCGGGAGGGGGACTGGGATGCCCCGGTCGCCGAGCTGGTGGGATTTACCCCGGTCTCCTTCGGTGAGGGGAAGGCGGTTTTCGTGATGCAGGCGGGCAGGAAGCACCACAACCCGATGGGGACCGTTCACGGCGGAGTCCTGTGCGATCTCGCCGACGCGGCGATGGGGTTCGCCTTCGCCTCCACGCTCGGGCCGGGAGAGACGTTCACCACGCTGGAGCTCAAGATCAACTTCCTTCGCCCGGTGTTCGAGGGGAAGCTGACCGCGTCGGCGCAAGTGACGCACCGGGGGAAAACGGTCGGGCTGGTGGAGTGCGACGTGGCGAATTCGGAAGGGAAAATGGTGGCACGTGTCTCTTCCACCTGCTCCGTGCTGCGGGGGGAGGCGGCGAAAGGAAGATGAGGGCGAAAGTTGCCTGCCTGGCCGCCTTCGCCGTCGCGATGGCGTTCGTCGAGGCGGCGTCGGTCGTCTACCTCCGGCAGATCATCGGAGAGGGGCCCATCTTCCCCATGAAGGAGATCCCCGCGGCGCTGCTCGTCGTGGAGATCTGCCGGGAGACGGCGACGATCGCGATGCTGGTCCTGGTCGCGGTCCTGTCGGTCCGGGGCGGTCTCCGGCGAATGGGGGCGTTCCTCCTTGCGTTCGCCGTCTGGGACATCTTCTATTACGTCTGGCTGTACGCGATGATCGGGTGGCCCGCCGCCCTGGTTGACTGGGACGTTCTGTTTCTCATTCCCTTGCCGTGGGTGGGGCCGGTGTGGTCCGTCCTGCTTATCAGCGCGGGGATGATCGCCTTTTCGGTCCGCTTCCTGGGTGCGCCGGAGGATGCCCGGTTCTCCCCCGGCCCGTGGGGGTGGGCGAGCGGAGTGGCCGGCGCCGGGGCCATCGTCGCCACCTACATCCTCGAGTGGAAGAAGATCGGGTACGGGGCCGGAATTCCGACGGAGTTTTCCCTCCTTCCCTTCTTTCTGGGGATCGCCCTTCTTTTCACCTCCGGATACATCACCTTCCGAAACGCCTTTCCCCGGGGAGGATAGCAATCCGGGCTTTCCCTCTTGTTCGCCGCCGGCCGGGCGGGAGCAAATGACGACGATCCGGCATCCCGGGGATGGCAGGAAACATCTATACACTAAATCCGTTCGGTTTCAGGGGGCCGGTAACCGTGGACCGGTTTTCGATATTCATCGTCAGCTACAGCGGGGCGGCGACGTTTCTGTTCAGCTTCCTCGAGAATATCGGCCTTCCTTTCCCCGCATTTCCGCTTTTCGTTCTTGCCGGGGCGCTCGCGGCCGCCGGGTATGTCTCTCTGCCGATCCTGATCGTGGGAGCGGTCCTGGGGGCGGTCGTTGCCGACGGGATCTGGTACGACCTGGGACGGCGGCGGGGGAAGAGAGTGCTCTATCTGTTTTGCAGGATCTCCCTGAACCCGGACGTTTGCGTCGAGAGCGCCGTCGACCAGTTCCATCGCAGGAAGACGGTGACGATCCTCCTGGCGAAGTTTCTCCCCGGGGTCAATTCGATCATGCCGCCGCTGGCAGGGATGGCTGCGGTCCCGCTTTCCCTGTTCCTGTTCGTCGATTCCCTGGGGGCGCTCCTGTGGGCGGCAGCCGGAACGGGGATCGGGAAGGTCTTCGGGCTGGAGATCGCCGGGTCGGCGCGCACCATCCAGGGGGGGATGGTATGGGTCCTCGTTGCCGGCGTGATCGCCTACATTCTCTGGGCGATCGGCTACCGGTTCTACCTGGTGAAGCGGTACGCGGCGCCTCGCATCGGGGCGGAGAACTGCGTGAGAGGATGGAGGGGGAGGAAGCGCCGATCGTTCTCGATCTCCGCCGGGACGAATATTACGAACGGAGCGAGCGGATGATCGAAGGATCGTTCCGTCTTCGCCCGGCCACGTTCCATCGCTTTGCCCACCACCTTCCGCGGGACCGCGATCTCGTCTTCTACTGCACCTGACCCGGCGAAGCCACCAGCGCCAGTCTGGCGCGGATTCTGATACAGGAAGGGCTTCGACCGGGTGAACGTCCTCCACGGCGGCTTCGAGGAATGGGTGGCCCGGGATTTTCCGACCCAACCGAGGGGCCCCGAATGGCAGGTTGATTCGTTCCCGGAGGTGGGAGGGACCTTTATTTCTCCGGAGGCCGCACCGGCCTCCAATCCGCTTGACGCAGCACAGGACGCGGGTTTATAGTTCATTCCTGTCGTTTTTCGTTCCCCGGTAGCTCAACCGGCAGAGCGGGTGGCTGTTAACCACTAGGTTGCAGGTTCGAGTCCTGCCCGGGGAGCCAGAGGTTACAGTCTGCGAACGGTCGGGTATTCGGCAACATGCATCGGTGCCCGATGGTTTGACGACTATGGATAAGCACCTTCTTCACCGGCCGGCGGAGGAGGTGCTTCTTTTTTGGATCGATCAAGCTCCTTTCTCACGGCCAGCCCGAGTTTTTCGATGAAATAGGGCTTTTTGACGTAGGCGCCTGCGCCGAGGGCCTGGGCGGCATGCACGCGAGCCGACTCGGAAAACCCGCTTACGATAATCGCCTTCTGCTTGGGAAATACCTCCAGAACCCTCTTGTAGGTGTCCAGCCCGTCCATACCGGGGTCCATGATCATATCCAGAATCAGAAGATCGCAGGGATGCCTCTTCAGGTACTCCACCGCCTCTTCGCCACTGGCAACGGTCGATATGCCGTAATTCAATTTCGTAAGCAGTTCGGCAGCCAGATCCCGCTGCTCCTCCACATCGTCCACGATGAGAATGGATTCGCCCTTCCCCATGTAGTGAGAAAGGGGGGCCGGTTCGCGTTCCGCAGTGATTTCTTCCCCCGTTGCCGGAAAATAAAGGGTAAATGTGCTCCCATTTCCTTCTTCCGAATGGACATTGATGTAGCCGTCGTGGTCTTTCACCGTACCCCAGGCCACCGCCAGCCCCAATCCCGTGCCGCTTCGCCCCATGATCTTCTTCGTGTAAAACGGCTCGAAGATCCGTTTCAGGTCGGTCTCCGATATCCCTTCTCCCGTATCGGACACGGAAAGAACGACGTAGTTTCCCTTCTGAATCTCATCGTATCCCTCGATCGGTTTGTCCAGATATTGACTGCTCGTCCGGATGGTCACGATACCGCCTTTCGGCATTGCTTCGCACCCGTTGGAAACCAGATTGAACAAGGTCTTGCTGAGATGTACGGAAGAACCGGAGATATTCGGCAGGTCGCGTTCGAGATCGTGCCGGATCCGTACGGAAGGATGGTAGGAAGTCAGACCCTGGAACTCCGGTAATTTCGGCAAGTCCGCGAGGATCCTGTTCAGATTGACGACATCCCTTCCCAGGACTCCCCTTCGAGCGAGGGTCAGCAGATCCTGCACGATCGCCGCGGCCCTCTGGCCTCCTTTCATCATTGCCTCAAGCTGGACTCTTATGGCGCTCGACTCGCCTTCCTTATGCATAAGCAGTTCCGCATAGCCGACGATGACGCCCAGAACATTGTTGAGATCGTGGGCGACGCCGCCGGCCAGGATTCCCAGGGCCTCCATCTTCTCCGCCCGGTTCAGACGCTCCTCCAGGCTTCGCTTCTCCTCCTCTGCCTGCTTACGGCTGGTAATGTCCCTGGCCAGCCCGGTCGTACCGGTCACTTTCATGCGAAGATTTACGATCGGGGCCTTAAAGGTTTCGACCCATTTGGTACCGCTGACATCGGCGACCAGCTCCTCGACCCCCTTTGCGCTGCGCGTTGACATGACCTCGGCATCATCGGCACGGTATTTCTCGGCCAGCTCGCGTGGCCAGATGTCCAAATCGGTCAATCCGACCACCTGATCGGCGGTGCGGCCGCAAGCCTGAGCATACTGTTGGTTGACCATGATGTAACGACCCTCGGTATCCTTGAGCCAGGCCAGGAAAGGCATATTGTCGAGTATGGTCCGCTGTCGCGCTTCCGACTCGGACAGCACCTCCTTCGCCTGCTTGCGCTCGGTGATGTCGGTGTCGGAACCGCGGTATCCTGCGAGATCGCCGTTGCTGTCCAAAAAGGGAATCCCGTGGGTCGACACCCAGATCTGCCGCCGGTCTTTGGTTTGAACGAGGTTCTCCAGGTCGAGAAAATGTCCTCTGCAGGCGAACGTTTCGAACGCCTCCGTCTTGAACGCTTCGCGTCCCTCGGCCGGGTGGAGATCGTAGAAGTGTTTCCTGCCTATGATTTCTTCGGGCCGATACCCCGTAACTACCTCCGAAATATCACTGACGTAGGTATAGAGCCCCTCGGCGTTCACTTCCCAGTGCATCGTCCGCGTCTGTTCGGCAGCTGATGGAAGAGGGCATTCGCAGCCTCGGCGTTTTTTTGCGCAAGGCGCAAATCCCGGTTTTTACGCGACAGAAAACCAACCGACATGGTCACGACCAAAAAAAGCAACACGGTCAAAGCAACCAGTACACCAACGATCAAGGTTCCAAATTGTTCATAAAAACCGGGGCGAGGGTGCAAAAGAACAGCCTGGGAGCGGATGTCACCGGGCAAATCGATGCCGTGTTGCTCAGGCTCCTGTCATCAAAAATCCAGGCATTGGGACTCTCGCGTATCGGGGGAAGATCGACAATCGGCTTGCCGTGCTCATGGGCCAAATAATCGCGCTGCATTCATGCCCTGTTTCCGGCCGCTCGTCACATAGCCACCCAGTACGCCTTCGATAATATAAGCGTCTTCCATGCTGATGACGATGTGCCCCGTGTGCACGAGGCTTTTTATGATTTCGGGCAGAGGAAGAACCTGGTCATTTTCGTCGGTTATTCCCCCCAGGGTGGTCAGGACGAGATATTTGCCCGGCAGATCGTGCAGCCGCGCCAGGAGGCGATCCAGTCTCCTCTCGGCGAGGAACTTCACGCGCAGACGATAGGGGATCAACTCGCGGTGCAACTCGCTCTCGATCGCCTGATAGGTGTTGCTGTTATCACCGACAAAAAGAAGATCGTTGGCATTCCTGTCCACGCGGAGCAGCCATTCGATATTGGGCGCAAACTCCTTGCGTTCAAAAACCCCCGTGAAAAAGGCCGGGTTGAGACTGCTTTGAACGCTGTAGTCATTCACCCCGGAAAAGAAAACGGGCACGCCGGGGAAGACGCGGGAGAGGTGGTCACGGACAAACAGCAAGGCGTTATCGTCAGTGAGATAGATCGCCGCCAGCTTGGCATCCGCATACTTGAAGCGTAAATGACGAGCCAGTTCGTTTGCGTACGTCTCGTCATAGGCTCGTCGTTTGGTATCCAGATACTCCGTGCTGAAGAGGAATTCCCCTTGCGCATCGGCTGCAACTGTTTGAATGAAACCCTCGTGCTGTCCCCGGGTCCAGGGGTATTCCTGCGAATAGGAATGCACGATTAAGATCTGTCTTGTAGACTCGGCGTGCAATAGTACGGGCGCAAGCAGACAAAGAGCCAGAGCCAGGCAGGATGCACGACGTATGTAAACGAGATGTTTGACGATGGGAGTTCTCATCATGCGTATTGCTCCTTACCGTCCTTGCTGGCGACCGGTGCCCGAAAACCGGAGAAACAGCGCTGACCGTCCCGGTCGAGAATCGCTGCCCGGTGCTTCGGGACGGGGAAAAGGTCGAACCAGGCTCGTTGTCGTTTCCACGTCCTCCCGAGACGAAAAGATCGGAAATGGCATCGCCAAATGGTACTCACCAGAACGTTATCGGTTGATTCAGCCGTTTCTTTAATCGGAAATCATTTATTTCGGAAACATTTCAGGGTATTAGAGCCATGTGACGAAGGTCAGGGAACGTCGGGGAGCGGTAGTGCTCCGCCGATGGCGGCCTGTGGACAGTGTCAGGCATGGATAGGATGGATTCCCGGATCTTTCGAGCGTCGGCCGACATCTAATTTACGAAATCTCATTGGAAATCCCATTTGGAGGTGAATCATGGCTGACAGAGGGAACGCCGTAGCGAAGGTCGCTTCCGGGTTGGTCGCGGGAACGATCATCGGAGCGGGTGTTGCGCTGCTCTTCACACCCCAGTCCGGGAGAACCACCCGAAGGGACATCCTTTACTACACCAGGAGAGGGAGGAGGAAGGCCAAAAGGATCCTGGAGGACTTCTCCGACACCGTTTCCGATATGGTCGATACGCTGGGGGAGAATACGGTGAGCGTTGTGGAGAAGGGGAAGGACGTCGTCCACGAGGCGCAAAAGGGGGTCCTGGAGACCATCGAGGAGGGGCAGGAAAGGCTCGGAAAGCAGCGAGCGAAACTTACGCGACTGATCGGCTGAACGCATTGGAACATCCGCGCTGCCCGCCACAGGTGGACGGCGGCGGGAGCGCGGGTTCTTGCACGAGGCGCAAATGATTGGCCGATCCGCGGATCACCTCTGTTTATCTCCGATTTTACTTTCTTCCCTCTTCTTTTCGTCCATCCGCTTCATCGGTTCCATCATCTTGTACTACATCTTTTTGTGTCCATACTCCCTGTGCGTGCCCCAGAGTTCGCCCCGGGGGTTCGCGGTCGTATGGACGGCGACCCCGGCTTTTCCGCGATCGATCGCCTCGAATAATTCCTTCACCGATTTTCCTTTCATCGGTCCGCCGAGTTTGTCAGCGGTGATTTCCCCTTCGGCGAGCAGGCCCGTAACCTCTCCTGCTTTGAGGGAGGGGGCATTGCCTCCAGCGGGGTAGAGCCATACGAGAATGGGGCCGGGCGCTCCCCCTTCTCCCACCGCATGAACGTGGGCCATCGTGACGTCACGGATCTTGTCCACGTGTAGTTTGTAATGGATGGAAGAGCCGTCCTTGGACAATTGGAAGGTTGCCTTTCCCTCGCCTGCCGTCTTCACTTTGGGGTAGGCGGCGAGCGTGACAACGGTTTTGCCCTTGTCCGCCGTCGCCGTACCCATCGCAACGAAAGCGACGGCGACCAGGGCAAGCATCCGGATCGTGAAAGTTTTTCGCATGGCATGCTCCTTCGCAAAGGAAATGGGATGGAAAGTTTGCTTCCATAGGATGAGGTCTCCCGGGGGTAAGTTGTTTCCGTGCCCGATAATTGTTCATCAGACCGATCCACCAATCGATCGAGGCACGACGTCGGTTGGTCGCTTTAATGAAAAGTTGACATTATATAAGATATAGTCCTATATAGTATTTATGTCAGAGAAGGCCGGTTGGGCGGAAAATGTGCTTCGGGGACAGGGGACGAGGGTTACCCCGCAGCGGGTGGCGATTCTTCGGGCTGTGAGGGCTACCGGAAGCCATCCCGATGCCGATACCGTCTACCGTCACGTCTCACGGGAACATCCGCATATCTCCCGGGATACGGTCTATCGGACCTTGTCGATGATGGAGGAGAAAAGGATCATCGGGGCGGTCCTTTCCTTCGGGAATGCGAAAAGGTACGATCCCAACACAACCAGGCATCACCACCTGATCTGCGTCCGGTGCAAAACCATCTTCGATTTCAACGCGGAGAGATTCGACCGCCTTGGAGCCGCCGGCATCCATGATTGAAAGGTTCAAGGTTTTTCGAACCACCGTGCAGGTGGAAGGGGTATGCCACGATTGTCAGGAACGGAAAGACGCGTGATGGGATGGATATTTTTTTCGGCAGGGATAGGAATCATTCCAATGTCGGTACAATTACGATATTTTCCGCCGTCTTACCGTCCCCGCACCCGTTCACGTTCCACCTGCGGGGTGCCGGCCGCCGCAACTCCCTTGCGGTAGCGCCGAGGAGGTGATGTCGGGACAGGAAAGTTCACGAACCGCGTAGCGCTGTTCAACAATTCACACAACGAAAGGAGAAAATATCATGAGTGAAGATGGCAAGTGCCCGGTAACGGGCAGAACCAGCAAACAAGTGGCCGGCAGAGGAACGTCGAACCGGGACTGGTGGCCGAACCAGTTGAACCTGAACATTCTGCACCAGCATTCCCCCAAGTCCAATCCGATGGGCGAGGATTTTAACTACGCTGAAGAATTCAAGAAACTCGACCTTGCTGCCGTGAAAAAGGACCTCTATTCGCTGATGACCGACTCGCAGGACTGGTGGCCGGCTGACTGGGGTCACTACGGGGGGCTCTTCATCCGGATGGCGTGGCACAGCGCAGGCACATACCGCATGGGCGACGGCCGCGGCGGGCGCAGGCTCCGGCAATCAACGCTTGCGCCTCTCAACAGCTGGCCGGACAACGTGAACCTCGACAAGGCGCGCCGTCTGCTTTGGCCGATCAAGCAGAAATACGGCAGCAAGATCTCCTGGGCCGACCTGATGATCCTCACCGGCAACGTTGCCTTGGAATCGATGGGTTTCAAGACCTTCGGTTTCGCCGGCGGGCGCGAGGACGTCTGGGAGCCGGAAGAGGATATTTATTGGGGCTCCGAGGCCGAGTGGCTGGGTGACAAGCGCTACACCGGCGACCGGGATCTCGAAAATCCGCTCGCTGCCGTGCAGATGGGCCTGATTTACGTCAACCCGGAAGGCCCGAACGGCAACCCGGATCCGGTTGCCTCCGGCCGTGACGTTCGAGAGACCTTCGCGCGCATGGCGATGAACGACGAAGAGACCGTCGCGCTCGTTGCGGGCGGGCACACGTTCGGCAAGTGTCACGGCGCCGGTGATGCGAAACATGTCGGGCCTGAGCCCGAAGCGGCTGGCCTTGCGGCGCAGGGCTTGGGCTGGAAGAGCAGCTTCGGCAGCGGCAAAGGCGGCGATACGATCGGCAGCGGCATCGAGGGCGCCTGGAAGCCGAACCCGACCAAATGGGACATGGGCTATTTGAAGGTACTGTTCAAATACGAGTGGGAACTGGTCAAGAGCCCGGCTGGCGCGCATCAGTGGCTGGCCAAGGACGTAGCCGAAGAGGACATGGTGGTTGACGCGCACGACCCGTCGAAGAAGCACCGGCCGATGATGACCACGGCGGACCTCTCGTTGCGCTTCGACCCGATCTACGAGCCGATCGCGCGGCGCTACCTGCAGAACCCGGAGGAATTCGCGGATGCCTTCGCCCGGGCGTGGTTCAAGCTGACGCACCGCGACATGGGCCCGCGCCCGCGCTATCTCGGCCCGGAGGTCCCGGCAGAGGAACTGATCTGGCAGGACCCCATCCCTGCCGTCAATCACAAACTGATCGATGCACAGGACATCGCCTCCCTCAAGGGCAAGATCCTGGCTTCGGGGCTGTCCGTCTCCCAGCTGGTTTCGACCGCCTGGGCGTCGGCGTCCACCTTCCGTGGCTCCGACAAGCGCGGCGGTGCCAACGGTGCCCGCATTCGTCTGGCGCCGCAGAAGGATTGGGAAGTCAACCAACCTGCCCAGCTGGCGAAGGTGCTCAAGACCCTGGAGGGCATCCAGAGCGCGTTCAACAGCGCGCAGTCCGGCGGCAAGAAGGTATCGCTGGCTGACCTGATCGTTCTGGCCGGTTGCGCGGGCGTCGAGCAGGCTGCGAAGAATGCCGGTCACGAGGTGACGGTTCCCTTCACGCCGGGACGCATGGACGCCTCGCAGGAGCAAACCGATACGGCCTCCTTCGCCGTGCTCGAGCCGGTCGCGGACGGCTTCCGCAACTACCAGAAGAAGCGCTATGCCGTATCGGCCGAGGAGTTGCTGGTTGACAAGGCGCAATTGCTGACCCTGACCGCACCCGAAATGACGGTGCTCGTGGGCGGCATGCGCGTCCTGAAGGCCAACTTCGGAGGGTCCCAGCACGGCGTCTTCACCAAGCGGCCGGAGGCGCTGACCAACGACTTCTTCGTGAACCTGCTCGACATGGGCACGGAGTGGAAGGCGGTCTCGGACGCCAGGGACGTGTTCGAAGGGCGCGATCGCGCAACGGGCGAACTCAAGTGGACCGGCACGCGTGTCGATCTCGTCTTCGGTTCAAACTCCCAGCTCCGGGCCCTGGCGGAAGTCTATGGAAGTTCGGACGCGCAGGCGAAGTTTGTCCAGGATTTTGTCGCGGCCTGGAACAAGGTGATGAACCTTGATCGCTTCGACCTTGCGTGATCTTAAGAGGATAGGCTCTTCATGATGAAGGGAGGGGGAGGCTTGACCATTCGTCAAGCCTCCCCTTTTACGGGATCCTGATCAAGGAGACAACGCGGAAACTGCCCGCCCTCTAGTTCTCTCCCTCCGGTACCGGGATGGGATCAGGCATCGCCGGGATCCAGGACGGCGCGGACTTTGCGCAGAAGCGCCTCGCGGGTGAACGGCTTGGAAAGAAAGGAAAGGCCCTCCTTCAATGTTCCCTGTATCGAGATGGAATCACGGGTATACCCGGAAATATAAAGAACTTTCATCCCCGGGTTCATGGCTCCGATCTCTTTGACGAGTTTCTGTGTGTCTATGTTCGGCATGACGACATCCGTTATCATGAGATGGATGGGGCCGGGGTGCCTTTCCACAAACCGTAGTATTTCGGAAGGGTTGTCAACCTTCAGCAGTTTATATCCGGAGGTTTCCAGAAACTCGGAGATCACTTTCCGAAGAGCGGCATCGTTCTCCGCGACCAGGATGGTTTCCGATCCGACCGCCAGGGGAGCGAGAACTTTCCGCTCCCGCTCGATGGTCACCTCTTCTTCCACTTCCGGCAGATAGATCTTGAAGGCCGTCCCTCGCCCCAACTCGCTGTAAACCCATATAAACCCGTTGCTTTGCTTGACGATGCCGTAGACGGTGGAAAGACCGAGCCCCGTACCTTTCCCCGGCTCCTTCGTCGTGAAAAACGGCTCAAAGATCTTCGCCTTGGTGTCATCGTCCATGCCGTTTCCCGTGTCGCTCACCGACAGCATGACGTATCGACCTTCCGGAAACATCGCGCCTTCCCGTGTCCGTGTCTCGGGGGAATCGACGTTCGCGGTTTCGATAACGAGTTCGCCCCCCTCGGGCATCGCATCGCGGGCATTGACGACAAGGTTCATAATGACTTGTTCGATCTGGCCGGCATCGCTCTTTACCCTTCCGATACTCGTTGCAGGGATAATCCTGAGATCGATATCGTCTCCGATGAGGCGCTTAAGCATGGTCTCCATCCTGGACAAAATCCCGTTCAGGTCGAGAACCCCGGGTTCGAACACCTGCTTGCGACTGAACGCCAGGAGCTGTTTCGTCAAGTCGGCGGCACGATCCGCCGCCCTTCTGATTTCCTCCATTTTTTCCAGAATCGGATCTCCCGGTGCAAGCTGGTTGATAACCAGGTCGGTATACCCGAGGATAACACCGAGGAGATTATTGAAATCGTGAGAAATCCCGCCTGTCAGCTGTCCGACGGCTTCCAGCCTTTGCGAGCGGAGGTACTGATTCTCCAGCAGGCGCTTGTTGGTCTCGTCTTCGACGAATCCCTCGATATAGGCGGGGGCCCCCTCCGGATTCCGTACCAGTGTGGCAAGCACTCTCACGGATATCGGCTTCCCATCCTTTCTCTTCCAGGTGAACTCAAAATGTCTTTCCTTATCATGCCGCAGGCTTTCCTGCACGGCCCGCGTCCTCTCCGTGGGGTCCGTGAAGAGGTCCGTGGCAATAGTTACCTTCACCAATTCCGCTTCGGATTCGTATCCCAGCATTTTTACCAGGGCAGGGTTCACCATCTGGATCTTTCCCTCCGGGGTGCATCGATAGATGCCGAAGGGCGAATTGTTCACTATGGAGCGGTATTCGTTCTCGGAGAGGCGGAGCGCCTCTTCCGCTCTTTCCTTTTCCTCCTATTCTTTTCTTCAGTGCGACCGTCATTTCGTCAAAGCTTTTTGCCAGGTCCCCCAATAGCCCTTTCTGATAGGGAGGACCCGATCTCACGTCCAGGTCTCCCACCGACACTTTCTCGGTGGCGTTAAGTAGGGTTTGCACCGGCTTCAACACGAAGAGTTTGCTGCCGAACCAGGTTGCCGCGAGGATGAACACGGTAAGGAATGTCAATATCATTATGTTCCGACGAAATTGCGCATTCACTCTGGCAAAGGCGATACGCGTCGCTATCCGGGTGATCGCGTACAGTGGTTTGCCGGAAACGATCGGAGGAATTTCGGCGACGCTGATAAGGATCGTTTCTCCCCCCCGGCTCTCCCCTCCACGATCCCGTGTCCTTTTCCCAGGATCGGCATCACAAGAGAGAACTCCGGGAAATCATGCCCGATCAGCCCTTTTTCTTCGGGATACCGTGAGAGAATCCTCCCGGAGGCATCTACGATCGAAATATCCGTGCTTCCCGCCAGGCTGCTGAAAGTCTCTTTCAATGGGGATCCCAGTTCCCCGAGGTCCAAAGCGGCGTATACGACGCCGACTGGGCGATTCCTATCGTCGAGAATCGGATACCCCATGTTGATCGTGGGATGATTGGTAATCCGGCCGATCTGGTACGCGCCCACGGCGAAATCGTATGTCCTCATCGCCTGTTGGAAGTAATCGCGGTCGGCCACGTTGACCGTGCCCTGAAAGGGGAGGGCGCTGCAAATGATGTCGCCGTCCTTATCGGCGATCCCGATATTCAGGTACCGCGTGAAATCGATCCGCAAAACGGCAAGATAGGTGCTGCAGGTGTCTGGGTCCGGGGAGTGGATCTGATCGAACCGGGAAAAAACCGTGAGGATTTCGCGTGTCGATTCGATCAGTCTTTCCACTTCGCCTGCGATGAGAGTCGCGTCGCGAACCACGTTTTTCTCTACATCCGTCAACGCGGCTTGCCGCATCCGGGAAGCGTTATAGATCGTCAGGCCGATGGCGGGAAGGATCGCCAATAGAACGAGGACAAGGAAACGGGTACGCAGACGCTTGGGAACCTGCCATTTCACTTCTGCACCTCCTCAGCAGAAGTGCCGTTGAATAAAGAGGCGAGCCCCGGGAGTTGGGGAAAAAAGTCGCAGAAATGACGCCCCGTTTCTCCGGGGAAGGCAGAAATCCTCCTACTTAACACATTCCCCACCCGATTGCAACGGGAAGACAGTAATGGCGTTTTATTTTCCGCAGCCAGGTCGGGTAGCGTCGTCTCCGGCCGGTCGTCCTGGCCACGCGATGCGGAGCGATTAATGGTATAAAGGGATCATGATCCGTTCAGATACCAGAAGATGAAGAGAAACCTGATCCTGGCTGCCGCCGTCCCCCTCGCTCTGGGGATATGCCTGTCGGCGTGCTCTCTTATCCCCGCGTTCCGGAAAGGGGCCGGCCAACCGACATCCCATACCGTGACCCGGATCGGGGATGCCGCCTACCGGATCGATCTCCGGGGGCTTGCGAGCACGAACCGGCACGGGGTGACCTTGCACCTGCTCAAGGAGGCTGCGTCGGTCACCCTGGAGGAAGGTTGCGACTACTTCATCGTGAGCGGCGGGGAGGTTCGGGGGGAGAACGAAGTGCAGTCGACACCCTTTGCCGGGTCGTCCCCGGAATCGCCCAGCGGGTCGCTGGCAGAGGGGACCGCCCGCCTCTCCCAAAGATACTCCGGCTCTGTCCTGTTCCGCATCTTCAAAGGGAAGAAACCCCCGGACAATCCGCTTGCCTTCGATGCCCGGTCCCTGGCCCGGTAGACGGTTTTCACGCGTTCAAGCCGCCATCGAACTTCCTCCGTGGCGATCGTTCCCCTTCGGTGGTATCGTAGGATCTCGGCTCCGGGGGCTCGTACACCGGGCAGATCCTCCCGTACACAGACTATATCGCTGTCAGTTCCTACCTCTTCAGCGATCCGGTCCGATACCCGGATGGGAGCAAGGCCGATCCGGCTACGCTTCCGGCCGATTATTTCTCCGTTCTGGCCGGCCTCGTTCCGGGGAAACCCTTCGCGGTCGCGGAGACCGCCTGGCCCGCGGAGGATGTGACGGCTCCTTACCCGATCACGATCCGCTCGAATGCCGACTACCAGAACCGGTACGTGGAATTTCTCCTGTCCTCGACGGAGGCTCTGTCGGGGCGCTTCGTGAACTACTTCGTCATCCGGGACTACGATGCCTTGTGGGATAAGGTTCTGATCGGTGATCCGAATGCGCCCCTGGTGCGCCTCTGGCGGGACACGGGGCTGTACGACGGTGACGGGGCGGCCCCCGTCCCTCCCTCTCCTCCTGGAGATCCATCTTCTCGCGCCCGTTGCATCCGTAATCGGTCCATAGGTATCATTCACTCTGTTCCCACACCCTCAATGGTAGGATGAGGGAAAAAAGCCGGCAACGGAAAGGCGCCATGCGCTGGTCGAAGGGTCGACGAAGCGACAATATCGAAGACCGACGCGGGATGCGAGTCTCCCGCGGCATGGTGGGCGGCGGGGTCGGCACGCTCATCATGGTTCTTGTCGCCCTGTATCTTGGCGTTGATCCGACGATCATCCTGCAGCAGGCTCCGCCGGTCACCGACTCCTCCCCCGGGGGGACCCCTTCGCCCCGGTCTCCCGAGGAAAACCGCCTGGCGGATTTTGTCTCCGTCGTGCTCGCCGATACGGAGGATACGTGGCACGACTTGTTCCGACAGGGCGGGACGACGTACCGGGAGCCGAAGCTGGTCCTGTTCACGGATGCGGTCGAGTCTGCTTGCGGATTCGCCGAATCGGCCGTCGGTCCCTTTTACTGCCCCAGGGATGAGAATGTCTACATCGACCTGGGTTTCTTCCGGGAAATGCAGGACCGTTTTCACGCGCCGGGAGATTTTGCGCAGGCCTACGTGATCGCGCATGAGATCGGGCACCACGTGCAGAACCTGATGGGGATCTCGGAGAAGGTGCAAAACGCCCGCGCTCGTACAAACCGGGTGGAAGGGAATCGTCTCTCGGTCCGGCTGGAGCTGCAGGCGGACTGCCTGGCAGGCGTATGGGCATTCCATGCCGAACGGGTGCGGAACATCATCGAGGAGGGCGACGTGGAGGAGGCGCTTGGCGCGGCCAGCGCCATCGGGGACGACCGCCTCCAGAGGCAGAGCCGGGGATTCGTCGTTCCCGACGCATTCACCCACGGAACCTCCGAGCAACGGGTCCGCTGGTTCCGCCGCGGCCTCCAATCCGGAGAAGTAAACCAGTGCAACACGTTCCAGGAAACGGGATAGCAGTATTGGGCCGGAAGGCACTGCCCGTCGCCCGCTGTGCCCATGGTGACACGGGGGGAAATTTCGCCGGGAGCCTGACCCGGGTCTGCCCGGGGAGAAGAAATAACCGAGCGCAAGGAAGGAGGAAAGCATGTCGACGGAGAAGAACCTGAAAGAGGCGTTTGCGGGCGAGAGCCAGGCCAACCGGATGTACCTGGCCTTCGCCAAGAAAGCGGAGTCGGACGGATATCCGCAGGTTGCGAAACTTTTCCGTGCGGCCGCGGCGGCGGAGACGGTGCACGCCCATGCCCATTTCCGCGTGATGGGGGGAGTGAAGGACACGGCGGCCAACATCGAGGCCGCCATCGGCGGAGAGGGGTACGAGTTTCAGAATATGTACCCGGACTTCCTCAAGGAGGCGGAAGCGGAAAAAAACATCCCCGCCGCGGTCTCCTTCCGGAACGCCCTGGCCGTCGAAAAGATCCACCACGACCTCTATTCGCAGGCGCTGGAAAGCATAAGAAAGGGAAAGGACCTCGCCGGGCAGGACATCTTCGTCTGCGAGGTCTGCGGAAATACGGTGTACGGCCACGCACCGGACAAGTGTCCGGTCTGCGGCGCGGAGAAGGCGAAGTTCACGCGGATTCCGTAGAAAACCCGCAAGGCACGGCGAAGGATCGTCTGCGGCTTGTTTACCGGGACGCGCGGCCGTCCGTCTTTTGTCCCCGCTGCGAAAGCGCCCTGGCGGTTTGCTCCCCTCCCGCAATATTTGCGGGTATGGATATGCTCTTGTCTCCCTTCCCGTTTCCCGGTAGGATGGGAAACGCGGGGAACGGGTTCGGTCAACCAGCAGGCAACCGCTTGTCAATCCACAAGAGACCAGGGCAGTACACAGGCGCGGAAGGCGGCCCGGCGGCCGTGTCTTCCCCTCGACGGTAGGGATTCCCTTCCCCCGCGGCTTGCGCCGGAAGGCATGGAGGCAGGGAGTTCCGGCAGGAGGAGGGGCCCCCATGTTCGTGCATGCCTTCAGGAGGGCGACCTGTTTTACCAGGCCGGTGGTGATCTCCCGCCGGTATTTCGACCGGAGCACCGACTGCGGGTGCGGTGCCTTCGTCGTGATCAACGACGAGGGCTGGATCGTGACGGCGGCCCACCTGTTGTCCCCGTTCGGAAAGATCCAGCGGGACGCGGAAGCGATCGTCGACTATTACCACATGATCCACACGATCGAGCAGGAGGAGGGGGTCCCCCGGGAGGAGAGATTCGAAAGGATCCGGCGCCTCAAGGACAATCCGAAGTGGATCACCAACCTCTCGTACTGGTGGGGCATGGACGGAGTGCAGCTCACCGACATCCGGCCCCTCCCGGAAGGGGACCTCGCACTCGGCCGTCTCACGCCGTTCGACCCGAATGCGTGGGCCGACTACCCGGTATTCAAGTCCCCCGGCGATCTGGGTGTCGGGACGGCTCTTTGTAAAATCGGATACCCGTTCCAGAAGATAAGTCTTCATTTCGCGAGGCGAACAATTCCTTCGACCTTGGCCTCGAGGCACGAACGCTGGCCTGCTTTCCGATGGAGGGACTCTATACCAGGACGTTGTCCGCGGGAAAATCCGGCGACGGGAGGTACGACATCAAGTTCCTGGAGACTTCGTCGCCGGGGTTCAAGGGGCAAAGCGGGGGCCCCATCCTCGACGAGAATGGCACCATATGGGGTGTTCAGAGCCGGACCGACCATTACACCTACGGCGTCATCTCCCGGACGGAAAAGGACGGAAGGGAAATCGAGGAGAACCAGTGCATCAACCTGGGCGTCGGCATCCATCCGGAAGTGATCGTCCGCTTTTTGGAGGATAACGGGATACGGTTCGCCCGTTCGGACTACTGATCGGCCGTCCCCGTACGAAAACCGCATCCCCTCTTCCTGGATCGGAAAGACACCCTATCGGAAAGAAGGGGATCGTCCGGTTCGTCCAAAGGGGCATTCCTGACAACGACCTGCCGCTCAGGGAACCGAAGAAGATTCCGCGATAAGGAAGCGGCGCTCCCGCAAGCCATCGGCATTTCCGTTTCCGTCACCGGTCGTTGCCCGCGGCTGTCTCCAGGCTCAGGAGCTTCGGCCCCTGCTTGATCCGGAAGGCGCCGTTTACCGTCTCCCAGATCCATCCGGAGTACCCGTATCCTCCGACAGCCTTCACGACGAATGCGCCCTTCCACGATTCGGCCCGGGTCTGGTTGAGGGCGATCGTCCCGAACTTCCCGAAGGTATAGCCGGGAACCGGGTGGCAGTACGCGTTTCCCGAAAGATTCTCCGACGTCTCTTTTGCCTCCTGTCCCCCGAAGACGGCGGCGCGCAGACCGTATTTGTGGTCCCTGGCGCGCCGAAGCACCTCCTCCTTCGTATCGAACGAGGAGGTAAACGCCACGGGGGCGAAGACTTCCTCGCGCATCCCGAGCATGTCGTCGGTCGCGTCCCGCACGATCGTGGGATGGACCGTGTTCCCTTCGACCCTGCCGCCGAGGACGATCCTGGCACCCTTGGCCACGGCGTCCGCGAGTTGTGCCCGGGTCCGCGTGACGGCCAGGCCGCTCGCGACGGGGGAAATGTCGGTCCTCTCGTCCTCCGGGTTCCCCACGATCAATCGCGCGGCCTTTTCCTCGAACCTGTCGAGAAACTCTTCGTAGATCGACCGGTGGACGAAGATTCGTTTCGGGGCGGTGCACGTCTGTCCCGAGTACATGAACTTCGCGGTCATGAGGTCCGACAAGGCGAGGGAAAGATCCGCGTCGGGGAAAACGATGAAGGGGTCCTGCCCCGGACCCTCGAAGACAAGCTTCTTCCCCGTCCGGCGAAACGCCTCCTCGTACGGAAGGACGTTTTCGTCGAAGCCGAAGATCACCACGGCGGAGGTTTCGGGGTCATGAAGGGAGTTTTCCACGAAGCTCTTCCCGCTGTCGCGGTAGAAGCGGATATCGTCCCCGAAGATCGGGCGGTAGAGGGATTCCGTGAGATCGCAGATTCCGGTCCCCTTCGAGGAGAACTTCACGGTCACCCGGTTCCCCACCATGTAGATCGAAGTGATGGCCGTGTTGAGCCAGGCGCTTCCGTTGTAGGAGAGCATGAGGGAGACACTCGATCCCTCGCCCCCCAGGGGATGTTTTCCTTCGAGGAAGGAGCGGGCATCGGAGAACATCCCGAGCCGGTCGACCGCGATGTCCACCTCTTTCGCGGTGTCCCGGACGGTAAACCGGATGTCCTTTACCGCCTGCCCGATGATCTCGCCCCGACGTCTCCCGATCGCTCGCGCGAGATCGAGCACCTTTTCGTATCTCTCTTCGTAGGATCTTTGCATCCGCCCGTTCCCTTCGAGGGGTATTCCTTCTCCCTGGTATGATGCCACCATAACGGATTGCGGGTAAAGAAGGAGAGGGGGTACATTGGTTCCCACGAAACGTTTCGGGGAGGGAACGCCATGAGGGCGGTGGTCCAGAGGGTGAGCCGTGCGTCCGTGACCTCGGGAGGGGAACTCCTCGGCAGTATCGGGCAGGGGCTCATGGTGCTCGTCGGATTTTCCCATGGCGACGACGGCGACGCCGTTTCCTGGATGGAGGTGCAAATTATAAACGACGGGCCCGTGACGATCCTGCTTGAGCGGCCGGCGAGGTCTCTCTCCGAAAACTGACGATACGAAGGTCCGTTTCCCCTCCCAATAGGAGGATATTTTCACCGGGGGAAACAGTAAATTTTCCTGTAGTTCCTTCCGATAAAGAAGAAACGGAAACAGGGCGAAACGGGAGACAGGGTGCCCGTAAGATCCGCTGACGCAAGAGGGAAAGATATGATCGGCCATATCCTTATCGTGCTCCTGCTTCTTTCCATTCCCCCGCTCCCGATCCCCCCCACCGGGAGTTTGCTTCCCATATTGGGAAAAGATGCGTGAAACGACAACGGAGGGATCGCCCACGACTTCAACAACCTCCTGACGGTGATCAACGGGTACAGCGGGATCGTGCTTAAGCGCCTGGGAAAAGACGACCCCATCCGGCAGCAGATCGAGGGGATCGGCAGCGCCGGGGAGCGGGCCGCATCGCTGATCAACCAGCTTCTTATGTTCAGCCGTAAAAAGGTCCTCGAACCGAAAGTGGTCAATCTGAACGAGACTTTCTCGGGCATCGATATGTTGCTCCGCAGGCTGGTCGGAGAACAGTTTAACCTGGCCGTGATCCGGGCGAAGAACCTGGGGCGCGTGCGAGTCGACCCCGGGCAGATCGAGCAAGTAGTGATGAACCTCACCGTCAACGCCCGGGACGCGATGCCGGACGGCGGGGAACTTACGATCGAGACGGCGAACCGGGACATCGACGACACGAACGGCTCCCCGGCTCCCTCCCTTCCTCCGGGAAAGTATGTGACGATAACGGTGACCGACACCGGGTGCGGAATGGATGAGAAAACACGATCCCGGGTCTTCGAACCGTTTTACACGACCAAGGCCCCCGGGAAGGGGACCGGGCTTGGCCTGTCGACCGTCTACGGGATCGTAAAGCAAAGCCAGGGGCACATTCTTCTCAACAGCGAGGTCGGGAAGGGCACCACGTTCACGGTGTACCTGCCCCGGTTGGAGGACACGGAAATGGAGGCGGACACTTTCGACCGTTCGCGCATAGAGCTCACGGGAGGAACGGAAACGCTGCTGCTGGCCGAGGATGAAGAACTGGTGCGGGATCTGGTCCGGACCGTTCTGGCGGCCCGCGGATACAAGGTGCTGACGGCGCGGGACGGGAAGGAATCCCTGGAGATCGAAAGCAGGCACGAGGGGACGATCCACCTTCTGGTGACCGACATGTCGATGCCGAACATGAACGGACGGGAGCTTGCGCAGCGCCTGGCGGAGATTCGTCCGGGAATAAAGACTCTCTACATGTCGGGGTACATGGAGGATTCAGGAAACGGGAACAAGGAGTCGCTTCCCGAAGCGCTCTTCATCCAGAAACCCTTTCGTCCCGAGGCGCTCGCGCGGAAAGTACGGGAGGTTCTCGACGGCTGACCCCCGGTGTCCCCCGGATATTGCCGGGGGATACGGGCGCTATTTCTTCGCCAGGTACCGGTGCACGCTTTCCGCGGCCGTTCGTCCCTGGTCGATGGCGCGGACGACGAGCGATGCGCCTACCATGCTGTCCCCCGCCGTGAACACGCCGGGGGAGGACGTCATCTGTTCGGTGTCCACGGAAAGATTTCCCCGGGCATCCAGCGCGAGGTCCAGATCGCGAACCAGAGGCCCGTGCTCCACGTGGACGAACCCCATGGCGAGGAGGACGAGGTCGGCACCCAGCGTAAACTCCGAACCCGGGACTTCCCGGAAGGTGCTCCGCCCGTTTTCGTCCGGCTCCGACCACTCGATCCTGACGCACGCAAGCTTCTCCACGTCGCCCCGCTTCCCGAGAAACTCCTTCGTCGACACGCTCCACTGACGCTTGCACCCTTCCTCATGGGAAGAGGAGGCGCGCATGATGATCGGCCAGGTCGGCCAGGGGTTGTAGAGTTGCCGGTCCTCGGGGGGTTTGGGCAGGATTTCCAGCTGGTGGATCTCGCGGGCTCCCTGACGGCGGCTCGTGCCGACACAGTCCGAGCCGGTGTCCCCGCCCCCGATCACCACCACCCGCTTGCCCGCGGCCGAGATCCTCCCGTCCTCCGGTATGGCCTCTCCGCCGTTGGCCATGTTCTGCTGCGTCAGGAAGTCCATCGCGAAGTGGACCCCGGCCCGTTCCCGCCCCGGGACGGGAAGGTCCCGGGGAACCGTGGCCCCGGCGGTGATCACGATCGCGTCGAAGGCGCTCCGCAGATACCGGACGGTGACGTCCGTACCCACGTTCACGCCCGTCTCGAAGACCACTCCCTCCGCCCGCATCTGGTCGAGACGCCGGTCGATCACCCACTTTTCCAGCTTGAAGTCCGGGATGCCGTACCGGAGGAGCCCGCCGATCCGGCCCGCCTTCTCGAAAACGACGACCTCGTGCCCCTTCCGCGCGAGCTGCTGTGCCGCGGCAAGACCCGCGGGACCGGACCCGACGACCGCGACCCGCCGGCCGGTTTTCCGCACCGCCGGTTCCGGCCGGATCCATCCTTTCGTCCATCCCATCTCGACGATCTGCAGCTCGATGTGCCGTATGGTGACGGGGGGCAGGTTGATCGACAGGGTGCAGGCGGGTTCGCACGGCGCCGGGCAGACCCGCCCGGTGATCTCGGGGAGGTTGCACGTGGAGTGCAAGAGGGACAGCGCCTTGCGCCACTGTTTCCGGTGCACCATGTCGTTCCATTCGGGGATCCGGTTCTTTACCGGGCAGCCGAAGGCGTGGCAGTAGGGGATACCGCAGTCCATGCACCGGGCCGCCTGGATCTCCAGGCGGTCCTGCGGGAGGAACGTTTCCACCTCCCTATAGTCGCGGACCCGCTCCTCCACTTGCCGGTATGGTGGTTTCTCCTGCGGGTATTCCATGAACCCGGTGGGCCTAACCACGGTACACCTCCTCCGACGCCGAGACGGTCTCGTCGTCCCGGTAATCCTCGAGGTGCATCCGTTCGAGCACCTTGCGGTATTCCACCGGCATGACCTTCACGAAGAGGGGAAGGCGCGACTCCCAGTTCTCCAGGATCATTTTCGCGCGCTGGCTCCCGGTGAACCGGAAATGGTTCTCGAGCATGTCGCGGAGCACCTTCTCGTCCTCCTTTCCCCAGACGGTCTCCACGTCCACCATGTCGAGGTTGCAGCGCGTGTCGAACAGCTCCGTCTCGTCGTAGATGTAGGCGACCCCGCCGCTCATCCCCGCGGCGAAGTTGTTCCCGGTGTGGCCGAGAACGACCACGACGCCTCCCGTCATGTATTCGCAGCCGTGGTCCCCGACCCCCTCCACCACCGCCTTCGCCCCGCTGTTCCGCACCGCGAACCGTTCGCCAGCGGTTCCGTAGAGGTAGAGCTCCCCCGCGGTGGCTCCGTACAGCACCACGTTGCCCGCGATCACGTTCTTTTCGGGCGGAAAGCCCGCGTCCGGCGGCGGCGTGATGATGATCCGGCCTCCCGACATGCCCTTGGCGAGATAGTCGTTGGCGTCGCCGGCGACCCGGATCGTGATCCCGGGAGCGAGGAAGGCGCCCAGGCTCTGCCCTGCGGAGCCGGCAAAGGAGATCCGGATCGTGTCGTCGGGCAGGCCCCCGGAGCCGAACCGGCGGGCGATCTCGCCGCTCAGCATGGTTCCCACCGTCCGGTGGACGTTGCGGATCGGCATCTCGATGTCGACGGCCTGCCCCTTCGTAAGGGCCGGTTCCGCTCTTGTGATCAGCTCGTTGTCCAGCGATTTCTCGAGTTCGTGCTCCTGGCTTCGGACGCGCCGGCGCGGGACATCGCTACCGGTGTCGGCGGGGGCGAAAACGCGGCTGAAGTCCAGACCCCGGGCCTTCCAGTGGTCGATGGCGGGCTGAACCTCGAGCATGTCCACCCGCCCGACCATCTCGTCCACCGTACGGAACCCGAGCTCCGCCATGTACTCCCGCAGTTCCTGCGCGAGGAACCGGAAGAAGTGCTCAACGTACACGGCCCTGCCGGTGAAACGGGAACGGAGCACCGGGTCCTGCGTGGCGACGCCCACCGGGCAGGTGTTGAGATGGCACTTCCGCATCAGCACGCAACCGAGCGTGACGAGCACCGTGGTGCCGAACCCGAACTCCTCCGCTCCCAGCAGGGATGCGACCGCCAGGTCGCGGCCGGTTTTGAGCTGTCCGTCGGTCTGCACGCGGATCCGGTCGCGCAGGCGGTTGAAGATCAGGGCCTGCTGCGTCTCGGCGACCCCGAGCTCCCACGGGAGCCCGGCGTGCTTGATGGAGGAGAGCGGAGATGCGCCCGTTCCTCCGTCGTGCCCCGAGATCAGCACCAGGTCCGACTTCGCCTTGGCGACCCCCGCCGCCACCGTGCCCACCCCGACTTCGGAGACGAGCTTGACGGAGACGTTGGCCTTCGGGTTTGCGCATTTGAGGTCGTAGATCAGCTGCGCGAGATCCTCGATCGAGTAGATGTCGTGATGCGGCGGGGGAGAGATCAGGGTGACCCCCGGCGTGGTATGGCGTACCCTTGCGATCTCCGCGCTCACCTTGTGGCCGGGCAGCTGGCCTCCTTCCCCCGGCTTGGCCCCCTGCGCCATCTTGATCTGGAGTTCGTCGGCGTGATTCAGGTACTCCGTGGTGACCCCGAACCGTCCGGAGGCCACCTGCTTGATACGGGAGCGAAGGCTGTCGCCGTTGGGGAGGAGGAGGTAGCGGGCGGGGTCCTCGCCCCCTTCCCCGCAGTTGCTCCGGCCGCCGAGGCGGTTCATCGCCAGCGCGATCGTCTCGTGGACTTCCGTGCTGATCGACCCGTAGGACATCGCCGCGGTGACGAAGCGTGGTGTGATGCGCTCCACCGGTTCGACCTCGTCGAGCGGTACCGGCTCCCCCTTTCGGAACCGGAAGAGACTTCGCAGCGTCGCGTGTGCCTTCGCCTGGTCGTCGATCAGGCGCGTGTATTCCCTGAAGACCTTGTAGTCGCCGGCGCGTGTGGCGAGCTGCAGCTTGTAGATCGCCTCCGGGCTCCACAGGTGCTTCTCCCCGCCGACCCTGACCTGGTAAAACCCGCCTGCGTCGAGCAGCCGGTCCGCCTGCCCGTTCCCTTCGTGGGCGCTCCGGTGCCTTGCCAGCGTCTCGGCGGCGATCTCCGGAATTCCTATTCCGCCGATCCGGGAGGCCGTGCCTGTGAAGTACTTCTCCACCAGCGCATGCCCGAGGCCGACGGCCTCGAAGATCTGGGCGCCGAGGTAGCTCTTGATGGTCGATATCCCCATCTTGCTCAACGTCTTGAGAAGTCCCTTCTTGACGGCCGTGATATAGGCGTCCAGAGCCTCGCCTGCGGGAAGAGATTTCTCCAGCAGTCCGGTCTCCGCCAGGTTGCGCACCGTGGAGAAAGCGATATAGGGACAGACCGCATTGGCGCCGTACCCGATGAGGAGTGCGAAGTGCATCACTTCCCGGGCCTCGCCGGTTTCGACGATGATCCCCGCATGGGTGCCCAGCCCTTCGCGGATCAGGTGATGGTGGAGCCCCGAGGTGGCGAGCAGGGACGGAATCGGGGCCCGGTCCCTGTCCATCCTCTTGTCGGTGAGGATGAGAAGCGTTGCCCCTTCCCGGATATGTTTCTCGGCGAGCGCAAAAACGGAGGAAAGCGCCGATTCGAGTGCGTTCCCGTCGCCGTTCGCCGGGAAGAGGATGTCGATCTCCCGCGCGACCACGTCGGGGTGGGAGGCGCTGTGCAGCCGCGCCATGTCCTGCGGCGTGAGGATCGGGTGGGGAAGCTTGAGCATCCGGCAATGTTCCGGTGTCTCGTCCAGCAGGTTCTTCTCCCGCCCGACGAAACTCCGAAGCGACATCACCAGCTCCTCCCGGAGCGGGTCGATCGGCGGGTTGGTGACCTGCGCGAACAGCTGCTTGAAATAGGAGAAGAGCAGCTGCGGGCGGTTGGACAGCACCGCCAGGGCGGAATCGTCCCCCATGGAACCGACCGGCTCCTGTCCCTGGGAGGCCATCGGAGCGATCACCATTTTCAGGTCTTCCTCGGTGTATCCGAAGGCGATCTGGCTCCGTACCAGGATCTCCGGGTCCTTCCGGGAGATTTCGGGCGGATGGAACAGCCCCCGCATCTCGATACGGTTGTCTTTCACCCAGGTGCGGTACGGCCGTTGCCGCGACACGCGGGACTTGCTCTCGTTGTCGGGGACGATCCGCTTCTGCTCCAGGTCCACGAGTAACATCTTTCCCGGCTGCAGGCGTCCTTTCTGGACGATCCGGTCGGCCGGGAAGTCCATCACGCCGGTTTCCGAGGCCATCACGATCATGTTGTCGCGGGTGACGGTGTACCGGGCGGGCCGCAGGCCGTTGCGGTCCAGGGTGGCCCCGATGTAGCGGCCGTCGCAGAACACGAGAGCCGCGGGGCCATCCCAGGGCTCCATGATCGAGGAGTGGTATTCGTAGAATGCCCGTTTGTCTTCGCTCATCAGGAACTTCGGGCCGAATGCCTCGGGGACCATCATCATCATGGCGTGGGGGAGCGATCGCCCGGCCATCAACAGGAGTTCCAGGGCGTTGTCGAAGATCGCGGAGTCGCTTCCCTCCTCGATGATCACGGGCTTGATTTTCTCGATGTCGGCGCCGAACAGTTCCGACTTGAGAACCGCTTCCCGGGCGCGCATCCGGTTGATGTTCCCCCGCAAGGTGTTGATCTCCCCGTTATGCGCCAGGAACCGGAACGGGTGCGCGAGGTGCCACGTGGGAAGGGTATTTGTGCTGTACCTTTGATGAACCACCCCGAAGGCGCTCGCGAAAAGCGGGTCGCGCAGGTCCGGGAAATACGTGGTGAGCTGGGAGCCGGTGAGCAGTCCCTTGTAGACGATGGTGCGCGACGAAAGGCTCGAGACGTAGAACTTGCCGGGATCGCAGTCGGTCCAGCTCCGCACCTCCTTCTCCGCCAGGCGCCGGATGACATAGAGCTTTCGCTCGAAGGACGGGGTGTCGAGGGACGAATTCGAAAGGAAGACCTGGCGGATCGCGGGCTGCGACATCCGGGCGAGGTCCCCGAGGGTGTCGGGGTTCAAGGGAACGTCTCTCCAACCGAGTACCGGGCACCCTTCCTCCCGAGCAACGCGTTCGATCGTTTTCACGCAGCGGTCGGCCAGCCCCGCCTCCGTCGGGAGAAATACCAGTCCCGCGGCGTACTGTCCCGGGGAGGGGAGAGAAAAATCCAGGTCCCGGCATCCGTGGCGGAAAAAGGCGTCCGGAATCTGCAGCAGAAGGCCTGCCCCGTCCCCCGTCGACTTGTCGCCCCCGATCGCCCCGCGGTGCTCCAGGTTCACGAGGATCTGAACGGCGTGTTCCACGATGGAATGGTCCGGCTCCGCGGTGATCCGGGCGATGAACCCCACGCCGCAGCTGTCGTGCTCGTATGCCGGGTCGTACAAGCCTGTCGGTGCCGCGACTCCGGCTGCATTTATGCGAGGGAAGCCTGTATGATTCACCATGGGTTGCCGCCTTGTTATCGAGAATCAGGCCCACTATTATGCCACGGTTTGGGCCGGGACCGGCGTTGGCCGGGGAACAAAAAATTATAATCGGTCCCGACGAAAATTTCCACTCCTGGGGGTCAAAAATGATGCGCTGTGGCTGGGCCGGTGATGACCCGTTAATGATTTCGTACCACGATGAGGAATGGGGCGTGCCGGTCCGCGACGACCGGAAATTGTTCGAATTTCTCGTTCTGGAAGGTGCGCAGGCGGGACTTTCCTGGCGCACGGTTCTCAGGAAGCGAGAAGGTTACCGCAGGGCCTTTCAGGGTTTTGACCCGGAACGAGTAGCGCGGTACGGCGATAAAGAAGTGGCCCGCCTTCTTACCGATCCCGGGATTATCCGGAACCGCGCCAAGGTCGCATCCGCGGTGGGAAACGCCCGCCTCGTCATTGCGGTGCGCGACGAATTCGGCTCCTTCGGTGCCTATCTCTGGCGGTTTGTCGGGAACAGGCCGATCGCAAACCGGTTCAGGACAATGTCCGAGTTGCCGGCCAGGTCCCGGGAATCCGATGCGATGAGCCGGGATCTTTCCCGGAGGGGCTTTCGCTTCGTCGGGCCCACGATCTGCTACGCGCTCATGCAGGCGGTCGGGATGGTGAACGATCACCTGGTTACCTGCTTCCGTCACGCCGCCGTGGGGGGAATATCCCGTCGGTGAAAGGGAGGAAACCGGCCTTCGGTCTTCCTGGCCGTCTCGACGGCAGAACCGCTTCCTGTTGTTATTCCGGCGGGGCCTCGCGAAAGATTTTCCCTCGGGGAAATCGGTACGCGGTGGGAGAGGAGGCGGCAGCCCACGTCCCTTTTGCCCGGTTCATTCCCTCCGAAAAGGCGAGGTAGCTGTAGTTTCCGTAATGGGGAATTTTGCGGGAAGCCTGCGCGGCGGCTTCGGGCGAATGGGACAGGAAAACCGCCGCGACATGCTCCCCGCCCGCCGGATGGGGCAGCACGACGAAAAGAGAGTCCCCGCGGGAATCGAAGGTTTTCCCCCCGATCGAAAATGCCTCCGGGGAGAGGGAGAGCTCTTCCGGCAGGGGAGGGAGGTACCCGTTCCCTGTCGGCAGTCCGATGAAGAGGATATCGTGCCCCGCGAGTTGCGACGCGGGTATGTCCTCTTCCCGAAGGATCGTTGTATTTTCTTTCCCCATGCCGGCAAGGAGGAGTTTCGCGGATTCCCGAAAATCATCGGGGAGATCCCGGGCGGCGACGGCCAGAAGGTCCGTCGACCCGCGGACGGCATTGACTGTGGGGGGGATTTCGGAGGGGAAAAGACGCCGGAACAGGTCCACGTCGGGATCGATGACGAGTGCCCGGGGGGGTGCGTCGGCAGAAAGGGAGAACGGGGTGTCTCCGGAGGAAACAGAGAGAACGGTCTCGGTTTTTCCCTTATCCGTCACCAGCCGCAAGGGTATGCGGAGATCGAAATACGGCGGTTCCTGCACGACCCGCCCCGAAATGTGCCAGCCTTCTCCCGTAGGGACCGCCTTGACCTCTTTCAGGGCCACGACCGGGGCGCCCCGACGTTCCACCCACTGCCGGAAAAAAGGGGCGAAATCGATCCCCGACTTTCTCCCGAACGCGTCGGCAAAGTCGCCCCAGGTCGCCTCCCGAAACATTTTCTCCCGCACCACCTCCCGCAACCCTCCCCAGAACGCCTCTTCCCCGGCCATGCGTCTTGCCATGTGGAAGACCATCGCCCCCTTCCCGTACCCGATCGCCCTCGACGCCGGGCTGTCGCGTCCCGTGAACGAGGCAAGGGGAAAGTCGTTCCCGGAGGAAACAAGGGTGCTGTACTCCCGGAGAATTTTAAGACGGTACTCCTTTCCTTCCTCCGGGGAGGCCCTTTCCTTGTACAGGTAGTCGGCGACATAGGTGGTGAGCCCCTCGGCCCAGTTTCCCCGGCGGTAGTCGACGAGGACCCCGTTCCCCCACCAGGAATGGGCCACTTCGTGCCCCAGGCTGGTGTCGATGATGAAGGGGAGCCGGACGACCGTGCTTCCGAGCAGAGTGTAGGAGGGGAAACCGTATCCCGTGGGGAAAAAGTTCTCCACTACCGCGAACTTGTCGAACGGGTAGGGACCGAAAAGCTTTTGGTACAGGGTGATATATCGGGAGACCGCCTCGAGATAGTTCCCCGAAAGGGAGTCGGTTTCCGGGTAGAAGTAGGTAAAGATCTTCGTTTCCCCGGCGCTCCCCTCCCTGACCCGGTAAGGCCCCGCCGAGAGGGACAGGCCCTCAAGCGGCATACGGGTCTCCCATTCCGACCGCGCGACGTCACCCGACGTCTCCCGCCGGACGAGCCTTCCCGCCGTCACGGCCTCATATCCCGCCGGCCCCTCGATCCGTACCCGGAACGTAGGCCTGCTCCCGGGGATCCCGGGGTACCACCGGGAAAAGTCGCCAAGGAATGTCCCGTTCTCCCCGATCGCTGCCCGGACCCCGTAGCTTGGGTCGTCGGTGTTCACGGGATTTTCGGGGACGTGATCCCGAAACGAGGCCTGGTACTCGATGGTCAGGGAAATCGTACCTCCCGGGGAGATGTCCGGAGGAAGGGCGACCTGCAGGGTTCCTCCCCCCCACGTAAAGGACAGATCCCTCCCCTGCGCGCAAACCTTTTTCACCGTGGCGTTTTCGTATAGTGCGAACGCAATCGAGGATTGTCCGCCGGTGCGCGCACCCACGGTATCGACCGCGGACAGGGAGTGGTGTGCCGGATCGAGTCGCACCGACAGATCGTGGCGGGTAACAAGCGGCCGGCCCGGGACGCATCCCGCGAGGGAGACGAGGCACGCCGCGAGGGCGGCAGCGCATGCCCGGCACCTTCGGGATGGGCCAGCCACCCCGGCATACGAATCGAACCAGCGCAGGAGGGACATCAGGACGTGGGAAAAAATCCCGGTCTTTGTCTTGCCTCGTTCCATAGTGGAATATCCTATGATTATATGAGATTCCTTCCCAGCCGTTTCTCCAGGATCGGGGGACCTGATCGTCTGTTTGCGGGGGATCTCGTTTGAATCATCGAGCTGAAATCAGAGTCTTAAGTAGGCGAAGGACGATGCTCCCTGAACGACGAGTTCCCCCTTGTGTTTCCCGACCATGGCGAGATAGCGACCGGGAACATCGATCTTTTCGGTTTGCGGGCGCCCGCACGAGCGGGTTCCCCCCCGTTGGAGACGCTCCGGGAAGGAGGCTGGGTTGAGGCTCGACCGACTTCATTCCGTCTTGCGGCTCCCGATCAATCTTTCCGTTGCCTGGGATTTTTTTTCCGACCCGCGGAACCTCAAGCGTTTGACGCCTCCTTCCCTGGGGATCGAAATTACCTCCGAGGCACCGTCCCGGATGGTTCCGGGGATGATCGTCACATACTCGATCCGGCCGCTGCTTGGGATCCCGGTCCGCTGGGTGACCGAGATTACCCATGTCCGGGAGCCGCACCTGTTCGTGGACGAGCAGCGATTCGGTCCTTACCGTTTCTGGCATCACCAGCACCACTTTCGCGAGGTCGACGGGGGGATCGATATGGAGGATCTCGTGCATTACGGCCTTCCGTTCGGGGGTATCGGCAGACTTCTGGGAGGAAACCACGTCCGGCGGCAACTCGAAGGCATTTTCTCGTTCCGTAAAAACTTCCTCGAAGAGATGTTCGGGACGATGCCCGAAACCGGGAGCGGGTGAACGGGATGGCGCCGACCGCCTCGGGACAACGGGCTTCCGCAATCGTCTGGTTCCGAAGGGACTTGAGGATCTCCGATAATCCCGCGTTCTCGGCAGCCGTTGCCGGGGGAGCCCCGGTGGTTCCGGTCTACATCATCGACTCGGAGGAGGAGGGAGGATATCCGGCCGGCAGGGGGGCGCAACGGTGGCTCCATCGTTCGCTCGCCGAACTGGATCATACCCTGCGGACGTCGGGATCCCGGCTTGTCATCCGCCGAGGACCGTCTCTGCAAGTGCTCCGGGAGCTTGCCGGACAAACCGGCGCTTCCCGGTTTTACTGGAACCGGATCTTCGAGCCCGGTTACGGGAAGCGCGACGCGGAAGTGGCGCAGGGCCTTGAGGACGACGGGTGGAAGACGGATATCTTCAACGGCTCCCTCCTCTTCGAGCCCGGCGATGTTTGTACCTCCGGAGGGGATCCGTACCGCGTGTTCACTCCCTTCTGGAATAAATGTCGGTCCCTTTCCGAGCCTTCTTCGCCGTTTCGTGCTCCGAAGACCGTGACCGGACCGTATTCCTGGCCGGATTCCCTTGCCCCTCGCGATGTGGGACGGGAAACCGGCCGTGCCGGGGACGGGGGAATCCGCATGACGGGGAGTCCCGGGGAAAAAGGGGCCGTGGCAATGCTTACGCGATTCCTGGACGAGGCCCTTCTGGAATACCCGGAGAAACGTGACAGGCCGGATCTTCCGGGTACGTCCCGCCTCTCCCCCCATCTCCACTTCGGAGAAATCTCCCCGCGGCAGGTCTGGCACGCCGTAGGCGCCAGAACCGTTTCCGGTCCGTCGCGGGGAGTAGCGCGCGGAGCGGAGGCGTTCCTGCGCCAGCTCGGGTGGCGGGAGTTCGCGCACCACCTGCTCCACCATTTCCCCGAGACTCCCGAGCGGCCCCTGCGCGAGGAGTTTGCCGCGTTTCCCTGGAGGTACGATGAAAGAGCGCTTGCGGCGTGGCAGCGAGGGGAGACGGGGTACCCGCTCGTGGACGCCGGGATGCGCGAACTTCGGGGAACGGGATGGATGCACAACCGCGTGCGTATGATCGTGGCGTCGTTTCTCGTGAAGGACCTTCTCCTCCCCTGGCAGGAGGGGGCGAGATGGTTCCTGGACACGCTCCTTGACGCGGACCTGGCGAACAATACCCTGGGGTGGCAGTGGGTTGCCGGGTGCGGCGTGGACGCGTCCCCGTTCTTTCGGGTCGTAAACCCCGTGGGACAGGGGAAAAAGTATGATCCGAAGGGGGATTACGTGAACCGATGGGTGCCGGAACTTGCCGACCTTCCGGCGAAATGGATCCATTGTCCGTGGCAGGCCCCGGATGAGGTGTTATCCGACGCGGGCGTTATGCTGGGGAAGACATACCCGCAACCCATGGTCGATCATGCGGTGGCACGCGAGCGGGCGATCAAGGCCTGGAAATCGTTAAAAAAGGGGAAAATCTCCGGTCGTCGGAAATGAACGGGACATCCCCGGTCCCGCCGACATGCATGGGGAGATGGGATGAAGGTGATTGTCAGCGGATCGAGCGGTCTGGCCGGATCGGCCCTCGTCGGGGAGCTTTCCGCCGGAGGGGACATCGTCACCCGGCTGCAGCGGTCCTTCCCGAAAGAGAAGAAGGGAGGGCGGTTCATTGGGACCCCGGGACCGGAACCGTGGATATCGCAGGGCTCGAGGGGCAGGATGCCGTCGTCCATCTGGCCGGGGAGAACATAGCGGGGGCCCCGTGGAGCCCGGAGAGGAAGAAAAGGATCCGGGACAGCCGGATCGTGGGTACCCGCTTTCTCTGCGAGTCCCTCCTGCGCCTTGAACGTCCTCCTGACACGTTGGTGTGCGCGTCGGCGACCGGGTATTACGGGGACCGGGGAGAGGAGGTGCTTCGGGAGGAAAGCGGGCCGGGGGAAGGGTTTCTTGCCGAGGTGTGCCGGGACTGGGAGGAGGCAACCGGGGAGGCCGCCCGGAAAGGGATGCGGGTGGTCAATTTGCGCATCGGAATGGTGTCTCGCGCGGAGGGCGGGGCGCTGGCGAAGATGCTTCCGACGTTCCGGGCGGGCGCGGGGGGCCGGATCGGAAGCGGGCGGCAGTACATGAGCTGGATCGCCCTGCCCGACCTCGTCGGTGCGATCCGCCACGCGATCGCCACGGATTCGCTGCTGGGTCCCGTGAACGCGGTGTCGCCCCACCCGGTGACGAACCGGGAGTTTACGAAAACCCTGGGACACGTACTCGGGCGGCCTACCGTCGCCTTCCTGCCCGCGTTCGCCGCCCGGCTTCTTTTCGGGGAGATGGCGGACGAGCTGTTGCTGGCCAGCGCCCGCGTCGAGCCCGCGAAGCTTCTCGCCTCGGGGTACAGGTTCCGTCTCCCGGAAGCGGAAGGGGCTATGCGTTACCTGTTGGGGAGGTAAGACATATGGGTTGCCTATCTGTCCCGCCGTTTCTTCAACAGGTCATGCCTGGTTAAATATTCCCTTCCTTTCGGAGCAAGGGAATATTCCTTCGGCCTTCCGACGTACAAATGTTCACGGACGTAATTGTTTCTCTCCAGTCTGTCCAGGTGTTCTCTCGCTTTTTGAGCGGAGATATCCACCTTGTAGCCGACGTCATCTGCTGTTCTGGGTGTATATCCAGGAGGGTCGTACAACATGTTTAGCATTTCGATCTCTATTTCTTCCGGTGCAAGCCTGGCGGCCGCCTTTTTTACGGGTTTACCGGCAGCTTCTGTTTTTATTGCCTCGTTTTTTCTTGCCGCTTCGACGGTCTGTTTGGGTGTTTTCTCCGGTTTCTTGGTATCGGGCAGCTTTTCCGGATCATCTGCCTCCTGTTTCTCTTTTTCCCTGATCGATCCAATATCCAGTTCGAGTTTTGGCCACCATATATCAAAGGTGTCCCGCAATCTATCCTCGCTTAATCTCCCTTGCTCTGTTTTTTCGTTGATCGTTTCCAGGATCCGATACATATCATTTTTTTCGAAAATAGCAGACGGGAACTGGGCAAGCGGTCCATTGTCCAGTTCCGACTTTTCTACATCTATGAGCAACGGGATCACTTTCGACACACCCGGGGATTTTGACAGAACGCCCGCCTCGAAGTTCAACCATGGTGCCCCCGTGTTGCCTGGGACGACACACAGTATCCCGAGAGATGACTGGTTCAGCTCTTTCGAGACGTCATATATCCATCTCGTTCCCTTTCGGATATCTTCCGGTGATACGTATGTCTCCACGGCTTGAATCACGAAGGGAATCCAATCCCCGAGAATCAACGCAATGGCATGACTTGTCTCGTCGGACCAGCTGAGGAATATTTTCATCTTTCCCCGCCAATGTTCTCAGCGCGATGGATCCGCACCGAGCCAAATCGCGATGGCGGCTATCGCCTGGACTTCGTCATCGCTCAATCGGCCCATCCCGGGTTCCGCATTCCCGGAAGCGTTTGCGATGATCCCGCCAAAATGCGTAGTGAGGGCCACCTTGAAAGCCCGGGCCTCGTCCTTGTCCAGCCTGCCGTCGACAAGCGCCCTGGCGCGGGCAAAGGATCCCGCGAAATAGGCCTCGTTTAACTGGTATTGCGAATAATACGCATCGAGGATGTGCTGCCACGTCGGGGCTATCGACGCAAGCAGCTCGCGCAGGAGCGTGTTTTCGATCGATGCCGGGTTCTCCAGAAGATCGATGAACGCATTCTGCTCCGCCTCATCCATTCCCCTTGAACCTTCGATTTCGGAAACCATCATGAACACATCGATAACGGCGAACTGGAGCGCCTGCCACTCCTTGGCGGAAAACAGTCGGTGTTTACACATGAAGGTTTCTCCCTGTATGGCCAAGTGTTGTATTTCGATCGGGTCCGGACCCGACGCTCGTATGTGCGATTTTGCCCTCGTCCAGAAGACATATTACGATTTTCGGGAAATTTGGGAAAGTTCCGTCGTTGGGGGAATCCGGTCGATGATCCGATATATCCGCAATGTCTATCCGTTCCCCCTTACCGTCCCGCGCGAGGCGTCCGCTTCACCCTGTTGTCAGGCTGTCGGTGAATCCAATGCGACGAAGTCCCCCTCGAGTTCCCCTACTTTTCTGCCATTACAGTGCAGAATAGAGTGTACTCCCACTCTGGCGCGATTCTTTCGCCTGAGCATGGTGATAAATCGGGACCAGGCCGCCGGGTCGCGAACGACAGAAGAAGCGGTAAACGTGTCGGTAATCGGGCATTCGTAGGCCATCGTGCTTCTTTGAATCACGATGCGACTGTTTATTTTTTCAAATTTCAGTCGGAGATAAAGTAACGACCAGGCGGAAAGAATGGCCACCGCCGTCGAACTGCCGCCAAAAACGGTTTCTCGATGGTTGATGTTCGGGTAAAGAGGAGCACACAATGTAACACCGTTCACTGTCGCCTCGATAACCTCTACTCCCATCGCTTTCGAGATCGGGATGTGCTCATGTAGATATCTTTGCAAGGCTTCTGTTTTCCCCATAATCGGTTCTCCCAATATCCTACAGGACATAGTATCAGGCGGCGCACGAACTCGGCGGACCGATGCCCGGGCAACGGGCCGGGGACGGCCGCAACGCCGCGAAACGGTTCCGCGGCGGCGGATGCATCCGCCGCGCGTTTCGGGATATAATGCGCCCTCGGCTTCGGAAATTCCACGCATCCGGCGTGTCCTCCGGGCGTGCTGCGGACGCCAGGGGATACGCCTGCAGGTCAGGGAGATGAACCTTCGGAAAGCGCTGTTTGTTCTCCTGCTGGCGGCGTGCGCGCTCCCGTTCGTCAGCACCGGTCTGGGATTGGCCATGGGGCTGGCGTTGAGTCTTCTCGTAGGGAACCCCTGGCCCGAAAAGACGTCGCGCGTTAGCAAACAGCTGCTCAAGATCTCTGTCGTGGGGCTGGGTTTCGGCATGCAGCTCGCGGAGGTCTGGCGCGTCGGGAAACACTCCATCGTCTACACCTTCGTGGGAATCACCTGCACCCTGGCTGCCGGCACGCTCCTGGGCCGTGCTCTCAAGATGCGGAGATCGACCTCCGCGCTGGTTTCTTTCGGGACCGCGATCTGCGGCGGCAGCGCCATCGCGGCAATGGCTCCCGTCGTCCAGGCGGAGAACGAGGATGTCGCCGTTTCCATGGCCACGATCTTCACGCTCAATTCCATCGCGCTGTTCCTGTTTCCCGTCATCGGCCATCTCTTCCGGCTGAGCCAGAATGCGTTCGGGATCTGGGCGGGGATCGCCATCCACGACACCAGCAGCGTAGTCGGCGCCGCTTCCGCGTACGGCCTGGGCGCCCTTGCCACCGGGACCACGGTGAAGCTTTCCCGCGCCGTGTGGATCGCTCCGTGCGTGCTGGCCTACGGATGGTTCCGGAAGTCGGAGGGGAAGGCGGTCTTCCCGCTCTTCATCCTGGGGTTCATCGCCGCCGCGGCAATCCGTTCCCTGGTCCCCGGTCTGCAGGCGGAATGGAACGCCATCGCCGCCGTGGCCCGCCAGAGCCTCGTGGTCACGCTGTTTCTTATCGGGGCGGGACTGGGTCCCGATGTCCTGAAGAAAGTGGGTTTCCGCCCCATGCTCCAGGGGGTCCTGCTCTGGATGCTGGTCGGCGTCCTCTCCCTGACCGCCGTCCTGCAGGGCGTCATCCACTAAACGGTTCTTCCCCTGATACCCCGGTTTGATTGGCAAGTCGTTTTACCGAACTCCGAAGTCCGAATAGCGGGTCGGGAACGCCGGGTGATGAGGCCCGCGTTTCGTAACTGCCAAAGGGGGTTTCACGGGATCCGGAAAGGGCCGTCAGATCGCCTTTGCCCAGGCCAGGCGTTTCTCGAGATATCGGGAGAGGGTGGTAAACGCGTAGCAGAGGATGAAGTAGATTAAGGCGATGAAGAGGAAGATCTCGGTGGGATAGATCAGGGTTCGGTTGTTGATCTGCGTCGCCACCTGGGTAAGCTCGGAGACGCCGACGATGAAGGCGAGCGAAGTGTCCTTGATGAGCGATACGAACTGGTTGACGAACGACGGGATCATGTTGCGCAGGGCCTGCGGCAGGATGATGTAACGCATGGTGTGCCGGTGGCTGAGGCCCGTGGAGATGGCCGCCTCGGTCTGTCCCTTCGGAATCCCCTCGATCCCCGCCTTGACGATCTGCGACATGTAGGCGGATGTAAAGATGGTGAGCGCCAGGATCACGGTCTGGCTCTCCGGCATCGGCCGCCCCATCAGATTCGGGTAGACAAAGTACATCCAGAAGATGACCATGATCAGCGGCATCCCCCGCACAAACTGGATCACCGCCTCCGAGGCGTACCGGATCACCCGGTTGCGGGAAATGGCGAGGAGTCCGAGGATCAAGCCCCCGAAGAAGGAGAGGATGCAGGAGACGACCGCGAGGTAGAAGGTGAGCGCCACCCCCCCCAGCGGGCCATGCGGGTACCGCCCGATGAAGAAGTACGTCAGGTTGTCCCAGATGACGTGGAAATCGAGTCCGAGCACCATGTTATCTCGCCCTCAGCGGGGAAAGGATCGTCTTGCTGTACCAGGTGACGGCGACCGTGATGATGATCGACATGGCAATATACACGACGGTGGCCGCCGAGAACGCCTCGAATCCCTTGAAGGTGTAGCTTTCCACCTGCCTTGCCTGGTAGGTGAGCTCCGCTACCCCGATCGTCATGGCGAGGGAGGAGTTTTTCACCAGGTTCAGGAACTGGTTGATCAGCGGCGGGATGGTGATCCGGACCGCCTGCGGCAGGATGATGTATCGCATCGAGCGGATGAACGAGAAGCCGGAGCTGCGGGCGGCCTCCATCTGCTCCTTCGGGATGGAGAGAACGCCCGAGCGGATGTCCTCGGCGATGAACGCCGAGGTGTAGATCGTCAGCGCGATGACGGCGGAGGCGAACTCGAAGTTCTGGGTGACCAGCCAGTCGTTGACCGCCGTCGGGAGGATCTTGTACGACCCGAAGTACCAGAAAAAGATCTGGACCAGCAGCGGAGTGTTACGGAAAAACTCGAGATATCCGAGGGCGAACCACCGGACGGGGCGCACCTTGCTCATCCGCATGACCGCGATGATCAGTCCCAGGAGGAAAGCGAGGGCGATCGACACCACCGAGAGCTGGATCGTGACCTTGACGCCCGATACCAGCCAGTCGAAATACTTCCCCGAGAGAACGACCGCCCAGTCGAACTTGTACTTCAGCATGCGGGGTCAGCCTAAAAAAACGCTATTTGCCTGCCGTAATCTTGAAGTCTCCCCTTTTCATCGGGGTATCCGAGTCCGGGCCGAACCACCGGTCGAAGATCTTTTGCGCCTCCCCGCTCTTTTCCATCTCTACGAGGGTCTCGTTCACGAATGCCAGGAATTTCGGGCTTCCCTTCCGGATTCCGAGCCCGTACGGCTCGTCGGAGATCCGGATGTCCGGGATCTCGTACTTGCCCTTGGGGAGCTTGGCGAGCTGCCCGGCCAGGATCGACTCGTCGGTGGTCACCGCCGCGACCTTCCCCTGCTGAAGTGCGAGTACGGCCTGCGGGTAGTCGTCGAACGACAGGATCGTCGCGGTAGGGACCGCTCCCGCCGCATTCTTCTCGGAGGTGGACCCCTTCGCCGTGCCGATCTTCTTCCCCTCCAGGTCCTTGAGGCTCTTGATCGTGCCGGTCTTTGTCAGGAATTTCTGGCCGGTGAAAAAGTAGGTGTCGCTGAAGTCGATCACCTTGGCCCGCTCGGCGTTCTTCGTCATCGTCGCGGCGATGATGTCGATGTTTCCCTCCTGGAGCTGGGGCATCCGGGTTGCCGAGGTCACCGGCTTGAGCTCTACTTTCACCCCGAGCTTTTTCGCGATCGCATGTACGAAGTCGATGTCGTACCCGACGATCGTGCGGGTTTTCTGGTCGATGTAGCCGAACGGGGGAAGGGAATCCTTCACCCCCGCCACCAGGACCCCTCTTGCCTTGACTTCGTCCAGCGTGTCGGCGGCCAGTGACGCACCGACGAAATAGGTCCCTACCAACAGAAGCGACAGTACGATGGTTATCGCTTTTCTCATTGCCGTACTCCTCCCCTCGTCAAGATTTAGTGCATCGGCGACAGCACCTGCTTCAGGAACTGCTTGAGCCGTTCATGCTTCGGATTCTTGAAGAACTCGGTGGGCTCGGCCTTCTCGAGGATGATGCCGAAGTCGATGAAGCAGACCCGGTGCGACACCTCGCGGGCGAACCCCATCTCGTGGGTCACCACAATCATCGTCATGCCGGATTCCGCCAGGTCCGTCATGACCATGAGCACCTCGCCGATCATCTCGGGGTCGAGCGCCGAGGTCGGCTCGTCGAAGAGCATGATCTTCGGCTTCATCGCCAGTGCCCGCGCGATCGCAACCCGCTGCTGCTGGCCCCCCGAGAGCTGGGACGGGTGGGCGTCTTTCTTCTCCGCCAGGCCGACCCGCTCGAGCAGCGCGACCGCCTGCTCCTCCGCCTCCTTTTTGGGGGTCCCGCGGATCTTGATGGGGGCGAGCGTGATGTTCTTGAGCGCCGTGAGGTGGGGATACAGGTTGAACTGCTGGAATACGAACCCGACCTCCGCCCGGAGCTTGTTGATGTTCACTTTCGGGTCGGCAAGGTCCATCCCGTCCACGATGAGCTTTCCCTTGTCGATCGGCTCGAGCTGGTTGATCGTGCGGATGAGGGTGGACTTCCCGGAGCCGGACGGGCCGCAGACGACCACGACCTCCCCCTTCTCGACGTGCAGGTTGACATCGTTCAGCACGTGGAGCTTCCCATACCACTTGTGGACTCCTTCGAACCGGATCATCTCCGTCTCCCGGCGTCCGGATTTCCCTGTTTCGCCTATTGGATGTAATATACGTATACCAGAATTCACGAGTTTTCAGAATTCCTTCCTTCTTTTTCTCTTTCCTGCAGTATTCGCTCTGCCCGCCGGCCCTCCTGTCCGCTCGAGGAAAGATCGCCGTCACGATAAAGGGGGGGGAAGATTCACGCGGAGATCGCTCCCGAAAAGGGGGTAAGGCCGCTGCGCCTTCCGGAGCGGAGGAAGGTGAGGATCACCTGGCCAGGACGGCGAAGAGCGGCTCCGAGATCGATTCGCCCCGGCAGACGGGGCACCGTCCCGGCCTGTTCGGCCTCTCCCTCTTCCGGAACACGTAACCGCATTGCCTGCACTCCGCGGGAGTGACGACCAGGCGGCCCCCGAGCCGGGCGACGGTTCGTTTGACGTGGGGGAGGTGTGCGTACGCCTCCTTTTCGGGAATGCCGACCTCCGCGGAGATCTGCCGTGCGGTGAGGGGGCGGCCGGAGAGGAGGGAGAGGATCCTCCTGCGCACCGTTTCCTTCCTGTCGGCAAGGACGATAGGCTTTTCCGATCCGGTCATGGAACCGCTTCTTCCTCCTTGACAGCGGTCCCCGGGGAGAAAAAAGGTTTCCACCGGAGTCTATGTGGGCTGGTTTCATTGTATCGTGTTTGCGGGGACACTCCTCGACGTACAACCCGATATGAGGAGCGTCCCCGGTGAGGAGGGGAAAGGAGATCCGCATGGAAATGTTTCTTCCCGAAGACCTGAGGCGCTATGTCGAGAAGCATGTCGGTCCCGTGTCGCCCCTTCTCGAGGAACTCGAGCGGGAGACGCGGGAGCGGACGGGCCACCCCGGGATGCTGACCGGCCGGGTCGAAGGCGCCTTCCTCCGTATGCTGGTTACGCTCTCGGGGGCGAGGAAAGTGATGGAGATCGGGACCTTTACCGGGTACTCCGCCCTCATGATGGCGGAAGGCCTCCCTGCGGACGGGGAGCTTGTTACGTGCGAGGTCTCGGCGGAGTACGCCTCCATCGCCCGGAAATACATTGACAGGAGCCCGCACGGGCGAAAGATCCGCCTCGTCCCGGGCCCCGCCGCCGGGACGCTGCGCGGGGTCCCTGACGGGAGCGTCGATTTTGTCTTCATCGACGCCGACAAGGAGGGCTATCCCCTCTACTATGAGGAGAGCGTCCGGATCCTTCGGGGCGGGGGGCTGATCGCCGCCGACAACGTGCTTTGGTACGGACGGGTTCTCTCCCCGGAAGACGACGATTCCCGGGCGATCGTGTCCTTCAACCGCAGGGTGATGAGCGACGACCGGGTCGAGAAGGTGATGCTCCCGGTGCGGGACGGGGTATATCTCATTCGCAAGATTTAGGATCGCGGCAGACCGTACGAATCCCGCGGGGAATCCCGGCGACCGGTTTTCCGCTCCAATATCATCATCGGACGAATACGGGAGGTCGGTTCATGAAACGGATACCGGGTGCGCTGATCGTCGCCGTACTGGCAGGGATGTTTGCCTGGCAGGCGCCGGGGGTCGCGGCGGGCGGGGACGATGTCCCCAGAATGACGAAAGAGGAGCTGAAAACGCTTCTGGGCAGCCCGGAGGTCGTGATCCTCGACGTCCGTTTGGGCGGGGGAAACGCTCCGAAAAGGATCACGGGGTCGGTGTACGAAGACCCCGAAAACGTTTCGAACTGGGCCCCGAAATACCCGAAGGAGAAGAAGATCGTCCTCTACTGCTCCTGAGTCGACGAGGCAACGAGCGCCCGGGTGGCGCTCAGGCTGAAACGTCTCGGCTTCGGGAAGGTGTATGCCCTGAAGGGGGGCTGGCACGGATGGGTCTCCGCCGGGTATCCGACGGAAAAGACAAGGTAGGCGGAGGCGACCGAGGCGTAAGGGGATAACCGGGTCATGTGCGGGCGATTCACGCTTTTCGATTCTGCCGATTCCGTGGCCGAGAGGTTCGGCCTGCCGGATACGCCGTCCCTCTCCCCGCGGTACAACATCGCTCCGTCCCAGATGGTGGCCGCGGTGCGGATTCCGCCGGGAGGGGGAGAGCGGGAGCTCGTTCCGCTTCGCTGGGGGCTCGTTCCCTCCTGGGCGAAAGATCCCGCCACAGGCAACCGGATGATCAACGCCCGTGCGGAGACGGCGGCGGACAAGCCCGCCTTCCGCTCGGCGATCCGGCGAAGGAGATGCCTGGTCCCGGCGGACGGCTTCTACGAGTGGAAGCGCGTAAACGGCAGGAAACAGCCGTACTACATCCGTCTGGGAGACGGGGCGATCTTTGCGTTCGCGGGGTTGTGGGAATCGTGGGAGGGGTCGGAACACGCATCGGTCGAATCGTGCACGATTCTCACCACCGGTCCGAACGATCTCCTCCGGCCGATCCACGACCGGATGCCCGTGATCCTCTCTCCGCGGGATTACGACCTCTGGCTCTCGCCTGCCGTGCAGGACCCCGGGGCGCTTGCGCCCCTCTTTCATCCCTATCCCCCGGAGGAGATGACCGTCTTTCCCGTCGGGACCGCGGTGAACAACCCGAAGACGGACACGCCGGCCCTGATCGAACCCCTTCGATAACCACTTCTTCTCCTGTTCCTGAACGTTCCTAACATATTGGAATTCAATGGGAAAACCCGTGGAGGATCGTCGCATGGAAATGTGGAACCATCCTTTTCAGGAAATCATCTTAATAAAAGCGGGAAGCCTGTATGACAACGGGGAAACATGACCGACCGGGATGGATCGGAAGGAGGGTGGGGTAATGGAACGTTCATTCGATCGCAGCTTCGGGTTTCTTCCTATAAATGAGAGAGGGCGGAAACCGCGCACCACCGGGATCACGGAGATGCGCGGACCGTACTACGCGCCCGTCGGGAAACGGTACCTGGAAGACATCTTCGAGACCATGGGCGCGTATGTCGACATCTTCAAGTTCAGCGGGGGGTCCTTCTCCCTGATGCCTGTGCAGGCGGTGAAGGACCTGATCGGCGTTTGCCACGAGCACGACGTGATGGTGTCCACCGGGGGATTCATCGAGCGGGTGCTGACCCACGGCCCCGGGATGGTGGATCGCTATCTCGAGGAGTGCCGGGAGATGGGGTTCGACGTCGTCGAGGTATCCGACGGGTTCATCAGCGTCCCGCTGGACGACCTGGTGGCAATCGTCAGAAAAGTGCACGAACTCGGCATGAAGGCGAAGCCCGAGATCGGCATCCAGTTCGGCGCCGGGGGCGCAAGTTCCGTCGAGGAGCTGGAGGCGGAGGGGACCATCGACCCGTCCCAGGCGATCCGGGCCGCCAGGCGGTACCTGGATGCGGGCGCGCACCTCATCATGGTGGAATCGGAAGGGATCACCGAAAACGTCCGGAGCTGGCGCACGGACGTGGTCGCGAAGATCGTCAACGAGCTCGGGCTGGACAAGGTGATGTTCGAGGCGGCCGACCCCGAGGTATTCAGCTGGTACGTCAAGAACTTCGGTCCGGACGTCAACCTGTTCGTCGACCATTCCCAGGTAGTCCAGCTGGAGTGTCTGCGATCCGGCATCTGGGGAACGAAAAGCACCTGGGGCCGCATCGTGACCTACCGGAAAACAACGGGGAAAGCCGCAGTCGCCCGGCCGAAGCTTATCGGGTCGGGGGCCAAGGGCGGCAAGAGGTAACCGCCATGGCGCGATTCGACCACCTCGCGGAGGCAATGGGGAACGAGCGCGTGCTGTCTCGCTCGGAGGAGATGGCGGCGTTCGTGGAGCGGGCGGGATGGGAGCGCATATCGCCCGATGCGCGCGAGGCACTGAAAGTCCGGGTGCTCGATTCTCTCGCGTGCGCCTTTGGTGCCATCCGGGGAGAGCCCATCCGGATGATCCGCCGGGACGTGAACGAGTTCGGGGGAAACCCGCTGTGCACCCTGATCGGGGGAGGGCGGACCTCCCCCGACCGGGCAGCGTTCTTGAACGGAGCGCTGGTACGGTACCTGGATTTCAACGACTCCTACCTGGCCCCGGGCGAGACGTGCCACCCGAGCGACAACATCGGGGCCGTCCTCGCGGCGTCGGAGTACGCTCTTGCCTCGGGGAGGCAGTTCCTGACGGCGCTGGCCGTGGCGTACCAGGTGCAGTGCCGCCTCTGCGACGAGGCCCCGGTCCGGGTACGGGGGTTCGACCACACCACGCAGGGCGCATTTGCCAGTGCGGCGGGCGTGGCCAAGGCGCTTGGTCTCTCCACCTGGGAAACCGCCAGCGCCCTGGGGATCTCGGGGACCGCGAACAACGCGCTTCGCGTAACCCGCACCGGGGAGCTGTCCCACTGGAAGGGTCTTGCCTATCCGAACACCGCGTTCAACGGCCTGCGGGCCGCGTTCCTCGCGAAGCGGGGGGTGACGGGCCCGAGGGAGGTGTTCGAAGGGAACAAGGGATGGTGCCAGACGGTCGCGGGGGATTTCGCGTTGGACTGGTCGAAGGAAAACCTGGAGAGGGTCCTGCGCACCATCATCAAGAAGTTCAACGCCGAGATTCACTCCCAGTCGGCCCTGGAAGGGATGATCGAGCTGATGCGGGATCGGGGGTTCTCCGGAGCGGACATCGACCGGATCCGCATCGACATCTTCGAGGTCGCCCACCTCATCATCGGCGGCGGCGTGGAGGGGGACAAGACGATCGTCCGCACGAAGGAGGATGCCGACCACAGCCTGCACTACATGGTCGCGGTCGCCGCGCTGGACGGGCAGGTGATGCCTGCGCAGTACGAACCGGAACGAATCGTCCGCAGCGACGTCCAGTCGCTTCTCCACAGGGTGACGGTGGTGTCGAATCCCGAGTACTCGAAGCTTTTCCCGGACAAGCACGGCTGCCGGCTCACGGTCACGCTGAAGGATGGCAGATTTTTCACGAAGGAGAAGGCGGACTACGAGGGATTCCACACCCGGCCGATGTCGTGGGCGAGAGTGGAGGAAAAGTTCGCATCCCTCGCGGACGGTGTGATCGAGTCGTCGCTCCGGCGCGAGATCGCCGACGCCGTGAAACACCTGGACGGCATCGCCGTGAAGGAACTCATGATGCTCCTGGGGCGGGATCTGGGCGTGTGACTCCTGATTACCGAAATGCAGGAGCGGGTCGTCTTCCCGTCCCGGGGGTGGTTCTTGCGCGTAATGCCTCCGGAAACTGGCCCGTCTCCGGCGTTTCCGGTATAATGAAAAAAACAGGTCGAAGCCCGGCAAATCCAATCAACCGGAAAGGAACCCGGAAGAAAGGAGGCCTTCGTATGAACTGGGAGCGCGTAGCCGGAAACTGGAAGAAATTCAGGGGAAAAGTCCGCGAAAAATGGGGCTTTTTAACCGATGATGAGCTCGACGTGATCGCGGGGAAGCGTGACATGCTCATCGGGAAACTTGAGGAGCATTACGGTCTGACCAAGGACAGGGCGGCACAGGTCGTCGAGGAGTTCCTCAAGGAGCTGGACAAGGCCGCCTGATCCGATCCCGGGTCGGGCCGGAATAGATGGCGCCTGTTCGCCAGGATCCGCTTTCCCTCCCGGGAATGCGGATTTTTTTTTGCCAGCGTTCGACGACCGGCCCCCCTTTGGTGAACCGGCGATGGGGGATACAATGAAAGGAACCGCGGATCCCACGGAAAGGAGATTGCCATGAAAGGTCCCCTTGCGCCCGAACAGCTCCGCCGGATGGACGCCTGGTGGCGGGCTGCAAACTACTTGTCGGTGGGCCAGATTTATCTTTACGACAACCCCCTTCTCAAGGAACCGCTTTCCCTCGGGCACGTGAAGCCCAGGCTTTTGGGGCATTGGGGGACGACACCGGGCCTGAACTTCCTCTATGTCCATCTCAACCGGGCGATCAAGGAATACGATCTGGACATGATCTACGTCTGCGGTCCCGGGCACGGGGGTCCCGGGATCGTCGCGAACACGTACCTGGAGGGGACGTACAGCGAACATTACCCCGATGTTTCGCAGGACGAGGAAGGGATGAAACGCCTCTTTACCCAGTTCTCGTTCCCCGGCGGGATCCCGTCCCATGTCGCGCCGGAGACGCCGGGCTCGATCCACGAAGGGGGAGAGCTCGGGTACGCCTTGAGCCACGCTTTCGGAGCCGCCTTCGACAACCCCGACCTGGTCGTCGCGTGCATCGTGGGGGATGGCGAGGCGGAAACCGGCCCCCTGGCGACCGGATGGCACGGGAACAAGTTCCTGAACCCCGCGCGCGACGGGGCCGTCCTGCCGATACTCCATCTCAACGGGTACAAGATCCAGAACCCGTGCATCCTCGCCCGGATTCCCCGGGAGGAGCTCGAGCATCTCCTTCTCGGCTATGGCTACGCTCCCTGCTTTGTCGAGGGGGAGAAACCCGGGGAGATGCACCAGGCGATGGCGTCGGCCCTCGACGGGGTGATCGGGGAGATCCGAAGGATCCAGGAACGGGCCCGAACGGAGGGGGATGCGAAACGTCCCCGCTGGCCGATGATCGTTCTGCGAACTCCCAAGGGGTGGACGGGGCCGAAGGAAGTAGACGGGGAGCCCGCGGAAGGGTCGTGGCGGTCCCACCAGGTTCCCCTGTCCGGTCTGGCCACCCGCCCGGACCACCTGAAGCTTCTCGAGGACTGGATGAAAAGCTACCGACCGGAGGAACTGTTCGACGAAGGAGGCCGTCTGCGCCCGCGAGCTCGCCGGACTGGCGCCGGAAGGGGACCGGAGGATGGGGGCGAACCCGCACGCCAACGGGGGGATACTGCTGCGCGACCTCCGGATGCCCGACTTCCGCCGCTACGCCGTCGACGTACCCTCGCCGGGCGCCATCGATGCGGAGGCGACCCGGGTCATGGGGACATTCCTCCGGGACGTCATGAAGGGGAATGCCGGCGCCCGGAACTTCCGGGTCTTCGGCCCCGACGAGACGAATTCCAACCGGCTGGGGGCCCTCTTCGAAGCGACGGACAAGACGTGGGTCGCCGAGCGACTTCCTGTCGACGAGGTGCTCTCCCCCGACGGGCGGGTCATGGAGGTGCTTTCCGAACACCAGTGCCAGGGGTGGCTCGAAGGATACCTCCTAACCGGCCGTCACGGGCTCTTCTCCTGCTACGAGGCGTTCATCCACATCGTCGACTCGATGTTCAACCAGCACGCGAAATGGCTGAAGGTCACGCGCGACATTCCGTGGCGCCGCCCGATCGCGTCGCTTACCTACCTCCTCACCTCCCACGTGTGGCGGCAGGACCACAACGGGTTCAGCCACCAGGACCCCGGGTTCATCGACCACGTGATGAACAAGAAGGCCGACATCATCCGGGTCTACCTTCCCCCCGACGCGAACACCCTGTTGTCGGTGACCGACCATTGCCTGCAGGAGCCGGGATTACGTCAACGTCATCGTCGCCGGGAAGCAGCCTCGACCGCAATGGCTCGGAATCGACGCGGCGATCCGTCACTGCACGGCGGGGCTCGGCATCTGGGAGTGGGCGAGCAGCGACCGACGGGGACGAGCCTGACGTCGTGATGGCGTGCGCGGGGGACGTCCCGACGCTGGAGACCCTCGCGGCGGTCTCGCATTCTGCGGGAGATGGCGCCGGGGCTCGAGGATCCGGGTCGTCAACGTCGTGGACCTGACGTGCCTCCAGCCGCAGAGCGAGCATCCCCACGGTCTCCCCGACAGGGAGTTCGACGCCGTCTTCACGAAAGACCGGCCGATCATCTTCGCTTTCCACGGATACCCGTGGCTCATCCACCGCATGACCTACCGGAGGACGAACCACAAGAACCTTCACGTGCGGGGTTACAAGGAGGAGGGAACGGCGACGACCCCCTTCGACATGGTGGTCCTGAACGACCTTGACCGGTTCCACCTCGCGCAGGACGTGATCGACCGGGTGCCGATGCTGGTTCCGAAGGCAGGGTACATGAAGCAGGAGATCCGGGACCGTCTCCTTTCGCACAAGCAGTACGTCAACCGGTACGGCGAGGACATGCCGGAGATCCGCGACTGGAAATGGTCCTCGTCGACATCCCCGTCCTGAAGGGGGATAAAAGGGGCCATTCCCGCCGTTACGGGGGAGGGAAGAGCAGGCGGGAAACCCGGTGCCTCCTCCCGGCGAACCACCGGTAGAAGACGCGGGAGAGGATTTGTGCGCCCGGAATGCGGAACAGGACGACGGCCCACCGCCATCGCCTCAGCCGGGAAAGGATTTCGGGCGCGGCCCGTTCCCCCGCGAGCACCGTTCCGCCCGGCAGGATCAGGTGCATCGCCTCCAGGCAGGCGCTTTTTGAAACCTGAGGGAATCGCCGGGAGAGATCCTCCGACTGACAGGGAAAAAACTCGAACGCATCCGGCGCGGAATTTCCCCGGATCCGGTCGACCGCGCTGCGGCACACCGGGCAATCTCCGTCGTAGATGAGGACGGGCCTCGTCATCGGCAGATTCCGACCGGGGTGTCCCCGGATGCTTCCTATCTCCAGCGGGAGGCGAAAAAGTCCTCCCCTTCCCAGGCGAGGCTGTCCGCCCGCATCTCCGAGAGGATGTCGAACTCCGCGTTGAACTCGAACACGACGTAGCACCGGTCGTCCTTGTCGATGAAGCGGATCCAGTAGCGGTCTTTCCCCAGTGTTCCCCCGTCCAGAGTCATGATCTCCGGAACGTCCATCATCCAGCGGGCGAGTATTTCCCGCAGGCGGTACGTCACCCCGCGGATGACGAGGGTAGTCGCCCCGGACTCTACCTCGCCGTACTTTTGCTCCATCTCCTGCCGCCCGCGCGCATGCCGATCCATGAAACCATTATACCTTGCGTTGCCGGCATTTCTCGCCAGGCAGCGTGAACAGGAGCATATTCCCTTTTCGTTGACGATAAAAAAAGAACATATTGCGATTTACTGCAGATTAGCCGCCTGCCCCTGTCTAATTCCGTTACACATTTCTTTCGCCGGGGGAGAATCGGGTCCGCCCGGGCAACAGCGCCAAGGACGATCCCCGTTCCCGCAATGTCGGACGGGGGACCGCGGGTGATCCGATAATTATCTTTGTAAAAGCAACACATTGCATCTGTTCCCGGATTGTTTATCGCTTTGGAAAATCCCCTTCTCCGACTCCCCATACTGTCGGGTATACCTGTTGCAATAATCATCAGTACACACATCGCGAAGATTGTCACTCGAACGAATTTCATTGGGGGAAAAACAGGGGAAAGGAGGGAATTTTTTTACCTTATTTTATATTGTTAGGTGGAAGGGATGTTCAATATTTTTACAGGGGGTAAGGAAAAGATGGATTACAGGAATGGTAATCAGATATCACAAGAATTGGATTTTAATCGGGGCACTTGTCCTTGGGATGCTTTTCGGGGGAGCCATGGAGGCTGGTGCGGTTCCCGGTTATTTAAGCTCTTTTACAAGCCAATATCCGAATACAAATGGAACGAATCTGGATGCATGTATCGTGTGCCATAATAGCAGTAGCGGTGGATCAGGAACCCGTACGGCAGCGCATACGGCAACAACGGACATTCTTTTACGAATATTGAGGCGTTGGATTCGGACGGAGATGGTGCAACAAATATCGTTGAAATCAGGGCATTGACCTTCCCCGGGAACGCATCGAGCACACCGCCGACGGCCACACCTCCCTCGGTCACGACGTCCTCGTTGCCGGGCGGGACGGTGGGTGCGTCCTACAGCCAGTCGCTTTCGGCCTCGGGGGGGACGACCCCGTACAGCTGGTCGGTGACGTCGGGCAACCTCCCTTCGGGCCTTAGCTTAAGTTCCGGCGGGACGTACAGCAGTACGCTGTCGGTTTCGGACGGGAACGCGGCAGCGACACCGATACCGGTCGTGGTGACGGCGAACGCGATCTTCAGCGGACGAACAATCCCTCCGACGGCCAACGCCGGCCCGGACCAGGTACGTCACGTCGCTCCGGGCGGGACGGCTTCGGTAACGCTCAACGGGAGCGGTTCCAGCGATCCGGACGGGGATGCACTGACGTACAGTTGGACCTGGTCCGGCGGGGGGTCTGCGTCCGGCGTGTCCCCGACCGTTTCGTTGCCGGCGGGCACGTACAACATTACGCTGTCGGTTTCGGACGGGAACAGCGGCAGCGACACCGATACAGTCGTGGTGACGGTGAACGCGGAGACTCCGCCTCCCACCGGGGATCTTCCTACCGTTACGCCGCCCGACGGCGCAGTGGACGTACCGATCACGACAGCGGTCATCATCTCGGCCAACGGTTCCGAGTCGTTGCCTCCAATCGACTTCATATTGACGGAGAGTACCCCCACCTTTACAGTCGCATCGGACCCGGGAGACGACATCATGTGCGTCAATGGTGGGGTCGTGAGAGGATCGATCGCATACGATGATTTCCACACGAATGCGACGTTCACCCCGGACTGCCCGCTGGCCAACGGGATGACCTACACGGCAACATTAACCCCGCGGGAGGACTCGCAGCAGTCCGGTTTCAAGGAGATCACCTGGTCGTTCACCACGATTGTCCAGACCGCGGACACGGACCAGGACGGGGTCGAGGACGGTGAGGACGAACTCCCCGACGACGACACGGAAGCGACACCTCCCAAGTCCAAGGGAGAAGGAAAGTTCCATGTATCCGTCAGAAAGGACGGGCATCGGCATCTGCGCAGGGTCCGCGGGATCTCGGACACGCATTTCTCCGTCAACCAGGAAAGGAGACCCCACGGGTACGAGTTCCGCGACGGTCTCGTGGATTACGAGGTTCACGGCATTTCCCCGGGCGAATCGGTCGAGGTAACCATTGAAACTCCGGAGGAGATTCCTTCCGGGAGCAAGGTCTTCATGTCCGACGCGAAGGGCTTCTCTGAGCTTCCCGCGGTGATCAGCGGAAACCGCTTCACGATGACGGTGACCGACGGTGGGAACGGGGATTCCGACGGCCAGGCCAACGGCGTGATCGTTGATCCGGTCGGCGTGGCGGTTCCGACTGCCACCGGAGACGGGTCGGCCGGTGTGGCCCCCGGCGCGGCCGGCGGAGGATGCTCCGTGGTCGGCTCCGGTGGAGGGTGGAAGGAGGCGGCCGGGTCGTACGGTCTTCTCACCCTTGTATTTCTCGGTCTGGCTCTCCTGAGGAGGAAACCCGATACCGGGAGGTAATTCCCGGTTTCATCAACGTAAAGGCAGCAGGTATGGACAGGGGGCGGCCGTTTCCGGGCGCCCCCTGTTTTTTTATCCCGAGGCTCCGGACGGGTGGAAACGGGGCGTCATCCGCCTCCCGTGAGCGGACCTTATCTCCCGTATTCTTGGTCGGCGGAGCTCCCTGTTTCTCCCCCCCGGGGGGAAGGGCCCCTTTCTTATAGGATGCATCGGGGGAGGCAGGGATTATAATGGGGATGACACCCGATGCTCTTCGTGCGGCTCGGGGAACAGGGAACTCGCCCGGGGGTGGGTCATGCTGGTAGGACGAAGGATGACGAAGGACCCGAAAACGGTCGGACCCGACGACCCCCTGACGAGCGCCGCGGACATCATGCGCACGTCCCGGATCAATCACCTTCCCGTGGTGGAGGAAGGGAAGCTCGTCGGCATCCTGTCGGACACCGATCTCCGAAACGTATCCCTTACGAGCGATCGTCCCTCCGGTCCCCGGGAACCGAAGCTCCAGGACCGGAAGGTGCGTGAGGTGATGAAGACCGAGGTCTGGTCGCTGACCCCCGAGGATGCCGTGGAGGACGCACTCCTCATCATCCAGCGGAAGAAGTTCGGGGCTCTTCCCGTGCTCTCCGGCGACCGGCTGGTGGGGATCATCACCAAGCTCGACATGCTCAACGCCTTCATCGATGTCCTGGACATCGACGGCGTGGGCCTGCGGATCGAGGTGATTCTTCCCCGGTCCCTGGACCGGTTCGAGGAGCTTGTTGGTGTCGTCCGGGAACTCGGCGTGGGCCTTAGAAGCTGTCTCATCACACAGGAGACAAGGGGATCCGACCGGATGGTCGTCCTCCTGCGTCTCGACACGATCAACGGCCCGATGGTCCGGGGCGCGCTCCGGGCGAAGAAGTTCGACGTCCTCGATCCGGCATCCGATATACTCTAGCGCTTTAGCGCATCACCTTGCCCTGCGCCCCACGAGCCGCCGCAGCACATAGGGCAGGATTCCGCCGTTGTTGTAGTACCGGACCTCCTCCGGAGTGTCGATTCGGGCGATCGCGGGAAACGTCCTCTCCGTCCCGTTCGAGGAGACCCGCACGGACAGGTGCTTTCCCGGCGAGATCCCGCCGGAGATCCCCTCGATCGCGTATGTCTCCTTCCCGGTAAGCCCCAGGGACTCCCTGCCTGGCGCCGCTTTCGAACTGAAGGGGGAGGATCCCCATCCCGACGAGGTTGCTCCGGTGAATCCGCTCGAAGCTCTCGGCCAGCACCGCCTGCACGCCGAGGAGCTTCGGTCCCTTGGCCGCCCAGTCCCTTGAGGAGCCGACGCCGTAATCCTTCCCCGCGATGACGAGGAGAGGGACTCCCCCCGTTTGGTACCGCATCGCCGCGTCGTAGATCGTCATCTTCTCTCCGTCCGGCAAATGCGACGTCCATCCCCCTTCCGTCCCGGGCACGAGCAGGTTCCGCAGGCGGATGTTGGCGAACGTGCCGCGCATCATGACCTCGTGGTTCCCCCGGCGGCTTCCGTAGGAGTTGAAGTCCTTCTTCGCCACGCCGTGGCCGGCGAGGTACTTGCCCGCCGGACCGTCTTCCGGGATGTCCCCCGCGGGGGAGATATGGTCGGTGGTCACCGAATCCCCCAGGGACGCGAGAACCCGCAGGCCCTCGAGATCCCGCGGAGGGACCGGTTTGGCGGGAAGATCGGTGAAGAAGGGAGGATGCTTGACGTAGGTGGAGGAGGGATCCCAGGTAAAACATTCCTCCTTCGGAACCGGGAGTCCCTTCCACTCCTCGTCGCCCTCGAACACCGCCGCGTATTCTTTACGGAACATTTCGGCGCTGACAAAGGAGCGGATCGCTTCCGTGATCTCCTCCGGCGACGGCCAGATATCGCGGAGCATGACGGGGAGGCCGTTGGGGTCGAACCCGACAGGCTCCCGCGAGAGATCGATATCCATGTTTCCGGCGAGCGCGTAGGCGACGACAAGAGGCGGGGAGGCGAGGTAGTTGGCCCGGCTCATCGGATGGATGCGCCCCTCGAAGTTACGGTTCCCGGAAAGGACGGACGCGGCGACCAGGTTTCTCCGGCGGATTGCCCTCGGCGATCGGTTCGGGGAGAGGTCCCGAGTTTCCGATGCAGGTGGTGCAACCGTACCCGACCAGGTGGAACCCCAGGGCCTCCAGATAGGGGGTAAGACCGGCCTTGGCGAGGTACTGGGTCACGACCTTCGACCCCGGAGCAAGGCTTGTCTTGACCCACGGCTTCTTGTCGCAGTCCCCGCTCGACCGCCTTCTTGGCGAGCAGTCCGGCGCCGAGCATGACGGCCGGGTTGGAGGTATTCGTGCAGCTGGTGATCGCGGCGATCACGATCGATCCGTCGTAAAGACGGAAGGAGGTTCTGCCCATGGTGACCAGCACGCCGTCATCCGCCGATTCCCCCGTCGCCGGCAGGTCCGGCTCTTCCGACGGGCTTCCCCCTTCGGCAAGCCACCGGGCATGGTCGTCGGGAGAGGGCGCCTTCGGTTCCTTTCCCCAGCCGACGAGGGATTCGGAAAACGAAACCCTGGCCTTGCTCAGGGGCACCCGGTCCTGCGGCCTCTTCGGCCCCGCCAGGCAGGGCTCGACGGTGGCCAGGTCGAGGGAGAGGGTATCCGAGAATTCGGGGTCCGGGGAATCGCCCGTGAGGAACAGGCCTTGCCGTTTGCAATATTCCTCCACGAGCGCAACCTGCTCCCGGTTCCGGCCGGTAAACAGGAGATAGGAAATCGTTTCCTCGTCCACGGGGAAGAAGCCGATGGTGGCGCCGTACTCCGGGGACATGTTGGAGATCGTCGCCCGGTCGGGCAGCGAAAGGGAGGAGAGCCCCGATCCGCAGAATTCGACGAATTTTCCTACCACTCCCTTCGCCCGCAGCATCTGGGTGACGGTCAGGACGAGATCGGTCGCTGTGGCACCGGGCGGTAGCCGCCCGGAGAGCCGACACCCCACCACATCGGGAAGGAGCATGGATACCGGCTGGCCGAGAAGCGCAGCTTCCGCCTCGATGCCGCCGACCCCCCAGCCGACCACCCCCAGGGCGTTGATCATCGGGGTATGGGAGTCGGTACCGACGAGGGTATCGGGGTACGCCTGCGTCCCTCCCCGGGTTCTTTTCCGGAAGACGACGGGGGCGAGATATTCGAGATTCACCTGATGGCAGATCCCGGTCCCGGGCGGGACCACCCGCAGGTTCCGGAACGCTTCCTGCCCCCACCGCAGGAAGGCGTACCGCTCCCCGTTTCGCTCCATCTCTCGCGCCACGTTCGCGGCGAAGGATCCCGTCGACCCGAACCGGTCCACCTGGACGGAGTGGTCGATGATCAGATCCGCGGGCATCAGCGGGTTGATCTTCCCGGGGGTTCCCCCCATGCGGCGGGCGGCGTCGCGCATGGCGGCGAGATCGACCAGGGCCGGAACTCCGGTGAAGTCCTGAAGCAGCACGCGAGCGGGGCGAAACGCGATCTCCCGCTCCGGCGATGCGCCGGGCTTCCAGCGGGCCAGGGCCTCGATGTCCTCCGGTCGCACGGATGTGCCGTCCTCGTGGCGCAGCAGGTTCTCCAGGAGCACCTTGAGGGACAAAGGCAGGCGGGAAATATTCCCCACGCCGCGTTTCTCGAGAGCGTCCAGGCGAAAGATCTCGTAATCCCTTCTCCCGATGGCCTCCCTCGCCCTGGCGCCGAAGCTGTCGCCGGTCTTCTTCTTCATGGCCCCTCCCCGCGTCGGTGGTAGAAAAATGGTACCACGGACGGTGCGTCCCCTGCTTTCCGGCGGCGGCATTTTCGCCGAGGGAAACGGGGATGCATCCGTGACGCGGTGGAACCGACGGGAACTTCCCGGCATCCTACCTATTCGGTAGAGACCACCCAAGGAGGGCAGGCCCCATGAAACTTTCGGAACAGATCGCGCAGTTCAAGGCGGGCAGGCAGATTCCCCCGGAGATCGCGGCGACGATGAAGCGGGGGGTCGAGAGCATCCGGGCTTCCGGGGCGGCGGGGTTACAGGTCGGGGAGAGGGCGCCGGATTTCATCCTCCCCAACCAGGTGGGGAAGACCGTCCGTCTTGCCGATCGCCTTGCCTCGGGGCCGATCGTTCTCTCGTTCTACCGCGGAGAGTGGTGACCGTACTGCAACCTGGAGCTGGCAGCTCTGGCCAAGGCACTACCGCAAATCCGATCCTTGGGGGCGGACCTGATCGCCGTGAGCCCGGAACTTCCCGACTACACCCTGACAATGGCGGAAAAGCACAACATTCCGATCGACGTGGTGAGTGACGCCACGAGCGAAGTGCTCAAGAAGTACCGTCTCTGGTTTTCGGTCCCGCAGGAGATCAAGGAGCTCTACCGGGACAAGTTCGGGATAAACCTCGACAAACACAACGGGGAAGGCCGGTGGGAGCTTCCCGTTCCCGCCACCTACGTCCTCGACGGGCAGGGGGTGGTCCGGGCGGGCGTGGCGGACTCCGATCATACCGTACGGATGGACATCGAGGAGATCCTGGCCGCGCTGGAATCGATTCGTGAAGGGAAATAGGGGGACCGCTTTCCCGACTTCCGGGGCCAAGTGCTTAACCCCTTGCGTTAACGCCTCCCCGTCCGTCCCGCTTCCATCAAGTGGATCTCCCACTCGTCCCGGACACTGTCGTACCGGAGGATGTACCGGTTCCCGTCCGAGGCGTCGAGTTTCACGTACTCGTGGTCCTCTCCCCGCCAACGGTCGTGCACGGAGGTGACTTCGAGGCGGCGCTCCCCGATGGTGAAGGCGCGCGGCGTCTCTACCGCTCGATATCCCTCGTAGCAGACGACCCGGACCTTCATCACGCTCCTCCCCGATCTTCTGGCCCTTCAACACCATTGTCTCACGGTTTGCCGGGGCGCGTCTTTGCGCCGGATGTGAATAATCCGGCGGGACTTGCCCGTTGCCGCTTCCGGAAACCGCCGACGGGGGGTATCATCGACGAAGTGATGGGGAATAATCTCCGGGTATATGCCTATTGCTTGCATGGCGACGCCCGCCCGGGAAGGCAGGTGGTATGATGTCGTCGCGTGACGGGGGAACGGGAAGTTTATGGCCATCGTGCAAAGGAGGCAGAGTTGAGGAAAAATCATAAATACAGGATCCTCGGAATTGCCCTGGCCGTTCTGCTTATGATGCCTGCCGGGTGTGCCACCAACCCCGACGGGACCACCGAGTACAAGAGGACCGCGATCGGAGCGATGGCGGGCGCCGCGGTGGGGGCGGGCGCCGGGGCGCTCATCGGGGGCAGGAAACGGGCCGGCCGTGGCGCGCTGATCGGTGGCGCCACCGGAGCCGTCGTGGGGGGAGCGATCGGCAACTACCTGGACCGGCAGGCGGCGGAAATGAAGCGGCGTTTGCCGGAGGCGGCCGTGGAGCGGCAGGGGGACAAGCTGTACGTAGCCCTCCCGTCGGGTATCCTGTTCGACGTCGACAAGGACCAGGTCCGGCCGGAGGCCTATTCGTCCCTCAAGGCCGCGGCCGACGTACTGATCAAGTATCCCGACACCTACGTGACCGTCGAGGGGCACACCGACTCCACCGGATCCTACGAATACAACCAGTCGCTTTCCGAGCGCCGCGCGCTGCGGGTGCGCGACATCCTGGAACAAGACGGTGTGCAAATGGTGAGGCTGAGCGTCCGCGGGTACGGGGAGACAGACCCGATCGCGGACAACGCGACGCCGGAGGGACGGCAGCTCAACCGGCGTGTCCAGCTGGAGATCCGGCCGAACGAGAAGTTGCAGGCACAACAGACTCAGGGGGGGTAACCCCTCCCGGCATGATACGGGCTCCCTGTCAGAGCCGTTCCGGGGAGCGATCCGAATCCCGTTTAAAAAACCACTTGGGGGTCGATGCTCGTGGACTACGGTTCTCTCTCCTGGCGTGCGATCAACGCCATACGGTTTCTCTCCGTGGACGGGGTGCAGAAGGCGAAATCCGGCCATCCCGGCACACCCATGGCGCTTGCCCCGCTGTCGTACCTTCTCTGGACCAGACACCTCCGGTTCAATCCGAGGAATCCCGATTGGCCCGACAGGGACCGGTTCATTCTCTCCTGCGGACACGCGTCGATGCTTCTTTACTCCCTGTTGTACCTCACCGGGTTCGACCTCCCGCTGGAAGAGATCAAGGCGTTCCGGCAATGGGGAAGCAAGACGCCGGGGCACCCGGAGGCCGGCCACACGCCTGGCGTCGAGGTGACCACCGGGCCGCTGGGACAGGGATTCGGAAACGCCGTGGGGATGGCGATGGCAACCCGTATGCTGGCGCAGCGCTTCAACAGGCCGGGACACGAAATCGTATCCCACAGGATCTTCGTCTTGTGCTCCGACGGGGACCTCATGGAGGGGATTGCCTCGGAGGCCGCTTCGCTGGCCGGCTTCCACCGCCTCGGCAACCTCGTCGCCTTCTACGACGATAACCGGATCACGATCGAGGGATCGACCGACCTGGCGTTTCGCGAGGATGTCGCCGGCCGGTTCCGCGCCTACGGCTGGAACGTGCTGACGGTCGCCGACGGGAACATCGACCTCGAGGGGATGTCCAGGGCGATCGAAGCGGCCTGTTCGGAGCGGGATCGCCCGACGCTCGTGATCGTCCGGACGACCATCGCCTTCGGCAGTCCGAACAAGCAGGGCACGGCGGAAGCCCACGGATCTCCCCTCGGGGAGAAGGAGGTGGCCCTCACCAAGGAGGCGCTCGGCTGGCCGGAGGAGCCCGATTTCTTCGTGCCCGAAGACGTGCTGGCGCACTTCCGGGAGGCGGTTCCCCGCGGGGAAGCGGGGGAGCGGGAATGGCGCCTGAAAATGGCGGCGTACATGGGAGCCTATCCCGATTTGGCCATGGAATGGGAGAGGGTAATGTGGGGGGACCTCCCGGACGGGTGGGAAAGCGCCCTCCCTTCCTTCCCCCCCGGGACCGCAGCGATGGCGACAAGGAAGGTGTCGGGGAAGGTGATCAACGCGATCGCACCGAAGATTTCCGAACTGGCGGGAGGGTCGGCCGATCTCGCCCCCTCCACCGATACGCTGATGGAAGAGGGCGGGGCATTTCTCCCGGATGCGCCCCCCGGGGGGAGGAACTTCCACTTCGGCGTGCGCGAGCACGGGATGGGAGCAATCCTCAACGGAATGGCGCGACACGGAGGTCTGATCCCCTACGGGGCCACATTTCTTATCTTTTCCGATTACATGAGGCCGGCCATCCGGTTGGCGGCGCTCATGCGCATACGGGTGATCTACGTCTTCACCCACGATTCCGTGGGACTTGGCGAGGACGGACCCACCCACCAGCCGATCGAGCATCTGGCGGCGCTCCGGGCGATCCCGAACCTGCATGTCTTCCGGCCCGCCGACGCCAACGAAACGGTTGCGGCGTGGAAGATGGCGATGGAGCGTACCGAGGGGCCCTCCATGATGGCGCTCACCCGTCAGAATGTCCCGGTCCTCCCCCCGGAGGACGTGTACCGGGATGGAAACGTCTTCCGCGGCGCATACATCCTCAAGGAAGGGGGGAACGGCCGTCCTGCCGTGATCCTTCTTGCATCCGGTTCGGAGGTGCACGTGGCTCTCGATGCCGCAAACGTCCTGGAGGAGGAAGGGATTCCCGCGCGGGTGGTCAGTTTCCTGTCCTGGGAACGGTTCGAGGAGCAGCCCGGAGAATACCGGCGTCTCGTACTGCCCCCATCTGTGCGTGCGAGGGTTTCGGTGGAGGCGGCTGCCACTTTCGGGTGGGAACGATACGTGGGGGACGGCGGGGTATCCGTGGGCATCGATCGCTTCGGCGCCTCCGCGCCCGGCGGGCGCATCTTCCAGGAGTTGGGCATCACACCGGAAAATGTAGCGGCTCGCGCGAAGGCCCTGCTCGGGAAAACGTAAACCGGACACCGAACCGGTATCCGTTTCGTTACGGGGAAAGGAGCTTGCATGGCGGGGAATCCACTCGTGAAACTGGGAAAGCTCGGCCAGAGCCCCTGGCTGGATTTCATCGAACGCGGGCTGATCTCGTCGGGAGGGCTGCTGCGCCTGGTCTCCGAAGACGGGATCAAGGGGGTCACCTCCAACCCGACGATTTTCGAGAAGGCGATCTCCGGGGGCAGGGAATACGACGCGCAGTTTCAGGACATGGCGGCCCGGGGCACCGGCGTGATGGGGGCGTACAAGGAGATCGTGACGGAGGACATCCGGAACGCGGCCGACGTGCTGCGGCCCGTGTACGACACTTCGTCCGGCGCAGACGGGTACGTATCCCTCGAGGTCGACCCGGACCTGGCGTACGATGCCGCGCGGACGGTCGAGAGGGCGGAGGAACTGTTCCGGGCGGTCCACCGGCCGAACGTACTTATCAAGATCCCCGGAACCCGGGAAGGATTGCCCGCGATCGAGGAAACGATCGCGCGTGGCATCCCGGTGAACGTGACGCTCATCTTTTCCGTCAAGCGGTATGAAGAGGTGGCGGAGGCGTACATTCGCGGGTTGGAGAGACTGGTCGCCCCGGGGAAAGGCCCGCACCGCGTCGCGTCGGTGGCCTCCTTCTTCGTCTCGCGGGTGGACACGGCGGTGGACCGGCTGCTTGACGAGGTGATCCCCCGGTGGCCGGGGTCGCCCAAGGCGGAGACGGCGATCTCCCTGAAGGGGAAGGTGGCAGTAGCCAATGCGCGGCTGGCGTACGCAAGGTTCGGGGAGATGTTCTCCACGCCGCGATGGAAGGAACTCGCGTCGCAGGGGGCCCGCGTGCAGCGTCCCCTGTGGGCGAGCACGGGGACGAAGAACCCGAAGTACTCGGATGTGCTCTACGTCGAGGAACTGATAGGGCCGCATACCGTGAACACGATGCCCCTGGCCACGATCGATTTCTTCCGCGACCACGGGAAAGTCGAAGACACCCTGACGGGAAGGGAGAAAGAGGCGAGGGCGATTCTGGACGACCTGGGTCTCCTGGACATTGGTATCGAGGAGGTGTGCGAACAGCTGGTCCGGGACGGCGTGCAGAGCTTCACCGACTCCTACCGCAAGCTCCTTGCGACGATCGAGAGGAAGCTCTCCGAGACGAAGGTGACCTGAGTGCTGCGTTTCATAATTACGTATGAAGTACAGCACTAAGCGAAGATCCGGGAAACGAATCATCGGAAGAGGGAGCGATGCGGATGCCGGCGGCGCTGCGCAACGAGATCGGGGGCCACGCGGGGAAAGTCGCTTCCTCCTCCCCGAAGAAAGGGAAACCGGATGGGTGAGGAAGGGATCAGCAAGGTCACGACCTCCCTTTCCGGCGAGATGCCGGTGACGGTGGTCCCTCCCCCGTGTCTTCTGGTCATCTTCGGGGCCTCGGGAGACCTGACGAAGCGCAAACTCGTCCCGGCCCTGTTCGGGCTCTATCGGGAGAAACTCCTGCCCGAGGGGTTCGCCGTCCTGGGGGTATCGCGCACTCCCTACTCGGACGATGCGTTCCGCGACCACCTGCGGGACGAAATCCGGGATGGCTCGGCGGGGACGTTCGACCAGCGATCCTGGGACGATTTCGCGGGAAGACTTTTCTACCACCCCGGGGACATCGACGACCCGCAGGACACGAACTCCCTCGGTGACCGGATCCGCGTTTTGACGAAAGACCGCCGGATTCCGGGAAACCTCATCTTCTATGCCTCCGTCGCCCCGAAGTTCTACGTTCCCCTTATTTCCCGGATCGGAGAGGCGGGACTTGCCGTCCCTTCGGAAGATCTTTCCGGCTTCCGGCGCATCGTGATCGAGAAACCTTTCGGACACGACCGGGAAAGCGCCTGCGAGCTTTCCCGCAAGGTCAAGGAAGTGTTTCACGAGGACCAGGTCTACCGGATTGACCACTATCTGGGAAAGGAGACCGTCCAGAACATCCTCGTCTTTCGCTTCGCCAACGGCGTCTTCGAGCCCTTGTGGAACCGGAATTACATCGACCACGTCCAGATCACGGTAGCCGAGGAAATCGGGGTAGAGGGCCGGGGGGACTATTTCGAGGAGGCGGGGATCGTCCGGGACATGATCCAGAACCACCTGCTCCAGCTTCTCTCGAACGTTGCGATGGAGCCCCCCATCTCCCTTGCCGCCAACGACGTGCGCGACGAAAAGGTCAAGCTGTTGCGTTCCATCGAGCCGGTGAAGGAAGAGGATGTCGGCGAGGTATGCGTCCGGGGCCAGTATGCCCCCGGCGAGGTCCGGGGAAAGAAGGTCCCGGGTTACCGGGCGGAGAAAAACGTCTCGCCGCAGTCCCTTGTCGAGACGTACGCCGCCATGCGCCTCACCATCGACAACTGGAGATGGGGAGGGGTCCCGTTCTATCTGCGCACGGGGAAACGGCTGGGCGAGAGAGTTTCCGAGATTGCGATCAAGTTCCGGCCGGCGCCGTTTCTTCTGTTCGACAACTCCGTGTGCGGGCAACTGGTGTCGAATTACATCGTCCTGAACATCCAGCCCGAGGAGGGGATCTTCCTGAAGTTCGGTGCGAAAACTCCCGGGCCGTCGATCTGCGTGGAGCCGGTGGAGTTCAAGTTTACCTACGAGCAGGCGTTCGGGGCGAAATCCCGGCCGGCGTATGGACGGCTCCTGCTGGATGCGATGCTGGGGGATGCGTCCCTATTCCCCCGGGATGACACCGTCGCCATCTCGTGGTCGCTGCTTGCGCCGTTCCTTTCCCGCTGGCAGGAAAACCCGGGACGCGACCTGTTCTTCTACCCGGCGGGGTCCTGGGGTCCTCGTGAGGCCGACAAGCTCCTGGCCCGGGAGGGGAGAAAATGGAGGGTGGCGTGACGAAAGGGAGGGACCTCCTGTCCGGCAGGCTCTTCGTACTTTCCACCCCGGAGGAACTGGCAAGGGCGGCGGCAGGGCGTCTGTGGGGAATCACAAGGGAGCGCGCGATGGTCCTGGGCCGGTCCGGAAAGGGGGCGCGGCGAATCACCGTGGCTCTCTCCGGCGGCAACACACCCCGCCTCACGCTTTCGGCCCTCTCCTCCGAACCGTACCGGAGCCGTTTCCCGTGGGATCTTGTCCATTTCTACCAGGTAGACGAACGCTGGGTTTCCCCAGACGATGCGTTGAGCAACCAGCGTATGCTGCGGGAAACGCTTGTTTCCCGGGCCCCCGTCCCCCCGGACCACTTTCATCCGATCGACACTTCCCTGTCCGACCCCCGGGAGGGAGTACGCAGGTACGAGGAGATGCTTCGGCGCGCCTTCCCGGGGACCACCGGGGGCTTCCCTCGTTTCGACGCCGTCCTGCTGGGGCTGGGAGCCGATGGACACACCGCGTCCCTTTTCCCCGGGTCGCCCGTCCTGGATGAGGGGACCGACTGGGTGGCGAAGACCGAGGGAGGGGACCCGCCCGTCCCCCGCATCACACTGACGCTTCCCTTGCTGAACGCTTCCTCCCACGTCATCTTCCTGGTGAGCGGAAAGGAGAAGTCGCTCGTTCTGGAGAAGATTCTGACGGGAAAGGGAGCGGGGTTGCCTGCGTCCCGGGTTGCTCCCCGGAGGGGAAAGGTCACCTTCCTCGCGGACACGGACGCGGCCTCAAGGCTCGAGGGGAAATCCGCCCCGCCCCCCCGGGGGGGCGACGTGCGGGACAGGAAGGGTGGTGCCGCGTGAGAATTCTGGCGGGAGACGTGGGGGGAACGAAGACAAACCTCGCGCTCTTTTCCCGGGAAGGGACCGCATTGCGGCGGTCGGAGCTTCGCACCTTTCCGAGCGGCCGGTACCCCGACCTGGAATCGATTCTCGCGGAGTTTCTGGCCGGCAAACCCGGCGTTACAGCAGCATGCCTCGGTGTTGCGGGACCGGTGGTGCACGGGCGAAGCCGGGTGACCAACCTCCCGTGGATCGTTGACGGGCAGTCGATCCGGAGCGTCCTCGGGACGGATCGCGTCTTCCTTGTCAACGACCTGCAGGCGACCGCCTTTGCCGTCCCGTTTCTTCCGCAAGAGAGCCTGGCCGTTCTCCAGCAGGGGGAGGCCGAGCCGCGGGGAAATATCGCGGTCCTCGCTGCGGGAACCGGCCTCGGGGCCTCGTTCCTCGTGTGGACCGGCGCGCGGTATGTGCCGGTCGCTTCGGAAGGGGGACACGCCGATTTCGCACCCCGGGATGAACGGGAGGTCCGGCTGTTCGTTTCCCTGCAAAAGCGCCACGTCCACGTCAGCGTGGAGCGGGTGGTATCGGGACCGGGACTGCACGCGATCTACCGGTTCCTGCGCGAGTCCGAAGGGATGCCGGAATCCGAAGGAGTCGAAGCCCGCCTGGTCGAGGAAGACCCGCCGCGCGTCATTTCGCGGGAGGGGCTTTCCGGGAATTCGGTGGCCTGCGGCGAGGCCCTGCGGATATTTGCGTCCCTTTACGGGGCACAGGCGGGGAACCTTGCCCTCCAGGTGATGGCAACGGGGGGCGTGATCCTGGGAGGGGGAATCGCCCCCTCGATCCTGCCGATTCTTTCGGACGGGACCTTTCTCGGGTCGTTTCTCTCCAAGGGCCGATTCCGGGGGTTCCTGTCGCGAGTGCCGGTCAAGGTGATCCGGGACGACAAGGCCGCGCTGCTCGGTGCGGCGCATTATGCCCTTGCGGGCGAGGAGATGGTCAGTTGAAGGCGGGACGCAGGCATCCGAGGATCATCCTGGCCGCCGACCACGGCGGAGTGGCCCTGAAGGCGTATCTTGCCCGGTTTCTGTCCGGGGAGGGCTATGCGGTATGGGATCTGGGAACCGATACCCCCGATCCGGTGGATTACCCCGATTACGGGTTTGCCGCTGCTGCGGCGATCCAGAGGAGGGAAGCCGACCGGGCCATCCTCATATGCAAGTCCGGTATCGGGATGGCGATTGCGGCGAACAAGGCAAGGGGGGTGCGGGCGGCGCTGGTATCGACCGTGCCGGACGCCGAGTTGGCCAGGCGCCACAACGACGCCAACGTGCTCGTGCTGGGAGCGAACGAGGTCCCGGCCCGCAGGGCGCGCAGCATCGTGAGGACGTGGCTTGCGACCCCCTTCGAGGGTGGGCGTCATCGGCGGCGGGTGGAGAAAATCCGGCGCTTCGAGAAGGCTCATTGGAGGGAGTGAAGAAGAGCGTGTTCCCCCGTTCGGAGTTCGTTACGGTTCGCCGCCCTCGATGATTCTGCGCAGGGCAACCGCGAGGGATCCCACCCGGTACGGCTTCTGGAGGAACCCTGAGGCCCCGGCCGAGAGAAGGCTCTGGGGTCTGCCTTCCACGGTGTATCCCGAGGAGATCAGGATCCGGACGGACGGATCGATCTCCTTCAGCCGGTGGAACGTCTCCTCCCCGCCCATCCCCGGCATGATCATGTCGAGGATGACGATTGCGATCTCCTCGCGCCTCTCCTCGTATGTCTTCAGGGCCTCGAGGCCGTTCCAGGCAGTGAGGACCCGGTAGCCGAGCCTCCCGAGCATCTCTACCGCCAGAAGACGGAGCGACTCCTCGTCGTCGACGAAGAGAACCGTCTCCGTCCCGCCGACAGGGGGTTCTTCCGGGACGGCGGACGGGGAGGACAATATCTCTTTCGTAGAGGCGGGCAGCAGCACCCGGAAGGTCGACCCTTCCCCGGGAGCGCTGCGGACATACAGGTACCCCCCGTGGTTTTTCACGATGCCGTACGCCATCGCCAGTCCCATCCCGCTCCCTTTCCCTGGGTCCTTCGTGGAAAAGAACGGTTCGAAGATGCGCGGGAGGTTTTCGGAAGGGATTCCCACGCCGGTGTCGGCGAGGGAGAGGGAAACGTACTTCCCGCGCGCGAGATCCTCGGGGGTTCCGTCTTCCTCTTCCGGGAATTCCTCGTGGCGCGTTCTGAGCGTAAGGGTTCCGCCGGTCGGCATGGCGTCGCGTGCGTTGATGCACAGGTTGAGGACCGTCTGCTCCAGTTGGCCGGCATCCCCCTCGACGGCCGGAAGCTCTTCGTTCAGGTCGGTCCGGATCTCGATCGATCGATCGAAGGTGTGCCGGATCATGGAAACGACTTTTTCCACGACCTGGTTTACGTTGACCGGCCGAACCTCGTACTTGCCGCCCCGCGCGAATCCGAGCAGCTGGGTGGTGAGTTCGGATGCGCGAAGGCCGGCCCGTTCGATCGATTCGATTTCCTCCAGGCCTGCCCCGGTATGCCCGATCCGGGCCTTGAGCACCGAGGTGTAACCCATGATCGCCTGGATGATGTTGTTGAAGTCGTGGGCGATCCCGCCCGCCAGGGTCCCCACCGCGTCCATTTTCTGGATGTGCCGCAGCTGTTCCTCGAGCTGTCTCTGCTCGGTGACGTCGATGCCGGTTCCGATCACCCAGACCACCTCGCCCCGCTCGTCCCTCGTGATCGAGTTGTTCCACCGGATGTTCCGCTCGTCACCGTTCCGCGTGTGCCAGGGATTTTCGTGGAACGGGAAGAGGTCCTTTTCGTCCAGTCGCGAAAAGGCCTCACGGACCTCCGCGGCGGCCCGTTCGGGCAGAAGGAGGTCCCAGATATGTTTCCCCCGGACCTCGTGTTCCTGCCAACCGGTCACCTCCTCGCACTTCCGGTTGAAGAGCAGGATCCTGCCCTCCCGGTCCAGTACGACGATCAGGACGTTCGCGACCGCCAGGATCCGGGAGGAGAAGTCCTTCTCCCTCTGAAGGGCCTCTTCGGCGTCCTTTCGCTGGGTGATGTCGGTGATCTGCCCAAGGACGAGGTCCCCCGAGACCGGAAACACGTGAAGCCTTCCCCAGAAATGCGTTCCGTCCTTCCGTTTCTGCAGCACTTCCGCCTCCGCCGGCTTGCCGGTGCGCAGAACGGTTTCGCACCGGGAGCTCTTTTCCGGGGCGTCGAAGATTTCGGACACGGCGAGGTTCAGGAACTCCTCCCGCCCGTATCCGTAGAGCCGCAGGCAGCCCTCGTTCACGTCAAGGAAGCCTCCATCCTTGCCCACCGTGGCCGCGGGTGGGCCCTGCTCGAACAGGAGGCGGTATTTCTCCTCGGAAGCGCGAAGGCGGGTCATTATCCGGTATTTTTCGGTCGCCATCGCCATCTGGTCCGGGATGCTCCCCAGCCTCTCCACGGTCATCAGGGAGTACGCTCCCTTCCGTCGGCTGTTGAAGTTGAGGGTTCCCACGATTCTCTCCCCGGCGAACAGCGGGATCATGAGCCGTGACCTCATCCCTTCCCTCTGCAGGATCTCGTTTTCCACGAACCGGTCCGGCGAGGCAGCCAGATCTTCGTCCACGCGCGTCATGCGGTGGGAAAGGACCCAGCCGGGGGCCGACCGGGCGAGAGGGAGGCGGGTTCCGACCCCGAGGTCGGTGCGTCCCTTCGCATAGGTATGGAGGAGGATGGGGTCCTCCCCCTCCGTGAAGACGGCCAAGGACGTACGGTCGAAGTCGATCAGTGTGTCCAGTTTCGCCGCGATCCGCGCGTGGATCTTTCCGATATCCCAGTCCGAGGTGATGACCCGGTTCACCCGTTCGATCGTCCGAAGCCGGGTGATCAGCCGCTGGAGCTGGTTTTCCAGACCCTTCTGTTCTGCCGTCCCCAGAACGGTGACGACCATTCCGGTCGGGACACCCCCTTCTCCGGAGACCCGGGAGACCGTCACCCGGCAGTCGACCTCTCCCCACGACTTCGTACTCAGCCGACTTTCCTGCGAAACCGTCTTTCCGATTCGCACCGTGCGTATCATTCCGTCGACGACTTCCGGGGGGACCGGGAAGAGCCGGTGAATGGCGGCCCCGATCATTTCGTTCCGGGTCCACCCGAAAAAGCGTTCGGAGGCGTCGTTCCACAGCCGGATGATTCCCTCGGGATCGGCGAAGAAGACCACGGCGCTGGCTGTCTGCAGGATGGAAATCCCCTCCTGCGCTTTCCTCCGGGCGTTCCGTTCCTCCTCGGTGGCCAGGGCGATTCCCGTGACGGCATCCGGGTCTCCGGGGAGGCCTCGCCCCTTTGTGAGGTGGGCCCGGAACCAGCGCGATCCTCCATCGGCGCACCGAAACGGGAATTCCCACACCGGTCCTTGGTCTTCCCCGAGGTCCGCGCAGTGGAGTTCCAGCGCCTTTACCCCATCGGGGGAAAGGCGGGAGGCGAAAAGACCCGGATTGGCCAGAAGATCCCTGCGATCGAACCCGGTGAGGGACTTCACCCCCTCCGTTATGGAGAGTAGCCCGAACCCCTCTCGGCGGAAGGTGAACACGAACATCGGTACGCCGGACAGCAGTGTCCCCAGGGGATCGCGATGGGGAGAGAGTTTCATCCCGATCTTATATTGAAGCAGGTAGTTATCCCTCGGCAACCAAAAAGAAATTGCTGTCCGGAGCAGGTCCCCTGCAGCGGCGCTCGAATGCCAGGGTATTTGCGAGACGGTGCACTGGCAAAACCGTGATAAATTCCCGTGCGGAGAAATACGGGATTGACAACAATCTCCGAAAACCGCCTTAGTAGGAAAACCGGGGGGGGAGATTTTTATGGAGGAGGGATGTCCTTGAGGGAGCCGATCCCGTTTCGGGGGAGGATTCGGGACGATGACGGGTTGTCGTCTTTCGAGATTCCCGCGGCATTGGTTCCCAGAATAGCGCGAGTCTGCGCGATGGGACTTGGTCTCGACGAGCTTCTCGGGGAGATCTGCCGGGAAATCGTGCCCCTGTGCAGTGTCGACGCCTGCTATCTCGTGTCCTACCGGGAAAGGGACGGGGGCGAGGAGGTCCGCCATTTCACCGGGTCCGGGGAATGGCCCGACCTCCGAAAATTGTACGGGCCGGACCCCCGATGGAACGCCGCACTCGAGCATCTGCGCTCCCATGGGATCCTGGCGGTGGACGATCTCTTTGCGCTGGCGCCGGACGACCCGGTCCGGGCCCTCCATGAACCACACTCCGTGCGTTCCCTGCTACTTGCCCCGCTGAAGTTCGGTACCAGCCTGGTCGGCCTGCTCGCCCTGCACGGGTATGGTTCCCCCCGGAAGTGGGGGCGGGAGGGATTGCGCATCGTGGGGGCCGTGGCATCCATCCTCTCCGCGACCTTCGAGCGGCGGAGGATGGAGGAAAGGCTCAAGGTTTCCGAGGCGCGCTACCGTTTCCTCGCCGACAACGCCCTTGACTTCATCTCCCTGCACGACACGTCCGGGAGGTATCTCTATGCGAGTCCGGCGTCATACCGGATGCTCGGATTACGCCCGGAGGAGATGGTAGGCTGCGGCGGTGAGACTTTTCTCCCGCCGGAGGAACAGGAGATGATGCGGGAGACGAATCGCCGTCTTGCCGCGGGGGAGGAGCCCGCGTTGACGATCCATCACCGTCTCCGGAGGAAGAACGGGGAGTTCACCGAGGTGGAGACGGTCTGCTCCGCCGTTCGGGGAGGGGGCAGGTCTCCGTCCCAGATTCTCCGGATCTCGAGGGACATCACGGAGCGGAGGGTGATGGAAAGCCGCCTGTTTGAAAGCCAGAGGGTGGGGATGATCGGGATGCTGGCGGGGGGGGTGGCGCACGAGTTCAACAACCTTCTCATGGGGATCTCCGGCGCGGTGGAGATGCTCTCCCTTCAGTTGGCGGGAAACGACGAGACGGCCGGATATCTCGCCACGATCGACCGGATGGGGAGCAGGGCGGCGGAACTGACGGGGCAGCTTCTGGCGTACGCCAGGCAGGGAAGGCAAAGCCCGGAAATCGTTTCGATCAATCGGATCCTCCAGGAGGAAGTCCCGGTCCTCAACTCGACCCTTCCCCCGTCGATGGAGATACGTCTCGAACTCGACGAGAATGCCCCCACGATCCTGGCGGACGTTCTTCAGATGAAGCAGGGAATCATGAGTCTGTGCCTGAACGCGGCGGAGTCGATGCCCGACGGAGGTGTTCTCACCCTCAGGACTCGCGTGGAGAAGATTCCCTCCGGCGAATTGTCGGCGGGAGCGGGGACGGAACACCCGGGCGGCTCCGGCACGATTCTCCCCGGAACGAAGCTGGTGCTCGAGGTGTCGGACACGGGGTTGGGTATGGATGCGGAAACCGTTTCGCATATCTTCGAGCCGTTCTATTCGACGAAGTTCATCGGGCGGGGCATGGGACTGGCGGCGGTACTCGGCATCGTGGAGAGTCACGACGGGTTGATCCGGGTGACCTCGGACGTGGGCAAGGGGACGACGTTCTCCCTTACCTTTCCCGCCGTGGTCGGAGAGTCGCCCGTCGAGGAGAGGGGGGAGAGGATTTCCTTGTGCGGAACGGGCACCATCCTGATCGCCGATGACGAGGACGACGTTAGAGCCATGGTCCGCGCCATGCTGGAATCCTTCGGCTACCGGGTTCTGGAGGCTCGCGACGGGAGGGAAGCGGTCGACCTCTACCGGGAAAATAGCGGGGAGATCGACCTCCTCCTTCTGGACATGATGATGCCCCGGATGACGGGCGAAGAGGCGTTCGCGGAGATCCGCGGCAAATTCCCCTCCGCCCGGGCGGTCCTGGCCAGCGGGTACGATGAGAGAGGGAGGATCGGCGAAGTCGTGGCTTCGGGATTTTCGGGGTTTCTCCGGAAACCCTTTCGCCGGAGAGAGTTGGGCCAGATGATGAGAGATGCGCTGGGAACCGGTCCCCGGGAGGAGGCATCCAACGGGAAATAGGGTGCGCGCGGTGCAGGCGGCATTCGCACTGCTTTTCCTGATGTCGTCCGTGGGGTGCTCGCCCCGGGCCTACGTTCTCGGGAGTGTGGCGGACGGCATCTCGGCCGGGGGGGGGGAGGTTTTTGCCTCCGACGACGACCCCGAGCTGGTCCGCGAAGCCGTTCCGTTCGGTCTCAAGGCGGAGGAGGCCCTCCTCGAGCTGCAGCCGGACCACCGCGGGCTGCTCGTCTCCCTTTCCCGCGGATTTACGCAATACGCTTCCGCCTTCGTCTGGCAGGACGCGGTGGAGGAGGAAGACCGGGAACGGGCGGCCGCGGGCAAGGAGCGGGCGAGACGCCTCTTCCTGCGGGCGAAGGAGTATGGCCTGCGGGGTCTCGAGACGGCGCACCCCGGTTTCCGGGACCGGATCGATGCGGATCCGGAGAAGGCGGCGGCCATGACGGGGAAGGAGGACGTTCCCCTGCTCTTCTGGACCGCTGCATCCTGGAGTCTTGTGGTCTCCGCCTCCGGGGGGGATCCTTCCCTGCTTGCGGACCTGCCCCGGTGCGAAACTCTCATGCGCAGGGCCCTCGCGCTGCAGGAGGATTACGACCAGGGCGCGATCCATGAGTACTTCATCGCGTTTGAGGGGGGGCGCCCCGAGGCGATGGGAGGATCACTGGACGAGGCGAGGCGCCATTTCGCCCGCGCGATGGAGCTCGGCGGCGGGAAGAAGATATCCCCCCTGGTGACGTTTGCCGAGACGGTTTCCGTGCGAACGCAGGCCAGGGGGGAGTTCCTGGAGCTTCTTTCCCGGGCTCTCGCTTTCGACGCGCGGAAGGAGGCCCCGGAGTTCCGGCTCGCCAACCTCATCGCGCAGCGCAAGGCGAGATGGCTATCGGGGAGGGTAGATGAACTCTTTCTGGAGTAAGGCGGCGGCGGGTTTCGCAGCTTTTCTTTTCCTGTTCTCCTTCCGCGCAGCGTACGGAGGTCCCACGGTCATCAAGATGGCGACCATTGCCCCGGAGGGGTCGTCGTGGCACCGCGTTCTGCTGGACATGGGGGAGGAGTGGAAGAAGATCTCCGGAGGAAAGGTCACGCTGCGCATCTACCCCGGAGGGGTGGTCGGGGACGAAGAGGCCATGCTTCGGAAGATGCGGGTGGGGCAGCTCCACGCCGCGGCGATCAGCGGGCTGGGCCTGACGTTCCTCGACCGATCCTTCTACGCACTGCACGTGCCGATGATGTTCGCTTCCGAGGAGGAGTTCGACTACGCCCGCAGCAAGCTCTCCCCCCGGCTGGAGAAGATCCTCGAGGAGAAGGGGTTCATCGTCCTCAACTGGGGGGACGCGGGGTGGGTCCGCTTCTTCGCGAAGGATCCCTTCACGCATCCCTCGGAAATGAAGGCCATGAAGCTCTACCTCGGGGCGGGGGATGCCATCCTCACGCAGCTATACAAGGAGGCCGGATTCCGGCCCGTGCCGATTTCGATAGTGGACATGCTTCCCTCCCTGCAGACCGGCCTGGTGGAAGCCTTCAACGCGGTTCCCCTTGCCGCCCTGGCATTCCAGTGGTTCGCCCTCGCCCCCAACATGGCGGACCTCAATTGGTCGTTCCTTTCCGGCGCCACCGTCATCGACAAGAGGGCCTGGATGAAAATCCCGGAGGAGCTGAGGCCGAAGATCCTGAAGGTTTCCCGTGACGCCAGCAAGCGCCTCCGTCGCGAGATCCGTACCCTCAACGAGGACGCGGTGAAGGCGATGGTGGAAAACGGGTTGAAGGTTAACCACGTTTCCCCTTCCGTCGAGGCGGAGTGGCGGAAAATCGTCGAGGACATCTACCCGCAGATCCGGGGGAAGATCGTCCCCGCCGCCATCTTCGACGAGGTGAGGATGTACCGGGACGAGTTCCGGAGCTCCGCGGGTCATGGAGGGCGATGACCCGGTGAGGATCGGAAAGCGGAGTTCCGTTTCTCCGCCGGGGGGCGCCGACAAGCCCCCCGGGAAGCGGAGCGGAATTCTCTCCTGAAACGGACGGAAAACGCGCTCTCCATCGCGACACTGTGCGCGATGGCTCTCCTTCCGCTCCTGGAGATCGTCGGCCGCCGCCTCTGGCGCACCGGGATTCCCGGCTCGATGGCGCTCGTGCAGCACGGGACCTTGTGGATCGGGTTCCTGGGAGGGGCCATATCGGCGCGCGACGGCCGTCTGCTGTCCCTGGGGGGAGCCGTGGGCCTTCTTCCTCCCGGGTTCCGGAAGTCCGCCTCCATCTTCTCGGGCGCCGTTTCCGTATCCGTGTCCCTTCTCCTCTTTCTCGCGGGGCTCACCCTCGTCCGGATCGAATGGGCCGACGGCAGGTATCTGCTCCCCCTCCTTCCCGTCTGGCTGGCCGAGGCGGTGATCCCTCTGGGGTTCGCCCTGATCGCCTGGAGGCTGGTACGGCTTTCCTCCGACACCTGGGGCGGGCGGGCGGCGACGGCCGTCCTCGCCACCGCAGGCGTTCTTGCCGTCTCGTCGGGGATGATCTCCCTGCAGGGGCCTTTCGCGGTGTCGGTTGTGGTCCTTGTTGCGGCCGTGCTCCTTGGCGCCCCCCTGTTTGTGGCCCTGGGAGGGCTGGCCGTCCTTCTCTTCCGGCATGCCGACGTTCCCCTTGCTTCCATCCCGGCGGAGATGTACCGGCTGGTGACCTCCCCGACACTGCCCACGGTTCCCCTGTTCACGTTTGCGGGATACATCCTCACGGCAGGGAACGCCTCCGGACGCCTCGTCCGACTGTTCCGCGCGATGGTGGGCTGGATGCCCGGCGCCATCGCCGTCGCTGCGGTTATGGTCTGCGGTTTTTTCACCACGTTCACCGGGGCGTCGGGCGTCACGATCCTCGCCCTGGGGGGGATCCTCCTCCCGGCCTTGCTGACGGAGCGCTACCCCGAGCGGTTCTCGATCGGCCTGCTGACTTCGACGGGGTCGCTCGGCCTTCTGTTCCCCCCCTGCCTGCCGGTGATTCTGTACGCGGTGGTCGGCGGGATCGCGGTCGATCGGATGTTCCTCGGCGGGTTTCTCCCCGGCGTCCTTCTCGTACTGCTCATGACCGGATGGGCGGTGCGGACAGGGATCCTCTCCGGCGCGAAACGGACCCCTTTTTCGCTGTTGGAGCTTCGCGGGGCGATATGGGAAGCGAAATGGGACATCCTCCTCCCGATCATCGTTCTGCTGGGGATCTTCGGCGGGTTTGCCACCGTCGTCGAGGCGGCCGCCATGACGGTCCTGTACGCGTTCCTGGTCGAAGCCTTCGTGCACCGGGGGATGTCGGTGCGGAAGGATCTGCCGCGGGTCGGCACCGAGTCGGCGACGCTCATCGGAGGGGTCCTCATCGTCCTGGCGGCGGCCATGGGGCTTACCAGCTACCTGGTGGACGCGGGCGTTCCCGGGACGATCCTGGCGTGGGTGAAGTCCACGATCCACTCCCGCATCCTGTTCCTCGCGATCCTCAACCTCTTCCTCCTGGTGGTGGGGAGCCTGATGGACATCTTCTCCGCCATCGTCGTCGTAGTTCCGATCATCACCCCGCTGGCCCCGGTCTTCGACGTCGATCCCGTGCATCTCGGGGTGATCTTCCTTGCCAACCTCCAGCTCGGGTACCTGACCCCGCCGGTAGGGATGAACCTGTTCCTCGCCGCCTACCGGTTCGACCGTTCCCTCGGGGAGGTGTACCGGTCGGTGCTCCCCTTCCTTCTGATCCTGCTCCTGGGCGTGCTCGTCATCACCTACGTTCCCGCGCTGACCACGATTCTCCTCCCGGGGTAGGAGAATCGGTGCCTGCCTCCCGGGGCCTTGCTCCGCGTCTCGCTCGCAGCCTCCGGAGCGGGGCTCCGTCCGTGGCTCGCCGGTGCGGCGCAACCCGCACGGGGCGTGAGGTTAAGCGCAGCTGCGGCCCCCTCGCACGCCGGCTAGCGGCGCCCTCCGGCCACCCTGCGACCCGCTCCCGGCCGTGCTATAGTAAGCATCCTGCCCGGTCTGACACAGCGAGGAGGAAACGATGCAGAAAAGGGAAGAGAGCATTCTGTACAGCGGAGGCGCCAACGGGGCCGAATACGAGTTCGGCGTCCAGGCGGAAGCGTACGGGATCGATGAGACCCACTTTACGTTTGAGGGAAATGACATCGCGCGGTCCCGAGGGGTCCGGGTTCTGACCCAGGAAGAGCTCCGCAACGGGGACGTGAGCCTCTCCTACGTCTCCCGGCTGATGAAACGGACCTATTCGGACGCCCCCCGGATCCGGAAGGTTCTCCAGACGATCTGGTACCAGGTCAACGCCGGGGAGGAGATCTACGTGATCGGCAAGATCCTGGAGGACGGAACCGTCCGGGGCGGGACGGGTTGGGGCGCCGAGTTCGCGAAGCTCTGCAACAAGCCGATCTTCGTCTTCGACCAGGACGCCGACCGGTGGTTCCGGTGGACCGAGGACCGCTGGGAGGAAGTGAAGAAGGCCGGGGAGCCCAGAATCCGGAGCGCCCGGTTCACGGGGACCGGGACGCGCTTGCTCGAGGAGAACGGACGCCGGGCCATCCGGGAACTGTTCGAGCGTTCCTTCGCGTGACGGATTCGCCCGAATGATTTCCCCCGCCATCCGGAACGTGGCGATCATCGCCCACGTGGACCACGGCAAGACCACGCTGGTCGACGCGATGCTGTGGCAAAGCGGCATCTTCCGGGAGCACCAGGCCGTACCGGACCGCGTGATGGACTCCATCGACCTGGAGCGGGAGAAGGGGATCACGATCATGGCGAAAATCGCCTCCGTGGTCTACCGCGGCGTCAAGATCAACATCGTGGACACCCCCGGGCACGCCGACTTCGGCGGCGAGGTGGAGCGGACGCTCAAGATGGTGGACGGGGTCCTGCTCCTCGTCGACGCTTCGGAGGGGCCGCTTCCGCAGACGCGTTTCGTGCTCAACAAGGCGCTGGAGAGGGAACTTCCCGTCGTCCTGGTGGTGAACAAGGTCGACCGCCCGGATGCCAGGATCGAAGAGGTGATCAGCGAAGTGTACGACCTCTTCATCGATCTGGATGCGACGGAAGACCAGCTCGAGTTTCCCATCCTGCTTACGAATGCCCGGGTGGGGGCCGCACGGGGTCACGACGGGGAGGAGTCGCACGACCTTCGACCGCTGTTCGACGCGATCCTCTCCCACATCCCCCCGCCCTCGGGGGACCCGGCGAGCGTCCTGCAGCTGCTCGTCACGCACCTCGATTACAGCGAGTATGTGGGCCGGCTTGCGGTCGGACGGGTCTTCTGCGGGACCCTCCGGGCGGGGGATTCCGTATCGGTGTGCGGACAAGAGGGTGCCGCGGAGCGGGTCAAGGTAACGATGCTCTACGTATACGACGGGCTGTCGAGAACGGAGGTGCAGGAGGCCTCCGCCGGGGACATCGTCGCGCTGGCCGGCGCGGAGACGGGCCAGCATCGGGGACACGGTGTCCGATGCGGAATGCCCGCGCGCGCTCCCGCGGATAGCGGTCGACGAACCCACGGTGTCCATGGTGTTTTCGATCAACACCTCGCCCTTTGCAGGGCAGGAGGGGAGCCTCGTCACATCGCGCAAGCTCCGGGAGCGACTGGAGAGGGAACTGTTGGTCAACGTGGCGCTCCGGATCGATTTTTCGGGGACCGATGCCTTCACGGTGATGGGGCGGGGGGAACTGCAGCTGGCCATCCTCGTCGAGATGATGCGCCGGGAGGGATTCGAGCTATCCGTTTCCCGCCCGGAGGTTGTCACGAGGACCGAGAACGGTGTGCTCCTGGAGCCGGTCGAGCGGGTCTTTCTCGACATCCCCGAGGGATACCTCGGGGCCGTTACGCAAGGGCTCGGGGCCCGCAGGGCGAAGATGGTGAAAATGATCAACCCGGGGAGGGGACGTGCGCGTATCGAGTACCGGATCCCTTCGCGGGGTCTCATCGGCTTCCGGTCGGAGTTTCTGACGGAGACGCGGGGCACAGGGCTGCTCAACCACCTGTTCGACGGGTACGAACCCTGGCAGGGCACCATCCGGGAGCGGGTCGCGGGAGCGCTGGTGGCCGACCGGGAGGGGCGCACCACTGCGTACGCCCTCTACCATCTGCAGCCGCGCGGCACGCTGTTCCTGGGCGAGGGGGAGCGTGTGTACGAGGGGATGATCATCGGGGAGAACTCCCGCCCGGTGGACATGGATGTCAACGCGACCAAGGAGAAAAAACTCACCAACATCCGTGCGGCGGGGACCGATGAGGCGCTCCGGCTGGTCCCGCCGAGAATCATGTCGCTGGAGAAGGCGATCGAGTACATCAACGCGGACGAACTGGTCGAGGTGACGCCGAAGGCGATCCGACTCCGGAAGAAGATCCTGGCGGCCGGTCGGCGTCCCAGGAAGAAGGAGCAGGCGGCCGGAGGAAATGAGAGACTTCCCCGGGATGGAGGGAAAAGCGCTGGAAAGCCGGCGGTCGGAGAGGGATAATACGGATTTTAATCCAGTTTTCACGAAGGGGGGAGGAGGGAAATGCCGAAATCCGGTCCGACAGGTGGGAAGAAGAGCCTTGCGAACGCGCTGGAGAGGGCATTGCGGTTCGAGAGCGAGGGGAAACGGTTTTTCACCGCGGCCGCCGCCAAGAGCGCGGACCCCTTCGCCAAGCAGGTGTTTTTGCTGCTGGCGAAAATGGAAACGAAGCACATCGAGGACATCCAGGCGATCGCCCGGAAACTCGAGGAAGAGGGGAAATTCCCCAAGGTGTCGACCACGCCGCACGACGCGAGGATGCGCCTGTTCCGGCGTGAGCACAGCCGGATCCGGAAGGAGAAGATCATCTCCGGGGAGGCCGCGGACGGGATGCGCAGGGCACTCGCCTTCGAGGCGATGGGGCGGGAGATGTACGCCCGGATGTCGAAGGATGCGACCAATCCCCAGGAAAAGAGGTTCTTCAAGCTCCTTTCGGGCGAGGAGGATTCCCACTTCAACATCATCTACGAGTATCTGGATTTTCTGGAAGACCAGGGCCTGCGGATGCAGGACGGGTAAGAAGGCCTTCGCGCCGCGCCAACCGCCCGACATTGACGACAGTACCCGGCGAAGGGGTTATTCTTCCGGAATCGGCTCCCTGGTATATGGAAGGTCGATGACGAGGGACGTTTTCCGGGAAAAGGGAGACGGGACATGAAAGGGAAAAAACCGTACCTGGCTTGTCTGCCGGCGGTCGCCGCCGCCGTTCTTCTTCTTGTTCTTGCGGCACCGTCCCGGGCTGCGCACGGGAACGGGACGAAGGAGTCCCCCAAGGAGGAATCCTCCACCCTTCAGTTCCCGGTCCCTCCTCCGCCGTTCTCGGAGGGGATCTTCCCTTGCTCCGAGTGCCACGCGGAGATGACCCCGAACCCGAAGCGCCGCAAGCTCGAGGAGGAGCACACCAACATCGTTCTGAACCACGGGCAGGGACGCTGGTGCCTCGACTGCCATGACCTGAAAAACCGTGACAAGCTGCACCTGATCTCCGGGGAGAAGGTCGGTTTCGACGAGTCGTACAGGCTCTGCGGCCAGTGCCACGGCGACAAGTACCGCGACTGGAAGGTGGGCGTGCACGGGAAGCGCACGGGCTACTGGAACGGGAAGAAGGAATATCTCCTGTGCCCCAACTGCCACAACCCGCACAACCCCCGGTTCAAGCCGCTCGCGCCGAAACCGCCGCCCGTCCGGCCGGAGGACATCCGATGAAGACCCGGGGAAATCCGCAGGAAGACAGGCCGATGCCGGATACGGAAACACGGGAGCAACGGATCTTCCGTCTCTCGCGACGGAAGGCGCTGAAGGGCCTGGCGGCCGGCGTGGGGGCGCTCGCCATTCCCGGAAGGAAAGCCTCCGCCCTGACCTGGCAGGATTTCCTCCAGAAGAACTTCCGCGAACTTACCAGGGCCGAGGTGCGAGACGGTCATCGCCCGGCTCGAGAAAGAGTACAGCGCCCGGTTCAAGAAAGACGTGAAGGTCAAGGCGACCCCGCCCATCGAGGGAGTCCTGTACGGATACGGACTCGACCTGTCGCGGTGCATCGGCTGTCGCCGGTGCGTCTATGGCTGCGTGGACGAAAACAACCAGTCGCGCGATCCGCAGATCCAGTGGATCCGTGTCCTCCAGCTCGAAAAGGAAAAGGGGGTCGACCTGGAGCATGCGGAGTACTACTACAATCCGAAGGAGGTGCCTGCCCCGGGGCACTTCTACATGCCGGTGCAGTGCCAGCAGTGCCGCCTTCCGCCATGCGTGAAGGTGTGCCCCGTCCAGGCGACGTGGAAGGAAAACGACGGGATCGTGGTGGTCGACTACAACTGGTGCATCGGCTGCCGCTACTGCATGGCGGCCTGCCCCTACGGGGCACGCCACTTCAACTGGAAGAAGGCGGGTCTTCCCGCGGGAGAGATGAACCCCGAAACCCACTACCTCGGGAACCGTCCCCGGCCGGTCGGGGTGGTCGAGAAGTGCACCTTCTGCATCCAGCGCACCCGGGAACAGCCGGGGAAGTACCCGGCCTGCGTGGAGGTCTGCCCCACCGGGACCCGGAAGTTCGGGAACCTCCTCGACCCGGAGAGTGAGATCCGCTACATCATCGAGAACAAGCGGGTGTTCATTCTGAAGGAAGACCTGAACACCCAGCCGCAGTTCTACTACTTCTACGCGACCTAGTGCACCGGCTCGCGAACATCGTGGCATTCGAGCGCCGCCGCATCCGCGTCCGCTTCGTTGCGCTCCTTGCGCCGTACTCCTGCGAGTACGCCTCAGTCGCGCGCCTCGCGGATCGCGGCGCATCGACGCTCTCGGTGCTTCACGCTGTTCACGAGACGGTACACTAACCCCGGGGGAGAGGAATGAAAAAGATCTGGGAATTCTTCAAGGGGACGCTGGTTCTCGTTGCGAAGGGGAGCAAGGCCTATTATACCTGGCTCCTGTTCCTGCTGACGCTCATGACGATCGGGACCTTCGCGTACGCCTACCAGCTCAAGAGCGGGTTGATCGTCACCGCCATGCGGGACCAGGTCTCGTGGGGATTCTACATCTCCAACTTCACCTTCCTGGTCGGGGTGGCGGCTGCCGCCGTCCTCCTTGTCATCCCGGCCTACGTCTACCACTGGAAGCCGATCAAGGAGATCGCGGTCCTGGGGGAGATGCTGGCGGTATCCGCGATGGTGATGTGCCTGCTCTTCGTCACCGTCGACATCGGGCGTCCCGACCGGTTCTGGCACCTGATCCCGAAGATCGGGATCCTGAACTTCCCGCAGTCGCTCCTGGCCTGGGACGTGGTCGTCCTGAACACCTACCTGGTGCTCAACCTTACGATTGCCGTCTACGTCCTCTATCAGATGTACCACCGGCGGGAGCCGAACAAGGCGGTCTTCAACCCGCTCGTCCTGTTTTCCATCCCCGCCGCGGTCGCCATTCACACCGTGACGGCGTTCCTTTACAACGGGCTGGCGGCACGACCCTTCTGGAACGCATCGATCCTCGCCCCGCGATTCCTGGCATCGGCCTTCTGCTCCGGGCCCGCCTTCATGATCGTCATCTTCCAGGTGCTGCGGAAATATACCAAGACCGACATCAAGAACGAGGCGATCTTCAAGATCGCGGAACTGATCGCGTACGCGATGTTCATCAACCTCTTCCTGCTCGGCGCGGAGGTCTTCAAGGAGTACTACTCGAACACGATCCACCTGGCCCCGATGGAGTACCTCTACCAGGGGCTGAAGGGGCACAGCGACCTGGTTCCCTACATCTGGACCGCGACGTTCTTCAACGTGACCGCCTTCATCCTCTTCCTGGTTCCCCAGACCCGCGAGAACTTCCTGACGCTGAACATCGGGTGCGTGCTGATCTTTACCGGCATCTACATCGAGAAGGGGATGGGGCTGGTGATCCCCGGGTTCGTCCCCGGCGCGCTGGGGGAGATCTACGAGTATTCCCCCACCGGGATCGAGATCCTGCTGACGATCGGCATCTGGGCGACGGGGTTTTTCGTCTACACGATGCTGCTGCGGGTGGCGATCCCGATCCTGAACGGCGATTTCCACGTGGGGGACGATGGCGTGACGCCGGTCATCGGCGACGACCGGTTCATCGTCCGCCGCCCGGGGTTCGTCTCGGGGAGGTCGGATGCCGAGGCGGACCTCGAGGCATCGGCCTAGCCCCTCGAGGCGGAGCCCGGCGAGAAATGCGGGCCGGGCGAACACCTCCGAAACTTGCGGAGCAATGCACTTCTCGTTCCGCGGGAAAAATGATCTTCCCGTGGCCTCGATCTCCCCGGAGGGGAAGCGGGTTACCCCAATGGAGATCCGTGGAGGAACGCGAGCCGCCTTTCCTTTCCGAATCGATCGTTCTATATATATAAAGCTACGAATGTATTGGGTTTTCCGCATGCCGAGGGGGGCAGCGGGGCGGTCTTTCCTTGTCCGGGACCGGCGTGACGATGGTCTCCTTTTCCCCCGTTGACAATCATTCGCACATCGGATACGCTTCTTTCCATTTTGGGGTGGACAGGGCCGGAATTTAGGCCGCGTGTGCTGTCGGGTTATCTGCACATTCCCCGGAAACAGAGATAGAAAATGAGGTTTCAACTTTTCCAGTGCCCGATGGATCTTTCCTCGTTACGTTCCTAAGGAGGGTAACCTCGTCCATGAAAACTCCGTTTTCGAAGTTGCCCGAGGCCCTGGTGAGACTCCTGATTGTCTTCGCCGTCGTGATCGGTTTGGCGATCATCATCGTGAAGTTCATCATCCCCCCGCGGTTCAAGGACACCAGGATCCAGTGGGCGGAAACGATCAAACAGGAGAAGGCCAAGCCGGTGCGGTACGCCGGGGCGGTTGCCTGCACGGAGTGCCACGACGAGATCGTCGCGGAAAAGAAGAAGGGATATCATCGTGACCTGTCCTGCGAAACGTGCCACGGTCCCGCGGAAGCCCACACGGAGGACCCGGACAACATCACGCCGCCGGCGCCCCGGGACCGGAAGTTCTGTCCCGTGTGCCATACCTTCAACCCCTCGCGCCCGAGGGGGTTCCCCATGATCAACCCGGTGGCCCACAACCCGATGAAAGCGTGCTTTACTTGCCACAATCCGCACGATCCGAAGCCGCCGACGGTTCCGCGGGAGTGCTCGGCGTGCCACGGCGAGATCGCGAGGACGCTCTCGGTGTCCCACCACGTCCAGCTCGAGTGCACCACGTGCCACAACGTACCGAGCCGTCACCGGATTTCGCCTCGGGTTGTCAAGCCGACGAAACCCTCCAGCCGCGACTTCTGCGGGAAATGCCACTCGAAAGATTCCTCCTACAAGGGCTCCCCGAAGATCGACCTGGCCACACACGGGGAAAAATACGTTTGCTGGCAATGCCATTACCCCCACCTTCCGGAGGTGGAATGATGGATCGTCGATCGTTCCTCAGGAAACTTCTCTCCTCGCTCGCTTTGTCGGGCGGCGTCCTGGGTGGCTTCCTGCGGGTGCTGCCCGCCTGGGGCCAGGGAAAGCAGGAGCCCGCCGGGAAGTTGTGGGGGTTCGGGGTCTCCGTGGACAAGTGCATCGGGTGCGCGCGCTGCGTCGTGGCGTGCAAGACGGAAAACAACGTCCCGATGGAGCCGTTTTTCTATAGAAGCTGGGTGGAGCGGTACATGATCCCAAAGACGGGGGAAACGGAGGTCACCAACATCCACATGGGGCTGTCTCCGGATGCGGAGGTTCCCTCGAAGCCCATCTTCCGGAGCTTCTTCGTCCCGAAACTTTGCAACCAGTGTGCCCACCCGCCGTGCGTCCAGGTCTGTCCCGTGGGTGCCACGTTCTCCACGGAGGACGGCGTCGTCCTCGTGAATAAAAATACGTGCATCGGATGCCGGTACTGCATCCAGGCGTGCCCCTACGGGGCGAGGTACCTCCACCCGGAGACCAGCACGGCGGACAAGTGCACGTTCTGCTACCACCGCCTCAGCCGTGACCTGCTCCCCGCCTGCGTCGAGGTCTGCCCGACCCAGGCCCGGGTCATCGGGGACATGAACAGCGCGGCCAGCCCGATGACGCGGTTCAAGCGCATGAACAAGATCTTCGTCCTCAAGCCGAACCTCAACACCGAGCCGAAGGTGCTCTACGCCAATATCGACGGAGAAGTGCGATGAACCCGGCCTTGATCGAAAAGCTGTACGGGCTTCTGCCGCGGGTCACGGGGTACATTTACCCTAACGAGATCGAGGTCCACTGGGGCCTGCTTATCGTCGTGTATCCGTACATCACCGGGATCGTGGCGGGGGCGTTCATCCTCGCCTCTCTCGTCAAGGTCTTCAACGTGAAGGAGGTGCAGCCCCTCTACCGGCTCGCTCTCCTGACGGCGCTGGCCTTCCTGCTCGTGGCTCCGCTGGCGCTGGTGTCGCACCTCGGGCACCCGTTACGCGCCTACGAGATCTTCCTGACCCCGCAGACCAGCTCGGCGATGGCGATGTTCGGCTTCGTCTACGCCTGGTACCTCATGGTCGTCCTCCTGGTCGAGATCTGGTTCGACTACCGGAAGGACCTGATCGTCTGGTCGCAGGAGGAGACGGGCGTGATGAAACACGTTCATCGGGTACTCTCCCTCTTCTCGCGGGACACCAGCGAGGAGGCGCTCCGGTTCGACAACAAGGCGCTCAAGGTCATCACCATCGTCGGGATCCCCTCGGCGTTTCTCCTCCACGGGTACGTAGGCTTCATCTTCGGGTCGATCAAGGCGAACCCGTGGTGGAGCTCCGTCCTCATGCCGATCGTCTTCCTGTTCTCGGCGATCGTCTCCGGGATCGCGTTGGTGATCCTCCTCTACATGATCATCTACCCCATGATGGGGGGGAAGATCGACATGAAGTGCGTCGACAAGGGGATGTCCTTCCTCTACTACGCCGTGATCGTCGACTTCTCCCTGGAGTTCGTCGACTTCATCCATCGGATCTACCAGAGCGAGGAGGAGATCAAGATCCTCGGCGAACTGGTCATGAACAAGATCTTCTTCAGCCTGGTCATCGTCCAGGTTCTCATGGGGATGCTCTTCCCCCTGGGGATTCTCTCCGCCATCAAGATCTTCCGGCGGTGGCGCGAGAGCGAGGAACTCCGCAAGATGCTCTACTTCGTCTCCCTGCTCCTGATCCAGGGGGGCGTGTTCGCCACCCGGTGGAACGTCGTGATCGGCGGGCAGATGTTCTCCAAGAGTTTCCGGGGGCTGACCACGTACAAGATGGAGTTCGGGGGGCTCGAGGGGCTTCTGTACACCCTCGGACTGCTCGCGCTTCCCCTGATCATCCTCACGGTTTTCCTGAAAGTCCTCCCGGCGTGGAAGGAGTTCGCGAAGTTCCCCCGGAGGACGGAAGCGTAAGCTAACCGGTCACCGAGGCCCCAGGCTCGCGAGGCATTCCCTCGATCCCGGCGTCGAGGGCCGCTGCATCCGCTCGGCTTCTTGCTCGCCCTCACCGTCCGCAGCGGGTACGCCTCGTTCGTGCGCCTCGCCGGACGCGCGCATCGACCTTCGGTGCACGGCCTCTTAGGAACGACCTCTGGAGCCGTCCCGCTGCGATCCCCTGCGGCGCTTGCCTCCCCCAGCGTCCCTTGCGACAGGGCGATGGCGAGGCACCGGGGACCCGCGGCGATGCGGGGGGTTCCCCGACAGCGGCCTGTGGAGCGAGAATGGGTAACCCCGCCAAGCGGGGTCCGATCCGGCGAGCGGAACCGGCAGCGAGCGGGCACTAAGGTCGCGAGCGTAGCTGAGGGGAAGCCCCCCGCGAGCCAGGGCCCCCGGTAGCCGATAGCTGTTCCGTACAAGGGTATGTCGCCTGGATCCTTCCGCAGAGGTGCTATTCCATCCTTCGGAGTTCCGGGAAGTTCCGGAACATGAGCAGGCTCGCCGCAAGGCTTACGGCCGCCATGATCATAAGCGCCACGGTGGCGGATGAGGCCTCGGCGATCATTCCCGCCACGAGACCTCCCACGCGCAGCAGCCCGAGGAACAGGGAAACGTAGATGGCCATGACCCTGCCGCGCAGGTGGTCGGGGACGAGCGACTGGAGCAGGGAGTTCGCCGGGGCGTTCTGTATGACGAACGCGAACCCGATGGCTGCCAGGACGAAGAGCGAGACCGGGTAGTGGCGGGACAGCGAGAAAGCGAGCAGGAGGAGGGGAAAGGAGATGCTCCCCGCGGCGAGCAACGTCCCCTTCCGGCGCACGGCCCCGCCCGAGGCGGCGTAGAGCGATCCCAGCACCGCCCCCACGCCCGCGGCGGACATCAGCCCCCCGTAGACCCCCGCCCCTCCCCCCAGCACCTCCTTGGCGAAGATCGGGACGAGGACGTAATAGGGCATCGCCAGGAATGCCGACAGGGAGACGAGAAGTACGATGGACCCCGGGGCCCGGTTCCGCGCGATGTACCGGACCCCTCCCCACAAATCCTCCCCCGTTTTCCCATCCGGATGCGCCTTGCGGATGAGCGCGGCATCCATCAGGAAAAGGGCGCCCAGCACGGCGAGGAAACTCGCCCCGTTCAGGAAGAAGGCGCCGGAAACGCCTATCGTGGCCACGAGGATCCCGGCCACCGCCGGGCCGATCACGCGGGCGCCGTGGAACGTACCGGAGTTGAGCGCGATGGCGTTGGTCAGATCCTCCCTCCCCACCAGTTCGATGACGAAGGCCTGCCGCGCGGGGGTGTCGATCGCCTGGACAGCGCCCAGCAGGAATGCCAGACCGATCACGTGCCAGAGCCGGACCGTGCCGGTTGCGCAAAGGATGGCGAGGACGAAGGCGAGGGCCATCATCGCGGCCTGCGTCAGAAAAATGATCCGGCGCTTGGAGAACCGGTCGGCGATCGCGCCCGCGTGCAGGGTGAGGGGAACCAGGGGGATCGCCCCGACGAAGTTCACCAGTCCCAGGTCCCACGCCGATCCGGTGAGCTGGTAGACCAGCCAGTTCTGCGCGATCGTCTGCATCCACGTTCCCACGAGGGAGGTGAGTTGCCCGAAGAACCAGAGACGGAAGTTGCGGTGGCGCAGCGCCTGGAAGGTGGAGTAGTGCGCCGGCTGGATCTCCGGCGGCAGAACCGTTCTCATCGGCACGACCGGTGGGGCATTCAGCTTCCGGGCCGCAGGTACAGGGCCCCCAGCGGGGGGAGCGTGAGAGAGACCGAAAAGGGCCGGCCCATCCATGGTACGGCTTCCGCCTCGACCCCTTCGCCGTTGCCCACGTTGCCGCCGCCGTACGCGGCGCTGTCGCTGTTGATTGCCTCGCGGTAAAACCCGGGGGCGGGCACGCCGATCCGGTATGCCTCACGCACCACGGGGGTGAAGTTGAAGGCGCAGACGAGAACGTCGGCGGGGTCCTTCGCCCTGCGCAGGAAGGAGACGACGCTGCTGTCCACGTCCCGGAAATCGATCCACTCGAATCCCTCCGGGCGGAAGTCGACCTCGTGGAGGGGGGCGCAGGACCGGTAGAAGCCGTTCAGATCCTGCAGGAACCGCTGGATCCCCCGGTGGGAGTCCCATCGCAGGAGGTCCCACGGCAGCGATCGGTCGTGGTTCCACTCTTCCCACTGCCCGATCTCGCCCCCCATGAAGAGGAGCTTCTTCCCCGGGTGCGCGTACATGTAGCCGTACAGGAGACGCAGGTTTGCGAACTTCTCCCAGAGGTCGGCCTCCGGCATCTTGTCCAGCATCGCGCGTTTCATGTGGACGACCTCGTCGTGGGAGAAGGGGAGGACGAAGTTCTCGTGGAACGCGTAGAGGAGCGCGAAGGTGAGGGTTCCGAAGTGGTACTTCCGGTGAATCGGAGCTTCCTTGATGAATTCCAGCATGTCGTGCATCCATCCCATGTTCCACTTGAGGGTGAACCCCAGGCCTCCCAGGTATATCGGTCGGGAGACGGCCGGCCAGGCGGTCGACTCCTCCGCGACCGTCACCGCCCCCGGGTACCGTGCGTGCACGATCTCGTTCATCCGGCGCAGGAACGCGATCGCCTCGAGGTTCTCGTTCCCGCCGAATTCGTTCGGAACCCACTCGCCCGGGGTTTCTCGAGTAGTCGAGATAGAGCATGGAGGCCACCGCGTCCACGCGCAGGCCGTCGATGTGGTATTTCTCCAGCCAGAACAGGGCGCTCGAAAGGAGAAAGTTGGCCACTTCCCGGCGGCCGTAGTTGAAGATCAGCGTTCCCCAGTCCCGGTGTTCCCCCTTCCGAGGATCGGCGTGCTCGTAAAGGTGCGTCCCGTCGAACATGGCGAGCCCGTGCGCGTCCTTCGGGAAGTGGGCGGGGACCCAGTCGAGGAGAACCCCGATTCCCTCCTGGTGGCAGCGGTCGACAAAGGCCATGAATTCGACCGGGTGGCCGTGCCGGGATGTGGGGGCGAAATACCCGAGCGACTGATACCCCCAGGAGCCGTCGAACGGGTGCTCGGCGACGGGGAGAAGCTCGATGTGGGTGTACCCCATCTCCCGGACATAGGGGACGAGCTCGTCCGCCAGCTCCCGGTACGACAGGTAGCCGGGGGAATCCCCCTCCTTCCGCTTCCACGATCCGAGGTGGACCTCGTAGGTCGAAACGGGTTCTTCGAGAAGATTGCTTGCGCGCCTGCGGGACATCCACGCCTCGTCCCCCCAGGAGTACCCGTCGATGTCGCAGACGATCGATCCCGTCCGGGGCGGGTGTTCGTAGCGGAAGGCGTGGGGGTCGGTCTTGAGGAAAAGCTCCCCGGTTTCCCGGGAGCGGATCTCGAATTTGTAGATCTCCCCCTCGCAAAGCCCGGGGATGAAAATTTCCCAGATGCCGCACTCCCCTCGGTTGCGCATCGGGTGCCGGCGGCCGTCCCAGTGGTTGAAATCCCCCACCACGGACACCCGCCCGGCGTTGGGGGCCCACACGGAACAGGCGACCCCGGACACCCCCTCCATCTCCGTGAGGTGACTCCCGAGTTTCCGGTACAGCTCGAGGTGGGTCCCCTCCCCGAGCAGGTGGATGTCGAAGTCGGAGAGGACGCAGTCGAAGCGATACGGGTCCTCCTGCTGCCAGCGGTGGCCCTCGTCGTTTTCGATCTCGATCCGGTAGGGAAACAGCTCCTCCCTGCCGGGGAAAATTGCCTCGACGATGCCTGCGGGGTGCAGCCGTTTCATCTCCGTGCGGTGCTCCTCTTTCCCCGGGGGAGCAAGCACGAATGCGCGGGTCGCGTCCGGGAGGATTGCGCGGATGGCGACCGCTTTCCCCGACGGCAGCGAGACGACGTGGGGGCCGAGGACGGAGAACGGGTCCCAGTGCCGGGCTTCCGCGAGCCGCTCGATGTCTTCCTGACGTACGGTTTTCGTCATGTTGTCCATTGTATCGGAAACCAACCCTCCTTCGGCATCGGAAGGCACGGAGGCAGGGGGGGAGTTTCGTGCGGCGTAAAAAAAACGGGTCCTCCTGCGGGAGGGCCCGGTACGGTGCACTCTATGGTTTGGAAACCTTCCTCTACTGGCTCACCTGGAAGAACGTTTCCCGTCGGTCCGTGCCGGCCGTCCGAGAATCGATGGAAGCGATGACGAGGTATTTCCCCGGGGCCGCGTTGGCCGGCAAGGTGATCGGGACGGTGCTTTTCCAGGTTCCTCCCTCGCGAGAGACCTCGATCGACGTTTTGCCCACCGAATTGCCGTTCAGAAGAATCTCCCGGGTCTCCCGGACGAGGACCTGCGTGTTGGCAGTAGGAGTGAGGACGGCGTAAGTCAGGTTGATGTTCACCGTTTCCCCGGGGGAAAGGGCGGCGGGATTGACCCGGACCGTTTCGATCCTGATCTGGGCTCCCTGGGCGGGGGAATAGCGGTAGTCCCGGCTGGTCTGCAGGCGATCCTTCTCCTGCTGGTCGAGGTAGTGGCCGACCGCTCCGCCGGCCAGCCCCCCGAGGAGTCCGCCGATCAACGCTCCTCGTTTCCCTCCAATGAGCCCCCCGACGACGGCGCCCCCCAGAACACCGGCCCCGGCCCCGATGGTCGTCTTCGGGTTGTCGCGCGCGGTCTGGTCCACGCCGGCGCACCCCGGCAGAATCGCCGAAAGGAACGCCAAAGCGACGCCGAGGCAGAGCAATTTTCTCATCGGGAACCCCCTTCGGACCGTTATGACGCCATGCCCCGAGTATATATTCAACTCCCCGGCCTGGCCACCGCCAAGAACCGGGGCGAAGGGCCGTGCCGGCGGGCGGCGTGGACGGGGACGTGGCCGAATCCGTAGCGGGAGAGGATCTCCCGGACCGTCCCGACCGCCTGCGCCGGCGTGTTATGGTCGGCGCTCAGGTGGCAAAGGACGACCGTCTGGGGGAGGGTCCGGCTTTCGAGCATCACCCGGGCGAGAAACTTTCCCGCCTGCTCGTTGGACAGATGTCCCATCTCGGAGTCGACCCTCGTCCGGTCCTGGCGGGGACTCGCCGCGAGCAATCCCGGATCGTAATTCGCCTCGATCAGAATCAGGTCGCTGTCGACGAATTCCTCGAAGAGACCGTTTCCGCCGTGGCCCAGGTCGGTGGCGACGGCGACGCGGATCTCCCGGCCCGACGCACGGCCACAGAGGAGAAAGCCGCAGGTCAGCCCTTCGGCGTCGTGGGGTACGGGGAAGGGACGGACGCGGATGGCTCCGACGGAGAACTCTTTCGAGTCGAAGGTGCAGACCGGGCCCGACAGGGGGGAGCGGGACAGGATCTTGCGTGAAAACGGCCGTACGTTCTTTTCGTGCAGGAGGATCGGCACTTCATGGCGGGCGCAGCAGGCTACGGCGGACGGGTGGATGTGGTCCCCGTGGAGGTGGGAGACCAGCACGGCGTCGATATCCTCCCAGGTGGTCCCCGCCTCGGAGAGTGCCTGGACGAGCCCCCGCTGGGAGGGCACCCCGGCGTCCACCAGAAGGATCGTACCCCCGTGCTCGACGAGCGTGAGGTTCCCGGAACTGCCACTTCGCAAGGGGCGGACGGCGAACCCGTTATTCAAGGGTCAAAAGCTCCAGCCCGGACCGCTCATCGGGGGATCTCGTAACGCGCATGCCCAGAATCTCGAGGATCATCGCCTCGACCACGATAAACACCTCGCCTTCCTTCCGGATGCAACCGGTCAGGACTTCCTTCCCCCTCCCGAGGGAGGAGTGCAGGTGGATCGAGGGGGGGCCGGCACCTTCGGCGATGCTTCCCATCCCCACGATCTCGAACGGTTCCGTGAACTCCCGCCAGACCGGATCCGGGGGGAGAGAGGCCTCCCGGGGACCGGCCACCAGCCTTCCGTTTTGGACCGCACCGAAAAGGAAGAACCACCCCGAGGAGATCCCTTCCTTCTCGCAGAGGCCGGCGAGGGACGGGACTACCTGCTCTCCGTGATCGAACCGGGCGAGCACGACTCTGCCGACCTTCCCCGCCTTATATCGCATCGCGCACCGGAGGAGGCGAGCCGCATGGCGCTCCCCCGTTTCTCTCCCTTCGGGGACCCGTGATTGGCGGTATTATACCAGCATCCGGATCCTTCCGATGCCCTTCGCTTCCATGACCGGCGCCGGGGCCGGTGATATAATCCGCCCTCATGAGTCCGGAACAGGAGAACGGGCACCATTGAAGAGTCGGACGCTCCTCCTTTTTTCCCTCGCCGTTGCCATTCTGTACGGTTCCGCTCTCGGCACCATCCCCCTCCTGGAGCCGGACGAAGGCCGGTACGCGGAGATCCCGCGGGAGATGCTCGTCTCCGGGGACTTCGTGACCCCGCACCTGAACGGCGTCGTCTATCTGGAGAAGCCCCCGCTTTTCTACTGGGGAACCGCCGCGTCGCTTGCGGTGTTCGGGGAGACCGAGTTCGGGGCGCGGTGCTTCACCGCGGCCGTTTCGGTGGCGGGCATTCTTCTCACCTACTGGATGGGGGCAAGCCTCGCGGGATGGCGCACCGGCCTGTATGCCGCGATCGTCCTCTCCACGTCCTTCTACTACTACGTCGTCGGACGGCTGAACACCCTCGACATGACCCTCGCGGTGCTGCTGCTTCTGTCGATCTTTCCCGCGTACCTCTTCCATTCCGGGAAGAGGAAGAGTCGGGCGTACCTCCTTCTCTCCTACGGGGCTTCGGGAATGGCATTTCTCACCAAGGGGCTCGTCGGAGTCGTCTTTCCCCTTGCGGTCCTGGTGCTCTGGCTGGTTTTCTCGCAGCGTCACCGGGAGTACGCGAAGGCGTTTTCGACAGGCGGGATCGCGGTCTTCCTCGCGATCGTCCTCCCCTGGATGTACCTGGTCCAGCAGGCGAACCCCGACTTTCTCTGGTTTTTCTTCGTCCACGAGCAGTTCCTCCGATACACGACGAAGATTCACCACCATGCCGGACCGTTCTGGTATTTCGTTCCCGTGGTGATTGCCGGATTTTTCCCCTGGGTCGCCTTCCTGCGCCGAATCGCGGTCTCGGTCCGCGGAGCGCAGGAGGCGTTTCTCCCCCGGGAGGACCTCGTCTTCCTCCTCTCCTGGATCCTGTTCGTCTTCCTCTTCTTTTCCTTCTCCGGATCCAAGCTCGCGACCTATGTCGCACCGATCTTTCCCCCCCTTGCCGTGCTCTTCGGGAGGGGGCTCGAGTTGTGGGCGGGCCGGGAGGACGGGGCGGTCCGGTGTCGCTTCCCTCTGGCCCTGTCGGCTATCCTTGCGGCCGTCATCCTGGCGGTTCCCTCCTTCTCCCGCCACCGGATGGAGCCGGCCGCCTGGGTCTGGGTCACCGCCGCACCCGTCGCCCTGATCCTGCTGTGGGGCGCTATTCCGCTGTTCGTGCGCCGGCTGGGTGCGGAGCGAGTGGTCCTTCTCTCCTTTCTGTTCCTGGCGCTCTTTCTTACGTCGCTAAACCGCCCCGCGGCCCGGTACCTGGAGGATTACAAGTCGGTGAAGAACCTCTCTCTGACCCTTCGGGGGATTCTCCGCCCGGACGACGCCCTTGCTCAGTACGGGACCTTCCGGCAGGGGCTCTCTTTCTATACCGGGCGCCGGTGGATCCTGGTCAATGCGGAGGGAGAGCTTGAATTCGGCGCGCAACGTGCGAAGGACCGGGGAATGTATTTCCTTGACGACGATCGTTTCCTTCTCCTTTGGAATTCGCCCCGGCGGGTATTCTGTTACTTCAAGCGCGACGCGATGCCCCTCATCCGGGAAAAATTCCCTGACCACCAATTGCTCTACCGTTCCGATGAGGGTATCCTCATCGTGAACCGGCACTGAAGATCCCGTGGAAGAGGCCCCCCGGTGGACGTCAGAGAAGACTTCCTTCCCCTTTCGCGGCCCGCTGTCGGAGAGGAGGAGATCGAGGCGGTCGCCGCCTCCCTCCGGTCCGGCTGGATCACGAGCGGACCGAGAGTCGCGGAGTTCGAGGAGCGGTTCCGTGAGTTCACCGGGGCGCCCCACGCGGTGGCCGTCGCCTCCGCGACCGCGGGGCTTCACCTCGTCCTCAAGGCGCTCGGGATCGGACAGGGCGACGAGGTCGTGACCCCCTCGATGACGTTCGCTTCCACGGTCAACCAGGTCGCACTCGCGGGGGCTTCCCCCGTGTTCTCGGACTGCGATTACGGGACGCTCCTGGCTTCCCCGGAGGAGATGACGGAACGGATCACTCCGCGGACGCGGGCGGTCATCCCCGTGCACTTCGCCGGCGCCCCCGCGGATCTCGGTCCGATCCGGGAGGCGGCCGGCCGCGCCGGGGTGCCGGTCATCGAGGATGCCGCCCACGCGGTGGGGACCGCCTACCGGGGGAAGGCCGTGGGCGGGCACGGCAATGTCGCCATCTTTTCGTTCCACCCGATCAAGAACATCACCACGGGAGAGGGCGGGATGGTTACCTGCTACGACGAGGGCCTCGCCCGCAAACTCCGCCTGCTCCGCTTCCACGGGATCGAGCGGGACGCCTGGCGGCGGTACGGCAAGGGCGGCACACCCCACTACGATATCCAGGAGCCGGGGTTCAAGTACAATCTCACCGACATACAGGCGGCGATCGGTGTTGTCCAGATGCGGAAGGTCGAGGCAATGAACGCGAGGCGCGCACTCCTCGCGACAAGGTACCTCGCGGGGCTTGCGGGCATCGCGGGCATCGATCTGCCCATGTCCCCTCCGCACCCTCACAGGCATTCCTGGCATCTTTTCGTTGTGAAGGTGACGTCGATGAACCGGGACGCGTTCCTGGGGCGGCTGGCGGACTACAACGTGGGGTGCGGACTCCATTTTCCCCCGTGCCACCTGCTTCGCTACGTCAGGGAGCGGTATGGCACGAAGGAAGGCGACCTGCCGGACTGTGAGCTGGCGGGAAAGCGCATCGTGTCGCTCCCGCTCTTTCCGGGGATGGAGGACCGGGATATCGACTACGTCTGCGATGTCGTCCGGGAGATCCTTTCGGAGGCCTCGAGATGATCTCCGTCGTCATTCCCGTCTACAACGAGGAGAAGAATCTTTCCCTTCTCATGGACCGGCTGGAAAAGGTCATGCGGTCCCTGGAGCGCCCCTACGAGATCATCTTCGTCGATGACGGAAGCCGGGATCGGTCGCTGGAGATCCTGAAGGGATTCGTGGGGCGCCCCGGGGTGCGGGTGGTGGAACTGACGCGCAACTACGGACAGCACCCCGCGGTATTTTCCGGATTCTCCGTCGTGCGGGGCGATGTGGTGGTCACGCTGGACGCCGACCTGCAGAATCCCCCCGAGGAGATTCCCCGTCTCATCCAGGCGATCGAGGAGGGGGGGTACGAGGTCGTGGGTTCGGTCCGCGAGTTTCGTAGGGATTCCCTCTTCCGGAAGATCCCTTCCCTTTTCGTGAACGCAATGACCCGCCGGATCACCGGCGTCCCCATGACCGACTGGGGGTGCATGCTCCGGGTCTACCGGCGCGAGGTCGTCGACCGGATGGTGACGAGCCAGGAGCACTCCACGTTCATTCCCGCTCTCGCCACGCTCTATGCGAAACGGATGACCGAGATCCCCGTGGGGCACGAGGAGCGCCACGGGGGGATTTCCCACTACAACATGTGGAAACTGATCAGTTTACAGTTCGACCTGCTCACTTCTTTCTCGGAGTTCCCCTTGAAGGTGCTGTTGACTTTGGGGGCGGGACTTTCGATCGCCGCGGCGCTGTTCGGAGCGATACTTTTCGTCCTGCGGGTGTTCTACGGCGCCGGTTGGGCGGGGGAGGGGGTTTTCACTCTTTTCGCGATCCTCTTCTTCTTCGTCGGTGCGCTCTTTTTCGCAATGGGAATCATGGGCCAGTACGTGGGGAGGATCTACCACGAGGTGCGGAAACGCCCTAACTACACGATCCGCCTGGTGCACGAGGGGACTCCGGTCCCGGGGCTCCACGTTTCGCAAGAGGCGAGGGCATCCACGGCGAACCCCGCCCCGGAGAAATAGGAAGTGCGCGCCGTCGTCTTCGCGTACCACAACATGGGCGTCGTCGGGATTCGGGCGCTTCGGGAAGCCGGGTTCGCGATGCCGATGGTCTTCTCCCATGCAGACGACCCGAAAGAAGACCGGTGGTTCGGTTCGGTCACGGACTTCTGCCGGGACCGGGGGATCCCGGTCCACCTCCCCGGGAATGTGAACGACCCGCCGTGGCCGGACACGATCCGAAACGCCGAACCGGACTTCCTGTTCTCCTTCTACTATCGATCGATGCTCTCGCCCGAGATCCTGTCCCTCCCCCGCGTCTGCGCGATGAACCTGCACGGATCCCTCCTCCCCCGGTACCGCGGGCGGGCCCCGGTCAACTGGGTCCTCGTGAAGGGGGAGACGGAGACGGGGGTGACGCTGCATCTGATGACCGAGAAGCCCGACGCCGGGGATATCGTCGGCCAGGTCAAGGTGCCGATCGCGTTCGAGGACACCGCCCTCACCCTGTTCGGGAAGATGGAGAAAGCCGCGGAGTCCCTGTTGTCCGAGCTTCTCCCCCGGATCGCGGCGGAGGATGTACCGCGCCGCCCGAACGAGATCGAGAAGGGGAGCTACTTCGGGGGTCGAAAGCCCGCGGACGGGCGAATCGACTGGACACGACCCGCCGTGGAGATCTACAACCTGGTGCGGGCGGTCACCCGGCCGTATCCCGGCGCGTTCTCCTTCCTGCTGGGCGAGAAACTCCTCGTCTGGTGGGCGACGCCGGTGTCCGCCGAAGAGTTTCCCGATGCCGTCCCGCCCGGGAAACTTGTTGTTCCCGGCGGTCCGCCTTTCCCGGAGAAAGAGGAGAGTCGGAGGAGCGGCTACCGGGAGAAACGCGTCCTGGTGGGAACGGGGGAGGGACTGCTGTCGCTCGAGGAGGTCGAATGGAAGGGCGTCGTCGCGCAGGGAGAGGGAATCGTCTCCCTGCTGGCGGACGCGAGAAACGGGAGGTTTGAATGAAGATACTGATCCTGGGAGTCAACGGCTTCATCGGGCACCACCTGACCTCGAGAATCCTCTCCGACACGGACTGGACGGTATACGGAATGGACCTCTCCGAGGAGCGGCTGGAGGGGTTACCGAGAAATCGGCGGTTCGAGTTCGTCGAGGGCGACATCTCGATCAACAAGGAGTGGATCGAGTACCACATCAAGAAGGCCGACGTGGTTCTCCCGCTGGTCGCGATTGCTACACCCAAGGTTTACGTGGAGCGGCCTCTCGCGGTGTTCGAGCTGGACTTCGAGGAGAACTTGCGGATCGTCCGGCAGGCGCACCAGTACGGGAAGCGAGTGGTCTTCCCGTCCACGTCCGAGGTGTACGGGATGTGCGGCGATGCCGAGTTCGACGAAGAGACGTCGCACCTCGTGCTGGGGCCGATATCCAAGGAGCGGTGGATCTACTCGTGCTGCAAGCAGCTTCTGGATCGGGTCATGTGGGCCTACGGCAGGCAGGGGCTCTCGTTCACGCTCTTTCGCCCCTTCAACTGGATCGGCCCGCGCCTCGACTCCCTCGAGACCGCGAAGGAGGGAAGCTCCCGGGTGGTCACGCAGTTCATCGCGGAGCTGTTCTTGGGACACCCCATCCGGTTGGTCGACGGCGGCCGGCAACGCCGCTGCTTCACCTACGTGGACGACGGGATCTCCGGGCTGATGAAGATTCTCGCGAACCGGAACGGCTGCGCCGGGGGGAAGATTTTCAACCTCGGCAACCCCGCGAATGACTGCTCGATCCGCGATCTGGCACAGATCCTCGGGGAGCTTTTCTCCCGGCACCCCGCCGGAAAGGACAGGAAGCAGCCGGAGATCGTCGAGGTGAACGCGCGGCAATATTACGGTGAGGGATACCAGGATATCCAGACGCGCACGCCGTCCATCGCACGGGCCCGGGAGGCGTTCGGCTGGGAGCCGAAAATCGGGCTTCGGGAAGCGCTCTCGAGGACGCTTGACGCCTTCATCGAGGAGAACACCTCCCGCTGAGGCGGGACGTGAAAGATGGGGGGGGACCGGGTACTTGGGCTCAAGGTGGACGTCGACACCCGTAGAGGGATGGAGGAGGGTGTCCCTGCGCTTCTGTCCCTTCTTTCCGGGTTCGGCGTGCGCGCCACCTTCTTTCTCTCTTTCGGACCGGACAACTCCGGGAAGGCCGTGTACCGCATGATCCGCAATCCCCGGTTCCTGTTCAAGATGGTCCGCACCAACGCCCCGGGGCTTTACGGTTTCCGGACCGCCCTGTATGGGACCCTTCTCAAGGCCCCGATGATCGCATCGGCGTTCCCGGCGCTGTGCCGGGAGATCGAGCAGCGCGGGCACGAGGTGGAGTTCCACGCCTGGGACCATCGTACCTGGCAGGATTCTCTTCCGGGAAAGGGGCGGGAATGGATCGGGGCGTGGCTCGACAAAGGGATATCCGCCTACGAGTCCTGCCTCGGCCATTCCCCCCGGGCGTTCGGGGCACCGGCGTGGATGCTGACCGGAACGGCGGTGGAGGAGATCGCGCGCCGGAAGTGGGAGTATCTGAGCTGTACGCGGGCTCCCGCCCCTTTTCTCCTTGGGGGGACGGGACTTGCGGAGATTCCCTCCGATCTGCCCTGCATGGAGGAGGTGGGGGGCCGGAAAGGAGTTGGGGTCGTCGTGGGCGTGCTTTCCGGAGGCGGCACCCACGTTTACCCCGTCCACGCCGAAGTGGAGGGGGGAATCCTGCAGGACGCCTTCATCGCAATCATCCGGGGAGCGTTGGAACAGGGGTATCGCATCGTCCCGTTGTCGGAAATTGTGCGGGGACTCGATATTGCGGAACTCCCCCAACGGACCTTCCGGACTTCTCTCCTGCGAGGTCGGGCCTTTCCCTGCGCGATCTGAATTTTCGTCCGGATAATTTACAAAGCCAGGGGTTTCCCGCTAGAATGATGTATTGCATTGGGGGGGGGACGGGTGAAACTTCCGGAGTTGAAGATCGACAAGCTTACCGCGCGGCTCCCGCTTGTCCAAGGGGGGATGTCCGTGCGCGTATCGACTTCGTCGCTCGCCTCCGCGGTGGCCGAGTGCGGCGGCATCGGGACGATCGGGGGATCGGGGATCCCGATCGAGGAGCTCAAGGAGGACATCCGCCGGGCGAAGCGGATGACCAGCGGGATCATCGCCGTCAACATCATGTTCGCCATCCGCCAGTTCATGGAAGCCGTGATGGCCTCGATCGAGGCCGGGGTCGACATGATCGTCACCGGGGCCGGCTTCTCCCGCGACGTCTTCAAGATCGGGAAGGACAACAACGTCCCGATCGTTTCCATCGTCTCCTCGCCCGAATTCGGCAAGCTTGCCGAGAGGTGCGGAGCGGACGCCATCGTGGTCGAGGCGAAGGAGGCAGGGGGGCACCTCGGGACCGACAGGCCGCTGCGCGAGCTCTTCCCGGAAATCCGGAAGGTCGTGAAGAAGGTTCCCCTCATCGCCGCGGGCGGGATCATGGACGGTTATGAGATCGCCGAGATGATCGGGCAGTACGGGGCGGACGGCGTTCAGATGGCGACGCGGTTCGTCCTGACGAAGGAGTGCGATGTCGCGGATTCCTTCAAGAACGCTTACCTGAACGCGAAGAAGGAGGACATCTCCATGATGCACTCCCCCGTGGGCCTTCCCGGACGGGCCATCCGGAACCGTTTTCTGCGCCGGTTGTTTGCCGGGGAGAACCTCTACGACGGCGAGTGCAAGCGGGGCTGCCTGAAGAGCTGCGACCATACGTTCTGCATCGTAGACCGGCTGGAAATGTCCCGGGACGGGAACGCGGAGGAAGGGTTGGTGTTCGCCGGGGAGAACGTCTGGAAGGCGAAAGACATCCCCACAGTCCAGGAACTGATCGACCGCCTCGTCGCCGAGGCCGAGAGCGTCTACTCCCCCGCGCCCGCCTGATCCGCGAGCACGGTCCTCAGAAAATTGTCGTAGAACCTCGGCTCGAACTCCGTTCCCCGCCCCTTTTCCATGATCGAAAGCGTTGTCTTGATATCGAGGCTTTCCCGGTACGGCCGGTACGTTCGCAGGGCGTCGTACACGTCGGCGATCTGCGTCATGTAGGAGACGGGGTGCAGCGGTCCCCGGTTCGGGATTTTGGGGTACCCGGATCCGTCGTACTTGACGTGGTGTTCGAAGCACACGATCATGGGAAGATCGGAACCGCAGTCCATCTTTCTCAGGGCCTTGGCGCCCAGCACGGGGTGCTCCGCCATCCGGGCGAATTCCAGAGCATTGATTTTTCCGGGCTTCTGCAGGATCTCGGGAGGAACCATCTCCTTCCCGATGTCGTGGAGCATCGCCGCGAGACCGATCTCCAAAAGCCGGTTTTCCGGCAGACCGAGGGCGGTAGCCTGGGCCACGACGATCGCGGAAACGTTCAGTGAGTGAGTGACCGTGTAGTCGTCGTGGGATTGCATCTGCATGAGACGGTGCAACAGGTACGCATCCTGGCGGATCGCCTTCATGATGCTGGCCACGATTTCCTGGGCGGTGGATACTGACGTCCCGCCTTTCCCCTGCGCCAACGACTTGAGAAGGCCCTGCAACACCTCGGTCGCTCCGTACAGGAGGTGGGATCGGGAGAGGGTCGCTGCGCCAGCGTCCTTCTTGTCCCTGCTCTTGATGGCCTGGATGGTTCCGTAGTCGATCGCCTCGAATCTCGTCCCTGGCGACGACTCCTTCCCGGGGGCGAGGAAGAAGACAAAGCGCTTCAGTTCGCCGAACGTCAACCCCTCCTTGATCGAGATCTTCTCTATTCCCTTCTCCCGGATGTCCTTGAGGAGTTTCTCCAGCGCGGGATTTATCTCCAGGAACGGGAACTCGTCGACCACGAAACGGTCGCCGATGATGCCGATGTGGATGGTTCCGACATCGGCCGCCACGTGGCGGATCCGTTCGTGAAGGCGGGAGAGCAGCTGCTGGACTCGCTGATGATGGTCCGGGTAGATCGACGACGCCTGGATCGCCTGCGCGAGGTCCAGTATCACGGCGAACAGTTCCTTGCGGTCTTTCATCGTGTCTCCGGCAGGCTGCCGAGCAGCCCCTTGCAATGGGATCGAACCGCCGTCCTCCGGCCGCTTGTCCCCCAGTGCAGGCAGGCGATAGCTTCCGTTCCGCCGATCCGGTACAGCGAGTTTGCCGCGTCGATCCGGATCTGGTCCTCCTTCTTCGAGGAGAAGAATCTCTCCTCGGCCAGGATTTTTCCCAGGGCGGGAACGGCCTCGGGCGCTCCCAGTTTCCCGATTGCCAGAATGGCCTCCCGTTTTACCCTGTAATCGGTGTGCGAGGTCGCCTGCAGCAGGCCTTCCACCGCCCGCCGGTCGCCGATGTCTCCGAGAACCACGCAAAGGTTGCGGACGAAATACCATTTCGTGTGGGATAGCTGGCCGATGATATCCGGGACGATGGCCGGCCCCAGAGTCGTGAGAAGCCTGATCAGGAGACGGCGCTTTGCGGCCTCCGGCTCGAGGAGAAGCCGGTCGAAGAGCGGCTGCGCAGCCATGCCCCCGAATCTCACCAGGAGGTCTTGGACCTTTTCGGCGTCGTCCGCCTCGATCTCCCCGGACAGGTACAGGTCTTCGACATGCCCGAAGTCGACGGAATGGAGGATGTCCTGCAACTGGTTTTGCCACTCCGTCCGCGTGGTTGCCGAGATCGATTCCAGACCCAGGAGAACCGCATACAGGGAGGTAAAGTCATTCTGGGAGATCATGTTGGGAATGGCCTTCCCGAAATCCTCCAGGATGTCGCGAAAATCCTCCTCCTGACTCTCGCCTCGCAATAGATCCAGTAAAACGAGGAGGGTTCTCCTCCGGGTTTCCTTCTCCTCGAACGAGTTCTTGACTCCCAGGTCGTCGAGCGTCTTCTCTCCGACCCGGTCGAGGTACGGTTTGCGGATTGTGTTGAGGTCCTCGAGGAATTGATAATGTTCGCCCTGGATGTATTTCCCCTCCTCGCGGGAGAGAATGAGTTTCTCGACCGTCTCCCATGTTTTCTGGGCGTAATAGTCTTTCACCTTTTTGCTTTCCTGCATCCGCTTCCCGACATGGGCGAGGAGGGAACTTCCCGCGTTGCGCTCGCCGGCAAGGATGGCGAAGGACTTCCGAAGTCTCTCTCCCCCTTTCCCTCGAGGGAGACGAGAGTCGCGACCAGATCGATGAACTCCTCGTCCGTTTGCATTTCCGTCAGGGAACGGGCGATGAGGAGATTGTATCGGCTGTCCCCGCCTGTCGCGCCACTGGCCTGATCCCCGAACCCGGAACCGAGGGAGGTGAAGAATTTCTGTTTTCGTTCCGTCGGAAGATCCCGGACAAAGACGGAGAGACGGCCCAGCAAATTCCGTAACACCTCCCCCGACACCTGCGATTTTCCCTGGTCCGGGGACTCCCCCCGGATTTCCGCTTCCTTCGCGCGCCGCAGGATTGCGTTGAGCAGCGTCGGTGAGTCGGTGAGTTCGTCCAGGATTTTCATCTCGTCGCCGTGGTCGGCGAAATCGGAGATGAGAAGCAGGCGCCAGAGTTCCTGCTCGCGGTTCTCGGCTTGCGCACCGGTGGCGTCGGAGTCCAGGATCCTGCGGGAGAGCAATTCCCTGTAGTTGTAGGGGGAGAGGGAGACGCCCCGAATGCCGCTTTCGCGTAGAAACTGTTCCGGGGAACCCGTCTCCTTGCCTTCTATCGAATCGTGAAGGTAGCGGAACAGCGCCAGCAGGCTTTCCGGAGTGACGGCCGGGTCGAACGCCAGTGTTGCCACCTGGCGGAGATAGAGGCTCTCCGTCAGGCGGCCGACAAGATCCTGCTTTTCCCCGACAAACTCATTCCGGTACAGGATCTTGTCACGCGCGATTCCGAGAAAAAGCCTCTGCTCGGGCTCATGGGACAGCCGGGAAAGAAGGGCTGCGTGCATCTCTCCCACGCGCTTGGCGAGAATCGGGTGGTTTGTCCCGTAGAGCCCGGCCCAGTGGTAAGTCTTCGCAAGTGCCAGGACCAGCGGCCCGATGCCCGTGACGCCCTTTTCTCCGGGCTTTTGTTCCATATCGGGATACAGAATCTCATTCAGTGCGGACGGAATCAAGTGTTAGTCCGCATTGCTCACCAGGGACCCGGCCCCCCTCTTCGTCACGGGTCCCCCGAGTCGTTTCCACGGGCAGGCGGATGCGGGAAAACCACCGCGAATGCAAGGACCGAAAGGGCGCACAGTCCCGCGGAGACGGCGAACCCCGCAGCGAACCCGAAACGGGATATTACCGCGCCGAGGGTCGCCGCGGATACCGCGAACCCCCCGTAGATGCAGGTGTTGTAGCCGCCCATGGCAAGCCCGCGGACCCTTGTGGGGACCGACTCCGACAACGATGCGCCGATGGCCGTGAACGCTGTCGCCATGGCCCCGCCGATTCCGATGAAGAGAAAATACAGGGGAACGACTCCCGGGAACACCCCGATGAGGGCGATGCATGATGCGAAGAGAAGGCACCCCGCGACGATGTACCGCTCCCGTTTCCCCGTCCGGTCCGACAGCTTCCCGACCGGGATGCGGAAGACCGCATTGGCGGCGGCCTGGGAGGAGAAGATGAGCCCGGTGTGGGTGATGGAGATCCCCGCGTTACGCGCGTAGAGGGGGAAGAACGCGAACAGTGCTCCCCATGCGTACGTGGAGAAGAAGGTGACTGTCCAGCAGGCGAGAACCGCGCGGTTCCCGAGGATTTCCCGGAAATCCGAAACGAGATTCCCGGAGGGAGGGCGGCTGACCGCAGGGGGAGCCGGCATGCGGATTCCCCCCAGCAGAAATCCTGCGGCGATGACGACCGCCGAGAAGAAAAACGCCGCCCGGTACCCTCCGGCCGCGATCGCTCCTCCCAGTCCCGGTCCGGCGGCCATCCCGAGGTACAGGGAAGACGTGTACCAGCCGTACGCTCTTCCGAGGAACGGGGGCGGGGATACGTCGCCGACGTACGACATCATGGACGGGGAGAAGCAGGCCATCCCCACCCCGGAAAAAAGGTAGACCGCGCCGACCTGGAGCGGCGTCCGGACGAAGAGAAGGGAAAGCGAAGTGAGCCCGGAGATCGCCATGCCGGTAAGGATGAGGCGCCTGCGGCCCAGCCGGTCGGATACCAGGCCCAGCGGCAACGAAAGGATCGCGGCTGCCGCCATGAAGACGGCATTGATCATTCCGACCTGAACGGTGGTCGCCCCGAGATCGCTGGCAAACAGGGGAACGAGGGGCAGCCGCATGTAGGCGCCCAGATACACGACGAACGAAACGGCGCAGGCGACGAGGACGGGGGCAGGGGCTGCGAATCCGTGCAATGGAATAACCGCTCTTCCTCTTCCCGGAGGGCGGCGCTTTGTCCGAGGCGCGCGACCCTCGTCCTGCGGGATCTCTGGCGTATTCTACCCCGGTCCGGCGGCTGATGGAACAACCGGACCTCCGGGTGTAGAATGGAAAAGCATGCAACCCCGAGAGAATACGCGGTATGGCCGCAGGCGATTGAAAGCCGCGATCGGGCGGCGCTATGTCCCGGGATCCGGCCTGCGCTGATGGACCTATGGCTCGTGCGACACGGGGAAGCGGTGTCCGCGCGGGAGAACCCCGCTCGCCCTCTCAGCCCGGAAGGAGTGCGGTCCGTCTCGGCGATCGCCGAGACGCTCAAGGGGAAAATGGGATCCTTCGACCTCGTGGCGGCGAGCGGGAAAAAGCGTGCTCTCGAGACCGCGGCGATCCTGGCGGAGGCGACGGGATATCCGACCGACCGGATTGCGGAAACAGCCGTCCTGTCTCCGAACGCCACCCCCGAGATGTTCCTCGCGTTCCTCAAGGAGAGCGAAGAGCCGCAACGCCTCCTGTGCGTGGGGCACCTTCCCTCGATCGCCTCGATCGCCGCCTATATTCTCTCCCCCGGCGACCCCGTGCAGCTTGCCTTCTATCCGGGAAGCGTCTGCCGGATCCGGGTCGGTGCCCTTCGTCGCGGGGGAGGAGAGCTTCTCCTTTAGTTTTTCAACGGGCACGGATGAGACAGGGAGGGAAACATGCCGTACGTGAACGTCAGAATTACGCGGGAAGGGGCTTCGGCGGAGCAGAAGGCGGAAGTGATCCGCCGCATGACGCAGGTGCTTGTCGATGTCCTTAATAAAAACCCGGAAACCACTGTGGTGGTCATCGACGAGGTCGAAACCGACAATTGGGGCATCGGCGGGACCACGGTGACCAGGCGGCGTCAGAGGAAAGCATAGGTCAGGATTCTACTGGGGATATTTCCTGTATTCCCTGTTCTATTCTGTTGACAAGGGGTTTATATTGCTGGGAGTATATAGTTCATTCCCGCATTCGGAGGTGTTTTGATGGACAAAAGAGTATTAGTAGAGTTGACTACCGAAATAGTTTCGGCTCACGCTTCGGTTAATGAAATGGGTAGAGAGGAACTTCTGGATGAAATTCAGGAGGTGTTCCAGAAGTTGAATGCGCTTGTCGGAGTCGAGGGCGAGGAAGCAGCGGGTGTTGTGGGGGAAGTAAAGCCCGCTATACCGCTGAATGCGGCTTTCGGAGCCGAGCAGGTCTTTTGTATGGAATGCGGGAAAGGATTTACCACGCTGAAAAAGCACATTGCGGTGAGTCATAACCTGAGCCCCAAGGATTACCGGAAGAAATTCAACATTCCCGCAAAGACCCCTCTCGTGGCCAGGAACTACTCCGAGGCGAAGAAGAAGATCGCCCTGAAGCTGGGGCTTGCCGAGAAGCTCGCCGCCGGACGGAAGAAACGGGGGAAGTAGGAGACGAATCGCAAGTAAGACAGGGTCGAAAGACACCGGAAAGACGTTTCGGGCTATTCAGGGAGATACCTGCAATAGCCCGTTTTTTTCCGGAACGAGAGGGCGGGGTTTGGATTACTACGCGCAAGGAAGTCTGGTGGCCGCGGTGGTGGCTCTTGCCATCGCGGGATACCTGCGGGTGTGGGCGAAAGACGATGCGGAGGCGCGGGCCTTCGCGAGCCTGTCGTTCCTGATCTTCCTGTGGTGCTTCCCCGAGTACCTCTGGAAAACGATCAATTCGGCGTTCTGGCAGCGGGTCGCGCTGGCTGCGGTGATGTTCATTCCCCCCTTCGTGCTTCGGTACAGCGGTGCGGCGGTGCGGACCCGTCCGAGGTGGCACGGGACCGCGTTTGTGGCAGGACTCTGGATCAGCGCGGCCTTCCTGGTCACGATCGTGATCGATCGTCTGTTCTTCTCCCCCTGGTGGAACGTCGCGGCGCTCCTGTACGTCTACCCGTATCTTGGTCTTTCCCTCTACATCGTCGTCCGCTACGGGTTCCGGGCAAACCCGTCCTCCATCGAGCGGAAGAAGTTCCAGTTCCTCCTCTTCGGGGGGGGGATCGCAAGCCTTGTCGCGCCGCTCAACTTTCTTCCGGGGACGGGGGTCTCCTTCCCTCCCCTGGCTTCGTTCGCGATCCTTCTCTTTTTCTACTTCATGGCGACGGGGATCCTCCACCTTCACTTCTTCGAGTTCCCGGACATCGTGGGGAGGGCGATCATTCTGGTCATCCAGGTGTTCGCCTTCGCCGTTGTGTTCGGAGCCCTGGAGGTCATGTCCGGGAGAAAATTCTGGTTTCCCCTGGCGGGGACGTTTCTCATTTCGTTTTTTCTGCTCACGTTCTATCCCGTGATGATGCGCAAGCTCGGGGGAATATCGTCCGACCTTCTCGTACGGGAGTCGCGGACCATCCAGTCCGGGCTGGGTGAACGTGCGAAGAGGATCCCCGAATCCACGTCGCTCGCCGATATCGCACAGGTCGTGGAGGACGCGCTCGGACGGATTCCGTTCGTCGCCCGCGCGTGCCTATGGATACACCCGGAGGGCGGGACCGACTCGGGGGTCGGTTCGCTCCCGGTCCGGCCCGACGAATATCTGCGTGCGCTCGCCCGGTTCTCCGCCCGGTTCCCCATGCTCCGGTTCCTCGAGCACGGGGGCTCGCGGGCGGCGGATGTCGCCATCTGGGACGACTCCTGGGACGCCTCCTTTCCCATCTTTCTCCGGGGAAAGATGGTGGGCGTGGCGATGTTCCTGTGGAAGGACAAGACGCCGTCCTTCAGGGAACAGGAGCTGATGATCCCGTTCCTGGAGGGGATCGGGCTGGCGGTGGAGAACATCCGCCAGAAACAGAGAATCCAGAAGAGGGAACACTTTGCGACTGTCGGCGAGCTCGCGGCCGGGCTGGCCCACGAGGTGCGCACGCCGGCCGGGGTGATCAAGGGGGCGGCCCAGTTCCTGTCCCGCGAGGCATCCGACCGGGACCGGGAATTTCTCGACATCATCGTCGAGGAGGCGGACCGCCTGAACGGCGTTGTGACCGAGTTTCTGGAGTACGCCAGGCCCGGGAACCGGGCTCCGAAGAAGATCCATCTGCAAGATCCCGTGGAACGGGCGGTGGCGCGCCTCGCCAGGGAGAGGGCGAGCGGTATGAACGGAATCCGTTCCCACGTCCATGTCGGCAGGCCCGCCCCCACGGTCGTTGCGGATCCGTCCGAGATCGAACGGGTGGTCTTCAACCTGCTGACGAATGCGGTCGAGGCGATGCCTGGCGGCGGGGACCTCACCGTTCGGATTTCCTCCAACGGGGGGGAGAGCCGGGTCCTCGTCGAGGATAACGGGACGGGAATCGGGGAAGCGGAAAGGAAACATCTCTTCCGCCCCTTCTTCACCACGAGGGAGCGCGGCGTGGGGATGGGGCTGGCGATCTGCCGGAGAATCGTGGAGGAAAACGGCGGATCCATCGCGGTCGAGAGCAATCCCGGAAAGGGGAGTCGCTTCACAGTGAAGCTGCCGGAGGGATGATCGGGTGAAGGTGACAATTCTCGTTGCGGAGGACGATCGGAACCTGCGGCGCGTGCTGCGGGCGATACTGGTCCGCGAGGGGTACGACGTGGCGGAGGCCTCCAACGGGGAGGCCGCCGCCGCCTGGCTTGCCGAACACCGGGCCGATGCCCTCGTCACGGACATCCGTATGCCGAAAATGGACGGCCTTGCCCTGCTCCGCCAAGTGCGCGAGCGGCGCCCCGACCTCCCGGTCATCCTCATTACGGCGTACGGGACGATCGGAGACGCGGTGGAGGCGATACGCTCCGGGGCCTTCGACTACATCTCGAAACCGTTCGACGAGGCCGAACTCCTGCGTGTCGTGGGGAACGCCGTTCGAACCTCGGCCGCCACCGCGAAAGAGGGGGGGAGCGAAGAGTCGGGAGGGTGGTTCGGCATGGTGGGCCGTTCCCCGGCCTGGAAGGAGATACGCAAAGTGGTCGAGAAAGCGGCCGCCTCCCCGCTCCCGGTGATGATCACGGGGGAGACGGGGACGGGGAAGGAGCTTGTGGCGCGGGCGATCCACCGGATCAGCGGCCGCGCGGCCGGACCGTTTATCAAGATCAACGGCGCCGCCATCCCGCCTGCCCTTTGGGAGGCGGAAGTCTTCGGTTACGAGAAGGGAGCGTTCACCGGAGCGGTTACCACGAAGCCGGGGCGATTCGAGTTGGCCGACGGGGGGACCTTCTTCCTTGACGAGATCGGGGACGTTCCCCTTTCCATGCAGGCGAAACTCCTCCGGGTCCTGCAGGACCGGGCGTTCGAGCGCGTCGGAGGGGTGAAGACGCTTACCTCGGACGTCCGCTTGATCTGCGCGTCGAACCGGGACCTGAGGAAGGAAACCGAGCAAAGAAGGTTCCGGGAGGATCTTTTTTACCGGATCAACGGCATCCCCGTCCATCTTCCCTCCCTGCGGGCCCGTCGGGAGGACATCCTTCCGCTGGCGGAATATTTTCTCGACCGCGCCTGCGCGGAGATGGGGGTCCCGGAGAGAAAACTGTCGCCGGAGACGGCGGAGATACTGGAGCGGTATTCCTGGCCGGGCAACATCCGGGAACTGGAGAACGCCGTGGGGAGAGCCGTGGCGCTATCGGAAAGCGAGGAGATCACCCCGCCGGACCTCTGCATCGCACTGGCGGACGCGGAAGGGGAGGAGGCGACGCCGGAGGAGGTGCGGTTCCATGAGTCGGTCCGGGATCACAAGCGGGCGATCATCCTGCGGGCGATACGAAAGTCCGGAGGAAGCAAGACGAGGGCGGCGGAGATGCTCGGCCTGCAGCCGACCTACCTTTCGCGGCTGATCCGGATCCTGAAGGTCGACTCCTGACCGCTGCGTTCGTCGAGGATCGGGGCCCCTGTCGCTGGCGGACTCGCACAGGCCACGGCGTCGTCGCCCCTGCCCGCATCGCCTAGGGTCCCCGGTTGCCGGCGCAGCAAGCCGAAGGAGCGGGGGCGCAGTGAGGTTAAGCGCAGCCGTGCGGGTTCATCGCACGGCGAGCCACGAACGGAGTCCCCCTCCGAGGCTGCGGAGCGATACCCGGACCAAAGCTTGGCGGTGCCCGATCACCGGGCGAGGTCCGTCTCCTCGCCTTCGGTGAGAGAGGCAAGCTCCATCGGGGTGGTCTCGAACATGTTGTTTGTCTCTCCCGCAGACGGGTAGATCGTTCCGAATCGTTTGAGGGAGATGTCGAGATAGACGGGAATCCCCTCGGGCAGCGCAAGCGGGGAAACGGCGCCGACCTTGAACCCCGTGTGCCTCGCCACGTCCTCCGGGCCGGCGAGCCGAACCTTTCGTCCTCCGCGCAGAGCCTTCACCTTTTTCAGATCCACCCGCAGGTCCCCGGAAATCACCACGGCCACCGGGGAATGGTCCACCAGGAGAAGGATCGTCTTCGCGATCTGCCCGACCTCCACGCCGAGCGTCCTGGCCGCCAGTTCCGAGTTGTGCGTCGATTCCTCGAAGGAGTGGATCTCCTTTTCGATTCCGGCGCCTTCGAGGAAGGCCCGCACATCTCTTTCCCCGCGCTCGTGCATCTCTTCCCTCCCCCGACCGGTTCTTTCGGTCGCTGCCATTATAGCGGATCCTTGCGCCCCCGCATTCCGGGAAGAGGGATTTCCCCCCGAAGTGGAAACCCGGCATGCGTTGCGGGTACAATTAAGGATACCGGACAGACAGACAAGCCGGAAAATGTGACGGGGATCGTGATGTACGAGGTGGGCCAGTCGGCGGATATGACCAAGGTCATCACCGAGGAGGATATCCTCCGGTTCGCGGAGATCACCGGAGACAGGAACCCCGTCCACATCTCGGAGGAGTTCGCGTCGCAGACCCGGTTCGGGGAACGGATCGCCCACGGGATCCTGACGGCGGGGCTCATCTCCGCGGTGATCGGGACGAAGCTGCCGGGGCCCGGGTGCCTGTACGTGTCTCAGACGCTTGCCTTCCTGGCCCCCGTAAAGATCGGGGACGAGATCACGGCCCGGGCGGAGGTCGTCGAGGTGATCTCCGGGAAGCGGCTGAAACTCAGGACACTGTGCATAAACCAGCGCGAGGAAGTTGTGCTGGAAGGGGAGGCGATCGTCGTTCTCCCGCGACCGGTGAGGGGAAGACAGGCGAAACCTTGACCGGAAGGCAACCGACCCCGCCCGTTCCCGGTTTTCCTCGACCTTTCCGAAAAAAGGAGATCATGGTTCCCCTGCGCGGCGGCCCGATGATTTCTCTTTTCTCCTATCCGTTTCTCCGCGGGAAGATACAATGAGAAATCGGTTTTTTCGGATCGTCGAGACGGGCCGAGGCCGGGAAGGAAGACGGGACATCGGTCCGGCGAGATAAATCGCCAAGGGAAGGACCATCGCAATGGCGTCACGATCGAGGAAAGAGGATATCCTTGCGCTCCCGGAAGCGTACAGGGTTTTCCATGACCGCATCTCCCCCCCATCCCCCCGTCACGAATTTTCTGCGACCCGTTCCGGACGCTCGCCTTCGGCACGGACGCCAGTTTCTACCGCCTCGTCCCGAAAATCGTCGTCAAGGTGAACACCCAGGAGGAGGTCGCGCATCTCCTGCGGACCGCGGGCCCCTTGCACATTCCCGTCACGTTCCGTACTGCCGGCACGAGCCTGTCCGGCCAGGCCGTGACGGATTCCGTTCTGGTGGTGCTGGCCGGAGGATGGCGGAACTGCACCATCCATGACGACGGGGAGAAAATCTCGTTGGGACCGGGGATCATCGGGGCCGAGGCCAACGCCCGCCTCGCTGCCGTACCGGCGGAAGATCGGCCCGGACCCCGCGTCGATCAATCATTGCATGATCGGGGGGATCGCCGCCAACAACGCGAGCGGCATGTGCTGCGGAACGGCGCAGAACAGCTACCGGACCGTCGAGAGCATGAAGATCATTTTCCACGAGGGAACCGTGCTGGACACCGCCGACCCGGACTCGCGCCGCTCCTTCCTGGCGTCCCACGCGGAAATGATCCGGGCGATCGAGGAAATCCGGGACGAGATCGCCGGGGACAGCGCTCTCACGCAGCGGATCCGGGACAAGTTCCGCATCAAGAACACCACGGGATACAGCATCAACGCCTTCGTGGATTTCTCCGACCCCATCGACATCCTTCTCCATCTGATGGTCGGGTCCGAAGGAACCCTGGGGTTCATCGCGGAAGTCACGTACCGGACCGTGGAAGAGCACGCGCACAATGCCTCGGCCCTGATCCTGTTCCCGGACATCGGGAACGCATGCCGGGCGACGATCAAGCTCAAGACCGGCCCGGTGTCCGCTGTCGAGCTGATGGACCGCGCCTCCCTGCGGTCCGTCGAGGACGAGGAAGGGATGCCGGCCTATCTGAAAACCCTCGGGGATTCCGCGACGGGGCTGCTCGTGGAGACCCGGGCCGGCGACGCGGATTCCCTCGCGCGGCAGGTGGAGGAGGTCCTTGGGCTCCTATCCGGTGTCCCGACCATCTTTCCTGCCGCCTTCACGGACCAGAAGGCGGAGTGCGAGAAGCTCTGGAACGTCCGGAAAGGGCTTTTTCCCGCCGTCGGGGCGGCGCGGCAGATCGGAACCACGGTGGTCATCGAGGACGTGGTGTTCCCCATCGAGACGCTCGCGGATGCGACCCTGGAGCTCGAGGGCCTGATGAAGAAGCACGGATACGACGAGGGGATCATTTTCGGCCACGCCCTGGAGGGGAACCTCCATTTCGTCTTCACCCAGGATTTCAGCGACCCCGCGGAGGTGACGCGCTACCAGCGGTTTATGGAAGACGTGTGCGACATGGTGGTCAGAAAGTACGACGGGTCGCTCAAGGGGGAACACGGCACGGGCCGGAACATGGCCCCCTTCGTGGAGATGGAGTGGGGGGAAAAGGCGTACGCGTTGATGAAGCGGATCAGGCAGGCCTTCGATCCAGAAAGCCTCCTCAACCCCGGCGTGATCATCAACGACAACCCCCATGTTTACCTGGAAGAATCTCGAAGCCCCTGCCGAAGGCGCACGAGATCATCGACAAATGCACCGAGTGCGGGTTCTGCGAGGTCATGTGTCCCTCCAAGGACCTCACGACGACGCCGCGTCAGCGCATCGTCATCCGGCGGGAGATCTCCCGGTTGCGGGCCGCAGGAGGCGACGGGCAGGCCCTTGCCCGGTTCGAGGCCGATTACCGGTACCTGGGCGAGCAGACGTGCGCGACGGACGGATTGTGCGCCACGACCTGCCCCGTGTCGATCAACACGGGGGAACACACGAAGGAGCTTCGGTCCCTGCAACGGGGCCGCTTCGGCCGGTCCGCGGCCCGGTGGACCGCCGGCCACTACGCAACGGTCACCGCCGGGGTCCGGGGCGGCCTTGTCGCGTTGGGAGCGGTACGGACGGTGCTGGGGGAACGCGCCCTGGGCTCCGTGGCGCGGGGGGCGAGGGCCCTGTCGGGCGACCGGCTTCCTCTTTGGAATTCCTGCATGCCGAACGCGGCCCCGGCACGAACGTTCCGGAACGCCTCCAACGGCTCCGCCCGCAAGGTGGTCTATTTCCCCAGCTGCATCGTACGGACCATGGGGCCTTCCCCGGGGGACCCGGACCAGCGCGCCCTCTTCGAGGCCGTCTGCTCGTTGCTCGAGAAGGGCGGGTACGAAATCGTGTACCCCCCGACATGGGCCGCCTGTGCTGCGGCATGCCGTTCGGGAGCAAGGGGTTTTTCGAGGAGGCCGAGCGGAAGCGCCGGGAGCTCGAAGCGGCCCTCCTGGCATGCAGCCGGGACGGGGAATACCCGGTGCTCTTCGACACGAGTCCGTGCCTCTACACGGTGAAGCAGAACCCGGACCCGCGCCTGCGGATCTACGAGCCGGTGGAGTTCATCCATTCGTTCCTCCTGGACGCCCTCGAGTTCACGAAAATCCCGGAGACGATCGCAGTGCACGTAACGTGCAGCTCGATCAAGTTGGGTCTCCGGGAGAAGTTCCTCGCGGTGGCGGGCGCGTGCGCGGAAACGGTGGTGGTCCCCGATCGTGTGGGGTGCTGCGGGGTTGCCGGCGACCGGATCTTTTTCTTCCCGGAGCTCAACGAATCGGCGCTTTCGGGGCTCCGTGACGGCTTGCCTGCCGGGTGCCGCTCCGGGTATTCGAACAGCCGCGCCTGCGAGATCGGGCTCTCCCTCCGAAGCGGGTTGTCGTACCAGTCCATCGCCTACCTGGTCGACCGGTGCACGGCGAGGAAGGAATAAGCGTCATGCCGGGAGGCGATTCCCGTTCCCTGCGGTAGAGGGATCGGGACCGGAGAGACCGATATGCGCGTCCAACTGTTCGGCACCTGTCTCGTGGATTCCTTCTTCCCGGAGGTGGGGGAATCGATGCTCAAGCTTTTTCGGAGGTTCGGCGTTACCGCCGTTTTCCCCAAGGGACAGACCTGCTGCGGCCAGCCGGCCTTCAACGCGGGGTACGCAGACGATGCCCGGGCGGCCGCCGCGCATTTCCTGTCGGTCTTTGACGGCGACGATCCGATCGTCACGCCATCGGGTTCCTGCGCGGCCATGGTCAAGCACCGCTACCCGGACCTGTTCCGTACCGATCCGGTCATGCATGCGAAGGCCGAACGGACGGCGGGACGGATCTACGAGCTGAGCCAGTTCCTTGTCCGCGTCCTTCGCGCTCACGAGTCGGGACTCGCAGGCAAAGGGACCGTTACCTATCATTCCTCCTGCCACCTTGCACGGGATCTCGGCGTCCGCGACGAGCCGCTGATCCTGTTGCAGTCGATGAGAGGGGTTCGGTTTGTTCCGATGCCCGACGCCACCCGGTGCTGCGGGTTCGGAGGGATGTTCATGGCGAAGCTTCCCGAGATCTCGTGCGCCCTGGCGGACGAGAAGGCGGATTCCATCCTGGCGACCGGGGCGGACACGGTGACCGGCTGCGACGCCGGGTGCCTGATGAACATTGGGGATGCGATGAAAAAGCGGGCGAACCCCGTGCAGGTAAGACACATCGCGCAGGTCCTCGCGGAAGGGTTATGAGCGACGTCCAGACGAGCCTCGACTTTCGCGCCAACGCGACGAGGGCCATCGGGGACGCTTCCATGCGTTCCGCGATGCGACAGGCCGCCGACACCTTCGGCGCCAAGCGGGCCGATGCCTTCGCGTCCGTCGCCGACCTGGAGGCGCTTCGCGACAAGGCCTCCGCGCTCCGGTTGCAGGTCCTGGACCGACTGCAGGAATACGTGGAGATGTTTGCGTCCCGGGCGACGAAGGCCGGCGCTACGGTGCACCGGGCAAAGGATGCTTCCTCCGCCCGGGAAATCATCGCCCGGATCCTTGCGGACCGCGGCGCAAAAACCGTGGTCAAGAGCAAGTCGATGGTCTCCGAGGAGATCCACTTCAACGCCCACCTGGAAAAGGCGGGCATGGAGGTGCTGGAGACGGATCTCGGGGAATACATCATCCAGCTCGTGGGGGAGACCCCCTCCCACATCATCGTCCCGGCGATCCACAAGAACCGCCAGCAGGTGGGAAGGCTCTTCGCCGAGAAGCTGGGGGTCGAATATACCGAAGACCCGCAGGTGCTGACGAAGATCGCCCGGAGGGCCATCCGGGAAAAGTTCCTGGGCGCGGATGCCGGCCTTTCGGGAGCCAACTTCGCCGCCGCGGCTTCGGGGAGCCTCGTCCTGTTCACCAACGAGGGGAACGGCAGGATGGTGACGACGGTCCCGCCGTTGCACATCGCGATCCTGTCCCTCGAGAAGATGATTCCTTCCCTTGCCGACTTGCCGACGTTCATCCGCCTGCTCCCGCGATCGGCGACGGGGCAGTCGATCACCAGTTACGTCTCGGTGATCACCGGGACGAGGAAGCCCGGGGAGGCGACGGGGGCGAAGGAGCTCCACATCGTCCTTTTGGACAACGGGCGGTCGGAGATCCTCTCCGGTGATTGCCGGGAGATCCTGAAGTGCATCCGTTGCGGCGCCTGCATGAACGTCTGTCCCGTCTACCGCACGGTGGGGGGACACTCGTACGGATGGACGTACCCGGGACCCATGGGGATCGTCCTCACGACGCTTCTGACCGGGATGGCCAAATCCCACCCCCTCGTGGACGCGTCCACGCTTTGCGGGGCGTGCGTCGAGGTGTGCCCCGTACGGATTCCCCTGGTGGACCTTTTCCTCAAGTTGCGGGAGCGCAGGGTTCGGGAAGGATTCTCCAAGCCGATGGAGAAACGGGGCATGCGCGTTTTCGGGAAGGCGGCGGCATACCCGTCGCTGTTCTCTTGCAGGGCAGTACCTGTCACGCACCTTCTGGCCGTTGGTGCGGGCAATCGGCGGCAAGGACGTCGCAGGACGCCTTCCCCGCCCCGCGAACGTTCCGTTCCACCGGCGGGTGCCATGACCTCGCCCGACCTTGTCCGCCGCTTCCTCACGAACGCAGAGAATGCCGCCGCGGGAACGCATGCCGTTTCCGACGCCGCGGGCTTGCGCCGCGTCCTGTCCGAGATCGTGCCCGGTACCGTCCCGGCCTTCTGTCCGGGGTTGACGGATAAGGAAAAGGCGGCGGCGCCGTCCCTGGCATGTCGCGCAGCGGATTATGCGGGGGCAAAGGCAACCGTCGAAGAGGTGTACGGTGCCATCGCCGAGACGGGAAGCCTGGTCTGTGCAAGCTCCGGCGGGAGGGCGGTCCAGGCGGGCCTGCTCCCCGCCCACCACGTGGCGATCGTTGCCCGGGAAAGGATTTTCGCCACGCTGGACGACTGCTTCGCCTCCTTCGCGGAAGGACTGCCGACGAACATTACCCTGGTCACGGGCCCCAGCCGGACGGCGGACATCGAGTTGACGCTTGCGATCGGGGTCCACGGCCCGGAGAAACTGGACATTATCGTATTCTCAAGCGAGCCTTGTTCCGATGCCTGACGACGCAGAGAGTCCCGAACGTTCTCCCGGGAAAGAGGGCAGGACCATCGGGATGCAAATGAGGTGATTTTCTACGCCCCTGGTATTGTCTCCGCCGATTGATGGTACACTATCCTGCATACGGAACACGCAATTCGGGAAAATCTTAGCCATGGCGGGAGCCGTTTCCCGGAGGCCCCGGCCGAGGAGGTTCCTATGAAAGAAGTGACATTCATCCGCCCAAACCTCGCCCAGAAATTCACGGATGACATCCTCACATCCGAGACGTTGAGCCGGTTTGCCGAGCTCGTTCGCACGAAGGTCGCAGACGGCCGGACCCTGGAAGAGGTCCGCCGGGACCGCGTGGAGGCCCGGCCGGCGAAGCAGGCCCGGCTGGATGCCGGCGAACCGCTCGACTTCCTTCCGGAGAACGAGGTGATCACCTTCCTCGACGGGACCACGATGACGGTCAAGGAGATCCGCGAGGCCGACTGGAAAGTCGACGGGCAGCCGCCGCAGTTCGACGGGCGGCGCGTCCAGCTCACCGGCCCGTGCTCGGTACCCGCCATGGCGATCGGCGCCATGAACACGGGGCAGCAGTGGATGGCGGACAGCGAGGACGCCGCCGCGCAGTCCACCGACAGCCCGTTGCGGACACAGCGCTCCCTCAAGCTTCTCTGCACCTGGACGCCCGAGGGCAAGCGCGCCATCGATGGAGCAGGCGGCAAGCGCCTCAAGCCCGAAAACGAGGTGGCGATCATGATCTACCGGCCCCGGGGCCTGCACCTCGACGACCGGCACCTCCTGGTGGATGGACAAGCCGTTTCCGGGGGCTTCGTGGACGCCTGGTTGTTCCTCCGGCATAACGCGAAGGCGCTTCTGGACCGCGGCCTGCCGGTCGCCTTCTATCTTCCGAAGCTGGAGTGCGTGGAGGATGCCGACCTCTGGCACACCTTCCTGTACGAGACGGAGAAGGCGCTGGATCTTGCGCCCGGAACGGTCAAGATCTACCTCCTCGTGGAGATCATCAACGCCACGTATCAGGTCGAGGAGATGATGTACGCCTTCACCCGGCCGATCCGTGACGCAAGAACCGGGAAGGCCGTCCCCGCCTCCCGCTTCGTCGGGCCGAATGTCGGCCGCTGGGATTACATGGCCAGCATGTACCGGGCCACCCGGGCAGACCTTTCGGGCATTCCGCCCGACACGAACCTCGTGACGATGGACGGAGCCAGGTTCCTCGCGGTGTACGAACAGTACGTCTCGGACATGGCGCGCAGGCGCGGCGCCGTCCCCTGGGGCGGCATGTCGGCCAACATATTGCTCCGGGCCACCCTGCGTCCCGGGGACTTCGAAAAAATTGCCGGCAAGGAGGGTGCGCCGGCCCTGCTCAGCGCCCTTCAGGCCGCGGGGTATGCAGATCCCAAGGGGAACCTGACCGGGAAGTTCCAGGCGGGTGCGGACTCCCTGCCCGGCCTGCCGGCGACTTACGAGCCGCATCGCCAGCAGATCATCGGGATCCTGGAGGCATTCGTCGCGCGGGCCTACAACAACAAGGTCGCCCTCGAGAAGGCGAGCGACGACAAGACCCGGGAATCGGGGCTGCGGCTGGCGAAAGACGGCGGGCGCCGTTGCTACTACGGAGCATGGGTGGCGACGCCGGATATGGTCGCCGTCATCCAGCCGATCTTTGAGAAGGCCGCCAAGGAGGGCCTCCTGGCCGCGCTGGACACCGCTCCGACGCGGACCGACTGGTACGGCAAGGAACTCGCGGCAGGGCTCCGGGCGTTCCCGAAAGGGATTGGTGACCGAGGGAGGCATCCGGGAGGACATCACGATCACGCTCCAGTACATGGCCTCCTACCTCCAGGGAAGCGCCGCGGCGGCCGTGACGAGCCCACAGCTCAAGCTGCAGCTGATGGAGGATCTGGCCACGGCGGAGATCCGCCGGGCCGCCCTGTGGAAGCGTCTGCACGCCGGGGCCGTCCTCCAGGGAGAGGGACCGTTGGCCGGAAAGAGACTGACCGAGGAGGTGTTCCTGCGCCTCCTGGACGACGAGGCAGGGAAGATCAAGGGCAAGTCGGCCGGTACGGCCAGGGAGATCCTGCGGTGGACGACCACCGCCAAGAAGCTCATCCCCTGGATCTCCGATCCGCTAAACGTCGTGCTGGATGAAGAGAGTCCGGAGGTGATTACCGCCGCCCTCAAGGCGTACTTCGACACGTATGTCTCGACCGGCAAACGGCTTACCCGGGTGGCGGGAGCGGATCACCGGTAGGTCTCCTCGCATCCCGACAGGTCCGTGGGACAGGGATCGGGGAGGTATGCGGGCGAACGGGAAGCACGGGGGCGAACTGCTTCCGATGATGTGCCGCGCCTCTATCGAACGATGACGATTCCCGCGAGAACCCCGCACGGTATGTCATCGGGTTTCGCATCGCTGCCGATGGGATAGATGTTCCACCCGGCCGATACGACCATCCGGTAGACGTCTATCCCGACGGCTTCCATCGATGGCCGGGAGCGGAGGGAAAACCGGCACTTCGTCCCCTTCAGGACCGCGCAGTCTTCCTGCAACCCGCAGAAGGTGTGCCGGCAGGAGCCTGCGCCGAATCCGAACGCCAGATAGTGCCCGTCGTAGAAGGCCGCCGATTCGATCCCGTTCACGATCTTGTAGACGTCCTGATACGCGGCGACTCTCTCTTTGATCGTGGCCTTGTCCCGTACGACGACGGCGGAAGGGATCTCCTGGACGAAGAAAACGGCCCACCGGTACTTCTCGAGCAGGGCTCTCAGCTCCGCGGGTTTCATCGTATGGGGTGGGCAGTTCGCGCCGACTCCGTACCCGAAACAGATCGGGATCTGGCACTTCATCGTCACCCGATCGTCCACGGGGATATCGGCGGTTCGGACGATTTTGGCCCGGGTTGCCCCCATTTCGATGGCCTTTTCCTGATACTTTTGCAGATCGGCTGCCAGGCGTTCTTCCTCCACATCGAGACCGATCTTCTTCAATTGCTGTTCCATGCCCACCTCCGCGCTGTCCTGCCGGACTCGTGATACACACCCGGAACGTATCTCTTAAATGATACAGGGAAATCCCGGGACCCGAAAAGGGATTTCCTTTTTCCCCCGTACGGGTGGTTATCCCCGTCCGACAAAGGGCATCTTGGTGGCCATGACGGTCAGGAACTGCACGTTCGCATCCAGGGGAAGGCTGGCCATGTACACCACCGCTTCCGCCACGTGCTCGACCTTCATGGTCGGCTCCGCGGAAATCGTCCCGTCGGCTTGCGGCACGCCGTCTTTCATTCGTTTCGTCAAGTCGGTCTCCGCGTTGCCGATGTCGATCTGGCCACAGGCGATATCGTACTTGCGGCCATCGAGCGAGGTCGATTTCGTGAGGCCGGTTATGGCGTGCTTGGTGGCCGTATAGGGGGCGGAGTTCGGCCGGGGAGCGTGGGCCGAGATGGAGCCGTTGTTGATGATCCGGCCGCCCCTGGGCTTCTGGCTCTTCATGATCCGGAACGCTTCCTGCGTGCACAAAAATACGCCGGTGAGATTGGTATCGACCACGACTTTCCACTGTTCGTGCGACAGATCTTCCAGGAGGATCGGCGGCGCGCCCGTCCCCGCATTGTTGAACAGCAGGTCGAGCCGGCCGTATGTCTCCGTGGTTTTTGTGAACAGGGTCCGAACGGAAGCGGGATCCGTCACATCGGTGGGAACGGCCAGTGCGCGCGCACCGGCCTGTCCTGCCCGGTCGATCGTCACCTGCAATTGCTCCTCCCGCCGCCCGGCCAGGGCAACGGCGTATCCCGCTTCCAGGAGAGCAAGCGCGGTCTGCCTCCCGATTCCCGTTCCTGCGCCGGTGACAATTGCCACCTTTCCCATGTTGTTCACGAGGCAACTCCTTTTTTTAGGACAGTATAGTGCCATTCCGGGCGGATTTCCCTGTTTTCCGGAGATCGCCGGGATGTCCCGAAAGCCCTTTTGTTCTTCATGGTTCGCCGAACCGAACCACCCGTGGCCGGCATCGGATAGTGGCGGGTTCCTGATCCATGCGGATCAGGCCGAGTGGGTTTCCCCGCCCCCGGCATCCGGACCCGGTTCGCAGGAGGAAGCCATGAAGGATGTAACGAACCGAAGACAGGAACAAATCCTAACCCTGCAAAAGTCGTGGAAGGAAGATCCGCGATGGAAGGACATCAGGCGACCCTACCGGGCCGAAGAGGTCGTCGGGCTTCGTGGCTCTCTCCGGGTCCACCACACGTTTGCCGAAATGGGTGCTGGCCGCTTTTGGGATCTCCTCCATGCCGAGCCCTTTGTTCGCGCCCTCGGCGCCCTGACGGGCAACCAGGCGGTCCAGCAGGTACACGCCGGTCTCAAGGCGATCTACGTGAGCGGGTGGCAGGTGGCGGGCGACGCAAACTCCGCGGGCCACATGTACCCGGACCAGAGTCTCTATCCCGTGGACAGCGTCCCCAAAGTGATCGCCCGAATCAACAACGCCCTGACCCGCGCGGATCAGATCCAGCACATGAACGGTGGCGGTGAAACCTACTGGTTCGCGCCGATCGTCGCCGATGCGGAAGCAGGCTTCGGCGGTCCGCTGAACACGTACGAGCTCATCAAGGCGATGATCGAGGCGGGGGCCGCCGCCATCCATCTCGAGGACCAGCTTTCTTCGTTGAAGAAATGCGGGCACATGGGCGGCAAGGTCCTCGTTCCCTACGGCGTCTTCATCGAGAAGCTCGTGTCGGCAAGGCTTGCCGCCGACGTGCTCGATGTGCCGACGGTGATCATTGCGCGGACCGACGCCAAGGATGCCCAGCTGATCCGCAGCGACTACGAAGATATCGACAAGCCGTATCTAACGGGCGAGAGGACGGCCGAAGGGTATTTCCGCGTGCAGGGAGGGCTCGAGTTCGCCATTGCCCGGGCGTTGGAGTATGCCCCGTACGCGGACATTATCTGGTGCGAGACCTCCACGCCGGACCTGGGGGAAGCGAGGGAGTTTGCCCAGGCGATCCGGGAAAAGCACCCGGGGAAAATGCTCGCGTACAATTGCTCGCCGTCCTTCAACTGGAAGCGGAACCTCGACGACGCCACGATCGCCGATTTTCAGAACCGGCTGGGCGAGATGGGATACAAGTTCCAGTTCGTGACCCTGGCCGGTTTCCACTCGCTGAACGCAAGCATGTTCGATCTCGCGAGAGGCTACAGGGAAGAGGGGATGTCCGCCTATTGCCGGCTCCAGGAACGCGAGTTCGAGCTCGAGAGAGAAAAAGGATATGCGGCGATCAAACATCAGAGCTTCGTCGGGGCGGGATATTTCGACGCCCTGCAAATGACGATCACCGGGGGGCGGGCGTCCACCATCGCGCTCAAGGGTTCCACGGAAGAGGAGCAGTTCGACGGATCCGCGGGGGTTCGAAGCGCCAAACGGTAAGCCGGGTTCGGTCTCCCGAACTCAGTGACAACGAGGGATGACGTAGGGTCCTTCGGGCACTACGGCAACGTCCGGGTCCCCCTGGGCCTTGACGCTGGCCAGGACCGCTTCTTCGATCGAAGAGACAGGTTCCACGAACACGTCCTTCAGTTCCTCCTTCCCAAGTCCCGTGGTATGAAGCCGGATGGTCCCGACCCGCAAGGCCTTGACCAGCATCTCGGTTTGCCATTCGTCGATGTGCGCCTTGTCGCGGCCTGTAAGGACGGACATGAACCGGTCCGGCCCCACCTCGCACAGCAGGCGCTGGGCCGCGACGAATTCGCTGCTGCCCATCCCTTCCGAGCATTCGCTGGCGATGATGATGGTTCCTCCCGGCTCGAGGATGTCCACAACCCCCACCATGCCCTTTACGGTCTGATAGTACGTCCGGTCCAGTGGATATCCTGCGCTCGTGGTGACGATCGTCTTGAAACGGCGGGGCAGGGTCACTTCCGCATGCTTCCTCATGAATGCCACCGCGTCCCGGTGGCTGGCCTCGACTTCGCCGAAATTGACGAATCCGATGTTCCGATTCTCATCGATGACCACGTTCAAGGCGACGATTCCGCCGATCTTCCTTACGATTTCGATCTGTTCTTCGTGAAGGGGATTGCCCTCGATGATGCAATTGGCGGACTTTTCATGCTCCAGGATATGCGCGGTGTGGAAATTCAGGATGGTGTCCTGGTAGGCTACGCCCGGGGCGACCAGCTTGCGGCCTCCGGAATAGCCGGCCATGAAGTGGGGCTCCACCAGGCCGGTGACGATCTTCAGGTCCGCCTCCACAAACCGCCGGTCGATCAGGATCGGGATGCCCCGGGAGGTTTTCCCGAGATCCACATGGGCTTCCCTGTCCCGGGCGAAGTGGTTCTCGGCGCGAATGGTGCGGAACACTTCGTCGGAGCCGATGATCTCGCGCAGCTCCTCCCCCTCGTTGGGGCGGTGCAGCCCTGTGGCGACCAGGATCAGGATATTCTCCTGGGGAATGCCTGCTGACCTGATCGTCTCGATGAGGGGCGGAAGCAACGTCCCGTTCGGCACGGGCCGCGTGATGTCGCAGATCAGGATGCAGGCGGTTTTCCCGTGCCGTGCCATTTCCTTGAGGGGAGGAGATCCCACCGGCTTTTCCAGGGCCTGCTTCACCGCCTGGACCGGGTTGCGGAGGGGGGTCATCGGGTGTTTTCTGACCACCGTGACCCGGATATCCTCCGGCAGACGCAGGGGGATGCTGTTTTGTCCGTACAGAAGATCGACGTTCATGCTTCCTGTCCCGGTTCCCTTAGTGTTCCACATTATCGTTACGGCAACGAATCCCGACATGGCCTCCCGTGCCAGGTGCTCGCGGGGGGCTTCACTCCTCCAGCCGTGTCAGCGTGCTTCCCAATCGGGAGACATAGATGTGGGAGAACTCCGAGTCCGGGGTCGCGCCGTGCCAATGCTTCTCTCCCGGGGGAATGAGGATGATATCCCCTTTGGTTACCACCTTCTCTTCCTTCTCCGTGGCCACGATTCCCTCTCCGGCAGTGACGATCAGGATCTGTTCGCTGTCGTGGGCATGGAACTTGTTCCGCACACCCTTCCCGAAGTTTATCACGTTCACGCTGAACTCCTTGCTGTCGGGCACCAGGAGCTGTCTCGTCACATCCGGTCCCGTGAAGATCGGATTGGGAAAATGCTCCCTGTCCACCTTGTTCATGGAGACGATTTTCATCTTTTCCTCCCGTGGTCGGCCATCGTCTATCGGTTCGTCCGCTTCCTCCCGACGCCGGATCACGTATTTCTACAGTATGGGAGGGCTGTGGTGCACGAAGATCCGCAACGATTCGTGGCCGGTATTCCGGATTCCATGATCCTCCCCCTTCGGCACGAAAATATAGTCGCCGGCCTCGATTGGTTCCCATCTTCCGTTGATATGGGTTTCCCCCTTCCCCGAGACCACGAGAATGGAGTCCACTTGCAGGTCGTGGCGATGGATGGGGGGGGCTTCCCTCGGGGCGATATCGATCATGCAGACGCTGACGGATTCCGTATCCTTTCCCGTAATGCAAATGGCCATTTGCACATTGGCTAACCGGGGATGCGGAGCAAATTTCATCTCCTTGCTGCGGAACAACTTGGATTTCATGAGAAACCCCTCCTGCCCATGAGGCAACGTTCTTTGGCCACGCCCCGGGGACGTGACACTGCCGCGGAAGGTCCGCAAACCGGCTACATGTTCCTGATCTTCCCGAACTCTCCGGTCCAGGCGGCCTCGAGGATGGGTCCCATGTACCGTTCCACCAGGCCCGCGTTGAGGGGTACCGGCATGTTCCGAAGCTTCATGTCCAGCTGCGGGTTCTTCGCGGCGGCCAGACACCGGTCGATATGCTCCCGGGAGACCCCCTTCACGTCGCACAGGCGCGTGGGGAACTCCAGGAACCGGCTGAACTTGACCATCGCCCCGGCCACCGCCAGCCCCAGCTCCCTGCCGGACAACGACGTCCACGTCCTCCTTGAGGAAGCCGTACTTCCCGTAGATGCGGCCGATCACCCGCAGCTGCTCCTGGACGGCCGGCGCGAAGAACACGGTGTAGTACGGATTCATCAGGGCGCACGCCCGGCCGTGGCTTAAGACGTCCACCAGGGAGAAGCTGGACAGGTGGGCCCCCGACGTGCCGCCGATCATGATGGCGTAGCCGCCCAGATCGGTGCCCAGGCCCAAAAGGGTCCGGGCCTCCCGGCTTTGCGCGTCCTTCTTCGCTTCGACCAGGCCCTTGATGACGAGCTCGATGCCCAGCTCGGCCACCTGCCGGGCCCGGTCCCGGGTGTCGGGCGCGGCCCCGAAGTAGACCTCCAGGCAGTGGGCGATCCCGTCCAGCCCGCCGTCCAGGGTCAGGCTCATCGGCTGGGTGGTGGTCACGTCGTAGTCGAAGACCGCGCGCGGCGGGACGATGGCCTCGTCCACGATGAGTTTTTTCTGCCCCGCGGCCAGGTCGGTGATGTTGGCATACTTGGTCAGGTGCGCGCCGGAGCTGGACGCCATCATGACGGCCACCACCGGCATCACGGACCTGCCCGACCGTTTGCACGCCTCGGTCACCTGCCCGACCCCGAAGAACGGGTCGATCTCGGGCCGGCCCTCCCCCAGCGTGGCCAGGACGGCGGCCGCCTTGACGGCGTCGATCCCGGAGCCGCCGTCCGCCACGACCAGGACGTCCGGGTTCCCCGCCACGATGCGGCCGTGGATGCGATAGACGTCCTCGACCGGGGCGTTCGGGGCGGCGGAGAGCACCTCTTCCACCACCTCCACCCCCGCCTTCTGCAGGGACGGCAAGAATCCGCTCCCGGATGGGGGAAAACCAGCCGGACGACAGCGGCCCGACGAACAGGGCCCTCTTGCCGAATGCCGCGGCGAATCTGCCCCGGGGCGTCGTTCAGCGCGCCGCTGCCGAACGCGTAGTTGCTCCCTTCCACTCCTCAATATCGCGGATGCCCGTTCCTTCAATGCCGACATGGCGTAACTCCCCGTTGCGTAAATTCCTATTCGAATTCCCGGATCGCATCGATGGCAACGCCCATGGAGGCGTCCGTCTTCCGCTCGATGATGACGTCGATGACGTACGGAACCCCCGAGTCCACGGCCCGCCGGAGGGCGGCCTGTATCTCGTTTCGGGTCGGTGACCCGCTCCCCCGTGGCCCCGCACGCCTCGGCGAACTTCACGAAATCGAACCCCCGCCCCTGGTTCTCCGGCTCGATGCGGCTCCCGGCCGAATCCGCCACGCCCACACCGGTCGTACGGTCGGCCACCGCCAATCGGGGAAGTTCCACCTTTTCCCCCTCGGCAACGCCTCGTACCAGGTCTGGACTTCGTAATCCATCTCGAAATTGTATTTCGACGCCTGGCGGATCAGCCCGAGATACCCGTTGTTCAGAACGACGCACACGAAGGGGACCTTGTACATGACCGCGACCGGCAGCTCCTCCATGCAGAACTGGAAGCCGTAATCCCCCACCACCTGGACCACCGTCTTGTCCGGGCGGGCGACCTTGGCCCCGATCGCCGCCGGCAGGTCCCATCCCAGCGGACCCGCGCCGCCGCAGTCCAGGTAATGCCGAGGCCTGGAGATCCGCTGCAGCTGGCCGGACCAGATCTGGTTCAGCCCGATGCAGGTAACGAACACCGTCTCCTCGTCGAAAAACTCGTTGATCTCCTTAAACACCCGCTGGGGCTTGATGGGAATATCGTCGTAGTCGCTCTTCCGTTCCAGTTTGGCCCGAAGCTGTGCAATCCCATGGTTCGGGGGCGCCGGCTTGATGCTGCGCCGCTTGAGCTCCTCCAGCAGGGCCGTTAACGTCAGCTTGGCGTCCGCGCAGATCCCTAAGTCCGGCATGATGTTCTTGCCCAGCTGCCCGGGGTCCACGTCCACGTGGATGAACTTGCGGTCTCCCTTGTAGACGTCGATGGCGCCCGTGTGGCGGTCGTTGAACCGGGCCCCCACCGCCAGCACCAGGGTGGACTTTAAGAAACGTCTGGTTCCCCGACTGGGTGTTGCACTGGATCCCCACCTGGCCGGCCATGAGAGGGTGGTCCCACGGGATCCCGCCTTTTCCCATGAACGAAGAGACAACCGGGATCTGCAGAAGCTCGGCGATCTTCACGAACTCCGCGCAGGCGCCGGACGAAATCACGCCGCCCCCCAGAAGCATGAGAGGACGCTCCGCCGAAAGCAGCATGTCCACCGCCTTTTTCACCTGCTTTTTGGCGGGAGGGGTGCGGAAGATCGGCAAGCGGCACATCCGTGTCGGGGTCGTACTCGATCTCCCCTTTCTGGACGTCCAAGGGCAGGTCGATCAGGACCGGGCCGGGACGCCCCTCCTGCATGACCTTAAACGCCTCCCGGAACACCCACGGCACCATGGCCGGCTCCTGCACGCAGTACGACTTCTTGGTCACCGGCTTCACGATCGAGGCGATGTCCACCGCCTGGAACGCTTCCCGGCCCAGCTGCGCCTTGCACGTTCTGCCCCGTGATGGCCAGGACGGGGATCGAATCGACCTGCGCGGTGTACAGCCCGGTCACGAAGTTGCTCGCGCCCGGGCCCGAGGTCGCCGTGCAGACCCCCACCGTGCCGATGGCGCGGGCGTACCCGTCGGCCATGTGGATCGCCCCCTCTTCGTGCCGGCACAGGAAGTGCCGGATCGTGCCCCGGTCCTTCAGGGACCGGTAGAAGGGGAGGATCCCCGCCCCCGGAATGCCGAATATGTGTCTGACCCCTTCGCTCTCCAGTATCTGCACTGCGGCGTTCATCGCGGTCATCTTTGCCATGATCCCGCTCCTTTGCCCAGGATTTCGTCAAGACTCCGTGATAATCGTTCGTCCTTTAAGAATACATCCCATCCTAAGGCATTTGAACGGCCGCGCCAAACAGGGAAATGGCCCGTCACGCTCCAAACGGGACGGGACGGTTGTCTAGGTGCGGACGGCGATTCCGATGGCGATATCGGTGACGTTGGTGCCGGTTGGACCGGTGACGACGAGATCCGACAGCGCCTGCAGGAAGGGATAGGCGTCATTCCGGTCCAGGTGGGGCAGGGGGGAGAGTCCGAGCGCGGAGGCGCGGGAGATCGTCGTCCCGTCGGCATAGGCGCCCGCGGCATCCGTGGGACCGTCGATGCCGTCCGTCCCCGCCGACAGGACCGCCATCCCCGGCATCCCGTCCATCTGGACGGCGGCGGAGAGGGCGAACTCCTGGTTTCTGCCTCCTTTCCCCTTCCCGTGCACCGTGACCGTCGTCTCTCCTCCGGCAATCAGGACGACGGATCGGCCCCTGGGAGTCGACGCTTCCGCCTTGCGCAATTCCTCTACGAAAGCACGTGCGCATTCGCGGGCCTCCCCCCGGAGAAATCCCGGAAGGATGCGAACGGTGTCCACTCCTTCGTTCTTCGCGGCATCGGCCGCCGTATCGATCGCGACCCGGTTCGAGCCGATGACGGCGAGGGAGACGCGCTCGAGCGCGGGGTCTCCCGGCTTCGGGGTTTCCGTGATCGTCCCCGAAACCCCCGCCTCGATGTGCGCCCTTACGGCATCCGGGATCGCATCGTACAGCTTTCGTTCGAGGAGGACCTTCCGCGCGTCGACATAGGTCGCCGGATCGGGGGAGAACGGGCCGGAGGCAATGACGGAAGGGTCGTCGCCGGGAACGTCGGACAACATGAGCGCCCACACCCGGGCGGGATACGCGGCCTGCGCCATCCGGCCTCCCTTGACGCGGGAGAGATGTTTTCGGACCGTGTTGAACTCGGTGATGTCCGCGCCCGATCGAAGCAACAGCCGGAACACCGCCTCCTTGTCCGAGGAAGAAACTCCCTCGGGAGGAGCGGAGATCATCGCGGAGCCGCCGCCGGAGATCAGGGCGATCACCAGGTCGTTCTCTCCCGCCCGGGAAACCAAGTTGAGCATCGCCTGCGCGGCCTCCCGGCTTCCCTCGTCGGGGAGAGGGTGCCCCGTTTCGATAAGCCGCACGGCGTCCAGGGATCCTCCCTCTCCCTTCGGTACCGCGATCACCCCCGCGGCGACCTTCCCCTCGAGCGCCGAAGCTGTGGCCAGTGTCATGGGGCGACCGGCCTTTCCGCCGCCCACGAGAAAAATCCGCTCGACGGAGGACCACGGGAGGGTCGAACGGGCGCCGCCGCCGGATAAGGAGATCCCTTCCTCGTCCCGGTGGAGCGCCCCATGGACGAGGCGCGCGGGGTCCACGGAGGCGACCGCCGCGAGAAAGAGGTTCGTCAGGAGCGGTTTGACCGGAACCTTCATGCCGCACTCCCTTTCGAAGAGTTAGGGCCTTGCACTAGTAGCCGACGTTTCCTTTCCGGGTGATCTGCAGATAATCGAGGGCCTCCGCCACGCCTCCTTTCGAAAAGGGGATGCCGGCGAGGGCGAGACCCATTTCCACGCCGGAAAGGGTTCCGGCGAGCATGAGATCGTTGAAATCGCCAAGGTGGCCGATGCGGAACACCTTCCCCTTGACCTTTCCCAATCCCGTGCCCAGGGACATGTTGAAGTTCTCCCGGATCACTCCCCGGAGATCGTCTGCATCATATCCTGCCGGCACCACGGCGGCAGTGAGGGAGCTGCTGTATTCCTCGGGGTCGACGCAAAGGATTTCGAGTCCCCATGCCCGAACGGCCCGTCGTGTCGCCTCGGCATGGCGGTCATGGCGGGTGAAGACGTTCTGCAGTCCCTCCTCTTCCAGCATCCGGATGGATTCCCGTAAGCCGTACAGCAGGTTCGTGGGAGGGGTGTAAGGGAAAAAGCCCGACTTGTTGGCCGAAAGGATCGGCTCCCATGCCCAGTAGGATTTCGTAAGCCTTGCGGATTCCGATGCCTGCCGGGCCTTTTCGCTGACAGCGTTAAGTCCGAGGCCAGGCGGCAGCATCAGCCCCTTTTGGGAGCATCCTACGGACACGTCGACCCCCCACTCGTCATGGCGATAATCAATGGATGCGAGGGAGGAAATCGTGTCGACCATCAGCAGAGCGGGATGCCCGGCACGATCGATGGCTTTCCGAATCTCGTGCACCCGGCTGGTCACACCGGTGGAGGTTTCGTTGTGGACGACCGCAACGGCCCGGATCGCGTGCTTTTCGTCCTCCGAGAGCGTTTTCCCGATGATCGTCGCATCGACGCCATGCCGCCAGTCCCCGGGAAGGAAGTCGACCTCCAGGCCGAGTTTGACCGCAAGGTTTCGCCACAATGTCGCGAAATGCCCGGTCTCCACCATCAGGACCCTGTCCCCCGGGGAAAGCGTATTGACGAGTGCGGCTTCCCCGGCGCCGGTGCCCGACGACGGGTAGACGATGACCGGCGCGGAGGTCTGGAAAATCCGCTTGAGACCATCGAGCACTTCATGAGAGAGTCGGGCGAATTCGGGACTGCGATGGTCGATTGTCGGCCGGCTCAAGGCACGCAGGACCCGGTCCGGAGCGTTCGTGGGCCCGGGAATCTGAAGAAAATGACGTCCGCCGGGAAAAGCCATGTTCCCCCCTCATCTCGAAAGACCGATTGGTGTCGGATAATGTGTTGTTGTCTGGATCCCGAAATTTCCCGATTCTGTAACACGAACGTATCGATTCCACAATATCATTGTCGCCAAGTGCCCGGTTGCAAGACACGGATAAAAGAAATTTCCTTCCGGGGGAGGGAATCCGATATGCTTCTTCCTGGATCGAAGAGAAAAAACCTGATATCCGGGAGGATCAACAAGGCACGGAGGAGGAAATAATGAGACCCGTTATCCTGGTTACCCGCAAGCTGCCGGATGCCGTCGAGGAGCGTCTTCGACGGGACTACGACGCCCGGCTGAATCCCGAAGACGTTCTCTATTCCCGCGACGAGCTGATCGAGCGGACGAAGGACGTCGATGCCATTCTTCCCTGCCACACGGAGAAATTCAGTGCGGAAGTGATCGCCCGGTTGCCCGACCGCGTGCGCGCCATTGCGAATTTTTCCGTCGGCTACGACCACGTCGACGTACAGGCCGCCAAGGCCAGGGGGATCATCGTCACGAACACGCCCGAGGTGTTGTCCGACGCCACGGCGGAGCTGACCATGATGCTCATGCTGGGAGCGGCAAGGAGGGCAAGCGAGGGCGAACGGCTGGTCCGCACCCGTGCGTGGAAGGACTGGAGCCCCGCTTTCATGGTGGGCACCCAGGTGACGGGCAAGCGGCTCGGGATTCTCGGATTCGGGCGGATCGGACAGGTCGTCGCCCGGCGAGCCCGGGGATTCGACATGGAGATCCACTATCACGACGTGCGGAAAATGGCGCCGGAAGTGGAAGAAGGGGCGATCTTTCATTCGACTCCCGAAGAGTTGATGCCGCATTGCGATTTTCTGACGCTCCACTGCGTGTCCACCCCGGAAACCTTCCGGTTGCTCAACGCAAGGCGCATCGCTCTCCTGCCGGACGGGGCGATCGTCGTCAACGCGAGCCGCGGCGCGGTGGTCGACGATGAAGCGCTGATCGGGGCGCTGAAGTCCGGGAAGCTTATGGCGGCCGGCCTGGACGTCTACACGAACGAACCGGACATCCATCCGGAGTACCGGGAGTTGCCCAACGTGTTCCTGATGCCGCACATCGCCAGCGCCACGAAGGAAACGAGGGATGCGATGGGGTTCCGGGCGCTCGACAATCTCGACGCGATCTTCGCCGGGCGGGAACCCCGCGACCGCGTGGCCTGAGGATCTCCTGGGCCCGATGGGCCCGGGACGATCCCCGGTGGTATGGTTGTGCGAAAGGGTGCCGGCGGGCGATTCCCCGGCTCGCGGAGGGGTCAGATGCCGGGTGGTGGAGTCTTGTTTCCCCTTATCGATTCGTAAAAGTCGTACACCAGCATGATGACGGCTCCGATGATGATGATCCAGAGCGGAATGGATTTTATCCGGAGGGCGTAATACAGATAGAACACGACCGCCATTGCCACCGCGATCGCTCCCGTGACGATGTTAGCCATGGTGCCCTGCCTCCTTTCCGGACCTCGATCGTTGCCGTTCGTCAATTCCTGTCCCTCTTCGGCTTCCGCGTCTTCTTGCGCGCAGGACGCGGATCGCAGACGAGGTTCACGAGCCAGCGGGCCGTTCGCAGAAGCCGTGCGTCGTCGCCTTTTGTCCCTACCAGTTGTACACCCATCGGCATGCCGTGAGAACCCTGCATCAGGGGCAGGGTGATCGCGGGCATCCCGCAAAGGGTCCACAGGGTGCAGAAGACAGGGCTTCCCGTCGATTCCAGCCCGACGGGGGCCTCGCCGGTGGCGGCGGGAGTGATGATGGCGTCATACCACTCGAAGACCTTGTCGAGCTCGTGGCGGAAGACCGGTACCTGGCCCAGCGCGTTGTTGTAATCCACGGCCAGCACCTTCTGCCCCCGCTCGATCATCTCCCGCAGGATGGGACTCAGGCGTTCCATGCCGCGCGCATATTCCTGCTCGAAGCTTCTGGCGAGGTCCGCCTCCATGATCGTGCGGTGCAAAGGGACCGCGTCCTGGAATATATCCGGAAGTTCGAATTCGCCGGCGTTCTCCCCCAGGTGCGCGACCAGCTCCGCAAACGCCTCTTTCGTTTCTTCGTCGGCCTGGTCCCATACCGGCGTCTTGACGAAGGCCAGGCGCGGGCTGACCGGGGGCTCTTCGGCCGTCGTCTTGCGCAGCGTGGGACGCGCCCGCGGTTGCGTGTCGGGATCGCGGTCGTCGTAGGCCATCATCTGCTCCGCGATCAGCGCCGCATCCTCGATGGTCCGCGCAAATACCCCGACCTGGTCCAGGGGTCGCGACTGCTGGAGCACGAGATGCCGGGAGATCAGGCCGTGGCTCGGTTTGTAGCCGTAGACCCCGCAGTAGGAAGCCGGACGGATGATGGATCCGTTGGACTGGGTGCCGATGGCAAGAGGCGCCATGAACGCCGCCACCGCCGCGGCGGAGCCGCTCGAGGACCCGCCGGGGGTGCGCTCGGGGTCATGGGGATTGCGGGTCTTGCCCGGCGAGAAGACCGCCAGCTCGGTGGTGACGGTCTTTCCCAAAATGATCGCCCCCGCCTCGCGGAGCAGGGCGACCGCCGTGGCATCTTCCTTCGGCCGGCGTCCGGCGTGCAGGACCGTGCCGTCCTCGGTCGGCATGTCCTTCGTGTCGAAGATATCCTTGACCCCCACCGGCACGCCGTGGAGCGGGCCGAGCGCCCTGCCTTCCCGCCGCGCCAGGTCCGCTTCGCGCGCCTGGGTAAGGGCCAGGTCGGGGTCCAGGTGCGCCCAGGCGCCGATCCGGTCCTCCAGCGCCGCGATGCGATCGAGGCAGGCGCTCACCAGCTCTTCGGAGGTGATCCGGCCGGCGCATATCGCCTCCGACGCCTCGACGGCGCTGAGGAGAGTCGGATCCATCTCGGTTTTCAGACGGGACATGGGGGTTGCTCGTCCTTACTTGGCAACGCCGTACACGATGTCCGGAAAGTACGTTACGATGGTCGGGAAAACGTAGACGACGACCATGGAGAGCAGGACCATCGCCAGGAACGGCAACGCCCCCTTGAAGATCGTCGTCAGCTGGATGTGCGGCGGCGCGATCCCCTTGAGGTAATAGCACGACATCGCCATCGGCGGCGTCAGGAACGAGGTCTGCAGGTTGAGCGCCACGAGGATCCCGAAGAAGAGCGGGTCGACCCCGAAGTGGTCCAGCAGCGGCAGAAAGATCGGCACGAAGATGATGATGATCTCGCTCCATTCCAGCGGCCATCCCAGAAGGAAGATGATGAACTGCGTCAAGATCAGGAACAGGATGGGCGAAATATGCAGGTGCTGCACGAACTCCCTGATCATCTCGTGGCCGCCGAGGTAGGAAAACACCGAGGAGAAGGTCCAGGAGCCGACGAACAGCCAGCACACCATGGCCGAGGTTTGCGTCGTCAGGTAGACCGATTGCTTCAGGCGTTCCCACGTGAGTTCGCGATAGGCCGCGGCAAGAGCGATGGAGCCGACTGCGCCCACCGCCGCAGCTTCCGACGGGGTCGCCAGCCCGAAGACGATGGACCCGAGCACCGCCAGGATCAGGATGGCCAGCGGAAGGACGCCGGTCACCAGCCTGAACCACAGCTCCCTTCGCGGGATATCCCACTCCTCCCTCGGCGGCTTCGGGGCCAGTTTGGGGTTGAGGATCGCCCGCGTGACCACGTAGATGATATAGAAGCTGGCCAGCAGGAATCCGGGGAGGAATGCCGCGGCGTACAGCCGCACCACGGAGACGCCGGAGATCGCCCCGTACACGATCAGCAGGATGCTCGGCGGGATCATGATGCCGAGACAGCCGCCGGCACAGATGACGCCGGCGGACAGCGTCTCGTCGTAGCCGGCTTTCAGCAGGGCCGGGAAGGCCAGGAGACCCATCAGCGTCACCACGGCGCCGACGATGCCGACGGCGGTGGCGAAGACCGCGCAGGTGATCAGCGCCGCCACGGCCATGGCGCCGGGCACCTTGCGGGCCGCGATATTCAAGGTGAAAAACAGCCGCTCCACGACGTTCGAGCGCTCGATGATGTAGCCCATGAACAGAAACAGCGGCACCGCGGTCAGCACGTCGTTGATCATGACGGAATACGTCTGGTTTACCAGAAGGTCGAAGATCTGGTTCTGGAAGATGTGGCTCATCTGGTCGGGCGTGGCGTAGGCGTAATAGCCGAAGCCCACGCCCATCGCGACCAGCGTGAAGCAGATGGGAAAGCCCAGGAGGATCGTGAAGATGAACGATCCCATCATCAGCATGGCGACTTGGGGATCGGTCATTTCGGGCCCTCATTTCCCTCGCCGTCGTGCCGGGCGGCTTTTTGCGCCTCCAGTTCCTCTTCCTCTTCCGCTCTGGGCTTCCATTTCCTCCTTGTGTTTCCGGATGAGCTCTACTTCCAGTTCCTCCACGTCCTTCAGGCGCTGCGGCCACTCCCCGGTCCGCAGGCACTGGATGCAGCGGATGGTTTCCGCGATCCCCTGCAGCACCAGCAAAAACGCGGCCAGGGGAAGAATGGTTTTCAGGGGAGAGACCGGCACCCCCGCGGGACTGTTGATGCTCACCTCCCCCCGCGGTCCGGTGATTCCATAGGGCATGTAGTGCCAGGATTCGTTCGCGTAAACGATCCCGGCGTAGACCAGGGCCAGGATCCCGGGGAAGAAAAAGATGATGTACAGCACCAGCTCGATCGCCGCCTGTACGCGCGGGGGCCAGAGCCGATAGACGAAGTCGCCGCGGACGTGGGCCTTTTGGGAGAGGGCATAGGCACCCGCCATCATGAACATGGTTCCGTACATGATGTAGCTCAGGTCGAAGGCCCACGAGGTGGGATTCCGCAGCACGTAGCGGACGAACACCTCGTAACTGGTGCCAAAGGCCAGAATCAGGATGCACCAGGCGAAGGCCTTTCCCGTCCATTGGCTCAAGCGGTCGATGAAAAAAAGGACTCGCTCCATGGTTTCATCCTTCGATCAAGATTTCCGTTGCTCACGGACAAGGTCGGCGCGGCGCCCGAAGGCGCCGCGCCGACCCTTTGTCCGGCTATTTCGCTCTGTTGGGAACGGACGCGTTAAAACCCCGCCTTCTTCAACTCGCCCGGGAAGTAATGGTCGTAGGCGAGCTTGTAGTCGCACGCGTTGAGGAGATCGTAGTACGCAAGGCGGTGTGCAAAGAGTCTTCTGCGAGGCGACGACCTTCTTGAAGAACGGGTCCTTCTCCAGGCTCGGCAGGATCTTGTCCCAGGCTTTGAGCTGCGCCTTCATGACCGACTGTGGGCGTCCGGTAGACGTTGACCTCCGCCTGGTTCTTCAGCCACTGGAGATCCGCGGAGTACCGGTCCTGCCCCTTCCAGTAGTTGTTCGAGGACGCCGCCTCGGCCGCGTATTTCAGGATCGCCTTCTGTTCATCCGCCAGGGCGTCGTATTTGGTCTTGTTGAAGATGATCTCGAAGAACTCCGCCGCCTGGTGGTAGCTGCCCAGCATGTACACCTTGCTCACGTCCTGGGCGCCAAACGATCTGTCGGAGGTCGGGTTGTTGAACTCGAACGCCTCGATCACGCCGCGCTCCAGCGCCGGGACGATCTCGCCGCCGGGAAGCTGGGTAACCTTCACGCCCATCGCCTGGAACAGGTCGGCCGCCAGCCCGACGGTGCGGTACTTGAGGCCCACCAGCTGCTTGGCGTCCGTAATCCGCTTCTTGAACCACCCGAGAGGCTGGGTCGGCATCGGCATGGCGAAGAACCCGACGATGTTGAGCCCCAAGGCCTGGAGAAGTTCGTCGTAGAGTGCCTGGCCGCCGCCGTAATAGATCCAGGCCAGGCCCTGGTGGGCGTTCTGGCCGAAGACGGGCCCCGTGCCGAACAGGGAGGCCACCTTGCTTTTCCCGTACCAGTAGACCGCCACCTGGTGCCCGGCGTCGAGCACGCCCTTGTTGACGGCGTCCATCACCTGGAACGGCTTGACCACGGCGCCGGCGACCAGATAGTCGATCTTCAGTCGTCCGCCGGCCATTTGATTGACGCGCGCGACGTAGTCCTCCGCGTACTCGTTGAAGATGTCCTTCGCGCCCCAGGCGCCCTGCATCTTCAGGGTGACCGTCTGGGCCCTGGAGACCATCGGGAAGCCCAATGCTGCCGCGCCGGCCGCTCCCGCCGCAGCCGTCTTCAGAAACGTACGACGGCTGGCTTTCCCATCTCCTTGTTTCTTTTCGGTTTTCTTGGTCTTTTCTTCTGTCATGCCCAAGCCTCCCTCTCTGTGGAATGTTGGATAATGCGCTGATTGCCTCCTCTAGGCAATAGCAAACAGTCCATTACCGGTGTCGATCCATCGCAAGGGCTAACCGCAAACGTCGTTCCATAATGTTTCTAATTATTGCTTATTTGAACGATGAGATTTTCGCATTCACACTATCAAGGTCTTTTTTTGAAAGCAATACCTAAAAAAACAAGGTTTCATAATCACCATCTTGATAATACACATCATCACGGGATGACACGATCCGCTGGCTTCCTCATCCGTCCCGTCGGCGGGTGTCTTCCGTCCCTGTCCGGGAGGAAAAAGGAATGTTTCCAGGGACATCCATCAGTCGAAGTGCAGTTCTTTCCTGGCCCGCATCTCCAGCGGGAGGAGACTCGCGTAGATCATGCCGTTTACCGGAGTTGCTGCGCCCGCTTCTTTCCCGAGTCGAACGACGGCGCCGTTCTGGGCGTCAAGCTCCGACGGCCGTCCCGCCATGATGTCCCGCTGCATGGAGGCGGTACCCTCGTAGGGCATATTGTCGAGGAACGCCATCGCCTGCCTGATCGATTCCCGTCCCATGGCGATCTTTCGCGCTTGTGCAAGCAGATAGATCTCTTCCATGGCATGTTCGAGCAGGGCTCTTGTCTCCGGCAGACTGCGAGCCACCCCGATGGGTGCCCGGGTCAATGCGCCTAAACCGCCCCAGGGGGCGATCAACAGGAACTTGTTCCACATAGCAACGTGGATGTCTTCCGGAATCCTCACTTGTACACCTTCCGTACGCGAGAACGCATTACGCAGGCGTTCCCCACGCTCGCTGGGACGATGATCCAGCTCTCCGAAGGTAATTTGGGGATGCGCACCGAAATGGGATATGTGCCCGGGACCGGCGATCATGCTGATTACGCTGCATAATCCGCCGAGCACCCGCTCGGCCCCGAATACACGGGACAATTGATCGGGCGCTTCGACGCCATTCAGCAAGGGCACGATCGAGGTCTTGTCCCCCACCAAGGGACGCATGGTTTCGATCGCGTCACGTAACTGCCACGACTTGACGGCAACCAGTATGTAGTCGACCTCGCCCACGGTTGCGGGATCGTCCGTCGCCCTGGCCGGATCGACGCGAAAATCACCATTGATGCTGTCGACCCGTAAGCCCCTGCTCGTGATCGCCCGCAGATGCTCACCGCGGGTGATGAAGACAACGTCCTCTCCCGCCTGCGCGAGCCGTCCGCCGAAATAGCCGCCTACCCCCCCCGCGCCGACAATCGCCACTTTCATGGATGTCTGTGCCCGTTCACGGAATCCTCCCCCGTTGGCAAGATCCTGCCATCGATTGCGGGATGTCCGGGATCATCCGGCTGCTTTGCACTATACCCCATCTTTTCCGGCATCGTCACCGGGCCCGGTCGTTACGTTTCGTCGAACGCCCGGATGCGACAATAGGTTTCCCGGGTGAAGTACACCGCTGCCACCGACAGGCAGGAACTCAGGAACAGCAACAGAAATGCCGCCGAATAGGCGTCCGCACCGTATATTCGCACTCCGTTGACCAGCAGTCCGTCCCAATGCCGGTCGAGTATGCCGCCGAGCAGCGGCTGCATGAGCGCCGCAAACCCCAGGGGTCCGATGTTGACCACCCCGCCCACGGCGCCTGCCGCCCCGGGATGGTTGGCCTCCCGGGAATGGGCGAAGCCGATGATCAGGCCCCCGGAGGTGAACCCGATGGCGGCGAACAGAGGATACAAAAGAACCCGGGGAATGTTCCCCCAGAATAGAAATACCCCCCATAGCGTCGCGCTCGCGACGTTCGCCGTCAGGTAGGGAAGCTTGCGTCGCCCGAGGCGGTCGGACATCGCCCCCAGGGTCGGACCCCCGACCGCCCAGGCGACCAGCATGGTCGAGGTCAGCGCGGCCGCGTGACTGCGGTCGATCCCGTACACCTGGGTCAGGTAGGGAACACCCCATAATCCGGCGAACACCATGAACCGGAGCGGCCGACAGGCCGCCGGCCGCGAGCAGCAGCCAGGTTTCCCGCTGGGCCGATACGATGCGCAGCGCGCGCATGGGGGGGAAGCTGCCTTTCTCGACCACCGAGGCGTGGACGAAGCTTTCGAAACCGCGCTCTCTCGGGTCGTCCCGCACGACTACCCAGATCGCCACGGCCATGGCGAACGTGACCGCTGCGCTCGCAACCATGGAGGACCGCCAGCCGAACGCGCGAATCGCCTCGGAGAGCGGCACGCCGGCGAGCACGCCGCCGAAATTGCCCAGAAGCAGGGCAACGCCCGTCACCGTGGCGAAGCGGTTGGCCGGGAACCAGTGCCCGGCGAGCTTCATGCAGGTGACAAACGCGACGCCGACCGAGGCCCCGATCAGCAGACGGCCTGCATAGGCCATCCACAGGCTACCCGCAAGACCGAACATCAGCGTGCCGACCGCGGCCAGGAAGGCTGCAACCGTACTCAGGCGTCTCGGACCGATCCCGTCCGCAAGAAGGCCGCTGGGGATCTGCATCACGGTATAGGAGTAGAAATAGGTGGCGGACAGGTTCCCGAGCATGGCCCCGCCGATGCGGAATTCCCGCATCAGCTCGTCGGCCATCACGGCAGGAGCGACGCGTTGAAAAAACCCGAACAGGTAGAAACCGCCCACCAGCCCCCACATCAGCCAGGACATCCAGGCGGGGGCAAAACGGGATATGGGTTTCCGTCTCTCCATGGGTCTGCATAGTATAAAAGCATAATCTCTTGAAATACGGGCCAGATGGTTTCCCTGCGCGGCGCGCCGACAAATTCTCTTTTCTCCTGTCCGTTTCTCCCCCGGGAGATACAATAGAAAAATATTTTCCCTGGCGCGTCGGGACGGGTGATTACCCGGGCGGTCAAGGAGAAGCGTATGGGAAGTGAGAAAGGAAAAAAACCGGCAGGAGGGGAACTGCAATGCTTACGGTGAAGCCAGGAAAAACCCGGATCGGTTGGATCGGCACCGGCGTCATGGGGGAGCCGATGTGCGGACACATCATGGACAAAGGGTTTTCCATGACGGTCTACACACGGGCAAAGGACAAGGCGAAGCCGCTTCTCGAGAAGGGAGCCTTGTGGGCGGATTCTCCCGGAGCGGTTGCCGAAGCGTCGGACGTCGTGTTTACCATGGTTGGTTTTCCATCGGATGTTCAGGACGTGTATCTGGGGGACCGTGGAGTCCTCTCCGGCGCGAAGAAAGGGAGCATCCTCGTGGACATGACCACGACCGAGCCCAGCCTGGCCCAGAAGATTTACGCCGCCGCAAAATCGAAGGATGCCCACAGCGTCGACGCGCCGGTGTCGGGAGGGGACGTCGGCGCCCGCGAGGCGCGGTTGTCCATTATGGTCGGCGGAGACCGGGAAGCGGTGGAAGCCGTCATGCCGCTCTTCCAGGCATTGGGAAAGACGATCGTCCACCAGGGAGGTGCAGGGGCCGGCCAGCACGCCAAGATGTGCAACCAGATCGTCGTCGCCGGCACGATGAGCGGGGTCTGCGAAAGCCTGATCTACGGGCACAAGGCGGGACTCGACCTTACGGTGATGCTCTCGTGCATTCGCGGCGGCGCGGCGGCCTGCTGGACGTTGGACAACATGGCTCCCCGCATCCTGAACCGGAACTTCGACCCCGGGTTCTACGTTGACCATTTCGTCAAGGACATGGGAATCGCCCTGGACGAGGCGAAGCGGATGAAACTTATGCTCCCCGGCCTGGCGCTCGTCCACCAGATGTACGTGGCCCTGCAGGCCAACGGCGGGGGACGCAACGGCACGCAGGCGCTCATGCTGGTGCTGGAGCAATTGGGGAACACGAAGGTCGCGCGCCCTTAGCAGGAAGGGCGCGCCCCTCCCCTAACGGGTCGGACGGGGAACGAAGAAGAAAAACCAGACGGAGGGGCATGGTTGACCGGTTCCCAGGGTTTTTTCGAGAGAGCGTTTTCCCTTGCCTCCCTCCCTTCCCGACCGGAGGCCCTGCGCGGTATCCGGGTCCTCGAGCTCGCAACAAGGATCTTCGGGCCCGCCACGGCGGATTACCTTGGCGAATTCGGGGCCGAGGTGATCAAGGTCGAGCTGCCGCTCACGGGCGACCTCATGCGGTATGTCGCCCCCGAGGGGTTCTACTGGCAAGATGTCTCCCCGGCATTTCTTCCGCAGAACCGGAACAAGCTCCACGTAGGCGTAGATGTCCGGCTCCCCGAGGGAAGGGAGCTGTTTACCCGTATTGCACGGAAGTCGGACGTAGTGGTGGAGAACTTGCGCGCCGGGACGATGGACCGGTGGGGGATCGGGTACCGGCAGCTCAGGGAGAAAAACCCCGGCCTGGTGTATGCCGCGAATTCGGGGTTCGGCCAGTGGGGACCCTATGCCAGGGGACGTGCTTCCTATGACGCCACTGCGCAGGCGGTCTCGGGCATGTCGGCGATCACGGGGTTCCCCGGGCGTCCGCCGGTCCGGGTAGGGCTGTGGATCGGGGACTTCACCGGCTCGCTCTGTTCCGCGATCGCCATCCTGGCCGCGCTTGCGGCCCGCCGCCGGACGGGGGAGGGGCAGATGATCGACCTTGCGCAAGGAGAGGCGCTGATCCGCGCGCTCGATTGGACGTGGATGTACGCCGACATCTCGGGACGGGACAGGGAGCGCGCCGGGAACCGGGACGTGACGTTTTCCCCGTCGGGGATCTACCGGTGCGCGGACGGATTCGTCGCCATCTCCGCCAGGGACGACGCGGAGCGGGGCGCGCTCGCCGAAACTCTCGGGGTGTCGACGGCGACCCCGGAGGACGTGGGTCCATTTGCCGCCCCCCGCACGTGCGCCGAGATCGTCCGTATCGGCGAGGAGGCGGGGTTCTCCGCCGCCCCCGTGCAAGGCGGGCGGGACCAGTACCACAACCCCCACCTGCGTGCACGGAGCACCGTATGGGAGCTTGACGATCCCTTGTACGGCCGGGTCGACGAGTTCGGGCCCGTCCCCAAGCTCTCCGAAAGTCCCGGACGGATCAAGTGGTCCGCAAAGCCGGTGGGGTACCACAACGACGAGGTGTTCGGGGGCCTCCTCGGGCTGTCGGGGGAGGAACGGGAGGAGCTCGAGCGGAAAAAGGTCATCGGGAAGTGGGCCGACGCGCCGGGTGCGAGGCCGCCCCGTGGGGAAGCAGGTGGACCGGCCGGCGGGGAGCAGAAAGAGGGGCCTGCGCGATGAGAGGTTTCGAACAGTGGGCGAAAGAGGCGACCGACCCGGAAAACGCCGCCGGGAAGCCGGAGGCGCTCCCGGGGTTGCGCGTCCTGGAGCTTTCCCCCGGCCATTTCGGGGGGATGGTGGCGGCGTCGGTCCTGGCCGAGTTCGGGGCGGAGGTGATCAAGGTGGAAGCGCCGGGAGGCGACCCTGCGCGAAGCTACGCGCCGGAAGGGATCGCCATCGCCGGCACGGGGCTCCCCTTCCTCTCCGAGGCGCGGAACCGGAAGTTCGTGACGCTCTCCCTCGAAGATGAGGAGGGCGCCCGGATCTTCCGGCGGCTCGCCGCGGCGTCGGACGTGGTGGTGGAGACGGAAGGGCCCGCCCGAATGGATTCCCTGGGGCTCGGGTACGAGGCCCTCTCCCGGGAGAACCCGGCGCTCGTCTACCTTACCCTGACGACCTACGGTTCCTTCGGCCCCGATGCGGGGCGGCGGGTGAAAGATTCCGATCTCCTGTGCCAGGCGCTCTCAGGCGTCCCGCACGTGACGGGTGACCCGGAAGAGAACGGGCCGGGCGAGGAATTCCAGGTCCCGACCAAGACCGGGAACTGGCACGGCTGGTTCGCCGAGGGACTGTGGGGGGCCTTCGGTGTGCTCGCGGCGCTTATGCACCGGGAGGCCACGGGGAAGGGACAGATGGTCGACGTCGCGGGCGCCGAGGCGATGATGAAGTTCGTCGACTACAACATCACCTGGATGCACACCGCCGGCCGGGAGCGCGGGCGGACCGGCAAGTTCGACCCGGCCGTCTTCCCCTACACCTACATCCGGTGCCGGGACGGCCACACCTTCATCGCCGCGTACAACGACGAGGCGTTCGAGTCGCTCATGCACATCATCGGACGGCCGGAGCTGGCGAAGGACCCGAGGTTTCGCACCGGGCCGGACCGAACGAGAATCGAGAACGAGAAAGCCCTTCACGCGATTTTGGAGGAGTGGTCGGGACCGCGGACGGCCGACGAGATCCTCCGGGAGATCGAGGAGTACACGTCGAAGAAAAGCGGGCACGGGGCGGCCGTGGTAACCGGGCGGGTCAACCGGCCTCTCGAAACGCTCTCCGAGAGCAACTGGTGGGATCGCGGCTGTTTTTCCCGGGTGGCCGACCCGGTCTACGGGAACCTCCTGCTTGCCGCCCCCCCGTGGAAGATGAGCGGGACTCCCCCCAGGATCCGGTCCGTCTGCCGACCCCAGGGAGCCGACAACGAAGAGGTCTATGCCACGCTTCTCGGGATGACGGGCAGGGACCTGTCCTCCCTCCGCGCTCGCGGTGTCCTGTAGAAGCCGGGTCCGGGCAGAAAAAAACCCCCCGGGACAGTGGCAGGAGTCCCGGGGGGTCCCAAGTCGCCCGCGGAGCCAGTGGCGGGGGTGGCGGGCGAGCAAGCCTCTCCGGGGAGAAGAGGCAACTATTGCGTACCGAGGTTCTCTACCTGCTCTATCGGCAGCCACCGGGAGGGACTTTAGGGAAAAACGACTGAGGGAAAACGGGGGAGGGGGACCTCCCCCGTCAACGACTCTCCCGTAGCGACGTCTGGATCTTTTTCAGGTGCGTCTCGTGATCGGCCTCCTCCCGGGAGAGTACCCGGAAGATCTCCTTTGCCTTTGCGTCACCGGATTCGGAGGAAAGGCGATCGTAGTGGGAGCGGGCGTGCGACTCGGCGACGATCGCGTAGGTCAGATAGTCGTCAAGAGGCGACGTTTCGGTGAGGCCGGCCCCCGCCAGGCGGGCCTTGTGCATCCTCCAGGCTTCCGACTGGAAGGCCTTGACGATGTCCACCCGGGACAGGGCCTTATTGGAGTTTTCGATCGTCCCCGAGAAGATCTCCACGAGACGGGTTACATGTGATTCCTCCATCTCGGCGAGATACCGCAGCAAGCTGCTCGTCTCCTCGTCCGTGACGACGTTGGCCAGGGTGGTGTAGAGCCTCATCGCCTGGATCTCCATCAGGATGCACTGTTCCACGATTTTTTCCAGGTTCTCCGGGGAATTCGGCATGGCATCTCCCTTGAAGGTGCTGTCCGCACGGGAACGGACGGGGAACTTCGCAAAATGCCGGGAAAGGAAGAACGGTATTCCCCGGCAGCGTGTTACTATGATCGTGTCGTCCAAAACATTCTACCGTACTCCACGCCAGACGGGAGGGGCTTCCGATGCGTTCTGCCGCCCAGGCCGACCTTGCGAAGTACGAACGGGCCCTCAACCGTTTTTATCAGATTCCCGCTTCCCAGAGGAACACCAAGGACAGGGAGAAGATCCTCAAGGTCCTCGGGGTGGAAAATCCCCAGGAGTTTCTCGCCATGCACATTCCCTTGTGGGAGGTGAAGATCGACGAGCTTCTCGACCCGTCCTGCACGGACATTCTCCCGATAAGCATCTCCCACTCCTATGTCAACTGGGTCCGGGGCGCGATCCGGCTGATGTCGGACGACTCCCGCGTGAAGATCTTTTCTTCCAAGCTGAAGTCCACGGGACTGAAGAAAGCGATCCTGCAGCTTCTTTCCCGGATGACGGAGGACACCCCCCGTGACTTCGAGGTGACCGACGTCCAGCTCGTGGAGAAGGTGCACAAGGATACGCTTTTCACCTTGCGCGACCCCAAAGGGAAGGAGTATTCCCTGTACCTTTCGCGGTTCGGCTGCCTGGGCGAGTACATACACAGCGGCTTGCCGGGCCTGGCAGGCCTGCCCGCCCTCCCCGTCGTGCATCACCTGACCCCCCAGGGCGAAGAGATTCTCCTGAAGCCGAAGGAGGAAGGGGTGAACATCTACCTGGAAGAAGGGGTACCCGCCTCCCGGGTCCTCCGGGAATGGACCTGGTGGGTAAACGGGGCAGCGAGACAGGACGCCCTGGGGGACTGTCTCGGGACCGCCCTGCGCTACGGCCACTATGTGGCGACTCCCGACAAAAAGGTTGTCATGATCGACAACATCGAACTGTTCCACCTCGATGACACCGACGTCCGTATCTTCGAGCCGATCTACGATTTTCTTCCCCGGAATGTTTTCCCCGACGACCAGGGCAAGCGGGATGCTCTCCAGGAAAAGATGCGGACCGAGTACGACAAGGCGTACCGGGACCAGATGCGGATCATCGTCCGGGAATGGGGGGAGATCGAGCGGTACCTCATCCAGATGCGGCGGCATATCCGCACCTACACAGGAGAGGTCTTCGAAAAGGTTCTGGGGAACGTAAAGGCGCGGGTGTTCGGGAAGCGATGAGGGGGAGACACCTTCCCCCCGGAGGATCCCGCGGCGCGGCCTTGCGGCTCCTCGCGGCGGCATTGCTCCTTCTTGCCTCCTGTTCCTCCTTCTTCCGGACGAGCGTACCGCAGCGGGAAGGCCGGATTGCTGTCGCGGGGCTGTCGGCCCCCGTCGAGATCGTGCGGGACACGTACGGCATTCCCCATATCACGGCGTCGAACGATCACGACCTCTACTTCGCGCAAGGGTATGTGCACGCGCAGGACCGTCTCTTCCAGATGGACATGGAAAGGAGGCTGGCCCGGGGGGAACTGTCGGAAATCTTCGGCGAAAAAGCGTTGCCGGCAGACCGGCTCTTCCGGTACCTGGGATTCGCGGCCCGCGCCCCCGGCATCATCGCTTCCCTGCCGGAGAAGACGAAGGAAATCATACGGGCGTACTGCGCGGGCGTGAACGCGGCGATGGCGGCGCTGCGCGCCTGGCCGGTGGAGTTCCGCCTCCTCCGGACTCCGCCACGGGATTTCCTCCCCGAGGACGTCGCCGCCATCGGCCTGCTGAAGTCGTTCGGGTTGGCCCAGTGGCAGGATGAAGTGACGCTCTACCGGGCCTGGAGGAAGCTTCCCCGGGGGAAGGCGGAGGAGCTGATGCCCCGCGTGCCCGCCGGTTCCCCCGTTGTCGCTCCGGGATTCGCCGCTTCGTCGCCTTTGGAGCTCGTCCCCTCGGTCCTCCTTGACGGGCTTGCCTCGCTGCAAGTGGTCGGTGGGGGATCTCCTCCGGTCCGGAGGCTCGAATGCCTGGGCCGTCTCCGGGGAAAGGAGCGTGACGGGGCGGCCCCTCCTGGCGAACGATCCCCACATTCTGCTTCCCTGCCCCTCCCTCTGGTATGAGATCCACCTCGACGGCCCCCGGCGTGGATGTTTACGGGGTCTCCTTCACCGGCGCCCCTTCCGTGGTCATCGGGCACAATCCCGATATCGCCTGGGGGTTCACCAACGTGATGCTGGACGACGCGGACTTCTTCGTCGAGAGGGTGGACGGGGATCGGGTGATGTTCCGCGGGAAATGGATCCCGATGACGAAACGTGTCGAGAAGATCCGGGTCCGGGGGAAGAAAGAGGAAACGCTCACGGTGTGGGAAACACCGCACGGCCCCGTCCTCTCGCCGATCCTTGCCGGGTCGTCCGCCGCGCTGGCGCTGCGGTGGGTAGGGTTCGACGGGGGCGACGCGCTGGGAGCGCTCCACGCCCTGAATCGCGCCCGTAACCGTAAGGAGTTCCTCGCGGCCGTCTCGGGGTTTCCCCACCCGGCCCAGAACATCGTGTACGCGGACCGGGAGGGGAATATCGGCGCAGTGACGGCAGGGCGCATCCCGGTGCGCAAGGGGGGGAGCAGCCTCCTTCCGGTCCCCGGCGACACGGGCGAGTGGGAATGGACGGGGACCGTTCCGTTCTCCGAGAACCCGCGGGTGTGGAATCCGCCGGAACACGTTGTCGTCGCGGCCAACTTTCCCCCCGCGGGGAATTCCTACCGACACTACGTCTCCCGGCTCTACGAACCGCCGGATCGAGGGAAACGGATCCTCCGGATGCTCTCGGAAAAAGGGAAGTTCTCCGTGGAGGATTTCGAGCGGATGCAGCAGGACATTCTGCGGCCGGATGCAGCCCGTGTGGTCTCTCTCGCGGTCCGTGTCGCGCGCCAGCGGGAGCGGGAGACGCTGGAATTCGGGGATGCGGCCAGGATCCTCTCCGGGTGGGATCTGCGCGTATCCGGGGACAGTCCCGGGGCGACGCTGTACGAGCTCTTCTATGAAAAGATGATCGAGAACACCTTCCGGGACGACCTGGGGCCGGAGCTGTTCGAGGAGGCCTCCCGCACCTCGCGCCTTCTGTGGAACGCGATGGACCGGGTGATCGACCGGGGGGATTCCCTGTTCCTGGAGAACGCGGAGACCGGGGTCAGGGAATCGCTTGACGACCTCGCCGCCCGCTCCCTGCTGGACGCCATGGCGTTCCTGAAGTCCCGGCTCGGGAATATATCCTCGACGTGGAAGTGGGATCGCCTCCACCAGGTGACGTTCGAACATCCCTTCGGAAAGAAACGGTATCTCCGGCGGTGGTTCAACGTCGGGCCCTTCCCCGTGCCCGGCGACGGGCGGACCGTCTTCAAGGAGGAGTTCCGGCACGGCGATGACTTCTCGGTCGTCGTGGGGCCATCCATGCGCCAGGTTGTCCCGCTGGGTTTCCGTTCGATGGCCCGGTCCGTCATCACGACGGGCGAGTCGGGGCATTTTTTCGAGCGGCACTACCGTGACCAGAGCCCCCTGTGGCTCGCCGGCACGTCCCACCCGGTCTGGACCGAAAAAAAGCAGATCCAGGAGAACACCGAGTCTATCCTCCACCTCACCCCCGGGAACGGGGACGTTCCTAGGAACTGGACGCCACGAACGGTTACGTCAGAAACGGGGACGTTCCTGCAACTTTTCAGGGATTTCTTGCGCCGCGGGAAGACCGGAAAAGAAAAAACCGTTCAACCAGATAGAAGCCCGCGGGAAGCGCGACCGCGATGCTTGCCACCTTTATGCCCAGGCGCACATTTGCGGAGGTGATGCCGGCAACGTCGCAGAGGAAATCGGAGATGACTGCCCCGGCGATAATCGCTGCGGTGACCCCCCCGGCCAGCGCGGCGGCAAGCAGAATCCGTGACCCCGTCCTCCTCGTTCCGCCGCGCCTGCCGGGGATCGGCTCCGGATCTTCTCTTGGGCCTGGCGGTACCATGCTCTCCGCGGGGGTCACCGGCGCACGGGACTCACTTATACCGTCTTCATGAACTGTCCGAGCACCTTCGCCCCCCCTCCCCGGTAGAGCTGCGCGGGACCGTTTCCGTCATTCTCCCGCTGCGCGCCGGGATTCCTTTTCGATCGGGATCCGGTTCTTGTTCACGGCAAGCCAGTCCTCGAACGTCTGCAGCGAGGGGTTGAGGGACCGCGCGACGCCGACGTCGCGTGCCCCGCAGAAGACGTCGTTCGAAGTCGCGCTTGAACTGGAACATGTTGCCCGAGGTCTTCGGCGCCCGGGAATCCGAAGCCACGGTACACCTCCGGGGGACACGTCGTTGTAGCGCACCTCCTCCCCCAGCGCCTTCGTGAGGGCGGCGGCCATCTGCGCGCCGGTCAGGTGCTCGCCGGCGATGCCGACGGTCTTGCCGATGAACTCGCGGCCCCTTCTTGAAGATGCCGTACGCGCACTTGCCGATGTCCTCGGCGGCGATCCCGGGCAGCTTCTTGTCGCCCATGGGAAAGGTGATCGCCAGTTTCCCGTCCGGCCCCTTCTTGGGTCCCATGCCGAAGTAGATCAGGTTGTCCCAGTAGAACGACGTCAGCAGGAAGGTCGCCGGCAGGCCGAGATCGGTAAACAGCCGTGTCGGCCTCGCCCTTGGCGTCGAAGTGCGGCACCTTGTACTTGCCCATGAGCGTGGGCATCCGGTCGTCGCTCAGCGGAACCCATTTGCGGGTGTCTTCGAGGGTCGACCAGATGACGTGCTTGACGCCTGCCTGTCTTCGCCGCATCGCGCCATGGCACTGGCATGCGCATACTCCTTCTCGGGCGAAAAGTGCTCCCAGAAGAAGGTGACGCAGAAGGCGCCGTAGGCGCCCCGGAACGCCTTTTCCAGGCTCTTTTCGTCCTCGACGTCCGCCGCGACGACCTCGGCGCCCAGTCTGGACAGCTCTTTCGCCTTGTCGGAACCGGGGTTTCTCGTGAGTGCGCGCACCCGGAATCCACCGCTCCTGTCATTCAGAATGGCGCGGCACAGGCCGCCTCCCTGTGCGCCCGTAGCTCCTACTACCGCGATGATCCTTTTTTCGTCCACTGCAAGCCTCCTTGGTCTTTCGCCTACGGTTTTTCTGTTTCCTGGTTGCCTTGGCACGGTGTGGAAATATCGTTCCCCACGGGTTATCGATGACAATTTCCCGTGTACCGTCCCGACTACTGGTTAGATTTTTAAGGCGGGGAAGAGGTTTCCATCCGTTAGATCTTTTTCAGGAGGTTCAAAGGATTTGATGTCGCGAAGGAGGAGGAAACGAGCCTTCCCGAACAGGAAACCAGCGGGCGGCCCGAGTCGCGAGTTCACTACTTTAGCCGGAGTGGTGCTAATATAGAAGCCCGATGGATATATTGCGTCCCTGCCCGGCGGTGGGGGCGGGTGGAGAGGATCCCTGCCTATGCGCCTCGTTCTTCCCGCTGTCCTGCGGGTCATCCTGCTCGCCTTCCTCGCGGTGTCATCCGCCGCAATCCTCTATGCGACGGTGATGAACGAGCGAACGGTGGAATCTCTCGCCGACCAGTCGCTGGAGAGCACCGCGCTCGCCCTCTCCTCCGCCACGGAGAGTGCCCTGCGCGCCGGCGGGGGCGGATCGGACAGCGAGGTCCAGGGGATCCTGTCGGACCGGGTGGTTGCCTACGCGCTGATCGCGGAGGGGGACGGGATGATCCGGTTCCACACCAATCCGCGGATGATGAACACCCGGTTGCCGGAGGATCCCGGTGATTGGCTCCGGACCGGGCAGCCCTCCGGGCGGAGGGTGGTCCTGGGGACCGGGCTGCCCGCGTACGAATACGACTATATCCTCCACCCCCTCCACGGCGGTCCGGAACTGCTCCGGATCGTGCTCCACACGACGCCCGCGGACCGGATCCTTGCCGGCACGCGCAGGATGCGCTGGACGGTGGCGGCCGTGCTGCTCCTGCTCTGGACGGTGGGTATTGCCCTGGACCGGATGGTTTCCCGACAGTTCCGCCTCCGGGAAGAGGCGGAACGGCGGGAACGGCTCGCCCTCATCGGCCAGATGACCGCAACCCTCGCGCACGAAATCCGCAACGCTCTCGGCAGCTTCAAGGGATTCACCCAGTGGGTGAGCGAGAAGGTCGAACCCTCCGACCCGAGGAAGGCGGGGCTGGATAATGCGTTGCGGGCTGCGGGCCGGATCGAGTCCCTCGTCAACGAGCTCCTCCTGTTCTCGCGGCAGGAAACGTACGTGACTTCCCCCGTCCCCGTCCTCGACATCGTCCGCGACACCGTGACCGCGGAGTCCGCAGGGTGGGCCGGGAAAGTGGAGATTTCCGTCGAGCCGGGCGCGTGTGTGTTAGCCGATCCCGACAAGCTCGGGAGGGTCCTGCGGAACGCGGTCCGGAACGCGATCGAGGCGATGGGTCCGGAGGGGACTTTGCGGGTCGAGTGGTGGAGGGACGGCAAGTGGGCGGAAATCCGGGTGAAGGACACAGGACCGGGAATCCCCGGGGCCGACCTGCCGAAGCTGTTTACGCCGTTCCACACGACGAAGTCGGACGGCACCGGGCTTGGGCTGGCCTACTCGAAGAAGGCGGTCGAGGGGATGGGGGGTCGCATCGGGATTCGCAATCGGGACGGGGAGGGCGGCGCGGTCCTGTGGGTCCGGCTCCCCGGGAAGGGGTGACCGGAGATGCCGAAGAACATCCTGGTGGTGGACGACGACGAGATGATGCGTTCCTTCTTCGCCTCCGTCCTGAAGGAGGAGGGGTACACGGTAGAGGCGGCGGGCCACGGGAAGGAGGGGCTCGATGCGTTGAACCGGTCGGATTTCGACCTCGTTCTCACCGATCTGCGCATGTCCGGCATTTCCGGACTGGAATTGATGCAGGAAGGGAGAAAGGTGCGCCCCGGGGCACGCTGGGTCATCGTCACCGCCTTCGGTTCCATCGGGAACGCCGTAGAGGCAATGCGGGCGGGGGCCTCGGACTACCTCACGAAGCCTCTCCGGGACCCCGAAGAGCTTCGCCACGTAGTCCGGCGGGTCCTTCGCGAGGCGGAGGCGGAAGCCCGAATCTCCCTGCTCTCCGAGGACCTTGGGAAACAGTTTCCCCCGGTGGGGACGATCTTCCTGGGGGGAGCCATGAAGGAGGTGCACCGGATGGTCCGCGAGGTTGCCCCGACGACTGCGACCGTCCTCATCTCGGGGCCGAGCGGGACAGGGAAGGAGCTGGTCGCCCGCATGATCCACAACCTGAGTCCCAGGGGGGAGAAGCCCTTCGTGCCGGTGCAATGCGCGGCACTCCCCGAGACGCTTCTGGAAAGCGAACTGTTCGGTCACGAGCGGGGGGCGTTCACCGGTGCGGTGGCGACCCGGAAGGGGCGGTTCGAGCTCGCCGACGAAGGTACGATATTCCTGGACGAGATCGGGGAGGTATCCCCCGGCATCCAGGTGAAGCTTCTCCGTGTGCTGCAGGAACGGTCGTTCGAGCGGGTAGGCGGGACGAAGACGATCACGGTGGACGTTCGGATCGTGGGAGCGACGAACCGGGATCTGAAAGCGGAAGTAGCGGCGGGCTGTTTCCGCGAGGACCTCTTCTACCGGTTGAACGTCTTCCCGGTCGCGCTCCCCGATCTCGCCTCACGCGTTGACGCCATCCTTCCCCTCGCGGAGTATTTTGCGGCGAAGTTCGCCACCGCCTTCGGGAAGAAAACGCCGGGGTTCTCCGAGGCCGCGAAGACCGCGCTCACCGCATACCGGTGGCCGGGGAACATCCGGGAGTTGCAGAACGTGATCGAGCGCGCCGTGATCCTCGCACACGGGGAAATAGACCCCTCCCTCCTGAACCTCGAGGGCGTTGCGGAACGGAAGGGCGACATACCCCCCGGGGAAGGGGCGCTCCGGTCCTCCGAGCGGGAGACGATCCGGAGGGTCCTCTCGGAGGTCGGGGGGAACCGGAAGCGGGCGGCGCAGATACTGGGAATCTCCCTGCGTTCCTTGCAGTACCGGATCAAGGAGTACGATCTGTAAGGGTGCACGGTTTGCACGCCGGAGTGCATATTTTGCACTCCTGAGGGGGGTGCCGGGGGTGTCAGGATTCGGATTTCCCATTGAAATCGGGCCGTCATGCCGGATCCTCGGCCCGGCACGCCCATTGCTCTTGCCTTCATCGGGAGAGGAGCAAACAACCTGAAGGAGGTAAGAGAGATGAAGACCAAGTTTGGCGCGACGGTTCTGGCGGCTGCTTTTCTTGCCGCGCTCGTCATTCCATGGACGGTCCTGGCGGGTGGCGGCGGAGGAGGCAGGGGCGGTGGCGGGTCGGGCAGGATGGGAGGGGAGTCCATCGGGAACCGGACCCAGATGCAGAACCAGGTCGGGACCCGCAATATGGAGCTACTTCGCATGCGGGACGGGGAAGGCGACCGGGATCGCGACCGGGACAGTCGTGATCGTGACCGGATTCACAAGGAGTCCGGCACGGGGTCCGCGGCAACCGCCGCGGAATCCGCAGTGGGCGCCACCGGGGAGAAGAAAGGAAACCTTTATGGTCCGGGAGACGGCACAGGCCCTTACCTGCCCAAGGACGGAACGGGATATGGGGCTCCGGCAAACCGGTAGGGGGGTGAAAACCGGGCGGAACAGGGCGGCGTTGTCCGCCCTGCTCCTCGGTTTTCTCTTCGTCCCGCTCTTTCCCGCGGGCGCCGTGCTGGCGGCCGGGAACGGGACGGTTCTGGAAGGGAGCGGGATCCACTACCGCGGGGGGTATGACCCCAACACGGTCGGGGAGGTCCGCGGAACGGCTCGCGACGTGGACAGGCCGGAGCGGGGGCCGATGAGTTTCCGGCTGGAATCGGGAAAGGAAACCTACACGGTCCTCGTCTCCCCGTCGTGGTATTGGGAGGACCTCCGGACGGAGATACCCGAAGGCGCGCAGGTGAGCGTCCGCGGCTCCAAGACGCTTGGCCGCGACATGGGGATGTACATCATCGCCCAGGAGATCCGCGTCCTGTCCTCGGGCCAGGCGTGGGTGTTCCGTGACGAGAAAGGATATCCAATATGGAAGGGCAAGGCGATGGAATGGGAGTGGGTGGAGGATCCGGGTCCCCGATGCTCCGGGGCGGCGGCGGGAAGGGGCCGGGGGTCATGGGAGGCATGGGCGGCAGGGGCAGGTGACACCCAGAGACGACGAAAAGAGGTGGACATGATCCCCCGACAGTGGAAGGCGCTGCTCGCGATTTTCGTGGTTCCCACCCTGTTTTGGGAGGCATCCCCGGCATGTGCCGGCTGGGAAGCCGGCGTACACGCGGGGTTCGACACAAACCTGAGCCGCTCCATCGAAGATGGCGACGGGAGCGGGTACCTCTCGGCCTACGGCAGCTACTGGAAGGGCCACGCCGCGGAAACCCGGCTGGACTGGACGATGGGGATCATCGTTCAGGGCGCGGTCTACCCTTCCCTTTCCGATGTCGACTACGCGGCGGTCATGCTCTCTCCGGGGATCGCGTACATCATCCGACCCGGCTGGACAGCATCCCTCACCCCCTTTCTCCAGGGGAAAGCGGTGCAGGATTCGGAGCAGTCGGCCTGGGCGTTCGGTGGCAGGGTCGGTTTCTCACAGAAATTCCCGAACGGCTTCTACCTCGGGGAATATTACGTCTACACGGACAGCCGGGCGGAGGAAGACGTCTACTCGTACACGGAAAACACCTTCGGTTTGTACCTCGGGATGCGCTGGACAACGAAGGTTTTCACGGAGGCGGGTTACGAATATTCCCGTGGAGACTCGTTCCTTTCTACAAATGTGGCCGCACCGCCGGCCGGTGGCGGCGGTTCCGGGAGGGGCGGGAGGCGGTTCTCCTCCGCCTTCGGGGCCGATGTGTTCAAGGAAACGGTGGATGTGCACGCGCTCTCGGTATCCGCCGGAATCGACTGGACGCGGTCCTGGTTTTCGACCGTGAACTACACATACAGAACGTTGGATGGCGATTCGGGCTCGGCGGACGACAGTTCCGGATATGCAGGCATCGGGTACCGATTCGGAAATCCGGATCGTTAAGGAGGGAACCGGGAACTCCGCAGCCGACCGATCCGATCGCCGTAGGGGCCGAAGAGCGAGCGGATGAGATCCATCAGGTCCGACTTGGCCTCGAAGCCGACGCCGGGGACTTCCGGCAGGCGGATCATTCCATCCTCCACGGGTGTTCCATCGGCAAACCCCCCGAACGGGGCGAACACCTCGGGGTACGATTCGTTGCCCCCCAGGCCGAGGCCGGCGGCGATGCCCAAGGCGAACTGGTGTCCGCCGTGGGGGATCAGGCGGTCTCGTGACCAGCCCATCTCCTCCAGCACCTTAAGCATCCGGAGATACTCCACCAGGCCGTAGGACAGGACCGGGTCCATCTGGAGGATGTCCCTGTCCTTCCGAAGCCCCGCGTGGCGCAGGAGGTTTCTCGTATCCTGCATGGAGAAAAGGTTTTCCCCGGTGGCGATGGGACCCGGGTACCGGGCCGCCAGGTCGGCATGGAGCTGGTAGTCGAGGGGGTCTCCGGGCTCCTCGTACCAGCGAAGGCCGTACGGGCCAAGAGCTTCCCCGTATTCCACCGCCGCGTCGAGGTCGAACCGGCCGTTCGCGTCGACGGCAAGGCGGTCTCCGCCTCCCACCAGGGAAAGAACCTCCTCGATCCTTCTTAAGTCGTCCGCCAGGGGGGCCCCGCCGATCTTGATCTTCACCACCCGGTACCCGGCATCCAGGTAGCGGCTCATTTCGTCCCGCAGCTCCCGTGTCCCTTTCCCGGGGTAGTAGTAGCCGCCCGCCGCGTAGACGAACACCCGGTCTGCGGCGACACCGCCGTTGTAGCGGTCGGCGAGCAGACGGTAAAGGGGCTTTTCCTCGATCTTGGCCACCGCGTCCCACACGGCCATGTCGATGACGCCCACCGCCACCGAGCGTTCTCCGTGGCCGCCCGGTTTCTCGTTGGCCATCAGGATGTCCCGGAGCCGGAAAGGATCGAGGTTGTCTTCCGCCTCGGACAGGTACGTCTTTGGATCGGCCTCCCGCACGCGGGGGAGGAACCGCTCCCGCAGCAGGCACCCTTGGGCGTAACGGCCGTTGGAGTTGAACCCGTATCCCACGACCGGTTTGCCGTCCCGGATCACGTCGGTGACCACGGCCGCGACCGACACCGTCATCCGGCTGAAGTCGATGTACGCGTTGCGGATGGGGGAGGCGATGGAGGCGGCGCGCTCCTTGATGTCGACGATCTTCATCGGCAGGTCATTTCCCCAATGCGGCGATCACGGCGTCGGTGACCTCGCCGGTCGATGCCGTCCCGCCCAGATCGGGGGGCAGGGTCTTGCCTGTGCCGGTCACCTTCTCTATGGCGCCCATGAGGCGCCTGCCGGCTTCCACCTCCCCCAGGTGCTCCAGCATCAGGACCGCGGTCCAGAACGTGCCCAGGGGATTGGCGATCCCTTTTCCCATGATGTCGAAGGCGGACCCGTGGATCGGCTCGAACATCGACGGGTACGTTCTTTCCGGGTTGATGTTCGCCGTCGGGCCGATCCCGAGGCTTCCCGACAGTGCCGCCGCGAGATCGGAGAGGATGTCCGCGTGGAGGTTGGAGGCGACGAGCACGTCGAGCGTCTCGGGCTTGAGCACCATTCTCGTGGTGACCGCGTCGACGAGCATCCGGTCGGTCGTCACATCGGGAAACTCCCGGGCGACCTCGGCGAAGATCTCGTCCCACATGACCATGGCATGACGCTGGGCGTTCGACTTCGTCACCAGCGTCAGCAGCCGCCGGGGCCGCTTCCGCGCCAGGGCGAAGGCGAACCGCATGATGCGCTCCACGCCGTGGCGTGTGAACACCGACACCTCCATGGCCACTTCGCCAGGCAGTCCCTGGTGCGCCCTCCCTCCCACGCCGGAGTATTCGCCTTCCGTGTTCTCCCGGACCACGATCCAGTCGAGATCCTTGCCGGTCCGATCCCGGAGGGGCCCCGAAATTCCCGGCAGGATGCGCGCGGGCCGGTAGTTTCCGTACTGGTCGAACCCCTGGCAGATGGGAAGGCGCAGCCCCCACAGCGTGATGTGGTCCGGGATGGTAGGGTGCCCCACGGCGCCGAAAAAGATCGCATCGAAGGCTCGCAACGTCTCCAGGCCGTCGGGAGGCATCATCTGCCCGTGCTCGTGATAGTAGTCGCTCCCCCACGGGAACGTCTTGAACTCGAACCGGAGCGCCCCGTCGCCCTTCGCGATTTCCTGGAGAACGCGGACTCCCGCGGGGATGACCTCTTTCCCGATGCCGTCGGCCGGGATCACTGCGATTTTGTGTGTGCGCATGATCGTTGCTCCTATCGGGTTTTGGGAACGATCTTTCGGATCTTCGTGCAGATGGCGTCCGTCACTTCGGCGGTGTTCGCTTTTCCCCCGATGTCCGGCGTCGCGATGCCCTCTGCAAGGACCGCTTCCATCGCGCCCATGACGAGATCGCCCGACTCGGGAAACCCCAGGTGCTCCAGCATCATGGCGCCGCACCAGATCTGGCCCATCGGATTGGCGATCCCCTTGCCCACGATGTCGGGTGCCGAGCCGTGCACGGGTTCGAACATGGAGGGATACTTCCGTTCCGGGTTCAGGTTTGCGGAGGGAGCGATGCCGATGCTTCCCGCAATCGCGGGGCCAAGGTCGGACAGGATGTCGCCGAACAGGTTGCTCCCCACCACGACGTCGAATTGTTGGGGGTGGGTCACGAACCGTGCGACCAGGGCGTCGATGTGGTACTGGTCGGCCTGGATGTCCGGATACTCCTTTGCCACGGACCAGAACCGTTCGTCCCAATACGGCATCGTGATGTTGATTCCGTTCGATTTCGTCGCGGACGTGACCCGCTTTCTGCCTTTTTTGCGGGCCAGCTCGAAGGCGTATCGGACGACCCGTTCCACCCCAAGGCGCGTGAAGACGGTGTTCTGGATGACGATCTCGTTGGGCAACCCCTCATACAGGCGGCCGCCCATGTTGGAGTATTCCCCCTCGTTGTTCTCCCTGACGACGAAAAAATCGATGTCATCCGGCTTGCGGTCCGCCAGGGGTGTGCGCACGCCGGGCAGCAGCCTGACGGGCCGAAGGTTGATGTACTGCTGAAACGTTCTGCGGATGGGGATGAGAAGGCCCCACAGGGAGACATGGTCGAGGACCCCGGGATATCCCACGGCCCCGAGAAATATCGCATCGTGCGGCCGAAGAAGGTCGAGGCCGTTTTCCGCCATCATCCTTCCGTGCTTCGAGTAGTGTTCGCAGCTCCAGTCGAACGTCTCGTACCGGAAGCGAAGCCCCCCGTGCACTTCCGCCGCGGCGTCGAGCACTTTCTGCGCGGCGGGCACGACCTCTTTGCCGATCCCGTCCCCCGGAATAACCGCCAGGCTGATCTCCTTCATCGGATCGTTTCCTCCCTTGAAGATGGCTGATTCCAACAGTCTCCGTTACCCGAAGATCGTGCCGGCCGGAAGCGGGACCCGAAGAAGGGAAACGAAGACGAAGATGAGCAGGTAGGTGACGGCAAGTGCGATTCCTATGCACCAGGCGATCCCCTTCGGTTCCCAGCGGCAACCGCCCAGATACCAGGAGATGCCGCTGAACCCGAGCACTCCCGAAAGGGCGAAGCCCAGGGTACGGAGAAGGACGGACCAGGCGAGAAGAATCACGCCGACGACGGCCAGTTCGGTCCAGTTGATGGCTTCCCCTTCTTCCTTCGCGGTTCCTTCGGTCTCTTTCATCGCCGCGTAGGGTGTGAAAGACAGGATGACCGTCAGCACGATCAGGGCCGCCATGATCTCCATCACGATGTCGGGAAATATCCCGCCGAACACCGTGATGTAATCGCGTTGCAGCCAGAGCACGGCAACGAATGCCAGGAGAAGGGCGGACCCGAGATGGTCCCGGAATTTCGCGGTCAATGCCTGCCTCCTACTCCACGCCCCCGGGTGTTATGTCCCCCGGCTTCTGGAACATCTTTTTCAAGGGGCCGATATACGGCCACAGGAAGGAAAATGCGGACATCGCGATGAGGATCCACGACAGCGGACTGACGAACAGGGCGATCCAGGGGGAGGAATAGGCCTGTCCCATGAGGTAGGCCTGGACGAGGCCTCCTTCCATGATGGGGCCGAGGATGAGGCCGAGCACGATCGGGGGAGCCTGAAACCCCAGAAAACGCAGTCCGTACCCGACGACCCCGAAGAGGAGCATGAGGATGACGTCGGTGTAGTTGTTCCGTATCGCATAGGAGCCGATGATCGTCAGGATGCCGATCCCCGGCACGAGATACCGCGCGGGAAGGGAGGAGACGAACCGGGTGAGGAGGCGTCCCCCGTAAATTCCGACGGGAACCATGACGATCGCGGCAAGCCCGAGGGAAAGCATGAACGTGTAGGTGATGTCCGCACGAGTGGTAAACAGTTCCGGCCCGGGACGGAGTCCCTGCAGAAGGAGAACGCCGTAGATGATCGCGTCCGGCGGCGCACCGGGTATGCCCAGCGTGAACAACGGGATCATTCCCCCGCCTACGACGGCATTGTTTGCCGTCTCGGTGGCGACGACACCATCGATGAGGCCGGTGCCGTACTTCTCCGGATGTTTCGATGTCCTGCGGGCCTCGTTGTAGGAGACGAGGTTGGCGATATTTCCGCCGGCCCCCGGGAGGATCCCGATGACGGTGCCGATAATCGAGGAGCGGAGGAGGTTTTTTCGAAGGGAGAGCACCTTTTTGACCGTTTCCCGCAGGACTCCCTTTGTCCGCTTGTACTCCACCACCTGGTGCTTCCCGATCCCCTTGGAAACGATCGTCAGCAGTTCCGGGATGCAGAATAGGCCGATGAGCATGACGATCAGCTCGATGCCGCCCTGCATTGCGGGTAGCCCGAAGGTGAACCGCACGTCCCCCCCGATCGGCGCGATGCCGATCGTCGAAATGAGAACGCCGAACGCCGCGCCGGTGATCCCCTTCAGAAAGGAACCGGCGGCAAGGCTGGAGATGATGGTCAGGCCGAAGACACCGACCCAGAAATATTCCGGGGGGCCGAACTTGAGGGCGATCGCGGCAAGCGGGGGGCTGAGAAAGATCAGAGCGACGACGCCGAAGATGCCGCCGAAGGCGGAACCGACGGTGGCCCCGATAATGGCTTCCTCGCCCCGCCCCTGGCTCGCCATGGGGTACCCGTCGAACGTCGTCCCGATCGAGCTCGGCGTTCCGGGGGTGTTGATGAGAATGGCGCTGAAGGCGCCCCCGTAGATGCAGCCCATGTAGATGGCGCCCAGGAGAACCAGCCCCGGAATGGGGTCCATCGCGTAGGTGAAAGGTACCAGGAGGGCGACGGCCATCGTGGCCGTCAAACCGGGGAGCGCACCGACGACCATTCCCGCCACGGTACCGGCGAAAACCAGCAGGAGATTTTCGAAGGACGCCAGATGCTGCAGTCCCAGGAGGATGTTTCCGAACACGGAACTATTCCCCTCGCAGACGAAAAGAGTCCCGGGCGGAGGACAGGGTCTTTCCGCCCGGGGGATTCATGGATTCCAACGCTTCGGAATGACTATTTCTTTTTGAGTCCCATTTCTTCCACCAGCACCTTGTACTCGGCCATCTTCTTCTTCACGAATGCGGTGGAGGCCTCGGGGCCCATCTTTTCGATCTTGAAGCCGTTTTCGTCCATCTTCTTGATGACGCCGGGTTCTTTCATGACGCTGTCGAAAATCCCCGCGATTTTCTTGACGATATCGTCCGGAGTCCCCGGAGGGGCCGCAACGCCGCGGTAGGCGCCCTCCACGAGGTCAAAGCCCAGCTCCTTGAACGTGGGGACGTCGGGAAGAACGGACATCCGCTCTTCGGACATGATGGCCAGCGGGCGGAAATCGCCCGAGTACCGGACGGCCATGGTGGAGTAGGTCATGAGCGCTCCCACGTGGCCGCCTAACAGGGACGGCACCGCCGCACCGGATCCCGTGAAGGGGATGTAGGTCAGCTTGATTCCGGCGGCCTTGTTCAGCATCTGGGTCCCCAGGTCGTTGGCGGAGCTGCTGCCGCTTCCCCCCACGGTCATTGCGCCCGGTTTTTCCTTGGCATAGGCGATCAACTCCTTGAGGGATTTGAACGGGCTGTCTTTCCGCACGACGAGGATGTTGGGGGTGCTTTCGAAGAGGTAGATCTGCTTCAGGTCGAGCGTGTTGTATCCGGCGTTGCCGCGGGTGAGCGGCTGCAGGATGATATGGGGAAGATTGTCCCCCGCGATGGTGTACCCGTCGGCCTTGCTTTTTATGAGTTCCGACCAGCCTACGGATCCGCCGCCACCTTTTTTATACGTGATGACGACTCCTTCCTTGTAATGCTTCTGCAACGGTTGCTCCTGGATGCGGGCCGTGATGTCGGACTCGCCGCCGGGGTTGAAGCAGATGATATAGGTGAGGGGTTTGCTCGGGTACTCATCGGCCTGGGCGGGGACGAGGAAGAACCCTGTTGCGAGTACCATCGAGAACGCAACGATGCCCTTCAGGAAACCATTCCTTCCCATACGCGTGCCTCCTCTCTACGAAAACTTCATTGGGGGTTGGGATTACGACGATATCCAAAACGACATGTTTTATCTACAAAAAATTTTGCTCAGCACCACTGAGAGGATACGCACGCCTTCTCCCGCGCGGGAAGCCGCATTCGTCTACTCCGGTTTCGGTCCCCGGGTGACCTGGACCAGGTCGTTCGGCCGGATCCACCGGGCGAAGGCCTCCCGGACCCGACGGGCCGTCATCTTCCGGTAGCTGTCCGCGGCGCGAACCGGCTCGTCCAGGGGCAACCCTTCCTCCCGGCGCTCGATCAGCCCGTGAGCGATTTCGTCCACGCTCGATTCCGATAGCGGGATCTGCCGGATCAGAAGCATCTTGGCCTGGAGAAGCTCGGCGGCGGTCACCGGTTTCTTCCGAATCGCGCGCAGGTCCTTCTCCACGATCCCGCGAACCTTCGAGACGTTCTCCGGATCGCAGGCGTAGAAGACGGCGAAGAGGGAGCGGGTTTTCCCCACATGAAGCAACGTATCGACGGTATACACCAGGCCGGCACGCTCCCGCAGATCGCGGTAGAGGCGGGTTGCATAGAAGGCGCCGGACAAGACGTTCCTCCCGACCTGCAGGGCATAGCGATCCGGGTGGGACGCGGTGATCCCGAGAGTTTGCGCAAGGGTGACCTCGTCCTGGACACGGCTCGTGTCGGGGACCGCGGATGCGGACGGCGTGTTGTCCGGCACCCGGGGAAGATCCGTCTCCGGCTTCGGTCCCGTAGCGTTCCAGCCGCCGAACCACTTCCCGATGACCGCCTTCGCATGCTCCGGCGAGACCCTTCCGATGACGACGATCGTCGTCATGTCGGGCCGGAACGTCGCGTTGTAATAGCCCCTCACGTCGGCCAGAGTCAGGGATTCTACCGTGGCAGGCAATGCCTGCCGCAGCGAGGGGTCGTCGTCGGGATAGAGGGCCGAGCGGAGAGCCCTTCTCCGGAGGTATGCAGGGCTTTTTTCCTCCCCCGCTACCGCGTCCGCCGTTTCCTTTCGCACGATGGCGAATCCTTCCTCCGGCAGGGCCGGATGAAGAAGGTTCTCCGCGAGGAGCCTGGCCCCCCGGTCGAACCGGTCCGAAAGGACGCGAAGGGAGAAACCCGTACCCGCCGATTCCTCCGCGCCGATCTCGTCCAGGGCCTCCTGGAAGGCAAGGCGGTCCAACGTGGTCGTGCCGTATTCGAAGAGCGCGTTGAGAACCCTCGCTACCCCCTCTTTTCCTTTCGGTTCCTGGATTTCGGGCCTGTTCTTGACATGGCCGAAGACACTGATCGTCCGGCTGATCGATTCGGGCTGCACGATGAGACGAAGGCCGTTGGGAAACGTGATGACGGCGGGGTGCACGCGGGATTTCGGGACGGGCGGCAACGACCGGACCTTTTTCGCCCACGGCGGGAGTGCGACGGGACCGGCAACCTCGGGGGAGAACGACTCCCCGCCGCCGAACGTCTTCCGGGACACCGGCTGCCCCGAGGGGTTCGGGGTAAGTACGGCGACGACCGCCGTCTCGTTGACAAGATGTTCATGCGCGACGCGGTTCACCTCGTCTACGGTGACTTTCCTCACGGCCTCGATATCGTCGTCGGGGGAGTTGCGTCCCTCCACGGCGAGGGCCTGGGACCAGGAGGCGGCAAGACCCATCACGGAGTTCTTCCGGAACTCGGCGTCCGCCGTTTCGTGGCGCTTGGCCGCCTCGACCAAACCGGCAGGGACCCCGTTCTCCGCGTACCCCGCGAGGATCCGCTTCATTTCGGCGATCAGCGCATAGCCGTCCGCACCTTCCGGGAAGGCCGCCATCGCATATCCCGTCGCGGCTTTCGGCAGGACGTCGGTTTCGAATTCGACGGACAGGGCTTTCCCTTCCGGCACCAGGGCATAGAACCTCCCCCTTCGGCTGTCCAGCACGTCCCGGAGAACCTGCCCCGCGGCGTAATCGGGGCTGTCGTACCCCGGCATCCGGTAGGCGACCACGGCCAACCCGTACGGCAGATCGGTGTCGAGGGTGATGGTCGCCGGTTCCGGCGGCGCAAGGCGGATGTCCGGGCGCGGGGGAAGGGGACGGGACGGAATCGGCCCGAACAGACGCTTCACGGTCGAAAGAGCCCGGGCCGGGTCCACGTCCCCGGCGATGATGAGAACGGCATTGTTCGGCGCATACCACGTCTCATGGAATTTCCGCAGCATCTCCCCGGTCGTCTTCCGGAACGTCGGACGCGACCCGAGCGCATCCTCCGCGTACGGCGTTCCCGGATACAATTTCCGGAGAAGCTGCTGATAGAAAAGGTATTCCGGGTTGGACAGGTCCCGGGCGACCTCCTGATCGATCGCCCCCCGCTCTTTCTCCCAGAGCGCTTCCGTGGCCAGGACGCTTCGCATGCGGATAGACTCGATGCGCAGCGCGACATCGAGGTCTTCGGCCGGTACGGTGAGATAATATTGCGTGACGGTCTGCTGGGTATCCGCGTTGAACTCCCCCCCGAGGGCGGCAACGGTCGCGGAAAGCTGATCCGCGGAGAGGCCCCTGCTGCCCCGGAACATCATATGCTCCAGGGCATGGGCAGTCCCGGGGAACCCATCGGGCGCCTCGTTCGACCCGGCAAGATAATTGATTTCCGTGGTCACGACCGGTGCCAGGGTGTTACTTACGATGACCACCCGGAGACCGTTGGGAAGGGTCTCCCGCAGGACGTCCGATCCCGCCGCCCTCGTCGCGAATACCGCCATGGACAAGAGGAGAAATCCCGCCGCCGGCCCGATCCCCCTGCCCCCTTGTCGGCACCGGGCCTTCGAAAATATCCCCGGAGGATTCACGCGCGGTCCTTCGCGGCGTGGAAACCGTCGCGCACGCCGGAAAGGCGGACAGGGCAGGGGCAAAGGACATCCGCCTGTACACCCGGGTCATGAAACGGCTCTCGCCGAACGTCGTAATGCTCGACCGTCGTAGTGGTTGAAGAATATGGTCTGTAACCCATTTTGCGATGTTCCTCCTGCCCGTTTCTTCTATTTCGGGAGATTGTCACTTTCCCGGGAGGCCGGCTCCCCGGCCGCCCTCGCTGAAACGGGTTCCGGTGTTGAGATGCAAAACGCAGGGCATCGGTTGTCTGCGCTTTCTGTCCCCCCGGCATCCTTTCGTGCCGCGAGGACGAAAACGGAACAGGAAAACCGAAAACTTTTTTGCCGGAACGGCTTCTAAACAACGATGCGGGAGAGGGGCAGTCCGGCACCCGATCCTGCTGGAGATGAGCCCCGTTGGCTGATCATCGCGGGTATGCAATCGGAAACAAACGAGGGTTCCAGAGAAGAACGCCCGGGACAGGTGCGTTTTTATCGAACCGTTTACAACCGATTCCCATTACTAAGGAGGAACGTCATGCGGAACACCTGTTCCCGTGGGTCCAGCCGCCGTCGCACGTGGGTGCTTGCTCTTTCTCTTGTGAGTTTCTTCGCGCTTTCCGCCTGCTCGTCGCAGGACAAGGCGCCGGTAGCAACGGTGGCATCTTCCCCGCCGCCTGTCGCTGCGCCTGCGGGCAAGACGGCCGATCTGGTGACCGCGATCGAGCAGGTGGCCGAGCGGACCATCCCGTCCGTGGTCCACATCGAGGTTACCGAACGCCAGGACATCCCCAACCCCTTCTTCCCCTTCAGCAATAACCCCTTCTTCCGGCAATTTTTCGGAAATCGCAAGATACCGCGCAAGTTCCACCGGGAACTCAGGGGACTCGGCACCGGGATGATCATGGACGAGCGGGGCTTCATCCTCACCAACAATCACGTCGCTGGGGGCGCCACCAAGATCGAGGTACTGCTCGCCGATGGGGGCCGATACAAGGCCGAGCTGGTCGGCGCGGATCCGAAAACCGATTTGGCGGTGATCCGCATTCACGCCGACCACAAACTCCCCCACGTCGTGCTCGGCGATTCCGACCGGATGCGGGTCGGCCAATGGGTAGTGGCCATCGGCCATCCGCGAGGGCTCGACCAGACGGTGACCCAGGGGATCATCAGCGCCAAGCACCGCACCGGCATCCTGGAACCGACCGATTACCAGGATTTCCTGCAGACCGACGCTGCTATCAACCCCGGCAACAGCGGCGGGCCGCTCCTGAACCTGGCTGGTGAGGTGATCGGCGTGAACGCCGCCATCGAGTCGTCTTCCGGCGGTTCCGAGGGGATCGGCTTCGCCATCCCCAGCAACATGGCGCTCAACGTCGCCAAACAGCTCATCGCCACGGGCAAGGTCGAGCGGGGCTGGCTGGGGCTTACGGTCGAGGACCTCACTCCCGCTCTCGCAGGCAGCCTGAACATCAAGGACCGCAAGGGCGCCCATGTCGTGGACGTGGTCAAGGGGGGGCCGGCGTCGAAAGCCGGTCTGAAGCGTGGCGACGTGGTGGTCGGATTCGGCGGGAAAGCGGTGGAAGATGCCACCACCCTTCGCAATCTTGCGGCGGCGGCGACGATCGGCAGCGAGGTCCCGCTGACCATCCTGCGCGACGGCAAGGAAACGACCATGAAGGTCACGGTCGGCGATGTCGCGGATTCCGTCCGCCTGCTCTCGGCTTCGGTCGAGGAACGGCTCGGCGCAACCGTTCGCCCGCTTCAGGAAAAAACTGCGGCGCAATTCGGCCTGGAACCCGGCCATGGCGTCGAGTTGGTCAAGATCGACAAGGACGGGCCCCTGGACAAGGCGGGGTTCGAGGTCGGCGACCTGATCCTCGCCGTCAACGGGCAGCCGGTTACCGGCCCCGCCGATTTCGGTGCGTTGATCGGTAGCCTCCGTCCGGGACAGAAGGTCGCCCTCCTGGCGGTCGATCACCGCGGCGGCGGGCAGGGCAATGTGCTGGTCACCACTCGCTGACGCGGAAGGGAAATCGCCGCGGACCGCGGCTCATTCTCGAAAGCGGCCGATCCCCGCGGACAGGGCCCCGGATGCCGCGACCGGAGATTCCCGGGCCCGTTCGCTCCGCCTCAGGACAAAATCGGGGCGAAATGCTTCGACAGGCGCTCCCGCGCAGAAGGGGAAACGACGACGAGCATCTGGTCCCCCCCCTGGAGGACGAAGTCCGAATGGGGGAGGAAGGTGCGCCCTTCCCGGAATGCCGCCAGGATCTCCACCTGGCCTTCAAGGTCCGGGGGATATTCCCCACCCCCGGGAATCGTCATCCCGACAAGTGGGCTTCCCGGGCGAACCACCCCGAGGAGCAGCTGTTTCCCGTCCGGCAGGGTCACCGGGATCCCCGACGCGAGCAACCCTTTAAGCTTCGCGGTGCCCGTGGCCAGAGGGAGGGCCCCCGGCTGCTCGCCGAGCAGTCGGAGAGCGGAACCCAGATGCTCCCTCCGGTGGGCCGGCGAATCGGCTCTGCCGGGGACCTGGGCCTCGTAGAGACTCCGGTATTTCAGGGGTCTGGACAGGGTGACCTGGGTCAGGTAGCTCAGCACCACGCTCAGGGCCGCGGGAACGAGGAGATGATAGCCGCCCGTCATCTCCGCAACCATCAGCATCGTGGCGATGGGGACGCGCGCGGCTCCCCCGAACACGGCCGCCATGCCGACAACGACCAGGGGCGCGGGCGGCAGGTGAAACAGCTTCGCCATGGCCCCCCCCAGCATGGCACCGACGAACAGGCTGGGAGCGAAGACCCCGCCGGATCCCCCGGAGGAGACCGTCAGGGAGAGAGCGACAATTTTTCCCAGGGTCAACAGGAGCAACAGCTTGAGCGGTAGCGACCCGTTGATCGCCTCCTGGATCCACCCGTACCCGCCCCCGAGGACCTGGGGGATCCAGAGGGCCATCAGCCCCAGCCCCAGGCCGCCGATGGCAGGCTTGACATGGGGAAGCACCGGCAGGGCGTGGAAGAGGTCCCGGACGCGGTAGAATACAACGGGAAGAAGGGTTCCGACGGCTCCCGCCACGACTCCCAGCAGGATAAACCAGCCATATTCGAGGAATCTGGGAACCGAAATGCCCGCGGGAACGAGGAAGAGAGGCTCGTACCCGACGAACAGCCCGTTCAAGGCGTACGCCACCACGGACCCGAGCATGGTGTAGAGGAGAGCTCCGGCGTCGAACTCCATATCGCTGTAGAGCACTTCGATGGCGAAGATCGCCGTTCCGATGGGGGAGCGGAAGATCGCCGAAAGGCCGGCGGCCATCCCGATCAGAACCAGCAGCCGTCGCTCCTCGTCCGACCGGTGCAGGAGGGTCCCGTAGAGAGAACCGACCCCTGCGCTGATGAGGGCCGTGGGCCCTTCCCGCCCGGCGGCCCCTCCCGACCCGATCGTGATGGCGGAAGCGATCATCTTGAGAGGAGGCACCCTGGTCCGCAGGTAGCCGCCCGCCCGGTGGAAGGACTTCACGGCGGTATCCGTCCCGTGTCCTTCCGTCTCGGGGGCGAGGCTGAATATGAGAATGCCGGACAGGAGACCGCCCAGCGTGGTGGCCAGGGGGATCCACCACAGACCGTGCGTTCCGATCGTCTCGCTGAGAATTCCCCCTTCCGCCGACAACCGGGGCGGCACATACCCTCCGACTCCCGTCAACAGGAGTCTCTGCGCCACCCGAAGCATCCACATGAACGCTTGCGCCCCCAGGGCTCCGACAACCCCGAGGAATACCGCGTCCAAGATCCGGCGGTGCTGCGCCTTCTCCGAATTTCCTGGTCCGGCCAATTTCCGCGACTCCGTCTCCGTTCCCGGTCTTCTCAAACTCCGGGAGGGGGATCCCCGTGATCGGGAATCCTCCGGTGCATTACGGCTGGGCGGATCCCCCGTGTCGTTGCTACCCGCCCGATTTCCGGGTGAGGGGTGGACGATTTCGGATCACCACGCTCGCAAGCAGGACCGCGATGATCCCCGTCAGGAATATCCCGTCGAATTTCCCGGCGCCCCCGATCGAGGCAATGGGTGCGCCGAGGCCCTGCACCTTTCCGAGGTTGAGCAGGTCGGCGCCGATCAGGGTGCCCATGCTTCCCGCGATATAGGCCAGCGGGGCGGCATGTTGCCGGGAAATGACAAGGGCCGCGATCGCCGCAACCAGTGGAGGAACGAAAGAAGGCGTCGCGATGCCGACCCCGGGAACGGGATACGCCATCCGGTGGACGATGGCCGTCACGACCCCGACCGCCACCAGGCTTTTGAGATAGAGCTTGTTTTTCGCGATGAGGTAGAGGGAGAGAATCACGGGAATGATCGCGCCGCCAACGTTCACCGCGATCACCGTTCCCGCCCCCCTGGTCATTTCCGGGATCACATACTGCATCCCGAAAAAGTCTATGATTTTATGCGCAACCATTTGCTCCGGCGGAAGCTGGGCGATGGGGATGTTGATATAGCTGCCGATAAACGAAAAAAGGAGAAGAGCATACATGTAGCGGCGGTCTACACCCACCTTCTCGAAGGCATATTGAAGGATTCTCAGCTCGACCAGGACGACGACGAACAGGAAGAACAGAAAGAGCGCGATGAAGAAGGGAAAGGCAAATGGGAAATAGTGCATGTGTCAGTCCCCGCCGGGAGTCCGTAACCCGTGTTTTCGCCCGGGAGATGCGATATCCGGAAACCATTCGGCGCTCAGGGGGGAGCCGGTTTTCCTCCTCCGTTCTCCTCCGGGTTGCCACGTTCCTGCTTCGGGCCGTTCGAAAGGCCTTCGGCGAATTCCGCGGCGCTCTCCTCGCCGTCCCGTTTTCGGACACTGTACCCCGTAATCCATGCGGGATCCATCGGATAGACCATGGGATCGAACAGGACCAGGTAGAAGTGCCAGACGACGATCGCCAACGTTGCCAGCACGGCCTCGTAGAAATGAATCGTGACGGCGACGTCGAGAGCGACCTTCGGCAACCATGCGAGGATGAAGGTATTCGCCCATAGCATGATTCCCGTGGTAGCCATTACCAGCGTTCCCCAGACGACTGCCCAATACTCCATCTTTTCTCCGTAGGAATGGGAGGAGATCTTCGGCCGGTGTCGGCGAAAACCGAAAAGATAGGCAAATGTACCGCGGGCTTCCGAGGCGTCGGAAATATGCGGCCGCAGGACCAGCCAGTGACTGCGCAACCGGTCGCTCGCCAGCAGCGAAACCACGTGGAAAACGGAGGTCAAGAGGAGAACCGCGCCGGCGATGCGGTGAACGGTGCTGCGGACCGGCCAGCTTTCTTCCCAGGCAACGAGCGGCCAGGCCCACCACTGGGCCGGGTAGATCAGGGCGAATCCGGTCCACACCAATACGGTGAAGGACAGCATCAGCAGAGCGTGCTGGATCCGCTCCAGTCGGTACATGCGGAAGAATGCCGGGTCCCCGATCGTTTCTTCGGCCCGCTCCGGAACGTCGGAAGGTTCCCCCGAAGCGAATCGCAACGCGACCAGCTTGCGCACCCAGTCGGCAAGGTTATGAAGGAACATCAGCCCGATCGTGAGGGGAATGAGAATCAGGTACGCCGTCCGTACCCACCGGACGGACGTTGGCGGCGGGGCGCCTTCCCCCCAATGGATATGCCCGATCGCAAACCGCGTCCCCGCCCCCGGGTGGCACTTGCCGCACGTTTTTGCCAGGTTTCCCGGATAGATCGTGGAGCGGGGATCCGAGGAGGGCAGGATCCGGTGCACGCCGTGACAACTGGCGCATTCCGCAACGGTCTCCGACCCCGTCTTGAGCGCCAGTCCGTGCACGGATTTCTCGTAGCTGACGATGGTGTTTTGGGGAAGCTGGAACCGTTCCGTGAGCCGGACATCCCCGTGACATTTGCCGCACGTTCCGGGGATATGCGACCGGGAGACGGGGGAAGCACCCTTCGACGGCGCCAGGATCATGTGCTCGCCGTGACAGCTCGAGCAGACGGGGGCCGCGACGATTCCCTCCGCAACGGCTTTCCCGTGGACGCTCTCGCGGTATTCGGCGAGCACCTTGTCGTGGCACATCCCGCAGATTCCCGGGATGGACTTGCGAAACGCCTCGGTGCCTGTTCGTTTCACCTCGTGGACGTCGCCGTGGCAGTCTCCGCAACCCGGTGCGTCCCCGTTCCCCCTCGCTCGCGCCATGCCGTGGACGCCGAGACGATACCTCCCGGCGATATCCGCATGGCACTGGGTGCAGGAGGGTTTCGCAATCCCGGGGGGATGCGGGAGAGTTTCATGGTTTTTATGGCAATCCGTGCAGGAGAGGGTGCCGTGCGGCGTGCCGGCGATTTCTTTCGCCTGATCGTGGCACTCCGCGCAGTCGACCTTGACTGCGCCGTGCGCATGCCCGACCGCGATCAGCGCACAGAGAACAACCGAAAGGGAAAAAGGGAAAATTTTCCTTTTCACGGTATCGGAGGCCCGAAATCCTTCTTGCCGGCGAACGGTTCAATGCTGGGGAGAGCCCATCCGAGTGCTATCACTATAGCACTTTCCCGGTCCTTTCGTTTTCGGCAATCGATCCGGGAGGACCCGGTGGAACGGAGACGGTTACCCGAAATCCGCATCCAACGCAAGGAATGACGCAACTAACGGGATGATGCCCGTCCGGAAACGCCTTTGACGTTAATGGGGAAACGAGGATATCTTCGGGATTCAGGGAGGCTGCCCGTCCGATGATTCTGTGCATGCCTGAAATCGGGATATGCCATTGATACGCAGGGATACGAAGCGTCTTCTGTGTGTGCATGGCGTGCTCGTTGCCGCGGCGCTCGTCGGCTGCGCGGTCGGCCCCGATTTCCGTCGACCCGACCCTCCTTCGGTTTCTTCCTACACTGCGGATGCGCTGCCGGGGGAGACGGCCGCCGCACCGGTCGCCGGCGGGACGTCCCAGCGGTTCGTCTCCGGAGAGGACATTCCCCCGCTGTGGTGGGCGCTGTTCCGTTCCGAGGCCCTGGACCGGGTGATCCGGCAGGCGCTTAAGGACAGCCCGACGCTTTCGGCGGCGCAGGCGAGGCTCCGCGAAGCGGAGGAGAACCGGCGGGCGCAGACCGGCGCTCTCTTCCCGCGTGTCGACGGGAACGTCTCGGCAAGCAGGCTGAAGCTTTCGGGCGCCTCGTTCGGCCAAACGGGGAACACGAGCCCCACCTTCACTCTCTACAACGCCTCGGTGAACGTCTCGTACGCACTGGACCTGTTCGGCGGGACGCGGCGCGCGGTGGAGGCTCTGCAGGCGCAGGTCGATTACCAGCGTTTCCAGCGGGAAGGCGCCTGGCTCACCCTCACCGCCAACCTGGTCACCACCGCGATCCAGGAGGGGGCGCTTCGCGGCCAGATACGGGCGACCCGGGAAATCGTGGCCGCGCAAGAGCAGCAACTGGCCCTGGTGGAACGGCAGTTCCGGCTGGGAGGAGCTTCCCGCCCCGACGTCCTCGCCCAGCGGGCACAGCTTGCCCAGACCCGGGCGACCCTGCCGCCGCTGGAAAAACAGCTTGCCCAGACCCGCCACCGCCTGGCGGTGCTTGCCGGCAGGTTTCCCGGGGAAGCGGGGACGCTCCCCGAGTTCGACCTCGACGGGCTCTCCCTGCCGCAGGAACTGCCGGTGAGCCTCCCGTCGTCGCTGGCGCGGCAGCGACCGGACATCCTCGCCGCGGAACAGCTTCTGCATGCGGCATCCGCCCGGATCGGCGTGGCCACGGCAAGTCTCTACCCGCAACTCACCCTGACCGGCAGCTTCGGGTCGGAGGCACAAAAGGTCCGGGATCTGTTCGGCGGCGGGACGACTGTCTGGAATCTCGGCGCCGGGGTGCTCCAGCCGATCTTTCGGGGAGGGGAACTGACCGCAAAACGGCGTGCCGCCATCGCCGCATATGACCAGGCCGAGGCTCTGTATCGCGAGACCGTTCTTGGGGCTTTTCAGAATGTGGCCGACGTGCTGAGCGCCCTGGAGATGGACGCGCAAGCGCTCAAGACGCAGGCAGAGGCCGAAGCCGTCGCTCGGGCGGCTCTCGAGCTCTCCCGGGAGCGGTTCCATCTGGGAGCGGTGAATTACCTCACGCTGCTCAATGCCGAACGCCAGCACCAGCAGGCGCGGATCGGCCTGGTCCAGGCACAGGCGACGCGGTTTGCCGACACCGCGGCGCTCTTCCAGGCGCTCGGCGGGGGCTGGTGGAACCGGGAGCCGGGTGGCGAAACGAAATCGACATCCAGGGAACGACCGGAAAATCCTGATACCGGAGTCGTCCGACCATGAAAAAGCGCATCCTGTTGGCACTTCTTGGGTTGGCTATCGTCATCGGCGTGCTGGCCGCCGTCAAGGCCTTGCAGATCCGGGCGATGATCGCGCAGGGAAAGGAGAGGGTACCTCCGCCGGAGACGGTGACCACCGCCGTGGCCACCGCGGAATCGTGGCCGACATCGTTGACGGCGGTCGGTTCCCTGACCGCGGTCCAGGGGGTCACCGTGGCATCCGAGCTATCGGGGAAGGTCGCGGAGATCGCCTTCGAGTCGGGAGCCAAGGTGAAACAGGGGAGACCTGCTGATTCGCCAGGACACCAGCTCGGAAGAGGCCCAGCTGCCCGGCGCCGTGGCGCAGGCCGACCTGACGCAGACCATCCTTGCCCGCGACGCCAAGATGCTGGCGGAACAGATCATTTCCCAGGTCGACTACGACACCTCCGCCGCGAACCACGAGCAGGCGACAGCCCTGGTCAACCAGATCCGCGCGACCATCGCCAAGAAGACGATCCGGGCCCCCTTCGGCGGCCGTCTGGGCATCCGGCAGGTAAATCTCGGCCAGCTGCTGCGCGAAGGCGATCCCATCGTCACGCTGCAAGCCCTCGACCCGATCTACGTCAACTTCACCTTTCCCCAGCAGGAGCTGGCCCGTTTGCGCCCCGGCCTTCCGGTGCGCGTGACGTGCGATTGCCTCCCCGGTCTTGCGATCGACGGGCGCATGACGGCCGTAACCCCGCTGGTGGATTCGGATACCCGCAACATCCAGGTGCAGGCGACGGTCGGCAACCGGGAGGAAAAGCTCCGGCCGGGAATGTTCGTCAACGTGGCGGTCGGCCTTCCGGTACGGCAAAAGGTGCTGTCCATCCCGGCCACGGCTGTGCTCTACGCTCCTTACGGGAACTCGGTCTTCGTTGTCGTCGAGGACAAGGAGGGAAAAGGAGAAAAAGACGCTTCGTCAGCAGTTCGTGCGGCTCGGCGAGAAGCGAGGCGACTTCGTGGCCGTCACCGGGGGCTTGAAGGAAGGGGAAACCGTCGTCAGCACCGGCGTCTTCAAGCTGCGCAACGGCCAGGCGGTGGTGGTCGACAACACGCTGGCTCCGTCGTTCCGGGAAAACCCCAGGCCGGAGAACAGTTAAACGATGAAATTCACCGATCTCTTCATCCGCCGTCCCGTCCTGGCCCTGGTGGTCAACCTGCTCATCATCATCGCGGGACTGCAGGCGATCCGGACCCTCAACGTCCGCCAGTACCCGCGCAGCGAGAACGCGACGGTAACCGTCACCACCGTCTACATCGGCGCAAGCGCCAACCTGGTGCGCGGCTTCGTCACCTCGCCGCTGGAGCGCGCCATCGCCGCCGCCGACGGCATCGAGTACATGGAATCGCAGAGCGCCCTCGGGCTCTCCACCATCAGTGCCCGCCTCCGGCTCAACTACGATTCCACCAAGGCCCTGGCCGAGATCAGCTCCAAGGTGGACCAGGTGCGCCGGGACCTCCCCCCGGAGGCGGAGGTGCCCGTCATCAACATCGAATCGGCCGACAGCCGGTTCGCCTCGGCGTACCTGAGCTTCAGCTCCGACATCCTGAAGCAGAACGAGATCACCGACTATCTGGTGCGCGTCGTGCAGCCCCGCCTTTCCGCCATCCGGGGGGTGCAGCGGGCCGACATCCTCGGCGCCCGCACCTTCGCCATGCGCATCTGGCTCAAGCCCGACCGGATGGCGGCCCAGGACATCAGCCCGGCCCAGGTGCGCCAGGCCCTGGCCGCCAACAACTTCCTGGCCGCTCTCGGCAGGAGCAAGGGAGAATACATCCAGGTCAACCTCACCGCCGACACCGACCTGCGCACGGTCGGCGAGTTCCGGCGCCTGGTGGTGCGCCAGCGAAACGGGACCATCGTGCGGCTGGGCGACATCGCCGACGTGGTGCTGGGCGCCGAAGACTACGACTCCGAGGTCCGTTTTTCCGGACAGACCGCGGTGTTCATGGGGATCTGGCCGCTCCCCAACGCCAACTCTCTCGACGTCATCAAGCGGGTGCGGTCCGAGATGGAGGCGATCCGGCAGGACCTGCCGACCGGACTCGAAGGCCGCGTGGCCTACGACGCCACCAACTATATCTCCAACGCCATCCACGAGGTGCTCAAGACCCTGGGCGACACGCTGCTGATCGTCATGGTCGTCATTTTCCTGTTTCTCGGCTCCTTCCGTTCGGTCCTGATCCCGGTGGTGGCGATCCCGCTGTCGCTGATCGGCGGCGTCTTCCTCATGCAGGTCTTCGGTTTCACCGTCAACCTGCTCACGCTGCTGGCCATCGTTCTCTCGGTCGGCCTGGTGGTCGACGACGCCATCGTGGTGGTGGAAAACGTCGAGCGCCACATCCGCGAGGGGAAAACGCCCGTGGAGGCGGCCCTGGTCGGCGCTCGCGAACTGGTAGGGCCGATCATCGCCATGACCATCACCCTGGCGGCGGTCTACCTCCGATCGGTCTGCAGGGGGGGCTGACCGGCTCGCTCTTCCGGGAGTTCGCCTTCACCCTGGCGGGAGCGGTCACGATCTCCGGGATCGTGGCCCTGACGCTGTCGCCGGTCATGTCGGCCAGGCTGCTCAAGCCCGGGATCGGGGAGCGACGGCCTGGCCGGCCGCATCACCCGCGACTTCGAGCGACTGAAAAACCTGTACGGCCGCCTTCTCGACGCCACCCTGGCGGCGCGTCCGGCGGTCTACGTGGTCTGGGTCGTCGTGTCTCTCGCCGCGGTGCCGATGTACGTCATGTCCGCCAAGGAGCTTGCGCCGCTGGAGGACCAGGGGGTCATCTTCGGCATCCTCGACGCGTCCGCCAACTCGACCCTCGACCAGAACAGCTTCTTCGCCGCGGAGGTCAACCGGGTCTTCCATAGCGAGCCGGAAACCGACTTCACCTTCCAGATCACCTTTCCCAACTCCGGTTTCGGCGGCATGGTCGTCAAACCGTGGGATGAGCGCAAGCGCACCATCTTCCAGATCCTGCCCGACGTCCAGCGAAAGCTGCAACGGATTCCCGGCGTCCGGATCTTCCCGACAACTCCGCCGGCCCTCCCCGGCGGCGGCAATTTCCCGGTGGAATTCATCCTGGCTTCGACGGCCGAGGAGGGGGAGATCCTCGGATTCGCGAACCAGCTGCAGAGGAAGGCCATGCAGAGCGGGATGTTCGCCTTCCCGCCGGTGATCGACGTCAAGATCGACCAGCCCCAGTCCGAATTCGTCATCGACCGGGACAAGGTGGCCTCCATGGGGCTCAACCTGGGGCAGATCGCCGGCGACCTGGGGGGCTTGGTGGGAGGCGACTTCGTAAACCGGTTCGACATCTCCGGCCGCAGCTACAAGGTCATCCCGCAGATCCAGCGGATCGACCGCCTGAACCCCGACCAGCTCAAGAATGTCTACGTCACGGGCCCGAACGGCAAGCTGGTTCCCTTAAGCACCTTTGCCACCCTGCGCGAATCGGTCGTTCCCCGTTCGCTCAACCGGTTCCAGCAGCTGAACGCGGTCAAGATCAGCGGCGTGGCCATCCGGCCGCTGGACGAGGCGTTGCGCTTCCTGGAGGACGAAGCGGCGAAGATCCTGCCCAAGGGCTACGTCATCGACTACACCGGCGAGTCCCGCCAGCTGCGCACCGAGGGGAACAAGTTCCTGCCTGCCTTCGCCCTGGCCGTCATCCTGATTTTCCTGGTGCTGGCGGCCCAGTTCAACAGCTTCCGGGATCCCTTCGTCATCCTGGCGGGATCGGTGCCGCTGGCGATGTTCGGGGCGCTGCTCTTCACGTTCCTGAAGATGCCCGACCCGAACGTCCCGTTCTGGACCCGTGGCTGGACCACCACCCTCAACATCTACTCCCAGGTCGGGCTGGTGACCCTGGTCGGGCTGGTGTCCAAGAACGGCATCCTGATCGTCGAGTTCGCCAACCAGCTGCAGCTCCAGGGCCTGCCAAAGCTTGCGGCCGTGCGCCAGGCGGCCATGATCCGCCTCCGCCCGATCCTCATGGTCACAGCCGCCACCATTGCCGGCCATTTTCCGCTGACCCTGGTCACCGGCGCGGGTGCCGCTGCCCGGAATTCCATCGGCCTGGTGCTGGTCGGAGGCATGTTCATCGGCACCTTCTTCACCCTGTTCGTCATCCCCTCCATCTACATGCTCATCGCCCGCGACCACGGGAAGGACCGGGAGGACGGTATGGCCGTCGTAGACGACGGATGTCTGATATTGCGGACAACGGATGCAGGACGGCTGAAGTCGCCCTGTGACGGTTTGCATCTTCCCGGGTAGTCTCCTGCAAGGATTCGGGAACCAAACCGGGGCGATCGGAGACTAATGGAGGAGGGAACGCAATACGACCCCGACGGCCCGGGCCGGACAACCGATCGAAGGATGAGAAAGTGAGATCAGGAAAAGGCGTGATCATCCTCTCGATTATCGCAGGGGTGGTCACGTGGATCTTCAACGCGATCGTCGAACGGTTCTATTACTACGGCCCGACGAGAGGTTTCTGGGATCTCCTCCTGTTCGATATCCCCCCCGAAGAATTCTACGACCGGATCATCACCATGGTCGCATTTCTCCTTCTCGGAGTCATCGTCGCCCGGATGCTCGAAAATCGGATCGCCTCGGAGGCAAGGCTGAAAGCCCTGGCAGCGGAACTGGAGCGGAGCAACCGCGAACTGGAGCAGTTTGCCTACATGGCGTCGCACGACCTCAAGGAACCTCTTGTCACCGTCGGAGGGTACCTGCGGCTTCTGGAACGACGACACAGACAGGCGCTGGATGAGAACGCGACCCGATACCTTCGCAATGCCCTGGAGGGCATCAGGCGGCTGGAACAGCTGATCGGGGACCTGCTGAGCTATTCCCGGGCGGGGTCCCGTGTGAAGGAGTTTCAGCCCGTGGACCCTTCCGCCATTCTCGACACCGCCTTGGCCAATCTCTCCGGAGTGATCGAAACACGAAACGCGGTGGTTACCCACGATCCCCTTCGCGAAGTCATGGCGGACGGCACCCAGTTTCTTCAACTGTTCCAGAATCTCATCAGCAACAGCATCAAGTTCTGCCGTGATCCATCGCCCCGGATCCACGTTACCGCGCTCCGGAATGACAAGAACGAAACGGTGTTCTCCGTGCGGGACAACGGCATCGGGATTGCGCCGGAGCACACCGAGGAGATATTCCTGGTATTCCGGCGGCTTCACGACCGGAAGGAGTTCCCCGGGACGGGAGTCGGATTGGCGACCTGCAAGAAAATCGTGGAGCGGCATGGCGGGCGAATCTGGGTAGAGTCCAGGCCCGGCGAGGGAGCCACCTTCCTGTTTACCGTCCCCGACCGGGGCACCCCCCCGCGAGACGCGGGCACGGTCCGAAAAGGAACATCGGCGGCGGCATAGACCAGGACAAAAGGACGGCGTCTGTCGTCCCGGTCTTTCCTTCAGGAACCCCGTACGTCCACCTCGAAATCCTTCCCTTCCCAGCGCCCCGCATCCGTCCAGAAAAACGTGAAGCGGACCCGTCCGCTTCGTTGCGGCGGGGTGGCGATAATCGAAAGTATTCGATCCCCAACGGGGTCGGGATGGACGTGCGAATCCTCCGTGGTGACCCCAATCGTCCCGCGTCCAATGAAGAAGAAACGGGGCCCCCGCCTGGATGCGAAGGATGTCCCCGGCCTTCACGGACGCGGAGCCTGACGGTTATGTTTCCATATTTCCAGGGGTTTGCGGCCGCCTGCTCCGGGGAAGATAGCGGGCTGCGACCTCGGGGACGAGGTCGAACACCTTCCCGTCCGCAACCGACCGGAGAAGCTTGATGTACTCCGCATGGGCCCACATGAGCGGCCTTGCGGAACCGGTGGGTCGGCCGAGGAACATGTAAAGGTCCGGCCGGTCCGGCTCGTCCCAGACCTGTTCCGGCAAAAGTCCGGTCGGGGACGCAGAACCCCTCCAGGGCACGCAGATACGGATCCGGGTCCCGTCCGGCGGCCAGCTCGTAGTGCCCCCGCTCCCCGGTGAGCAGGGGCCACGCGCGCCCCTTCCCGTACCCTTCGAACGGCCCGCCATCCTCTCTCTGCCCGTACCCGTCGTAGTTGTACCGCCGCCAGCACGGACCGTGCGGCGTGTCCACTTTGAGCACGGCGTCCAGCACGCGAACGGAATCCACGACGACCGGATCGTCGGCCCTGCGGATCCCGTACCGGACCAGCTCCAGGAACCCCCGTCGACGATCTCCTTCGCCGGGAACTTCCAGGGGGTGCCCGGCGGGCGGTTGGCGAGGACCAGGAAACCGAGGTTGGGATCTTCGTGCGGGAACGGGTCGTTCACGTCCACCGGGAGGATGCGGATGTAATGCCTGGATATCCCGGGGACGAGCGTCCCCTCCGTGGTCGCCATCCAGGCTTCGACATGGCATTCGAGAAAATCCGCGTACTCTTCGAGGAACGCGGCCGTCGCCCCGTCTCCCCGTTCGCGTGCGAAGGAGGCCGCGCAGACAAGCGCCGCGATGTTGGAGGCGATCGTGGAGGGAGAATAGCCGGCGGCCTCCTCCCACCGCTCCTGCTGCGTTGCCGGACCATGGAGGACGAGGTATCGGGCCGCCCCCATCACCATCGGATAGGGGTCGAAGTTCCCGAGGTCGCCCTTGCGCAGCAGGCGCCACGCCAAGCAGGATGGGGAACGCCACCTCGTCGAGCTGGATCCCCCGCCAGTACGGCTCGCCGTCGATCCAGAAGTTCTGGGAAAACCCGCCGTCGGCGTGCTGGCTTACGGCCAGGTAGATCAGGGCGCGCAAGGGCGACTCGGTGTTCCCCGCGGCGAGGAGGCCCGTGGCGGTGTTGACCATGTCCCTCGTCCAGACAAGGTGGTATCCGCCCCGGTCCCTGTCGTCCCTGGCTTCGCCCCACGGGATGGACAGCGAAGCGATGAAGGCCCGGGGAAGGTTTTGTCCTCGTGGGCGAGAAGGAGGCTGTAGCTCCCGTGATACAGGTCCCCGCCGTCGGACGCCGCCTTTTCGAGCGGAAGGATCCGCCGACATGACCGGTTCCACTGTTCCGCGAACCGTTCCCGGTGCTCCGCGAAGGGAACGGCGAGGGATTCCAGGAGCGTGGTCGCAGCGCTGTGGAGGCCATCGCCGAAAGCGAGCCCCACCGTGAACTCCCGTCGGTCGCCAAAGTCCAGTTCGCCGGTGAGGGCGAGGTTCCGTCCGTGGCCCGGTCGAACTCCCAATCCATCCGATAGTCGACGGCGAGGTCCGTCCAGCCGTCGCTTCGGCCCACGTAGCCGCAGGACAGGCGCGAGAAGGGGACGGTTGCGGCCAGCGCGAGCCAGACCCCGTCTTTCTCGGCGGTGAGGATTTTCCTGCCCGCGATTTCCATCACGCGGGCGTTGTTCCCCCATCCCCCCATGCCGAGGTGGGGGGCGCACAGGGCGTAGAGTCGAAGTCGTTTCAGAAACGGTTCTTCCCCGGACAGGATCGTGTTCACGAGGAGACACGGCAGGTGAGGGTCGGAGAGGACTTCCTTGACGAGGGAATAGCGCCCCTCCGGGTCGGTGTTCGTGATCCTGTATCCCAGGACATGATGGGAGAGTCGTTCCGTCATGGAGCGGAGATGGCGCTTCTCTTCGTGGAAGAAAGTCTCTCCATCCGTGACGAGGAACTGGAGGTCCCTAAGCTGCGGCCGGTCCACGGTAGGGTAGTAGACCTCGGTGACAATCCCGTTCCAGAGGGTGAACCAGAGCCGGCTGGAACTGGCGTAGGCGGTGCCGACCCCGTCTTTTGCCGCATGGGTCCAACGGGGCGGGATCCCCGGCCCTCCGAACGCCTCTTCCCGATCGGAATCCTTCCCCATGGCGGTTCCTCCACCACTAGGGATTATACAGGGTCCCGTTGTGCAAGGTCGCGGGGCGGATTCCCGGTGGTATCCTGTATCCCTGCCTTCACGGAGGGCCATGTTTTGCGGGATGTCGTCCGCCTGCAGACGCGGCATCCCGAAAGGAGGATCTCTCGTGAACCCGAACTCCCTGAAAGGTCAGCCCGCCCTGGTCACCGGCGCCAATTCCGGTATCGGCTGCGCCGTGGCAAAGGCGCTCGCCGCTGCGGGCGCTCCCGTCGTCGTGAACTATGTCACAGACCCCGCGGCCGCGGAACGGGCCGTCGACGAGATCCGGACAGCCGGCGGGGAGGCCATGGCGATCCGCGCCGACGTGAGCAAGGAAGACGAGGTCCAGGCGATGTTCCGAAAGATGTTCGACGCCTATGGCACCATCCACATCCTCGTCAACAACGCCGGGCTGCAAAGAGACGCCCGGTTCGTCGACATGACGCTGCACGACTGGGAATTCGTGCTGTCGGTCAATCTCACGGGACAATTCCTCTGCGCCCGCGAAGCGGTGCGGGAATTCCTCCGCCGGGGCGTGGTCCCGGAGGTCTCGTGCGCGGCGGGGAAGATCCTCTGCATGTCGTCCGTGCACGAAATCATCCCCTGGGCGGGGCACGTGAACTACGCCGCATCCAAAGGCGGAGTGATGTTGCTGATGAAATCGCTGGCGCAGGAACTGGCCCCTCACCGGATCCGCGTCAACAGCATCTGCCCCGGGGCGATCCGGACCCCCATCAACACGGCCGCATGGTCGACTCCCGAGGCCCTCTCCCAGCTGTTGACCCTGATCCCGTACGGCCGGATCGGCGAACCGGAAGACATCGGCCGCGCGGCGGTCTGGCTCGCCTCGGACGAGTCGGATTATGTGAACGGAACGTCCCTCTACATCGACGGGGGAATGACGCTCTTCCCGGGGTTCTCCACGAACGGGTGACAGGCAAAGGAGTTATGCGATCGGGTCACTGACGGCATTTTGAGCTTGCGCTGCTCCTTCTGCACGCGCTCGCAAACCTCCTCGCCCGCCGTGCGGTTCACGTCGGTTCATTTAGGGGGCTCATCTTTCCGAATCTCGCGCTCCGCCTGATCCCAGTCCTGATCTGCTCGACCGTCCTGGCGGCCTCGCTGCTCATAGAGTTCATAGGCCCGCTTGGCGATCTGCGGTGTCACATCGACAGGTTTCCTGCCCAATAGGGGCGCGCCAGTTGGGATCGAACACCCGATACGCCAGCAGTTTCACGCGGTCGCTCACGAGGAACCACGCCAGCGCATAACCCCAGACGAACAGCGCCCACCCCCAGCCAAGGGGCGTCATGAAAATCCCATACACCGCGATCAGCGTCGCCACGATCTGCGTGCCGAGCACGGCCACCCACAAAATTCGCGCGGGGCGTATCGACCAGAACGGACCGCGCGTGCGTGTCAGAAAGATCGTCAGATGTCCCGCCACGGACAGCATCAGGTACATCAGCGTCTGAAGATGCGCGCCGGTCGAGGATGAAAGACGCGCTCGCCAAGGTAAAACAGGCCAAACGCGGCCACGGGTCCGATGACGCCCAGCACCGTGGCGATCCCCAGCACCATGCGCATGTTCCAGGCCTCGGGCTTGTCCTTGTAATGAACGTTGTCATAGGCAATGGACAGGATGGCGCCGTCGTTGAGCAACGCCAGCATCACGATCATCACCGCCGTCAACGGATAGAAGTTGAAGACCAGGATCGCCAGCGTCATGAACAACAGCACGCGCAGCGTCTCGGCGATGCGGTAGATCGCGTAGCTGTTCATCCGCTGGAAGATTTTCCGGCTCTCCTTGATCGCGTCGATGATCACCGACAGGCCGGGCGTCATCAGCACGATGGACGCCGCCGCGCGCGCCGCGTCCGTCGCGCCCGAAACGGCGATGCCGCAGTCGGCCTTCTTCAGCGCGGGGGCGTCGTTCACCCCGTCGCCCGTCATGCCGACGATGTGGCCGCGTTGCTGCAGGACGTCTACAATGTGGAACTTGTGTTCGGGGAACACCTGGGCGAAGCCGTCCGCTTTCTCGATGGACTCCGCCAACTGCGCCGTCTCGTGATGCTTCGTGTCGCCGAAGCCGCTGGCATCGAGGATATTTGTGCCCAGCCCCAATTTCCCGGCGGTTTCCCGAGCGATGGCCAGTTGATCGCCCGTAACCATCTTGACGTTCACGCCCATCTGTCGGGCGGTCGCGATGGTCGCTTTGGCCTCTTCCCGGGGCGGGTCGAACAGGGGCAACACGCCAAGAAACTGCCATTGGCCTTCTCCTTCGGCCCGCGCCACGCCCAACGAACGGAAGCCGCGCGCCGCAAATTCGTTGACGGCCTTCTCGACGGCGGGCTTCACCTGCCCGGCATTGGCCGACAACTCCAGGATCACCTGCGGCGCGCCCTTGGTCACCTTGAACTTCTTTCCGTCCGTGCCCTTGACGGTGGCCTCGGTGCGCTTATGCACCGGGTCGAACGGCTGGAAATGAACCACCTGGTAGCCTTTCAAGGCCTGATCATTTTTCAGGCCGCCCAGCACGGCCAGGTCGATGGTGTCCTTATTGTCCGCGCGCGACGCCAGCGCGGCGTTGAGGATGACTTGATCGGCAGGGATGCCGTTCACGCTGAACGGATCGCCCAGCGTCAGCTTGTTCTGGGTCAGGGTGCCGGTCTTGTCCGAGCACAGCACGTCCACGCCCGCCAATTCCTCGATGGCCGCCAACCGGGTCACAATCGCCTCTTTTTTGGCCAGCAGGCGCGCGCCGACCGCCATGGTCACGGACAGCACCGTGGGCATCGCCACGGGAATCGCGGCCACGGTCAGCACCAGGGCGAACTGCAACGTGGTGAGCATCGGGTCGCCGCGGAAAAGCGCGACGGTAATAATCACCGCCACCAGAGCCACCGCGAGGATGATCAGGTAATTGCCGATCTTCAGCACCGCGCGTTGGAAATGGCTGACGGTGTGCGCCTCCTGCACCAGTTGCGCCGTCTTGCCGAAGTAGGTGTTCGCACCCGTGGCGTAGACCAGCGCGCCGATTTCGCCCTGGCGGATGATCGAACCGGAAAACACCGCCTCGCCAGGTTTGCGCGTGGCGGGCAACGATTCGCCCGTCAGCGCGGACTGATCCACCTCCACCGGGTCACCCTCCAGCAAGCGCGCATCCGCCGGCACGATGTCGCCCAGGCGCACGCGGATGACGTCGCCCGGCACCAGCTCACGCGCCTCCGGGGTGGTCCACTTCCCATCGCGTTTCACCCGGGCCTTGATCGCCAGCTTGGCCTTCAGCGCGGCGATGGCGTTGCCCGCCTGGTGTTCTTCCCAGAATCCGACCACGGCGTTGGCCAGAAGCAGAAGGAGGATGATGCCAAAGTCCGGCCAATGCCGGGCTACCGCCGAAAGGATCACGGCCGCTTCGATCATCCACGGGATGGGACCCCAAAAATAGGTGAGGAATTTCAGGAACGGATTGGTTTTCTTTTCTTCAATCTCGTTCGGCCCGTATTGGGTCAGCCGTTTCTGCGCCTCGGCTTGACTGAGGCCGTCCGGCGACGACCCCAATTTTTTCTCCAGTTCCGGCATGGGAAGGGATTTCAGATCGTCCTTCGCATCGGGCTTCGATCCCGGCTTCGATTCGGGTTTATTTTTGGTCGCGTGTTCGTGTTTTTTCATGGGGGGTCTCCCGGTTCGAGGGACGGGTTTTTCCGCCCATGCAATCGTTCCTTGGATCTCCTGTAGCGCCGGATCAGGGTGTTGGTTGAGCTATCGTGCTTGAGTTGGCGCTTGGCACCGGTCTCAAGTTCGGGGATGATGCGCGCGGCAAGCGCTTTCCCCAGTTCGACCCCCCACTGGTCAAAAGAGTCAATGTGCCAAAGGGCGCCTTGAGTGAAGACGCTGTGTTCGTACAGGGCGACGAGCTTCCCCAGCGCCACCGGAGTCAGCCGTTCCAGGAGGATCGTGCTGGACGGACGGTTGCCCTCGAAGGTCCGGTGCGGCACCAGCCATGCCGGTGTGCCCTCGGCTCGGACCTCCTGCGGCGTTTTGCCAAAGGCCAGCGCCTCCGCCTGGGCAAACACGTTGGCCAAGAGCAAGTCGTGATGGCGGCCGAGAGGGTTCAGCGGCTGAACAAACCCGATGAAGTCGCAGGGGATGAGCTTGGTCCCCTGATGAATCAGCTGGTAGAAGGAATGCTGGCCATTGGTACCCGGCTCCCCCCAGTAGATTGGCCCGGTCTGGCAGGCGACCTCGGTCCCATCAAGCGTGACGTGCTTGCCATTGCTCTCCATCGTCAACTGCTGCAGGTACGCCGGGAAGCGCTTCAAGTATTGCTCATACGGAAGAACCGCCACGGTCTGTGCACCGAAGAAGTTGTTGTACCAGAGGCCCAAAAGCCCCATGAGCACCGGCAAGTTGTGCTCGAAAGGGGCCGTGCGGAAATGCTCGTCCATCTGGTGGAAACCGTCGAGCATGGCGCGGAAATCTTCGGGGCCGATGGCGATCATCGTCGAGAGGCCAATCGCCGAGTCCATGGAGTACCGCCCGCCGACCCAATCCCAAAACTCGAACATATTCGCGGTGTCGATGCCGAACTTGGCCACCTCCCCGACGTTGGTCGAGACCGCGACGAAATGCCTGGCAACAGCCGCGGGATGTTTCAACGTCTTGAGGGCCCAGTCGCGGGCAGAGTGGGCGTTGGTCATCGTCTCCAGGGTCGTAAAGGTCTTCGACGAGATGATGAACAGTGTTTCCTCGGCGTCGAGGTCGCGCGTGGCCTCGGCGAAGTCGGTGCCGTCGATGTTGGAGACGAAGCGAAAGGTCAGGTCGCGCCGGCTGTAATGCCGCAATGCCTCGTACGCCATCACCGGCCCCAGGTCAGACCCACCGATGCCGATATTGATGATGTTGCGGATCGGCTTGCCGGTGTGGCCCTTCCACTCCCCATCGCGCACCCGGGTGGAGAAGTCGGCCATCTTGTCGAGCACGGCGTGGACCTGGGGCACGACGTTTTCGCCGTCCACGACGATGGATTGCCCTTTGGGGACGCGCAGGGCCACGTGCAGGACGGCCCGCTTCTCCGTGACGTTGATCTTCTCGCCCCGGAACATGGCATCGATGCGAGCCCGCAGGCCAGACTCCTCCGTCAATTGCAAAAGGAGCCTGAGGGTTTCGTCGGTGATGCGGTGCTTCGAATAGTCAAAGTAGATGCCGACGGCCTCGGCGGTCATGCGCTCCCCGCGCTTTGGATCGTCCGCGAAGAGCTTCCGAAGATGCAACTTCCGGACTTTCAGGGAATGGGCTTCGAGGGCCTGCCATGCCGCGAGTGTGGTGAGTGGCGTGATGTTTTTTGCCATGCTTATTCCCCTTCCGGTGCTTGCCCGGGTGCTGGGAATGCCATCGTCAGCAGGACCTTGTCGCCGGCGACCAGCATCCTCGCGGTGTCGATAAGCTCTTGCGCATTCATTTGGGGGTGCCCCACTTCCAGTTCCGGATTTCCGGCATGTCCTGGCCGTGTTTGTCGATGTATTGCTTGTGCTCGATCAGCTTGTCCTTGAGCTGCTGCTTCAGGTAGATGCCCTTGTTGCCGGTCTGCGGCAGGCGGTCGATGGTGTCCATCACGAGGTGGAAGCGGTCCAGATCGTTCAGCACCGTCATGTCGAAGGGCGTGGTGATGGTGCCCTCTTCCTTGTAGCCGCGGACGTGGATGTTGTCGTGGTTGGTGCGGCGGTAGGTCAGCCGGTGGATCAACCACGGGTAGCCATGGAAGGCGAAGATGACATGTTTATCCTTGCTGAACAGCGCGTCGAACGCCGCGTCGCTCAACCCGTGCGGGTGTTCGCTCTGAGGTTGCAGCTTCATCAGGTCCACGACATTGACGACGCGAACTTTCAGGTCAGGCAGATGCTCTCGCAGTATGGAGACGGCGGCGAGCGTCTCCAGCGTGGGCACGTCGCCGCAGCACGCCATGACGACATCGGGTTCGGTGCCAGCGTCGCTGCTGGCCCACTGCCAGACGCCGATGCCCTCGGTGCAGTGCTTGACGGCGGCGTCCATGGTCAGCCACTGGGGCGCTTGATACTTGCCCGCGATCACGACGTTGACGTAGTGGCGGCTGCGCAAACAATGATCCCAGACCGAGAGCAGGCAGTTGGTATCCGGCGGCAGATAGACGCGCACGACGGAGGCTTTCTTGTTCACGACGTGATCGATGAACCCGGGATCCTGATGGGTAAAACCGTTGTGCATTTGCTGCCAGACATGCGAGGCGAGCAGATAATTCAGCGAGGCGATCTTGCGCCGCCACGGCAAATCCGCGGTGACTTTCAGCCACTTGGCGTGCTGGTTAAACATCGAGTCGATGATGTGGATGAACGCCTCGTAGCAGTTGAAAAGTCCATGACGCCCGGTAAGCAGGTAGCCTTCGAGCCAGCCCTCGCACTGATGCTCGCTCAACATCTCCATGACGCGGCCGTCCAGGGCGAGGAACTCGTCGTTGTCCTGCACCCGGGCGTCCCATTGCCTGTTGGTCACCTCAAACACGGCGGTCAGGCGATTGGAAAGCGTTTCGTCGGGGCCGAAGATTCGGAAATTGCGCTGCTCCCGATTGAGCTTCGCCACATCGCGCAGGAACACGCCGAGTTCGTGCGTGTCGGCAGCCTGAACGGATCCTGGTGCCGGCACATTCACCGCGTAGTTCCGAAAGTCCGGCATGACCAGGTCGCGGAGCAGCATGCCGCCGTTGGCGTGGGGATTCGCGCCCATGCGTCGGTCGCCCTTGGGCGCCAGTTCGGCCAGTTCCGGTTTCAGGCGGCCCTGCTCGTCGAAGAGTTCCTCCGGCCGGTAGCTGCGCAACCAGTCTTCCAGCAGCTTGAGGTGTTCGGGATGCGTGGCCGGATCGGAGAGCGGCACCTGATGCGCGCGGAACGTGCCTTCAATTTGCAGGCCGTCCACCCATTTCGGCCCCGTCCAGCCTTTCGGGGATTTGAGGACGATCATCGGCCAGCGCGGGCGCATGGTGTTGCCGTTGACGCGGGCTTCGTGCTGAATGCGTTTGATCTCCTCCACCGCCTGATCCAGCGTCGCGGCCATGGCTTCGTGCATCAGCGCCGGCTCATGTCCCTCGACGTAATACGGCGTCCAGCCGTTGCCGCGCAGGAACTGGTCCAGTTCCTCCGGCTCGATGCGCGCGAGGACAGTCGGGTTGGCGATCTTGTAGCCGTTGAGGTGCAGGATGGGCAGCACGGCGCCGTCGGTGACGGGATTGAGAAATTTATTGGACTGCCACGATGTCGCCAGCGGCCCGGTTTCCGCCTCGCCATCGCCGACAACGCAGGCGACGATGAGGTCGGGATTGTCGAACACCGCCCCGAACGAATGGCTGAGCGAATAGCCCAGCTCGCCGCCCTCGTGGATCGAGCCCGGGCACTCCGGCGATGCGTGGCTGGGAATGCCGCCGGGAAACGAGAACTGCTTGAAGAGCTTCTGAAGTCCGGCCTCGTCCTGGCTGATATTGGGATAGATCTCGCTGTACGTGCCCTCGAGATAGGTGTTGCCGACGACAGCCGGGCCGCCGTGCCCGGGGCCGGAAACGTAAATCATGTCGAGGTCGTATTTATTGATGACCCGGTTCAAGTGCACGTAAATGAAGTTCTGCCCCGGGGTCGTGCCCCAGTGTCCCAGCAGCATGTGCTTCACATCCGCGAGCTTCAGCGGCCGCTTCAGCAGCGGGTTGTCGTAAAGATAAATCTGCCCGACCGACAGATAGTTGGCGGCGCGCCAGTAGGCATCCATCTTGTGAAGCAGTTCCGGGGAAAGGGTTTGTGTCTTCATGGTTCTATTCTCCTTTTTTCAGTCAGGGCCGAGAACGCGGCAAACCGTCTTGGCGATCCTGTGGGATCGTTTTCTTCCGACTCATCAATCGGACGTCGTCGTTCAATCGAAACACACGGGTAGTACCGCTGACGAATTCGCAGACCTTGCCGTCGACGCACAAGGAAATCGGCGCGGCCGCACCATCACGCCCGCGAACCGTGAGCGAGTCGCGCGTCAGCCGCAGATCGAGTGAATGCCCGCGGTAGCGGATGCGCATGTCGAGGCGCTCCATCTCCTGCGGCAATTCCGGATTGAGCCGCAGAACATCGCCTCTGACCTCGATGCCCGTCGATACGCGCTGCACCAGATCGACCGTTCCCGCCATGGCCCCGAGGTGGATGCCTTCCGCGGTGGTGCCCTGCTGGATATCGCTCACGTCGCTCTGCAGCGCCTCCGCGAAGAAGTCCATCGAGCGCGGCCGGTCGGAACGCGCCAGCACCCAGGCGTACACCACGCGGGACAGCGTGGAGCCGTGGGACGAGCGGCTGGCATAATAGGCGACGTTGCGCGGAATGGTCTCGTATTCGAACGGATAGCCCAGACGCTCGAACAGTTCCCCGAGTTCCTCGGCGGAAAACAGGTAGAACAGCATCAGCACGTCGGCCTGTTTCGAGAGCTTGTAGCGGTTGGCGCTGTCGTTCTCCGCCTCGAGGATGAGATCGAGACGCTGAATATTGCCGTACCGGGTCCGGTAGTCCTCCCAATCGAGCTCACGCAATTTTCGTAGCCCTCGAACTGGCTGATGATCCCGTCGTCATGGAACGGCACATACATCCTGCGACTGATATCGTCCCAGCGCGCGATCTCCTCCGCCGACAAGCCAAGCCGCGTCGTGAGCTCGGCGCGACGCACGTCGGACAGCAGATCGAGCACCTCCAGCGCCCGGCACAGCACCCACACGGCCATGATGTTGGTATAGGCGTTGTTGTTGAGGCCGGGCGTTGCCGAATCCGGATAGCCGTCGTGAAACTCGTCGGGGCCCATCACGCCGCGGATCTCGTAGCGCCCGCGCTCGTCATCGAAGCTCGCGATGCTCGACCAGAAGCGGGCGATATCGAGGATCAGCTCCGCGCCGTAGGAATGCAGGAACTCGAGGTCGTGGGTGACCTGGAAGTACTGCCAGACGTTATAGGCGATGGCGCTGCCGACGTGGCGCTGCAAGTAGGAGTTGTCGGGCACCCAGCGCTGCGAGCGCGGGTTCAGGTTGAGCGCCTGGGTCTCCTCCTGGCCGTCGCTTCCGCTCTGCCAGGGAAACATCGCCCCCTTGTAACCGGCAGCCGCGGCGGCGGCGCGCGCCTCGCCCAGCCGCCGGTAGCGGTACATCAGAAGCGATGCGGGTGATTTCGGGCATGCGATAATTGAAGAACGGGAAGATGAACAGCTCGTCCCAGAAGACATGGCCCTGATACGCCTCCCCGGTCCAGCCCCGCGCGGGCACGCCGATATCGAGACCGATGGAGTTGGGCGATACGGCCTGCAGCAGGTGAAACATGTTCAGCCGAAGCAGCATCGGGACGTTCAACTTGAACCCGGGATCGGCCGGCTGGATATGCACGTCGAAGCGGCGCCACAGGTGCTTCCAGGCAAGAACATGGTCCGCCATCACGGCTTCGAAGCGACCCGCGCGCGCGATCGCCTTGCGCGCCTCCAGCCCGCACTCCGAAATGGCGTGATCGCGCGAGGTATAGAAAGAGGCCAGCTTCTCCAGCACCAGCGTCTCGCCTTGCTGGACGTCGACTTTGAGCTCCTGCCCGATGTATCCCGGTTCCTCGATGACCCGGCGCCGACACCTCGAGCGGCTGTCCGTCGAGGAACGCTCGCGTTCGCGCCGCCTGCGCGACATGAATATTCGACTGGCAGGTGCGCACCAGCAGGTACACGCCGTCCTCGCCGACGACCTCGCCGGCCAGCGGCTCCAGGTGCTTGTTGTTGAACTTGCGGTACAGCTTCGCGCCCGCGTTGACGACGCGCCCGTCGATCGCCGAACGGACCGTGACGCTTGCCGACCAGTTGTCGGCGGTCAGCGTCAGTTCCAGCGCGCCCAGATGCATGTCGCCCATCGAAACCAGGCGTCGCTCCTTGAGCGTACTGCGCCGCCCCTGGCCGTCCTCGAAGCGTGATGCTCCGCAACAGCATGCCGCGCCGCAGATCGAGCTCCTGGCGGTACGACAGGAGCTTGACGGTTCGCGCATCGAACCAGTCCTGCTCGGCGATGCGAAACTCGAGCGCGAGCCAGTTGGGGAAATTCACGAGATCCTCGTTCTCGACCACGCGGCCGGCGATGTCGGTGCGCAACCGATTGTAGCCGCCGGCGAGGTAGGTCCCCGGATAGTGAATGTCATCCGCCACCGCCCCGGCGGCGGCGCCGCGCGTCGCGAAATAGCCATTCCCCAGGGTGCACAAGGCTTCGCGGATACCCTCTTGCGCCGGGTCGAAGCCCTCGAACACCAGCGACCACGCGGAAGGCGGTTCCACCGCCACCTCGGACTTGCGCCAGATCGGTCACCACGACATCGGCGCCCGGCATCGCGCAGCGCCTGCGCGTGCCCGCTGCGATCGACGCCGATGACGCAGCCGAATCGGCCGGCGCGCCCGGCCTCGACGCCGGCGATCGCGTCCTCCACGACGACGGCGCGCGAAGGCTCTGACCCCGAGGCGCCGTGCCGCCTCCAGAAAAGCATCCGGCGCCGGCTTGCCCTTGAGCTCGAGGCGGGTGACGTCCGTCCCGTCCACTCGCGCGTCGAACAGTTGCGCGATACCCGCTGCCTCGAGCACCGCCGCGCAGTTGTTGCTGGAGGACACGACGGCGGTCTTGATCTCCTGCTGCCCGGAGTTTGCGCACCAGCGCGATCGACGCTTCATAGGGCTCGACGCCGTGCTGCTCCAGGTGTTGCAGGAAATACCGGTCCTTCAGATTGCCCAGCGCGTGCACGCTTTGCGCGTCGGGGCCGTCTTCGGGTGCGCCCAACGGCAATTCGATCCCGCGCGACTCGAGGAAGGCCGCCACGCCGTCGTAACGCGGCTTGCCGTCGACGTAGCGCGGGTAGTCGGTGTCGATATCGAAGGGGACGAACGGCTCGCCGGCCTGGGTGGCGCGCTGCTCGAGAAAACCGTCGAACAGCTTTTTCCAGGCCGCGGCATGCACGCTCGCCGTCTTGGTCAGCACCCCGTCGAGATCGAACAGGACCGCGTCGTAGTCCCGCGGGGAGAGGGTGATGACGACTTTCATCGTTTTCACAGCGATATTCTCCTTAACACCATGTTATATTTGCTACGGCCTCATCGAAAGAAGCGTTTACTATTTTGCTGAAGTAATAACTCATCGTATGTTCACCTTTCATCATTTTACAAAGCGCATGGATTAAAACATAAGCCAAACAAGCGCATAGAAGGTTTTGGGAAGCATTTCTGCCGAATTCCTCATAGTCTGAATGAGCTCCGTTGAACTTGTCATAGATTATGTACTCATTCGCCGCATTATGCTTTTCTTCGAGTTCGATACCCAGAAATCTCAGCCCTTTGCAGATCCGCCAGCGTCAACGGTCGCTTGAGCAGCGGGTTGTCCAACAGATAGATCTGCCCGACCGACGAGTAGTTGGCGGCGCGCCAGTACGCGTCAATCTTGTGCACCAGTTCGCGGAAAAAGTGTTGGTCTTCATGTTTCAGTGCTCCTTTAGATGATTGCGTGCCCGCTTAGGAATTTCGGCGAGACGGGGCGACAATGGTGCCAGTTCATTCATGGCGCTTCATCGCCTCTGCCGCCAGTG